>NZ_QIBZ01000053.1 GCF_003725955.1 Slackia isoflavoniconvertens | reverse complement strand
GTCCAAGAAGGTCGACTTCACCGACATTCATATTCCCGCAGGTCCGCGCCTGGGCGCCGAGGTGCTCAACGTGGAGCATCTGCACAAGGCGTTCGGCGACCGCGTGCTGATCGACGATCTGTCCTTCAGCCTGCCGCGCAACGGCATCGTCGGCGTGATCGGCCCCAACGGCGTGGGCAAGTCCACGCTGTTCAAGATGATCGTGGGCAAAGAAGAGCCCACGTCCGGCGAGCTCAAGCTGGGCGAGACCGTCAAGGTGTCCTACGTCGACCAGAACCGCGAGGGCATCGACGCCGACAAGACCCTGTGGGAGGTCGTTTCCGACGGCCTCGACTACATGCAGGTCGGCGAGACCGAGGTTCCCAGCCGCGCCTACGTGTCCGCGTTCGGCTTCAAGGGCTCCGACCAGCAGAAGCCTGCGGGTGTTCTGTCCGGCGGCGAGCGCAACCGCCTGAACCTCGCGCTCACGCTCAAACAGGGCGGCAACCTGCTGCTGCTCG
>NZ_QIBZ01000052.1 GCF_003725955.1 Slackia isoflavoniconvertens | reverse complement strand
GTCCTGGTCCGTGTCGATTTCAACGTTCCCGTGAAGGAAGGCGCCGTCACCGATGACACGCGCATCCGTGCGGCGCTGCCCACTATCACGTATCTGCTCGAGCATGGCGCGAAAGTTATTCTGATGAGCCACCGCGGTCGCCCCTCCGGCAAGGGCTTCGAAGAGGAGTTCTCCATCAAGCCTGCCGCCGAGCGTCTGGCGCAGCTGGTGGACGCTCCGGTCGCCGTGGCGAGCGACGTGGCGGGCGAGAACGCCCATGAGATGGCAGATAAGCTGCAGCCGGGCGAGATTCTGGTTCTTGAAAACCTGCGCTTCGATCCGCGGGAGAAGAAGAACGATCCGTCTTTCTGCGAGGAGCTCGCCTCGCTCGCCGAGGTATATGTGAACGACGCGTTCGGCACCGCCCACCGCGCCCATGCCTCTACGACGGGCGTGGCTCATCTGCTGCCTGCCTATGCGGGCTTTCTCCTCGCGGGGGAGGTGCAGACGCTTTCCGGCATGCTGG
>NZ_QIBZ01000051.1 GCF_003725955.1 Slackia isoflavoniconvertens | reverse complement strand
CGTATAGGTGGAAAGCGCGTCCAGATAACGGCGCGACCCTTCGGCGTAGAGCACGCCCAAAGCCAGCGAGCTTTTGCCCGACCCCGACACGCCCGCGATGCCCACCAGCTTGCCCAGCGGAACGTCCACGTCGATGTTCTTCAGATTGTGCACGCCCGCGCCGCGCACTTCGATGCGATCCGGGGCGCCGAAGCGCCCGCTGCCCTGCTCCACGAAAGCCGCCTTCCTTCCGACGAATGCCGTAGTGCATCCTAGCATGCCGGGCGAACGGGGCCGAAGGACGCGCGAGCGCGCCTCGCAAGAAGCCGCTACAATAGCCGAAACGAAAGGAAGGTGCCTCATGAAGGACATGAAGATCGCCCTCGTGCAGTTCGAAGGCGAACTCGGCGAAGTCGAGAAAAACGTCGCCGACGCCTGCGCGCTGGTCGCCCAGGCCGCAGAAAACGGAGCCGACCTGGTGGTTCTGCCCGAGCTGTTCAGCACGGGCTACCACCTGGACACCATCGGCCCGCGCATCCTCGAACTG
>NZ_QIBZ01000050.1 GCF_003725955.1 Slackia isoflavoniconvertens | reverse complement strand
GTGCGGTCGAGCGCGGTGGCGGTGATCACGAAGGGGAAGGTCATGGCCGCATAGCCGGGGTAGAACTTCAGGCGCAGGAAGTGCGGCAGACGAACCAGCACGGCCACCAGCAGCAGCTGGGCCAGCACGGCGAGCACGCAGGCGAATGCGGGGTTCGGAATGGGCTCGGTGGCAAGATAGCCCGCCAGCGAAAGGCTCATGGGCGCGGTGTAGATGCAGAACAGCGGGCGCGCGCCTTCTTCCACGGGATGCTTGGCGTAGCGGGTCGTCACCATGACCAGCAGCACGGCGTAGGCGACGAAACCGAACCAGAAGATCGCGGAGCCGAGACGCTCGAGGCCGTAGACCGGCGAGCTCACCGAGGCCACGACGATGCCCACGTAGCAGATGAAGTAGGTGGGGTAGACCTTGGTCAGGTCGAAATCGCGCAGGTGATACACGCTGAACCAGGCCATCAGCACGAAATGGGCGGCTACGGCGCAGGCCCAGATCGCGAAGGCGGGAACGTGGGCGAACGGAGCCAGATAGGTGCTCAGCTGCATGACGG
>NZ_QIBZ01000049.1 GCF_003725955.1 Slackia isoflavoniconvertens | reverse complement strand
GCACAACCCGCTCGAGATCTTCACCGCCCGTCAGGCTCCTGACGCGCAGTTCCTCTTCGGCACCGACGACAAGGGCCGCGACGTTCTTTCGCGCATGATGTACGGCGCGCGTTATTCGCTCGTCATCGGCCTGGGCGCCACCGGCTTCGCGCTCATCTGCGGTTCGATCATCGGCGCTCTCGCCGCTGTTTCGCGCAAGTGGGTCTCCGAAGTGATTATGCGCGTTCTCGACGTCGTCATGTCCTTCCCGGGCATCGCTCTGGCCGCCACCTTCGTCGTGGTGTTCGGAACGAACCTGCCGTCGCTGATCTTCGCCATCGGCTTCCTGTACATTCCGCAGATCGCCCGCATCGTGCGCGCTAACGTGATGAGCGAGTACAACCAAGATTACGTGCGCGCCGTGGTGGTAAGCGGCGCCCGTGCTCCGTGGATTCTCATGAAGCACGTGGTGCGCAACTGCATCGCTCCCGTTTTGGTGTTCACCATCGTGCTCGTGGCCGACGCCATCGTGTTCGAGGCCTCGCTGGCCTTCATCAGCGCCGGCATCC
>NZ_QIBZ01000048.1 GCF_003725955.1 Slackia isoflavoniconvertens | reverse complement strand
GGGCCGACGAACGGGGGCGGTGCGCCCGCGTCCGATTGCGACAAGAACGAAGGCTGCCAGGCGGATGGCCTTGCGGCCGATTCCGGTGGCGTCCAGCCTGATGCGGCGGGTTCCACTGGTGTGCCCGCGCCCGAAGAGCCCGTCATCGTGAACCTCGCGTCGGTCGAATATGCGAAAGCCGTGCTGTCGCATGCGAAGGCGGCGGCCAAGGCGGGCTCGCCCGTGCGTGTGCTGACCTGCCTGTTCGGCACGCTGCGCGCCGGCAAGCTTGTGCAGCGCTCGACTGAGGCGAAGGCGGCGCGCGGCACCTTCGTGCGCTGGTGCGCCGAAAACGCGATCGGGCGCGTGGAAGACATCAAGCGCTTCGATGCGGCAGGGTATACGTTTGACCAGGAGGTGTCGACAAACGATACCTTCGTGTTCGTGAAATAGCGGTGCGGTTCGTTTGCGTGGAGCGAGGCGCGGTCGGGGCCAGGCCGCGCTTTTTCGTTTTCGCAACGAAACGTCAACATTGCATGGAGCCTTCTTGGGCTTCGGTTGACAGCGCAATGGTCGGTACTACAA
>NZ_QIBZ01000047.1 GCF_003725955.1 Slackia isoflavoniconvertens | reverse complement strand
CAAGACACCGCAGAGGGGCTGGAGCCACGAGCATCTTGGCGAGCGCCAATCGGCACTTCTCGCCGCCGGAGAGCACGCCCACGCGCTTTTCTACCGCATCGCCCTGGAAGAGAAAGGCGCCCAGGAGCGTGCGCACCTGGCTGATGGTCCAGCCGGGAGCAACGCGGTCGAGCTCCTCGAACACGGTATTGCCCGCATAGAGCTCCTCGAGCTGATGCTGCGCGAAGTACGACACCTCCACATGCGCGCCATAGGTGACAGATCCGGCATCGGGCTCAAGCACGCCGGCAACCATCTTGAGCAGCGTGGATTTTCCGGCGCCGTTTGGACCCACAAGCGCCACCTTCTCGCCGCGATAGAGCGTGAGATCGAGTCCGTCGTAGACGTGCTTCTCGCCGAAATGCTTCGTGATGCCAGCCAGGCTTGCCACCGCATCGCCCGTGCGCGGGGGCTGCACGAAGTTGAAGTGCACGGTCTTCTTCTCCTGCGGCACCTGGATGATTTCCATCTTCTCAAGCTTTTTCACGCGGTCTTGGACCTGCTTGGCCTTGGTGGGCTTATAGCGGAAC
>NZ_QIBZ01000046.1 GCF_003725955.1 Slackia isoflavoniconvertens | reverse complement strand
ATCACGATCTGGCCCTTGGTGGGAGCGAGCTCCTTAGTGGCCTGGGCGAAGGCGGATGCGCCCTCGGAGTCGAGCTTCAGATTGACCGCGTAGTCGGTCGAGGCCTCGCTGGCCTGGCCCACCGTGACGCGCTCGATGTCGTCGCCCGTGACGATCGGCGTGTAGGTGCCCTCATCGACATGCAGCGTCAGCTTCTGCTCGCTGGTGGGGAACCTGTTGCCCATGGCGTCGGTGACGCTTTCCTGTTCCATGTACTGGCCGGTCTCGATCTTGGTGCGCACCGCTTCGTCGGTGAACGAATCGAGGCGGGCGAACTCGAGCTTGCCGGTCTTGCCGATGGGAGCAAGCGCCTCTTCGGCTTCGGACAGGCCGGGAATCTGCACCAGCACCTGATCGGTGCTCTGCAAAGCGACGGTAGCCTCGGACGCGCCGAGCGAGTTCACGCGGCTTTCGATGATGGCGCGCGATTTCTCCATGTCCTCGGCGGACACGGCGGCGCCATCTTCGCCCTTCGCGGTAAGGACCACCGACAAACCGCCCTGGATGTCGAGACCCTGGTTGATCTTCTCTTGCGGGGGCGTGAACATGAACA
>NZ_QIBZ01000045.1 GCF_003725955.1 Slackia isoflavoniconvertens | reverse complement strand
TCTGCAGGCCTTCGGGACCCTCGGCGTAGTACACGCTGACGCGCTGGTCTTCGGGAACGGTGGCGACGGCGGCAGCCACGTCGGCGGCAACCTTGGTGCAGTAGTCGGCCATCTTCTTAGCCTCGTCCTGCTTGCCCAGGATCCGGCCCAGCACCTCGTAGCAATGGGCGGTCTTGTCGAAAGAACCGTCGATCACGACCACGGGGATGCCCGTCTGGTTCTGCAGGTCATCGGCATTGGTGGCGTCTTTCTCACCCGGCTCGACCGTAGTCACCGAAAAGACCACCTGAATGCCCGCAGCCATAATAGCCTCGGGATTGAGGTCCTTGCCGCCGGCCAGGGGGCCCAGATTCGGCAGGTCGACGATATCGGCGGGCAGGTTGGCGAGCTCCTGTTCGGTGAAGTCCATCGTAGTGCCGGCGCACAACTCGGGCGCCAGCGTGAAGCAGAAGATTTGGCCTGCGGGGCTCGTGTAATAGATCTTCTCGAGCTGCTCGGCAGCGGGCAGCGTCACCGTGCGGCCCGCATCATCGGTCACCGTCTGCTCGGTGGCAACGGGCTGTGCGGCAGCCTGCGGCTCCGCCTCAGAAGCGGGCTCGCTTTCTCCCGACGCGCAGCCGAACAGGGCTGTCG
>NZ_QIBZ01000044.1 GCF_003725955.1 Slackia isoflavoniconvertens | reverse complement strand
TACGGCGAGGGCCGCGCCCCCGGTCCCCGGGGCGCGGCCCTCTTGCTTAAACTGCTCAATTTTTCGTGCTCACGGTGCTCATTTCCCAGTGATCACTCGGACCACTTCTTAGTGAACATCAACACCAGTGGTCGGACCCGCTCCAAGTGGAGGATATTGCCCTGTCGTACGCGTTCCTGAGGGCGACCTCGAAGAACGAGACGTCTTTCAAGACGGCCTGCGCAAGGCCGATGTTCCAGAGGTAGAGGTCGAGGGCGACGGCGTCATCGCCTCGCGTCGCTTCGAGATATTTGCTATATCGCGGCTCAGAGAGCCACGATATGACGTGCGCCCGGTCTATCTTCGGAGTGTTCGGCATGGGAGACCTTTCCTCAGAAAATAATTGAGCCCCGGCGACTTGAATCAGCGGTCGTACCGGGGCTAACTAGTTTTCGATTATAGCACATGAATTCTGCTTGCAAAGTCTTACTCGAAGAAGGCGTCCAGGTACCGTCAATAGTTTTGCGCACGGTTGATTTGTAAGTTCATCCGAACACTTAGGTTTCGTTCTCGAACTCATCCGGACATGTCCGGATGAGTTCGAGAATTCCTTTCCGGAGGCGAGGGCCGAGGGCCCTCCCGAGAGAAAGGAAGA
>NZ_QIBZ01000043.1 GCF_003725955.1 Slackia isoflavoniconvertens | reverse complement strand
TGCGCTAATGTCTTTCATGACATGGAGATAAGATATGTTGATATCTTCGCTTCGAATCGCTATGCGGCTCTCAAGGTGCCCGGGAATCCCGGGAGCCGGATGCTGGGACGGAAACGGAAGTTCCAGGCGGGGCCTCGTCCGGCGGACTCCGATGCTCCGGACTCGGTCTTTTCTGAATGATAGGGTGATCTCCCTAGAAAGGAGGTGATCCAGCCGCACCTTCCGGTACGGCTACCTTGTTACGACTTCACCCCCCTCACCCTCCACACCTTCGACGCCTCCGCCCCCCGGAGGGGTTCGGCCGGCGGCTTCGGGTGCAGACGACTCGGGTGGTGTGACGGGCGGTGTGTACAAGGCCCGGGAACGTATTCACCGCGGCGTGCTGATCCGCGATTACTAGCAACTCCGGCTTCACGCAGGCGGGTTGCAGCCTGCGATCCGAACTGGGGCCGGCTTTAGGGATCCGCTCCCCCTCGCGGGGTGGCAACCCGTTGTGCCGGCCATTGTAGCACGTGTGCGGCCCAGGGCATGAGGGGCATGATGACTTGACGTCGTCCCCGCCTTCCTCCGGCTTGACGCCGGCAGTCCCGCGTGAGTGCCCAACTGAATGCTGGCAACACGCGGCGGGGGTTGCGCTCGTTGCGGGACTTAACCCAACACCTCACGGCACGAGCTGACGACAGCCATGCACCACCTGT
>NZ_QIBZ01000042.1 GCF_003725955.1 Slackia isoflavoniconvertens | reverse complement strand
GCAGTCGGCGAACTCGGCGCCGTTGTCGGTCAGGAGCAGGGAGAACAGCCTTCGGAACGCCTTCGGCGCGGCCCTCTCGAGCATGTCCAGCGCCGATTCCGTCGCCGCGGCCGTCTTGTCGGGCATCAGCAGCGCGAGCTGGAACCTGAACGGCCTGGAGTACAATGTCAGCAGGCACCGGCGGTCGGACCTGAGCCCTGTCACGGTGTCCATCTCGCAGGCGGCGGCGCGCCCCTCCTCGGGCAGCCCCATGAAGGCGGCGAAGGAGCGCGCCCCGCCGTGCGCCGTCGGCCTCGGCGGCTCCGAGCGCGACCTGGGCTTGTAGCCGCACTTCCTGCGCAGGTCGAGGTCGCACATCCCGGCGTAGCCGCGCGATATCCACCGGTATATGGTCGAGGGCGAGGCCCCGATCTGGCCGGCCCTGCCCAGCGCTATCTGCTGGGGCGACAGCCCCCGCGCGACGTCGTACCTGATCAGGCCCATTATGCGCTCGAACTCCGCCTCGCCCCGGTCGACGCCGATCCTGGACTCGCGCAGCTCTGCGTCGGCGAGCGCCTGCGCCCTGGCCGCCGAGTACTCGCAGCGCCACCTCCTCGAGCAGCTGCGGTAGCGCAGGTTCCTGCACCCGTTGCAGCAGCGCGGCCACGACAGCAGCTTGGGGCACGCGTCCTCCGGCGCGTCCCGGACCCTCTCGCCCTT
>NZ_QIBZ01000041.1 GCF_003725955.1 Slackia isoflavoniconvertens | reverse complement strand
CGCGTAAACATGGCAGCGCTTCGTTCGAAAAAGACATTTCCCCACGCCGCCGTGCGGGTTTTGGGTGTAAAATGCGCTGCACCATCAAGCACTTCAACTGTATTTCCACCTGCACGCCCAACCGACCGGCCGCCTCGAACATCGAGGCGTGTTTCGTGTTTTCCCAATCGCGCGCAGGCAGAGGCTTTCGAAAGGAGCACTATGAACGAACCCGTGTACACGTATCGTCTTGCCACCACCGACGACGCCGAGGCTTTGCAGGCGATCTATGCGCCGTACGTGGACACGTCGATCACGTTCGAGTGCACCTGTCCCGACGTCGAGGAATTCCGCAAGCGCATCGAAGAGCGCGTCTGCCTGTATCCCTACATCGTGTGCGAGGAAGACGGCGTGCCCGTGGGCTACGCCTACGCAAGCCGCCTGTTCACGCGCGAAGCCTATGCCTGGGCCGTCGAGCTTTCGGTGTATCTCTCCAACACCTGCCGCGGCCGCGGCCTGGGTCGCGCGCTGTACGACCGCCTGCTCAAGCTGCTGGAAATGCAGGGCGTGCGCAGCGCCCACGGCAAGGTGACCGAGCCCAACGAGAAAAGCGACAAGCTGCACCTGGCCATGGGCTTCCGCCTGGTGGGCGTCATGGACAACGTGGGCTTCAAGCTGGGCCAGTGGCGCGACGTGGCGCACTACGAGAAGCTGCTGGGCGATTTCTCCTGCGCGC
>NZ_QIBZ01000040.1 GCF_003725955.1 Slackia isoflavoniconvertens | reverse complement strand
ATCTTTCGCAAATTCGCTGATGCCTAGGTGAGACCATCGGCATTCTCGCCCTACGCTTTGCCCTCCTCGTCTTCGAGCAGCGATACATCTAGGTAGCGCCTGCGGCCCCATTCGTTTTCGACTATGTATTTCAGCCTGGCGGTCACCAGCATCAGGGCCGATTTCCCGTCGGGAAAGGTGCCGACCACGCGGGTGCGGCGGCGTATTTCCCTGTTGAGGCGCTCGATGGCGTTGTTGGTCCTGATCCTGGTCCAATGCTGCATCGGGAAATCGGTGTAGGCCAGCGTCTCGCGGCAGCCCTCGCGCACGACCTTGGCGGCCGCGCCCAGCTTCATCGCCTCGAGCGCGTCCGCCACCTCCGCCGCCTTCGCCTCCGACGCTTCGCGCGATTCCTGCGCGTGAATGGCCTTGAGCATCTTGGCGACCTTAACCCTCTTCTGCCGCGGCACTTTCCCGAACACGTTTCGATAGAAGTGCACCGTGCAGCGTTGGTATTTGGCGTCGGGAAAAACCTCCTCGAGCGCCCCGAGCAGCCCCAGCGACTTGTCGCCCGTGACGAGCCTCACGCCCGACAGCCCGCGCCCGCGCAGCCACAAGAGGAACTCCTTCCACGATTCCTTCGACTCGGTGAAACCCTCGGCGCATCCCACGATCTCGCGGCGGCCCTCGGAGTTCACCCCGATGGCCACCATCACCGCGACGTTCTCATAGGACCCGCCCCAGCTTCGCTTCAGGTATATGCCGTCGACGAAGAGATACGGGTAGCCTCCGGAAAGGGGCCTGGTTCGCCAGGCCTCCACGCT
>NZ_QIBZ01000039.1 GCF_003725955.1 Slackia isoflavoniconvertens | reverse complement strand
CCTTGATTTCAGTGAACACCTCGCACGCCTTGGCGAACGTAGTCGGGTTCTTGAAGGAAAGCACAACGTGCCAATGCGCCTTTTTCGGCTCGCCAGTCGGCAGAACGTCCTTGTCATGGAGCGGTGAAATCAGGCACTCGATAAGTTGCTCGCGCAGAATCTCCTGCCAGTTCTCCGGTGCCGAGTCTGGGTAGACCATCGCCGTCCAAGCGCGAGCGCGCTTCCCCGCTCGCTTCGCATCAGCCTTTTTCTGGGTCGTTTTGCTGTTCGTGGCCATAAAAATGGAGCCCTTTCTAATCGTGGAAAGCGGCTCCGAGAGGTCTAATTTGCTGTTGGTTTTCCTTGCTAGGATGCCCTTGTGCTGGGAAAACTGGTAGAATCTTACTGTGCGTGACGGAGCCGTAATCCGTTACTTTTCCTGTCGGTTGAGGCGGCAACCACAGCCGACAATCAAACATTTTAGCCCATCGCGTCCGCGCGGTGGGCTTTTGTTTTGCCTATTTTCGCAGTTAGATGCTGGTTTTCTGTAATACCAGCAAACGTAAACTATCGTTTACGTTCCGGCGCGGCGATGTGCTAGCGGCTCTGCGGCCGCGAGCGCGTCGGTGCGCTCTCACGCCCGAACGACCCGGCTGATTTCCTCGCCCAATCCATCATCTCGTCCAGGCTCTCCTGCTTCTCCTTGAGTCCACGCTTGAGCTTGCGCGTTGACGGCATCACTTTTTCCCTCAGCGCTCTAACTCGCGCTCCAACCTCCTCGATTCGCTTTCCAAGGCGCTCAACGCGGCCTTGGATTCTCTCTCGGAGCGCACTGCATCCATCAGCGATGCTATCGAGGATTGCGCGCTTTCCAGCCCTGTCCGCAGCTTCCCAGCGCCCAATCTCGGCAG
>NZ_QIBZ01000038.1 GCF_003725955.1 Slackia isoflavoniconvertens | reverse complement strand
CAGGCCTGCCGCGCTTGCCCTCGGGCCTGGGCCTGGCGGCCCTGGCGGCGGCCCTGGCGGCGTTCCACTCCTCGCAGCGCACGGCGTCGAGCGCGTCGTTCATCCACTGGACCACGTGGAAGGGGTCCATGACCCACCTCGCGTTGGGGCAGCGGCGCTTGACCAGCTGCCTTATCCACCTCGCGCCGTCGGCGGTCACCACCTCTATGGCGCGCCTCTGCTCGCGCGTGAGCTCGTCGAGGAACAGGTTGAGCACGTCCTTGCCGGTGCCCTCGTGCGCCCAGATGAGGCAGCCGCGGTCGTGGTCGACGACCACCGTGACGTACTTGTGGCCCTTCTTGTACGACGTCTCGTCGATGCCGATGCGGCGCACGCCGTCGAACCTCGAGGCGCCGCGCGCGGCCTCCAGCTCGGCGTAGACGCGCCTGCACACGCCGCCCACGCTGTGCCACTCGACGCGGGCGAGCTCGGAGACCGCCGAGGCGGTGCAGCGGACCGCCAGCCACGCCACCCAGTCCTCGAAGTCGCGCGTGAAGCGCGCCCCGTGCCGCGCCCAGGGGACGGCCTCGGTGCGCACGCCGTGCTCCGGGCAGCGCACCCTGCAGGGCGCGTACTCCAGGTAGCAGGCCGAGCGCGCCAGGTCCATCGCCCTCCACAGCCTGGGGGCCCCGCGGTTCGCCATGTCGTAGAAGTCGCAGGCCCTGCCGCATACGGGGCAGCGGCGCTGCTCGCGCTTGTAGGGCCGGACGCTCACGACGATGCGCTCGGCCTGTTGATGTTCACTAAGAAGTGGTCCGAGTGATCACTGGGAAATGAGCACCGTGAGCACGAAAAATTGAGCAGTTTAAGCAAGAGGGCCGCGCCCCGGGGACCGGGGGCGCGGCCCTCGCCGTATG
>NZ_QIBZ01000037.1 GCF_003725955.1 Slackia isoflavoniconvertens | reverse complement strand
GCTCGCTACCTCTGCCACATGGACCAGCCCGATAAGCATCGCTATGAGATGCAGGACGTGGTGTCCATCGGCTCAATCGACTACGCGAGCCTGTGCATGTCGGCGGCAGACGAGGACGATATGCTCGACCAGATTTTCGAGACGATGGACAACTACGCACTGGACAGCTATCCGAAGGTCGTTCGATGGACTCGTGAGCACAACCCAGAGTGGAAGCCAATCGTGTACCGCAAGTACACGAAGCAGATTAGCGAGTACGCGAAGGGTCTCCATTACGAATCGAAGCAGTAGGCGGGTCAATGTAGCAGGCGGTGACTACGGGGCGGCGTGGTCTGCGTAGCAGATCTAAGCCGACTCGTTCACCGGCTGCGGAATTGACGCGCCGGTGAAGCCAAAAGACAGACTGGGAAGAGGGTCGATGTGAGCGCAAGCTCCCATCGACCCTTTCCTTGCCCAAGTCGGCGAGGACGGTTGATTTGGGGATGGAACTCCGAATGAGCGAGCGAAGCGAGCACTACGACATACATTCGGAGTTCCAAGTTCCAAGAATGGTGAACCGTTCCTGTGGAAGGGGTTCGGGGGTGAAACCCCCGACCGCACAACCTAGTTGTGCGGTGGCCCGCAACTCATGAGCGACGCCGCGAATGAGTAGGGCGGCAAGGGCTTGCCCGCGCAGCCGCTTGCGGCGGAGTTCCCGAAGCGGTACGCTTCGGGCAGGCGATAGGACGAAGTCTTATCTAGCCTGCTACATAAGACTTAAGAATCATATGGGGTGACACGCCATGGCCAACTTGCAGGGATACGGGACGAACTCGGTGGGCAACATGCTCAACCACTACACCCGGCACGCCGGAGACCCCGAGCAGACAAAGTACCGATATGCAAATCAGGATATCGACCAGACCAGAAC
>NZ_QIBZ01000036.1 GCF_003725955.1 Slackia isoflavoniconvertens | reverse complement strand
CTTTCCACGGAGAGTTTGATCCTGGCTCAGGATGAACGCTGGCGGCGCGCCTAACACATGCAAGTCGAACGAGTAAGACGCCTTCGGGCGTGGATAGAGTGGCGAACGGGTGAGTAACACGTGACCAACCTGCCCCCTCCTCCGGGACAACCTCGGGAAACCGAGGCTAATACCGGATACTCCGGGCACCCCGCATGGGATGCCCGGGAAAGCCCTGGCGGGAGGGGATGGGGTCGCGGCCCATCAGGTAGACGGCGGGGTAACGGCCCACCGTGCCCGCAACGGGTAGCCGGGCTGAGAGGCCGATCGGCCACATTGGGACTGAGACACGGCCCAGACTCCTACGGGAGGCAGCAGTGGGGAATTTTGCGCAATGGGGGCAACCCTGACGCAGCGACGCCGCGTGCGGGACGAAGTCATTCGTGACGTAAACCGCTTTCAGCGAGGAAGAACCATGACGGTACTCGCAGAAGAAGCCCCGGCTAACTACGTGCCAGCAGCCGCGGTAATACGTAGGGGGCGAGCGTTATCCGGAATCATTGGGCGTAAAGCGCGCGCAGGCGGGCTTTCAAGCGGCGGCGTCGAAGCCGGGGGCTCAACCCCCGGAAGCGCCCCGAACTGGAAGCCTCGGATGCGGCAGGGGGAGGCGGAATTCCCGGTGTAGCGGTGAAATGCGCAGATATCGGGAAGAACACCGACGGCGAAGGCAGCCTCCTGGGCCGGCATCGACGCTGAGGCGCGAAAGCTGGGGGAGCGAACAGGATTAGATACCCTGGTAGTCCCAGCCGTAAACGATGGACGCTAGGTGTGGGGGAGGAATCTCCTCCGTGCCGAAGCCAACGCATTAAGCGTCCCGCCTGGGGAGTACGGCCGCAAGGCTAAAACTCAAAGGAATTGACGGGGGCCCGCACAAGCAGCGGAGCATGTGGCTTAATTCGAAGCAACGCGAAGAACCTTACCAGGGCTTGACATATCGGTGAAGCCGGAGAGATCCGGTGGCCGAGAGGAGCC
>NZ_QIBZ01000035.1 GCF_003725955.1 Slackia isoflavoniconvertens | reverse complement strand
CGACCACGCGGATGCGACGGCGTATTTCCCTGTTCAGGCGCTCGATCGCGTTGTTCGTGCGGATGCGCCGCCAATGCTCGCGCGGCATCTCGCAGCACGCCAGCGTCTCGGCATACCCGCCGCGCACCACCTTGGCGGCCTCCTTGAGCCGCATCGATTCCAGGCCGTCGGCCACGGCCTCGGCCTTGGCGGCGGCCGCCTCGCGAGACTCCATCGCGTGGATTGCCTTGAGCATGGCCGCCGCCTGCGGCCTCTTCGATTTCGGAACCTTGGCGAGGACGTTGCGGTAGAAGTGCACGGTGCAGCGCTGGTATTTGGCGTCGGGGAAGACCTCGGCGATCGAGCCGACCATGCCGGCCGCCTTGTCGCCCACGAACATGCGCACGCCGCGCAGCCCGCGGGACTTGAGCCACGACAGGAAGTCGCGCCAGCATTCCGACGACTCGGTGAAGCCCTCGGCGCAGCCGATCACCTCGCGGTAGCCGTCCTCGTTCACGCCGATCGCCACCATGACCGCCACGTTCTCGTAGGAGCCGCCCCAGCTGCGCTTCAGGTAGATGCCGTCGACGTAGACGTACGGGTATTCGCAGGTCAGCGGCCGGCACCGCCACTCTTCGACCGATTTGAACGCCTTGTCGTTGAGATTGGAGACCGTGCCGGCGGAGACGCCCGCGCCCCGCAGGATCTCGCTGACGTCCTCGATGCGGCGCGTGGACACCCCGGCCAGGCGCATCTCGATGATGGCCTCCTCGACGCTGGTCTCGCGCCTCTTGCGGCGCTCGACGACGGCGGTGGCGAAGCGCATGCCCTTCAGCTTGGGCATCTTGATCGTGACCCGGCCCGACGTCGTGGTGAATCCGCGCTCGTAGTGCCCGGCGCGGTACGCCGCGAGCTCGTCGGTTCGCTCGTACGGGCCCGCGCCCACAAGCTGGTCGGCCTCCTCGTCGAGCATGGCGTTGATGGTCTCCTCGATGGTTTTCCTGACCAGCTCGCGAAGCTCGGACTTCACCGCCTCCTC
>NZ_QIBZ01000034.1 GCF_003725955.1 Slackia isoflavoniconvertens | reverse complement strand
GGGAATGATCTACGCGGGTGTGGACATCGCCAAGACGGACCACGTCATAGGGGCGGTCGACGAGCGCGGGGCGGAGATGCGCCCGCCGATGCCGTTCGAGAACACCGGGGCCGGGCTCGAGAGGGCCGTCGCGTGGCTCGAGGGCCTTGCGGGGTCGCCGTCCGACGTCGTCGTGGGCATGGAGGCCACCGGCCACTACTGGATGGCGCGCTGCTCGTTCCTCGTCGCCCGGGGCTACTCGGTCGCCGTGATAAGCCCCATGCAGGTCAAGGCGGCGCGCAAGCTCAAGGGGCTCGACAAGGTCAAGAACGACCGCGTCGACGCCGGGCTCATAGCCGAGGCGCTGCGCATAGGCCAGTACGACGAGACCAGGCTCGCCACCGACGAGGTGGCGTCGCCGAGGTCGCTGTCGCGCTACCTGCAGTCGCTGCGCGGCATGGTGGCGGAGCTCAAGACCCAGTGCGTGTGCCCGATGGACGCCCACTTCCCCGAGTACGCCGGGGTGTTCTCGGACATGTTCGGGGCCGGCAGCCGCGCGGTGCTGTCCAAGTCCCCGCCGCCCTTCGAGCTGGCGCGCAGGCGCGCCGACTCGCTCGCCCGCGACATCGCCGAGGCGTCCAGGCGCGGCGGCAAGTCGTCCGGCTACGCCGCGAAGATCAAGGCCGCGGCCAAGTCGTCGATCGGCGTGAGGCTCGGCCAGGAGGCGGCCTCGTTCCGGGTCAAGTCCCTGATAAGGCAGATCGAGTTCGCGGATTCCGAGTGCGCCGGGGTCGAGGCGAGGCTGAGGTCCCTGCTCGACGAGGTCGAGCCGCTCGTGCTGACGATGCCCGGGGTGTCCTACGCCACGGGCGCCCAGATGGTCTCCGAGATAGGCGACGTGTCGCGCTTCCGCAACGCGCCCGCCCTGGTGAGCTACGCCGGGCCGAACTCGTCGGTGAGCCAGTCCGGGCAGTTCGACAGCGGCGGCGGCCCCATAACCAAGCACGGCTCGCCGTACCTTCGCCGCGCTTTGTGGCTGGCGGCCAACCGCGCCAGGCGGCACGACCCGGGGCTGCGCGCCTTCTACGACGGTAAGCGCGCCGAGGGCAAGCCCCACCGCGTGGCCGTCACGGCCGTGGCGAGGAAGCTGTGCCACATCGTGTTCGCGGTGATGCGCGACCGGGTCCCGTACGACCCGGGGAGGGAATAGGGCGATCCGAGCCAAAGGGCATCGGAGGCGGCCCCGCCGCCTGCTTCGCCATGCCCGGAAAGCGTTCGATATTCGGTTCTCAAGCTGCAACGTTCGGACAATTGACTGTTCTCGAAAACCTACGGTTTAGCCCTTGACTTCATATAGCTGGTCTCCTTT
>NZ_QIBZ01000033.1 GCF_003725955.1 Slackia isoflavoniconvertens | reverse complement strand
GTCCTACCGCGTCCGCCATGCCCTCATGCAGGAGGGCTAGCCGCTCAGAAAGCGTGCGCACTTCCGATGCTCAGGCTGCTCAATTTCCGATGCTCTTTTTGCTCAAATCCTCTTGACGAAACACACGCTTTCGTAGACGGCATACCAGGGGCGGTGAACTCGCCCTGCATCCATGACGCTATCTCCGAAGGCGCCGGCACGTCGTCGAAGCGCTTCGCGGCAGTCGCGGCAGTGCTCCCGTCGATTCCCTTGACCGTGATCGTCCTCGCGTGCACGTCCATCCCGAACCTGGATCAGCACCTCAACCCGAAGGCATACTTCGCCATGGCAGACGCATTCCATGTTTGCGACACAGCACCCGAGCCGACGGATTCCGGGCAGCGCCATTGTGACGGATTGCCCAATCCACGTGGTCCAAAAAGCCAGCAGCATGCTGGGTCTTTCTTTATGCCAGGCAGCCGTGCCAGTCAGCGGCTTGGGTCATACTGTCTTGCATAGCTTCGCGGCGACATCTCCCACCTCGCCCCTCTTGAACTGCAGCCGTTTCGACGCTCTTGCCATAAAGAAGGCAATCAAAGCGATCAGCTTCCCGATGGATTCGGGGCAATCGTTGGGCAGACCGCCATTCTCTAGACAGTACAACAAGTTTCGATAGTTCGGCGCGAGCGCGCTCTCGACCCTTCCCGGGCCTGCCTCAATAGCGCCCTTTTCGAAAAACCACTCCCCTCCACGCGTCTGCGAACGCCTTCGCAGCGACGGGTGACATGCAAGAAGGCATACGCATCAACAAAAAAACTTCAGGTAAAGCCGCGGAAGATAATGCTGCTACTCTACACCAGCCATCCACGTGCCCCAACCTCCATACCGAAGGTCAGCTATCTCACGTCCTCGCCCTGCATGCCCGCAGGCCAAACCAGCTCCGGCCCAAGGATTATTCTCTCCTTGCCGACGGTCTTGACGTTAGCGGTATAGCTGACCTCCAGGTCCCCACGCTCGTAATCGCCATAGATGTCGTCGATGAGCTTGTCGGCATCGTAGGTCACGACCCATTTGCTCTTAGCGCTGCCGACTTTTCTTGCAAGCGACCTGTGCTTCTCCTCGTCGAATGAGCTTCGATACAGGCCAGGGCCCTTCTGAACGTATGGAGGGTCTAGATAAGCAAACAAATCAGAATCACCCATCCTGCCGTCAATGAACTCCTCCGCGTCGAGCTTCGTCACCTCGATGTTATCCCTTCGCGCTGCGATGTCCATTACCTTCTTCTTCAGGGTCTCGCGGTTGAAGCGAGCATCCATCTTGAAATTGCCGGCCTGCTCAAGTCCGCCGATGACGCCGCCGCTCAGGATGCCCGACACATTGGTCCTGTTGAGGTAGAACGCAGCCCTGCCGAGCTCAGAATCGCTCACTCCGTCATGATTCTGGTACATGTCACGCATCCTTTTCCAAGTTTCAACATCAAGGACGGCGGAGTCGATGAACTCGCACAATTCCTCGCTGTGGTTGACTATGGAATCCCACATGCAGTAGACGGCACGGTCATAGTCGTTAATAACGACCGAGGACACATCACCCCTCAGAAGGAGCTTGATGGCAAGCCCCGCGCCGCCAGCGAACAGCTCGGCGTAGGGACGCCCAAGTAAACCGTTTTCTTCAAGAATCGCCTTAATCACGGGATACAGCTTCGTCTTCCCGCCCGGGTATCTGACAGGTGTGTATGTAATGGGCATCTCTCCACCTCCTCAATATGCAGTCTTAAACAGCCATTACCGAAGTTCACGTCCCGGTCACATTCTGCAAAACCCATTGGCCTCACCAATACGCTCCTTTAAGCACTTCAAAGTTGGAATGTATTTTGCAGGGTACCGTCAAGGATCTTTCGCAAATTCGCTGATGCCTAGGTGAGACCATCGGCATTCTCGCCCTACGCTTTGCCCTCCTCGTCTTCGAGCAGCGATACATCTAGGTAGCGCCTGCGGCCCCATTCG
>NZ_QIBZ01000032.1 GCF_003725955.1 Slackia isoflavoniconvertens | reverse complement strand
TGTGTTTCGTCAAGAGGATTTGAGCAAAAAGAGCATCGGAAATTGAGCAGCCTGAGCATCGGAAGTGCGCACGCTTTCTGAGCGGCTAGCCCTCCTGCATGAGGGCATGGCGGACGCGGTAGGACTCGCCGCGGAACTGGACGAGCCTCCCGTGGTGGACGATGCGGTCGATCACGGCGGCGGCCATCTGGTCGTCCCCGAACACCGACCCCCACCTGCTGAACTCCAGGTTCGTGGTGATCACCACCGACTGCCTCTCGTATGCGTCGGCGAAGATCTGGAAGAGCAGCCTCGCCCCGTCCGCGTCGAGCGGGAGAAACCCGAGCTCGTCGATGACGAGCAGGCGGGCCTTGCCGATGAGCGCGGCCTCCCGGTCGAGCCTCCCGTCGTCGCGGGCGCGCCTCAGGCGCATCACGAGTGAGGACGCCGTGAAGAAGCGCGCCTCGAGCCTCCTCTCGCACGCCAGCGCGCAGAGGGCCGACGCCATGTGCGTCTTGCCGGTGCCGACGTCGCCCATGAGCACGAGGTCCTCCCTGCGCTCGACGAAGTCGAGCGCGAGCAGCGACTCGCGCCCCATGTCCTCCGGCCACGACACGGCCGACCAGTCGTAGCCGTCGAAGGTCTTGGGCGCCGGCAGCGCGCAGCGCCTGAGCAGCGTCGCGCGCTTCGAGGCCTCGCGGCTGGACCTCTCCGCCTCGAGGTAGCCCGCCAGGTACTCCACCTGTTTCGGGGTGCCGAGCCTCGACCACTCCTCCAGAACGGCGGTGGTGAGCGAACATGACCGCCCGGCCTCGACGACCCTGCGGGCCAGCTCCTCGCTAGCGGCCATCGGCGACCGCCCCCTTCAGGAACCCGTCGTAGACCGACAGGTCGGCCCCGCCGGCCCCGCAGCCGCCTCCCGCGATGCGTCTCGCCAGCACGTCGACCGTGGCGTCGTCGGGGACGCGGCCGCCCTCGACGACCCTGAGCGCCGCCTCGCATGCCGCCTCGAAGCCCGAGGACTCGCTCGCCCGGCCGATCGACCTGAGCGTGCGCCTCCTGCCGGCGGAGTCCATCCGGTCGATCCCCTCGACGAGCCCCGGCGGCATGTCGCGCCTGATCGTCGACTCCCCGAAGGCCCTCGGCCTGGCGATGATGGCGGGCACGAGCGAGAGGGGGTTCCGGACCGCGGGGCCCTCCCCGAAGGCCCTGGGGAGGACGGCGACCCGGCGGCCGCGGTCGGCGAGGATCTCCACCGTCGACGCGCGCATGCCGACGAGCAGGCTCCGCCCGTGCCAGGCGGGCCCGGCGACGTACTCGCGCCCGTCGGCCTCGACGTAGCCGCGCTTGTCGGCGCGGGCGGTGACCCACCTCACCGCGTCGAACTCCACACCGGGAAGGGCGCGCATGGCGGCGAGGTCCTCCCGGTAGGCCTCTCCGTGCGGCCTGCCGTCGCGGCAGTGCGCCGCCGCGTTGACCCTCGCGCATCCATCGGCGAGGAACGCGTTGAGCTCGGGGAGCGTGCCGAACGCCGGCACGGGGACGAGGAGGTTGCGCCGGAGGAACCCCACGGCGTTCTCGACGGAGCCCTTCTCGTTTCCCGAATAGGGGTTGCAGTACCGGCTCTCGAAGCGGTAGTGGGCCCTGAACTGCGAGAACAGCCTCGATTCCGTGACCTCGCCGCGCACCATCCTGCCCGCCTCGGTGGCGTTGTCGAGCACCATCGCAGCCGGGGCGCGGCCCCAGCGGCGGAAGATCTCGAGCAGCCCGGCGCACAGGCACTCCGACCTCTGCGACATGAGGGCGACGCACTGCCGGTCGTTCGAGTGCGGAAGCGTCGCGACCAGCAGCTTGAGGTCGAGGGTCCTCCCGCCGACCGCGGCGCGGAAGTTCCCGAAATCGACCTGGCAGGTGCCGGGCGCCCACTCGAGCTCGAGGTACCCCTCTCCGCCCGCCGCCGCCCGGGCGAGCCTGAGCTCGCGGACGAATCTCTGCACGGTGGAGTACGAGCCGCCGTAGCCGCGCTCGGCGACGAGCCTGTCGTAGATCCGCCTGGCGGTGTGGCGCTGCTTCCTCGGTG
>NZ_QIBZ01000031.1 GCF_003725955.1 Slackia isoflavoniconvertens | reverse complement strand
GATAGCTTTTATTTTTAGGAAATCACGAGATAAAAGTTTCGGGTTTCACGACGATTGTTTCGCCTCATAAGCAAAGGCGCCGACCACCTCCAACGGATGGCCTAACTTAGTCATTGCTTCGGTAATCGACTCAAGGAGGCCGGAAAGGAAATGATCGGCATGTCAACTATTCTAGCAATCAAGCAGCGCGCTGCCCGTGGCGACAGCGTCGCCCAGATAGCCAGGGAGGAGGGAATCTCCGAGCCCACGGTGCGCAAATACCGCGACATGGACGACTTCTCCCCTCAGGTCAAGCCCAGGAAGAGGCGCGGTTCGAAGCTTGACCCGTTCAAGGCGACGATAGATCGTTGGCTTGCGGAGGACAGGAAGCGGCGCCCCAAGCAGCGACACACGGCCCAGCGGGTATTCGACCGGCTCGTCGCGGAATGCGGCTACGACGGCAGCTACACAATCGTCCAGGCCTACGTCAAGAAGCGCAAAGCCGAGCTCAAAGGCGCCAAAGACGAGTTCCTCAACCTCGAATGGGCGCCCGGCGAGGGGCAGGTCGACTTCGGCGTGTGCGACTTCAGGGTGCTGGGCGTCATGCGCGAGGTGCACTACCTGGTGGTCACCTTCCCGTTCTCCAACGTGTCGCTGGCGCAATGCTTCTGGGGCGAGACGTCGGAATGCGTCTGCGAGGGCCTGAAGGCCGTGTTCGAGTTCTGCGGGGGCGTGCCCACCCGGTTGGTGTTTGACAACGCCACGGGCGTCGGCAGAAGGGTCGGCCAGGTTGTCAGCACCGCCGACACGTTCACGCGCTTCGCCGCCCACTACGGGTTCGACTTCTCCTTCTGCAACCCCAACTCCGGCCACGAGAAGGGCTCCGTGGAGAATGCCGTCGGGGCCATCCGGCGCAACCTGTTCGTCCCCGTTCCCCGCATCGACAGCCTGCCCGCCTACAACAAGCGGATCCTCGGCAGGTGCCTGGATCGCGCCGGCAAGGACCATTACCTCAAAGGGGAGCCCGAGCGCCAGCTGTTCATGGAGGACTGCGTGGCCATGGCCGACCTGCCGGCGAAGCCCTTCCGCGTCGCGAAGATAGTCACGGCCAAGACCGACAAGTACGGCGACGCGTGCCTCGACGGCAGACACCGCTACCCGCTCGGGCCGGACCACGGCGAGGAGAGGGTGATCGTCGAGCTGGGCGCATTCCGGGTAGCCTTCTACGACGGCGAGGGCACGCAGATCGCCGCCTTCGACCGAGCATACGGGGATGCGCCCACCAAGGCCAGCGACCCCATGTCGCAGCTGGCGCTCCTTTGCAGGAAGCCGGGCGGATGGCAGAACAGCGCCGTCAGGGCGACCTTGCCGAAATCGCTGGCCAGGTCGATGGATTCCATGGGCAGGGCCGACAGGGGCACGATGCTCAGGATGCTTCGCGACGTCAGCGCGGATGCGGGCTACGAGGCCGCGGTAGCGGCGATGGCCGCGCTCGGCGCCGACGGCGGCGTCCCCAGCCGCGCTGACGTCGCATTGGCTGCCGCATGCACGGCGAACGGCCAAGGGTCCATCGCATACGACGACAGCCCCGACCTCGGGATGTACGACGCCGTCTTCGCAAAGGAGGCCTAGCCATGGACATCGAGCAGATGACGAGGGGCCAGATCGAGGCGGAGTTCGCCGCGCTGGCCAGGACCATGTACTTCACCAAGTCGACGATCGCGGCGTTTTCCAAGGATGCCACGCGAGGCCAGCTGGTGGCTGCATGCGAGCTGATCAGGAGCGAGAACGCCACCAGGGAGGAGAACAGGAAGGCAAGGCTCATGAAGCAGGCCAAATTCCCGGCCGTGAAGTCGGTCGCGGACTTCGACTTCGGCGAGGTGTCCTTCCCAGACGGCTACACCGTCGATGACCTGGTGTCATTGGAGTTTGTCCGGCAGGCCCAGGACTTCGTGTTCTACGGAGGATGCGGACGCGGAAAGACCCACCTGTCGATCGCACTGGGCGTGCTGGCGGCCGAGCGGGGCTACAAGGTCAGGTACTTCGAGACCGCGTCGCTGGTGCTGATGCTGAAGGCGGCCGTCGCCGACAACAGGCTCGAGCAGGTGCTTCGCGACATAGCCAAGGCGGACCTGCTGATAATCGACGAGTACGGCTACATCCCGATAGACATCGAGGGCGCTCGGCTGCTCTACCAGGTGATGTCGGCAACGTACGAGACGAGGAGCATGATCGTCACAACCAACATAGAGTTCGGCAAATGGGGCACTGTGCTGGGAGACGCGCACCTGGCCACGGCGACGATTGACAGGATCATGCATCATGGTCGGCTGGTTGAGTTCGGCGGGCAGAGCAGAAGGTTCGAGGAAGCCTTGATGATGGGAAGATCGGACAGTTAGCGAAGAAAGGGTGCGGCACCTTTGCAAAACGGTGAAACCCGAAAGAAATTAGTCGTGAAATCCTAAATTTAGTTGTTGTGAAAAACA
>NZ_QIBZ01000030.1 GCF_003725955.1 Slackia isoflavoniconvertens | reverse complement strand
GACCACAGAGGCGGGGATCACCCGATCCCATTCCGAACTCGGCAGTTAAGCCCGCCTTCGCCGAAAGTACTGCAGCGCCAGGCTGCGGGAGGACAGGGCGTCGCGCTCATGCAGGGCGCTTCCGCATTTTCAGGGCCTTACGGCCCTTTTTTGTCGCTTCGTTCAAAGCGCCGTTTACGAGAAAATACCGCCGTTGTGACGGTTTTATTTTGCGGCCATACTTTAGTGAGCTGCAGTACAATAGTATTGTTTCACGAATACAGAGAGGATGGATTGATGAGCAACTTGCGTACTCCCGAGGTCGAAGACTTGCTTGAGGTCCTTTCTTCTATGTCTGACAAGGATCAACTTTACGCTCTGTGCGAAGACCTGTTCACGATTCGTGAAATGAAAGAAACATCGCAGCGTCTTTCGGTTGCTCGTTTGCTCGATGGTGGTAAGCCATACACCGCCATCGCTGAAGCGACGGGCGCCTCTGCGACGACAATCGCTCGTGTTTCGAAAGCGCTTAATTACGGCAGCGGTGGTTATCGCTATGCTCTTGACATGCTTGGTGAGAAACAGTAATATCCATTTTTGCATATGCGGGCGAGAGCGCCCTGCATGAGCGCGACCACAGAGGCGGGGATCACCCGATCCCATTCCGAACTCGGCAGTTAAGCCCGCCTTCGCCGAAAGTACTGCAGCGCCAGGCTGCGGGAGGACAGGGCGTCGCGCTCATGCAGGGCGCTTCCGCATATTAATGGGCCTAAGGGCCTTTATTTTTTGTTGTGCCGTTTTGCGGCATGTCGCCTTGTGGCCTGCTCCAAGTTTCAGTTCATTCCAGTGTGTTTGAGCCCCCGAAAGAAGCCCCCCTGCTTTCTAGTTCATTCGCTTTGCTGCATGCTGCGCATTGTCTCTTACGAGTTGTTGTCTTATGGAGAGACTGATACCCCTTTTACACTTTGCGTTTTCTTTTTAGCCCGTGCTCTGTTGTCATTTAGGTATTATTGACCTATAGACGTTATGAAGCCTCTATGAGGGGCGGAAAGGGGAAATCATGACGATGAACGATATTTCTGATATCGCTTGCAATGATCAAGGCTTTGATGTTGCGGTAGATTTGGGACCCGGCTGGCGCATCGATGCCGGCGCTGAGCCTTCAATGGACGCGTGGCTCAATAAGGCGAAGCAAGATTCGAATGCTTCTATGGTGGGTATGTATCTCACCCATAATGGCATCGTTCGAGAGACGCCGCGTGCTCAGGTGCGTGCGACGAATGCCGCCGAAGCAGCCGAGGGTGCGGCTCTTGGCAAGGTTGCGACAATCGACTTCTCGTACAATACCGATGGCTTGATCGAGGCTGTGAAAGCCGCTCGTAAGCTTCCCGGCGTTTTCTATATTCGCGTGTGGCTTAACGAAGGCACGCTGAAAGTCGGCGACTCTATTATGTATGTTCTTATCGGTGCGGATATTCGCCCGCACGCTGTCGATGCTTTGCAGCAGCTTGTTGGCGTTATCAAGAATGACCTTGTTGTTGAGCACGAGAATTATGAATAAAGTTTCATTGGGCGCAGCTTCGGGCGAGTCGTCTGAGGAGCACGCGAAGCGCGATGGGCGCATTCATCGTCCAAGTCCAGCTGTTGCTTTCGTCGGTCGTCATAACTCGGGTAAAACAACATTGCTTGTTCGGGTGATTGCCGAGCTTGTTTCGCGGGGGTTTGATATCGGGTCGATTAAGCATCACGGCCATTGTGATTTCGATATCGACGTGCCGGGAAAGGATTCGTATCGACACCGCGAAGCCGGTTCTCGAGATGTGGTTGTGGTTTCCCCGACGCGCATGGCGCGCATCACTGAACTCGACCATGAAATTGAATGCGACGATATCGTTTCGAGCATGCCTGACCATGATTTGGTGATCGTCGAGGGTTTTCGTCAAAGCGGCCTTGATGTGATTGAAGTGCTGCGTTCGGGAAACGATCGCGACCTTCCTGCCGCCGAGGAATACTGCGAAATCGGTACGGTGCGTGGCGTGACTCCAGTCGCTGTTGTGAGCAATATGGAAAGCGTGCACGCAGTGGCGAAAAGAAGGGGCACGCCCTCGTTTTCGTTAGAGGATATTGAAGGAATTGCCGATTTCTTGCAGGCTGTCTATGTTCGTCCGAAACTTACTGTCGCCATTCAGGCAGGTGGGGAATCGCGTCGCATGGGACAAAGCAAGGCGACGGTTCCCTTCTTGGGAGAGCCGCTTCTCACGCGCATTGTTGAGAGAGTTGCCTGCGCGGCTGACGAGTTGGTTGTTACGACGAATGAGGCATCGCGTCTTGGATTCTTGGGCGATTTGGACATCCCGTGTCCTTTGAAGCTCGTTCCCGATTCGTTCGAGAAGCGCGGGTCTCTTCAAGGGTTGGCCACGGCGTTTGGAGCGGCGTCCCATTCGCTTGTTGCCGTCATTGCATGCGATATGGTGTTCGCTTCGCCGCAATTGGCGATTGCCGAGGCGGCCGTGGCGCATTCCGAACGCGTTGATGCCGTGGTTCCATGCAATAAATTCGGATATGAGCCATTTCATGCGGTGTATCGTACGAATTCCTGCTTGGAGGCAACGCATGAAGCGCTCAGCCGCGGTTGCGTTCGTGCAAAGGACTTTTTCGATTTGGTGAACTTGCGGCCGTTTATGTCGGCCGAGGTAACTGAGGCGGTTCCTGAACGTGGATGCTTCATCAATGTGAATACCCCGGAAGAACTTGCCCATATTGAGGCGACCATCATGGCCGAAGGGGATAGGTAGTCGCGCTATTGTCGCGTAGGTGACAGCGGTCGTCCGAATGGATGGCCTGCTTGTGAAGAACGGCGGCCTGAATGAGGCGCTTGATTCTGCGGTACCGTCAATAGTTTTGCGCACTTTTAGCCAGCCGTCAGCATGACTGCTCCTTGAGAAGCGACACGTCCAGGTAGCGGCGCGATCCCCATTCGCTGTCGGCGACGTACTTCAGGCGGGCGGCTACCAGCATGAGCGCGGACTTGCCGTCGGGAAAGGTGCCGACCACGCGGATGCGACGGCGTATTTCCCTGTTCAGGCGCTCGATCGCGTTGTTCGTGCGGATGCGCCGCCAATGCTCGCGCGGCATCTCGCAGCACGCCAGCGTCTCGGCATACCCGCCGCGCAC
>NZ_QIBZ01000029.1 GCF_003725955.1 Slackia isoflavoniconvertens | reverse complement strand
CCCTGTCCTCCCGCAGCCTGGCGCTGCAGTACTTTCGGCGAAGGCGGGCTTAACTGCCGAGTTCGGAATGGGATCGGGTGATCCCCGCCTCTGTGGTCGCGCTCATGCAGGGCGCTCTCGCCCGCATGCCGGTACCGGGGCGACCCTGGGGGCCGCATGGCGACCGAAGCGAAGGATCCATCCGTTCCAGGCCCCGCCCTTCCTCGAGGTGAGGATGGGTGCAAGGGCTCGCCCTATTAGTACCGCTCGCCTGAACGCCTCGCGGCGCTTGCAGCTGCGGCCTATCGACCACGTGTTCTACATGGGGGCTTACCGAAGGGAGAACTCATCTCGGAGACGGCTTCCCGCTTAGATGCCTTCAGCGGTTATCCGTTCCGGGCGTGGCTAGCCGGCCGTGCCGTTGGTCGACAACCGGGACACCAGAGGCCCGTCCGCCCCGGTCCTCTCGTACTAGGGGCAGCCCTCCTCAATTCTCCTGCGCCCGCGGAGGATAGGGACCGAACTGTCTCACGACGTTCTGAACCCAGCTCGCGTACCGCTTTAAACGGCGAACAGCCGTACCCTTGGGACCGACTCCAGCCCCAGGATGCGATGAGCCGACATCGAGGTGCCAAACCTTGCCGTCGATGTGGACTCTTGGGCAAGATCAGCCTGTTATCCCCGGAGTACCTTTTATCCGTTGAGCGACGGCCCTTCCACTCGGGGCCGCCGGATCACTAGAGCCGACTTTCGTCCCTGCTCGGCTTGTCTGCCTCGCAGTCAGGCCCGCTTGTGCTCTTGCGCTCTTCGGACGGTTGCCGACCGTCCTGAGCGGACCTTGCGCGCGCCTCCGTTACTCTTTGGGAGGCGACCGCCCCAGTCAAACTGCCCGCCTGGCACGGTCCCCGGGCCGTCCCCGGGTTAGGCCGCCGACGCGACGGGGGCAGTATTCCAAGGTCGGCTCCGCCCGGGCTGGCGCCCGGGCTTCGCAGCCTCCTGCCTATCCTCTACGCGCCGCGCCTGCGGCCAATGCCAAGCTGCAGTAAAGGTTCACGGGGTCTTTCCGTCCTTCCGCGGGGAATCCGCATCTTCACGGATAATGCAATTTCGCCGGGCCCATGGTCGAGACAGCGCCCAAGTCGTTGCGCCGTTCGTGCAGGTCGGAACTTACCCGACAAGGAATTTCGCTACCTTAGGACCGTTATAGTTACGGCCGCCGTTTACCGGGGCTTGGGTTCACCGCTTCGCCAAAGGCTAACGGATCCCCGTGACCTTCCGGCACCGGGCAGGCGTCAGACCCTATACTTCGCCTCGCGGCTTGGCAGAGTCCTGTGTTTTTGGTAAACAGTCGCTTGGGCCCTTTCGCTGCGGCCCCCCGGCGCTTCCCGGGCGAGCCGGTACACGCTGGGGGGCGTCCCTTCTCCCTAAGTTACGGGACGATTATGCCGAGTTCCTTGACCATGGTTGCCCCGATCGCCTCGGAATGCTCTTCCTACCCACCTGTGTCGGTTTTGGTACGGGCGGCGTGGGCGCTGCCTAGGGATTTTTCTAGGAGGCATGGAATCCGCGACTTCGCCATGGGGCTCGTCTCGCGTCTCGGGATATGCGGGGACCGGATTTCCCTGGGCCCCTCCCTACGCGCTTTCACGGGGACGTCCAGAACCCCGCTCGCGTATCCTTCCCCGTCGTCCCATCGGTCGTAGCGCGCCCGCGCCGGCACGGGAATGTCTGCCCGTCGTGCATCGGCTGCGCCTCTCGGCCTCGCCTTAGCTCCCGGCTGACCCTGGGGGGATTAGCCTCGCCCAGGAAACCTTGGGTTTTCGGCGGAGCGGTTTCTCGCCGCTCTCTCGCTACTCATGCCTGCATCCTCACTTCCATGCCGTCCACCGGGGCTCGCGCCTCCGGCTTCGCCCGGCATGGAAAGCTCCCCTACCAATCGAATTGATCGATTCCGCCGCTTCGGCGCCGTGCTTGAGCCCCGCGCATTGTCGGCGCGCCCCCACTCGACCAGTGAGCTGTTACGCACTCTTTGAATGCATGGCTGCTTCTAAGCCAACATCCTGGTTGTCTGGGCGGGCGCACATCCTTTGCCACTTAGCACGGCCTTTGGGGCCTTGGCGGGCGGTCTGGGCTGTTTCCCTCTCGAGCGCGCAGCTTAGCCCACGCGCTCTGACTCCCGGGGTCGGAACCATCGGCATTCGGAGTTTGGTCTGGGTCGGTAGGCGGTGAGGCCCCCTCGCCGGTCCAGTGCTCTACCTCCGATGGTCAATGCCCGGGGCCAGCCCTAAAGCTGTTTCGGGGAGAACGAGATATCTCCGGGTTTGATAGGCCTTTCACCCCTATCCGCGGGTCATCCCCTCCGTTTTCAACCGAAGTGGGTTCGGGCCTCCACGGGGTCTTACCCCCGCTTCACCCTGCCCATGGATAGCTCACCCGGCTTCGCGTCCGCGGCATGCGACTCAAATCGCCCTGTTCAGGCTCGCTTTCGCTGCGGCTCGGTGTCCCTTAACCTCGCCGCATGCCGCGACTCGCAGGCTCATTCTACAAAAGGCACGCGGTCACCGTCGTCGGAACGGCTCCCGCTGCTTGGGGGCGCACGGTTTCAGGCGCTGTTTCACTCCCCTCTCGGGGTGCTTTTCACCTTTCCCTCGCGGTACTGGTTCGCTATCGGTCATCGGAGAGTGTTCAGCCTTGGAGGGTGGTCCCCCCTGCTTCGGACCGGGTTTCACGTGCCCGGCCCTACTCTGGATCGCAGACCGCAGTCCTCGTCCTTCGCGTACGGGGCTCTCACCCGCTGCGGCCGGCCTTCCCATGCCGTTCCGCTCGAACGTGGTTTTCTGACTGCGGCCGGGGCCTGGGGGCCCCGGGCTCTGCGTCCCGCAACACCTGCGAGGCAACGGCCCCAGCCTTGGCGCCGTCGCAGGTTTGGGCTCGCGCGCTTTCGCTCGCCGCTACTCGCGCGATCTCGGTTGATTTCTCCTCCTCGGGGTACTTAGATGTTTCAGTTCCCCCGGTTGTCCCCCGAAAGGATGGTCTCCAATCGGGTAGCCGCCCATGACGGCGGCTGGGTTCCCCCATTCGGGAATCCCGGGATCTGCGGCCGTTTGCGCCTCCCCCGGGCCTATCGCGGCTTGCCGCGCCCTTCGTCGACTTCCGATGCCAAGGCATCCGCCGTGCGCCCATGGTACCTTGCGCCCTCGGGGGAATCCCCCGGGGCGGAAGGCCTGGAGCATGATGGTACATGGTATCTGTATCAATGGAATAAAATAAGGAAATTGCTTTCATCCGCCATGAAGATGCGCAAGCGTTCCCCGCTGATTCCTTTGGGAATGCAGCGTAAATTGCT
>NZ_QIBZ01000028.1 GCF_003725955.1 Slackia isoflavoniconvertens | reverse complement strand
ACGGCGAGGGCCGCGCCCCCGGTCCCCGGGGCGCGGCCCTCTTGCTTAAACTGCTCAATTTTTCGTGCTCACGGTGCTCATTTCCCAGTGATCACTCGGACCACTTCTTAGTGAACATCAACAGAAAGCGGCTGCACCGGCTTCCATCTCTGCAGGGAGCCGAGGGCGCTCGGCGTCGATTGCGACATAGTCGTGGTCGCTAGCATCGCGCGCTCGGACTCCGACAGGAAGCGCAAGAACAACAGGCGCGACGCGTGGGCCGGGCGCATAGAGCGCTGCCTCGCCGCCGATACGACCGTCAGTCAAAGAATGGTGCGCGTTCAACAAAGTGGCTGAGTCCAGCCTGCACGAATGGATGGTCCGCTTCCGCGAGGGGGATTCCGATTGCAATGCGGGCCTATTATCGCGCGAGCCCATCCCTGCGTGTCGAAAATGGCCCTCGAATGTGGCATGATTCAGCTTTCCTGCTTAACATCACTTTACCACCGAGCTTCTGAACCGGGAATTCTCATGATTCGCTAGCGCCGCCCTTGGACTATTGGTCAATTCGGCCTGAAAAAGACCACATTCGAGGGTCTTTTTCAACAAATCTGAACTGACGTCAGAAATGCGGACCCCATTCGAAGCGCTCCGTGTTTGACGGGTCTTGAAGACGACGGCGATGAAACGCCGACGATGCATGCGCTTAAAATCGCGCACATGTGAGACCCTTTGGGCCTTCTCGTGGGACGAGAGTAGGAATGTGAGCGTAAAAAACAACCGCGTAGGAACGAGAGAATTCCCGGAGTTTTCCCATTCGCTTTGAGAAGAGTCCGGGAGTTTTCCTATTTCCCATCGTCGCTGAGGGCTGAGGGATCAATGTCGATTATCGGGTCGTCGGCCATTCTGGCAGCCTTCTCGACCGCTTCCGGCCTGAGTCCGATGCAGTACCGCAGGAGCTTAGGGCTGGTGGCGTAGCCGATCCAGGGAAATGCCCGCATCCCCCGATCACAGATCCAGATTCACTTTGCGATTTCGATGTAGTCGTCCTTGAGCTATGTGTGGCGTCGATATTTTCCCGTCTAAGAAATCTCAATTATTCCAATCTTGATGGTTGAAAGTTCTGCTTATTTGCGAAATAAGTTGCGTTTGATAAAATTAACCTGTAAGTTAATTATACTATCGTTGCATCGACAAGGAGAGTAGATGGGGGAAGGTA
The DNA here is from genome assembly GCF_003725955.1 of Slackia isoflavoniconvertens. Lineage (GTDB taxonomy): Bacteria > Actinomycetota > Coriobacteriia > Coriobacteriales > Eggerthellaceae > Slackia > Slackia isoflavoniconvertens. Next base: position 5,867 of record NZ_QIBZ01000028.1, on the reverse strand, counting down.
ATTGGCGGCTTAAGCAGATAGCTGATTTCTTCTATCTGCTCGTTAATGAAGGAGATGTTTCCGAGAAAAACATTCTTCAGAAGAGGTTTAAAAAGGATCTGAATGCACTGAGTGCGCTTTATGATTTGATTGAAAGGGTCGATGGGCTTGGTTATGAGCTTGGGGTTGATTTTGCATTCAGCACAAATCGGTTTGATACGATCAAAAACACAAAGCTGAGTCTTATCGAAATACGCAGGTTTGGAAAAACCTGGCGAGTGGTTACTTACTGGAGCAAAAAGCAACGGGCTTTTGTGATGTTAGATGCTTTTGAATCGCATAAGCATAAGACTATGAATGAAATGCTGAAGCAAGTAGAGCCGTTGGCTCAAGAGGCGATTCGACTGATAGAGGATGGTGAATAACATGGCTATGAAGGTGTCGCGAGAGGAGTTCCTTGGTGTCGACGAGCCTTTAAAGCCGTCTTTTGACAATGTTGCGGCTAAGATGGCGTTGGATTTTGAGGTGGAAGTGTTTATGCGTCTCAATAAGCTAGGGCTCAAGCGCAAGGACTTGGCTAAGTTGCTTGGTGTAAGTCCTGCAGCAGTATCGAAACTGCTCACTGAGAATTCCAATATGACGCTTAAGTCCATGGCTAAGGTTGCAGTCGCCTTAGGCTGCGAAATCTCGCCCATTCGTTTAACGGAAATCGGCGATGTTGATTACGCTGGCCTAGATGACGAAAACGGCACGGATACCGTACTTGTTCCTAAGGAGGTGCCGTTGATTGAATCGTTTGGTGGTGCGTTCTCAACCAGCGTGCTTGTTTCTAGAAGCGCGAGCGCTTCTTTCGGCGTCAAAGAGATGACCGCTCTGTCATTGGGGAGGATTGCGGCATGAGCGAGGGAAACTGGATTTCGCCCGTGGAAATTGTTGATTCGAAAGTGCTCGGGGTCAACTTATCGATAGCGGACGGATTCTCGGGCGGGGAAACGCACCTTTCCCTGACTATGAATTCTTCGTTCGCTTCGCCGATGATGGATGACGGCAATCGTGTATGCAAATGCGTTCTTGAAGCTGTGGGGGATTGGACGATTGACGAGAAGGGTGATGCGCCGGCCCTTTCTGCCTCATGCAAGCTTGGCATTGTTGTGGCGATACCGGAAGTGTCTTTATCTGATGTGGATGAAGGCGAAAGAGAAACATTTGTCATGGCCAATACGGTGTCCATTGCTTACGGAAAGATACGGGCCATTGTAGAGAACATAACCGCGGAAAGCATTGTGGGGAAGCAGACTCTTCCCGCTATTGATCCCTATGGATTTGTTGCTTCGCTTAAGTCAAAGGAAGATTCGGAATAGGGCCTCTGATGGCCGTTGATGCGGTTAGGGCGTAAGTGTATTCGTCGATCGTGAAACCGGAATATGGGACTGCGGTGAAAATCCTGGGCCAAAAGAGGGCGCTAGGGGGGTCGTACGGATGTGCGGCGCAGAGTAAAGGGTGAAGGTCATCGAGACGTTCATCAGGTTTGGCTGCAGCGCGGTCGACGTCATGGTGGAGCTCGGCCACCTCAACCGCCACACGGTCCGCAACTGGTGGAAAGAGCGCCAGCTCGGCGGCGATGATCTGAATCAACTCCGATTCCATTGACGTGGAAATGCCCGTTGCTCATATCATGGGGAACGGAAATCGACTTGTCGACGGGAATGGGACGGATTCAGATTCAATTGACGGCCACGACCGCCTTCCCGTCGCAGTCGAGCGCTTCGTAGCTGACGAACATGGTGACGTCCGGTCTCACGGCGTCTCGCACCATGTTGGAGACTTGCAAGGCGCACCCGTCGGCGTCTTCGACGCCCAACACGTTTCCGTCGTTGTCGACGCCCGCGTAGACCGTTCCGCCGTTGCCGTTCGCGAAGGCGACAATCTCCTTCTTGATGCCGTCTTGCGCAACGGCCTTCAGCTCGACCGTCTCTGCCCCCCCAGAGCTTCATCCTGCTCGCCTTCCGATTCTTTTCTACCCATATTCTAACCATTCTACTAACCATGGTGATTAGAATGGTTAGAACCGAACTAAATCGAGGGGGGTGGTCGCGGCTCGATTGCGCGATTGAGATAGGGGAGAGTTTCATAGGGATTCCTCGCGGTTATGCGCTTCGTCATTTCGGTCTTTGTGCTACCGACGACTTCCGTCCCTGCTCCTGAATCTACCGCGATTTTGTTGGCGTCGATTTCATGCGGCTTCAACCCTCGCGATGCCATCGACGTGAGACGGTATGGCTTAAGCCGCTGACTGGCACGTCTGCCCAGCATAAAGAAAGGCCCGCATGCTGCTGGCTTTTTGGGCTGTGTGGATTGGGTAATCAAAAGGCAGGGATTCCCATCATCGACTTTACGCTGTCTTTTGGTTAGCCTTGCTTGAGGGTATAACGTATGTACAGTATAATATATCTGCACATACGTCGATAGGAATATCATGTCTAGCTCTACTTTGACCATACGCATTGACGACGACTTGAAGCGCGGCGCTTCCGAGGTGGCCGATTACTACGGCCTTGACCTCTCATCGGTTACGCGCGCGTTTTACAAGCAGATGGTGAACACGCGCCGCATCCCCCTGACCTTCGCCCCCGACGAGCCCAGCATCGAGAGCCTCGAGGCTATCCGCGAGGGCGACGCCTTCCTGTCCTCTGGCGAGAAAGGCCGCTTTGACAACGCAGCCGATCTCATCGCGGCAGCGATGGCCTAATGAGCAGGCTCACGGCGGATTTCTCCGCTGCATTCTCTCGCGACCTCAAAAAGAAGGCGAAGCGGCGCAATTGGGATTTAGCTGAGCTGCAGAAGCTCATCGACCTGGTGCTGGAGAATACCCCCGAGTCGCTGGAGACTCTCAAGCGCCGCCACAACATGTACCGCCTGAGCGGTAGTTGGGCCGGGAGGAACGAATGCCACGTGGCGAACTCCGGCGATTGGCTGGTAATATGGTCGGCCAACGACGAGGTCGCCTTCTTCGAGCGCACTGGCGGTCACGACGAGCTGTTCAGGTAGGAGGGACTTTCATGAAGGGAATCGATTAGTGGAATTGAGCGAAAATACGATTTGAGGTAGCTCTTCTTTACGTAGCGGTTACAAGCTTTTCAGTGACTGCTGGTTTTGTAAGGCGAGTTGTTGTTCGGTGCGTTTTGGATTTTGCATCGAGGAGGGATGTCCTATGAAAAGGGATATGGATTTTGATTAGAGCTATCCTTCTCAGGGTTGAAGAGGAGTATGGGGGAATACCCATTACGAACCTCTCCATAGAGGGAAATAGCCTCGAAGAGGTCGCTGTTCATTGCAAAATGCTGGAAGACGCAGGGCTCGTTACGTCGTGCGGGATTAACTATGCAGACAACGGTATTCATTCGTTCAGCGTTGGCGGCCTCACATGGGATGGCGCTGAGTATTTGGATAAAATCAGGGATGATTCACTTTGGGAGAAGACCAAGACCATAGCGAGGGAAAGGGGCGTCCCTCTTGTGTTCGATGCTGTTAAGGAGATTTCCTCGAAGCTTGTCTCGGCTGCTACGGAAGGGGCCGTCAATGCTGTTTTGCGATCTGGCGGCATGATGTAAAAGCGATGCTCGGGTTGCGGGTTCTTAGCTTAGAGGGATGCAAGTCTATTTGACACCAAAGGCCATATTGGTTGGGGACGCGTTCAGGAGCTTGCGCGCCCGCATGCATGGCCTCGGAGCCAGTCGTGGACAGTCAGGACATGGTCTTGATGGCGCGCAAGTTTGCTGATGGCATTATGGTAGTGATTAGGGTCCAGAAACTTTCGATGCCTGGAACCGGAGGGGAGCCTGCGGGTTCCCCTTTTACTTTTCGGGAAGAGCGAAGATGCCCAAAGAATTGCTTACCTATCAGCAGCAGATGGAGAAGCTCAGAAGCTCCGGCTTCGCAATCGAAGACGAGGAGGCTTGCTGCAGGGTCCTTGCGGACATCGGCTATTTCCTGGTCGTGAACGGCTATCAGTCGTTTTTCCGCGACCCGAGCACCCGGGTATACCGCGAAGGCGCCACTTTCGGGGACATCTTGGTGCTTTACGAGTTCGACGTCGAGCTCAGGAAGATAATGCTCGATGCGCCGCTCAAGGTCGAGGCGAAGATCAGGTCGGCGCTGGCCTGCGAGTTCTGCGCTGCATATGGCGAGTCCCAGGGCAAGTACCTAGGAAATCACTGATTTATTTTGATTATGTCTACTAAGACTGCGAAGAGGATGTTGGTGGTGATGCGGTTAATTCCAATCTCAAATGCACGTATTTGCGCAGATGACGTGGAGTAATGCAGTTAGTGTCAGAATCGCTGCCTTTTCGTGCTGTTTTCATCATGCGTTTAGTATCGGAACCGATGCATGGCATTTCTCGCTTGTGTGCGGGATATGAAGACGCGCATGCCCAGATAGACCCCTCATTTTGTGATTCCGAGACTAAATGCACGCCGTGAGCGCGGGGCCGTTCCTCGTTTTTGCCTCGGTATGCGGTTTTCGATGGCATTCGGGCCGTTTTCTCTTCGGGTTTCCTGCTCTTCCGTTTCTTAAAGCTCGATCAACCCTGGCTTCATCATGACTTCTTCGGCGGGCACGAGCCCTATGCTCAGGCCGTCCAGAAGCTCGGCCGGCACGACCCGTGAGGCCAGCTGCAGCGGCGACGCGCCGCCGAACTGCGGGCGTCCGTACGAGTTCACGTGCGAGCACGCCACCGACAGCTTCGCCGGGGTCAGCTTGGCGAACGACGAGCCCTTGGGGATCACCTTGCGCAGCTCGACGTGGTTCTTCTCGCAGCTGCCTTTCTGGCCCGACTTCATCGGATCGCAGTAGTACACGCGACAGCGCGAGCCCCTCGACGTGCAGCTTTTCTCGATGACGCCGTAGTCCAAGAACTCCGACCCCTTGTCGGTGAGAATGACGCCGAACAGCCTCTTGAATTCCCTGAGGCCGATCAGCCTCTCGACCATGTCGAGCGCCTTGCCTACCTCTTCCTGGTTGTGTTTCGGCAGGAACAGCATGAGCTGGAACCTGAATCGCCTGAACAGCAGGGTCAGGATCGCCTGGACCTCGCCGCGCCTTCCTACCACGCAATCCATCTCGACGGCGTCCATCTTTTTGTCGTCCGGAAGGGCCTCGAAGTCCTTGTATGTGCGCCCCTCCAGGTCATGCCTGGGAATCGGGGTCTCGTCGGCGCGTCTCTTCCTTGGCTTGAAGCGCACCTTCTTTGGCAAGTTCAGCCCGATGATGTCGCCGAACACCCCCATCTCGACGTAGCGGTAGAACGTGCTCAGGCACACGGGCAGCTCGCCGGCGTGGGTGGCCCAAATTACCTCGGGGCTCTGCCCCTTCTTGATGAGCGGCCTGACGATCGCCCGCATCGCCTCGAGCTCCTCGGGCGTGACGTCGATGCCTTCCCTCGACTCGACTTTCCGCTTTTGCGCGAGCTCGTGGGCCATCCTGCCGTCGTAGAACCGGTATTCGTAGCCGCACCCCATTCCGTAGCGCCTGTGGCAGCCGTTGCACGCGAACGGAGGCTTCGCGAGCCACGGGCACTGGTCCGGGAGGAAATCCGGGCAGACCTTGTTGCACATCGACGTCCGGCACGTCGGGCACGGCATCAGGCAGCCCTTGCCGCACACGTCCCTCTTCGAGCACGCCTCCCGCCTCAGGCATATGTTGCGCGTCTCGACGGACAGGAAGCTGGGGCTCGACGGCACCCCGTTGCGCTTTATCTCGCGGTGTGTTTCGTCAAGAGGATTTGAGCAAAAAGAGCATCGGAAATTGAGCAGCCTGAGCATCGGAAGTGCGCACGCTTTCTGAGCGGCTAGCCCTCCTGCATGAGGGCATGGCGGACGCGGTAGGAC
>NZ_QIBZ01000027.1 GCF_003725955.1 Slackia isoflavoniconvertens | reverse complement strand
GTTCGAGGAAGCCTTGATGATGGGAAGATCGGACAGTTAGCGAAGAAAGGGTGCGGCACCTTTGCAAAACGGTGAAACCCGAAAGAAATTAGTCGTGAAATCCTAAATTTAGTTGTTGTGAAAAACACTCAGGTGCGGCGACTGCCAGCCCCAGCTCCCGGGTCGCCCGGTGAAGGCGAGGAAGAAGGGCGTGAAGGGAGCGAAGAGCGTTGCTGCCTAGGCTAGCCCCTTGTCACACAAACTACCGAAGCCTCAAGAAATTTTACGTTACCTCGACATTTAGGCCGTATCGCTCTCAAAGTTTCGCATCATAAGCAACCATGTGAGCAAATGACTCACGGATGAATCGGCAACAATGTACTAGGTGTAAACTCGAGCGAAATTGGAGGAATCGACGCGATAGCTCAACTGAGGAAGCGGCCCCGCCGACATCAACCGATTCCATAGCAACCGCCGCAATAGGACGACGAGAATCACTTAGAAATCGAATTGCTTTTTTGAGAAAGCGAATATAGCCGATTCATGCAGCCTGCAAGCGCACGAGGCCAAAACCTGCACATCATCTCGTAATCCTCATTTGTGCGAGTACTGTCTTCGATTAAATGAGAGGTTTCGGACCCGGGATGGATTCTATGCCTCATTCGAACCGTCGAATCATACACAAAATCACCGCGCAACATCGAAATTCTTTCCCAGGCATCCCAGTCAAGCGAGCATTTCATTTCCTCATTAAACAATGGAAGATGCATTCGTTCAAGATTATACGAAACAGAAGGGCAGCTTATCGGTGAGCCAAACGACAAGATAAGACGCCTCAGTCCGACAGACTTCCAATGTTTTGGATTCTTTAAAGGAGACAGCATAAAACGCTTAATGTTCAAAAGAGGCGAATAGTCTATTATTTCGTTGCCCCTTATTTCACCATACGCGCAAAAATAAATAAGGGGAACTTTCGATCTGTTGAAACAATCTAAAAGAGACTCGGCATATTCAGGCAAGTAGACATCATCCTGATGAGCGATTGTTGCCAGCGGGGTCTCAACATGGGAAAGCGCCCTATTCCAATCCTTGCCAATTCCAGGCGCTCCAGCATTCTCAAAACACTCAACCGAGAATTCATCACACAGTTCAGCAATATAAGAATTTGGCGTAGATGTCGATACAATTACATGGGAGCATATATTTTGATTGCACACAGAATCCAAGCAATAGCGGAGATAGGGGCTTTCTCCGTACGCACACACAACAAAAGTATGGTCACTAGGCTCATAAATCACGGTTCGACTCGTTTTCCACAATACGAAGCTCTCGCTCGACAATCGATAATCTCTGGGTAAGATTCTTCAACGCAATAGCCTGCTTGCTGGCAATTGAACTCAATAGCAAGCATATCAGAAGGAGGAAAAACACAACGCACGCAAAAACAAAGTTGGATGGAATAGAAAACCCGAACAACAACCCGACAGAGAATAATGGTTCGGGAAACAAGGCGCATACCAAGATAACAACACCAAATAACAGCCATATAAGCGAATACCTAAGCTGCAGTTTGTCGTGCTTTACAAGATGGACGATAGCCAAGAGGAGAACAAAGCTAGCTATTATCACTACACTCGTTATCGAAACTGCCATGCTAAGCCACCTTCCTATTAAGCATGACGATGCAAGCTGGCTATCCAAATCGCAATTGTAACTTTGACCATATAATAGAGGCTAGAAAAACCTGAAATCGACGACACTCCACCGCCTCGCTCGCGCATTTCAACTGGAATTTCGCGCACGAGAAGACCTTCACGAATCGCCGTTGCAATCGAATCGGGCTCAGGATAATCCATCGGATAGTTTTCAGAGAAAAGACGAATCGCATTTCGCCCGCTTGCGCGAAAACCCGAGGTGGGGTCTTTAACATCCACCCCGGTGAGGATCTTGAGCCATAAAGAAAGCCATTTGATTCCTAAGCGCCTCAAAAAGGTAGATTTAAAGCCCGCCGTTTCAGCAATAAAACGCGAGCCAATAACCAAATCAACACCTCGCTCAATCTCGGCCACAAGCTCCGGAATAAACGATGGGTCATGCTGTCCATCCCCATCAACCTGAATATCAATATCATATCCATAGCGATGAGCATATTTGTGGCCCGCTTGAACCGCTCCACCTATACCTAAATTTTGGGACAAATCGAGCATATTAAATTGATGCTCTTCGCATATTTGCCGCGTCGCATCAGTTGATCCATCATTTATTACTACGTAGTCATAATTCATTTCAATAATAGAATCGACCGTAGATACAATATTTTCCTCTTCGTTATATGCAGGAATAATAACCAGAACTTTTGGCGAGTTGTTTATATTTTGCTTAACCATATGATTAAAATTCCCAAAATCCAATTTCGCTTTGACAATATCACCCAAACGAGCATCCAGCATCCATTGCGTTGATGCCCGAATCAAGAGCTATTCTAACTCAAACATTTCCCCTTTGTGGAAAAGCGTGAATACAGTATATAGGCACATACGTAAAGTAACGCGGAAATGGCATCGGAAGCGATAGACGCAACCCCAACGAACAACAAACTGAGAAGAACTACCAAAAAGCTGCAGGATGAAAATCTTTCCTGTAGCTTTCGAGAAATAATGAACTCTGTATAAAGTTCCCTGCCGCACAAGACGATCACCGTTGAAAGAAGGATCGATTCTACCGAATGAAAAATAAAGATTGAAACCAAGACCAAGGCAAAAGTCGCCAACATCGATGCCAAATTGATTCTCAATAGGCTTTTTTCCATCCTAAATACCTTAAGAAAAGTAGTACCCAAAATGTCCATCTTGCCTTCAAAAATGCACAGGGGAAAAACGAACAAGAATAAGCCAATTGCCGATTGGTAATCAGGAAGCCATATTTCCAGAAAATATTTTGCAGGGTAAAAAGCCAGAAGCAGTAATGGCAACACGAGATTTAAGCCGTCCCGCATTTTGCGGAAGGCGATTCCAAGATTAATATCGCAACTTTGCCGCAAAGACGGAAACAAAACCATGCTTGCCTGAGAAATGAACATCATAAAAAAGGTAGTTATAGAAAGGGCGAGAGATGCGACGGAAAACGTTGCTATGTCCCAATTCCCGTCAATTGCAAACCTCGCGATTCCCACAACTAAAGAGCCGGCAATATTTGCGACCATCAAACTTACTCCGACGCGTATATCCGCGATGGACAGACGAACGGTTTCTTTTAACGGCAAAAAACCTGACTTGAAAAAGTCAACAAAAAATACGGCACAGAAAAGCAAGCGCAGTATTTTCGCAATAAGATACAACTCAATATAGGTCATATAGTCGGTACAGCCATCAGCCATTAAAAGAATCAACCCGAGAAGTAAAACCAAACTCTCACCGAGCACAGAATACGAATATAATTTTGTTTCGTTCATTGCCTGATGCACATAGCCGATAAACGTTGCAGTGTTGCAAACAGGCACAAGAATTCCAGTTGCCAGAATTACAATTTTTCTATCGTATTCAAGAGGGACGAAAACAGCAAAAACAATCAGAGCAAGCGAGAAGAAGAGTTCAATTACTGCGCCAAAAAAGAACTGAGAGTTAATTGACCTCTTGTCAATTTCATTCCTGCCTCTACCGCCTTCTACCAGATAGACGCCATCGTTAAGGCCTAAATGAAATAGCCCAACATAGCTAGCATAAAAAATAAATAACTGCCAATATCCAAAACCCTCAACCCCAAGAAGCTTAGGAAGTAATAAGGTCAATAATGCGCTAACCAACGCATTCGCGCCTTGGGAAAGAATGGCAATCGCTATATCAATTGACAGTTTTTTAATATCCATGTAGCAACTTCGTCTTGAAAAAAACTAATTAGCACCTTTTCCGATGAGGCGCTCGACCAATTGCACAAAACGGGCAGTTGGATACAGAACATTATGCCTTACCGAAAAAGCAAACAAATATGTAGCAAAGCGATGGACTACAGGCAAGTCTGCAGGGCTCGATAAACGAATAAAGGGATTATTTTGTATATCATCGAAATAATCATCGATAATGTCTTTACATTGTTTGCATGTGAATTTAAGTGCTTTTTTTGAGCTGTTCTTGCTAAAGGAATAAACAAAGCCCGCCAGTGCCTTGCTAACAATGTATTCAAGTACCTTATCGTAGGTGTCCCCTTTTACATCACGCACTTTTATAATGGCTTCACGGATGCCGTTATAAGGGAAAGGCCTGTCGTTCTCTTCTTCTTTTAGCCCTTCCTTCCTCACCCCGTCTTGAACCGAGCCGTCATGTCTTCTATACCTATAACCGTAATAGCTAATTGCAACATTATTTTGACAAACGGAGTTTGTTATGATGCCAAAGGGGCAATCCTCCATAACCTCGCCTTCGCCGAATCGAAGGTTGTTATCGAGCAGCAATTTCGCATCTATGAGTTTCGCACAAGGACTATATTGAAACACATGCGATTTATCCCCAAAAGATATATCCCATGCAACAGGATCCCTCGTTTCAATGATTTCGTTACTTCCGTCTATGAATTTTTGATAGCCACAAGTAACAACATCGGCGTCCTTTTCTTGGGCCACAAAAATCAGGCGCTCGAAGTAATCGGGCCAAATAAAATCATCGCCATCAATAAAAGCAATATAATCACCCGTAACTTGGTCAAGCGCAACATTTCGCGCCGCCGCTGCTCCTTTGTTTTCCTGAGCAATAGAAGTTATCAAGCCGGGATAACTATTCTTATATCGCTTAATAACGCTAAGAGTATTGTCGGTCGAACCATCATCGACCAAAATTATCTCATAGACGGGATACGTTTGGTTGATAATCGAATCTAAGCACTCTGGCAAATAGGGTCCGCAATTATAGGCAGGGACAATAACCGAAATCCTCATTTTATCTGCGCTCTCCATTTAAGCCACGTTCTCCTATTGCCTTATTCGTTTAAATTGGCATGAAAGTATAATATCGGATGTTAAGATACCATCCGATAGACTCATTATCCATCAGAAACAGATTCAAGGGTGACAATGCGCGAATACGATAGCGAAACGCTTCATAAAGTTCAGTCAATCGAGCTCTCCATTCTTAGTGACTTTATCGACCTTTGCAATAAATACGATTTAGCATATTTCGGCATGGCAGGCACAGGAATAGGAGCGCTTCGACATGGGGGCTTCATCCCATGGGACGACGATATTGATGTTGCGCTTCCGCGCAATGACTACGAAAAGTTTCTGGACCTGGTTGCTATTGAGTTCGGGGATAAATACGAAATCCTTAATTGTGAGACCAATTCGAATTACCCATTGATGTCAACGCGGATGATTCTACGTGGTACCAAATTTAGGGAATACGCGCTAAGGAATATCGATTGTAACTTTGGTATTTTCTTAGACATATACGCTTTTGACAACATTCCGGATGATGAGCGTCTTTTCAAAAAACAAGCTAGGGATGCTTTTATTTGGAGCAAACTGCTCATTCTGAGAAGCGTTTCACACCCCGTCCTACCTTTTGGCGGAGTTAAGGGAAAAATCATTACCCTCGCTTGCGTCATCGCTCACTCCTTGCTTTCTTTTTTCAATGTTTCAAAAACGTTCTTATATAAGAAATGCTACGAAGCCAGCACTCGATTCAGGGACATGAACGACTCCAAACGCTTAGATTACCTATGCGATACTACCCCTTATTCAAATATTATTAACAGAAAAGATGTCTTTCCGCTTTGTCTAAGAAGCTTTGAAAACCTTGAGATGTCATTCCCAAACAATCTAGATAATTATTTACGTGGGATGTATGGCGATTACATGACATTACCACCGGAAGAAAAAAGGAAGAACCACTATCCGTACGAATTAGATTTTGGCAAATGGGCTTAAATAAGAAAGGGTACGTAGTGCCTAAAGTAGCTTTTGTGATACTTCATTTCGGAGATGCGACCGTCACGAAAAGATGTATCGAATCCCTCGACAATCTTATAGATAGCGATTCGATTTCTATTATCGTTGTCGATAACGAACTGACAAAGCCCGCAGAGAGCAGAACGTGCAGAGCGACTTTTTTCCGACAAGATGATAAACGCGGCCATTATATTCGCATCGAAGAAGATGGCGGTTTTTCGTATGCAAATAATACGGGCTATGGTTATGCGCGCGACATTCTCAAAGCCGATATTATCGTTGTGACAAACAACGATATAGAGTTCATCCAGGATGATTTCTTGATCAAAGTGATTTCTATCGCTCAATTAGGCGAATACGATGTAATTGGGCCCGATACTATTCAGGCTACTACCAAGAAGCACCAAAACCCCATGGCCCTGAAGGCTCCGAGCTTGAAAGAGGTTGAGAAAACAATATTCTTGAATTCTATTGCGTTGAACTTCTATTCGATATCGTACCCCATACTTTCTCGATGCGAAAAAGAGCGTTCCTATGTTGTTGTAAATGATGCACTCGAAAGCAATGCAAGTATAGAAAACGTCGTATTATTTGGCGCATGTTTGATTTTCCTGCCCAACTTCGTTTTGAATGAAGCTAAGGCGTTTGAACCGGAGACACATTTCTACTACGAGGAATTCCTTCTATTTCGAAAATGTCAACGAATGCAATATCGAACCGCATTCGTTCCTTCCCTTTCCGTGATACACGAGAGCGGAAAATCTACAGATACCTCTTATGCAAATAAGAGGAGCAATTTGCACTTTAGAATGTCCAATATCCTTGCTTCAGCAAAGATATATCATGAATATCTGAAACAAAATGGGATAATCGACTGAGCCATTTTCCCTATATGAAGCCACACATTTATTTGTGAAACGATAGTGTGTCAAACGTTTGGACAGCCATGCTGTCAGCAAAGAAATGTCCGCATCACCGCACCCGGTAGCGCGTCTAATGTTGGTGCAAGCCGTCCTAGCGAGGAGCAACCGAAGGCTGCCCGAGCGGACGGTAATTCAGCCCGGATATTGGGCCGCCGCCTAGAATGTCTGCATTATACCGCCGCTACGCCGCGCTTGCCGCCATGCCGGCCGATACATGGCGGCAAGCGCCAATCGCTCGGCCCGCGGCCGTCGCTTCGGTACCGTCAAGGATCTTTCGCAAATTCGCTGATGCCTAGGTGAGACCATCGGCATTCTCGCCCTACGCTTTGCCCTCCTCGTCTTCGAGCAGCGATACATCTAGGTAGCGCCTGCGGCCCCATTCGTTTTCGACTATGT
>NZ_QIBZ01000026.1 GCF_003725955.1 Slackia isoflavoniconvertens | reverse complement strand
ACCCATCCCGGAAGCCCTCATAGGGACGTTATTTTATCAATGATTTTATTGTACACCCAGAGCCAGAAGAAAAGGCTCCCTCTGGGACCCATCCCGGAAGCCCTCATAGGCACGTTATTTTATCAATAGATTTGTTTTACACCCAGAGCCAGAAGATACGGTGTATGGCAGAACGTCTGGCATCTCAGACATTTCCCCGTTGACACTCCCCGTAGTTGAAACCAGGGGATTCTCAGTTCTGCGAGGTCTGCCGTCGGGGACCGATATAGTCCTCTAGGGTCTTACGTCCTCTCCCCGAGCGTTTAGGCGGTTATAGCCGCCACGGTTCCCGCGTGCCCCGCGGTACCTTGCGTGTTGGAGAGGATGCGTTTCCCTTCCGTCAGTATGTTTCTCGCCGCGTTGACGTCGCGGTCGTGGTGCGCACCGCACACGGGGCAGTCCCACGACCGCACCGACAGCGGCAGGGCGTCGAGCCTGTGCCCGCAGGCCGAGCAGGTCTTGCTCGACGGGTAGAAGCGGCCAATCTTGACAAGGGAGCGCCCACGCTCGGCGCACTTGTACTCAAGCAGCCGTGCGAACTCACCGAACGAGGCATCCGACACGGCTTTCGCCAGATGATGGTTTCGCACCATGCCCTTGGCATTCAGGTCCTCCATGCACAGGACTTGGTTCTCGTCCGCGAGCATGGTCGTGACCTTGTGAAGGGCATCGGTTCTGGCATCGGCGATATTGGCGTGGATCCTGGAGACCCTCTTCCGCTGCTTCATGTACCTGCCGCTCGGCTTCTCGCCCCTGCGTGCGCCCTTCCTGCGGGAGAGCCTGCGCTGCTCCCGCGCGAGCTTGCGCTCGTATTTCTTGAGATGACGCGGATTCTCGATTTTCGTGCCGTCCGAGAGAGTCGCAAGCGTCTCGACGCCGAGATCGATTCCGACCTCCCGGTCGGTCGCGGTCGTGTTCTTAGCCGGCACGTCGGTGCAGAGGAAGGTGGCGAAGTAACGGCCGGCCGCGTCCAGGGAGACCGTGACCGACATGAAACGCCCCTGGAGCGGTCGGGATACCTTAGCCCGGACAGTCCCGAGCTTCGGCAGCGCGATATGGTTGCGGTCGAGGACCTTGCCGCCGTTGGTGCGGTAGGACTGCCGGGCGTGCCGGCGCGACTTGAACTTGGGGAAGCCCGGCTTCCCGCCCTCGCGCACGCGTCGGAAGAAGTTCTTGTAGGCGCGGTCGAGGTCGCGGATGGACTGCTGGAGCGCCATGGAGTCCACTTGCGCGAGCCAGGAGGTCTCGGGGTCGCGCTTCCACGCAGGGATCATCTTGATCAGATCATTGGTGGCGATACTCTTCCCGGTCTCGCTGTAGGCGGTCTTCTTGACATCGAGGGCGCGGTTGTACACGAAGCGGCAGCAACCGAACATCCGCGCGATCTGGTCGCGCTGTGACTCATTCGGGTAAATTCGGTATTTGAATCCGCGTTCCATCGGCTAGACCTCCTTCTGTCTCTCTATGTATTTCCTCACCTGCGCGAGCGGTGCACCTCCCACGGTCGACACGAAGTAGCTGTTCGTCCAGAGCGTCGGTATACGGCTCTTGAGCCACGGGAACTCCTCGCGCAGGTCGTGGCTTGACCTCCCCTTGATGCGCTTGATCGCCCGGTGGATGCTCAGCTGGGGATCGATTGACAGGAGCAGGTGGACGTGGTCGGGCATGACCTCCATCTCGGCAATCTCGAACCCGAGCTCGTCGGCGACTTCCCATGCGATCTCCTTGAAGCGCTCGTCGACTCCGTCCACGAGGACGGGCCGACGGTACTTCGGGCAGAAGACCACATGGTAGTTGCAGGAGAAAACTATGTTGCGGTTACTCTTGTACTTCATGGTATAGATATTATACAGTATTGAGCTGCATAATATCTACCGTCTTATATCCCCGTAGTTGAAACCAGGGGTTTTACGACGGTTTAGATAAAAGCGTCTGGCATTTGTCTGGCACTTGAAGTGCAGGCGTATTTCTCCCGATAGAAAGATATGATATGATTTCATATCATATCGAAAGGAGAGCGGGCATGAGCCAGATAGGGGTTCACCCCAGAATCAGCAGGCGGCACCCCGAGGTGAGCGAAGCGGACGTGATGGCCGCGATGCGGTCGATGATTCGCTACAAGCAACGCGAATCGGGCGAGTGGATTGCCGTCGGCACGGACTCCCACAGCAGGCTGGTCGAGCTCGTCTACATCTACGATGCCGACGATGACTACTTCTTCGTCTACCACGGGATGACCCCACCGAGCGGCAAGACGCTCAGGGAACTCGGCTTGGAGAGGTGATTTGGATGAACGTGAACGATTTCATGGCGAAGCACGGCATCACCGATGCCGACCTCGACCGCATGGCCGCGCCCTACGAGGACGGCAGCTTCGAGCCGGAACCCGATGGCAAGGTGTTCAGCGGCTCACACCTCGACGCGGTCGGAACCCGCCGCGTGACGGTGGTCTACGACGCGAAGGATACGCAGAGAGTGGCCATGATAGCCCGCAGCAAGGGCGTGAAGCCGTCTTCGGTCTACAGGGACGCACTCGAATACTATCTGGCAGCACAGGCCTAAAGGACACTGACCATATGGCTGAAACGACAATGGAGCCTTGGAGCTTCACCATCGTCTTCGATGAGGATAAGGCGAAAAAGAACGGTTACGAGGTCGATACCCTCTATGACTACGTTGGCAAGAACGTCGAGGGGCTTGGAAACGAACGCATCGCACGCGGAACTTGGCGTGCAGCCAAGGGATACGATGAGGTCGATGCGCAAACCCTCGCGATTTCCAAGCTCTCCCGTCAGAAGTGGGTCATGCAGAATATCAAGTCACTTGCCTTTCGCGAGGACGATGATGAAATCTATGACGGAATCGAGACCATCCGACGGTTATATCCGGAGCGCGTTTTCGATTCGGAATCGGGCGAGTAGTCGGGTCAATGTAGTTGTCGATGACTACGGGGCGGCGTGGTCTGCGCTCGCGCGGATCTAAGCCGACTCGTTCACCGACGGCGGAATTGACGCGACGGTCGAAACAGAAGACCAGACTTGATTGAGGGTCGATGGGCAGGCTCGCCCATCGACCCTTTCCTTGCCCTCGTCAGTCGTTTTCGGCATTGTCGAAATCCTCGATTTTAAGATGGACGTTGTTGCGGTCTGCTTCCCTTCGGAGCGCAGCAAGGGCTTCCGCGACTTCCATAAACGTCTCCACCTCACGCGCGAGGACGCGCTGCGCTTCCCCCGCATCGAACACTTTGATGCCATAGGTGTTCAAGAACTTCATGAACTGGTTCAGGTTCGTCCCCTGCTTCGCGAGTTCGTGCGCGGCCTTTCTCAAAGGCTCGGTATCAATGACCCTGATTGTCGCATCGTCGGAATTGGCAAGGAGCGTGCGGGCGTATTCGGAAACCGTCATGCCGTTTTTGGCGGCTTTTCGCTTGAGGGCTTCCTTCTCGTGTTCAGTCATCCGCACCTCGACGCGTGCTTCTTTTCTCCGCATGTCGCTTTCGGCACCTCTCGTTTTTCCAGAATCATCCGTTTGCAAATAGCGCCGCCGCGTTTGCAAACGGTGCGAAATCGAGCGGCAGGGTTGCCGCCCACTGAAAACCGGCAACTCTAAATTGCCGGTTTTCCAAAGCGCAAGCGCTCTCCCGTCAAGGCCGCTAAAGCCGTTCGGGAGCAAGATGGAAGTGAGGAAAAAGTCCACAACAGTGGAGTTTGTCCGTACACTTCCCAAATCTTGCAACTCGGAGAGCGGCCTTGGCCGGTGAGCGCTTGCGCGAGAGTCTTCTTTCTGCGGTGCCGCCGCCGCAGAAAGAAGACGGACAGCCCGACCGGGCGAGTTGCCGTCGGCGTTTTCTCGATTTTCCGAATCACGGTTTTCCGGCTCACACAAAACTGATTGCTTTGAATCGCCGCCTTCGCGATCCGCTCTCGCGGAACACTCCGGCGGGATTCTCGGCTATCCGTCCCAGCCGTTGCGGCGGGCTTCTGTCACGCAAACGACTTCATCGACGAGATACGTCGCGGGCTTGCGTGCACCGTTCGAGCGTTTCGTGACGAACCCGAGGGAGTTGACACTCCCCGTAGTTGAAACCAGGGGATTCTCAGTTCTGCGAGGTCTGCCGTCGGGGACCGATATAGTCCTCTAGGGTCTTACGTCCTCTCCCCGAGCGTTTAGGCGGTTATAGCCGCCACGGTTCCCGCGTGCCCCGCGGTACCTTGCGTGTTGGAGAGGATGCGTTTCCCTTCCGTCAGTATGTTTCTCGCCGCGTTGACGTCGCGGTCGTGGTGCGCACCGCACACGGGGCAGTCCCACGACCGCACCGACAGCGGCAGGGCGTCGAGCCTGTGCCCGCAGGCCGAGCAGGTCTTGCTCGACGGGTAGAAGCGGCCAATCTTGACAAGGGAGCGCCCACGCTCGGCGCACTTGTACTCAAGCAGCCGTGCGAACTCACCGAACGAGGCATCCGACACGGCTTTCGCCAGATGATGGTTTCGCACCATGCCCTTGGCATTCAGGTCCTCCATGCACAGGACTTGGTTCTCGTCCGCGAGCATGGTCGTGACCTTGTGAAGGGCATCGGTTCTGGCATCGGCGATATTGGCGTGGATCCTGGAGACCCTCTTCCGCTGCTTCATGTACCTGCCGCTCGGCTTCTCGCCCCTGCGTGCGCCCTTCCTGCGGGAGAGCCTGCGCTGCTCCCGCGCGAGCTTGCGCTCGTATTTCTTGAGATGACGCGGATTCTCGATTTTCGTGCCGTCCGAGAGAGTCGCAAGCGTCTCGACGCCGAGATCGATTCCGACCTCCCGGTCGGTCGCGGTCGTGTTCTTAGCCGGCACGTCGGTGCAGAGGAAGGTGGCGAAGTAACGGCCGGCCGCGTCCAGGGAGACCGTGACCGACATGAAACGCCCCTGGAGCGGTCGGGATACCTTAGCCCGGACAGTCCCGAGCTTCGGCAGCGCGATATGGTTGCGGTCGAGGACCTTGCCGCCGTTGGTGCGGTAGGACTGCCGGGCGTGCCGGCGCGACTTGAACTTGGGGAAGCCCGGCTTCCCGCCCTCGCGCACGCGTCGGAAGAAGTTCTTGTAGGCGCGGTCGAGGTCGCGGATGGACTGCTGGAGCGCCATGGAGTCCACTTGCGCGAGCCAGGAGGTCTCGGGGTCGCGCTTCCACGCAGGGATCATCTTGATCAGATCATTGGTGGCGATACTCTTCCCGGTCTCGCTGTAGGCGGTCTTCTTGACATCGAGGGCGCGGTTGTACACGAAGCGGCAGCAACCGAACATCCGCGCGATCTGGTCGCGCTGTGACTCATTCGGGTAAATTCGGTATTTGAATCCGCGTTCCATCGGCTAGACCTCCTTCTGTCTCTCTATGTATTTCCTCACCTGCGCGAGCGGTGCACCTCCCACGGTCGACACGAAGTAGCTGTTCGTCCAGAGCGTCGGTATACGGCTCTTGAGCCACGGGAACTCCTCGCGCAGGTCGTGGCTTGACCTCCCCTTGATGCGCTTGATCGCCCGGTGGATGCTCAGCTGGGGATCGATTGACAGGAGCAGGTGGACGTGGTCGGGCATGACCTCCATCTCGGCAATCTCGAACCCGAGCTCGTCGGCGACTTCCCATGCGATCTCCTTGAAGCGCTCGTCGACTCCGTCCACGAGGACGGGCCGACGGTACTTCGGGCAGAAGACCACATGGTAGTTGCAGGAGAAAACTATGTTGCGGTTACTCTTGTACTTCATGGTATAGATATTATACAGTATTGAGCTGCATAATATCTACCGTCTTATATCCCCGTAGTTGAAACCAGGGGTTTTACGACGGTTTAGATAAGCCTTTGCAAATCCTTTTGCATTTCCGCGCGATTTGTCATGCCCAGTTCGCTCGCACCGGTTGAAAGGCTCATACGATATTCGGCGGGCGAGCCGTCCTTGTTCGTCGTGCACTGGAAGCTGTAGATGCGACCTAGAACGATTTGCTGCCTTCGCGTTACGGGCAGGAAGAAAGCCCATATCGGGATTCTGGCGAACGCGGCATTTCTCGCTTTCGCTATCGTCTCGTCGCGCGTTTTCGCCGAGACGGTTAGCGCGACCCTCTGGGCGCTTGCCTTCAGTTTCTGGTTCTGGATTCCGTCGGCCTGCGCCATGAGTTGCTTTGCCGCGTCGCCTATGAGGTCGTTGATGTTGTCCATGGTGTATACTGCTCCTTGCAGAAAGGACTGGTTTAACCGTCTGCAAAGCCCCCGAGCTATGGCCAGCGTCGGGGGCTTTTCTTTTGCCGCTCTACGATGCCGCGAGAATGTCGTTGGCGAGGACGCTGCGAACGTAGGCACTCATGGTCGTGCCGCGCTCCTCGGCCTTCTTCGTCAAGGTGGCCTTCATGCCGACGGGAATCTTCACCGTTACGGTCGTGGTCTTTTCGGCCGACAGAGGGGGACGGCCCATGACGACCTCGCCGACGGTGCGCTCGCCCTCGGGGAACTCTCCGCGCTCGTATGCGTCGCACCAGCTGCCAATCATCGCTTCCGTGATTTCCTGACCGTTTGCCGCTATGTAGCTCATCGCGCTCTCCTTTCCGTCTGGGCGATTTCCTTCGCGAACTTGGGTTGAACCGGGGACATGGCGTGGATGATGAGCCAGCCGAAAATCGTCTCGACCGCTATCAGCTCGACCGACCTGCCGTCCGGGAGCCAGCCGACGCAGAGCCAACGCGGCGGCTCGTCATCGTTTTCGCGCTGGATGCTCTTCACCACGTTTCCCCATGCTGACAGCACTTCGTCGCGCGTCAGGTGCTTCAGCGCGTTCGGGTGTATCTCCGGTGCCATTCTTTTCCTTTCTCGGTACGACGAAAGTATACGAAATATCAGTCGTATGGTCAAATCTGGGCCTTCCTATGGGTTGAAACGACCCATAGCTGTAGTGGGAAAGCCACTACAGTGTTGAAAAGTCTGTAGTGGGAAAGCCACTACAGGTGTAGTGGGAAAGCCACTACAGGCCTGTAGTGGGAAAGCCACTACAGGTGTAGTGGGAAAGCCACTACAGGTGTAGTGGGAAAGCCACTACAGCAAACGACATACGTGTAGTGGGAAAGCCACTACCTACGAATAGAGAGATTTAGAAGAGAATTAGTAGATATCTCTGTCGGGATTTTTCGCTGTTGAAAACCCGCTCGCTGTCGAAAACTTTTCCACACCCGTCTCTGCCGACCGCAGCCAGACCGGAGGGCGCGACAGCCCAAATCGACCAAAAAGCAACCGGCGCGCCCAAGGCGCTTCGCGCCAAGCAGTGAAGACGAAAGGGGCGTGAACCCATCTGAGAAGCCACCAGATGCCCAAAATCGACCTTAAAAGAAAATGGCCGCAGACTTCCACCTGCGGCCACATTTCAGAGCCTTAAAACGGCTCTCAGTCGTTCATTTGCGCCAAATCACCCGACGGAGCAGTAGACGCACCAGCGGCGCTTGCCGAGTTCCGACACGTCTATCCCCTCCAAGCCCTCTTGAGCCTTTGCCATCGGCTCAGCTTCTGCTCCGTGGATTCGAGCGCGAGCGCCTGCGCCGTCTCGTGGTGGAGCACCTGAGCGCCCTGCACGGCCTTGGTGCTGTCGGCGACCGTCTCCATGAGCTTGGCTATCTGCTCGTCCTTCTTGGCGAGCTGGTCGATGAGGGCGGCGAGCGCTGGCGAATCGGCTCCGCTCGACCGCTCGTCACCGTGTATCTCCTGTGTATCTCGGTGTGTATCACCCTGTGTATCAGGCGGCTCCTCGTCAAGCGAATCGATGAACCCGCGAATCAAATCAGTTTGAGAACATCCTCGCAGCTCGGAAACCTTTTTTAGCTTACAGATTTGCTCATCTGTAAGCCTGAACATCTTCTGCGGCACGTGTATCTCCTGTGTATCTCGGCGTGTATCACCCTGTGTATCAGCCCATTTCATCACCCAAACGCAAAGCAGGCAAGAATCAATCGGCTTTCGGCTCCGTCATATCGACGTGGATGTGACCGCCCTCGTACCACGCGCCGTCCGGCAGGCCGTCGGTATCGCACTTCCAGTCCCTCAGCCACTTGATGACGGTAGACCTCGACACGCCCAGCGCCTTTGCTATGTCCGAGTGGTTGGCATCCGGGTGCTCCCGGGCATAGGAGCGAATCAGCTCGCGCTTCTCCCCACTTCCCTTTGGCCGACCGCTGTTTTCATACTCGTTCTCGCCGAGAACGTCGCGACGCATCTTGCGCAGCCCGTTTAGGTACTCCATGTGCTGTGGCTGCTTCCTGTAGTTCCGCTTGTTCTTCGGGATCGCTATTCCCGATATCCTCTCCAAGTCCTTGATGGGGAACTTCTTGTACCGCAGGTCGAGGCATTCGAGAGCGTTCTCGACCTCATGGTCGTTGCCGAACGGGTGCTCGGTGTCTACCGAATCCAGGAACGGCACCAGCGAATCCATGTCCGCCTTGACGCGTTCGCGGTCGGTGATGCCGCACTTCACGGCGTATATCGCCAGAGCCATCAGGCAGAAGTACCTATGGCTGAACGTCGCACCCGCGCGTATCTTGCGCAGCCACCAGTTGTAGAGGTCTTCCTTGGCATCCCACGAGCCGTCGGCGCGTCCGCCGTTGACGATGACCTTCTCGTACCACTCGGGGAATCTCTCCTTGGCCTGTTCGAGCGTGTACCTCGTCTCCCTCCACTTCTTCGACAGGTCTACCTGCTGTTCCGGGGGAAGGAAGTCGTTCAGCTCTTCGAGCGAGAAGGGGTGCGTGTTGACCCTGAACGCCCTGACCGTGCCGCCGTCCTTCGTCTTGCCGCCGATGACGCGGAACCCTTGGTTGATGCCCTGGTGCTGCGGGTGCTCCCATTCCCTCGACGTGTACTTGTTCCACATCCTGTCGGTCAGGTGGTACTTCATGTCCTTCAGCAGGCTCTTGGTGTTCGGGTATAGGTCGGCGGGTTCCTCGAGGACGTAGTACAGGTGGACGTTGTGGCCGCTCAGGATGATGTAGTTCGGCTCGGGATAAACGGGGTAGTCGCTTCGGCAGTTGTACAGGAAGGCCGTGAGCGTGCCGTCATCCTGCCCGTCGAGGTCGAAAATCATGGCGCACATCTTGCTCTGCGCGTCGGCGGTGTTCGCCCTGCCCCAGTAGGTGAGACCGTTCGTTATCGCCCAGTTCGCATCGCGGAACTCGGCAAGGGTCTCCTCGAACGTGTCCTCGAGCAGGATTCGGCGGCGTCTCCTGTCTCCGACGAGCTTCCCGTCGCTGTCGTAATGCCCGCCGAACGAGCCGAGGATTATCGGGTTGGCCTTGTGCAGCCCGCCCGGCTCGCCCTCCGTCTGGATGAACCCGTACCCGAGCTGAAAGATATCGGAGTAGACATCCATGGCCGAGACCTCGGAAGCCCCGTATTCGAGAAGAACAGACTCAAGAGACAACCCGCTCACCAACCCATCCCGGAAGCCCTCATAGGGACGTTATTTTATCAATGATTTTATTGTACACCCAGAGCCAGAAGAAAAGGCTCCCTCTGGGACCCATCCCGGAAGCCCTCATAGGGACGTTATTTTATCAATGATTTTATTGTACACCCAGAGCCAGAAGATACGGTGTATGGCAGAACGTCTGGCATCTCAGACATTTCCCCGTTGACACTCCCCGTAGTTGAAACCAGGGGATTCTCAGTTCTGCGAGGTCTGCCGTCGGGGACCGATATAGTCCTCTAGGGTCTTACGTCCTCTCCCCGAGCGTTTAGGCGGTTATAGCCGCCACGG
>NZ_QIBZ01000025.1 GCF_003725955.1 Slackia isoflavoniconvertens | reverse complement strand
AGTCCTACCGCGTCCGCCATGCCCTCATGCAGGAGGGCTAGCCGCTCAGAAAGCGTGCGCACTTCCGATGCTCAGGCTGCTCAATTTCCGATGCTCTTTTTGCTCAAATCCTCTTGACGAAACACATCGAGGAGGAGGCGGCCTCCATCAAGGGCAGCCGCTACGCGCTCGTGAAGAACCCCGAGGACCTCACCGACGGCCAGAGGGCGAGGCTCGAGGCGCTCAAGAAGAGGGCCGGCTCGCGGCTGGTCAGGGCCTGGGAGCTCAAGGAGGACCTGCGGGCCGTCTTCCGGGCAGCCGACGGCTCCGAGGCCGCCGAGCTGCTCGACGACTGGATGCACAGGGCCGCCTACTGCAAGATCGCCAAGGTCGTCGCCGTGGAGAAGAAGGTGCGCCGCCGGCGCGACGACATCATCGCCGCAGTCGAGCTCGGCATCAGCAACGGGCGCGTAGAGGCCATCAACAACAAGATCAAGGTGACGGTGAGGATGGGCTACGGCTTCCGCAACACCGACAACCTCGTGGCCCTGCTCATGCTCAGGTGCGGCGACTGCCAGCCCCAGCTCCCGGGTCGCCCGGTGAAGGCGAGGAAGAAGGGCGTGAAGGGAGCGAAGAGCGTTGCTGCCTAGGCTAGCCCCTTGTCACACAAACTACCGAAGCCTCGCTTTTTTTGATATGTCAATGACCGTCGGATTTTGTCGATAGGGTATGTGCTTCATGGCGGCTACCTCCTTTTAGCCGCCGCTTTTAACAGTGATACCGCGTCATTTCATTAGAAGATAAAAAGAAACGGCGGCTTTGGTTTTTCAAAGCTGCTGCGGAAATCAAAGAACGACAAGCAACAGTTCTGATTTTGCTCCAATATGGTTATTGGGGGCACAAATTAAATCAAAAAAGAGCCGATAACAGCAGTATTTCAAACTGCATATTATCGGCTCTGCGTCTGTGCGTCTGGCTCTTTTAATTAAATTATTTTTGTTGTTTTTTGGCTTTATTATATGTATTAGCTAACTGTCCACAAGCTGCTTTAATCTTTCTACCATGAGAAACTCTCATGGTAACTTCAAGTCCTGCTTGCTCTAATTGATGTTTGAACGCAACCATTTCTTGTTTTTGTGGTGCTCTAATTTTTGAATTACTCGTCGGGTTGTATTGCAGCACGTTAATCATAACATTTTTGCCCCGAAACCATTTTGCAAGTTGTCTTACATCTGAGGGCCGGTCATTTATACCCGGTAAAAGCAAATACGCAAATACCACTTTTCGATTATGCCTTTGTGAATAGGACAATGCTTGCTTAACAACATCTTCAATAGCGTACATGTGCATATGAGGAATGATGCAGTTTCTCGCAGCCTGTGTTGCTGCATGTAAAGATATTGTCAACTGAATTTTTAGATGTTCTTCGCGCAATTTTTTTAATTGATTAACTGGACCAACTGTTGATACGGTAATGCCGTCGGTTGGAAAGTTAAGTCCATTTCTATCTCGAAGAATATGGATTGCTGCAATCAAGTTGTCGTAATTGAATAAAGGTTCTCCCATTCCCATAAAAACGATACGATTTACTTTTTGACGTATCAATATGACCTGCTGCACAATTTCAGATGGTGTTAGATTACGAACGAAACCATTGCGTCCGGACTCACAAAAAATACAGCCAACAGAACAACCAACTTGCGTACTTACGCAAACAGTCCCACCATCTCGCCGTTTAATAAAAACCGTTTCGATATACCTGTTGTCTTTCAATTCATAAACATACTTTTCAGTATCGCTACTTTTATAGACTTTTTTTGTTGATATTGATAGATTTTTTTTGTGAAATGGCTGTTTATACAATTCCGCATATAAGGCTCTTGCTTTATCCTCTCCAATTACTTCCGACATTTCTTTGTAAGTAAATCCGTATGGGTCATTCAATATTTCCGTAAGTGTACTTTTAGGTAAGTGTTTCATTTAATATCCTTCCTTTTGTTTTTCAGAGTTTTTGATTATGATTTCTAATTTTTCAAAAAAGCCCATATTGAAAATGGGAAAAATCTTTTTTGATTTCAATGCTTATCGAATACGCATGCTATGTAACATAAACATTTCCCCCTTTTAATAATACTATACAAGACGATATGAGCAGGACATAAAAAAGTTGGAAGCCCCTCCTGCATGCATATCCGCGGATTAGGCCGACAATAGAGGTGTCCAAACCGCCAGCGGCCACGCCGCATTCATGGAAGGGGCTTCCGATGAGCAATGCTACCACTTTCGTAGGGCTAGACGTGCATGCCAGGCCGGTGAAGGCCTGCGCGTTCGTCCCGGAAACGGGCGAGACGATCAGGAAATCGTTCGGCTACGAGCCCGGCGAGATCGCCTCATGGGTGTCCTCGCTGCCCCAGTCCGCCAGATGCGTCTACGAGTCGGGAGTGACGGGCTTCCACCTTTGCCGCGAGCTGAACGCGATGGGCGCCGCCTGCGTGATCGGAGCCGTTTCCAAGATGCACAAGCCCGCCGCGGACCGCGGCCGCAAGACCGACAGGCGCGACGCGCAGTTCCTCGCGGTGCAGCTGGCGCTGGGCGTGGTCACCGAGGTGCACGTGCCCGATGCCGAGTGCGAGGGCGCGCGGGATTTGGCGCGGGCGCTGGCCGACGCGCGCGACGACGCCGTGCGCGCCAAGCAGAGGCTTTCGAAGTTCCTGCTCAGGCACGGGCTCGTCTACGACGAGAGGAACGCCGCCGGCCAGAGGCGCAACCGCTGGACCGGGGATTTCTGGGCGTGGGTGGGCCGCATCGACCTCGGGGACGCCGCCGCCATGGCGACGCTGGACCACTACTGCGAGCGCGTGCGCGAGGCCGACGCCGCCAAGGCCGCGCTCGAGGCGAAGGTCAAGTCGCTGGCCCAGCAGCCTAGATGGAAGCCGACCTGCGACGCGCTCAAATGCCTCAAGGGTATAGACGCGGTCACCGCGGCTTCGATCGCGTGCGAGGCCGACGGCTTCGCGAGGTTCGCCACGGCGTCGGGCTTCGCGGCGTGGGTGGGCCTGGTGCCCTCCGAGCACTCCAGCGGCGAGTCCCGATTCCGCGGCGGGATAACCAAGGCCGGCAACAAGCACCTGAGAAAGCTGCTCGTCGAGGCCGCCTGGCACTACAAGGGAGCGTCGAGGTCGCCGAAAGACCTGGCCAAGGGGCAGGTAGTCGACGCAGCGACCAGGCGACACGCCAACGCGGGCGTGAGGCGGCTCGTCGACAGGCGCCGCTCCATGGACGATGCGGGCAAGCAGAGCAGCGTGGCCAACGTCGCGGTGGCGCGCGAGCTGGCCTGCTGGTGCTGGGCCGTGGGCCGAATGGCGGAAGGCGCCTAGCGGGAGCGCCGCGCACATATCCGGGTCTTTCCCGGAATTCCCGGGCTCGACGGGCGTCGGCCTCCATCCTCGGATTTTTTTCGTGCGGCGGCGAAGCCGCCACGCACGCCAAAAGACAGACGAGACGGAGGGGCCGGCCGTAGCAACGAGATGCACCGGCGCATTCTGCGCGATGGGCGAATATTAAACTGCCAGACGGGCGTCGATCCGACACGCGCTGTCAACGGGGATTGCGGAGGAGATAGATTGGGCCAAGGGCGAACGAAATCGCCCTTGGCCCTTCATTGCCTATTGACAATGTCCTGCTCATATTATAAAAGGCGCCTACGAGGACACCTACAGGCTATCTTCGAACTACTTGGTTGGGGCAGACGGAGGAAAAAAATAGGGCAGAATCGCTCTCATGATCCCGCCCCGCAAACCCGAGGGTTTCTAACTGGCTCCATTATTCCGGGCTTCTCAGTTCTGTCATTGACCCAGGTATCATCCGTCTCCTATAGCGAGTGAATATAAAAATAGGGCAGAGTCGCTTGCGCAAGTCCGCCCCTAAAACCGTGAAGGTTTTGCTATCTGCAGGCTATTCTACCAACCCGAGCGATTCTGTCAACCTGCGAAGGAACTCGAGCGCGGAGCGAGCTGCGGCGTCGGGCCCCTTGTCGGGCAGCGCCTCGGTTTCGCCGTCGGCCCTGGCGAACATCTCGGCGAGCTCGGATGCGGCGCGCGAGCGCGAGGAGCCCTCGGGTACCAAGCCGGAGTGCGCCACGAGCACGGTCGCGACCTCCTGCATGGCCGTATTCCCCATCCACTTCCTCCTGGTCGCCTTGGGAATCCCCACGGCGGCGACCCTTCGGGAGACGCCGCTGGACGCCGAGCCCCGGGCGGCGCCCCTCTCGGCGAAGCAGTTGATCAGGCACGAGCCGTGCGCGGCGCAGTTGCGGACGGACTTCACGCGCTTGAGGTCGTAGTGGGAGGCCTCGAGGCGCCTGTCGCCCCATCGCCTGGCGCAGAAGCGCACGAAGTCGATGAGGGTGCCGAACGAGGTGAGCTCAAGGAAGGCCCAGGCAGGCATGTCGCCGGAGTACTTCGCGTAGAGGCTCGAGCTGTAGGGGCTGCGGCCGCTCATCTTGAGCTCGCGCAGGCGGTACTCCCTGTTTGCAGTGGTAAGCGATGCCATGTAGTCGGCCACGATGGCGTAGCCGTCCTCTCCACGGTCCTCCATCTCGCGAAGCAGTGTCACCTTCTGGAAATGCTCGATGTCGAGCGTCATGCCGAGCAGGGCGTGGCGCAGCTCCTGGTCGAGCGCCGCGAGCAGGCGCAGCTGGCCGAAGTCGAGGTCTACGTAGCGGCCGTCGCGCGGGCCTCCCTCGTATTTCGAGAAGAGTTTGCGGTAGGATGCGAGCTTGAAGAAGTTGCACTTGTCGCGCAGGTAGTCCGCGGCCTCTTCCTCGGAACACAGTTCGAAGGCTACGCCCTTCTGCTTGAGGTGCTCTATCTGCTGCTCGATCGTGAGGATCGGCTTCCTATCGTGGGGTTCGGCCATGCTCGGTCTCCTGTCATTGATTTGAGAATCCTATTCTACCAGCATGTTTGCCCTGAATCCTGAAGGCCCGTTCGCCAACTCATAAGCAAGCCACCTGAGACTACTCACTTTGTTCACGAATGGCGAAGACCTGCGACCTGGGGTTTTGCAAATGGCGCGCAAGCCACCCGCGTTAATTCACTTGCGATTGCAGCTGGCGGCTTGCGGGCAAAAGGGCGGTTGAGTTTCAAAACGGGCGTTTTCGGCGCCATCGAGCCTCCAAAGGCGACCCGCCGCGCACTTTGGGACAAAAACAAAAACTCAAAGCCCTGAGTTTGAAAAAAGTTTTTGAGGTTGTCCCAGCTTTTGTCCCCGAAGCCGACGAAACGCGACATCGCGTCATTCGGCGGCACGCGTTCCGTGTCGATGCCGAAAACTGGGTGTAACTGGAGTGACGGGACGGCAGAACCGACGCCATCGAGTGGGAGTAGAAAAATTGGGAATAGAATTCCCAATTTTAGTAGGAACAGCGTAACTAGGTACGCGAATGGGAAGGGGAGTCCCGCGGGACTCCCCTCTGTTTAGATCGAGAATTAGAACGGTAACGTCACGTATGCTTTATGCGTGCTTGCATTTGCGATACGCGGTTAACGCGATGCCGACTGCGATCAGGGCTGCTGCACTGAAGCAGAGGGATGCCAGGAGTGCCATCTGGTTGTCACCGGTCCGGGGGATTGTTGAGTTGGTGGGAGCGGAGTCGGCATTCTTCTCCCACTGGG
This sequence comes from Slackia isoflavoniconvertens, assembly GCF_003725955.1. Taxonomy (GTDB): domain Bacteria; phylum Actinomycetota; class Coriobacteriia; order Coriobacteriales; family Eggerthellaceae; genus Slackia; species Slackia isoflavoniconvertens. Next base: position 4,545 of record NZ_QIBZ01000025.1, on the reverse strand, counting down.
CGTACAGGGTGGTGTCCTGGTCTGCGTTCTTCTTGGCGTCGAAGGCCTGCTTGCCTTTCTTGTCGTAGGTCCAGCCCTTGAAGGTGTAGCCTTCGGCGGCAGGATCATCGATAAGGGTGATGGGCTTGCCCTTCTCGGTCTGCTTGGTCACACTGTCGCCGTGGCCGTTCATGTCGAAGGTGACATCGACCATTTCGATGATGGGAGTGGAGGGAGCTTCCCAGACAGCCGTGAAGGTGATGTTTTCTTTAGCGGTGTATTCGCCGATAAAGGGATCGGTGCCTTCGGAGCCCTTCATGATCCAGCCAACGAATGTGTAGTCGCCGTCAGTGCCTAGATTGGGGAGTTCGACGATCTCGTCCTTGTTCACGGTTTTGGCCTCAGGTGCGGTCCCGAATTCGGATTCGAAGGAAACGGTGACCTTTTCCTTTTCGGTCCATTTGGCGTAGACGGTCATGTTCGTAGCGGCGGTGCCGTTGAACGAGGTGGTGAGGCTCTCATCGGTGAACCAGCCGCCGAAGTCATAATTCGGGTCTGTGGGCTGGGGCAGGGTGACGGACGTCCCCTTCTTGACCGTAATGGGGTTGATGATCTGGGTTCCGTGGCTGTTCATATTGAAGGTCACGGTGACGGTTTCGTAAAGCTCTGCTTTAGTGAATCGGGTAGTGGGTTTCGAGCCTTCAATGGAAGATGCTGCTTGATTGGTGGGAAGAATATCTTCACCAAAACAGGCGGTTAATACTGATCCATCTTCCGTTGTCAACTCAAGGACAGATGGGTGAATTGTATCTCCGTCGTTATTCGTGAAATGGGCCTCCAGGTGATCGTTCGAGCTATCTATTTTTATTTCAAGCGATAGGTTCTTTTCATTTGCTTTAACGACGCCATATCCCGGCGCTTTGACTTCATTCCAAGTGGCAATGGGTCCCTCGCCTTCAGCCCAGGCGTAATTCTGGGTGCCGGAGAAGGTGAAAGCGCAAACGCCGACGATGGCTGCGAGCGTGAGGACGAAAACCGTCCGGCGCCTGGCCAAGGTCTCTTTAACCTGTATCTTCATCGTATCCTCCAATTCAAGCGTGCGTTCCCTATTGCAACATTGCATTTCATGTTAACAGAGAATTATTTTCGAGCATGTCCCTTGCTCGGCTCGGGCTTGCTCTGGACGGGGATGCTTCGCGGTCTTGATGGGGTGGGTGCCTAATTCGAAGGAGGCAGAATCTGGTTTGGTGGTGCAGAAAAGTAACAAATATGATTTATTAGAGAGGTAATTACATTCAAACGACGCATAGCCAACAAAGATTCGGTTATTCTTTACCAAATCGAAAAAACGCAGCAACACACTGTACGTCGTGTTGCGTTTTACGTTGGTTCAATTCGATGCGATTGGAGCAGACATGAGCTTCATGGATTCCAAATTCTCCAAATGGGGAGAGGTCGAAACTGCAGTTCTCTCCCAATCGCTTGCGAAAAGATTTGCGAGGGTGATGCTGGCGGCAGTGCTGGCAGCATCTTTTCTGCCCGTCGCAGCTTTCGCTGATACGGGAGGCGACTCCGAGCTTAAGGGAATAAAAGGCAAAACAGACCCGATTTTTTGGTATGAAATAACGAGCTATCAAAACTTGACAAAAAGGTCAAGTTATGATTGGAGCTGGGAAAAGGACGGCGAAACTGGAGCTATCACTGTAACGGAAACGGATGATCCATCTCGCGTTACTGTGACGGGAACTGAAATCGGCAGCGTGATTTTGAAGGTTTCGGGAGGTGATTTGGGTGACGAGACAATTCGAATCAAGATTAGAAAGCGTACCGTAGGTTTGTCTTCCTCGTATGGCCATAAGATCTATGACGGCACCCCTCTTACTGTCACAGGAATTAATGAAGATGGGGAGGGTTGGATTTCTGCTGACAGAGACAGAGTTACATACACGATGACCGGTTCTCAGACGAATGCTGGCGAATCGGATAATACGTTTGACGTAGAGTTTCCTTCGGGTAGTGAGGAATACTTCAAGGAACACTACGCTATTACCATTAGTTATTCTACATTGAATGTCGCACAGCGTCCGGTCACCCTGACCTCCGCGAGTGGTTCGAAGGAGTACGACGGCAAGCCCCTGACCAATCACAAGGTCACCGTTGGGGAGGCTGCCCGGGGCACTGGTTGGGTCGATGGCCAAGGTGCCACCTATTCTTTCGCCGGTTCGCAGAAGATCGTCGGCTCCTCTGAGAATGCATTCGAATGCATCCCCAACGAGGGAACCAATCTGGACAACTATCAGATTAACAAGACGTATGGAACCCTGACCGTTACCGACCGTAGCGAGAAGTACCAGATCACCCTCACTCCTAACTCCAAGTCCGTGACCTACGACGGCACCGAGAAGTCCGTATCCGGTTTCGAGACCCTGGAGTTCCAGATCAATGGTCAGACCTTCTACGTTTCCGGCGTTGAGGCTTCTGCAACGGGCACCGATGCAGGCGAGTACCCTGTAACGAAAAGCGGCCAAGCTGTCGTCATCGATTCCGACGGCAACGATGTGACCGACCAGTTCATCGTGAACATCGACGATGCAAAGCTGACCATCGTCGGGGTCGACTCCGATAAGCCTGCATCCAATCTCCCTCACACCGGCGATAGCGCCGCCCTCTATGCAATGGGCATCTGCGGCGTTGCGATCGCTGCCGGTGCTGGGGCGCTCTTCACGTTCAGAAAGCGCAACAACTATAAATAAGCACGGATACCATCGGTGCAGCTCCATTGAAATGAAGCGCTAAGATAATCAGCAAAGGGGCCTTCCCGTCTGGGAAGGCCCCAACTTTGTGCGCGAGCATGGCATGTCAGAGAGCAAGCGTTTTGTTGAGGGGGTAAATTGTTTGCTAGCAGCCTCTGACCATGCTAAATCTGTCTACTATTCAAACAGAAAAACGAGCAGCTCAACATATTTTCCTGTAGAAAAGAATACGGCAGCGCACGCAACGCGGCCGGCCCCTTCCCTTCCTGCCGAAATCCCCACGCCTGCCATCCGCTTTTTCTATGCAAATATTCACAAAAAAGCGAAAAAGGAATACAAATGCCTTATCTATAATTTGAACGAGAAAGGAAGCACGATGGGTAGACTCGAAGGCAAAGTTGCTATCGTAACGGGCTCCACCAGCGGCATTGGCATCGGTATCGCAAAGGTATACGCAGCCGAGGGCGCAACGGTTGTTATTAGTGGTCGTCGTGCCGAAAAAGGCCAAGTTGTAGTTGATCAAATTGTTGAAGCAGGCGGCAAGGCAAGCTTCCACTATTTCGACATTACCGAACCAGCAAGCATCGAAGCGCTTATTGCAGACACTGTAGAGCAATACGGCAAGCTCGATATTTTGGTAAACAATGCAGCAAACGTTGCCCTCAAGGACGGTCGTGTTGACGAGCTCACCCTTGAAATGTGGGACGCTATTTTGGAAAGCGACCTGCGCGGCACCTTCTATGCAACGAAGTGCGCTATCCCCTACATGAAAGAAATTGGTGGCGGCGCAATCGTAAACATTGGCTCTATGGCATCATGTGCAGGCGACTTAGGTTCTACCGCTTATGCATGCGCCAAGGCGGGCGTAGACATCTTCACGCAATACGTTGCCTTGCAATACGGCAAAGACAACATCCGCTGCAATTGCATCCGTCCAGGCTTGATTGTTACGCCAGAAAACGAGGCGAAGGTTCCTCAGATGCTCAAAGATATCTTCTTGGGTAGCATCATGGTTAACCGCTACGGTTGCCCAGAAGACATTGCTCATGCAGCCGTATATTTTGGCTCCGATGAAAGCACCTACACCACGGGACAGATCATCAACGTTGACGGCGGCATGAATTCGCACGCTCCAACCGTTGCTCAGTTCCGCCAGATGAATTCCCGCACGTGGTAATTCGCACAGGCGAATAGACCAGTACGAAAGCGCGAACGCGAGAATGCGGAAAGCGTGGACGCATGAACGCATGAACGTTCTAGAGTGTGAAAGCGCGAAGGCGCGCATGACTGAACGTGCGAAAGCACACCACGCACGCAAAAGATTTCTTGCAGATAGAATCTACATGGCCACCCTTTGCGGGTGGCCATGTTTTTTGTGCAGGCAATCTGTTGGCTAAGGCTTATAGGACAAAACGTGTGTCCACGTTGGGGGCATCGGCGCAGGTCGATGCCCCTTTTTCAGCCGTATAAATTCCGTGCCCGCTTTTAACCGCTCGGACAGAATGTGTGTCCGGTTGCCTATCGTTCCCGCAGGCAGATAACCTTTTCCGGAACCGTTAAATACCCTTTCGGAAGAGGTGGCCATGAAGGCCGTCTATTGCCCCTACTGCGGCGGGCGGGCCAAGCGCAACGGCAGGACCTCATCGGGGTCCCAGTGGTGGAGGTGCACGGACTGCGGCGCGTCGACTGTTGATGTTCACTAAGAAGTGGTCCGAGTGATCACTGGGAAATGAGCACCGTGAGCACGAAAAATTGAGCAGTTTAAGCAAGAGGGCCGCGCCCCGGGGACCGGGGGCGCGGCCCTCGCCGTATG
>NZ_QIBZ01000024.1 GCF_003725955.1 Slackia isoflavoniconvertens | reverse complement strand
CCTCGTCTAGCAGGGCGTTCAGCGTTTCCTGCACGGTTTTCCTCACGAGCTCGCGAAGGTCGGACTTCAACGACTCCTCGTCGACTGATACTATGTTGCCGGACATGGTTGCGATGCCTTCCTCGGTGCGTTTTATGCTTGGTCGCTGAAAATCATACCGATGGCTGACGACCATGTCTTTTCATTCCTAGATGTATTCAGCTTTCAATTTGCGAAAGAAATTTTACGTTACCGGCAATATGCCTGATAAACTGCGAGTTTGTTGCGCAACTTTTCCCACATGAGAAATGAGAGGGGCACCCCAGGCCGCCGCCCTACTCCACAGTGCCGTAGGTGTAGCCCCAGCCATGGCCGGCAATCGAGGAGTTCATCTGCTGGCATAAAGCGATGCGCGTATACGCGCCCGGCGGCAACAGATCGACGATTTCTCGCATGTCGGCGCACACGTCGAACGTCTCCGCCGCCAGAATCACATCAAGCCGCTCAACGATGGGCGTGTTCTTGAAAAGATAATCCACAACGCGCTGCATTTCGCCATACGAATCGCTTCTCTCAAGCAAAGCCATGCAGTGGTTTCCTTTCTTTATATCTTCAACCTGTTGTCACCTGTTAAATGCTCGTAGCGTTTAACAGGTTGGTGCCGACCTCTCGCGATGCGCCCCACTCCAATCTGTCAAGGGGATACCACCTGTTAAATGCTCGCAGCGCTTAACACATCCCTTGTTGCTCGACGCATTGTGACGGCCTCGGCTCAATGTGCTAAACGCTGCGAGCATTTAGCACATCCCGACAAGCCTGCCGACAAACAATTAGCGAATGCTGTCGGCGCCGAAAACGCCTGCGGCCAAAGCGCCCGTGTATGCAGGAGTCGCCTCGCCGCACGCGCGCAGAAACTGAGCGCCCGCTGCGCGCAGAGCCACAGCCGCATCGGCCATGAAGTCGGGCAGCGCATAGGGGTTCTCGGGAATGGGTGCGCCGAGCGATGCGCGGCGCTTCTCGGCGGCGGTTGCCTGGCGCACGCTCACCTGCACCAAAATAGGCTTCGGCGTAGCGGCGGCAATCTCGCGCACCACTTCCACAATCGCCTCGGGCGCAGCAGCACTGCGAATGCCAATCACATCGGCCTTCGCGAGCACCTCGATCGCTTCAGCGAGCGGCTTTCCGTCGAACTCGCCTTGCTCATTCACGTCAACCGACGCAAACACCGGGCCCGCATACGCGCGGCGCACGCCTTCGATGCCGCACTGAACATCGGCCGCGCTGCGCAATCCGTTCAAGAAAATCGCATCGAAGCCCGCGCCTTCACTTTCAGCAAGAGACCCCATGGCTTCCTTGCCGCCCTCGACAAGCGCTCGCGCCGCGCCTTCATATTGCGCCGCGCACTGCTTCATCGACATCGCCGACGTGGCATCGAGCGGAAGCCCGCACGGGCCAACTTCGCACAGCACATGCTGCGGCGCATTCGCGCGCGCATGGGAAATAGCCGCCTGCGCAAGTTCTTGAGCGCGATCTTCCATGCGCTTGTGCGCCAGGCGCGCCTCGCAAATATCGGTCTCGGCAACCAAGCACTGCGCACCCGCCATCGATTCAAGGCGCAGCGCATCTCGCATAGTTTCCGGCTCAACCAAGCTCATATATTCAGCTTCGGTTTCCATGTCGACGCCTTGGTTCGCGAGCGCGAACGCGAGCGGGGCGGAAAGCACGAGCATGTCTTTGTGAAAACGCAATTCGATATCGGCCATAAGAGCCCCTTTCGGATGTGGCGAACGCGGCGCGAAACACGGCAAAAGCGCGCGCGGCGCGGCTAATGCAATGCCCTGAGTATAGTTGCAACGCGGCGAACGGAGCGCCTGCAAGGGCCGCTTTCCCGAAAAGTGGCGCAAGCGCGCTTCACAAGTCAAAAAGCGGCTCAAAATGATGCTGCGGCAAACGGTCGTTTAGCGGCGGCGAACGGCGAAGCTTTTTAATGACGCTTCAAAAGCCCTTCACAAACGCATACACATTTTTAGATTATGTCTAATTCACCCTCATTATGTGAGGTGTTGCTTTATGGCTCCCATCAGGCCTTTTGCATCTTGTCGAGCACAGGTGCCCTGCGTACACAAGTCGTTCAAAACCGTCTCACAACTTCTTGAAAACCCGTACCTATACTTTTGCCTTGCAAACGCGGGGTCCCCTTCCCAGTTTGCCTGCTGCCCCAAAGCAGTACGTACCGGTGCACCTCCCAAGATCAAGCACCGTACACCCCCTCCTTGTGTGAGGCCCGGTTCCCCTCCGGGCCTCAAGTTCTCTCTTAGGCCCGCTCGTCCGAACGGGCCTTTTCCTTTTCCTGGGGACGAAACGAAAACGATTCTTCGCAACGAGCGCCCACCATAATGACGCGCAAACGCCAATCGCAATCACGCAACGGTGCCGTTGCAGAAAATCGTACGCATCGCAGTGCACGCGTCGCAGCGCACGCAGCCACACCGAATCGGCTTTGTGGTGCAAAGACACGCCCACAAATCGCCATAAAGACGCTCATTCGGCTTCATTATCCCAACCATGCGTTGTTGACCTGCGGTTTTTAGAAGCAATGGACGTTTTTTACTAATCAAATCATCAATGCTGTGGCGCGCATTGGCGCATGGAAACAGTCGCGATTCGTGCATATATGCAATTTCATCGCTTTCTTGCCACGCATTATTTATTCTGTCCCTTTTTTCGACGGCATTCGGTTTCTTGAATATTTCCTATAGGCACTGCTTATATATTTCACTCGTAAAAAAGAATATATAGGCGTGGCTTATGGAATTTCTCGGAACGTAAGCTCAAAACTGTCCCGTTCCACAAACCATCCACTTCATGGTCACAACTTCTCAAATAGCGACCTGTATACTTTTGCCCTGCAAGCGAAAGGCTCCCCTCCTTTACTTGCCTGCTTCCCCAAAGCAGATTTTGAACCGACGCGATCTGAAGCGTCGTTCATCCCCTCCTTGTGTGAGGCTCGGCTCCCCTCCGGGCCTCAATTTGTTTCTATAGCCCGCTCAACCGAGCGGGCTTTTTTGTTGCTCTCATCCCACGCGAGAAACCGCGCTCAGGTTTCGTGCACGACCATGGCCCGTCTTCGCACGCACAGAGCTCGTCGCCGCGCCGCCGCGCCCGCGCACTTTCACCGTTTCCCTTTGGTTTTCGCGCCGCACGCAACCTCGCACCCCAAGAGCCTATAATGGACGGCACCTGACCGTCGCAGCGTGCGGCGGCGCATTCGAGAAAGGTTTCGCCATGCTCGACGAGCTCCACGTGCAAAATGTCGCCCTTATTCGCGAAGCGACGTTCGCGCCCGCGCAGGGCCTCACGGTGGTCACGGGCGAAACGGGCGCCGGCAAAACCGCGCTGCTTTCGGCAATCAAGCTGCTTGTGGGCGAGCGCGCCGACGCCTCTACCGTGCGTGAGGGCGCGCAGGGCGCCGTGGTCGAAGGCCGCTTCTTCTTGCCAGCCGATGCCGACAACGCCGACGACGGTCACATCGCATGCCGCAAGGTTTCCGCCGACGGGCGCAGCCGCGTGAGCATCGACGGCTCCATGTCCACCGTGCGCCAGCTTGCCGAGCAGCTGGGCGCCACCGTCGATTTATGCGGCCAGCACGAGCACCAACACCTCTTAAAGCCCGCAAACCACGCCGCCATGCTCGACGCATGGGCGGGCGATGCGGTTGCAAGCGCAAAAGCGGCCTACATCGAAGCTTTCAACGCCGAACAGGCTGCAGCAGCAGAACTTGCCCGCGTTCGCGAAGCCTCGCAGGCCTCCGCCGCGCAGCTCGAAGAGGCGCGCTTCACGCTCGCCCGCATCGATGAGGTAAACCCCACGCTCGACGAATACGACGAGCTTATGGCGGAACTCCCCAGAATTGAAAACGCCGAAGCGCTCGCCCAGGCAAGCGACGGCGCGTATTGGGGCCTTTCAGGCGACGGAGGCGCAATCGAGGCCGTGAATTCCGCTATCGCCTCACTCGAGTCGCTCACGGCGGCCGACGCCGCGCTCGAACCCCTGGTTTCGTCGCTCACCGACGCGTCCTATATTCTTGAAGACGCCTCGCGCGATTTGCGCGAGTACCGCGACGGCATCGATCACGACCCGCATGCCCTTGAACGCCTGCAAGAACGCGCAAGCACCCTGCAAGGCCTTATGCGCGCCTTCGGGCCGCGCATGGAAGACGTTATCGAGCGTCGCGATGCTGCCGCCAAGCTCATCGAGTCGGTCGACGATTCCTCGCGCGTGATCGCCCAGGCCGAAATCGCCCATGCCGCCGCCGAAGCGAAGCTCGTCGAGGCCGCCAAAGCGTTCGACGACGCGCGTAACGCAGCCGCCCCGAAATTCGGCGAGCAAGTGAACGCACAAATGGCCCGTTTGGAGATGGGCGGCGCCGAGCTCATCGTGCACGTCGACCCCCTTGAGCGAGCACAATGGACGCGCGCAGGAGCCTCCAAGGTCGAATTCATGTATCGGGCCGGCACAGGCATGACGCCGCGTCCGCTTGCGCGTATTGCCTCGGGCGGCGAGGTGAGCCGCGTGATGCTCGCGTGCAAGGTCGTGCTGGGCGAGGCCGACGCGCGCGACACACTCGTGTTCGACGAAGTCGATGCCGGCGTAGGCGGATCGGTCGCGGTGGCGCTGGCCGCCGTGCTGGCTGATTTGGCAAAAACGCACCAGGTGATCGTGGTGACCCACCTCGCCCAGGTGGCCGTGCGCGGCGAGCGCCATTTCATGGTGAAGAAAACCGCGGGAGCGGCCCCCAACGAAAGCGAAGACGCAAACGCCGCCGAGGCCGCGATTCCCGAAACCACGCTCTGCAAGCTTGGCGAAGACGAACGCGTTCGCGAAATCGCCCGCATGCTTTCGGGCGACGCAAGCGAGGCCTCGCTTGCCCACGCAAAGGAAATGCTCGAAAACGTGCGATAGCGGTTGAACGCCCGAGCCAGCGCGCGTCATTGGGCGAATGGGCCCTCGCCGTGCATATTCAGCTTTCATTGGACAAACGCAGCCCTGCCAAGAGAGCGCGGCCCATCGAGAGGGCGAAATCCTAATCAGACAACAGCAAAGCCCGCCTGGAGCAAAACCATTGTTCCAGGCGGGCTTCATATTGCGAGCGATATATGGGAATGCAGCTTAAATCAAGCTCCCGCATTCCGCATACACGAGGCTTCGTATTCCGTTTCCCCAAAAAAATACGTCATTCAACGGTCGCATTCTTTATATTCTTTTGTTAGCATTGGTTAAGTTTGTTTCCGATAGCAAACTTAACCGTTATGAAAGGGCCGCAACGAGTGCCCTTGCAACCGACCGAAAGGCCAGCTGTGAAAAGAATCTTCTTCCTCGTTATCGCCTGGATAAGCCTCGCCCTTGGATGTATCGGCGTATTCGTTCCCCTACTGCCCACAACGCCCCTCGTGCTTTTGGCGACGTTCCTGTTCGCGAAAAGCTCGCCGCGCCTGCATGCCTGGATTTGCAAAACCCGCGTGTATGGCGCGTATGTCAAACCGTTCAAAGAGCGCGGCGGCATCACACTTGCGCGCAAACTTCAGATGCTCGGCCTTTCGTATGCCGTCATGGGTGTAAGCGCGTTTTTCATGCGCAACGTCATTGCATGGGCGGTTCTGGGCGTGATGGCCTTGTTCCTTGCGTGGCTTGTGACCGTTCGCATTCCTACAATTTCCAACGAGGAAGCAGCCACCGCCAGCTACCCCACCGCAACAATGCGTCCGTCAGACGAAATTACGTCGATCTGAACGGGGATGCTCGACGCCACCGCACCAATGGCATCAACAGCGCCGCCAGTAATGTCGGCTCCACGAACACCAACAACGGCGTCAGCAGCACCAGCGCCATTCTGAGAACCCGCGATTGCCACTGCGCGGCGCACGGCCCGCTCAAGGCCGCCGCAGCACGGCACCTGCATGCGTGCGACGCGAACGCTTCGCACATTGTTCTCAGCGATAATCTGCGCAAGCTTCTCGGTATAGTCGACGCCATCGAGCTTCGGGCAGCCAATAAGGCACACGCGACCCTTCAAGAAGTCTTCGTGGAAGGCGCCATAGGCGAACGCCGTGCAATCGGCAGCCACAAGCAAATCGCAGCCTTGGAAATACGGGGCATTCACAGGCGTGAGCTTTATTTGCGCAGGCCAGTTCGACAGGCGTGCAGGCACGTTCACCACCGTCGAAACGCCGCCCGCAGGCGCCGGGAACGGGTTTTCGGACGAAGACGCATTCGAAGCGCTGTTCACGCCATGGGCAGGAGCAGCCTGGCCGCTTTCCGACACCGCACCCGGCTCGGCTTCACGCACAATCGTTTTCGCCATGGAACCAGGACAGCCGCCCGCGGGCATGCGCGCATGAATCTCGGCCTGTGCACGACGCATTTTCTCGGCAATCACGGCCTTCTCATCGTAGGCCGCAGCCTCGCGCTCGATGAATTCGATGGCATTTTCGGGGCACGCAGGCAAGCAATCGCCCAGCCCATCGCAATAATCGTCGCGCAAAAGGCGCGCCTTGCCGCCCACCAGGCCAATCGCGCCCTCGTGGCATGCATGCACGCACAAACCGCAGCCCGTGCACTTCTCTTCGTCAATATGGATAACGCGTCGTTTCATGCGACCCCCTTCGTTATTTTCGCGAGCGCATAGTAGCACCGCGTCCGACTGGTGACAAGGATATGATACCTATACGATATCAATTTGAGGAAAAATACGCTTACAGCATCAAGCGCAGCGGCGAAGCCAAGCACGCGCGAATTCACGGCGCCGCCATAACGCCATGAAGGAAGGCCGCCTTTGCTGCCGACAACAACGAACCCTAGTTGACGACGGCCAGCCATCGCCCCGCCAAGAAAAACCCGTCGCACCGAGCCACGCCTGAAACAATCGAGCCTTCATATAGGCGAGCCGCCCATAACAATAGCAGGGCCCTAGCGATTCTTGCTATCTGCGCCCAAGCGGCGCCGCGAGACGTATGATAGCTTCGAACGAAATTACCCGCGCAAAGGGGCCACAATGGACGTAACAACCGTCACCCATGAAATCCAACCCGTGTTCGATAGCCGCAGCCGCGTGCTGCTGTTGGGCACCATGCCCTCGCCCGCATCGCGCGAACAGGGCTTTTACTACGGGCACCCCCAGAATCGCTTCTGGCGCGTGATCGCCGCGATTTTCGACGAGCCGGCGCCTCGAACCATCGAGGAGAAGCGCGACATGCTGCTGCACCACCACGTTGCGCTTTGGGACGTGCTCGCATCATGCGAAATCGAGGGCGCGAGCGATGCGAGCATTCGCGACGCGCAACCGAACGACCTTGCGCGCATTTTCGACGCAGCCGATATTCGCGCCGTATTCGCCACGGGAACGAAAGCCGGCGAACTCTATCGTAAGCTCATCGAGCCCACGTTGGGCGTGCCATGCACCACGCTGCCCTCGACGAGCCCCGCGAACGCAAAAATGAAGCTCGCCGACCTGGTCGGTGCCTACGGCAAAGCGCTGCTGCCGCTTCTTGGCGAAACCGAGAAGCACGTGCTGCCCGTGGCCGATGTCGTGAAGCTCGAAAAGGAAATCGCCAAAAGCGGCACGTCGCTTTCGACGCTCATGGAACGCGCCGGACGCGCACTGGCCAAGGTGGCGTTCGACGAAGCCCAAGCGACCGCTTCCCAGCACGACCCGAACAATGCGATGCAGCGCCAAGCCGATGCAATCAGCCACACTCCCCACGACAATCAAAATGGCAGCACAGGCCGCACTTCCAGCAATAGTCATACCGCCGAAGCGAGCGACCCCTCTGACGAAAACCAAGCAGCACCACACATCGCGATTTTGTGCGGCTCGGGCAACAACGGCGGCGACGGGTGGGTTGCCGCACGCGAGCTTGCGCGCGCGGGCTGCGCAGTCGACCTTGTAACGAAACGCCCGGCACGCGAAATTTCGGCCGAGCCCGCCCACGAACAGGCGCTCTTAACGGAAGCGATTGCATCTAAACCAGCAAACACGCCACGCGCGGGCTTGCACCAAACCGCAAGCTCGTCCCAAACCGCAGCCTCGGCCCCAACCGCGCCTCAAACCACCGCCACGCAGCATGCCAAACCCAGAGCAATCGCGATTCACGTATCACCGAGCGGCGACGAGCTCGCCTGTCTGTTCGCCGCAGCCGACGTGATTGTCGATGCCATTTTGGGCACCGGCTTTTCGGGCGACTCCGTGCTTGCACCCTATGACGCATGGATTCGCCTCGCAAACGAGCAGCGCTCACGCGGCGCGCGCATTGTTGCTGCCGACGTGCCGAGCGGCCTTTCGGCACAAACCGGCAAAGCGGCCGAGCCCTGCCTGAAAGCGCACGAAACCGTAACCATGATCGCCTCCAAACCTGGCCTCGAAACGCCCTACGCTTTCGCCTTCTGCGGCACGGTGCACGTGGCGCCGCTCGCCTACATCGAGCCCATTCTCGAAAGCTGGAAGCAAAGAGAAACCGTCGACAACGCTTCGGCCGGAAACGACAGCTTGATCGGCAGCAGTGTCGCAACAGACGCAAACGCCGCGCTCGAAGCCGCAGGCGCCGGCAAGCCGCCCTCGCTCAAACACGACGCCTTCCGCCGTGCCGAAACCGAAGATGACGACGGCTACGACCCCTATTCCGACCGCCCGCCAACACCCGAACCGCTCTTCCAGGCCGACCCCTGGAATTAAGGGAAATCAAGGAGCAATGCGAGAACCGACGAAGAGCAAGCACCAGCAACGCACGGAAAGAGAATGCCACCGGGTGCTCGTCCTTCGCTTTCCGGGCACCGCCGATGCAACCACTCGGTGCCCCGCCTTGTCCAATCCCGCCTTCCCCACCCAAAGCACTTCCCCAGCCTTTGGCACCACACCCAACCTTTGTTCACATTCCGCATCGCACAAAAAAGAAAGCTCCCATATGGGAGCTTTCTTCATGAGTGCGCCAAATAAAGCGCGTTGTGCCTGACTATAGGCCTATTCGGCGTCGTACATGGCCTTCAGTTTCAGCAGGTGCTGGTAGCGATCCATTGCGGCCTGCTCGTTGCGCTCGAACAGCTCGCCCGCGCGCTCGGGGAACTCGCGCGTGAGTCGACTGTAGCGGGCCTCGTTCATAAGGAACTCGCGATAGCCTCCCGCGGGCTCCTTGCAGTCGAGCACGAATTTTTTGCCCGGTGCGCCCTCGGGGTTGAAGCGGAACAGGTTCCAGTAGCCGCAGTCGACGGCCTTCTTCATCTCGGACTGGCAGTTCACCATGCCGCCCTTAATGGAGTGCATCTCGCAGGGCGAGTAAGCGATGATCAGCGACGGGCCATGGTATGCCTCGGCCTCGGTGATGGCTTTGATGGTCTGGGCCGGCTTGGCGCCCATGGCGATTTGCGCCACGTACACATAGCCGTATGCCATCGCGATTTCGGCGAGCGACTTCTTCTTGACTTCCTTGCCGGCGGCAGCGAACTGCGCAACCTGGCCGATATTGGAAGCCTTGGAAGCCTGGCCGCCGGTGTTGGAGTACACCTCGGTGTCGAACACGAAGATGTTCACATCTTCGCCCGACGCGAGCACGTGGTCCAAACCGCCGTAACCGATGTCGTACGCCCAGCCGTCGCCGCCGAAGATCCAGATGGACTTCTTCGACAGGTAAGCCTTGTTCTCGAGGATTTCCTTGGCGAGCTTGGCCGCTTCGCCCTCGCCGGCAGCGATGGCGGAAAGCTTCTCGACGAGCACATCGGCGGTTTCGCGAGCGGCATGCTTGTCGCTGCGAGCCTCAAGCCACGCCTGGGCGGCGTCGGCAACGTCGGTCTCAACGCCAGTCGCGATGAGCTTCTCGGCGTCGGCTGCGAGCATGTTGTTCACGGCCTCGTAGCCAAGCAGCATGCCCATGCCGTGCTCGGCGTTGTCCTCGAACAGCGAGTTCGACCACGCAGGGCCATGGCCCTGCTTGTTCACCGTGTAAGGCGACGTTCCCGCAGGTCCGCCCCAAATCGAAGAACAGCCCGTGGCGTTGGAGATGTACATATGGTCGCCGTAGAGCTGCGTGATAAGACGCGCGTACGACGTTTGCGCGCAACCAGCGCAGGCGCCCGAGAACTCAAGCAGCGGCTGCTTGAACTGGCTGCCGCGCAGGGTCTGGTCCTCGATCTGCGGCTTGTCGGCAACCTTGGACACGCAGTAGTCGAAAATGCTCTGCTGAGCCATTTCGCCCTCGGCGCCAACCATGGAAAGCGCATCGGAGGGACAAGCGCCTACGCACACGCCGCAGCCCATGCAGTCGAGCGGGGAAATCGCGAGCGTGTACTTCAGGTCTTTCGCCTTGCCCTTCATGGGCAGAACTTCCAGACCGGCAGGCGCCGCGGCGACTTCTTCGTCGGTCAGGCCGAACGGGCGAATAGTGGCATGCGGACACACGAACGAGCAGCTGTTGCACTGGGTGCACTTCTCGGCATCCCACTTGGCAACGGTGACGGAAACGCCGCGCTTTTCGTAAGCGGAAGCGCCCTGCTCGAACTGGCCATCGGCGTGATTGGCGAACACCGAAACGGGCAGCGAGTCGCCAACCATGCGGCCAACAGGCTCCATGATTTCGCGAACCTGCTTCACGAGTTCGGGGCGGCCCTCGAGCTCGGTGGTGTCTTCCTTATCGGGGCAGGTGGCCCAATCGGCAGGAATGTCAATCTTCACGAATGCGGTGGCACCGGCATCGATGGCGCGGTGATTCATGTCAACGACGTCTTGGCCCTTCTTCAAATACGACTTGGTAGCCGCATCCTTCATGTAGCCAATGGCCTCTTCCTGGGGGATGATATTCGCAAGAGCGAAGAACGCCGACTGCAGGATGGTGTTCGTGCGCTTACCCATGCCAATCTCTACGGCCAGGTCAATAGCGTTGATGGTGTAGAGGTTGATGTCGTTTTGCGCAATGTAGCGCTTCGCGGCGGGGCTCAGGTGCTCGGCGAGCTCCTCGGGCGTCCATTGGCAGTTCACCATGAAGGTGCCATGGGGCTTCACGTCGTACACGATCGGGAAGTCTTTCTGAATGTAGCTCGGGTTGTGGCACGCCACGAAGTCGGCCTTGTTGATGTAGTACGAGCTGCGAATGGGCTCGTCGCCGAAACGCAGGTGCGAAATGGTCACGCCGCCGGTTTTCTTGGAGTCGTACTGGAAGTACGCCTGCACGTATTTCTCGGTATAGTCGCCGATGATTTTGACTGAGTTCTTGTTCGCGCCAACCGTGCCGTCGCCGCCCAAGCCCCAGAACTTGCACTCGATGGTGCCGGGCGCCGCGGTGTTCGGCGAATTCGGGTCTTCAGGAAGCGAGAGGTTGGTCACATCGTCGACAATGCCCACGGTGAACTCGCGGCGCGGAGCTTCCTTGGCGAGCTCGGTGAAAATGGCGAACACCGACGAGGGCGGCGTATCTTTGCTGCCCAGACCATAACGGCCGCCAGTAACCAGAATGCCCGTGCGGCCTTCGCGGTTCAGGGCGTCGACCACGTCGAGGTACAAAGGCTCGCCCGTGGAGCCGGGCTCCTTCGTGCGGTCGAGCACGGCGATCTTTTTCACGGTTTCGGGCAGGCATTCGACGAATTTCTTCGTGACGAACGGTCGATACAGGCGAACCTTCACCAGACCGACCTTCTCGCCCTTGGCGTTCAGGTAGTCGATAACTTCCTCGGCCACGTCGCAAATGCTGCCCATGGCAACAATCACGCGCTCGGCGTCGGGAGCGCCGTAGTAGTTGAACAGGTCGTAGTTGGTGCCCAGCTTTTCGTTGACCTTCTTCATGTACTCTTCAACGACTGCGGGCAGCTCGTCGTAAGCCTTGTTGCAGGCCTCGCGGTTCTGGAAGAAGATGTCGCCATTCTCGTGGCTGCCGCGCATTGCGGGATGCTCGGGGTTCAAAGCATGGGCGCGGAAATCGCGAACGGCGTCGAAGTCGCACATCTCGGCCAAGTCGTCGAAGTCCCACACGGCGACCTTCTGCACCTCATGCGAAGTGCGGAAGCCGTCGAAGAAGTTGAGGAACGGAATGCGGCCCTTGATGGCGGAAAGGTGGGCGACGGCGGAAAGGTCCATGACCTCTTGCACGTTGCCCTCGGCGAGCATGGCAAAGCCGGTCTGACGGCAGGCCATAACGTCGGAGTGGTCGCCGAAAATGTTCAGCGCGTGGGTCGAAACGGTACGGGCGCTCACATGGAAAACGCTCGGCAGCATTTCGGCCGCGATTTTGTACATGTTCGGAATCATGAGGAGTAGGCCCTGCGAAGCGGTGTAGGTCGTGGTGAGCGCGCCCGCTGCCAGCGAACCATGCACGGCACCGGCGGCGCCGCCTTCAGACTGCATCTCGCATACCTTCACGCGAGTGCCGAAGATGTTCTTCATGCCCTGCGCCGACCACTGGTCAACAAGGTCGGCCATGGGGCTCGACGGGGTGATGGGGTAAATGCCCGCCACCTCGGTGAACGCGTAAGACACCCATGCGGCGGCGTTGTTGCCGTCCATGGATTTGAGCTGTCTCGCCATAGGTTATCTCCTCTTCCGTGCACGACCTGCGAGCCGTACAACCCCCTACTTCCAGCCGCCCTTTTGGGAAAGGGCGCTGTGTCGTAATTTAGAACAGAGGTAATAGTATCAGCGCGGGCGAAACGCTATCGACGACTAAAGCGCAACGATACGTCGACGCGCGAACGCGTTCGGTGAACGGGATGCCTAGGCGAAATAGGGGTCGCGAGCGGTTGAATAGCGGCGGTGAGTGGAAATGTTACCGAATAAGTTGCCGTTCACCGACGGTCTACTTGGACGGGCATGCGGCTCCGGCTCGGTCAGGTCCTGCTCGCGACGAACAGCACATTAAGTGCTGTTCTGCGAGTGCGGAATCTACCGGAGCCGCACGCCCGTTCAAGCAGACACCCTAAGCAATCGTCAAATAGCGGCTTGCGTGGGCATGCGGTTTCGCTCGATTCCGTACGTTGGAATGCCCGGCGGGCATTCCAATCCCACACTTCTGCGCCCGAGCGGGCGCTGTTGCCGCTCGGCAAAGCCGAGGCGGCAACTGCGAGCCAGAACCCAATCGAAATTAAAGCATTCGGCAAGCGGCCGGGCGGACGTGCGGTTCCGATAGATTCCGCACGAGCCGGAAGCCACTTAATGTGGCTTCCGTGCGAGCCAGGACTTGACCGAAGCGGAACCGCATGTCCGCCCGGGCCGCTTAGGCAATTTCTTATTTATCCAATTCCTCGCGAAGGACGGGAATGAGCGATTCGAACGTCGCATCGATGGTCTTCTTTTTCAGCTCGCACTCCCAAATCACGTGCACGCGCCACCCCTGTTCTTGCAGCAAAGCGAGGTTTCGCTGGTCGCGCTCCACGTTGCGTTGGAATTTCGGCACCCAGTATTCGAGATTCTTCTTCGGCGCGGGAGGGTTGCACTTTGGGCACCGGTGCCAGAAGCAGCCGTTGATGAGCAGGCACACCTTCTTGCCTGGCCACGCCACATCGGGGCGACCGGGGGCTTTCCATTGCAGACGATAGCCACCAAGCCCCGCCTCACGCAAACGCTCGCGCACAAGCAGCTCGGGCTTGGTATCTTTGCTTTTGTTGCCTTGCATGCTCGCGTGGGTGGCGGCGCTCACGTACGGACGTTTTTCTGGAAGCGCCGCAAGCACGCAGCGCGCCTCGCGGCAACTCTCGCGCGTAAGCGAGCGGTTGTCGCGCGCTACCGACACGTGTTGATGTTCACTAAGAAGTGGTCCGAGTGATCACTGGGAAATGAGCACCGTGAGCACGAAAAATTGAGCAGTTTAAGCAAGAGGGCCGCGCCCCGGGGACCGGGGGCGCGGCCCTCGCCGTATG
>NZ_QIBZ01000023.1 GCF_003725955.1 Slackia isoflavoniconvertens | reverse complement strand
GGATCACCCGATCCCATTCCGAACTCGGCAGTTAAGCCCGCCTTCGCCGAAAGTACTGCAGCGCCAGGCTGCGGGAGGACAGGGCGTCGCGCTCATGCAGGGCGCTTCCGCATGGACGAGGGGCCTTAGCTCAGCTGGGAGAGCGCATGGCTGGCAGCCATGAGGTCAGGGGTTCGATCCCCCTAGGCTCCACCACGGATACCCGAGGGGCCCGCCGGAGACGGCGGGCCCCTCTTTTTTTGCTTCCCGGGACGGAAAAGAAGGCCCGCGGGGCGCGATCGCTCTTGGGCGTCGCGGCCGGCCGGCTCGCTCTCGCCCGCCTTCCCTGGAGCCTGTTAAACGCTACGAGCATTTAACAGGTTTATGTTTCTTGTTGGGTGGTTTTTCGGGATACGTGAGTTGTGCTGTATCATATGAGCGTATTCATTCTGGCGTTATTGCGCCCATCCCATTACCAGGAAAGAGTTGATATCTCTATGGCCGATTCCTCTATTAAGGAACAGCGTGCCCTTTACGCTCAAGTTGCGCTCGAAACCCCTGAGGCGCTGAATGCTCTCATTGCCGATCTTGAGGGTTCTTCTCGTCGCAAGAGGCAAGCAGCTGCTTCGACGCTTTCGATTGCTGCTTCTATGAAGCCTGAGGTATTGACCGAGTTTTCGAACGTGTTTGTTGATGCGCTTAATCGTCCTGAAGCGCAGACTCGTTGGGAATGCCTCGACATTCTTACGAACATCGTTGGCGTTGAATCTCGTCTGTGCGACAAGGCAATCCCCGGTGCCGAGAGTGCGCTGTTTGATGAAGATTCGGGCCCGCTCCATTTGGCTGCCATGCGATTCCTGTGCCGCCTGGGTTCTACGACCGAAAACCGCAGTCAGAAGGTTTGGCCGCTTATCGACGAAGCTATTCAGTGCTATCACGGCGATATTGAATTCCAGGAAATGCTCGTCGCCGTTATCGCGTTTTCCGAAGGAAAGCTTGCCGACGAGGTCGCCGAGGAATTGAAATCCCGCATGGCTTTCGACGCCAAAAGCGGCAGGGGCGTGCTGAAGAAGCGTGCTGCTCAAATCGTTGAGAACCTTTCATAAATGCCAACGAGACACTCTTCGGGGTGTCTCGTTTGTTTTTTTTTGGAGCCTTTTCTTGAGAGGCGATCCAAAGTGGCCCGTCTGGTTTCGCGTGCCGCTTATCGACGCCTCGGCGCAATTAATCGACGTGCAACAAAGGCATGGTATGATGGCGGGACTTGTGAAGCGTAAATTATGCGCCGCCGAGGTTTTTGCGGCCGCGCGATAATGGAAAGGTGTTCATCGTGGCAAAGCATACTATTACGCTCATCCCAGGTGATGGCATTGGAATCGAAACTTCTGCCGCTATGCAACGCGTTGTTGAGGCGGCTGGCGCCGATATCGAATGGGAAGTTGCCGAAGCTGGCGCCGCGGTTATGGAAAAGACTGGCGGCTCTCCATTGCCGGAATCGACCATTGAGGCTGTGAAGCGCAATAAAGTCGCCATCAAAGGCCCTATTACCACCCCTGTGGGCACGGGCTTCCGTAGCGTGAATGTCGCGCTTCGCAAATCGCTCGATTTGTACGTGAATCTTCGCCCAGTGCTCTCGATTCCCGGCGCGGGCGGGCGCTACGAAGATGTCGACCTCGTTATTGTTCGCGAGAATTCTGAAGACCTCTATGCCGGCATCGAATTCGAAGAAGGCACGCCCGAAGCGAAGCGCCTCATCGATTTTTGTGCTGCTGAGGGCGCGGGCGTGATTCGTCCCGATTCGGGCATTTCCATTAAACCGATTTCGATTACCGGCTCCGACCGCATTGTTCGCTTTGCGTTCGACTACGCCGAAAAGCATGGCCGCGAAAAGGTGACTGCCGCGCACAAGGCGAACATCATGAAGTTCTCCGATGGTTTGTTCTTAAAAGAAGCCCGCAAGGTCGCGGCCGATTACGAAGGACGCATTGCGTTCGACGACCGCATCATCGACGCGTTTTGCATGAACTTGGTTACCGATCCCAGCCAGTTCGACGTCATCGTGTTCCCGAACCTGTATGGCGACATTGCGAGTGACTTGTGCGCCGGCCTGGTAGGTGGCTTGGGTATTGCTCCGGGTGCGAATATCGGCGACGACTACGCTGTGTTCGAGGCCGTTCATGGTAGCGCGCCCGACATTGCGGGTAAGAATGTCTGCAACCCCACGGCGCAGATTCTTTCTGCTGCCATGATGCTCGACTACATTGGCGAGCCCGAGATTGCCCAGAAAATTCGTGCCGCCATCGCTAAGGTATATGCGGAAGGTGAGCATTTGACGGGCGACATTCGCAAGGTCACGGGCAGCTCGAAGCCGGCTTGCTCGTGCACGGAATTCACCGACGCGCTCATTGCCGCATTGTAGGTTAGTCCTTATGGTGCGCGAGTCGTATTGCGGCTCGCGCATTTGTGTTCGAAGGGGCCGCGCATGTGCGGCAAAGTTGTTTGATGAATGGGTGTGTTGCCAATGAGCGTTCAGACGCAAACCTTGCATGTGGGGGACAACGATTTCGAGGTATGCGACACGTCGCATGTTGAAGGGGCCGAGGCGCTGCCGCATTCGTTGCGCATTCTGCTTGAAAACGTGCTGCGCAATGTCGACGATGCCGACGCGCGCGAGCTTTATGCGAAGCGCATTGTTGATGCCGGCACTCAGGGCGTTCAGGGCGGCGAAATTGAATACATGCCTGCTCGCGTTTTGCTACAAGATTTCACCGGTGTGCCAGTGTTCGTTGACTTGGCCGTGATGCGTGAAGCCGCACGCGATTTGGGTGCCGACCCTGCGCGCATCAATCCGCAAATTCCGCTCGATTTGGTGATCGACCATTCGGTTATTGCCGATGCGGCTTGCTGCGCCGACGCTCTTGAGAAGAACATGGATATGGAATTCAAGCGCAACGGCGAGCGCTATCGCTTCTTGAAGTGGGCCCAGTCGTCGTTTCAGAATGTGCGCATCGTTCCTCCCGGATCGGGCATTTGCCACCAGATCAACGTCGAGCGTTTTGCGCGCGGCGTTATGACGAAGGCGACCGACGCCGGCGAGCTTGCGTACTTTGACACGGTGGTGGGAACTGATTCCCATACCACCACGGCAAATGGCATTGGCGTGCTTTCTTGGGGCGTGGGCGGCATTGAAGCTGAAGCTGCGGCGCTCGGCCAGCCCATCACGACGCTCGTGCCGCAGGTCGTGGGCGTTCATTTGACAGGCGAGCTGCGCGACGGCGTATCGGCCATGGACGCTGCGCTTACGTTCGCGCAGATGCTGCGCGCGAAGGGCGTGGTAGGCAAGTTCGTCGAATGCTTCGGCGATGGCGTGGCTACGCTTTCGGCGACGCAGCGCGCCTGCATCGCGAACATGACTCCCGAATACGGCTGCACGTGCACGCTGTTCCCGGTCGACGACCGCACGCTTGAATATCTACTGCTTACGGGCCGCGATAAGGAACAGGTTGCGCTCGTTGAGGCGTACGCGAAAGCCCAGGGCATGTGGAATGATGGCGCATCGCGCGTGTACTCCGAGGTACTCGAGCTGAATTTGAGCGAAGTCGAGTGCTCACTTGCAGGTCCGAGCCGTCCGCATGACCGCTTTGCTCGCAACGATGCCCGCTCGCGCTTCAATGCGATTTGCGCCGATCGCAACCTCGATATGGACAAGCGCGTTGCGGTGAATTTCATGGGCAGCAAATATGAATTGACCCATGGCGCTATCGCGATTGCAGCCGTCACGAGCTGCACCACCGCAACCGACCCCGCCATGATGCTCGCATGCGGCCTGGTCGCCAAGCATGCCCGCGAGCGCGGCCTGCTTGCCAAGCCCTGGGTGAAGCGCGTTATGGCTCCGGGTTCGCATGCGACCCAGCTCATGCTCGAGCGCGCCGGCTTGGCTCAGCCCCTTGCTGAGCTCGGCTTCGCAACATGCGGTTTCGGCTGCATGAGCTGCATCGGCAATTCCGGTCCCGTGTGGCCCGAGATGCACGAGATCGCTGGCGACATCGAGCTGACGAGCGTGCTTTCTGGCAATCGCAACTTTGACGGACGCATTTCGCCTGACGTGTCGCAGAACTTCCTGTGCGCGCCGGCATCGGTTGTCGCCTACGCTATGGCGGGCACCATGGACTTCGATTTCGAGACTCAGCCGCTTGGCACCGACGGCGACGGCAACGATGTGTTCCTGCGCGACATTTGGCCGAGCGACGCCGAAATCGCTGCGCTTATGGACGAATTCGTTACGGCGGAACTGTTCGATGCGGGCGCCGAAGGCCTTTATAGCGGCACGCAGGCATGGCAGGAACTCGAGGCTCCCGAAGGTGACATTTTTGCGTGGGATGAAGGCTCCACTTATGTGCGCCGCGCTCCGTATTTCGACGGCATGGGCAAGGTTGTCGAGGGCTTCGCGCCCATTTCTGGCGCGCGCGTGCTTGCGAATTTGGGCGACTTCATTACGACCGACCATATTTCGCCTGCTGGCAGCATCGCTTCCGATTCGCCTGCCGCGAAATATTTGGCCGAGCGCGGGGTCGACCCGGTTATGTTCAACACCTACGGTTCGCGTCGCGGCAACCATGAGGTTATGGCGCGCGGCGGTTTCGCGAACATCAAGCTGAAGAACCTATTGGCGGAAGGCAAGTCGGGCGGATGGACGCGCGACTTCGAGACGGGCGAAATCACGTCGATTTTCGATGCGTCGCAAAGCTATGCTGCGGCGGGCGTGCCTTTGGTGGTGCTCGCGGGCAAGATGTATGGCAGCGGATCGTCGCGCGACTGGGCGGCGAAGGCGCCGTTGCTTTTGGGCGTGCGCGCCGTTATTGCCGAAAGCTTCGAGCGCATTCATCGTTCGAACCTGGTGGGTATGGGCATTTTGCCGCTGCAGTTCCACGAGGGCGAAAATGCTGAAACGCTGGGCCTCGATGGCACGGAAACCTTTGTTATTGAGCCGGTCGATTTCGGTACCGGCGAGCCGAGCATGCCCAATCCGCGCGAGGTGAACGTTTCAGCTTCAAAACAGGACGGCGAAACAGTGAAGTTTCACGCTATAGTAAGGGTGGACACACCTACCGAAGGCGCATACATGGCTCATGGCGGAATTCTGCAATACGTGCTTCGCCAGCTTGCGTAGAACTTGACGTGGGGCTTCGCGCCTGATTCGTCCATGCAAGACTGCATTCAGGCGGCTGTGCCGGTTTCGGTGCGGCCGCTTTTTGTATGCAAAGGCGCGTGTTAATTTTTCGGGCGAAAAAAGGAAGGCCCGAATACGATGAGAAAGGCATTTCATGGCTGGCAACCAGAACCCGTTCGCCGCTATTTTCGGCGACGACCCGTTTGGTGTAGGGGGCGGTTTTTCAGGCGGCGGCTCGCGGCAGGGCGCACCGCAGGTTGAATTCAACACCAACGAAGAGTTCAACAAAATGAAAGACAAATTCGCGACCATGGGCAAAAAGGCGATGATCGCCTGCGCCATTATCGCGGTTATCGTGGTCGCTGTGGCGTATTGGTGGTTCCATCCGCCCATCAACATCCACTCGATGGACACGTGGATGTTCATCGGCATTTTCATTCTGCTGCCGTCGTTTTTGTTCTTCCGCGCCCGCGCGCACGCGTACAAGCATGGATCGGCGAAAGTGGGCGTCTCTAAGGCGAAGGCGAAAACGTTCGATACGCTTGCGTGGATTCCCGTTGCCGTCGTCGCGCTTGTCGCGGTAGGCACGCTGCTGTCGCTGTCGTTCTTCCCGGGCAATGCTCAGAAGTACGCCAACATTTTGGTTCCTGCCGACGACGAGTTCACGCAGGACATTCAAGAGGTCAACTACGACGAAATCCCCGTTATCGATCGCGATTCGGCCATGCTTTTGGGCAACCGAACCATGGGCAGCATGTCCGACCTGGTAAGCCAGTTCGAAATTGCGCCTACCTATAGCCAGATCAACTACCAAAACCACCCGGTGCGCGTGAGTCCGCTTGGCTACGCCGACCTGTTCAAGTGGCTGCAGAACCGCGAGCAGGGCATTCCCGCATATGTCATTGTCGACATGACTTCGCAGGATGCCCAGGTTGTGCGCCTCGATAGCGAGCATGCAATCAAGTATTCCGAAAGCGAGCCTTTGGCGCGCAACATCGACCGCTATGTGCAGCTCAAGTACCCCTTCTATATGTTCGGCGAGAAATCGTTCGAGATTAACGATGACGGCAACGCATGGTGGATTTGCCCGGTGCGCGACTTCACGATTGGCCTGTTCGGCGGCGAGACCGTGTCGCGTGCCGTGCTCGTGAACGCGGCGACGGGCGAGTGCCAAGATATGGCGGTTGAAGATGTGCCCCAGTGGGTCGACCATGTGTACCCCGCGAACCTCATCATTCAGCAGTACAACTGGCATGGCAAGTACACCAATGGCTGGCTGAACAGCTGGCTTGGTCAGAACGGCGTGGTGCAAACCACTCCGGGCACCGATGGCAGCGCGGGCTATAATTACATCGCAAAAGACGATGACGTGTGGTTGTACACGGGCGTTACATCTGCCACGGGCGACGAATCGATCGTCGGCTTCGTGCTGGTGAACCAGCGCACCGCTGAGGCGCACTTCTATTCGTGCGCGGGCGCTACGGAAAGCTCGGCCATGCAGTCGGCCGAGGGCCAGGTGCAGAACCTGCGCTACGAGGCGACGTTCCCCATTCTTATTAATGTGAACAATACGCCGACGTACTTCATGGCGCTGAAGGACAATGCGGGCCTGGTGAAGAAGTACGCTATGGTAGACATCCAGAGCTACCAGAACGTTGCGGTTGGCGACACGGTGGCCGACACGCAGAAGTCGTACCTGTCGCTCATTGCGGCAAACGGAACGGTGGCGAATACGTCGTCGGTAAGCGATTCGGCACTTGAGGCGACGGGCGTCATTAAGACGATCGCCACGGCGGTGATTGAGGGCAATTCGCACTTCTACGTGACGCTCGAGGGCGACAGTAAGATTTACGACTTCGCGCTGCCCGGCATGATCGAAATCGTTCAGTACGCGCAGGGCGATACGGTTACCTTCAAGTATGTTGAGGGCAACCCCACGTGCTCGGCGCAGTCCATCGAAGCCGCGAAGGGCGCGAAGGCGAACTCGGCCGATGCCGCTGGCGCCTCTTCGACCGACACCGCCAAGGCGAGCGATGAAGCCAAGGCAAGCGACGGTGCGGCAAAAGATGATGCCGCTTCTTCCGCGAGCAGCGATACATCTGCCGAGCAGAAAGCCGCCTAGCTCGGTTGGACGCTTCTCGATTTCGTGAAGCAATTCTGAAGATGGTCCGTTAGGGAAATTAATCCTTGACGGGCCATTTTCGTTTAGTAGAATATCGTTTTGCGTGTTTAAGAGATGCGCAACTACACGTTAGTTCCGCTGCCCAAGACAGCTGGCACCGAAAGGTTCAATCGCATGTTCGCATGCGGCCCGCCGAGGTGGTTCTGAAGAGCGATTTGCTTTGACGGCCCCTGCTGTTTTGAGACGCGGGGGCCGTTTTGTTTCTTCTGAAACGGCTCCATTCCACGGGGCGGAACCCGATTTTCAGAAGAAGGAGGTGTACTCATGCCCAACGTCAAAAATCAAGAGACTCTCGCCGTTATCAAAGAGGAGCTCAGCAACGCCGGCGCTGTCTGGGTCGTCGATTACTGCGGCCTGACCGTTAAGGAGGTTCAGGAGCTTCGTCGTTCCGTTCGCGAGGCTGGTGCTTCCATGAAGGTGTACAAGAACACCCTCGTGCACATCGCCCTCGAGGATGCCGAGCTGCCTACGCTCGACGACATGCTCAACGGCCCGAGCGCATTCGTGTTCGCTGGTGAAGACGTTGCTGCTGCTGCGAAAGCCGTCAAGAACTTCGCTAAGGGCAACGACAAGCTGGAGATCAAGGGTGGCTTGATGGAAGGCAAGGCCGTTACCGCCGCCGAGGTCGAGGCTATCGCTTCTCTGCCCTCTCGCGAGGAACTGCTCGCCCACATCGCTGCCGCTATCAACGGTGTTGCCAAGGCTCTCGCCGTTTGCGTCAATGGCGTGCCCCAGGGTCTGGCCCAGGTCACCAAGGCCGTCGCCGACCAGAAGGCTGCTTAATTGCAACCGCAGCGTAAAACGCGCTGCATAACATTCAACAATCCGGCCAGGCGCAAGGGCGCATGGCCCCTTTGAAAGGAAAGCTATCATGGCTGTTACTCGTGAAGAGATCATCGAGGCTCTGAAAGAAATGACCCTGCTCGAGGCTTCCGAGCTCGTTAAGGACATCGAGGAGACCTTCGGCGTTTCCGCTGCTGCTCCCGTCGCTGTTGCTGCTGCTCCTGCTGAGGGCGGTGCTGCTGCTGAGGAGAAGACTGAGTTCGACGTTATCCTCGAGGGCTTCGGCGACAACAAGATCGCTGTCATCAAGGTTGTCCGCGAGATCACCGGTCTTGGCCTGAAAGAGGCCAAGGAGGTCGTCGAGGGTGCTCCTAAGGCTGTCGTCGAGGGCGTTGCCAAGGACAAGGCTGAGGAAGTCAAGGCTCAGCTCGAGGGTGCTGGCGCTGCCGTTACCCTGAAGTAATTTTACGCGGTTCTACGAACCGCGTATTATGCCGACGCTGCGCGGGTCTCTCGCGGCACGTTTCGGGTTCTGCTTTCGGCTCGCGTACCAAAAGTACGCGTCACCTCGGCATCGCCCGAATCGCACTCGCGAGAGACCCGCTCGCTGACATATATATGTCCAGCGAGGTAAGGCACCAAGAGCCGGGATTCGTCCCGGCTCTTTTTTGTAAGGTTTCTCGGCGTGCGATTTTGACCGTGTGGAATCTGCCGAAATCGTATATCGAAAGGCCCTATAAAAAGAGGTACAGCGTAAATTGGATTTTTCGTTTTCGGCTTGGAATGCAGATCCGATAGATTCCGCACGAGCCGAACAGCACTTAATGTGCTGTTCGCGCGAGTCAGGATTTGACCGAAGCGGAGCTGCATTCCAAGCCGAAAACGACGAGTGCGAAAAACGCTTCAAGAGGAGACTCGATGTCGAAGCACGATAAGGCTCAGGATAAGACCAACGCCATGCGCATGTTCGATGCGGCGGGGTTGCCGCACGAAGTTTTGTTTTACGACGCCGAAGCTGCGGTTTCGGGCGCGGAAGTTGCTGCGGCTCTGGGTCAGGATCCCGATCAGGTGTTCAAAACGCTCGTGACCGTTGGCAAGAGCGGCGAGCATTATGTGTTCATGGTTCCTGTCGAGGGGGAGCTGAACCTTAAAAAGGCTGCCTCGGCGGCGGGGGAGAAGAGCATTGCGATGATTAAGTCGCGCGAGCTTCTTCCTTTGACGGGATATATTCATGGCGGATGCAGTCCGCTTGGCATGAAAAAGGTATTCCCCACGTTCATCGATGAGACCGCAATCCTATTCGATACCATTATGTATTCAGGCGGCCGTCGTGGGTGCCAAATCTGCTCATCGCTTTCTGACCTGCAGAAACTTGTGGATGTTCAGACTGCCGACATTACGGCTTAACGCCTCGGGTTGCTTCAATCGTCATGTTCCGCACGGCTTCGGAAATTTTTTTAAAAAAGTTCTTGCATGAGCCGCTGGAGTTTGTAATAATATCCGAGCTGCCGCAAACGAAGCGGAAAGCACGTCCCCATAGTCTAGAGGTTAGGACGCGGCCCTTTCAAGGCTGAGACACGAGTTCGATTCTCGTTGGGGGCACCACCGAAATTTGAAAGCCGCCTGTTCAGGGCGGCTTTTTTCGTATCGAGGCGCGGAGGGATCCCATGGAAAAAATCGTGCTGTTCTCGAGTATGGATGCCGCGCTTGCCGCCCGAAAACGTATGGCGTGCGCCTGCGATCCCGAAGTATTCGCGACAACGTATTCCACGCCGCGCGCCTGGCTTGGTGAGCTGTGGGAAGCCTACGGCGACTCTCGCCGCATTGCTGCGCACTCCGAGAGAAGCGTTGCGCTCTTTTCCGCCTTGGAGGCGCAGGGTGACGCATTGTGGGCGTCACAGGGCACCTGGCGCCTTGCAATGCGCTTGATTGACGGCGGATTGGGCACCGTCGAACTCGATGCCGCGCTTTCCGGGACGGCTTCCGCTGAGACGCTCCCGGCTGGCTGCGAAGCTCTTTTAAACTGCGTGCGCGCGTATGAGGGCATTTTGTTGCGCGCGGGTCTCATTGATGAGGGAAGGGCATGGCGCGTTCTTTCTGAAGAACAGGTTCTTTTGCCTGAATGCGAAGTCGTTCTGCAGGACGTTCGCCCCGCATGTGCGCTTGGGGAATTCCTCGTGAGCCAAAACGCGACTGTGCGCGAAGAGTCGGCATTTTCAGGCGAAATCGCGCGAGCCCCGGAAGGCATCGCGGTTCGATTCGCGTTTCCCTCGGGGCGATATGCCGAACCCGCGTTGCTCGCCGAGTTTATTTCGAATGTACCCGCCTGCGAAACCGTGGGCATTGCTTCTCGCGACCCGCGTGCGCTCTATGGGGCTATTGCGCCTGCGCTGTGCTCTTTGGACATCTCGGTGGCGTGCCGGGCGAGCGTTCCATTCGCTTCGACCGATTTCGGTCGTGCGTTTGAGTGTGTCGCCGCATTGTGCTCCGCCGATTGCGTCGATGTTGCTGCCGCTGCCGATTTCGCGTTGAACCCGTTTTCTCGCATGGATAAGCG
The DNA here is from genome assembly GCF_003725955.1 of Slackia isoflavoniconvertens. Taxonomy (GTDB): domain Bacteria; phylum Actinomycetota; class Coriobacteriia; order Coriobacteriales; family Eggerthellaceae; genus Slackia; species Slackia isoflavoniconvertens. Next base: position 5,941 of record NZ_QIBZ01000023.1, on the reverse strand, counting down.
TGCGGCGTTCGACTTCGCGGCTACCATTCGCGGCAATCGCCTTATTGATAAAGAGGCATGTCTCGCATTGCTTCGCGAAGAAAGCCGCGCTTTTGAGTATTTCGAAGACCTCATCGAATCGCCTGAGGCTGTCGCGATTGCCGGCGTATTTGAAGACGCTGCTCGCTTAATTGGCGCGGGCCGCGAGGCGTATACCAAAGAACAGCTCTCGGCAATCGGAACGCTGCGCGATGTATTTGGCGCAGCCTGCGCGATGGGCGCCGAGCAAAGCGCGTGCGTGGCGGCGCTCGAATGCGCGAGCGTCAACGTTTCGCGTCAAGTCGAAGAGGGCAGCCCGCGCGTCGTGATTATGTCGCAGGCGCAGCTTGCTGCGTGCGAGCCGCGTTCGTTCGACCATGTGGTGCTCACCGACATGACAAGCGTCGCCTATCCGTTGAAGGAAACGCACGATATAGCGGTCGAGATACTTGACGCGCTTGGAATCGGCCGAGGCCCCGAGGCGCTCCTTCGCGCCCGCGAGGCGTTCTCGGGCTGCGTGCGTGCGGCTGGCGCAAGCGTGCTCATCGAGCGCTGCTTGAACGACGAAAACGCCGCGCCCACCTATCCCGCTGCCGTGGTGCAGGAATTCGTTGATTGCTATCGAGCCGACACCACTAACCCCGACGATATCGATAACCCGTTCTCGCTGCCCGAAGCGCTCCAGGTGGGCATGCTGCAGCGTGGCGAAGAAGCACTCTATGAAAACGCGAGCGTGCGCGACGCGCGCCAGGAGGTATGCGCGCGCGTTGAGGCGCCGAATATGGGCCGCGTGTCGGAGCCGTATCGAAGCGCGCTCGTGCTGCCGCGCCGCGGGAAGGGCGGCGTTGTGGTGAGCGAGCCGTGCTTTTCCGCATCGCAAATCGAAAGCTATTTGGAATGCCCCCAGAAGTGGTTCGCGCTGCGCCGCCTTCGTCTCGACGAGCTCGACGAGACGTTCGGCGCGAAAGAGATGGGCGACTTCTCTCATAGCGTGCTCGAAGATTTCTACAGGCGTTTTCAGGAAAGCGTTGGGCCGAAGGTTGAAGAGGACGCGCTGCCTGCCGCGCGTGAGCTTATGCGAATCGTGCTCGAAGACCATGAATCCGTGCAGTATGGCATGAAGCCGATGAGCAACCGCCTTGTTGCCACAACCGAGTTCGAGCGCCGAGAAGTCGCCGACCTCAAGCGCAAGCTCGTCGATTTCCTCGAAACCGAGGCGCAGCTTCTGCCGGGCTTTCGTCCCGCGCATTTTGAGTACGACATTCCCGCGGCGAGCCCTGTTGCGTATGCGGGCCATTTGCTCATGGGCACAATCGACCGCATCGACGTGGACGACCGGGGCCGCGCGATTATCGTGGATTACAAAAGCTCGCTTTCGCCCGAATACGATCTGTATGAAGGCGAAAAGCAAGGCGGCGCGATGCGTCACGGCAAGGTGCAGGCACTTATTTATGCGCAAGCGATTCGTCGCCTGCTCGGGCTTGACGTGGTGGGCGCGATTTATGTTCGCTATGGCCGCACACCTGCCGCGTCGGGCGCGCTCGACAAGAGCATAGAGCCGCTGCATGTTCCTGGTTTGAAGGCCGATCGCTGTGTGTACAAGGGGGAGCTCGGCCCCGCGTTCGGCGATTTGCTCGACGCGACCGAGGAACGTGTCGCCAAGGCGCTCGACCAGCTTTTGGCGGGCGTTGTGCCGGCCTCGCCTTCGAGCGATTCGGCGTGCTCATTCTGTCCGGAAATCACCTGCCCGCAAAGGAGGGGGTAGCGCGATGGATTTTTCGACGTTTAAAGAAGGCCAGCTGCGTTGCGTGAAAACGCTCGATGCTCCCGTGGCGGTGTCGGCGGGCGCGGGCAGCGGAAAAACCTTCACGCTCACCCAGCGCATCGCATGGGCCTTGCTGCCTGGGTCGGGCGCTGATGGCGCTCCGTTTTTGGAAGACATCGACCAGGTTTTAGCCATCACGTTTACCGATAAGGCCGCTGGAGAAATTAAATCGCGCGTGAAGGCGACGCTTGCTGCTGAAGGTATGGCGGCCCAGGCGCTCAAGGTCGATGACGCGTGGATTTCAACCATCCATGGCATGTGCTCGCGCATCTTGCGCATGCATGCCACGGAGCTGGGCATTGACCCCGCGTTTTCGGTGCTCGATGAGGTGACGGCCGCCGACTTGTTCAACGCCGCTGTGGAAGAAGTGCTTGCGGGGCAAAACGAATTCTGGTCGCCGGGCGGTCTCGATGCGCTGTTTTCGGAATACCCCGCGCGCTCGCATGGCGGCTTCGCCCAAACGTCAATTGAGGACATGATTCGCGAAATCGCCCGCGCGGCAATTGCGAGCCCGCGCGGCATGGAATGCGTATGCCTTCCGCCGCAGCCGCGCCCTGCTGGCGTAATCGCTCGCGAGTTGCTTGAGCTTGCGACGGCCGCGCGCGACGCCGCGGCGCCTTCCGCCGGGAAGAAATCGGCCGACGCGTTCCTCGAGAAAGCCGACAAATTCCTCGAGAAGGCCAATGCGCTGCTTGCTTCGAGCGAGGTTTCGGGCGAAGCGCTTCTGGAGCTCGCCGATGCGTGCCCGTTTCCCGCCGCGAATTTCGGCTCGAAAGAATACAAGGCCCTCGCGAAAGAGATGCAGCGCGAGGCGGCGCAGCTTGGCCAGGAGGCCCGCTTCGCGTTCGCGCAGCCGCTGTTGAGCGACCTTGTTGGTTTGGCCGGTAAAGTCTATACAGCGTATAACTCGAAGAAACGCGAGATGGCGGCGCTCGACAACGATGACCTGCTCATTTTGGCTGCGCGGGCATTGAAGGAAAACGAGCACGTTCGCGAGGCGTTTTCCGACAAATTCAAGCTCATTATGGTCGACGAATTCCAAGACACCGACCAGCTGCAAATCGATATGGTGCGCACCATGGCGGGCGTGCGCGGCGAGCGTTTGTGCACGGTGGGCGATGCCCAGCAAAGCATCTATCGCTTCCGCGGCGCCGACGTCGCGGTGTACGACCGCCATGTGCAGCACGTGCGCGAAAACGATCCGAGCATGCCCATCGTGCTGCCCGACAACTTCCGCAGCCATGCCGACATTCTGAGCTTCGTCGATCGCGTTTTTGAGCAGCGCGAGGTATTCGGCGAATCGTTCATGTCGCTTGCCCCGTCGCGCATCGAGTCGAAGGTGAAGCATCCGTTTTTGGCTGGCCCTGGTCGCGTTGACGTGCTGTGCACCACATACCCCGGCGCAAGTGGAATCGATAAATCTGACGTGGTGGCCCTTGAGGCGCGCCGCATTGCGGAACGCTTCGCCGAGCTGCGCGAAGCGGGCCATGCTGCGGGCGATATGGTAGTGCTGCTGGGCCGCATGACGAACGCCGACGCCTACGCCGCCGCGCTGCGCGAAGCTGGTTTCGCATGCGTTATTGCGGGCGGTTCTATTTTTTCGCGTGCGCCCGAGGTGCGCGTGGTGCAGCGACTGGCCGAGGTCATCGCCAATCCCAAGGCAACAGCGTCGCTTTTCGAATTGCTCGCGAGCGACATGTTCGAGCTTTCGGCCGACGATTTCGTCGCGCTGTCGACGTGCTTCGACGAGGCTGCGGGCATCAATCGCCGCCGCAGCCTCGATATTGGCTTCAGGCAGCTTGCCGAGGGCGATATGCCGAACGTCTCGCCGCAGCTTGCCTGCGCGGTGCGCGTGATTAATTCGCTCTCCGAACAAGCGGGCGTGCAGCCCACGTCGCGCATTATGATGAATGCCGTGCGCGACTCGGGTTGGCTCACGCGCCTTGAGCGCAAAGAAGCCGAAGGCCTCTCGGTCGCCGGCAACGTGTTCAAAGCCATTCGCCTGGTCGAGGGCTTTGAGGCGCAGGGGGCAAGCGGCCCCGCCGATTGCGCGGCGCGTTTGGTGGCGCATATCGAGCGAGCCAAGGAAGCTCCGGGCGCACTTTCGGCCGAGGGCGGCGATTTCGTGCGTATTATGACGGTGCATGCGAGCAAGGGCCTGGAATTTCCCATTGTGGCCGTGGCCGAAATGGCGACGGGCGCGGGACGCTCGAGCGCGTTCGCGCTGCAGACCATCGATGGTGTCGCCTATGTGTCGCTTGCGCCGCAGCGTTCGGTTGCTTCGGCGGCTTCGACGTCGCTTCTGAAGAAGTGCATATCGAAAGATTATGCGGCGTTGCTCGATTACGAAGGCGAAGTCGATGCCTCGTTTGTGGCCAATGCGTCGAGCGCCGCTTTGCGCCGTGAGGCTATGGCTGAATACGAAAGCACGCAGGAGCTGCAGGAACGCCGCCGCTTGTTGTACGTCGCCCTTACTCGTGCGAAGGAAGCCCTGGTGGTTGCCATGACGACCAAGCGCGATAAGGAAGGCGGCTCGGGCGCTTCGTCGGGCGTGTATGGCGATATCGCGCACGCGCTGTTTGGCGAGGAAGGTGATATCCCCGAAAAGGAATGCGCAGTGCCGTTCGGCGGAAGTGCGCCTGCCCGCGTTTCGCGCTACGACGTGCATGAAGGCGAATTCGACGCGCCGCAGGTCGAAGGCGGTGCGGAAGCTCTCAGCGGCGACGTGGCGTGCGGGGCTTCGGGCGCAGGCGCGGATGGGCCTGGCTGCGTGGGCGATTGCTCGGCCCAGCCGGGTATCACGTGCGTTTCCGATTCGAATAGCATGGAGATTCGCGAGGCGGACGATGCTTCGTGCGACCACATGGCCAGCACGGCTCACGACGCATGCGTTTCGCGTGCGCTCATTGACGTGTTCGAGCCCATGACTGCTCCCGAACTCGATGAGGTTGCGTATAGGCCCACCCGCGATAATGTGACGAGCTATTCCGCCCTTGCGCAGGCAAATTCGACCCATGCTGCGAGCGCCGGCGATGTGACGGCGGGCGAGACTGTGGCCGAGATAAGCGACGACGATGCGTTTTGGGAAGAGCTTGGCGCGCGTTTGCTCGCCGACGCCGACAAGGCGACCGACGTGGGGTCGGCATTCCACGTGCTCGCCCAGCGTGCGGCTCGACGTGCAGTCGCGAGAAGCGAAGAAGACCGTCCCGCTGCGATCGAGATGCCTTCGCGCGAGGCGATTGATGCTGCCGTGCGCCGCATGGGGTGTGCCCCTGCCACCGTCGACCGCGTGCAGCGCGCACTCGAGCGCTGGTGCGAGAGCGACGTTGCCGCGAACATGGCGAGCCATCGCGTGTTGCGCGCCGAGTTGCCGTTCTTCGTGGCGTTCCCCGTTGCCGAGCCAGGCGGGGAATGCGCTTATCTGGAAGGCTCCATAGACCTGTTCGCGTGCGACGAGATGGGCGCGGGCGACGCGTATATCGTGGACTACAAAACGGGTGGATCGCCCAAGGAGCATGCAGACGATTTGATCGAAAAGCATCGTCTTCAGGCGGAATGCTACGCTTACGCCGCGCTCGAGCACGGTTTTAGCCGTGTTCAGGCGACGTTCGTGCGTGTGGAAGCGCCCGCAGAAGACGGCTCGCCTCAAACGGTGCATTACCTATATGAGCGAAGCGACATGCCGCAGCTGCTCCGGGGTATTCAAAGTGCGTGGGCCACATTGCGAGAAGGCAACTAATGGTCGACGACGACAAAAAGACAGCGGCTGCACGCGGCAAACAGTCTGTCTCACGCGCCAGAAAGAGCGCTTCGTTGAACGCGTTGTCGCAGGTCGTGGGCCAGCGCGCACGTCGGTTCGGCGCCTGTGCCAGCGCGCCGCGCACGAGGGCTCAGGCGAAACGCATCGCCGCGGGTCTTTCCGTGGGTGCGCATCGCGTAAAGAAGGCGAGCCGCGAGGGCTTGTGGTACGTGTTGTGTTTCGTCAAGAGGATTTGAGCAAAAAGAGCATCGGAAATTGAGCAGCCTGAGCATCGGAAGTGCGCACGCTTTCTGAGCGGCTAGCCCTCCTGCATGAGGGCATGGCGGACGCGGTAGGAC
>NZ_QIBZ01000022.1 GCF_003725955.1 Slackia isoflavoniconvertens | reverse complement strand
CGCGATCGACCGAGATTGGAGCCATATCGACCTGGGAAGACGCAGGACGGGCGTTTGCACGCCCGTCCTGCTAACTGCGAAAACGCCGGTTACGGCACGAGTGTTCGGCTAACAATGAAAATCAACCAGGTGCGAAGTTGGCATGGAGGGCAGGTTCTTGCTGGTATTCGCCTATTGTACGCTCGTCGTCGCGCACGACCAATCGGGCAGCATCCCGACGTAGGTCTCGTAGCCTCGCCTCATCAGCTCCAGGAAGACCGCGTTCTCGTACATGCGGCCCCAGTCCATGTCGCGCGTCCCCAGGACCAGCTCCTTCTTGGTTTCGAAACTCGAATTATTTAAAAGTTTCGAAACCAAGGGGGGCAATATTGCAGGCATTGCAATATTGCGAGCATGGATGTTTCACGGTGTACAAAGCCGTAAAGGTTGCCCGGAGGTTGCCAAATAAATAGCCTCTAATCCATTGATGCAGGTCAAAGGCTTGAAATCACCTGGCATCAGCTTACTCCCACTCAAACTTGAGATTCCACTGACGTCCGAAAACGCTTCGAGCTCCCTTGGATTTTCATACAGTACATGATATAAGGTAATTGGTTTTCCGCTAGGAAGGCTTCCAAGTGCCGGGGACATTTTCCCCGGCTTTTTAATATGAGCAGGACATTGTCAATAGGCAATGAAGAGCCAAGGGCTGTTAATCTCGCCCTTGGCCCAATCTATCTCCTCCGCAATCCCCGTTGACAGCGCGTGTCGGATCGACGCCCGTCTGGCAGTTTAATATTCGCCCGTCGCGCAGAATGCGCCGGCGCATCTCGTTGCTACGGCCGGCCCCTCCGTCTCGTCTGTCTTGCGACGTGCGTGGCGGCTTCGCCGCCGCACGAGACGATATGAGCAGGACATGAAAAAAGTTGGAAGCCCCTCCTGCATGCATATCCGCGAATTAGGCCGACAATAGAGGTGTCCAAACCGCCAGCGGCCATGGCGGCAACGCCCGCCGTGACGCCCCCGAGGACAAAGCCTCTGCGCGAGATTCCCGTGCTGATTCCATCCATACTTCCATACCCTCCTGTCAATGATTGCTCGTTTCGTTGCATCTAGCAACTTGCCAAACGCATTGCATGATGCGGTTTCGGTTGAGAATGGATGATTTGGTGATACGCATTGCAAAAAAGATGACACCAAGAGAAGAACGCAAGCCGTCTCCTTTAATTATCATTCAAAGGGCATGGCTAAGATTCTTCTCGCTTAAGGCCGGGTGCCCATGTGCACCGATCAAGCCTTACTTAAAAGTCCCTTGGAAAAGTTGACGCAAGAGCCAAAAGTCCCTTGGAAAAGTTGACGCAAGAGCCAAAAGTCCCTTGGAAAAGTTTATAATTTGCAAGAAAGTCCCTTGGAAAAGTTTCACGCAACGTTTTGATAAGGGGAAACATGCTCAAGCGAAAAATCACAGACACCCTCTCGGCTTGGAAAGCCAGTCCCAACCGCAAGCCCATCATTCTCAAAGGCTGCAGGCAGTGCGGGAAAACCTTCGCCGCGCAGCACTTTGCACATGCGAATTACCAGAGCGTCGTATACATAAACTTCTTCGAAAACCCTGGCGCAAAAGACATTTTCGCCGGCTCTTTGAACGTGGATCAAATTATCCTTATGGCGTCCGCCTATCTTGGCAGCAGCGCTCGCTTCATTCCCAATGAAACCGTACTAATCCTTGATGAAATACAAGAGTGTCCGCAAGCGCGCACGGCACTCAAATTTTTCTGCCTCGATGGCCGCTACGATGTTATCGCGACAGGCTCGCTTCTAGGCGTTGCCGGCTATGGCGAACAGCCGGCATCCATACCCGTCGGATACGAAACAGTCATCGACATGCATCCGCTCGATTTCGAAGAATTCTGCTGGGCAAATGGCCTGCCGGAAACGGCAATAGATTTGCTGCGCAATTGCTTGAACATCGAAACGCCCATTCCCGCCGCAATTCATTCCCGCATGAGGTCTCTTTTGCTTGAGTACGCGGTAGTGGGCGGCATGCCCGACGCCGTGCAAACGTTCGTGGACTCGCGTGACATGTCAAGCGTACTTCGCATTCAGCGTGACATCGTTCGCGCATACGAAGACGACATGGTGAAATATGCGCCCACAGCCGACAAGCCCCTTATCAAGCAATGTTTCCAATCCATCCCAAGGCAGCTTGCCAAAGAGAACAAGAAATTCCAGTACTCACTCATAAAGAAAGGGTCGACCGCCGCGCGTTTCGCCGGCAGCCTGCAATGGGTCGAAGATGCGGGAATAACCGTTCGCTGCCGAAACCTATCCATCACCGAGCTGCCGCTTGACGGCAATGCAATCGAAGATCAGTTCAAGGTCTATATGGCCGATACTGGCCTGTTCGTAAGCATGCTCGAAGACGGCACACAGTTCGATATCCTGAACGGCAATCTCTTCGGGTACAAAAGCGCCATTTTCGAAAACCTCATTGCCGACATTTTCTCGAAAATGAATCGACGTCTTTATTACTTTAGAAAAGACTCGGGGCTCGAACTGGATTTCGTGATTCGCTATAAAGGACAATGCACGCCGGTTGAAGTCAAGGCGAACGACGGCAATGCCAAAAGCGTAAAAACTGTGCTGAAGCATCCCGAAAAATATCATGTCGAATCGGCGATAAAGCTAGCCGACTTGAACCTCGGCCGCAAAGACGGAATTCTCACGCTGCCACTCTATATGGCGTTTTTACTTACAGAAAGGTAGCTGCCGAGCCGGACACTGCAATAGTCGTGGTTTATTCAATTTCATAGGGGGAAACATGCGAATCGTTGTGTCCAGCGGCAGCCCGCGTAAAAACGGCAACACCGCCATCACGATTGAGGCGCTCAAGGAAGGCGCCCAGACCGCCGGCCGCTCCAGCGGTTTTCGTTGAACGCAACACCCAGCGAACATACCAGGCCTATGATGGCGCACAGCACAAGAATCCATATCACCGGCACCAGGCCCGTGGCGTCTCCTAGCACGCCAAGCAAGGGCGATGCAATGCCACCCACAGCCACAGCCACGCCGAACGACAGCCCCGACGCCATGCCCAGATGCGCCGGCAAATACGACTGACCCAGCGCAATAGCCGGCGGGTTGAACATGTTCACGCACAGCGCCAGCACCATAACGGCCACCACGCACAGCCACACGTTGTCCGACAGCACGAAGACGATGAGTGCCACCGCCATGAGCGCGAAGCATGCAACCATAAGCTTCGGCGTTTCGATGCGACGCACCACAAAGCCCGACAATGCCGTGGCGCACGCGCCGCAGATGGAAAACACCGTGATAAGCAGCGAGGCGGAATCTTCCGACGCGCCGAACGTAGCCACCAAGTACAGCGGGAAGAAGCTAGTCACGCCATAGAACACGATGGATCGCACGGAAAGGGCACCCAGAACCACCGAGAACGCGCCCCAATGGTCGCGCACGCCCTCCCCAACCGGTCCGCCCGCCTTGCGAACGCCAAACTGAAGAAATCGCTTGTTCAGAGTAAGCAGCACCAGAGCGTACGGGATGCAAATGGCCAAATACACCAGCGTGCCCGAAAGACCGAACGCCGTGATGGCGGCGACGCTAATGATGGGGCCCAGGCAAAAGCCCACCTGGCCGCCCACGGAAAACACCGACATGCTAACGGCCTTGTCTTCTCCGCCAGCCAAATTTGCCAAGCGCGCGCCCTCGGGATGCAGCATGGCGTTGCCGATGCCCGAAACCATGGCCGCCGCCACGATGAGCCAATACGATTGCAGCACGCCCACAAGCGCCAAGCCGATACCCGCCAGCGCAACGCCCGCCGACATAAGCCACGGGCGGGCTTTCCTGTCGCCCAGCCAGCCGAACAGCGGCTGGATAATGGCCGAGGCGCTGTTCGCTGCCAGCACCAACGCGGTGATTTCAGCATACGAGAAGCCCGATTTGATAACCAAAAACGGCAGCACCGACGCCAGGCCGCCCTGGGCGGCATCGACGCAAATATGCCCTCCCATCAAAACGAAGGGCAGCTTGTTCGGAAAGCGTTTTCCGCTTTTACTCATGAAATGCAAACTCTCTATGGTTCGTGCGCAAGCGTCGAAAAGCCAACGCGGACGCAAAAATACGTACGAAGCCATTCTAGCCAAACAAGCTTCAATCGCCAGAAAACCCACAACGCATAGAGATTGCCTCGAGCATTTCTGAAAGCCCAGAAGCATTGGCGCCTTTTCAACGATCCGTCGCAAAGAATGCGCGGGCGCGCTTAAAATGCAAACTCCTAAGCGTCTATCATCGCGGCATATCCAAGGAGCAAACCAAGGCCACCGTAAAAAGGCTCACTCGTATATCGCGAAATTTGCGCTGCACACCACCGCGCATAGGGCGCAAAATGTGCGACGAAGTAATCTCCGAAATCGCTTTCTTCGATGCGCGCGCCTTCGCCGGGCCGCACGGTTTTTGCGTTCACCAAGCAGAGAAACGACAAAAACTCGCACAGCGTGCCCACATGATCGATTGGATCGTTCGCTTGCCCGGCCGCCACTTTTTTCGCAACGCCGCAGCGTTTCATGAACTCTTCGATTTCTTCAAACTCCTTGCCAACGCAAAGAATGCCTTTCTTGCCGCGCCGCTCGGCATCTCATACACCAATATAAGGCGTGATGCACGGCGAAGTCGCCCCGACGAAAAGATGCATATAGGCCTGGCGAACCTCGTGAAACACGTCGGCCGCAGCTTTGCCCCGATACGAATCGAAACATTCAGCCACTTTACGGCGGTCGTCCACCGGCAACGCCATGCCGTAGCGAGTCATTATGCGGCACCCCCTTCATACTTCTCGATTTCACACACGAAATCGTTGAAATTGTTGTTGCCGGTCATTTCATCGTGCGCAATCGTGGAAAGCGACTGCGTGTGGCCGTCGATGAAATCGTCGCCCTCGGGGCCGCGGGGAAGCATTAGCGTGTCGGGGCGAATGCCCTGGTTCACCACAGCCTTCAGCACCACATAGCCGTGGTCGTTGAACACACGCACCGTGTCGCCCGACTGAATGCCGCGCGCTGCAGCGGTTTCCTCGTGAATGAGCACCGTAGGTTCACCGCGAAGTTCGTCGAGCCACGGAATGCCCTTAACAGCGAATGGGCCCAATAGTGGTGATGGCCGCTTACGCCGTAAAGCGGGTACTTTTCACGCGCCGGGTTTGCCTGGTATGCCTCGAAGGCCTCTTCGTACCACGGGTAATGGTCTTGAGGGCGAGTCGTCCATTCAATGGTATCGCGGCTTATGAGCTTCTCCAGGAAGAACTGCGTGCGCCCCGTGGCGTTGTATTCCACGCCGACGCGCGCGGCGATTTTCGGCTCCCCAAAAATGCTCTGCTCGCTCATAACGTCGTAGCCACAGCCAGCTTCCAAGTTTTCGGGTGTGTCCAGGTATTCGCGCAGATATTCTTCGTCTGACTTATACAAGCCATCGAAGCCCATTCCGTCGGCAATGGCGCGGAAGATGTCGATGTCAGTCTTCGCCTCACCGAGCGGCTCCACAGCCTTCCGGCGGGAACATCGCATTCCTTCGCAGCGAATTCCACCGCGAAGTCTTTGATGGCCTCTTTCGCCACGGAATACACCGTGCGCACAGCAATGCCGCTAGCATCGAAGGAACCCTCAAGCTCGGGATCGGTTACCGAGAACGACGAGCCAAATGTTTGGCTTGCGGAATCGTACACCGCTTCGTTGTCGACGGAATCGCCGCCCTCCTTCATGGCGGGCAACGGATCCATGCCCAAATCGGATAGACGCAGATAGTTGAGGTCTTCCTTCGCGAGCAACAGCGCCACGGAATGGTTACGCAGATAGTCGTAGTCGATGAGGTCGTTGTCGATGGTGTAGTTGCACATGGCCAGCAGCATGGCACCATCGGTGTCAGGACGCACCGGTACCCAAATGTCGGAATGGGCAGCCGACTTGAATTTATCGGAAATAAGTTTGATGGCCTCGGCCCAGGAAATCTCTTCCCACTGGCCGGAGCCTCGCTTGCCCGTTTGACGCATGGGATGCAGCACGCGATGCGTGGCATGTGCGGCCTTTCACACAGCCCACGGCGCTTTGCGTTTGACGATAGTCGCGGCCGGCCTCCGATACCACCCCCAACTGTCCAGCTTAGTGTAGCCAATCCAGGCATAGTCCAGTCAGCATCAAGGCCCGGCACGCCACTGGACAACGCGGTGGCCGAGCCATTCTTCAAGACGCTGAAAAGGGAATCGGTGAAAGAGAGGAGCTATACGGCAAGGGACGAGGCCAAGCAGGGCATCTTCAAGCACATAGAGCCCTATTGCAGTAGGGTGCGCATGCATTCCACCTTGGGCTGCATGTCTCCAGTGGAATACGAGCGGCAATACGCTTGAGGATCCTTAAAAGAAAGTCCAGTTTCTCCCTCCCACTCCACCTGACCGGACCGATTCGGTCCAACTATTTGTCCGCATCCCCTTACCATCTTATTCAGCAGGGAATACGCTGTCATTTTGCTCTCTACTCAATTCTGCCTGCTTTGAAGATATGAACCCCCTCAATTTGTTGCGCAACAGATTTCGAAAAACTCGGTTTATCCTAATGATGGCGATAATTATTCAAGATTCAGGAATGAGGGAAGGGATCTTATGCATTTGGTAACGTAAAATTCTTTGCACACTTTGAAAGCTGAACACGCCCAGGAAAGAGAAAAGACATGGCGCGTGCCGTCGGTATGATTTGAGTGTCGAATTCAATCATGCTAGGAGGCAGGCCATGTCCAACCCAATCGTATCATTCGACGAGGAGGCGGTGAAGTCCGAGCTTCGCGAGCTGGTCAGGAAAACCATCGAGGAGACCATCAACGCCATGCTGGACGCCGCCGGCGCGACTCTGTCGGAGGGCGGGCACCCGGTCGGGCACACCGACCGCGAGTGCCATTACCGCTGGCCGGGCTGGATCGAGAGGTGCGAGAGATACGGCATCACGAGGTCGATGTCGAAGAAGAGCTGTTCCCCAGACAACAGCGCCTGCGAGGGCTTCTTCGGGCGCCTGAAGGTCGAGCTGTTCTACGGCAGGAACTGGAGCGGGTGGAGCGTCGACGACTTCATGGGCGCGGTCGACTGCTACATCCATTGGTACAACGAGCGGCGAATCAAGGAATCGCTCGGGGGGATGAGCCCGCTGCAGTACAGGCGGTCGCTCAATCTAGCGGCATGAACGCTTTCGTACGGAAAAACGTCAGCATCCCCGAGGTTCGGAATCTGGAGGCATAATGGCAACGCAATCAAAGTCCAAAACGCCGTATATTGTTGGCGCAATCATCGCGGTAGTAATCATCAGCGCGTTGATACCCTACAAAGCATGGGACTACCAGTCCTTAAGCGACCGGTATTGCATCGAAGGTCAGGTGGCTTCAATTGAAGGCAACACCCTCAAGGTGAATATAGATACCGCAAAGAGCGATAACGAGCAGCCCAGGTCGTTGGGAGCTTCTGTAACATTGCAAGGCAGCGTACCGGACTATTGCCGAGAAGGACAATCAGTGATTATCTCAATGCATAGCGGCGATAGCTTATTTGAGAAGAAAGACAAAGGAGTCGAAGTTCAGTTCTACAGGGATACGAACGTCCTGATGGGACTTATAGTGCCCATGATAGCGCCGTTCCATATTGTCGCACCATCCATGACCCTCAAAGACATCAACCTGAACGGCACCCTTCTAGTCTATTACGAAACAGGCAGCAGACGATGAGGAACATGAGATGGCAGATAGCTAGAGTAATGCGAATCGCCATAATCCTGACTATGGCATTCGCGCTTTTTGCCGGACTTTGCGCGTGCGGAAGCTCGCACTATACCACTGGAACAGAGAAGAGCAGTAGCGCCACAAGCTCAAGTGATGGCGCAAAACAGAATCAAGATCAATATGAGGACACTTGGCGACAGCCTAAGCAAGCGACCCCTGAAACATACGTAGATCCTCGCTGGCCAACGACCAATTCGCAATTGCTGGCAATACCCGAAGAGCAACGCTGGTACAACGCTTGGGGAAGCGTAGAGACGACGTGCACTATTGCAGGGCCGGTAATAGATGTCTATCAAGCAACGAACGAGTACGGAGCGCCCATTTTCGTAAACATAGGCGCGGATTACCCCGATCCAGATTGCGTCACACTGGTGATATGGGCTGATGACGAAGCGGAGTTTGATTCGACGCTGCATGACATTGACCACGGAAACGCATGGATATCTGTAACAAGCTACCTGACCACATACAATGGGTATCTGCAATTCTCCACCGACAATTACGTAGAGTGGACATATTGGACAGAGGTCAGATAATCCAAGCCGATTCCATAATGCAAAGCAAAACGAATTTAAATGATTGGCAGTTGGCTGGATTCGAACTTCGTGATGGCGGATACCGCCAGCTCGCCAAGGATGGCAAGCTGGCGGAGTTTGTGCAGAAGACGTTTGGCAAGAAGCTTTAGGGGAGACGCATAAATGAACCTATCGGAAGCAGAAGACCTGTTTGGCTTAAGCGATGGCTATACAACCAAGGAGGTTAATAAGGCCCATAGGCGATTGGCCATGCAATATCACCCTGACCTGAATGAAAACTCACAAGCTTCGGTCTTCTTCATGCGGCAGATAAATGAAGCGAAAACGCTGCTTGAGAAAGCTGCGTCGCATGAGAGCCAAGATTACAGGCAACCGAAACAAGATGCGCGGAAACAAAAACAGAGCAACAGAGATGAGGAAGCAGAACGAAGAAGGAGAGCGCGCGAAGCAGACGAAACGGCGCGTCAAGAGGCCTCAGAAGAAGCACGACGCAAGCAAGAAGAGCGAAAGAGAAGAGCTCGTGAAGCTGAGCGACAAAAGGCAGAGCAACAGCAGAAAGAGAAAGATTACCTTCTTGCTTGCGAGATGTCCTTAAAGGTAAAGACATCTGAAGCACATGCGAGAGTGGCTGAACGTTTTAAGAAGCTCGGTGATTACAAGGATGCAAAAATCTATGTAGCAAGCCACGAGGCGGCCGCAGAGAAATTACGGGTTATCGAAGCGGAACAAAACAAGAAAACGCGCAGATACGGTTTTTTGACCGCATGTTTGACTGTTGCGACTACGGGGTCACTACTGTTTTTCATGTTTAGATTTGCTGGAGCGCCCGGCGTCATCACGTTCTTATTCTTTGGCGGATGGCTGCCTCCAATGCTCTCTATTACATGCAGGACTGGCAAGGATATTAGAGATGCGTGCCTATTTGTCGGCGGCGCGCTAATGGTGGACTTCGTCTCGGGAACAATCGCAGAACTAATAATCACAGGACTAAAAAACCCCTGTGTGATGGCCTGCGCAGGTGCTCAAATCGTGACTATAATCAGTGGCCGTATCAAGCCCTTCACTCCTGCAGGAATCGCTGGAATACTAATTATGTCAGCAGTGGCATGCGTGTTGCTCGGTGTGGCCGTAATGTTTTACATCAACCAGCAGTAGCACGCGCGCCGCATAGCATTTATGTCATGCGACAACGCGCTACAATGCATCAGGCGGCGTCAGTAAAAAAATCAGTAACGAACGCGATTCGGTCCGTTTACGCCGTCGTAAATCGTAGCGCGTTGTCGTGCAAAACAGGCCTACTACCTGCGGAAACATGTCCGCGCTGTAACAATGAGTAGAATAGCGTAGAACCGCCCGATTATTCCCACTCAATCGTCGTAACGACTCCAATCGGCAACAACCAAGCCCCACATCACCCTGGAACAGCCCCCCTTAAAAGAAGCGCCCATCACTTCCTAGATATCGCGCTCCCAACGCCAATCGGCGCCAGCCTCGTTCGCGGCAATTTCGAAGTTGCACCTCACAATGCCCTCGTCAATCACGTTGAGCCCGCTTTGCGGCGCATCAATGCGCACGGTTTTCCCGTCGGAAAGCAGCGTGATCTTGAAATTCTGATTATTCATCGCCGTAGGTGCCAGCTGCGCGGCTTCCATGGCCGCCGCAAACCACGCCGGCGCCTTCGCGCATTCGACGGAAGAAAGCGCCTCGACGCCCTTCGTCTTCCGTGAAAAGCCTTGCGTTTTCCCGTGGCCCACCGCAATGATCAGGCGAATTTTCTTCCCCGGCGCCACGACGGCGCGCGATTTCTTGCGCGAGCACAGCGCGCACCAGCACGTATTGAGCTCCATATCTTGCGCGGCAAGCACGATTTTCTGGCCCCAATAGCCAATGGCCTCGTCGGCGGCCACGCCGCGCGCCTTCCCGTCATCGACCACAAATGCGACATGCGTACGGCACCCGCGAATCAAACCGAAACGCGCAATCACGTTGAAAACCTCGGGATTGTCGCCCACAAGTTGAATATCGAGGCCGCTTTCGCGCGCGCATTCCTCAACCACGGCGATAAGCGCGTCGAACTCAGCCCGCGAAAGAGGCTTTCCGTCATATTCACGCACGGAATGGCGCTCTCGAATCGTCTCAACGGTAATCATGTGCCTGCTCCCTTTCGCCGTGCCGCCTCATTGAGCCCATTCTACGCAACTACACGCAGGGAAGCGTCCCGTTCAGTCATTTCATCGAAATCGACTTCGTGGGGCACGCGCGAACGCATTCGCCACAACACGCGAGCGTTTCACGACGCAGGTCAGCAAGCCTGCCATTCGGAAATACCCAATCAAACCGCTAGACGCCGCCAACCTGAAACGATACTCTTGCCAAACCAGGCGTCTAGCGATCGAGCCCCAACGCCTCGGCCCACGTCTCTTCCTTAAAACCGGGAATCACAAAATCGTCACCCACGAGCAGCGGACGCTTCACGAGCATGCCATCGGTCGCGAGCACATCGAAGCATTCGGCGTCGGTCATGCCGGCGTCGAGCTTCGCCTTAATGCCAAGCTCGCGATACTTCATGCCGGACGTGTTGAAGAGGCGCCGCAACGGCAACCCCGAACGCGCATGCCATTCCGCGAGCTCGGCCGCCGTGGGGTTTTCGGTCGTGATATCGCGATCGACGTATTCCACGCCATGCTCGTCAAGCCACTTCTTTGCCTTTTTGCAGGTGGAACATTTCGGGTATTCCAAAAACAGCACACTCATGAACAGCCCTTTCTCGAACTCGAACAAATACGCCACGGCCTATGTGCGCTGGGCGCAAGCCGACGAACCACGCACACAACGCAAGCCTGCGCTCAGCAGAATCATCAACCCACGCCAAACGGTGGGCCCGGCCTACGGCGAACACGCAACAAGCCGTCGGTCCGCCGAAACCGCAGCCAATCGCCCAACCGCCCACGGCAACACGCCAGCCGAACGCCGCACCTGTCGCGCCTGTCGCGCCTTACGTACGCTGGGCGCGCGGCCCGTGGGTCACGTAGCAAATCGCAGCAGCGAGCGCGTCGGCAGCATGGTCGGGATGGGGCACGTCGTCCAAGCCCAGAATCTGCTTCACCATGTACTGAACCTGGTCTTTTTCAGCGGTGCCCTCGCCCACTACCGCGAGCTTGATTTGGCGCGGCGTGAATTCGCCAACCATGAGCCCGCCCTGCGCGCACGCCACGAGCGCCGCGCCACGAGCCTGGCCTGTGGAAAACGCCGCCGTGATGTTTTGCCCGAACCACACAGTTTCGATGCCGACGCACGTGGGCTTAAAGCGATCGACCACGGCCCCTATTTGCTGCGCGATTTTCAGCAGGCGCTGCGAAAGCTCCATCGACGCAGGCGTTGACACGCAGCCGTACGCGAGGCATCGAAGCCGCGACCCATCCTGTTCCACAATGCCCCAGCCAGTATTGGCCAGGCCGGGGTCGATGCCCAATATGATTCGATGGTCGCCTCGCACGCCCGCCCTTTCGCTTTCCGAAAACTATGCCTTGGATTCTAACGCAGTTGCCGCCCATGCAGTTGATGCCGCGAAAGCAAAACCATTCCAACTTGAACGCCCACATGTCGAACAAAGCGGAGCGCAAGCATGTCAAATTAACGCGGGACTCTACGAATTGCGCCGACACAGAAGAATGCTGCCAGCTAATCCACTTCCCAGCAGCTTTCTGTATGATATTTTGCTATCTTGCTAACTATCTACCAAGATAGCAATAGGCAAACCAGTCGTTTCATCTGCGATAACGAGTGAAAGGCGCCGTCCAAACTTGCCAATATCGAGCGACAGCGCTCACGAATAACCGCGCAGAAAGCCCATCGCCTACGCCTCGGTCGCACGCAAAAACTAGCTGACGAACGCCTGCGCTTCCAGCACAAACGCATGGGGCGTCGAAGCGGGTTCCCACTGCTCTGCGAGCAGCACGGGGCCATTCGCGGCACCAATCTTGTCCAGTCCGAATTGAAAGCATTCGGAAAAATCGGCCGAGCGCACACGGTCGCACGAATATCGCCCAGCAGGAAGGCGCACAAGCGTCATTCCCTTCTCCAGCGCGACACGTGTTGCGGCCTCGGCGTCAAAGGGATAGCTCGGCAACATCTCCACTTGCACGTATGCGATAAGCCCGTTTTCTTCCCCTGACGAAACGTCCAAGAAAGGCGCGCCAAGCCCGCGCGCAACCCCTTCCGTATACAGGGGGACAAGCCGCATGCCCGGCGCGGCTTCGTATATCGCGCTCGTCACCCGAGCATAGCGGCGCATATCGAAATCGCCGCCAAGCGGCGCGCACAGCAAAAGTCGCTCGGCAAATTCGCGCTCATAGCGCTTCTTCGATTGGAATCGTTGCGACTCGGCGATCTCGTCGGCATAGCGGTCGAGCTGCAGAAGCTGCGCCTCGGCGCGCCCGATGCGCTCCCTCGCCAGCTCGCGCCCCTTCTCGATAAGCTCGCTTTGCCCGTAGCCCAAAGCCGCGGTCGAAGCGATTTCCTTCAACGGAACACCCAGCTCAATGAAGGTAGTTACCATATCCAAATCGGAAATCTGGTTGATTGAGTAGTACCGATACCCCGATTCCTCATTCACGTAAGCTGGCTTAAGCGCACCGACGCGCTCGTAATACCGAAGCGATTTCACCGAAACGCCGCGCAGCTTCGCGAATTCGCCAATCGAAAGCAGCTCTTCTTTCATGCATCTCCCATCTGCCACAAGGAGGCGCCTGACCGACTCTCCCATCATGGGATAGTCTAAGATGCGGACCCCTGGTTTTTCAAGATGCGGAATCGAGGCTTTGCATGTCGCCCCACCCCGCGAACCGCGCGAAGACCGGAAGAGGGCAAGCCCGCAAACATGGGCACCTCGACCACGCCTCGCAAGCCACGTGATGACTCTTCACGCTAAGCATTCCCGTAGGGCGAGAAGCCCAATCGCCAGCACACACAACCCCTGTTGAATGGACGCCGCGAAAGCCCCAGGCTCAAGTTCCAGGCAGAGCCATCAGGCGCATGCGCGTGTCGTGCGCGTCGTAGACCCATGTGCCCCTGGAGCCTTACACCCCAAGCGCGTTCGCAAGTCGAATCGAGAACGCCGTTACCTGGCCTTTTTCGAGATAATTGGGCAATCCCGCTTCTCGAAGCGCCTGGCAATACGTCGTTTCGGGCGCAAGCTCGCTCAAGCGCAGATACGTACCAACGGCCGCGGCATAGTCGCTGCGTGATTCCGCGAACAAATCGAGCGCGGCAAGCGCAGAAGTGCCGTACGCGGCGTAGTAAAACGGCGAGGTGAACAGGTGCGACGTCGAAAGCCATTCATTCTCGTCCGCCGGCCACGAGTACTTCTCGTACACCTCAGCCCAAATGGCATCGACCTTATCGACTGTTAAATCGGGCTCGCAATAGACGCGCGTCTCCGCTTCGTTTATGGCAAACCCCTCGCGTACCGCAACCAGCTTGTCGAACAGCACATATTCTCGAAGCGCATCGCCATACCCAGGGCAAAGCACGTCGTAATGGTCGTAGCACAGAAGCTCCAGGCTCTGCGACATAATTTCCTGCACATCGACAACGGTATTGGGCATAAACGAATTCGCGCGCACCCGATACATGTGGTTGAAGTGACCGAATTCATGCACGATTGCCGCGCAGTCCGCCACTTCAGTATTGGGATTCACGAAAACGCAGCCATCATTGTACGCCGCCATTTCCACGGTATAGCTGTTGCGAACCTTAGCTTCCGACGCCGATATGTCATACAAGCCGTTATCGACAAGGTGGTCAAACGATTCCCCAAGCGCAGGCGAAACACGCGCCACGCATGCCCGCGCGTTCGACATAAGCGTCTCTTCGCTTTCGTCGAGAGCATCGAAGGCGTCATCGATATCGTCGCCCATAACGTCGGCCACATAGTTCTGATACACCGGCACGAATTCCCTCGCAACCTCATCTTGCGCCGCCTCAATTTCGGCCATCGTGTAATCGCGCCCATATTCCGTAGCGAACACGTACTCGACGTAGTTCTCGTATCCCAAGCTTCGCGCCCAGGCATTGTTCGCATTGACGAGCTCAACATAGAGGCGTTTGAGCTCGGCGTCGCTCGCATCCCGCGACACGAGCGCACTGTATTGGCTCGCAAGATTGTCACACTTCGCTCGCAACGCAGCGCTTTCCGAAGACATCGTGCTCGAATTGTCCAGAACGCTCGAGAATCCCTCGCCGATATGGGCCCTGAAAGCCGCTCCGTGCTTCGATTCAAGCGCATCCATGAATGCCTGTGCGCACTCTTGGTAATGACTGTCATACGCCGCCTGCTTTGCCGCATACGCGCTCGCAGCAGCCCCATCAAAGCCGGCGCACGCGCAATCGAAGTCGGCAAGCGCACGATCGCTCGACAGATCGGCGAAAAGGCGCTCGAGCTTGTCGTAGGCATTCAGAAGGGCCGACGCATCGTCGCCGTTCATCGCCGTCTGGAACTCTTGAAGTGCCGCGTTATAGGCCACCTCGTCGAAGGAATCACGCGAACGGTCGGGTAAGGCCACGTTCCAATGCTCGACCTCGTTTCCGTATTCAAATTCGACGGGCGCCGAGGAACCTTCCCCCGTTGCGTTGCCGTCCGCTTCGCCTCCGCCGTTACCACCAGAGCCGCACGCCGAAAGCGCTGGTGCGCAGAGCGCCAGAATCAGAACCGCCGCGAACCAAGGGCGCGTGCGAGCAGCGCGAAACCAAGTTGCAGCTTTGCCTTCGAGGATTGCAGAGTACATTGCAGACACCCCCTTGATGAAGCCTCGAACATAATCATTTTCATCGTAAGGGGGAATGGCTAAAGCAGGAATCGCCTCGTGGCCAATTGGGAATACCCGGGCACGACCACACGTCTGATTTTGGGTTATCCGATTTCACACACGCGAAAGCATGGGATTGCTCTTACTTTCTAGTAGGCTAACTTGCTAATGAGTTATTCGGCTAGCTTGCTATTTAACTAGATTACTATCTAACTACTCTTATCCAGGCATATTGCTGAACCGCAGAGAATCGCTGTCAGCATAGAAGCCCGAAAGGCCGAAATACGCAACCGCGCGGGTGCATCTCATCTGTTGCGTTTCATGGGTTCATTTCGAAGGTTACGTTTCTTAGGATGCGTCTCACGGCTTGACCCCACGGCTCGCGCCTCCTGGGCGTTTGCCTCATGCGCTGATATCACAGGTCGCACCTCCCGGGCTTTCGTCTCACTGACTCATTGCATAGGTCCATTGCATAGCTCGCGCCCCGAAGACTGATAGGCCGCTTTTCATGAAGAGCATGCACTTGCCGCAAAATGACCTTATGTCTACATATAGAAGTGCTTAATCCCGGCTGTCGACACCTGAGAACTCCCCTTTTCACGCTGCTTTCGTAGGAGCATGGAGAAATAGTAGGCGGGGCAATAAACTTCAGTTTTGTCTTGCAGGAAGCATGAAAATATCATTGCAGAAACGAAGAGGGAACCCTTATCCCCGAACGCACAAGCCGCCCTTAAACTAATTAGTCCATGCCATCTAAGCGCGTCCCCTACTGGTCTCATTCGCGTACAAATCGCATCATTCGTTTGAGTCATTTTATTGCTCTATCCAAGTGATCTATCGCATTTTCATAAAACTCTTCAAGAGCAAATCGCCCTCAAGCAAATACTCTTAAGACCATGAAACCGAGCACCGCTCCGTTTTCCCAATAAGCGTTAAGGCCCCTTCTTCCAGTCCGCCAACACTGGAATGATTGATCTCATGCCCGCGTCTTCCTTTAGGATATTTGGGACGTTATCGAGATATCCTTAGCTCCCCCCCCCTGCAACTTATTTCATCAATCTGTTTCTTGTTTTTTCATAAGAGAGAACGAACTCCCTTTATTCCAAACCCGATTCGTCTCCTTTCCTTCTCCCTCTCCTTTTCCCTCTTCCACTCCTGCGCATCAGGAGCCTTGCTCCCTCTCGCCATTATTTCCTTCACATGGTGGCGATCCTACTCATTTGAGTTCGAAAACTCGTGTGAAATCTCAACTACATTCTTATTTTATTGCCCCTCCTCTTATTTTGTTCTGACGTAAACTATGTACGATTTTCTCTTACAAACGAGCTTTTTCTTGTGACTTGCTAATAAGCTCTCTGCCCTTCAGCACCACCAGGTTCCGCTCCTGATATGAAAGCGAAAGCCATCCAGCCCTCAACCCCCTACCCTTTTTCGCCGATTATGGGCGACCTTTTGATGAGGCTATAACGCTATACCGAAACCTAATCTCATTCTTACGCTATTGAGGTCTAAATTCGGTATCAATCACAGTTTTCTCGTGTATTCTTTACTTAGTAAAGATTAACGTTATCCCTGCTCGTTCGACTGTTTAATATTTTGACATGTTCTGCCATTAAATTCAATTGCAGAGTTCGATGCATTGCCTATTTTCTTCCTTATTCATATCTGAAAACTACTTCGCAGCTATCCCCTCACGCGCATTTTTCAGCTTTGATTATTCTGCGCGTGTCCGATAAGCGTTCTCAAGCGACGCAATTTGCTATCCAGCGGCCATAGAGCCCGCCCTTCCATTCGTCCCGAGATCTTATTGCTTTTTCAATATTCGTTAGTGCGGTCTAATTAATGGAGCCTGTTTTCACTTTGCTTTTTATTGCCCCCTTTTCTCTTCTCGTATGCGCCCCGATGACGAACCAAGCTTTTCTGTTGATGTTCACTAAGAAGTGGTCCGAGTGATCACTGGGAAATGAGCACCGTGAGCACGAAAAATTGAGCAGTTTAAGCAAGAGGGCCGCGCCCCGGGGACCGGGGGCGCGGCCCTCGCCGTATG
>NZ_QIBZ01000021.1 GCF_003725955.1 Slackia isoflavoniconvertens | reverse complement strand
ATACGGCGAGGGCCGCGCCCCCGGTCCCCGGGGCGCGGCCCTCTTGCTTAAACTGCTCAATTTTTCGTGCTCACGGTGCTCATTTCCCAGTGATCACTCGGACCACTTCTTAGTGAACATCAACAGCGCAAAGCCCCGTCGCGGGCGTGAAGCCGCCGAAGCAGGCGCCGCCCGAGTCGATGGCGCTTTCCGCGGACGAGGTTCGCAGGCTTTCCGCCTGGCTCGAAAGCCACGATGGAGACCCCTGCGCCGACGCCATCTCGCTGTGCCTCGACACCGGCCTTCGCCGAAGCGAGCTGGCCGGCCTGCGGGTGGGCGACTACAACCGCGCATTCGGCCAGATCAAGGTCGCCCGCGTGCTCGTCGAGACCCGCGGCGGCGTGGTCGAGAAGGAGCCGAAGAGCGGCACGTCCAAGCGCTGGGTGCCCGTGCCCGGGACGGCGGGCGAGCGGCTTTCGCGGCACATCGAATCGCAGCGGGAGCGCCTGGCGGAAAACGGGGTCGCGCAAGGCGATTCCACGCCGATGTTCGCGACGGACGGCGGCGCGGCCGTGCGGCCGAGCGATTTGACGGCCGCCTTCAGGGCCGCCGCGGACGCCGCGGGGCTGCCCAAGCGGCACCACCTGCACTCGCTGCGCCACACCTACGCGACCTACCTCCTGTCGACCGGCACGAGCTTCAAGGAGGCCCAGGAGCTTTTGGGGCACGCCAGCGCGACGACAACCCTCAACGTATACGGGCACGTGGTGCCCGGAAGAAAGACAGACGCCGCCGATGCGTACATCAGGTGGCGAGAAGGGAAATGACCATGAAGAAGAAGGAAATGGCGGCGCTGTTCGACGAGCTGGGCAGCGACGAATTCAAGTTGTGGAGCGAGCTGGATGGCTCGGCGATGGATGAAGCGAGCGTTCGAGAGATGCGAATCGCGAAGGCCGCCATATCGACCGCCTTCGCGTACTGCTCCGCCATCGCGGCAGGGCGCGGCCTCGTGTTCGTGGGCGAAAACGGGAAAGTTGACCGAGCCGTGACCCATTGGCTGCTCGCGCGTCAGGCGTTCGCAATGCTCGCGAAGGACTCGGAATGATGGAACGACGGGGGAACGACGGGCACGCCGCGGGCCGTTCCGCGGAGCGCCGGGAATGCCGACGCGAGCAGGGCGGATGCCGCAAGGCCGTCTATGCGTTCGGGCATGGAAAGGTAATGCATGGGAATGAGTGCGGGAAACGCCGCGGAGAACATCGCGGGAGGTGCGCGATATGAGCGGGCTGCTCTGCCTGGCGGTCGCCATCCTCGGCTTCGCCGGCGTGGTCGTGACGGTGTGCGTCATAGACCTCTTCGTGAGGGTGTCGCGCCTCGAAGACCGCGAGATGTATCCGCGCCTGTCGCCGTCGGTCTACGACCTCGACGAGGGAAAGCATGGAAGGAAGAGGAATGGGCATTTCTGAGAAGGTGAGCGAATCGCTCCTGGCGCAGCTCGACAGGCTCGAAGCGGTCGACGCGTCGAACGCCGACGCGCTGAGGATGGAGATATCGCGGGCCAAGGCGGTGCAGGGAATCACGTCGCAGCTCATAGCCAACGGCAACATGACGCTCGAAGCGTGCCGCCTGAAGCTTGAGTACGGCGAAGTGAAGGTGCCGAAGGGGCTTCTGGGATGACGCGCGGGGTTTGGGGCGAGCGCGAAGAGCGGTGGCTTCGCGAGAGGTACGCCTACGAGCACGCGCCGCAGCTCGTCGCCGAGTTCGAGCGGGAATTCGGCAAGAAGGTGAGCAAGGGGGCGCTCTACACCCGCGCGAACAAGCTCGGGCTGCTGAAGATGGCGCGCGACTTGCCGCCCAAGGCGGTGCGGCGAATCACTTGGTGCCGCGAGCCCGAGATGCAGGGGTGGATGGAGCGCAACGACCGCGGCCAATGCGAGACCGAGCTTTCGCGCGAATTCGCCGAGGCGTTCGGCTTCCCGCTGTCGCATCCGCAGATCTCGCTCTGGCGCTCGACGAACGGGAGGACCACGAAGCCGAGCCGCGGCGGTAGGAAGCGCCGCCCTGTCGGCTCCGAGCGCTACGACGAGCGCAAGGGCCACGTCCTGGTCAAGGTCGCGGAAAACCCGACGGCCCCTCAGACGAAGGACAATTGGCGGTTCAAGCACCACGTGGAGTACGAGAAGCATTTCGGCCCCATTCCCGATGGCTGCGACGTGGTGATGGCGAACCGCGACAAGCGGGACTTCCGCCCCGAGAACCTCGTCGCGGTGCCGCATCGGCTCATGTCTCGAATCAACTCGCCCGACAGCCCGCCGTGGGACGACGCCGAATCGCTCCGCGCGTGCGTCGCGTGGTGCGAGCTCGACGCGCGCGTCCATTCGGCGGAGATGGCCACGCCGCGCGAGTGCGGCGTGTGCGGCAAGACGTTCACGCCGCCGCCGAGCGCGATGCAGTCCGCGCACCTGCGGAACATGAAGACGTGCCCCGAGTGCCTCGCGGCGGGGAAGAAGAGCCGCGGCGAATCGAAGCGGGCCGAGCGCCGGACCTGCGAGGTGTGCGGAGAGCCGTACATGGCGCTTCGGAGGTCGCAGCGCCGTTGCCCGAGGTGCATCGAGGAGCTTCGGGGATGCACCGTCGAGTACCACAAAAGATGGCGCGAGCGGCATGGGATTGATTGAGGAGGAAGCGAATGAAGGAAATCGATACCGTATGCGCGGCCGATATGCTGCCCGTACGCGCCCACGAGGCAGATGCGGGAGCAGACCTCAAGGCGGCGCGCGACGTGGCAATCAGGCGGGGCGATACGGCCAAGGTGTCGACGGGTGTGCGCGTGAGCATCCCCGAGGGCTGCTTCGGCCTGCTGGCCGCGCGAAGTTCGCTTTGCGGGCGCGGCCTGATGATGCTCAACGGCGTCGGCATCATCGACAGCGGCTACACGGGAGAGGTGCAGGTGCCGCTCGCGAACATCGGCAATCTGACGCAGCGCGTCGCTGCGGGCGAGCGTATCGCCCAGCTGGTAATCCTGCCGTGCGAGCTGCCGACATTTCGCCGAGTAGATGAATTGGAAGAGACGGAGCGCGGCGAAGGCGGATTCGATTTGATTTCCGGAACCGTTACGGTTGATGGCAACTGGATAGAAACAGGCGTGCGTGAGACGGTCGATATTCATAAATGCGAGCGCTCGGCAATCGTGCCGGTCAAGATTGCCAAGCTTATCGAGCTTGAAGAGGCGGCGTGGGATGCTGGCAAGTGGGGAGACGACGCGGATTACGAGGTAGAGCTCGAGCATACCTTCGCCATCTTCGATTCGGACGCCGTCGACAAGGACGGCAACCCGATCGCAATGCTGCACTGCCATCGCTGCGGAAAAGGCGGTTGGGCCGACGTCGATTCCGTCACCAGGTATTGCCCCGATTGCGGCAGGGTGGTCGCGAATTGCAGAGAATGGCAAGAGGTGGGCGAGTGACGCATTTCAGCAGCTATAAAGTCACCTCCTCGCATCGCGGAAGGTACGACGAGAAGGAGCCGTATTCGCCGCCGCCTGTCGTGACGAGCTATTTCGACCCGGCGACAGGAGAGCCACGAGGCACGCGCGCCGAGCAGCCGCCTAAGCCGAAGAAGAAGCAGATGAAATCCCTTCAGCAGCAACGCCGCGAGGCGAGCGACAGGAACAAGAAGCCCGTGCTGCTCGACGGGGAATTGCAGGAAAGCGTGACCGAGGCGGCGCGGCTCATTGGCACAACCTGCTCGTCGCTCTCGCGCATCCTGCGCAACGGCGGTAGGGAATACAGAGGACATACGGTCGCTTACGCCGTAAAGGAGGAAACAAAATGTCAATAAACAAGGTAATCGTCACGGGAAACCTGACGCGCGACCCGGAGCTCCGCGAAACCGGGGACGGTCTCCAGATACTTTCTTTCGGCGTGGCCGTCAATGACCGCCGCAAGAACCAGCAGACCCAGCAGTGGGAAGACCGCCCGAACTTCGTGGACTGCGTCATGTTCGGCAACCGCGCGGCCAGCGTCGCCCGCTTCTTGTCCAAGGGCGCGAAGGTCGCCATCGAGGGCAAGCTGCGCTGGTCCCAATGGCAGGCGAAGGACGGAAGCGCTCGAAGCAAGCTGACCGTCGCCGTCGACGAAATCGAGTTCTTACAGCGTAAAGAGGACGGCCAGCGCGGCATGAGCGGCGAGACCGCCGCGGCGTATCGGGCGATGGGCGTAGCGCCGAATCAAGTCGCTCCCGCCGCGCCGCTCTACGAGGACGACGTTCCCTTCTGATTAATGGAGGAACTTTGATGCGATGCCCGCCTTTTGAGCGGGCATTTTCGCGTTTGGCGTGCATGTCGGTGTTACGCAGTATAGAATATGTAACACCGACATGAGAGGGGAAGAATGTCAGAGGAATTCGACGCGCTGAAGCGCTCGCGCGCTCGCGCGTATCTGGAAAGCGTCCGCGACCTGCGGTACACGCTTGACGCGCTGCAAGACGAAATCGAGATGGAACGCAAGGCTATGCAGCCGAAGGGCATGCGGTTCGACCGAATTGGCGGCTGCTCATCGGCGTACGCCGACGCCATTCCCGACGGCGTCGCCCGTCTAGAAGCGATGGCCGCGCGATACGTCGACGCGGAGCGCGCGTACATAGAGGCCGCGGATGGCGCGCACGCCGCCATAGCCGCCGCGAAATCGCCGAAGGGCGCGTCAATCCTGCTTCGGCGCTACCTGCTCGGCAAGCAATGGTGCGAGGTCGCCGCCGACGTGGGATGCAGCAAGTCGACGGCGCAGAGGCTCCACGACGAGGCGCTGCTCGACGTATACGACGCGATGCCGTTCGAGTGGCGCATCCCTCGCCAGCCCGCCATTTAATTCCGATAATGAGGCGAAATGACGCGCCGTGACGCGAAATGAGGCGTTTTGGGGCGCCATGACGCGCGCTAGGCATGCCATAGTGTCAAATGCGAAAGCCGTCCGAAAGAGGTCGGCTTTTTTCATTCTCCGCCGCCGCGTCTTTCTCTTCTCCTCTGCGCGGCGGCGACGCACGACGATCATCTACGGAGGCGGAATGACCCTTCTTGAGCTAGGCCGAATTGCGGCCAAGTACGAGACGGAGATGGCGCACGCCATGCTCTTCGCCGTCGCCGTGGCGAAATGCTACGAAGGTGGCAAATGGATAAAGGATATTGCCTGATGTGCGGCAACCTGCGCGACGTCTACGGCGGCGTGTGCAGGCAGTGCCAGGAGGACGCCCGCGTGACGCGCAACGCCGCGAGGCTTGAGCAAGACGCCCGGGCGCGCGCCAAGGAGCGGAAGGGCTCCCGCTGATGGCGACGAAGTCGCGCTACACGAACGGCCACGCGCGGCGCAAGGTCCGCGCCTGGCTCAAGGCGCAGGGCAGGCCGTGCTGGCTTTGCGGCCGGCCGATAGACTACTCGCTCCCGGCCGGCCATCCGATGAGCTTCGAGGTCGACGAGATAAGGCCGGCGTCGCGGGGCGGCTCGGTAGTCGACCCCGCGAACGTCGCGCCGGCGCATCGCATATGCAACGAGCGGCGCGGCAACAAGAGCGTCGCCGACATGAAGGCGGCGGCGGGGCCGCGCCCCCGCGACGTAGGATGCAAAACAAGCAGACGCTGGTGACCTGGGGGTATGCCCCTCCCACCCGTCATAGGGCGCGCCCGCGGGCATTGCGCCTTTTTTTCTCACCAAGTTCCAGCTTACCCAGCTCCAGAAGGAAGGGGGCGCACGCGATGGGGAAAGTCAGGAAGCTGAGCGACTCCGAGCGCAAGGCGATCGTCGCGATGTTTCCCCAGCTCGGAGTGACGGAAACGGCCCGCCGCGCCGGATGCTCCAAGTCGACCGTGCAGCGCGTCTGGTCGACCGACGGGCCGGGCGGGGAGGATACCCAGAAAACTTACCCAGGCGCGCTCTCGGCGCGGCAGCCCGAGACGACCGCGGAGCGGCTCACAGAGCTGCGCGGGATACTACGCGCCGCGCTCAACGACGCGCCGCCGCAGGCGGTCGCGGGGCTGTCCCGCGAGTACCGCGCGACCATCGAGGAGCTAGACAGATTGGAGGGCGGAAATGGAGGCGACCCCGTCGACAGCGCCCTCGACTCGATCGCGGCCAGAATCGCGGCGAAGATGCCTGCCCCGTAGGCACGTCTCGTCGCCGCGTGGCCGCGCCGACCTCCTCGACGAGGTCGTCGACTTCGCGAAGCTCATCGGATACGGGGTCGGCGATTGGCAGGAGACGCCGCTGCGCGACTGGTCGCGGCTGGACTCCCGCGGCAAATGGGTGCACCGCCGATGCGGGCTGTCCGTGCCGCGCCAGGCGGGCAAGTCGCACGACGCGATCATATGGGCCGCGTTCCTCGTGCTCGAAATGGGCTATTCGGTCCTTTGGACGGACCACAACTACTCGACCACGTGCGAGATGCTCGCGCGGTTCCGCAAGATTTTCGGGAAGCGCGTGGGCGACCCCGACGCGCACCGCGCGATAAACAGGCGCGTCTCCGACGCGAAATCGAAGACCGCGCAGGAGAGCTACGAGTTCGCCAACGGCGGCGTGCTCTGCTTCTCGACGCGAACCGACTCCGCGTCGCTCGGCTACAGCTTCGACGTGATCATCTACGACGAGGCGCAGCTCCTGACCAAATCGCAGGCGCAGACGTTGAACCCGACCACGACGCACGCGCCGCACAAGAACTCGCAGCTCGTCTACGTCGGCACGCCGACGCGAGCGGGCTGCGCCGCCGACCGTTTCAAGGAGCTTCGCGAGGAGGCGTGGGGCGACGAGCCGGGCGACGACATGTGCTGGCTCGAATACGGCGTCGACGAGGTCGGCGACCCGCTCGACGAGTCGCGGTGGTACCTGGCGAACCCGTCTCTCGCGGAAGGCCTCGTCGAGGTCGAGGACGTGCGCACCGGCGTCATGGGAATGAAGGGCGACGACCTCGCCATCGCCCAGGAGTACCTCGGCTATTGGCTCCCGCCGAGCGCGCAGACGGAAAGCCCGCTCATCGGCGAAGACCTGTGGCGCTCGACGCTCATCCCGCCCGAGGCGGTGCCCGCCAGGTTCTCGAAGCTCGCGTACGGCGTGAAGTTCAGCTCCGACGGCGGATCGGTCGCGCTCGCGGTCGCCGCGTCGGACGGTACGGCCGCCCATATCGAGCTCCCGTTCTGCGAGCCGACCGCCCGCGGGACGAAGTGGCTCGTCAACTGGCTCGCCGTGCGGGCGAACCAGGCGTGCTCCGTCGTCGTGGACGGCAAGAGCGGCGCCGGCTCGCTCTGCGACAGGCTGCAAGAGCTCGGAACGCCGAAGGGCTACGTCATAAGGCCGACGACCGACCAGGCCATCACCGCCGCGAACCTCATTTTCGAAGCCGCCGGCGACGGCGGGATAACGCACATCGAATGCCCCGCGCTCGACCTCTCCGCCGCGACGGCGACCCGCCGCGAGATAGGCAAGGGCGGCGGATGGGGCTTCGGCGGCGACAACTCGACGCCCATCGAGGCGGCCGGGCTCGCTCTGCTCGGGCTCGCAACATCCAAGAGAAACCCGAAGAGGAAGGCGAGAGTAACCTGATGGCAATCTCAATCCCCTATGCCGTCGCGTCCGCCGAAGGGCTTTCGGCGGAGCACCGCGAGACGGTGCTCGAACTGCTCAACAACTGGCAGTCGCACTACTCCGGCAACGTCGTGCGCTCGCAATACTACGAGGCCCGGAACATGCTCAAGGATTTGGGCATCGCCGTTCCGGATTCGCTGCAGGGCCTCGAAGTGGCCTGCGGCTGGGGATACAAATGCGTCGAGGTGATGCGCGACCACGTGTCTTTCGACGGGTTCACGTCCCCCGGGGACCACGACGCGGAGAAGCTCCTGAAGCAGGTCGCGCGCCGCAACTTCATGCCGACGCGCGTCGGGAAGGCCGTCAACTCGGCGCTCAAATACTGCTTCAGCATGTGGGTGGTCACTTCCGACGAGGAGGGCCACGCGCGCATATCGGCGTACCCTCCAACGCTTTGCACCGGCATTTGGGACGATGTCGGCGAATGCCTGTCGGCCGGCATGTGGGTCGTCTCGTTCGCGAAGGAGCGCGGCCGAAAGACGAATCGGCCCGATTGGGTCGACGTCATGCTCGACGACTGCCTCATCAGGCTCCGCGCCGACGGGGACGGCAGATGGTCCGCCGAGTACGTCGAGCACGGCCTCGGCATCGTGCCTATGTTCGTGATGCCGTACAACCCGGACGACGACCGGCCGTTCGGCGTGTCGCGCATAAACTCCGAGGTGCGCTGGCTCATAGACTGCGCCATGCGCGCGAGCGTGAACGAGGAGGTCGCCGCCGCCTTCGCCGCGTCGACGCAGAAATACCTGCTCGGCACCGACGGGGACGCCTTCGAGGACAAGACGAAATGGAGCGCGTTCATCGGCTCCATCTTCGAGGTCTCGATAAACAGCGAGGGGCAGATTCCCCAATTCGGCCAGCTCACGCAGCCGAGCATGCAGCCCATGACGGAGCATTTCTCGAACCTCTGCAAGCGCATGAGCGCCGCGACCGGCATCCACGCCGGCCAATTCGGAATCGTCGGGGACAACCCGAGCAGCGCCGACGCCATCTACCTGGAGAACTCGCCGCTCATCCTCAAATGCAAGACCTTCATCAAGGAGGCGAAGGCCGCGCTCTCCCGCGTGGCGATCGCGGCCGCCGCGACCGAGCTCGGGAAGAGCTACGCCGAGGCCGAAGAGGCCTGCGACGTGTCGGTCAACTTCCTCAACCCCGCGATGCCGACGCTCGCGCAGCAGACCGACAGCTCCATCAAGCTCGCGTCCGCCGTGGACGGCTTCGCCGGCACGCCGACGTTCTGGCGCCTGAACGGCCTGGACGACGACGAGGTGAGGAACGTCATGTCGGAGATAAGGCGCAACGTCACGCGCTCCGCCGCGTTCGACCTGATTTCCGGCGCTTCCCAAGATCAGGCGAAGACGGCGGCATCGGATGATTAGCTCGGCCGAGTTCGCGGCGTACAACCGCGCGGTCGCGCGAATCGGCGACAAGGCCGCGTCCGACGTCGAGGCATCCGTGCTCGCCTGGTGCCGCGCCAACGCCTCGGCGAGCGTGGCCGAGAAGCGCGAGGCCGCCAAGCTCATCATGGATGGGTACATCCAGGGGTACGACGACATCGCCGCGGAGTTCGCCGCCGAGTGGTACGACCACCGCGCGCAGAAGAGCGGCGTCGCGCTCGATCAGGCAATAACCATGACGACGTACAAGCCGGAATCCGTCGACGACGTAGCGCGGTACCAGGCGAAGAAGCTCGCTAAGGGCGGCGACGCCGAATTCGCGAAGGCGTGCGGGGAGTACGCCAGGAACGACGCCTTCCGCAGCCTGAACGAGACGATCATCGCGAACGTCGGCCGCGACAAGGACAGGGGCGCGAGATTCGCCCGCGTCCCGACGGGCTTCGAGACCTGCACGTTCTGCCTGATGCTCGCGAGCCGCGGCGCAGTCTACCACACGAGGAAATCCGCGGGCGAGTGGAAGCACTTCCACCGCGGATGCGACTGCAAGGTTGTTCCGAGCTTCGAGGACGACCCCTACGCCGAGGTGGTCGAGGGGGTCAAGCCGCGCGAGCTGCAAGAGCGGTACAAGGTGTTTAAGCAAATAGACTTGATGAAGACTCTGGATGATTCGAATAAAAAGGAACTCAAAGAAAGAGCGTTAAAGGTCGATGTTGGTTCGATTGCTGGGAAGAAGCTCGGGTCAGTCAAATACGTTAAACAACGAGATTTGCTTGAGGAACACGAGAAAGCGGGGATAGACTACCTTCTGCTGAATGGCTTCGATGTCGAGACCATAGTCGAAGATCCAGACGCTTCTGCAAACCTGGACATATCTATGAATGACGAGCTCTGGGAAATGAAAAATCTTACAAATTGCGCTAGCTCGGTCAGCAACCAAGTAAAAAGAGCGCGAATTAAATGGTTCAAACTCGGGCTCTCATCGCCATCTAGGTGCGTGTTCACCAATGAAGGCAATAGAGACGGATTCGGCGAAACGTGCGCGGCTCTCGAAAAGAGAAGGCGACACGGCGAGGTGTTCCTTGTTGTTTCGGGCAGTGGGGTTATTCATGTTTTGAAGGACAAATAAAACTGCGGCCGTGTCCCGATTCGAAGGTCGGGGCGTACCGCAGCTTTATGAGTAAATTTACTTGAATAAAGTTTACCATAAGTGAAGATTGTCGGAAAGAGGTAGCTCCGGGTTAGCTATATGGCTCAATAGAGACTATCTATAAATAAAAAAAGATGGTTCCAACACCAGACCGAGCCCGGAGCGGAGCCATCAAGCAATTGCATTTTATCACATCGGGGCGTG
Source organism: Slackia isoflavoniconvertens (assembly GCF_003725955.1). Taxonomy (GTDB): domain Bacteria; phylum Actinomycetota; class Coriobacteriia; order Coriobacteriales; family Eggerthellaceae; genus Slackia; species Slackia isoflavoniconvertens. Next base: position 7,102 of record NZ_QIBZ01000021.1, on the reverse strand, counting down.
GCGGAACAGGCAGACGCGCCAGTTTCAGAGGCTGGTGGGAGCAAGTCCGTGCCGTTGTCCCAATGCCAAAAGAGGTCATGGAGGCCTATTGGCTGTCTCAACTAGGGATGCCTATTGAATTTCGCTGTGACTTTAAGCATATCAAAACCGACGGAAACACTTCCGATATCAAAGTTGGAGGGGTTACGTGCGATATGAAGCAGATTAAAAGCGCGAGCGTTAAGAAAATGAAGCGAAGGATTACTGAAAAGATACCGAGACAGGGGCCTGTATTCATGGTTGACATCAGCGAATCCCCGATGACGTTCAATGCCGCCGAAGCGGCGTTGTCTCAATTGCTCGATGACCCCTGTATCGAGAGAATCTATCTTACGAATGGTAAGAGAATAGAGGAGTTGAAAAAATAAGCACCCATTGGGCTACTCTGGCTCAGGTCGCCTGGGCTCCCTCTGGGTGCAAAGTAATTGTATCACAGCATCGGGGCGTGGCGGAACAGGCAGACGCACCAGTTTCAGAGGCTGGCGGGCGCAAGCCCTTGCGGGTTCGAATCCCGCCGCCCCGACCACACTCAATCATAGGAGGTATACCGAATGAAGCGTGACCTCGATCTCGTTCGCTCAATCCTCATGTACGTGGAGAACGCCGACGACGAGGTCGACGCGGACGACATGGCGACGGAGCGCTGGCCGATTGAGACGGTCGCGTACCACGTGAGGCTCATGGCCCACCACGGGCTTGTCGACGTGTCGCGGGACGCCAGGGACATGAACGGCAACACAATCGAGCTAACCGTGGCCGGCATCACTTGGGACGGCCAGGACTACCTCGACTCCATCAGGGAACCGAAGGTCTGGGGCAGGGTCAAGAAGACCCTCGCGGGCACGGTCGGGTCCACCACGCTGGACGTCGTGCGGCAGACGGCCTCCATGGTCGCTCTCGCCATGGTCAGGGAAGGCCTCGGCATATAGGCAAACGCAATAAAGCAATAACGCGATAAAGGCCCCATTCGGGGTCTTCGTTGATTCAAGCCATCCGCACGGGTGGCTTTTTTCATACACGGAAATGCCCCGCACGGGGCGAGACGAGGCGCCGCACGGCGCCGGACAGGAGGAAAGCATGGAGAACGCAGACCAGGACCCGGCAGGACAGCAGGCGCAGGCAGACCCGCAGCAGGCGGCGACCGACCCGCAGCAGGCCCATGGCGGCTCCGAGGGCAAGGACTACAAGGCCCTCTACGAGGACGCCGTCAAGGAGTCCCGCAAATGGGAGAAGCGCTCGAAGGACAACCTCGAGCAGCTCAACGCCCTGAAGCAGTCCCAGGGGAAGCCCGACCCGACCATCGAAGAGCGCCTCGCCGCGCTCGAGAAGGAGAACGGCGACCTCAAGGCGGCGTCGGCGCGCGCGAAGCTCGTCGATTCCGTGGCGAAGGCGACCGGGCTCGACCGCGCGATCGTCGCGACCCTGAGCGGAGCCGACGAGGAGTCGCTCACCGAGCAGGCCGAGGCGATCGCGGCCATCGCGAAGCCGCAGGGCGGCGCACCGCGCGTGCCCGAGGCCGGCCAGAAGCAGAAGCCAGGCAAGCCCTCCAAGAAGGACATCCTCGGAATCGAGGACAAGAAAGAACGCATGGCCGCCATCGCGGCCAACATCGACCTCTTCAAGTAAGGGGAGAAAGGGGCCAGAATGCCCGACATCAAGACCCTCGCAGCAGCACGCAACGTCGACCTCGTCGACACCTTCACCAAGTCCATCGCCAAGCTCGCGAAGATGCTCTCCGCCTGCGACCCAATCAAGGCGAACGTCGGCGAGACGCTGCACCAGAAGAAGATCACCGGCAAGCTCTCCGAGACCTCCTACGTCGAGGGGCAGGAGATCCCGGAGTCTAAGTACACCTGGGCCGACGTGGCGACCTACGAGGTCGCGATCAAGCCCTACCGCAAGAAGACCACCTTGCAGGAGATCAAGAAGCGCGGCTACGAGGCCGCCGTCGACGCGACCGATTCCGCGATGATCTCCGACATCCAGCGAGGCATCAAGAAGGACTTCGTCAACGTGCTCGCCGGCGAAGGCACCACCGCCGTCACCGGCAAGAACCTCGTCGCCACCGCCGCGAACGCGTGGGCCGCGCTCGACAACCTCGTCGAGGACTACTCCTTCGGCGACGTCGACGTCATCTACTTCGTGAACCCCGTCGACTTCGCGAAGCAGATCGCCGACTCCGAGGTCTTCTCCGCCTTCGGCATCTCCTACATCGAGAATTGGGCGGGCCTCGGCACGCTCGTGTCCACCGGCTCCGTCGCCGCCGGCACGATCTACGCCACCGTGAAGAACAACATCAAGGTCTACACCGCGAGCACCGAGGGCGACGACCTCTTCGGCTTCTACACCGACGAGTCCGGCTACATCGCCATCAACCATTCCAGCGAGCTGAAGAGCCTCGCATACGACACCGTCGCGTACACCGGCATCACCTTCTTCGCCGAGTACATCGACATGGTCGTGAAGGGAACCATCGCAGCAACCGTGTAAAAGGAGAGCAAATGATCGCAACCGTGACATACCCGTACCGAGACCGCGAGACGTACGAGATCCACCGCACCGGCGACGAGGTCGAGCTGACCCACGAGCGCTTCGCCGAGCTGTCCGCCGCAGGCTACGTCGACGCCGCCGAGCAGGCCGCCGAGCCCGAGCCTGAAGAGCCGGAGAAAGCCGAAGCGGACGAAGCCGACGAAGGGGCGCCCAAGGAAGCGAAGGACGTCCACGAGATGACGGCGGCGGAGATGCGCGCCGAAATCGAATCGATGGGCGGCTTCGCGCCGAAGAAGGCGACGAAGGCGCAGCTCGCCGAGCTTTTGGAGCAGCTGTGAGCGAGGGATTCGCGACCCTCGCGGACTACGAGATGAGGTATGGCGCGGTCGCCGACGGCGACGGGGACAAGGTCTCCGCGCTCCTGTCGGACGCGTGCGACATGCTGCTCGCGGCATACGAGTCGCGATGGGGCGAATACAGGCAGGGCGAGCACGGCGTATTCGACCGCGCCGCCTGCGCCGTGGCGTGCTCCATCGTCTCGCGGGCCGCGAACGTGCCGCTCGGCCTTGCCGGCGCCTCGCAGTACAGCCAGACCGCCGGCAGCTACAACGCGTCGGTCACGTTCGCCAACCCGACCGCCGAACTGTGGGTCGGCAAGGCCGACCTGAAGCGGCTGGGGCTGGCCGGGTGCCGAATCGGCAGCATCGACGCGATGACGGGGGCGGACCGTGCTTAATCTCATCCCGGACGAGGAGGTCGCCGTGATCCGCGATTCCGCGAGGCTCGACGACCTCGGCGAGCCAATCGACTCGCGGCCGTCCCGCGAGGCCGTGCGCTGCGTGGTGTGCCCCGGCCCCACCTCCGACTTGGGGGCGGCGCGGCCCAACGGCGCGAGAATCGCGTACACGCTGCATTTCCCGAAGACGTACAGGGGCGACCTTCGCGGCTGCTCGGTCGAGGTGCGCGGAGAGGCGTTCGACGTGGTCGGCGACCCGATGCGCACGACCGAGGCGGCGACGCCGGGCGCATGGAACATGGCCGTCGAGGTGGCGAGGGCGGATGGGTAGGTTCAAGGCGGACCGCGCGGGATACGCCGCGCTCATGAACTCGGCCCCCGTGCAATCCATGGTCGAGCGCAAGGCGCAGGCCGTGAAGGCCGCCGCGGACGCCGCGCTCTCGGAAGGCGGCTACGACTTCGAGGGCCACGAGGTGAAGGATTTCGACGGCGTCCTCGCGAGGGGGCGCGTCGTGCGCACGAAGACAGACCAGGCGCGCTACAGCGAGGCGAAGCGCAAGACGCTCTCGCGCGCGCTCGATTCGGCGAGGGGGTAGCGAATGGACGTTGAGGCGACGGTCGCGCGCAGGCTCGCGCAGACAACAGGAGCGCCCGCATACGTCGAGGTGCCGGGCGATATGCCCGACTCGTTCATCAGCGTCGAGCAGATCGGCGGCGGAGGCTCGATGTTCGAGCCGTGCAGGCTCGCCGTCGACTGCTGGGCGAAGAAGAAGGAGCGCAAGAAGGCCCGCGCGCTCGCCGAATCGGTGGCCGCGGCTGTGGCCGACCTCGACGAGGAGGCCAACTTCTTCCATCCGGAAGTGACGAATCTCTATCGCCAGAACGACCCGGACACGGGCCGCTCGCGGTACATCGTGCAGATCCAGATATGGGTCTGCGAATAGCAGAAAGGAAACAGCATGGCAGAAGCCAATGGCAACAACCAGGCGAACGTCAGCTCCGCGAAGGGCGTGAAGGGCGGCTATATCTTCTCCGCGCCCGAGGGGACGGCGCTCCCGACCGACATCAAGACGCCCCTCGACCCGGCATTCAAGTGCCTCGGCTTCATCAGCGAGGACGGCTACGTCGAGACCGTGGACGAGGACTCCGACGACATCCCCGACATGAACGGCGACATCATGGACTCGACCAACTCCAACCGAGTCGAGTCCGCGCAATTCACGCTCGCCGAGATCAAGGCCGAGACGCTCAAGCGCCAATACGGCGAGAAGAACGTGACCGACGCGAACGGCGTCATCACGGTCAAGCACAACTCGAACTCGCACGACATCTTCAGCTACGTGCTCGAGCTCGTGCTGAAGAACAACCGCCGCTGGCGCAAGGTCATCCCCGCCGGCAAGTCCGCGGAGCTCGACGACCTCAACATCTCCAGCTCCGAGCTTTGCCAGCGACCGCTGACGATGAAGTACCTGACCGACAAGGACGGCAACACCTGCTACGACTACTTCGAGTCGACCGAGACCACGGCGACCGCATAGCCGCAGAGGGGCAACAGCTTTTGGCGGGGCCGAGCGCCCCGCCTTTTTTCGCATGGAGGAAAGAATGGAAAAGAAGAAGCACGAAGTCGCGAAGGTCGAGTTCCGCGGCCAGGAATTCGACATCGACAAGACCGCCTTCGCGTCGCTGAAGGTGCAGACCGCGCTCAATCTCGGCGACAAGGACCCGCGCGCCGCGAACGAGGCGATGAACCTCATCTGCTGCGGGCGAGTGGTGGAGTACATCGGCCGCATCCCCGACGAGGGCGGCGCCCTTCCCGACGAGCTCGGATGCTCCGCCGAGGACTGGCAGGCCTTCACGGCCGCGATAGGCGAGGCGGTGGCGGCAAAAAACTGACGTCCTTCGCGCGCGACTGGCTCGACAACCGCGCCGACGTGGTCGCCGACTTCCGCCAATACTACGGAATCGACCTCCCAATCGAGCCGACCGACGACGACTGCTCGCGGTGGTCCCTGCTCTGGTACGCGCTGCCGCGCGAATCGCGCACTGCGCGCCGCCAGACGCCGGAGCTTCGGTGGAGCGAGGGGGAGTACATGCTCGCGATGGCGGTGCACGCGCTAGAGGTCATCGCATGGCAGAGGACGAAGGACGGCCAGCGCGGGCGCAACAAGCCGCATCCGCTGAAGACGCCCGCGGAGCGCGCGGAGGCGCAGCAGCACCGCGACAACGCGCTCGCGGCGCGCGAAGACATAGACGGCATTCTCGGAATGCACGAAGGAGGTGCGTAAATGGGGGCAGTCAACGTCGGCAGCGCGTCGGTCACGATCATGCCGACCATGAACGGCTTCGCCGGCAAGCTCAACAAGCAGCTCGGCAGCGCCGGCACGTCCGGCGGCTCGGCCTTCTCGAAGGCCTTCGGCGGGAAGGCCGTTGGCGCGGCGGGAGGAATCGTCTCGAAATTCAAGAGCGCCGGCACCTCCGCCGGCGCGCAGATGGGAACGGCGGCCGGCGCGGCGCTGAGCGCGAAGGGCGCCGCAATCGCGGGCGTCGCGGGCGGCATCGCCTCGGCGGCCGCGCAGAAAATCACGGCCGCGCTCTCTTCTCTGACAGGCGAGATAACGAACGCTTCCGACTCGGCGCAGAAATTCGCCAGCACGCTCGGGTTCGGCGGCGTGGACACCTCGACCATCGACGCCCTGACGGCCTCGACGCAGGACTATGCCGACAAGACCATTTACGACCTGGGCGACATCCGCAACACGACCGCGCAGCTGGCCGCCAACGGCGTGTCCGACTACGCGCAGCTGTCGGAGGCGGCGGGCAACCTCAACGCCGTGGCCGGCGGCAACGCGGCGACCTTCAAGAGCGTCGGCATGGTCCTGACGCAGACGGCGGGCGCCGGGAAGCTCACCACGGAGAACTGGAACCAGCTCGCCGACGCCATCCCCGGCGCGTCGGGCAAGCTCCAGGAGGCCATGAAGGCCAACGGCGCGTACACCGGCAACTTCCGCGACGCCATGGAGAAGGGCGAGATATCCGCCGAGGAATTCAACCAGGCGATCATGCAGCTCGGCATGACCGACGTCGCCAAGGCGGCGGCGACCTCGACGGCGACATTCGAGGGCGCGATGGGCAACCTGGAGGCATCGGCCGTCACGGCCGGCGCGAAGGTCCTCGACGCGTTCAAGCCGCTCCTCACCGGCGGCATGGCCTCGGCTGGAGAGGCAATCGACAGCATCGGCGATTCGGTCGCCGATTTCCTCTCGAAATGCCAGGACAACGGCGCGATACAGGCGCTCTCGGACGACGTGTCGCTCCTCGGCGGCGCGGCGCTCGACGCGATTGGCGCGGTAGGAAGCCTCGTTGGCGCGGTGCTCGGCATCGAGCCCGGGGCCGACGGCGCGGCCGACGCGGCGGATTCGTTCAAGGGCGCGCTCGATGCGGCGCATCCCGCGATCCAGGGAGTCGCCGACGCGGCGTCATGGCTCAGGGACGACGCGGCGAAGGCCGCGCCCGCGGTGCGGGCGCTCGCGGCCGGGTTCGTGCTCATGAAGGCGGCGTCGGCCGTCGCGGGCGCCGTGAAGTCGCTCTCCGGCACGCTGACCGCCGTCTCGACGCTCTCGACCTTCGCAGCCGGCGGCCTGACCGCCATGGCGGGCGGCGAGACCGCCGCGGGAACGGCGGCGAGCCTGTCCGCCGGGCAGGTGCTCGCGCTCGGGGCGGCGGTGCTCATGGTCGGGGCGGGAGTGGCGCTCGCGGCGGCGGGCATCCTCCTTCTGGCGACGGGCTGGCTCTTAGACACATCTGACGCTGCCGACGAGCTTACGCGTGTAGACCTCG
>NZ_QIBZ01000020.1 GCF_003725955.1 Slackia isoflavoniconvertens | reverse complement strand
TCCTACCGCGTCCGCCATGCCCTCATGCAGGAGGGCTAGCCGCTCAGAAAGCGTGCGCACTTCCGATGCTCAGGCTGCTCAATTTCCGATGCTCTTTTTGCTCAAATCCTCTTGACGAAACACAAATGCGTCGACATCGTTTCGCGCAATTCGCGAAGCGCCGCGCCGCTTGCAGGATATGCGCGTTCCTCGACTTCAAACGAAACCGACCCACAGCGCGATCGGAAACGAGAGTCTCCTGCGCAACGGCCGTTGCGAGAATCGCTTTTGGTCGCGATCCCTTCCGCATCGGAATCTCTGCAGCTTCCCACATCGAGCCCGCAACCCGAAGTCAGTGTGCCCACGCTTGCGAAACCGGGGGTTTCGCTGCGCGCATTCGCGCCCCGCCCGCGCACTCGCCCACAAACCCCCTCGCGAATTTCGCCGCAGCAACGCCCGCGCGGCGGCCAAAAACCAACGCATTCGCACTCGCGAGGCCGCCGATTCTATCGGCGCCGTGCATGCCGCCCGTACATTCGCCGGCCGCGAACAGGCCCGGCACGCCGCACGAGCCATGCTCGTCAATCGCGATGCCGCCATTCGACGCGTGCGCGTACGGCGCAATACGCGCAGGGGCGCTCGCCGAAACGCCGCATTCCCGCTCGAGCCATTCGGAAAACGTGCGCACGAATTCCGGCGAGCCATCACCCACGTCGCACGCGATTTCCATGCCCTCATCGCCGCACGCCTCCATGGCGAAATCGAGCGGCGCACCGGCTCGCTCGCACGAAAACGGCCCATGCTCGCTGCGAGCCTCAAGAACATCACGCGCGATCGGCTCGCCCGACGCGTCCCAGGCACGCGCGAACCGAAACGCCTTCTCGTTGAACACGATGTTGCGCCGCGGCGACACGAGCCCCGGCATGATTTGCATGAATTCCAAATTCACCAAGCGAGCGCCGCAGCGCGCGGCAATCGCCTGAACCGTTGCGGAATTGCCCAAAGCAGAAAGGCTGCGCTTGTAAAGCCCGGCCACGCCGCCTCCCGCGAGCACGATTGCCCCACACGACACCGCGCGAAAGCGTTTGGCCGAACGGTCGAAGAACAGCGCGCCGCGCGCACATCCACCATCCATGGCAATGTCGAGCAGCTCGCACCCGTCGAAGCGAACAACTCCCCCTTCGCAAAGAGCCCGGCCGAAACCGCGCTCCATCGAATCGCGTTCAAGGCCACGCCACATACGCAGCGAATGGTCGAAGCAGGGAATGTATTGCGGCTCATCGGGATTCGCGGGTCGCTTCAAAGAAACGCCCATCGCTTCAAGCGCGGCGATAGCCTCGGGAATACCCCGCACGAACGAGTCGACGAGCGCCGCATTGGCAGCGCCGCGGCCGACGTGCAGAATCGTCTCGACCATATCGTCGATATCGGCCGCGTCGCGAGGCCCGATAAGCCCCAATCCCCACGTACCTGGATAGAAGCTCGAGCCGGAAAAGACGCCCGACGCACTCGCGAGGCACACCGAAGCGCCAGCGCGCGCCGCCTCGATCGCCGCGCAGCATCCGGCAATGCCGCCGCCAACGACGACCACGTCAAACGATGATTCCGATTCGATATGCACGATTCCCTCCTGAGCCGCACGCGCGATCAACTTTTTGCCAAAGGGGATAATAGCGTTTCCGACAAACGAACTCGCCCGCGCGACACATTCGGCGACACCTCAACAAATACATCGCTCGCGACGCTTAAAGCTCGCGAAAGCATACGAAACTCCCGACGAATGAAGCTCGGACGAAACAAAAACCGTGCACTGCTCGCGGAATTTCCGACAAACGCAAATCGGCTCGACGGCGAACCGGCCATCAACGGAAAACGACACTTTAGCGCATTAGAGTGTTGACGTGTGCGATTTCGCCGCTATATACTAAACGCATTCCGCGACCAATCGGGAATCGTGCGCGACGAAATGAACGCCCACGGCACACCGAACGAAGGTCGCGCACGTCGCCCGCTTCCCCGGGCCGAGTTTTAGAAGGAGCACGCGTGAGCAACGCCGCCGCACATACCCGCGCAGCCGCCGCCGGCTTCTTCTGCCATGCCCACACAGGCCGCTACCCCGAGTACCTCTATTCCTATCGATACCTCTAGCGCACGAGGGCCGCTCGTCGCGTCGCATGCCAGCGTCGCGTACAGCCACAGCCGTCGTGTGCGCCTCCATGTCCGCGTAATTTCGCGCATTTGGGCATGGTCCGGTTTCTCAACAAGAGGCGAATAGGGCAAACGGGTGCCCCGTCGAGAAATCGGTTCGCGCCCAAACGCGCAAGACCGATTGGAAATTCCAATGATCGCAAAAATCACCATGGTGCTCGCCTTCGCGGCAATCGCCATCATCATCGGCATCCTGTGCCAAAAACACGCCGGCAGCGTGACCGGCTTCATTCTGGGCGGCCGCAACGTAGGCCCCTGGCTTTCCGCGTTTGCATTCGGCACGTCGTACTTCTCGGCCGTCATCTTCGTCGGCTACGCCGGTCAATTCGGATGGAAATACGGCCTGTCGGCCACGTGGGTAGGCATCGGCAACGCCATTTTGGGCAGCCTGCTCGCCTGGTGGGTGCTCGGCCCCCGCACGCGCGAAATGACGCAACGCCTGGGTGCTGCCACCATGCCCGAATTCTTCGGCAAGCGCTACCGCAGCCGCGCGCTGCGCATCGCCGCCGCCGCCATCATCTTCGTGTTCCTCATTCCCTACACCGCGAGCGTCTACAACGGCCTGTCGCGCCTGTTCGGCATGGCGTTCGGTCTGCCATACGAGGCATGCGTCATCGGCATGGCACTTATCACCTGCATTTACGTGGTGCTCGGCGGCTACATGGCCACCGTGGTGAACGACTTCCTGCAGGGCATCGTGATGCTGTTCGGCATCACCGCCGTAATTTGCGCCGTGCTCGCCGGCAATGGCGGCTTCTCGCAGGCGGTCATCGGCCTGTCGCACGTGCAAGCCGAAACGAACCCCGATTTGCAAGGCGCGTTCGTGAGCATGTTCGGACCCGATTTGCTCAACCTGCTCGGCGTTGTGGTGCTCACGAGCCTCGGTACGTGGGGCCTTCCGCAAATGGTGCAGAAGTTCTACGCCATCAAAAGCGGCCCCGCCATTAAACAGGGCGCCATCATCTCAACGATTTTCGCTATGGTCGTCGCCGGCGGCAGCTATTTCCTCGGCGGCTTCGGACGCCTGTACTCAGGCCAGATCGAGATGTCGGCCGCAGGCACGCCCATCTACGATTCCATCATTCCCACCATGCTTTCCACCCTGCCCGATTTGCTTGTCGGTCTCGTAATCGTGCTCGTGCTTTCAGCCTCGATGTCGACCTTGAGCTCGCTTGTACTCACCTCGTCGAGCACGCTCACGCTCGACCTGTTGAAAGACAACGTCGTGAAGAACATGGATGAGAAGCGTCAGCTCACATGGATGCGCGGCCTGCTCGTGGCGTTCGTGGCCATTTCCGCGATCATCGCGCTCGTGCAGTACAACTCGTCGATCACGTTCATCGCGCAGCTCATGTCCATCAGCTGGGGCGCGCTTGCCGGCACCTTCCTCGGTCCCTTCCTGTGGGGCCTGTACTCCAAGCGCATCTCGAAGGCCGCCGTGTGGACGAGCTTCATCGTGGGCGTAAGCCTGACCAGCGGAAACATGATTGCAGGCTTCTTCGGCCACGCACTTATCGCAAGCCCCATCAATTGCGGCGCGCTCGCAATGCTGCTCTCGCTCGCGATTGTGCCGCTCGTGAGCCTGGCTACCAAGCCGGTTGATTTCGACATGGACATCGCGCTGCCGAGCCGAAAGAGCGCGACCGACCGCGAAATCGAGGCCGAGGCGCGCGCGGAGGGCCTGGAGGAAATCGAGCCGCTTGCGTAAAAGGCGCGCGGAAACTCCCATTCAACGAACGATGGATTCGAGATGCTTGCAACACGCACGAAACAGAGAGGCGTCGACGAAGCCATACAATGGCTCGCAGAGTTTCCCGAACGCAAGGCATTCCATGAGCGAACCAACCACCTGCATACCAGCCGTCAACGCTTCACCCGCAAGCGCACCGCCTTCCGGCGCACGCACCATATGGAACCACTGTGCAGCGAACTGCGGCGGGCGGTGCGCCCTGCGCTTCGATATCGAAGCAGACCGAGTCACACGCGTGGGTTCGTGCGCGGCCGAAACGCCCGACGGCACGCCCCTGCCCCAAGCCTGCGTACGCGGACGCCGCATGCTCGCCTGGGCCGAAAGCCCGCTGCGCCTGAAATGGCCGCTCAAACGCACGGGGCCGCGAGGATCGGGGCTCTACGAGCGCATCACGTGGGACGAGGCAATCGATATCGCATCGAGCAAGCTGCGCGATGCCATCGACCGCTTCGGCAACGACGCCGTCTTCATCGCCTACGGCACAAACGCTAACTGCACCACCGCGCGGCCCTTCAACAGGCTCATGAACTGTTTGGGCGGCTACCTATCACGCTACAACGACTACTCATGCGCGCAGGCCACCTGGGCCGCGAAATACTGCTTTGGAATGAAGCCCGACGACGGCAGCTCCTTTGAACAGGCGTTTTCGGCCGACCTCGTAATCGCCTTTGGCGCGAACCCCACTGTCGCCAACGACGGCGGCGCAAACATCGGCGCACAATGGCGGCGCCTGGCAAAGCAGGAGGGCACGCGCATCATCGTCATCGACCCGCGCAAGACCGAATCGATCATGAACAACGTCGAATGGTTGCCCATCACGCCCGGCACCGATGCGGCGCTTGTGGCGGCAATTGCGTGGGAACTTATCCAGAAGAATGCCGTTGACCTGGACTTTCTGCATGCATACTGCGTCGGCTTCGACGAAGCGACCATGCCGGAAGCTTTCCGCGGCAAGCACATGTCGTATCACGACTACGTGACGGGCGAAGGCTATGACCGCATCGCGAAAACGCCCGAATGGGCCGAAGGCATTTGTGGCATCGCGGCAAGCGATATTCGTTCGCTTGCGCACAGCATCGCGGACGCCCGACGCCTCCACGTGCTGTCGGGTTGGGGTCCGCAGCGGCGCAGCAACGGCGAATGGAGCGCTTGGGCGGCCATGGCGTTGCCGTGCCTCGTCGGCCACGTCGGTCTCGAAGGTACGTCGAACGGCCTGTATCCTTGGCATCACCGCGTACTTTCGAGCTCGCTTCCCGCAGGCCGCAACCCCGTGGCGGCGAGCATCCCCGTATTCGAGACCATTCACGCCATTGAGCATGGCGAGGAAATGACCTCCGAAAACAGCGGCGTTCGCGGCGCGCGTCGCCTTGAGCACGGAATCAAATACCTCATCAACTACGCGGGCAACAGCCTCACCAACCAGCATTCAGACGTGCGCCATTCCCACGAAGTACTCGCCGACGAGAGCAAATGTGAGTTCATTTTGGGCATCGACACCGTGATGTGCGATTCGCTGAAATACGCCGACGTCATATTCCCCGACCTACTGCGCATCGAGCAGCAATCGCAAACCTCGGGCGGCGCCGATTGGGGTCATATTGTCACGGGCCAGCCTGTGCCCACGCACCGCGATGAGCAGAAAAGCGCCTACGAGATGGCGCGCCTCATGGCCGCGAGCCTCGGCGTCGAGCAAGAATTCACGCTGGGCCGCACCGAAGGCGACTGGATTCGCGCGCTCTACGACGAAACGCGCGAGCAGCAGCCCGAACTTGGCCTTCCCGAATTCGAAGAGGCGCAGCGTGTCGGCATCGTGAGCGTATGGCGCGGACCGCATGTCGCACTTAAGGCGTTCCGCGAATCGCCCGATGAGCATCCGCTTGCGACCGCATCGGGCAAAATCGAGCTTTTCAGCGAAGCAATACTGCGCGACACGGCTGGCTGGGAACTGCGCGAAGGCGACACGCTCGCATGTCTTTCGACCCTCGCGCCCATTCCCGCTTATATTCCCGAATGGGCAGACGCGGGCATCCCCAATGCCGAAATGCCACTGCGACTCACAGGCTTTCACGACCGCGCGCGCATCCATTCGAGCTGGGGATTCGACGAGAAGCTGAAATCGATGTTTCCGCAGGTGGTATGGATGAATGCGAACGACGCAGCCAAATGCGGCATCGCTGATGGGAACAGGGTGCTCGTGAGAAATCATCAGGGCGAGGTGTGTCTGCCGGCGAAGCTCACAAGCGATATCGTCGAGGGGACCGTAGCGATTTCACAAGGCGCCTGGTACGACGCGCAACACATTGGCGGGCGCGAGGTCGACTTCGGAGGCTGCATCAACACGCTTACCGTGTATCGCCCCTCGCCGCTCGCCAAAGGCAACCCGCAGCACACCAACATCTGCCGCATAACGAAGCTCAAAGCGAAGTAGCCGCGCAACCAGAAACACGCCGAGGGATCGACGTCGTTGACGACAAAGGCCACGCTAGAAACGCTGAAATCCAGTGGTCTGAAGCGACAGCGTCAAAAGCAAAATTCAAGATTGTGGAGCGGCTGTCCCGAAAGTAAAGCGCATAGGGAAACGCCGCTTCTCGAACTCGCGCACGATAGCGCACGACAAGGCCCCCTCCGTCGAGAAGAACCGCATGAATTGGCCAACGCCCGCCCCCGGACGGGAGCTGTCTAAAGAAACAACTCGGCTTCCTTGCGAACGTTGCATTCCTTCGCAATGGCGGCCGATGCGATTTTCGCCATAAGGCCATTGACCTTGCGCGCATGGGCGGGACAATCGCACATGCAACGCATGCAGCTTATGCAGGTCTGCGAATCGGCCGTAAAATCGTAGGTGGAAATCGCTCGCACGGGACACGCCTTCGCCAAACCAGCACACGCAATCGTTCGTGGGAATGGCCATTTCCACGATGGGGCCGAATGCGCCATAGCGGCGACCAAGGCCTTCCATAATCAGGCGCTTCCTTCCAAGCAAATGGCGTAATTTGGAAACAAAAAGGGAGGGGGCATGCGCACCCCTCCCGAAGAGGGGACGGCCGCCCGAAGGCAGCCGCCTAGGTTGTGAGGAAATACCGCCGGCGAATTACTTCTCGTCGTATTGAGGAATCTCGGTATCGTCAACCTCGTCGAGGTTGCCGTCATAAACGTAGTGCTTGGTTTCACGGGCAATGATGGCGGAAAGGCCGAGCACCGCGATGCAGTTCGGAATCGCCATAAGGGCATTCATCACATCGGCGAAGTTCCACACCACCGAGCTCAGGTTCGAAACCGCAGCGCTGCCGGTCGCGTCGCCGACCATCATGCAGCCCCAGAAGACGAACAGCAGAAACACGATGTAATACGGAAGCACGGCCTTCTTGCCAAGCAGGTAGCTGATGGCGCGGTTGCCATACTGGCTCCAACCGAGAATGGTGGAGTAGGTGAAGGTAATCAGACCAACGAGCAACACCAACGGGCCGAACACGGGAATCTTCTCGAAGGCCGCGGTGGCGAGGCCGGCGCCCGAGGAAATAGTGCCGTTCGCGATGGCGGTGGAAAGTTCGGGGTTGGCGAGCAGCGTGGTCATGAGCATGAGACCCGTGAGCAGGCAGACAACGACGGTGTCCCAGAACGTACCGGTCATGGAAACGAGCGCCTGACGAGCGGGGTTCTTCGTGGTGGCGGAAGACGCAACCAACGGAGCCGAGCCCATGCCCGATTCGTTGGAGAAAATACCGCGCTTGAAGCCGAACTGCAAAGCCAAGGTGACCGTGGAACCAACCGCGCCGCCAGCGGCGCCGGCCGGGGTGAAGGCGCCAACGATAATCTGACGAATCGCCTCACCAAGGAACTGGCCGTTTATGCCAATGATAATGATGCAGCACGCCACGTAGAAAATGGCCATGACAGGAACGAGTTTCTCGCACACACGAGAAATAGACTTGATGCCGCCCAGAATGACGATAGCCACAAGCGCCACGACCACGATGCCAACGAGCCACTGCGGAATGGCCGCGCCGTCGATGAGCGACGTGTTGTACAGCGCGTCGGCAAGCGAGTTCGACTGGGTCGAAGCGCCAATGCCGAATGCGGCCAGCGACGCGAACAGCGCGAACAGCACAGCCAGCACGCGACCGAGCTTCTTGTTCTTGAAGCCGCGCTCGAGCGCGTACATCGCGCCGCCGAGCATCTTACCCGAGTGGTCCTTCACGCGATATTTCACGCCAATGAACACCTCGGAATACTTGGTGGCGATGCCCAAAATACCAGTAATCCACATCCAGAAAATGGCGCCCGGGCCGCCGAACAGAAGGCCCGTGCCCACGCCGACGATGTTGCCCGTACCGATGGTGGCAGCGAGCGCCGTGGTGAGCGCGCCGAACTGGGTGATGTCGCCATCGGCGTCGGACGGGTCATCTTTGGTGACCGACAGCTTAATGCCAGTGCCAAGCTTGCGCTGGATGAAGCCGGTGCGAATCGTCATGAAGATGTGCGTGCCCAGCAGCAGCAAAATCATGATGGGACCCCACACAAAGCCGTCGACAGCGTCGATGACGTCAAGCGGGCTCGTGGCGGCGGCCAAGCCTTCGCCCAAACTCGTAAATGGCGTTATGAAAAACGATGTGAGGAAGTCTTCCATAGCATTGCCTTTCCCTCGGGAAAGCGCGTGCATTAGAGAGCCGTGAAAGAAATCTCTCCAATGCGCACGCTTTCTTTTTCTTTCGACAAGAAGAAATGCTACAGAAGCTTCTTTTCAGATACGTTTCACGTCGCGTAAAAACGCCTATCAAGAAGCCAAAGGACGATACATGCCCGCGAACGGATGCAGTATCAACGAAACGAACTGCTTCCCATTTCCTCACAATCGAAGAAATGGGAAGCAGCCCAGTATAAGCCCATCCACGTTTCGGAAGGTTCGGTGCCACAGGCAAGCGCTAGCGCGCTGTTCAAAATCCACCAGCGGAAGCGTCCCGCTTGATGAATTTTCTACGCGAACAGCCACAACAGGTCGTTTTCGCTGGGGTCGGCCCACTCAGACTCGTCGATGCGCCACGTGCCGCCGACTTTCTCCAAGTCGACCGTCAAAAACAGCTCATAACCCATTTCGGCATTCTCGCATGCGTTCGAAAGAGCCTCTTGCGCGTCGACTCCATCCGCGATGGCGTAGCACACTTCCCTCGCGACATCGTAACTGCGATAGGAATTCGCGTAGTAGTACACCGTCGCCTCGTCGGCTTCGTCGTCGACATACACCCAGTCGACCTCATACACGAGCGAGCGCATGGCCCAATCGGCGTACGCGTCGGCATCAAGGCCCAGGGAAGCGGCCGATTCACCTGTATAGTCTAAAACGCAATCGGCGAAATCGTTGGCGATAGCTGCATGAAGAACCTCGTCATCGCCCGACGCCACACTGCCAAGGCGGCTGGTCACCACGTCGAATATCGCCTTCTCATCATCGGTTTCCGGAGCGTACACCTCGTGGTCGGAGCCGATGACTTCGGTATCGTCGACGTCGCCATACGAAGGGGCCTGTTCGTCGAGAAAAGAATCGAACGCGACAATGGCACCCAAAATAACCGTGAAGGCGACGAACGCCGCCACGATAACGCCTACGACAACCGCGAGCGACTTGCCCTTGGGCCTCGAAGCGGCTTTGCTCTGGGCCGCCCTCTTGCCCACGCCTTCGAAATTCGGGGGCGGTGGCGGAGTCGGTACAGAAGATGGGGCCGCATTGCCGGCGGGCGTGCTAAAAGGCGAATCTTGGAAAGAGGAAGGATTGGGCCACACGGACTGATCGGAACGAGAAGAATCGCTAGGCTGAACGGGCTGGGTGGGATGGACGGAGCGATTCGTTTGTTCAGAGGCCGCCTTCGACTCCACGACCGGCGCAGGAGCGCCGTCTTCTACCGGCTCGCCGAACGGATCTTGCGCGCGATTCTTGTACGCCTTCGTCGATGAGGAAATATCCCACGGCATCGTAGGGTCGCCCGCGTTGAACGGGCTCTCGTTCGCACGCTTATCGTTTTTCTTATCGCCCCAGGCCATGCGCGCCTTCCCTTCCGTCGCGTTGTACGGCATTCCGAACGCTTGCGCAATCGGAACAGCTACAAAAAGTATACGACACTAAAGAGCAATCCCACGGCGCATGGGATACATTAAACGGGACAATTGCGGCATCGCGCAACGAAGCCGCGAACGAGAGCCGCCGCCTCACAAGCACACCCAGTGCCGGCGAGCGGCGAGCGTACGGTCAAAGCGCTATTGCCCCCCTACATCGTGGCGCTTGAAACCGAGGCGCTCATCGCGCTCGCCATTACGCTCCACCTCGCGAAGCGCTAGGAGCTCGACAAAGCGTACAACGGGCGGAAGGGCGAATACCAAACGCGCGCATGAATCGAGCACCAGCCAAAAGCAACCTTCGCATGGCACCAGCCAAAAGGCTTTCTGCGGAACTTGTTGACATATCAACAAGTTTATGGTCAACTTCCACATGTTGATTTGTCAACATTAATCATCTGGAAAGGCACCATGGAAGACCGATTCGAGACGTTCACCATTCTCATAAGCCGAATCAATCGCAGCATTCGCAAAATCAAAAACCAGGAAATGGCCGATTGGGGGCTGAAAAGCATCCATGTGTCATGCCTGCACTACTTGCGCTCGCAAGGAAGCCTTACCGCGGCCGAGCTGTGCGAGCGCTGCGAAGAAGACAAGGCAGCCGTGTCGCGCGCGATCGACCATCTGAAGTCGGAAGGCTTCATCGAAGCCTCGACCAATGGCGCCAAGCCCTACAAGTGCCCGCTCGTGCTCACCAAGAAAGGCGAGCAGGCCGGCGACGCGATTGCCCAGAAAATCGCGACGGTGCTTCGGGGAATCGACGACAGCCTCACCGATGAGCAGCGCGCGGCGTTCTACCAAAGCCTCGCCACCGTGAGCAATCGCTTGGGCGCCATCGCGCGCACCGCTCAGCCAACCACCGCCCCCAAGAAAGAGTAATTGCCATGTTCTTCCTTAAAAAAGCCTACTGCCGCGTCTTTCAAATCGGCTTCCGCGCCGTGCTCCCGGTGCTCCCCTACCGCGAGCCCGAAATCATTCGCTCGTGCGCCGATTTGGGTCCCGTTCTTGAGAAGGAGCACGCGCGCACCGTGCTCGTCGTGACCGACCGCGGCATCGTGGAAAACGGCCTTACCGCGCCGCTCGAGGCGGCGCTGCACGACGCGGGCGTGAATTACGCCGTATACGACAAAACCCAGCCAAACCCCACCGTTGACCAGGTCGAAGAAGCTCTTGAGCTCTACCACCGGCGCCAATGCACCGCAATTATCGCGATTGGCGGCGGCTCGTCGATGGACTGCGCCAAAGCCGTAGGCGCGCGCGTCGCATACCCGAACAAGCCGCTCTCGCGCATGAAGGGCGTCCTGCGCGTGCTCAAGGCAACGCCCCCGATTATCACCATTCCCACCACCGCAGGCACGGGCAGCGAAGTCACCTTGGCCGCCGTGATTACCGACGGCAACGAGCACCACAAATACGCGATCATGAGCTTCCCGCTTATTCCCCACTACGCCGTGCTCGACGCGCGCCTCACCTACACGCTGCCGCCACACCTTACCTCCACCACGGGCATGGACGCGCTCACGCATGCCGTGGAAGCCTATATCGGCAGGTCAACCACCAAGCAGACGCGCGAACTCGCGCTCGACGCGACCAAGCTGATATTCGGGAACATCCAGCGCGCCTATAAGCATGGCGACGACCACGAAGCGCGCGAGAACATGCTGCACGCCGCGTACAAAGCGGGCATCGCGTTTTCCATGTCGTACGTAGGCTACGTGCACGCCATCGCCCACTCGCTCGGCGGCCAATACGGCGTGCCCCACGGCCTGGCCAACGCCGTGATTCTGCCCTATGTGCTCGAAGCGTACGGCGAGGCGGCGCACAAAAAGCTTCACCAGCTCGGCGTGGCCGCGGGCGTAAGCGCCGCGACCGATTCCGATGCCGAAGGCGCAACGAAGTTCATCGCAGCGATCAAAGAACTCAACGCGAGCATGAACATCCCTGAGAAAATCAGCGGCATCAAGCGCGACGACATCGCACACCTGGTCCATACGGCTGAGCGCGAGGCGAACCCGCTCTATCCCGTGCCCAAGCTCATGACTGAGCACGAACTGGCCACCCTCTATGAAGAAATCGCAGATTGGAACGAATAATGACCGGCGAAGAAATCCAAGCACTCCTCGACGCGCAGCGCGCCTTCTTCAACAGCGGAGCCACGCTTTCCGTTGATTTCCGCATCAAGAGCTTGCGCAAGCTCTACGACGCCGTGAAGGCGCACGAGGGCGACATTCACGCGGCGCTCACGACCGATTTGGGCAAGAGCGCCTACGAGGGGTTCATGTGCGAAAGCGGCCTGGCGCTCACTGAAATTTCCTACATGATCAAGCATGTGCGCAAGCTTGCTCGACGCACAACCGTGCGCACACCGCTCGCCCAGTTCGCCTCGCACAGCTTCACGCAGGCGGTGCCCTACGGCAACACGCTTGTCATGAGTCCGTGGAACTACCCGTTCCTGCTGACCATCGACCCGCTCGCCGACGCCATCGCCGCAGGCAATACCGTTATTTTGAAACCGAGCGCCTATTCGCCGGCGACAAGCGCGATTATCGAGCACATTGTCGCGGAATGCTTCGCACCCGAACACGTGGCAGTTGTCACGGGCGGCCGTGCGGAAAACACCGCGCTGCTCGAGCAGAAATTCGACTTCATCTTCTTCACGGGAAGCCAGAACGTGGGCAAGGAAGTGCTGCGCCACGTCGCCGAATTCCTCACGCCTGCCGTGCTTGAGCTGGGCGGAAAGAGCCCGTGCATCGTGGACGCAAGCGCGAACATCGAGCTAGCCGCCAAGCGCATCGCGTTTGGCAAGTTTTTGAACTGCGGCCAGACGTGCGTGGCGCCCGATTACGTGCTCGTCGAGCGCAGCGTGCACGATAAGCTCGTCGCCGAGCTGGCAAAGCAGGTTGAACGCCAATTCGGCGCAACGCCGCTCGAGAACGCCGACTACGGCAAAATCGTGAACCAGAAGCACTTCGAGCGCCTGTGCGGGCTTATTGACGAGAGCAAAGTGGTACACGGCGGCGCGCGCGACGCCCAAAGCTGCCGCATCGCGCCCACGATTATGGACGGCGTTGTGGCGAGCGACGCGGTTATGGGAGAAGAAATTTTCGGGCCGATTCTGCCCGTTCTTACGTTTGAGACGTTTGACCAGGTAGCGCAAGGCCTCAAAGGCAAAGCGAAGCCGCTTGCCGCGTATTTGTTCTCGAGCGACAAGGGGCACATCGACCGCTTCACGCACGAGCTGCAATTCGGCGGCGGCTGCATCAACGACGTCGTCATCCACCTGGCAACGAGCGAGATGGCGTTCGGCGGCGTGGGCGAAAGTGGCATGGGCGGCTACCACGGCAAGCGCGGGTTCGAGGCGTTTTCGCACGTCAAATCGATTGTCGACAAGAAAACGTGGCTCGATTTGCCCATGCGCTACCAGCCTTATTCGAACGCGCTCTACGAAAAGCTGCTGCACGTGTTCCTGAGATAGCGTCGCGCACCCAAACACTGCGGGCCTCACGCATCTTCCGCACGAGGCCCGCTTATGCTTTCTGGGATTTTCTTTACCTATGCCGCGTTCTTGCGCGGCGGCTGGCTATTCGTCGCCTTCGACTTCCTCTTCTTCAACGTCGATGAATTCCAAATCGGCGTGCAGGTTAAGCCAATCGAGGGCGTCTTCGATAACGGCGTCCTTGTCGTATTCGTTGAAAATCTCGTGATAGAGACCGGCGTAAATGCGCAGGCTCTTATCCCACGAGGCAATTTGCTCGTAGAGCTCAAGGCTGTCTTTCGGGGCCACCAGGCCATCGTCACCGCCGTGCAGAATGAGCACGGGGTCAACGAAGCGGCTCGCGTTCTCGCGCATCCACGCATGGCCCTTATGCAGTGCCCGGAACAGGCCAAACGACATTTCTTTAATGACATAGGGGTCGGCCATGTACGCCTCGCCCACCGACGGGTCGGAGCATACGCCGTCGCCCAGCTCATTAGGCATGTAGGCCAAATCGGGGGCATCGGCCTCAACCGCGCCTGTGCCCAGGCCCTTATTGTCGCGGGTCCATGCGCCCGAGAGCACGTAGCCGTCGACCTTTCCGGGATGCAGGTGCCCATACAGCGCCGCGCCGTAACCGCCCATGGAATGGCCCACGATGAACAGCGGAGCCTCAGGGTTTTCGGCAATCGCGCGGTCGACCACAACGTCGATATCTTTCGCGATTTCATCGAAAGCGGAATAAAAGACCTTGGTGCCCTTCGAACGGCCATGGCCGCGATGGTCGAAGCGATACACCGAATAGCCCTGCGCGTTCAGGCGCATAGTGAGATAGTCGTAACGACCTTGATGCTCGCACAAGCCGTGCACGATAACCACCACGCCACGCGGATCGGCCACCGAATCGGTTTTACCGTAGAGTTCCGTGCCATCAAACGACTCGAACATGTATTCCTGCACCATGGGATTCCTTTCTCCCGTCGAATACCCGAAACCTGTTAAATGCTCGTAGCGTTTAACAGGTTTCGCGAAAACGCGCAACGCGCCTGCTTGAATTATACGGCGCGCCGCGATGCGACCCGGCAGAAAACGGCAGGTGAAATAAGTTCTTTTGCATTCATTCGAGGCGTCAAAAGCCTGGTTTGCCGCAGCTGGCGCAGCATAGACGCCAAGGGAAGCTCGCCCCTTCGCCGCAATGCGCCAAAACCTGTTAAACGCTACGAGCATTTAACAGGTTACGACTCATAGATGATGGAGCCCAAACGTGACGCGTCAAAACCCAGGGCCTCGAGCTCGCGACGCACGCGAGGGTCATCGCCCAGGCGCTTGGCTGCGCGCACGAGCGAACGCGTGCGCTCGCTTTTCTTCACCACGATATCGATCCACTCGTTTTGCATGGGAAGGAAATCGATGCCTAAGGTCGCCTGCGCAAGGTTCGAAGTGCCCACGCCCGCTTCGGCCGCGCCCTTTGCCACGAACGCCGCCACCGCATCGGGAGAGGCGACTTCGCGATCGTAGCCGCGCACCGATTCGGGACGCGCTTCGAGCTCGCACAGCACTTCGTCGAGCAGCACGCGCATGGCCGAGCCGCGAGCGACGTTCACGAGCGACGCATCGCGCGTGAGCAGGCTCCCCCACGAATGCAGGTGCTTTGGATTGCCAGCTTGCACAATAAGGCCCACGCTTCGGCGGGCAACGCGCACCACCGACACCGGAACGCCCGGCACAAGGCGCTGCACATACGGAATGTTGTATGTGCCCGATTTGCGGTCGAACAGGTGCACAACGGCGGCATCGGCGCGGCCCAGATACAAATCGACAAGCGCGAGATAGCTTCCCAGATAAGCCCGAGAACAGGGAAAGCCCTTGCCAGAAATCGCATGGGCGATAATGTCGCCCGAAATGTCGCCACCCGAAATAACGAAGGGATCGGCGGCGGGAGCTATCTCGGGAATAGCCGCCGCATAAGGAGAGAAAAGGGTCGCGGCAGATGCGGGCGCAACGGGAATGGAGCCCGTCGAGGCTGGCGAGCCGCCCGTTTTCGACGCCTCGATGTAGCGCTCGACATCGGCGCGCGTGAAACGCAGCTTGCGACCCACGCGATACGACGCAAGCTCGCCCGATTTCGCAAGCGAGTACACGGTGTTGCGACCCACGCCGAGCAACGCCGATACGTCTTCGACCTGCAATGCCTCGTCTTCGCGCACGAAAGCCCCCTTTCCTCGTCAAAGCTGTTCTCGATTATAGATTATTCGAAACAAGAAATAATAAGGAAAAGAAAAGGCGGCCCGAAGACCGCCTTTCACGCAATATGAAATGGATGGTGGCGCGCTAATCGCGCCTTTCGTCACGCAATCTGATTCACAACCGCCGGCGGCCAGGCAAAGCGTTCGTTATGCAAGGCGGCTAAGAAGCAAGCGGGAGTGTCAATCGCGTCTTATGCCGCCCATATGTTTTGCAGCGCAGATTGCCCAAGGTGCGCTTACCTATTCCACGCCCACCATAACGTCGGTCGACTTGATGATGGCGACAGCCTTTTCGCCCTCGGCCAGGCCGAGCGACTCGATTGCCTCGTTGGTGATGGAGCCGATGACCTTGTTGCCGTCGGCGAGCTCGAGCGCAACATGGCCGTTCACAGCGCCTTCTTTAATGGAAGCGATGGTACCCACGAGCTGGTTGCGCGCGGAAATGTTCTTGATGGGCTCGCTGCCTGCGGCGAACATCACGTTGGAAGCCTTGATGATGGCGAATGCCTTTTTACCCTCGGCGAGTTCGAGGCCCTTGATGGATTCCATGGTGATGTCGGCCTTGATGGCATAACCCTCGAAGTCGATGGTCACAACGCCGTTCACGGAGCCTTCGACAACGCTGGAAATGGTACCTTCGAACTGGTTGCGTGCAGAAATCTTCATGCGGGCGCTCCTCTCTTGCTTGATGTATGCGCTTAAGGATCCGAGCCATACGGAGCAACCCGAGCTCGGCGCACGTCTTGACAGAACCGATAATCGCACATCCGCGAAGTTAAGAAAACACCGCGCTCGAATCGGCACATCGCCCAGCCCCGTTCGCCCCCATTCGTGCCAAACCGACTGAAGCTTCAATGCACGAAAAACGAACGACAACAGAACGAAACGAAGCGACACATAACTGGATTGACGATTCGATAGAACCGCGATTCCCCTGCCCTTGTCGCCTCCAGAATTCACAGGGCTTCAATAGCCATCATTACCATGGCTTTCTCGGCACTTCCCTTCCCTATATAGTTGCATTGCTATTCGCTATCTATTACGCAGATAACTAACTACCAGTTTTTACTGATTGACATCACCATATCACGCCCCTATTCTGTTCAACAGACCAAACGAGTAGGGAAATGGGAATTTCGAAAGGAGCCCCGCATGCGACACACGAAACGAATGCCGAACTCCCGGTAGATTCGCTTTCACACCTGCCGGGAGCTCCACCGACCAGCACATTTCCATTCGCGATGGGAACCAGCCCATCGAATTATCTAAGGAGACTTTCCAATGAGCCAGTTCATCAATAACCCCGAGCACACCTTCGGCTTCGACACCCTGCAGCTGCACGTCGGCCAGGAAAGCGCCGATCCCGCCAGCGACGCCCGCGCGGTGCCCATTTACCAAACCACGAGCTACGTGTTCCGCAATTCCCAGCACGCCGCCGACCGCTTCGGCCTGGCCGATGCCGGCAACATCTACGGCCGCTTGACGAACTCCACCCAGGGCGTGTTCGAGGACCGCATCGCCGCACTTGAAGGCGGCGTGGCTGGCCTTGCCGTGGCTTCTGGCGCCGCCGCCATTACCTACACGCTGCAGGCCCTCGCGCAGGCCGGCGACCACGTGGTTGCGCAGAAAACCATCTACGGCGGCTCGTACAACCTGCTCGAGCACACGCTTTCGCAGTTCGGCGTCGAAACCACCTTCGTCGACGCGCACAACCTCGCCGAGGTCGAAAGCGCCATCAAAGACAACACCACCGTCATTTACCTGGAAACGCTCGGCAACCCGAACTCCGACATTCCCAACGTCGACGCCATTTCCGAAATCGCCAAGAAGCACGGCCTGCCCGTCGTAGTCGACAACACCTTCGGCACGCCGTACCTCTTCCGCCCGCTTGAGCACGGCGCGAACATCGTGGTGCATTCCGCGACCAAGTTCATCGGCGGCCACGGCACCTCGCTTGGCGGCGTGATCGTCGACGGCGGCAACTTCGACTGGAAGGCAAGCGGCAAGTATGCCGAAATCGCCGAGCCCAACCCGAGCTACCATGGCGTAAGCTTCGCCGAAGCCGCAGGCCCGGCCGCATTCGCGACCTATGTGCGCGCCATTCTGTTGCGCGACGAAGGCGCCTGCATCTCCCCGTTCAACGCATGGATTCTGTTGCAAGGCACCGAAACGCTGTCGCTGCGCGTCGATCGCCATGTCGAGAACACGAAGAAGGTCGTCGAGTTCTTGGCCAACGACCCGCACGTGGCTTCCGTGAACCACCCCAGCCTGCCCAATCACCCCGACCACGAACTCTACGAACGCTACTTCCCCAACGGCGGCGCCTCCATCTTCACGTTCGAGATTAAGGGCGGCCAAGAAGCAGCTTGGAAATTCATCGACAGCCTGCAGATTTTCTCGCTGCTCGCCAACGTCGCCGACGTGAAGAGCCTGGCCATTCACCCGGCAACCACCACGCACTCCCAGCTGACCGAAGCCGAGCTTGCCGACCAGGGCATCACGCCTTCGACCATTCGCCTGTCCATCGGTACCGAGAACGCCGACGACATCATTTGGGATTTGCAGCAGGCCTTCGCCAAGCTCGACTAACTTCAGGCGAAGGGCAACCGCGCATGGCAAGCCACAATGCTGTGCTGCGAATCGCAAGGTCGAAATAACGAAAGCCCTGGAAGTCGATTCCAGGGCTTTCTTGCAATTTGCGACTCATTAACCAGCTACTGTTCGGCCGAAAACGCGGGAGGCGCATTCGGCGTGAGCAGCGTTTTCGCCTGTTCCTCGCATGCGGAAATATTCGCCTGGAGCGTTTTGCGATATTTGCCGCGGCTCATGCCCTCATCAAATACGCCGCCCGCATACGTCAAAACATCGAGGGCGATGTTGTTGCCGCCGTTCGGGAGCTTATCGACCGACGTGGCCATGCTTGCGAACTGTGCATCGGCATACACGCTCTTCTCAAACTGGTACTGCAACAGCGTTTGCCCGCCGTCGAGCGCTGCCAAAATGCCCGAATCGCGCGCCGCGTCGAGCACGCCGTCGGCTTCCTCGCGATAGCCTTTAAGCAACCACGCGTCGCCGAATTCCTTCGCCTCAATAAGCCACGCGGGCAGCTTTCGCCCATCGCCGCCCGCCTGCGACACGTCTCCGTCGACCTTCGCCGCCTGCATGCCGTCGTCAATCGAGGAGCGCAAATTCGCCGCCGCGGCCAAATAATTCTTCATGCTCTTGGTGAGCTGCTCGTCTTCGTTCGAGCCCACGAGGGAGTAAAACCTGTCCTCAAGCGCCTGCTGCGCGCCGCCTTCGGGAATGCTCGCGCGCAGCGACGAATTCGTGGCAATGCCGAAATACCAGTCTAAAAACGCGTCGGTTCTGCCCGAACATGTCGCATATGAACTCTCAAGCGAATCTTTCAACTGAGATGACATCGTGCGCAGGTTCGCCTCGTCGGCCGAAAGCGAGCTGGCGAGCGCATCGATTTTCGCCTGGTCATACAGTGCGCCATTGATGGAATAAACCGATTTTCCCGCAAGTTCGCGGGCGATTTCCTGCAGGGCCGTGCCGTTTTCGGTTTGCATGGCCATGCCGACCTTCGCCTCGCCCCAGAAAAAGCCCACCACGAGCGCGACGGGGAGCACCGCCGCCATAACAACGTAGCGCCGCCAGACGGGCTGCGTCGCGTCGTCGCGTTTGACCGCGTCGACCGAAACGAAAATCTTGCGCAGCTCCTGCACGGGAAGCGCGCACAGCCCAATGAGGTTCGCCATACCGAAAAACGCGCCCGCGCACAGCGCCGTGCGAATGGCGAAGCAGATGGGCACCGACACTTTCGAAGCCTGCATAAGGCCATAGCTCGTGAGGCTGTCGACAATCCACGAGCCAACGCCCGCATTCCACATGAGCGCCGAAGGGGAATTCTCGAACGGCATGGGCGTTTTCGCGAAGGCGTCGAGCACCGTTTCGACAGGCTGCCCGAAACTGGGGTCCATCGTGCAATACGCGCCATACGCAACGCACAGCAGAAAGCCGACGATGGCACAGCTCCACAGAAATTCGCCTGACGCCTGAAACGCGGGCTCGTATTCACGGCGTGCGTAGCGACGCATGAGCAGCAACACCACGGGATACACCACCACCGCGGCGAAAATGAGCACCCATTCGGCAATGTCCCACTTCGGCGATTCGAGGAACAAGCTCGCCATGCATGCCGCAGACACGCAGAAGCTCACGATAAAGCTGAAGATACGGCCGTTATTCACGCGCGCAAACAGGCCGCCCGCCGCGTATTTGAATTGGCGGTGAGTTTTGCGCACAACCACTTGGTACACCACGCCCGCCGTTGAGGCAAGGGTGAAAAACGCCCAGAACAGCGCCAAAAACGGCGCGGGCATTTTCGTCACGGCGAAGCTCAGCAAATAGACGGTTACGACAAGCAGCGCCGCCTTGGCGAAATACGTGGCGAGACGCTTGGCGGAAGAATCGCCCAGAAGGCGGCGAAGTGGGTCGAGGCCGTGGGGGCCGAGTTTTAAGGACGGCTCCGCCGAAGCCGGAATCTTCTCCAGCGATGGCTCGGTTTCGGGGGATGACTCTGTTTTGACTGGCGACTTTTCGGAGGAGGCTTTCACTTCGGTAGGTGGTTTCACCTTAAATGAGTCACCACCCTTGCTCCCACCGGCCGAAACGCGCAGCGAAGTGCTCGATCCGGTTGGGCGCTTCGACTGTATGCGAGAAGAATCAGGCTTCATGGGAATGGCTCCTGGGACGGCATTAATCACTCATAGTATAGAGCCATTCGCGATACGCCGGCCAGTTTGGTGCGATTCCGAACATTTCCGCAAGCGGGCAGCCCGTTCGCTGCGAACGCATTTCCGCGAAACGGCTGCGGACCGCGACGCCACCTAGCCTTCGCTTGAGCCGTCTCGGCAAGCCGCTACCAGCTCGCCTCGATTTCGCGAATGCGTTGGTAGAGCCATTCGTTTTGGGGGACTTCGATGCCGTGCTCGGCGGCAAGACGGCAGATGGTGCCCGAGAATTCCTCGACCTCGGTTTTGCGGCGCGCGATGCGGTCTTGCGCCATAGACGGCATGCCTTCAGGGTCGAGCGTTTCGAGCAGCTCGACCATCTGCGACAAGTCAGACTCGGCAATAGCGACGCCTTCCGCATTTGCCACCACGCAGGCCTCACGCATAGCCGCCACCAGGCTGCGGCGCTGCTCGCTTCCGCGCTCGGTCACGCTGCCGTAAGTGCCGCCATACACCATGCACGTTTGGTTGACGCCAACATTCATCATGAGCTTCGTCCACATGCGACGCTTAATGTCGGGCTCCACCACATGGGCGATGCCCGCGCGGGAATATAACTCGGCAATGTCAGCCACCACGGCGGGGTCGGTATCGGGCGACGCGCCGAAGCGGATTTCGCCTGGCTTATCATATGTGAGTTCGTTGTTCAGGAACACCGCATCCATGCCTTGGCAAATGCCGAGCACCGTGCGCTGCCAGCCGAAACGCTCGGCGATTTTCTGCTCGCTCGTAATGCCGTTGCACAGCGACGCAATGCGCGTTTCGGGGCCCACGACGGCTTCCATGGTATCGAGCGCTTGCGTAAGGCCGGTGGTTTTAATCGTAAGAATCACTAAGTCAGCGGGAGTCGCTTCGCTCGCGCGCACGCTGCGCAAATTGCTCGGCTCGCCGTTGATTTTCAGCTGATCAGCCGCGTGACGCTCATAGCGCGCGTCGTCCATCACGAATTCCACGGCGTCGTCGCCGAGCACGCGGGCGATCATGCTGCCATACAGCAGCCCCACGCCACCTTTGCCGATGAATGCGACTTTATTGATGCGCATTGGATGCAACCCTTTCTTTGGACCCGCCGCCAGCGAGCCGAACGCAGCACCTTCGCCACCTTGGTATCGAAACCCCAACACAGCGCCGAATCGCGATAGCGTCGGCGGCGTTTTCCCGAGGCTCACGGCCACAACCTTTAGAACAAACCGCCTCGGCAGACCGACCCCATTAGGCAACGCTCACCCGAAGCTCGCGCCCCTTATTTATAAACCTCGCTGCGATGGCCGATTGAAAATATTTCTACGATAAGCTTATCGTCCTCGATGATGCACAAGATTCGATAATCGCCAACACGATATCGCCACTCGCCCCCTCGATTGGCCGTAAGCCCCTTGCCATGTATGCGGGGATCATCGCATCCCTCAAGGTTCTTCCCGATCCATGAAAGAATCAGCCTCGCATCAAATCGGTCCATCTTTTTCAGCTGCTTCAACGCCGCCTTGGTGTATTCGACACGCCAAGACATCTACAGGCCCAACTCTGCAAGCACTTGAGCGTGCGTGTAGCGAGTGCCGTCGTCTTCCTCGACGGCGGCTCGCAACGCTGCCAAATCATCCTGAGTCTCTATTTTTTCAAAGACCGCATCACGAATAAAATCGGAGATGGTTTTGCCTTCGAACTTCGCATACTTCCGAACCACCGCAGCGTCGACATCGTCTATCCGCATGGTCATCGTAGACATTTCCAGCTCCTTTCTCTTGCTGAATACATTGTATTCTAACAATTTGACTGCGCAAACGCAAGCAAGCCAAAGCGCGATTCGAACTCAAACAAACCGAGGAATTTCAACTTGACATATTTGCTAATTTCTAGCCGTAGACAGGTCATCGCCTTATGCGTACTTCATGCTTTACGACACGAGCATTTCGGTTTGGCTTCGGCAGGTGGCAAGCATCTCCTCGATAGCTGTATACAAAACCCATCGAGCACTAGAACTCAACGACGAACGTCAATTTGCGACGTTTCTCTTGCCGCGTCTGGCCCTCAAATGAGAAGTTGCTCGCCAAACCCATTTTCTTGATCGCCATATCGATTCCCACTGCGACATTCAAATCAAATGTTACTGATTGTGTATCGCTAATTTCGGCACTGTAGCGTTTGAGCTCATTCGCACGGTCGCAGCGCGCTTCAATAAGCTGTAAGATTTTCGGGTCATGTTCATACCAATGAAGTTCGGGGTATTGAGGGTCGTTGCTACCACTGTATTCCTGAGAAAAGAGAGTTACGGCAGTGCCATACTTTTCGAACTCCGCCTCAGCTTCGCCCTGATTCGCCACCTTGACGGGTACACCATCGATTTGGAATTTCGCCGTTCGCTTTCCCGCGGCCTTTCCCGATACGATGCTGCGTTTTTCTTCACGGCACTCGAGATGGCAGTGCTTTGCGCCCAAGCGATAGGCAATGTCCAGTAGCTCCGCCTTCTTTTCGTCGGCGATAATATCGAAATATTTAGAAAGATCGATATAGCGATGCGGATTCAACTGGTCCACATAGAAAACCAGGCCCGACTTCGATGATGCGGATGGATAAAAATCGCAAGGGACAATATCTAACGCATCTTCGTATACATGAAGAACCTTGATTTTCCCTTCTTTACTCTGCCAGCCTATTGCCCCAAATTCCAAATCGACCGTGCGCTTTTCGCTCGCGTCAATAACGTTAATCATTTTTGGCAGAACGAAAGATTCAGCTTCTATCTCTTCTTTGAGCAGTGGGCTGAAAATCGACTTCTTAGCCGAAGACGCCAAATGGCTTGCCGCTTCAGCCGCATCGCTGACACCTTGCTGCAGCGCTGGAGCAACGTTTTCCTGCAGGACATTGGCCATTTTGTTACCAGCATCTACAACAGCATTGCCAAATTGACCAGCGCCAGCACCAGCGATTTTCACGGCAGCATCAGCTCCCTTGGCGGCGGCTTCCGCAACCTGATTCGCTCCGCTAGTGGCTGCCTTCGCGGCGGCTTCCGCACCTTCGCTGGCAGCTTTCGCAACGGCGTCAACACCTTCAGCTGCCCCCTTTGCGACAGCATTCGCACCTTCCGAAGCCACCTTTGCAATGTCGTTGCCCCTATCTTGCAGGAATTTTCCCGCATCGGCCGCAGCGGAGCCAATTTGCTCGAACGGATTGAATCCCATTTCCCATGCCTCCTTCAACGCAAATGGGCAGAAGCCGCCACTGTGCGCGTCATCTGCCCATTCGTTTTTTGACTTGCTATAGCATATCGCCTATTCAATTTTACCCCATACCATGGCCGCATGGATTCAAGCGAACGCAAAAGATTGCTCGGCGCCGCAATTAGGCGTGAACGGGAGAGGCAAGGCCTCTCCCAGCGCAAGCTTGCCTTGATGGCCGGCTCAAATCAAACGCACATATGGCACATCGAAGACGGTTCCGTAAGCATTGGGCTCGACCTTTTATGCCGCATCGCCGACAGCCTCGGCGTAAAGGTGGCCGACCTCATCGATTTCTAGGGTCGCCATCCATTTCTCCGTCGCCTAGCACCCAGAAATCGCGGCGAGGGCGCGATGTTCAAATATCAACTCGCGCCCTTTCGCCCCAACCACCTGTTAACCGATTTTCGTCACCTGCAGGTCAATCGAATCAAGACTCTTCGTGGAAACGAGGTTTTCGTACTCGTTGCCATCACTATCGAGCATGAACGTCATAGTCATCGCCGTATTAGGCGCAACGCTTTGAGATGTCACCTTGTATTGGGAAAGCACGTCTTTATACGTTTCGGAATCGGACAAGTCGATATACGACCCATCATCGGCAATGGGATTGATCTTCACCGACCCCGCGCCATAGGAATCGGCCAAATACCCGCCGAGCGCCAAATAGCCGCATTCCGCCAAATTGCGTCCAACGTAGTCACGCACCATGCGCGTGTATTTGTCGGGCGAAGCCTGAATCGCGGTCATGTCAACAGTATCACCCGACGAACCAACGCGCTTCACGGCAAGCACGATTTCCTCATGCGACTTCGTCGAAACCAGATTGTCGTATTCTTTGCCGTCATCGTCTTTTTGGAAGGTGTATACGACTTCAGTGTTCGGCTCGAGATTCTGCCCGATAACCACGTATTCCTTCAGCTGATCTTCATTTTCGGGATCGACAAACGTACCATCGCCCGCAACGAACACGAGCCGCAGCGCACCAGCGCCGTAACGGTCGTAGCGATTGGTATCGAGCCCAGTGTAGCCGGCGTTGCCTGCGTTCATGCCGACGTAGTTTTTCACGTACCAGGTATATTTGTCGGGCGATTGTTTGATTTGCACCGCCTCAGCGGCTTGCTGCGATGCCGAAGGCGCACCCGCATCGCCGGCGGAGCCAGCCGCAGACCCCGCGCCATCCGAGCATCCGGCGAGCGCCACAGCCGCGGCAAACGCCACCGCGCATGCCGTCATGCTCATTGGTTTCATCATTTTCAAATCCTTCCCTTGATTAGTCGCTTAAACAGCCGACTGCTCTTTCGCATCGCCCAAAGGCTTTACGTGACATTCCTCTTCGGTCGCGCCCGCGCGCTGCGCATCCAGTTGCGAAGCCTCAAGCGCTGCATTCGCATACGTCCATGTCGCAGGACCAAGCCACAACTCGCACGTAAGCCCCATGCCCGACGCATTCATCGCCCGAGCAAGCAGCTCGGCCGCATCGGCAGCGCGCAGCGCGCATCGCTCGGAAACCGCATGAACTGAAGCTGCGCAAATCTCCTTCGCATCATTCGAACTCGGAGCTTGACCGCACGCGCGAACACGGGCGAGATCCGCGAAAAGCTTCGATAGAAGCCCCTCGGCAGCAAGCCCAAGCGCCGCATGCGCATCGCAGAACGCACGCGCATCTTCCGCGAACGACGCGTCGATAAGCCCCGCAAATACCGTTACGTCCCCCTGCTCGATTGCACATCGCAACGCGCAAGCCGACATGCTTGCACCTGCTTGAGCATCACATGCCTCGCGGGCGGCCTGCTCGCATCGCGCAAGCTTGTGCAACACGTCGCGCGCTCCTTCGCAAGACGCGAGTTCGTCGCGAACTTCATCAAGCGTCTTGCCCTGCCTGCGCCCCTGCGCCAGTAAGAAGAGCTTCGCCACATCGGGAACCTCATACACGCGCCAACCCCATGTGGTATTGCGCGGCTTCACGATGCCGAGCCCGCCCGCACCTTCATAGCACGCACGTTGAATGTCGCGGCGCGGCAACCCAACCAGCACTTCCACCTGGGAAATCTTCCAGCCGTCTGCCACTTCATCGCGCATTCCCTGCCCTCCTTTCTTCCAGCTAACCTGTTCAACGCTTGAACAGCAACACCCCATTTGTCCAACGGTGTTTTTCTTTTCGCTCGTCATGTCGCACCCTTTCTTACGACCAAGACAAGGTCATCGGTGCCTTGTCGTAAGAGGGCATGTAAATTTTGCGAGGGCGGCATACCGACGCTTCGCTTTCAAATTGCACACGGGAGCAAGGCATTTCGCCTATACTTGTGCGCTGGAAAAGAAGAGCGCGATCACGCGCCGCAACAGGAAGATTCTTATGCTGAAACTACATGTGCTCGCAAGCGGCAGCAAAGGCAATGCCGCCATCGTCGAAAACGCCGCTACGGGCGCGGGCGTGCTTATTGACTGCGGAATTTGCAAGCGCGATTTCCTCGAACGCTGCGACGAAGCGGGCTTCGACCCCACGCGACTCGAAGCCGTATTCATCACCCACGAGCACGGGGACCACACCAAAGGCCTGGGCGTGGTGCTGCGTGGCCTGGCAAAACTCGGTTGCGCGCCAATGGTATACGTGAATCGCGCTTGCGTCGACAACAGCTCAACGCTGCAGAAGATTGCAGGCGATTTCGAAACGGCGACGCTTGGCACAGCACTTACGCTTTCCCAAGACGAAAATGCGAGCGAGGGCCGCAATAAGGCTTCCGTCTGCGATAAGCACGTCGTGTGCGCCGCCGGCTTACGCGTGCTCCCCTTCGCCACCAGCCACGATGCCGCCGCTTCATTCGGCTTTCGCGTCGAGTCGCCCGACGGCGACGCGCTGGGATACATAACCGATTCGGGCATCGTGACGAGCGCCGCGCACGCGGCTTTACGCGACGTGCGCATTTTGGCGCTCGAGAGCAATCATGACGAGCGCATGCTGAAAAACGGCGATTACCCTTACATTATTAAGAAGCGAATCGCCTCGGAGCTCGGCCACCTCTCAAACCCACAGGCTACCGATGAGCTCGCAACCCTCATCACCGAATCGCGCGCAGCCGGCCTGCGCACGCCCGAAACCGTCGTCGCCATGCACATCTCGCAAAACAATAACGACTACGACCTTCCGCGGGCGGCGCTTGAGGAAGGCCTCGCCATTGCCAATGGCAACGCGCGCATTCTTTGCGGCTACCAGGGACGCCTCACGAGCGTGAAATAACGCAGACACCACGCGTCGACCGCGCAAGGTGCTCATTTTCAACCGCAACAGCTCCCGAAAACACAAAAAGGCCCGCTCTTGCGAGCGGGCCTTGCAATTGCATATCGCGCGACGCCTTTCGGCGAGCTAGAGTGGGCCTTAAAGCCTAGTCCTCCTGCTCCAGGGCAGCGATGACTTCGTCAGTCATATCCATGGAGTGGTACACGTTCTGGAGGTCTTCGAGCTCCTCGAGCTTGTCGACCAGGCGCATAACCTTCGCGGCGTCCTTCGGGTCAACCTCAGTCGGAGTGGTCGGGATCATCGTGAGCTCGGCGCCCTTCACTTCGATATCCTGAGCCTCGAGAGCATTCTTCACGGCCATGAGGTCGTTCGGAGCGGTGTAGACGATCCACTCGTCACCGGCGTCTTCGTAATCGGATCCGCCAGCTTCGGCGACAGCGAGCATGAACTCGTCCTCGTCAACAGCGTTCTGCTTATCGGCGACCTTCTTCTCGGTGGAAGGAATGATCTTCTCGACCATGATCTGGCCCTTGCGCTCGAACTGGAAGCCGACGCAGCCGGGGGTGCCCAGCGAGCCGTTGGCATGACGGAACGCAGCTCCAACATCGGCAGCGGTGCGGTTGCGGTTGTCGGTCAGGGCCTCGCAGTAAATAGCGACGCCAGCCGGGCCGTAGCCTTCGTAGGTGAGCGTTTCGTAGTTGGCGGCATCTTTGCCGGTGCCGAACGCCTTATCGATAGCCGTCTTGATTTTGTCCTTAGGCAGCGAGTAGCCCTTGGCCTTTTCAATAGCAGCCGCCAAAGAGGCGTTATTGTCGGGGTTGGGGTCGCCACCCTCTTTCGCCGCCACGGTAATGTTACGGGAAAGCTTGCTGAACAGGGCTGAACGCTTGGCGTCCTGGGCAGCTTTGCGGTGCTTCGTGGTTGCCCACTTAGAGTGACCTGACATGATCGCCTCTTTCTTGCTATCAAGAGGCGCGACGCGCCTCGGGGAAAATACCGACGCGATAGTTTAGCGCACTCCATGCACGCGCACAAGAAAACCGCAGGTATTTGCGACGAACCTGCATAAAAACGTCTCAGAGCACGATGGCCCACGCACGCAAAGGTGGCATTTCGCACTCACCAAGGCAACGACCCGCGGCCCCGGAGTGGTGGTTCGCGCCTGTTGGCAGCTTCTCCACCCTCCGAGCAAAATCGAGAACCGCCGCCTCCTCATAAAGAAAAACCTGCTAAACGCTACGAGCATTCAGCAGGTTTGCGAGAGGAAGACGCAGCCGAACTCAAAACGAGAGGCAAACCAAACAAAAGACAAAACGAATCAGGAAATTGCCCTCAAGCGTAAGACAAAGAGGGTCAGGAGGCTGTCCCCAAGCGAAAGGCGGTCCCAAACGCGAGACCAACGCAAACGCCAATCGGCTCGGGGTCCAAACGCTTTCGGATGCGCCAAAGACCCAGCCGAAAGCAATCACGCCAAATCGACCCGAGCGAGCAGCAATTCCGCGGCAGAAAACGCCACTAGGGGGCCTCACTGCAGCGTTTTCTTCCCTGGCTGGCGGAAAACGCGACTATGGGGCCTCTCGAAGCATCTCGAAGTCGCAGAAAAAGCTCGAAAAGGAGCGGCGAAGCGCCAAAAGCGACAGGAAAGCCGCCAATGGGGCCCCGAACGCCACGCTGAAGCCATGCAGCGAGGCCCCCTAGCGGCGTTTCCTGCCATCCTGCAAGCAAAACCGTGCAACCGCCGCTTTCCACAAAGAAAAATCTGTTAAACGCTACGAGCATTTAGCAGGTTTCAACCCGAATCGGCCTAGAACAGCTTCGTCACTTCCAGCGGCTGCTTTGCGGCGCGGATGATGTCCTCGTTGCCGAACACGCACACATTGCCCCGATCGGCAACCTTGCGCAGCACCGGCGCGCAAGCGCGAATGGCCGCGGGCGTCGCTGCAAGCTTTTCGTCGCGCAGCTTTTCACGCCAATCGGCCGCGCGGCCGCACAGGAAGGCTCCGTCTTCACGGCGGGCAATGGCGCGCGGCTTGGCCGGCGCGTCGTGCGCGGCGACCGTAGCCACGATGTAGCCCTCCATCTCGGCCTCATCGGGCTCGAACGCGGCCAGCCAATCGGCGGCCGCATCGAAACGCGCGAGCGTACCATCGACGCCCGGGTCGCGATACGAATAGAAGCGTGCGAAGCCTTCTTCCCCGCGACGGAAGCCGACGCCATAGGCGCCGCCCTTCACACGTACCTCATTCCACAAGTAGTCAAAGGAAAGCGCGTTAGAAATAACCGACCACAGCCCCGAGTGCTCAACCATGTCAAGCGTGGGCGCGCCCTTCGCCGAATAGCTCACGTCGCACGGAACGATGAACGCCTCATTGCGCGGCGCAGGCTCGGGAATCGCCAGCTCACAGCCGCAATCACCACCGAACACTTCGCCCGTCGCAGCGCGTTCGTCACGCGCGAGGCCCATATCACCCGCTGCGGCCCAGAAGGCGTCGCATTCCTCGGCCGAACCCGTAAAGCTCGCGAGCGCCGGCCCGCCAAACACGGTCGCGCGCACCTCTTCGAGCTTCGCCGCCAGCGCATCGAAGCGCTCATCGTAGTTGTCGATGAGGTCTTTCAGGAACAGGTAGAAATCGACGCCCGCAAGCTTTTGGCGCAACACGCCAGCGCGGAAATACGACGCCGAAAGGCGATTCGTCGCGCTCGTGTGGCCCTCGTTCGCAAACGTCTGTTCCATGCCGATGCGGCGTTGCACGAGCACGTCGAGAATCTTCTGCTTCGCATCGAATTTCGTGGTCTCCCACACCTCGCGAGGGATGGCCGAAAGCTGCGCCGCCTCTTCCGCAAGAGCGCTCGCCGAAAGCGTCACGCGCAGCGACACCTTGTCGGGGTCGCTCGCCGAAACGTACGTATCGGGGAAGAATCGCATCGAGCCTAAGTGCTGGCGCATGAATACATCCAGCTCAGCGGCGGTGCGCTTCGCCGTGTCGAGCTTATTGAGCATCATGCACAACACCGTGATATAGGGCACGTCGTCAAACGACACGTTGTTAGCGTCGAAATACAGGTACAGGTAGTTGATGTGGCGGCTGGGCAACTCATGACGCAAGCACGGCAGCGGGCACGCCGCATCGAGTACGGCGGCTGGGTCGGGCTTCGCCGCGCCAATATCGGAAGTGCCCAAGCGCGGCAGCGTAGCCAGAGCCTCGGGCGAATCGGGCGCTTCCTGCATGGCGCGCAGCTCGGCCACGTCATCGCGAATGGCTTGTTTGGCCGCCTCATCGAGGCCCGCGAGCTTCTCGGCGAGCTCGCGCTCTTCCTCGCTGTCGTCCTCGGCCTCGACGGGCTTCACTTCGAGCAACGCCTTGTGGTTCGACTTCACGATAAGCGACTCCAGCACGTCTTCGAAATAGCGGCCGTCAAGCCCCTCACGCATATGGGCGAGCGCGTCTTCGTAGCGCAGGTACGTGGTCGCGAGCGCATCGTCGTAGAGCCAGCCGGAAAGCGCGTTCATCGCGAGCACTACGCCATCGGCCATGCCGCGGTCGCGTTCGCGCAGTTCAAACGATAGCTGGGCGAGCGACGCCTCCAGCAGGTCGCGCGGAATTCCGTCGGCCACCAGACGGGCCGCTTCGCCCTCGACGATTTCCATAAAGCGCTGCTTCGCGCCCGGCTTTGCGCCCTTCAGCTCGAACAACGCCACGGGCATGGCCTGCGAATCCATGAGAAACGCCGTGGCATCGCCGCCGATGCCCGCATCGAGCACCGCGCGCTTGATAGGCGATTCGTTGCCGCCCATCAGGGCGTCCATGAGCACGTCGGCCGCAAGCACGCGCTCGAAATCGCGCGCGTCGCCGATCGCATAGCCCAAGCCCACGCACGCGTTCTCGGGAGCGGTCGCCATGGGGACCACCGCGTCGAGCGACACGTTAGGCTTGCACTCGCCCATCGGGTTGGGCTCAGCGGGCGTGCGCGGCGCGCAATCGGCGGCCGAAAGGTAGCGGCGGTCGAGGAATCGCAGCATGCGCTCAGCGTCGATGTCGCCGTAGAGCACGATATAGGAATTGTCCAGGCGATAGTGGCGCGCATGGGTGTCGAGATAGCCCTCGTAGGTGAGCTGCGGAATAGCGCGCGGATGCCCGCCCGATTCGAAGGCGTAGCACGTGCCGGGGAACAACTCGGTGTTCATGCCGCGGTACAGCACGCTTTCGGGGTCGGACAGCGCGCCCTTCATCTCGTTGAACACCACGCCGTTGTAGCGCAGGCGCTCGGGCGTGCCCGCCTCGGCGTTCGCGTCGTCGAGCTCGTAGTGCCAGCCCTCCTGCTCAAACACCGCGCGCTTGCGGTAGATCGCCGGGTGCAGCACGGCGTCCATGTACACGTCGGCCAGGTTCTCGAGGTCTTGGTCGTTGGTGCTGGCCACGGGGTACATGGTTTTATCGGGGAACGTGAGCGCGTTGAGAAACGTCTGCATCGAGGTTTTCAGCAGATTGACGAACGGCTCTTTCACCGGGAATTTGTCGGAACCGCACAGCACGGAATGCTCCAGAATATGGAACACGCCCGTGTCGTCGACCGGCGGGGTTTTGAACGAGATGGAAAACGCCTTGTTCTCGTCGGCATTATGCAGAAACAGCAGGCGGGCGCCGCTTTTTCCGTGGCGCATCACGATGGCGTCGCCGTCGATTTCGCACAACGGCTCGACCGACTCCACCGCGAAGCCGTTTACCGCAGCGACCTCTTCCACCAGCGATTCATCAAAAAACAGGGCACGGGCGCCCTGGGACTGTTCGGCCATGAAGCATCCTTTCAAGCAAGCGCTGCGCACATGCGCAACGCATCGCGGCGTGCGCCCGCAAGACCAGCCGAAACCTGTTAAATGCTCGTAGCGTTTAACAGGTTCGCGAGTGAAGGCCACTTGGCGGAAAAGCCAGCTCAGGCGGCCGTCTCGCGCGCACGCGCGTTATAGCAACGATCGCGAGTTTAGCACAAGGCAACACGCGGGAAAGTTACCCAGCGTTTTGAAAGGAAATCGAAAACGAATCGGCAAGAAAGCGGCACAGAGCAATGCGGAAAGAAGCGGCGCACGGAAAGCTTGCGAATCGCGAAAGCGCCATTGAATGCACAAGGGAGCCGCACGCCATACGAAAGCGCCGCCCGACAAGAGGCCAGCCCGCAAATCATGCGGCGCTCCATCGGAATCCCAACCCGCCGCCGCGCCGCTATTCGAACAAGCACGCCTCAATCACATCTTTGCCGCGCAGGGTCGCAAGCCACTCAGACGGAATCGCCTCGCGGCCGTACAGAATGCCCGCTAAGCCGCCCGCGACGCATGCGGTGGTGTCGGTATCGTCGCCCAAATTCACCGCAGCGAGCACGCATTCCTTATAGCTTTCCGTATGTTCCAAGCACCAAATCGCAGCGTTATAGGTGTCCCACACATAGCCGCTGCTCCCGCCGGGACCACCAGCCGACCCGCCCGCGGGCGAGCCCTCGCACATCAAACGCGCGGCGTAACGAATCATTTTCTCGCACGCATCCATGCAGGCATCGGTCGCGTGCGTGATGGCGCTCACTGCGCGCACCTCGGCACTCGTGCAATCCATGAAGACCATGGGCAAGCAGCGCATGAGCGACCCGTTGCCCTTGTCCCACTCGCCCGCGCCGCCGCGGCCCGTCGCCAGCGCCTTGCGCGTGGCGTTGCCGTAGTCGAAGGCCACGCCGTCCGCCGTGTACGCCCCATCGTTGATCCATGCGCGGAACCGTCGCAGAATGTCATCGCAATCGACGCGCCCCAACTCGCGATAGCTGTCGCACAGCGCAAGCGCCATGCTCGTGTCGTCACTCCATGTACCCGCGAGCTGGTTGTGGCTGCCGCCGCCCACCATGTCAGTGCACTCAAAACTTCCGCGCGGCTTGAACTCGAAAGGCACGCCCAAAGCGTCGCCCACTGCCATGCCATACACGCAATCGCGCAGCGTTCGATTCAGCTTCATAATGCATGCCTCCTTGCATTCGGCCGTCGTAGCAGGCCTTTCCGTCGCAAAACGCACTAGTCTTGCCAGCCCCGCATTTGGAATTGTCGCATACTTCGAATTGTGGCAGAAATCGCGACGATTAGGCCGCATTGCGTCATTTAAAAAGCCGCACGTCAAAAAACGCCACGATTAGGCATGCTCGACGCCTCAAAAGAGGCAACGCGCGCGTCATTATTTTGCGACCTCCTCGCCTGAGCGCAAAAGGCCATGTCAGAG
This sequence comes from Slackia isoflavoniconvertens, assembly GCF_003725955.1. Classification (GTDB taxonomy): domain Bacteria; phylum Actinomycetota; class Coriobacteriia; order Coriobacteriales; family Eggerthellaceae; genus Slackia; species Slackia isoflavoniconvertens. Next base: position 1,403 of record NZ_QIBZ01000020.1, on the reverse strand, counting down.
CCATAATCATCAACCAAGCACATACTTCAAACCCTACCTCATGGTTAGGCTTTTGGATCCAAGCCCTTGCAAAGCGACCTAATCATCGCGTTTTTTTGACACGAGGAAATCGAAGGGGGGTGCAGAGACGCTCGGACCAAACACTGCGTCACGAATCGCTGGGCGCACTGTCTCGAGACATCGGCACGCCAATGCTTCAATATATATATATAATTCAATGATCCTATAATTCAATACGTATATACATCTACAATTCGATGCTTCTATACGTACATACGTCTATGCCTCTATACATATATGAACCCCGCCCCTTACGCCTCGAGGATCGCGCACACCTTTTCAGAATCGACCTCAGACAGGCGCAGCAACGGCGCGGGCTCGGCCTCAACGTCGCCGATATGCTTCTCCCACAGGTGCACGTCGTGCCACACTCCCAGCTTCCAGCTTGCCGCGCGCAGCGTGCCTACCAGCTCAAAACCCATTTTTTCGTGCAGATGGTCGCTTTTCTCGTTCGGGCACACGACTTTGCCCACAACCGTGCGCACACCCTGCAGCGCGAGCAGGTCGAACAGCTTGCCGTAAATCGCACGGCCGAGCCCGCGCCCGCGATGGTCGGTCGAAAAATACACCGAAAGTTCCGCCGACCACGCATACGCCGCGCGGCTGAACAGACGGCTGCCATAGGCATACCCCACCGGACGCCCATCTTCCTCGCACACGATGTAAGGATACGCCCCATCGCGCTCGACGATGCGCTGGCGGAATTCGCCAAGCGCGGGCACCTGGGTCTCGTTGGTGACCGTGGTGGCAATATAAGGCTCGTAGATTTTTAGCAAAGCCTCGGCATCGTCGGGCGTAGCAAGGCGGAATGTATGCACAGGTTCGTTCATTTTGCGGCTTTCTATGCAAGTTTCAGCATATTTATGCATTTTTGAAACTGTACTGCGTTACAACCCCGTTAACAAGGGGCAAAAGCCCGCATCTGGGAAAACAACGCATTGCGTGCGGAAAGGAACGCCGCACTAAAGAAGCTCGCTGCCGTACAGCGGTGCGAGCACCAACTCGCGTTTTTTCCTTATATACGCATAGAGCGAAACGGCCCGATTCGCGGCGCAGGTCAAGCGAGCTCGCTCCGTTCATCAAAAACTGGCGATATCTTTACGCATGTCAACCGAATGGTTGCAGTTCGCAGCGCTCGTTCAAGCAGTCCGCAGCCCGATGCTAGGATGCATTTCGTCGAAATACCGGGAGTGGCGCCCGCGCGCACCTCCACCCCAAAGGAGACCAGCTATATGAAGTCAAGGGCTAAACCGTAGGTTTTCGAGAACAGTCAATTGTCCGAACGTTGCAGCTTGAGAACCGAATATCGAACGCTTTCCGGGCATGGCGAAGCAGGCGGCGGG
>NZ_QIBZ01000019.1 GCF_003725955.1 Slackia isoflavoniconvertens | reverse complement strand
CGGACTTCACCGCCTCCTCGTCGAATGATACGATTGGGTTGGACATGGCCTGCCTCCTAGCATGATTGAATTCGACACTCAAATCATACCGACGGCACGCGCCATGTCCTTTCTCTTTTCTGGGCGTGTTCAGCTTTCAAAGTGCGCAAAGAATTTTACGTTACCGATGGCGGTTCCTCCTGTTATATGGTCTAATTGCTTTATTTAGAAAGACGATCACGATTGGGGGCGGCATGTTGATAAGACCGGTTCATGTTTCGCTTGTTTGGTTGCTAACGATTGCTTTGACATTTTTTACCCCGATTTGCGCCGTAGCTTATGGAGATGAACATATTTCGTCGACGGGGAGTAGCCAGCTTGAATCGGCTGATGTTTTAACGTCCGATGATTCCATCGATAATGATGCGATCGATTCTGGCGAAGTAAACGATTCGCCTTTGGAACAAGGAAGCAAGAATGATTCTACGGGGGGGGGGCAACTTACGCCTGCCGAATCGGCAGCCGATACAATGTGGACGCCTTCCGATTCGACCTCGTCCGCTCAAGGCGTGCCAGATGTTTCGTATGACGCGCATGTCTCTAACGTTGGATGGCAATCGGTGGTTTCCAATGGCGATATTGCCGGCACAGTGGGGCAGGCGAAAGCTATCGAAGCTCTTAGAATTCAGTCTTCCAACCCAAATCTTGATATCCAATACAGTTCCCATATTTCCAATTTGGGTTGGGAGGGCGATTTCTCAAGATCAAACAATCAGGTTACAGGAACGATGGGTCGTTCTTTAGGGCTGGAGGCAATCAAGATCCGTCTTTCTGGCGCATTGGCGAATTCTTACGATGTCTATTACAGGGTACACGTCGCTAACTTTGGATGGCTTGGTTGGGCTTGCAACGGCAATCCGGCGGGCTCAACGGGCTGGGCTTATCATGTTGAAGCGATTCAAATTCAGCTTGTGAACAAAGGTATGGCAGCACCCGGCGATACCACTGGGGCATTTATTCCTTCCGATATTTTGAGCGCGTTGGTCAACCAAGTCGGCCAAACGACCTCCTGTTCTCTCAGTTGGTCTGATTTGGCTTCGATTAAGGCCTTGGGACTCGCGGATTCCGTGCGTGTAAGTGGCGAAATGTTATATCGTGGCAGGGTTACTCGCAGCGTGGTTTTCGATTCCGCTCTTGATGCGTCCGAATTGGTTGTCGACTTTGAGACATATGGACCATTTGATGTTTCGATCGACTATATAAAAGATGGCACGGTGAAGGCCACCCAGCACGAAAAGGTGGGCATAGTTGCTGACGAATACAACCTTGCTCCTTTGAGTGCATCGTTCCCCGTGGTTCTTTACTCCCTGGCATATTGGGACATCTCTTCCTTGCCAGATGGCGACAGCATTCCGTCTATCGTTATGCTCGATCGTCCATCTGCGTACAACTGGTCTTCGCTTCCTGATGGTATGTATGCAATGCCTTTTATGACGGAAAGCGAGAACGCGACGTCGAGCGACTGGTCCATTTTCGCGGATTATGTTGCGGCGCTTCACGAACTGAACCCTGATTCGAAATTTCACCTCTATATCAACGATATTACCTGTGCTCTGATTCATAGGATTATTTATGCAAACGGAATTCCTGATGGCAATTATTCAATAACTCTGCTCTCGGACGGTTCCGCAACATACGTGTTTACGAACAAGGCTTTCGATATCTCCGATCCGTATGCCAAAGAATCCGCTCTTATTTCAGAGTGGAATGCAGCAAAAGCGGCTGAATACCAGAGTGGCGCGGTTAGCTCGAACTATTCCGACTATCACGATCATTGGGATTCGATGCACGCTGTTCTGACGATTGAACCAGGCGCCGAATGGTGGATGACAAGAACAAATTTGTTTACGAGCGGCGATAATAACGCGTTCGCGAACGAAATCGCATCCAACCCCGCGGTAAAGAGGAAGAATGTTGCGTCGATGCTTTCTTCCTTGGAGGGCAGGGGCGAATCAGCGGTTTCGTCGCTCAAAACTCTTTATAATTTCAACGACGGATACTTCAACGATGCTGTCGCCCAGGGCAAGAAAGCCATGATGTTTTTAGGCACGTACGTTTACTATGAGCAAAATTTCAAAGACTACGCTCAATTGACTGAAACGTATTATGGGGATAATTATTTATATTATTACAAGGGCCATCCGAATACGCCAACCGGAATGTACCCAGAAAAACAGACTCAACTGGATTCTCTGGGTATTACCGATGTCGATTCTTCGGTTGCGGCGGAGCTTATTCTCTTCTTCAATCCCGAAATTGGATTGTCGGGCTATGGCTCGAGCACTTATAATTCCGCAGATGCCAGTATGGCGGGCGGTTTGTGGAATATGACAAAGGAGAATGCCCTTAGCCCCGATAGCAGCATCGATTATTCAGTGATGGATTGGTTCGCATCTCCCATAAGCGACTCGTCCAATGCGCAATACAAGGAGTTGTGTGCCGATGGGGACACCTGCTATCTTGTCGAGTTTTCTGACGAAATCTTGGCAAGCGGTGAATACGACTTCGCTATCTACTCTAGGAATAGTGCTTCGATTTCGTTTTATAAGAAGCAGCCCGTTGGGGCGCCGTCTATCGTGAAGGTGAATCGTGGGAATACCGACGTCCTTTCGACGGCCCATGTTTCTGAAGAAGGGTGGCTTCCGTCGGCGAAAACTGGCTCCATCGCCGGAACAACTGGAAAGGCCGAAGCACTTGAGGCCTTGAAGGTGGAAGTTCAGAATGCGCCTTATGATGGAGGAATTGAATACCGGTCGCATGTTTCAGGCCTTGGCTGGGAGAGCTCGTGGGCCAAAGATGGCTCCGTTTCCGGAACAACTGGGCAAGCGCGTAGCATCGAGGCATTGCAGATGCGGCTCTACGGGGACATGGCCGACAAGTACGATCTCTACTATCGCGTTCATTGCCAAAACTATGGATGGCTCGACTGGGCGAAAAACGGTGAAGTGGCAGGAACTACTGGGTATGCGCTGCGAGCGGAATCCTTTGAGGTGCGCTTGGTTGGGAAAGGGGAGGCTGCTCCCGGCAATACCGATGAGCCGGCATATCGTAAGTCCCCCGTGTGTCAGGCTCATGTTGCAAACATTGGATGGCAAGGCGAGCTTGGCCCCGATTCATATATCGGCACCGTTGGCCGAGGATTTGCCATGGAGGCCTTTGTCGCTTCGCTGTCTGGTATGGAATATGATGGCGGCATAGAGTACCGGGCCCATGTGGCTAATATTGGTTGGATGGATTGGTCTGCCAACGGCGGAGTCGCGGGCACTACGGGTCGTGGATTGCAGATGGAAGCCATAAAACTGAGGCTCACAGGCGATATCGCCGAACGTTATTCTATTGCCTACCGGGCGCATGTTCAGGATTACGGCTGGCTTGATTGGTGCTGCGATGGTGAAGAAGCGGGAACGACGGGGCGGGGCCTGCGCCTTGAGGCAATTCAAATAAAGCTCGTTCAAAAGAAGTAGGCGCACCCAGGCGCTGTCAACGAAAAATGGAGGGCACTTGGTGGCCCTCCATTTTTTTGCGACACGGCCGCTTGCGGCTTCCTTTTTTGTTCTGAGGCTAGAATTAAGTTTTGGTGCATATAATTAAATTTTAAAGCTGTTCGCGGCTAAAAAACTCAACAGTGTTTTGAATCGAAAGTAGTGTTCCATGCCTTGCTCTGCTTTTAAGGTATTCCTCTCAATATCGCTCATAGTTTCCTTTGCGATGCCCATTTCGGGCGCTTATGCCGACGACACTGCGAAAGCGTTCGAGCCAATTGATGTTGGGGTTGGTTCGGCTTGCGAAAAGGAATTAGATGGCGACGATGCGCCTTTGTCATCCGAAACTGTTTTAAACTCTTCGGAAGACGACTCCTTTTTGCCGTACGATGCGTCTTTGGATGAAGACGCGGTCGAACCTGAAACGTCAGATGGCTTAGCGGGGGAAGGCGTTGATTCATCTGATGTCGTAAGCGGAACCTCGGGCATTGCGGGTGTGGAATATTCGTCCCATGTGTCGAATGTCGGCTGGATGTCTTTCGTGAAGGACGGGTCTGTCGCGGGTACTACGGGCAGGGCTCTTTCGATGGAAGCGCTTCGCGTTCATTTAATTGCCGATGACGGCACTACGGATCTCGATTCGCAAATTTCCATACAGGCTCATGTCGCCAGCAAGGGGTGGATGGACTCTGTCGTTGGGGGTGCGGTTGCGGGCACCACGGGGCGCGCTTTAGCGATGGAGGCCGTTCGAATTAGGCTCGAAGGCGATTTAGCAAATAGCTATGATGTGTGGTACCGCGTGCATTCGGCTAACTTCGGATGGCTCGATTGGGCGAGCAACGGCGAAAGCGCGGGCTCTGCCGGCTATTCACGCGCTGCCGAGGCGATTCAAATCAAAGTTCTCCCCAAGGGTTCTGCGGCCCCTGGCGAAACCGATTCCGCTTTTAAAGACCGTAGCGCCGAGCCAGCATCGCTTTCCTATGCAGCCCATATGTCGAATGTGGGCTGGTACTCTGCCGTATCCAACAGCATAACTGCTGGCAGCACGGGTGTTGCACAAGTATGCGAGGCCCTTCGGGCAGATATTAGCTGGTATGGGCATAATGCTTCTATTCTTATGCGCGGCTGCGTTGAGGGTTCGGGTTGGCAATCTGACTGGTCTTCGTCTGCGGGCACAACTGGCCAAGCGAAAAAGCTGAATGCGTTCGAGGCATTGCTTGGCGGCGATGCGTCCGAGCAATACGATGTTTATTATCGCTCCTTTGTTTCTGGCTATGGCTGGCTTGGCTGGACGGCAAACGGCTTGCCTTCGGGAGTGCGGGATGGCAAGAATTGGATCCAGGCGGTTCAAATTCAGCTTGTTGACAAGGGACAGGCTGCTCCTGGTGATACCGAGAATGCTTTTGTTGGCGACGTTAACTCAGTGAATGGATCGGGAACAATTTTTGATGGGGCTTTGGCACCAAAAAAGATTGATGGGGGCATTCTGACCATCGGGGACTCTGCGAGCGATCGCCCCCTCTCGAATGCTTCATTGGGGATAGATAACCTTGTCTGTTCTGGCGAATTATCTTGGGAAATCCAAAAGCAGTTTTCAGGGTGGAAATCGTATACGACTGAACGAGGGATAACGAAAAGTATCTCGAATGATGCGGAGCCAATGCGCGCTATTAAAATGTCCCTTTCGGGAGATTTGGCGGAGCGGCACTGTGTCGCTTATAGGGTTTGCGTTCCCGGCAAAGGCTGGCTCGATTGGGCTATTGACGGGGATATCGCAGGCTCGTCCGATTCCTCAATAATTGCGCTCCAAGTTAAGCTGGCGCCTCGCGATTCTGTTTCTGCGGGAGAATTCGACGGGAGGCCTTTTGCCGAGGCCCCAACGAAAGGTGTTTCGTACCAATCGCATGTCGCCGACTATGGTTGGCTTGCTCCAGCATCTAATGGAAAGTTAGGTGGTACAACGGGCGAGGCAAAATCGCTGCAGGCTCTTCGAATTGGGCTTGATGATTTTGGCTCGGACTCTTCAATTAGCGTGCAATCCCATGTTGCGGGTATCGGATGGCAAAATTGGGCTGAAGGTGGTTCCGTATCGGGCACCGTGGGACAAAACCGGGCAATAGAGGCCGTGAAGATCAAGCTTTCGGGAGCGGCTGCTTCGGAGTACGATGTTTATTATCGTATGCATGTCGCCGACTATGGCTGGCTTGGTTGGGCCAAGAATGGAGAAGTGGCGGGCACCACTGGTTTGGCCAAGCAGGCAGAGGCTATTCAGGTTCGTCTGGTTGAAAAAGGTTCCAGCGATGCGCCCGAGTCCGTATTGACGCCCTCGGTCATTACTCCGTCGATGTCGGCAGAGACTTATATTCAGGGCAATGGCTGGCAGTCTACTGTTGGTAACGGTGGTGTAATTGGCACGACGGGTCAGTCTAGGGCGATGAAGGGCCTCTGCGTCTCAATCGATTCGTCATTGGCGGGCGACATTGTTTATTCAGCTCATGTCCAAGATATCGGATGGCAAAGTGAAGTGAAAAACGGCGAGCTTGCTGGAGCCCAGGATTGTTCTAAGCAAATTGAGGCTGTGAAAATTCGCCTTTCGGGTAATGTGACAAATTATTTTGATGTGTGGTACAGGGCGCATGTGGCAAGCTACGGTTGGCTGGATTGGGCGAAGAACGGTGAGCCTGCAGGCACCACAGGTATAGGTTATGAGCTTGAAGCGCTGCAGATTCGAATTCTGCCGAAGGATTCAAGTGCGCCAGGAAGCACGGCAAGGCCTTTTGCGACCGAGGCGAACGACTACGTTATGGGCGTCCAGCGTTCTAAATTGGTGGCGTGGCTTTCCATGCACCAATATGATGGCTATTATCTTGGCACGCCATATTCTGCAGGTTTCACTGTTGAAACATGTATGTACCCCAATGGCGCGCGTCGTTGGGATGGCTTCGCGGGTATGAATTGCACGGGATTCGTGGCGCATGCTTATCGGATGTGCGGTGGCGATTTGGGCGCCATCGGGGCCAACAACAACCATTCGCCTTGGTCTGGCGGACCAGGCGGCGGTTCATATATTAATGCCTGGCGTTGGTATGGATACGCGGTTGACTCTGGCGCAAAAATGTATACGTTTAATTCCGTGAGGGATATGCTTGCGAGCGGTGTTGCCCAGAAGGGCGATATAATCTTCTTTAAAACAGACGGAAGCATTGATTGCCATATTGGGTTTTTCTGGGGCGACGGTCCATCGGATAATAAAATGTGGCATCAGATTTTGCCGCAGAATTGCATAAGCGCATGTTTCAACAATGCAAACAAGGCTGAGATCAACCAGCAAGTGGTGCTCATAAAATAGCTATCGAGGATGGTATTCGCATGATACGTAGGAAAGCGACCGCGCTATTAATATCTGTAGTTCTGTGCTTCGGGCTTGTGCCGGCAGAAGCGTTCGCTTCGGTAGGGGAGGCTTTTTCGGCTCCTGCCGTTATTGTTGGCGTTGACGACGCGTCTTCGGTTGGTGATGATTTGTCTGCCGAGAGCCCCCGCGCAAATGAGACTGACGGTCAGGGTCAAGCGGTGCAAAATGCGGATGGCGCTCAACTGCGATCTGATGACTCAGCCGATATGAATGTAAACGACTTGATAGAGTATGTCTATATTGATAAAAGTGTTCTTGCACTTGGCGAAGAGCAAAACATCGTCGTTGCCCTGCGCGATGAATCGGGAGATATCTCCGATGCCGTTTTGACGCTTCGTGATTCGAAGGGCACAGAGTGCCATTTGAACGCTGTGGCTTATGCTAATTCTGCAGTTCGTTTTTCATTTACCTATTCCGATAACGGTCAAGCTCTTTCGTATACCCTGATTTCCCTGTCCTGGACCGATGGAAGCGCGCGTCAAAAAACATTAGACCTTTCTGGTGGCGTTGATGGCGATTGCTATGAATTCGATTACGTTGAAGAAGAAACTGCTGACGCCTTGGCTTCGGGCGACGGCGAGGTGTCCGCAGCTGTTATTGACGAGAATGGCCAGCTTCAGTCGGTAGATTCGGTGGAAGAGGCTCTGACAATTGCGGGCGCATCTAACTCCGATTCGGACGCTATTGCAATGTATTCTTCCGATTCTCGCGCAGCCGTTTCGTCGAGGGAAGATTATTTGATTGTGGCAATTGATCCGGGTCATGGGTACAACGATTCCGGTGCGGTTGGAAACGGTCTTAGGGAGTCTGATCTTACTTGGTCTATCGCAAACCATTTCAAAGACGAGTTAGCGACGTATACTGGGGTAACGCCGTACCTTACCACTTCGGGTGAAGAGCCTGGGCTGCAAACGCGCGTCGATCGCGCAGTCGCTATGGGCGCGGATGTTTTTGTAAGTGTGCATATTAACTCGGCTAGCGCAGGTGCCCATGGCGCAGAAGTATGGGTTCCGAACAATAGCTCTTATAATTACGATGTTCATGTTGTTGGCACTGAGCTTGGTCAAAAAATCGAGAATCAGCTTGCTGCTCTTGGACTGTACAACCGAGGCGTGAAGACTAAAGATTGGGGTTACGACCCCGATGGGGGCTATGCGTATCCCGACGGAAGCATGAAAGACTACTACAGTGTTATACGCAATTCACGCCTTGCGGGTATTCCTGGCATTATTGTGGAACACGCTTTTGTTTCCAATGATTCTGACGCTTCCAAGCTTGCCAGTGATGCATTTCGAACCCAATTGGGTATAGCTGATGCAACTGGTGTCGCGCAGCAGTACGGTCTTGTGAAGGATGCTACGGCACAAAGCATGGCGCTCGTGTCGGCTACTGCGCACGTTGCAAACCTTGGCTGGGAAACCTCCGTGTATGATGGTAAGGTTGCCGGTACGACGGGTAAGGCGTTCAATCTTGAGGCTCTTAAGCTTAGTTTGCAAAATGAGGCCGCGCAATCGGGTGGAATTGAGTATCGTGCCAATGTTGACGGTACTTGGCAGGGCTGGGCTTGCGATGGTAGCGTCGCTGGGACCACGGGTCAAGGCAAGGCAACTCAAGCCTTCCAAATTCGGCTTACTGGCGATGCCGCTTCAAAATACGATGTCTACTATCGTGTTCATTCTGCCCAGGTTGGCTGGCTTGGCTGGGCCAAGAATGGCGAATCTGCAGGTACCCTTGGTTATGGATATGGAGCGCAGGCTATCGAGGTTGTTCTAGTGGAGAAGGGCTCGTCCACTCCGGGTTCTACATCAAATGCTTTCATGGACAAGAGCAACCAGCCTATGTCCTTGAGGTATTGCGCTCATGTTGCAAGTATTGGTTGGCAAGACTGGACGAATGGCGTTGCGGGCACGACCGGTCGGGCGCTTTCAATGGAAGCGTTTAAGATTGGCATTGATAACGCAAAGGTCGATGGGTCTATTCAGGCAAAAGCGCATGTCCAAAATATCGGTTGGATGAATTGGGCCGATGCCGATTCAGTAGTAGGCACAACTGGCAAAGCTCTGCACATGGAAGCTCTGCAGCTTCAATTAACAGGTGCGCTTTCCCAGAAATACGACATTTATTACCGAGCTCATGTGTCTGATATCGGATGGATGGGTTGGGCAAAAAATGGCGAGAGCGCCGGCACTGTAGGGCATAATTTACCTGTCGAGGCGATTGAAGTTAAGCTTGTGGAAAAGGGCGCTGATGCTCCTGGCGATACTGTGGACTCGTTCCGCGAGCCGAAGATTTCTTATTCGGCGCATGTGGCGAATATTGGCTGGCAGTCTCCCGTTCTTGACGGGGATATTGCTGGCACCACGGGGCGGGCATTGTCCATGGAGGCCTTGAAGGTCTCGCTTGGATCTGGTGCCGGTGGTGGATCGGTTGCGATAAGGGCGCATGTGGCGAGTATTGGCTGGCAAGACTGGATGAGTGGCATGGCGGGCACGACTGGTCGGGCTTTGGGACTCGAGGCCGTTCAGCTGCGGCTGAAAGGTGATGCTGAATCGAATTTCGATATTTATTATCGTGTCCATTCCGCCGATTTTGGTTGGCTCGGCTGGGTGAAGAATGGAGAGCCGGCAGGGTCGCAGGGGTATGGTCGTTCTATTCAGGCGATTCAAATTCAGCTTGTTCCTAAGGGATCAAATGCGGGGCTCGATACGGATTCGATTGGCTTCTGGAACAAAGACGATGTTGACGCAGCGAACAACGGAAAGAAGATAGCTGGATACGGAAAAGCGACGGTTGAAAGCCTTGTTGCGGCGTATAAGGCAACGGGAATTGAATATCCCTCTAGTGTTTATTCCAAATACGGCGCTTCGTCGATAGAGGAGTTCTGTTCCATTATGGTTCGCGAGTCGCGTTTTGAGGGGATTCGTCCTGAAATCGTTTTTGGCCAGGCAATGCATGAAACTGGTTGGTTGCAATTTGGTGGATCGGTGAAACCCGACCAGTGCAATTTTGCTGGTTTGGGCGCAACAACCCCTACGACAGGCGGTGCGATTTTTAGTAGTGTTTCCGAGGGTATTAGAGCGCAGGTTCAACATTTGAAGGCTTACGCAAATAGCGATCCTCTTAATGGGGCGTGTGTCGATCCCAGATTCAATTTGGTTCAACGCGGATGTGCCCCTTTGGTTACGGATTTAAATGGCCGATGGGCTGTGCCGGGAACCAATTATGGACAATCTATACTAGCCATCGCTAACAGGTCAGTATAGATTTCAGAAAGGTAGTTCTAACTCTATCGGTGGATAATCCAATCTCAAATGCGCGCATTTATGCAGACCGTATGGACCGATGTGTTTGATACCGGAACCGTTGCCCCTTTGAGTCGTCTCCACCGTGTGCTTTATGTAGGAATTGACGCGTGGCGTTTTTGGGTAAGGGGATGCGAACTCCTAACCGGACCGAATCGGTCCAACTATTTGTCCGCATCCCCCAATCTCGTTACTGGCTGGCTAAAAGGATTTGTCGAGGCTGCTAGCGCGATGGTGCCTATCTAGCGCAAGAAAACAAAAAAGCGATTGAAGCGCTCGCGCGATTATGCGAATAGGCTATCAAGGAGCGCTTTTGCCGACTTGCTCCATGAAAAGGCGTCCCTCACGCGGCTTGCCGCATTGCTTCCCATGGTTTGAATCGCCTCCCTATGATTCTGGGCGTAGACGAGTGCGTTTTGGATTTCAGATGAATCCATCGATTGGAGCAGGATGCCGTAGCTTTTGTCGGGTGCAATTTCGCGCATACCGCCCACGTCTGTTGAGATAATTGCATTAGATGCCGCCGCTGCCTCCAACAGAACGGTCGAAAAGCCCTCTGAGCGCGAGGGCAGAACAAACGCATTTGACTGTAAAAGAAGAGCAGCGAGGTCTGGCTTGCTGAGCATTTTAGGCAATACAACATGTCCGTTCGATGCGGTTGCAATATTGTTGACTCGGTCAAATAGGGGGCCTTCTCCCGCCATAACAAGGTAGACGTCGCAGCTTGCGTTTTTTTGCATCAAGGTTGCTATGGCGTTTGCAAGCTGCAGAGCGCCTTTCTCGGGCACGAAACGACCAGCGAAGGAAAGGAGCAACGCGTCGCAAGGGATACCATATTCTTGACGAAAATCACGCTGACTTGCTTGTTCGACAAACTCATCAGCATCAATGGCGTTTGTGATTTCTCCATGGGAGGTCAACCCAAAGTGCCGAAGCCATTCGCTTGCTTTGGAAGAAACTCCATAGCACTCGGGCTTGTAGCGCTTTAATTTGCTGGTTGCAGCGTGCTCTATGGCGTGCAAGGGAATATCGGCAAGTGCGTTGCCGAACGTAAGGTGCGCAGAGCCGTGTTCTATAAGCAATGGAGTTATGCCCTTTATTTTTGCGAAAGCGGCGCCAAGGGAGCTTAGCTGATAGAACCGGGTATTGATCACCACGGCATCTATGTCCTGTTCGCGTAGCCATTCCCATTGCGCTTCGCTTTCGGCACATTGCTTTTGAATCGGGTAACGCCCGCCAAGAAATGGCAGGGCGGGCGGACGGACGATTTCAACGCCGCGTGCGTTTTCCCGTACCGGGGCATTGTCGGTATTCATGGTGATTACAATAATACGGTGCCCAAGTTTTGCCAGAGCGGACGCAATTCCTTCGGTAAATGTTTCAACGCCGCCAACGTGGGGCGCATACAAAGCGGAAAAAATGCAAATGCAGGTCGAGGGCCGCGATGTTTCGTTTGCGCAAAGTTTGCTTCCCATGGTTTTTCCTCCATTGCATCAAGTGTTCCTTATCGGCGATTGCGTCAGTGCCGTTTTTTACGCTATTTTAAGAGTTGCTTGAGATAAAATTAACATTCATGCGCAACTACGATGGCAATTATTTGCTGCATATGAAGGAAGAAGGAACGGTGACGAACGCTCTTCAGCGCAAACGTGTAATTGCGATTGTTCCGGCATACAACGAACGTGACAACATCGTGTCTACGATTGAGGACCTTCGCGAGAATGCTCCTGAGGCCGATTATATTATCGTGAACGATGGTTCGCGCGATGACACATCGGCGATTTGCCATGAACGTGGGTATAGCATTATTGATCTTCCCGTTAATCTCGGGCTTGCAGGAGCATTTCAAACGGGTATGCGGTATGCCTTTGAAAATGAATATGACTATGCCGTCCAATTCGATGCTGACGGCCAGCACTCTGCTGCGTATATTGGCGAGATGGTTAGGCTCGCCGGGCAAGAAGACGCCAATATCGTTATCGGAAGCCGCTTCGCCACTCAGAAAAAACCCGTATCTGCCCGCATGGCGGGAAGCGCTCTTATCAGCTTCATGATTTTACTTACTACGCACAAGCGAATTCAAGACCCAACATCCGGCATGCGTCTGTTCGATAAAACGACGATTCCTCTGTTTGCCAACGAATTGGATTTTGGCCCCGAGCCCGATACCATATCGCTACTTATGCGTTGGGGCTATAAAGTCGTTGAAACGCAGGTTGAAATGCGCGAGCGTGTTGCCGGCGAAAGTTATTTGAACTTTACGAAATCGGTCATGTATATGCTGCGCATGAGTATTTCAATTTTGTTAGTGCAGTGGTTTAGGAGGAAGAAGTGAGCTATCTGTTTCCTGCTACGCTGTTTGTTGGTGCATTGCTGACGTTTTGGCTCGTTCTTCGTAAAATTCGAAAAGCTGAAGTCGCAATTGCCGATTCTGTTTTTTGGTTCTTGTTCGCTTTGAGCCTGGTGCTTATGGGCGCGTTTCGGCAGATTCCATTTTTCTTCGCCGACGTATTCGGCATCGAAAGCCCCTCGAATTTCGTGTTCATGTATGTGATAGCCGTACTGGTTATTCGAGAGTTCTATACCACAGTCGAGGTATCGCAGTTGCGTGCGAAGGTTCGCAGCCTTGTGCAAACTGAGGCACTTTCTAATGCTTGCAATTGCAACGATACGGTTGCCGGTTCAATAAATACAAAGGAAGACTAGCGCGCAATGGAACGTTTGACCGTTGACGATATGAAGTTCATTGAACTTGAAATCATGGATGAGATTGATTGCGTTTGCCAAGCCCACGGTGTGCAGTATTTTTTAGGTTATGGCAGTCTTTTGGGCGCTATTCGCCATGGTGGCTTCATCCCGTGGGATGACGATATGGATATCGTCATGATGCGCGACCAATATGAGCTGCTCATGGAGCATTTCAACGAATGGCGCACGACCGAGCGCTTCAAACTTGTGTCGTATCGCGACAAATCATCTATTTATCAATTCGCGAAAATAGTGGATACTACCACGGTCGTCTACGAGAATTTTGTGGGGAAAAAGGCATCAACGGGGGTATGGGTGGATATCTTCCCCCTGGAACATTACAGTGATAAATCATTTTCTCTGCTGAAAAAGCATCGAAGAGTTGGTTTGGTGCGTAGCTTTGCGGTGACGGATCCGACAACTGGTTCGAACGTACTTATTAAATTGATAAAACACATGGTATGTCCTTTTGTGAAAAACAAGGATGTATTTGAACTTGCTCGAAAACTGGATTCTATTGCGGTGCGAATTAACGACGAGAATACTCAAGCTCATTATGTCTTGGACGTGCTTGATGGCTCAAAACCAACGCAGGCCTACCCAATAGCTTCCTTCGAGCCTATTCGTATGAAGTTTGAGAATCGTATATATTCGGCCCCCTCTGGATACGAAGACATTTTAACCCTCCAATACGGCGATTGGCGCACTCCGCCTGCCGAGAGCGCTCGTCTCGTTCATGTGATGGAAGCGTATCGCCTATGAGCGATGCACAATCGTCGCAAGGCGTATCTTATGATGGGGGTGGCGCCCCGAAGCAGCTTTCTGTAAAAGCGAATATGCTCTGGAACTCGGTAGGCTCAATGACTTACTTGGCTTGCCAGTGGTTTGTGACGATTGTTGTTGTTCGTTTATCGTCGGGCTTCGATGATGCTGGGCTGCTTTCACTGGCCATGTCTGTTGTGGGCATTTTCAGTACGTTTGCTAATTTCAAAATGGGTACGTACCAGATTTCCGACATCAAACGAGAAAACTCACTGGGCGAATACATGGGCTTCAGATGCGTAACGCTCGTGGCGGCGTTTGTTGCATGCATGGTATATGCGCTGTTCACATGTGCAACATATGCTCTGGTGACAATCGCCTTGTTTTACGCGTTTAAGGCCATTGGCCTGCTCATCGACATTCTGCATGGTGAAGATCAAATCAATCGCCGCATGGACTACATTGGAAAGTCGTTCATGCTGCAGGGAGTCTCAACGTTTGTGGCGTTTGTCATCGTGTATGGTATAACGCGCAACCTCAATATCGCGATTGTCGCAATGTTTGTCGCTGCGCTTCTGGTGCTCGTGCTGTTTGACATTCCGCATTGCCGACGTTTTACTCGCGTAACGGTGAGCCTTTCGGCGAAAAAGGCGCTTTTTTTCCTTCGCACATCGTTGCCTGCAGTTATCGCATCGGTCGCGGCGAGCGCCATCTTTGCCATCCCCAAGCAATATTTAGCTATGGTTTCAGGGGATGCTGCATTAGGTATCTATGCGTCCGTCGCCGCGCCTGCGTTGGTTATTCAAATGGGAGCGCAATATTTGTATGGTCCCCTTTTGGATATCTTCCCGCGTTTGTTTTTCGATGGTGACAAAAAAGGTTTCTTGACGTTGCTCGGTAAGACGGTGGCGGGAATCGTCGCCGTGACTGTCGCGTGCGCCATTGTGTTGGAATTCGTTGGTGAATGGGTTCTCTGTTTGTTGTTCGGTGGAGATATCGCTCCATACGTGTATCTATTGCAGCCTATTATCGTCTCTACGGCAGCGACGGCATTCCTATGGTTCTTTGGCGATTTGCTTATAACGCTACGGCGTTTTTGGGCGAATTTCGCTGGTAACGTGACGGCTTTTTTGGCGGTTGTTCCGCTGTCTTTTGTATGCGTGAATACATGGGATATGAATGGCGTGAGTTTTGCTGGCGCTGGAGCATGTATGCTGGGCGTTTTCGTGCTGTTCTGTTTTTTGGTTCAAACGGTTCGTCGCGGCCCTGGTTTCCGCATGCGAAGAGTGGCGGCAAATCAGGCGCGTGATAACGTCGATGCATCGGTGGCGAATTCTTCCGAGGAGCGCGCATGATACGTGTTTTGCAAGTGATTGGCGTGATGGATCGTGGCGGCGCCGAGACAATGATCATGAATCTATATCGCGCCATTGATCGCACGAAGATCCAGTTCGACTTTCTTGTGCACGAGCAACGCGAGGGCGATTACGATGCCGAGATTCGAGAACTTGGTGGCCGTTTCTTTCGATTGCCACGCTTCGCGGGGCTAAATGAGCATTCGTATCGAATGGAGTGCCGAACTTTATTTGCGGCGCACCCTGAGTGGCCTATTGTTCATGGGCATATTGGAAGTTGTGCGCCCATATATCTTTCTGAAGCGAAACGTGCTGGCAGATATACGATTGCGCATAGTCATGCTCAGAATTACGACACCGGGCTTGCTGGTTTCGCGTTTCGTGCTGTCTCGTATCCTTCTAGGTTCATTGCCGATTATTTCATTGGCTGTTCACGCGAGGCGGGTATAGATCGCTTTGGAAAACGTATTGTTGAAGGAGATGCCTTTTCCGTTTTGCCCAATGGGATAAACGCAAGCCATTACACATGTGGCCAAAGCGAACATGATGACGCAAAAGCGAAAATGGGGTTTGCAGGAAGGCCGGTTGTTTGTCACGTGGGACGATTGACTCCTGTAAAGAATCATGAATTTTTGTTCGATGTGTTTGAGCGAATTAAGCAGAAGTGGCCAAATGCGGTGTTGGTGTTGGCGGGCCGAGGGGAGCTTGAAGAACCGCTTAAACAGTCGGTCGTTTCTCGCGGCATTGATGCTTCGGTAAGATTTTTGGGCGTCGTGGATGATGTTGCCGAGGTGTTGCGCGCTTCCGATCTTTTCGTATTTCCTTCTGTGAGAGAAGGCTTGGGATTGGCAGTTGTGGAGGCGCAGGCTTCTGGTTTGCCAACGGTAATGTCGACGGGCGTTCCTGAAAGTGCTCTTATGGGAACCCGTATCCAAAGGATTCCTTTGGAAAAGGGGGCTGAGGAATGGGGGCGTGTGTGCGTGCGTTATTTGAATGAAGCACTGGTCAACGAGCGTCACGATGGAGTCGAGCTTGTTCGGCTGCATGGATTCGATATCGAACAGACTTCGAAATGGCTCGAGGCTTTCTATTGTTGCGCCTCAAAGTAGGCTCAAGCGACAATGATGGACGGAAAGAAGCGCAATGCAATACAACCAAGACGTGTTACGACGTTTGCAGTTGACGGAACTTGAGATACTCAAAGACATCGATCGCGTTTGCCGAGCCCATGATATAACCTATTGGCTCGACTCTGGTACGGCGCTTGGTGCGATGCGCCACGGCGGGTTTATTCCTTGGGATGATGACATCGATGTTGGAATGCCGCGAGACGATTACGAACGCTTTCTTAAAGTTGCACCCGAAACATTGGGCGCACACTATTGTCTAACCACGCCACGCACGAATTCTCACCAGGCGGCTCTGTTTGCGAAGGTCATGATGAAAGGCACGCATTTTGCAACTGCGGAAACGCAGGAAGCTGGGTTTGACCAAGGGATTTTCGTCGATGTGTTTCCATATGATTCGGTCTGTCCTAATCCTCGCGATGCTAAGCGCCAGCGGAGGCGCTGTGTGATGTGGCAGAGCATTTCGTATCTTTATCACTCTAAGCACATTGTTGTTCCCCATGGTGGTGTGCTGGGCGCGTTGGAACGTTTTGCCTGTTGCATTGCCCATATTGCTGCGAGGGTATTGTTTACACCGGAGCGCATCGCACATAACTTTGATTTGGCGGCAACTATGGCCGACAACGATAAGGCGGCGAATGAAATGATGGCTCCTTCGTATGCGGCAATGGGCTCTTATGCGTGCTGCGTTTTGATTCCCTCGGTGGAAATGAATTTTGAAGGCTGCGGTTTTTTTGTACCTGCGGATATTAAGGAATACCTGCGTATACAGTATGGCGAAACATGGAGTCAATTGCCGCCTGAGGAGCAGAGACGCAATCATGCGCCCAAAATGCTTGAATTCGGCAGTTCGGCTCATTCCGAGGGCTAAGTTATTCTTCTGGGACACTGAATGGGTTGCCAAAAACGACTCGATTTGGTTGACGTTGTGGAATTTGTCCTAAGCGTAACGACGAAAGTGTTCAATCTCGCTTTATATATTGCCATTATTGAACATTGATTATACAATTCATGCGCTAGCATGAGAGGAATATCAATGTCATTAACTGAGTGCCAATTCGAGATTTTACGTAATAAGCTCAATGGAGCCCGATTGAGCCAGCGGGCTTTGTCTGCGGCGATTGGTATGTCCATTGGCGCCGTGAATGCTGGGTGCCAAGAGCTTGAAAAAGAAGGCCTCATTTCCGATGGGGCTATTACCGATGAAGGCGTTGCCGCTCTCGAACCCTACAGGGTGCAAAATGCCGTGATTCTCGCGGCTGGTCTCTCCAGCAGGCTTGCCCCCATTACGTACGATCGCCCCAAGGGCATGCTCTACGTGCGTGGAGAGGTGCTCATTGAGCGGCAAATCCGTCAGCTTCGGTCCGCCGGCGTGCAAGACATATATCTCGTCGTGGGCTATAAGAAGGAGGAATTCTTCTACCTGGAAGAAGAATTCGGCGTAAAACTCATAACCAGCCCCGATTATATGGAGCGGAACAACCATTCGTCTATATGGGCGGCGCGCAACGTGCTGGGCAATTCATACGTATGTTCTTCGGATAATTACTTTACGCAAAACCCTTTTAGCGAATATGAGTTTTCGGCATATGCCGCGGCAAGCGAGACCGAATGCGCGCCAGGCGAGTATTTCCTTGAGACGAAGGGTTCGAAGCAGCGTATCGTTGGCGCTCATCTCGACGGGAAGCGTGGCTATGCCATGATGGGACATACCTATTGGGATGCGGAGTTCTCCAATTCCTTTATTGATATCCTGCAGTCGGAATGGATGCGTCCTGGAACGGCGGATAAACTGTGGGACGAGATATTTTACGCCCACGCAGATGTATTGCAAATGCGCATGCGAGTGTATCCAGCTGGCGTGATTCATGAATTCGATTCGCTCGACCAGGTGAGCGATTTCGATCCTGAGTTCATCCAGAACGTCGGGTCTGAGGTCTTGGACAATATTTGCGGCACGATTTGCTGTAAGAGAGAAGACATCAAACATATTTCTCCGATTAAACAGGGCCTTACGAACCTCTCGTTCTATTTCGAATGCCGGGGCGAAGGTTACGTGTATCGTCATCCCGGTGCCGGTACGAATGAAATTATCAATCGTCCCGCTGAGGCGTTCGCGTGCGAGACGGCGCGAAAGCTCGGGCTCGACGACACGTTCGTCGCGGAAGACCCAGAAGCAGGATGGAAGGTGTCGAAATTTGTTCCCGATTGCACAGGCTTTGACTATTCCGATGCTTCTCAAGTTGAACGAGCACTTAGCATGGCTCGGCGTTTGCATGAAAGCGGCGCTGAATCGCCTTGGAAATTCGACTTCTACAAGGAATCGCTGAAGATTGTTCATCTGCTTCGCGAGGAAGGCTGGGCGTTTCCCGCGGGATTCGAAAAGCTGCAAGCGAATATTGAGCTGCTCGTTGCGCCGATGCGCGTCGGCTCGGGCGCCGATGTTTTATGCCACAACGACTTCTATGGCCCTAACTTGCTTGTGCATGGCGACGATATGTGGCTCATCGATTGGGAATACGCCGCCATGGGCGACTATGGATGCGATTTCGGCAATTTCGTCGCGCAGAGCGATTATTTCGACGTGCAAGGCGCATTCGACATCATGCCTTTATACTTCGGTAGGAAGCCTACTTCGGAAGAAGAATTCCATCTTATTGCCTGCACGGCAATCGTCGGGTGGTATTGGTATGTGTGGGCTATGTTTAAGGAATGCAAGGGCGCCCCGGCGGGCGAATGGCTCTATGTGTGGTACAAAGCCGCGAAGGATTTCTCGGCGGAAGCGCTTTCTATGCTTGGCGATAAATCGTTCGCGCGTAATCTGTCGCACGACGAGTTCCGCATTCTCGCGGCTTCGGCGGCTCGAAAAGATGGGCGTTCATACGATTACGGCGCTGTCTCGCGCGAGCAATTAACGCTGGAAGTATTAAAGGCGAACGGATTTATGGACGAAGAAGGGGTTACCGCGCGCGGTATCGCGGCCCTTGAGCCGTATCGGGTGAAGCGGGCCGTGCTCCTTGCGGCCGGCTTCGGAAGCCGCCTTTTGCCCGTAACGGTGAATACGCCGAAGCCGCTTGCGCGTGTTCATGGCGTTCGCATTATCGATAGGCTTATCGATGCGTTGCTTGATGCGGGTATTTCGGAAATATATATCGTTCGTGGCTACCTTGCAGAGGAATTCGATCAACTGCTGCATAAATACCCGGATGTCAAGTTTATTGACAATCCCCTTTATTCAACCACAAACAATATTAGCTCGGCGGTGGCGGCGTGCTCTCACTTCAGCAACGCCTACGTGTTCGAGAGCGATTTGCTTTTGACGAATCCTGGTCTTGTTGCCCCGTATCAATATCGATCGAATTACTTGGGTATTAAAGTTGACTCGACCGACGATTGGCGCTTTGTTGCGGATGAGTCTGGAAAGATTTCTGACCTTGCGAAAGGCGATTCCAATCCGTGCTGGCAAATGGTCGGTTTGTCATATTGGTCGCCTGACGATGGCGCGGCACTTGCGCGCGATATTCCTTCGGTGTTCGATACAGAAGATGGCAAACAGATTTTCTGGGACGACGTAGCGATTCTGCGCAAACCTGACAACTACGAAATCTACGTTCGGCCTTGCATGCAAGAGGACATCGTTGAGATAGACGATTTCGAGGATCTTCAAAAGGTCGACCCCTCGTATATCGTGAAAAAGAAAGCGCACTAGGAGGTTTTCGTGGCGCGTAATGAAACTGCCCAAACGCAAGAGTATTTCGAAAGGCGCTCGCTTAAAAAAGGCGCGGCGGGTTGGCCTTTGCTCATGGGCCTTGGCGTTGCGTATGTGATTTCCGGGGACTTCTCCGGCTGGAACTACGGCATCGCGTATGGCGGATGGCTCGGCCTCGCTATCGCATTCGTCCTTATGGGCTGCATGTATGTTTGCACCGTGCTCGGCGAAGCCGAGATGTCGTCGGCCTTGCCTACGGCTGGTGCGGGGTTCGCTTTCTCGCGTTGTGCGATGGGCCGCTTCGGAGGGTTTCTTACGGGCATGGCCATTACCGTTGAATACGTATGCGCGCCCGCGGCGATTTCGACGTTTATCGCTAACTATTTCCTTCAGCTAGGAATTATCCCGGAAGATTTCCCGTTCCTTCTTTTGGTGGGCATTATCTTTATCGTTTTCATAGGGATTCACGTTTTTGGCGTTGGCGAAGCTTTGAAGCTCATGCTTGTTATTACGGTCGTTGGCGCTATTGCACTCGCCGCTTTTGCGTTTGGCGCGGCCCCGCATTTCGATGCGGCTGCGCTGTTCGATATCGCTCCAGATGAAGGCGCTACGACCTCTCTTCCTTTCGGTGTTAGCGGGCTTCTTGCCGCATTGCCGTTTGGCATTTGGTTCTTTCTCGGCGTCGAGGGCGTCGCCCTTGCCGCGGAAGAGGCGAAAGACCCAAGGCGCGATATACCGAAGGCCATTATCGGGTCGATGGCCGTGCTCATCGGGACCGGGCTTGTCGTGCTTATTCTTGCGGCGGGTGTTACTGGGTCGGAATTCATGGGCGCCTCAAGCGCTCCGCTTGTGGATGCATTGAACATTGCCAATTTGCCTGGTTTGGCGCTTTTCGTGAACGTAGCGGGCCTTTTTGGGCTTGTCGCGTCTTTTTTCTCGCTTATCTATGCGGGTTCCCGCGAAATATTCGCTTTGTCTCGGGCGGGGTATCTTCCTACCTTCCTTTCGCTTACGGGTTCGAGGAAGACGCCCTGGGTGGCGTTGCTGGTGCAGGGTGTGATAGGTTTTGCCCTTGTCGTCATCGTGCAAGACGGAGATGTCCTGCTCAATATGGCGGTATTGGGCGCATGCTTGAGCTATGTGCTCATGAATTTGTCGCATGTCATCTTGCGTTTGCGTCAACCGAATATGAAACGAGGCTGGAAAACTCCTGGCGGTGCTCTTACGACGGGGGTAGGTCTCGTACTGTCGGCGATTGCCGTAGTATCGACCTTTTTCGTAGATGCCATTGCGTCGACGGGAATCGTGTGCGTTCTTGCAACCGGGTGCGTGTATTTCTTCGTGTATGCGAGAAAACGCCTTATATCCAACGCGCCCGAAGAGGAGCTATACAAGCTTGAGGGCGCGGGGCAGGAATTGCGATAGCTATTTCTGGAATTATTAATGCGTGCTTGCTTTGGCGGCGCTGTGAGGGGGGATTGATGAAGGTTTACGAGGGAACAATTCTAACGGTTGATGCCCAAGATAGTCTTGCTCATTACCTAGTGGAAGATGGCGGCCGTATTGTCTACGTTGGCGATACGCTGCCCGAAGAGTATTCTTCTGCCCCACGCGAGCAATTAGGGAATCGTGCTTTGTGCCCTGCGTTTGTCGATACCCATGAGCATTTGGCGTCGTTTGCGACATTCAATGCTGGTTTGAATGTAATGCATGCGCGTTCAAACAAGCAAATCAAGGAAATGGTTGCCGATTTTGCCGAAAAGTGTACGTCGAAGATTCTGGTCGCTTTTGGCGCTTCTCCGTATTCGGTAGTCGAAGGGCGCTTGCTTTCTCGCACCGAACTCGATGAGGCGTGTTTGGAAAAGCCTGTTTTCATGGTGAAGTACGACGGGCATGCATGCGTCGTGAACAGTGCCCTTCTCAAGCTTGTCGATGACAAAGTAAAGAATTTGCGTGGCTACCATCCCGAAACCGGCGAAATGAACCAAGAGACGTTTTTTGCTGTAAGCGATTTTATTACGGGAAGCCTGTCAATTCCCGAGCTGATCGGAAATATTCAAGCGGGCATGGACTATTTGGCGAGCCGCGGTATTGGCATGGTGCATACGGTGAGCGGAGTCGGTTTTACGGGGAATCTGGATATAAGCCTTGAGAAATGGATGGGCAGGAGTGCCCAATCTGGTTTTCAGGTGCGTGTTTTCCCTCAATCGATGAACGTGAAGGTGGCGACGAGCCGAAAGCTGCCGCGCATAGGCGGATGCTTTGCCTGCGCGCTTGATGGATGTTTCGGAAGCCGTGATGCTGCTTTGGTTGAGCCATATTGCGATAGCGAAAGCGGGAACGGCGTGCTGTATTACAGCGATGAGGCTGTAACGGACTTCTGCAAAAAAGCGAATCGTGCCGGACTGCAGGTTGAGATGCATGCAATTGGAGATGCGGCTTTCAACCAGGCCGTGCATGCCTTGAAGGCTGCGCTTGACGACTTCCCTCGTGAAAATCATCGGCATGGCATCATTCATGCGTGCCTTCCTACGGAAGAGGGTTTGCAGATTTGCGCAGAATACGGAATTCAGTTGCCAATGCAAACAAGCTTTATCGATTGGCCGCAGGAGCCTGATTCGTATCTTCGCTCGATTCTCGGTGATAAACGCGCGGCATGGCTGAATCCCTTGAGAACCATGTGGGACAAAGGGATTGTTGTGTCAGCAGGTTCCGATGCACCTTGTACCGACCCCGATCCCATTCTATGGATGCAGCGTGCGTGCAACCACGACAACCCCGAGCAGAGCCTTACCATAAAAGAGGCCCTACGTATGTGCACGTATAATGGTGCATGGACAACGTTCGACGAAGACGAGCGTGGCTCGCTTGAGGTCGGCAAGGTGGCCGATATGTGCGTTCTCTCAAAAAACCTCTATGAAGTGCCGTCGTCAGACTTGAACGAAGTAAAGGTCGAGGGACTTATTCTTGGCGGGAGGCCCTACGAAAAACAGCGTCAGAGTGTTGCTGCGGCTGTGTTGCGAGGGATGCTGAGCGAGGCAAAGATTTGAGCTATGCATTGGTGTGCTAAGGAACGCAATGCAAAATGGGATTCCTGTTCGGGCGGTGTGACGCTCTCTGATAAACTCGGTATTGCGGCTTCCGCCCTTTCCTTTGAATCTGTTACGTCGCAATTTCAGTTTTCTAAGGCGGAGGCCGTTTCTACCAGAGAGCCCCGTCGCTCCGTATCTTGCTTTGCTGTGTGCTGCGCTGCGGCGCTGACGACGTCTACTGAATAAAAACGAGTGGCATATTACGTCTGCCTGCGTCTCTCTGTGCTAGACGCGAGTGGCATAGGTATTCTGCGCCAAGAGCTTTTTCTAGGCTAGATTCTGGTACATTGGGAAAATGCGAAGCCTGGTTTCCAGTCTTATGAGTGCAAAATAGAAAAGCTGAGCTAGCTGAAACATGTAGCGTCTCAAAACGCTTCAAAAGTTATGACACTCATTGCATGTAGAAATATCAGTTGATTCGCCAAATTGCTATTATGGTGCAAATGATTTTATTGTTTCAGAAACGGGGCATATATGAAGGGCATTATTCTCGCTGGCGGTTCGGGCACTCGTCTGTATCCGCTTACTACGGTTACGAGCAAGCAGTTGCTGCCCGTGTATGATAAACCAATGATTTACTACCCCATGTCAGTGCTTATGATGGCTGGCATTCGCGACATTCTGGTTATTTCTACGCCGCACGACCTGCCCAACTTCGAGCGCCTTCTCGGCGACGGTTCCCAGTTTGGCATTAAGCTGTCTTACGCCGAGCAGCCTTCGCCTGATGGTCTTGCTCAGGCGTTCATTATCGGCGAGGAGTTTATTGCCGGCGAACCTTGTGCGCTTGTGCTTGGCGACAACATCTTCTATGGCAATGGCTTGGGCCGTCATCTTCGCTCTGCCGTTGAAGCCGCTGAGCAGGGCAACGGCGCAACCGTATTTGGCTATCACGTCGACGACCCCGAGCGCTTCGGCGTGGTCGAGTTCGACAAAGACTACAATGCCATCTCTATCGAAGAGAAGCCTGAGCATCCGAAGTCTTCCTATGCCGTTACTGGCCTGTATTTCTATGATTCGCGTGTGTGCGAGCTTGCCAAGAAGGTGAAACCTTCCGCTCGTGGCGAGCTTGAGATTACCGATTTGAACCGCATGTATCTGGAAGACGGCACCCTTTCGGTTGTTACGCTTGGCCGTGGTTATGCATGGCTCGATACGGGCACTATGGAGTCTCTCTATGAAGCTGGCGAGTTCGTGCGTGCTGTCGAGCGCAGTCAAGACCTTCCCGTGTGCGTTCCTGAGGAAATCGCTTGGGAAAACGGCTGGATCGATACCGACAAACTGCTCGAGTGCGCGAAGCTCTATGGCAAATCGGTGTACGGCCAGCACCTTAAGCGCGTTGCCGAGGGCGAATTTGTGAATCGTCGCGACCACTAATCGCTGTTACCGTTGGCGCTTAAAACCCAGCGTTGCTTTTGCGGCGCTGGGCTTTTCTGCTTCAGGAGGCACGTGTGACCGAATTGACGTTTGCCGAAATACTCGAGCGCGATGGCCTCTCTTTGGAAGAGCTCAAAATGCTCTCCTTCCAGAGCAACCTGGGCATTTCGTTAAAGAAGAATCTGCATTACTTCGATCAAAGTCAATTGCTTGAGGAGCTAGATGAGGTGCGGCGCTGGTACTTAATGCAACCGCAGCTTTCTGATTTGCCGATTGATTATCGTATTAAGAGCCAGCAATCAATTGAGTTGAAGTTTTCGCGATATTACCCCGATCATCAGGTGAGGAAGGTTTTCAACGATATTTTAGGTTTTCGGTCGCTCGTTGATTCGTATAAACCGTTGTTGGATTTTTCGCTTTCCGATTCAATTCGAATTGCCGATATGAGCCTGGGAAAAGCTCATGATGACGGCTATCGTGGCGTGCATGTGTATTATCAACGGTCCGGATTTTGCTATCCTATCGAGATTCAATACAATACTTTCTACGATAGGCAGTTCAATAATTGGCTCCATAAATATACATACAAGCGCGTTTTGGATGTGCGGGTTGGGGCTCGATTGAGGTTGCTCTATGAGCGTGGCAAAATACGCAACGAAGAACAGTTCGTAAGGAGTATACGCGATGTGCTATCTGGTTGCTAAATGGTTTGATGGCGTTGGCAGCGTGTGCATGCGCGCGAGCCAGGGGAAGGGTCTGGTTGAAACCATGGATCGCTTGTCTAGCCAATTCGGTCATGACAAGCTCCAACTTGTTGCCGTCAGTCGCCCCTCTGCCTATGGAGAATACGCTCCATATAGCTTTGTGAATAATGAGACCGAAATGGCAGAAGAGATTGCTGCGAAATATATCGCGTAGATTATGCGATGCTGAATAAAGTGAGGAATAACGTGGAACAATTCGAGCCCAAGAACATCATCGTTACCGGCGGCTGCGGCTTCATCGGCAGCAACTTCGTCCACTACGTGGTCAACAATCACCCCGGGGTGCACGTGACCGTGCTCGACAAGCTCACCTACGCGGGCAACCGCGAGAACATCGCGGGCCTTCCCGCCGACCGCGTCGAGCTCGTGGTGGGCGACATCTGCGACGCCGAGCTTCTGGAGCGGATCGTTCCCGGCCACGACGCCATCGTGCACTACGCCGCCGAGTCCCACAACGACAACTCCATCGCAGACCCCGAGCCGTTCCTTCGCACCAACGTCGAGGGCACGTTCCGCCTGCTCGAGGCGGTCCGCGAGCACGGCATCCGCTACCACCACGTCTCGACCGACGAGGTCTACGGCGATTTGGCCCTCGACGACCCGGCGAAGTTCACCGAGAGCACCCCGTACAAGCCCAGCTCCCCGTACAGCTCCACCAAGGCCGCGAGCGACATGCTCGTGCGCGCCTGGACCCGCACCTACGGCCTGCGCACCACGATCTCTAACTGCTCGAACAACTACGGCCCCTACCAGCACGTGGAGAAGTTCATCCCGCGCCAGATCACGAACATCATCGACGGCGTGCGCCCCAAGCTCTACGGCAAGGGCGAGAACGTGCGCGACTGGATCCACACCGAGGACCACTCGAGCGCCGTGTGGACCATCCTCACGAAGGGCCGCATGGGAGAGACCTACCTCATCGGAGCCGACGGCGAGCGCAACAACATCACGGTGCTGCGCATGATCCTCGAGATGATGGGCAAGGACCCCGACGACTTCGACTGGGTGCGGGACCGCCCGGGCCACGACCGCCGCTACGCCATCGACTCCACGAAGCTGCAGACCGAGCTCGGCTGGCGCCCGACGCACAACGACTTCGAGGAAGGCCTGGAGCAGACCATCGAGTGGTACCGCGCCAACGAGGCCTGGTGGCGCCCCGCGAAGGCCGCGACCGAGGCCAAGTACAAGGCGCAGGGCCAGTAGGGAAGGGGAAGCCAGATGTCTCTCGAATTCGAGAAGGAGCTCAAGGCGGAACGCACGAACATCCCCGGGATGCTCGTGTTCGACCTGCCGGTGCACGGCGATTCCCGCGGCTGGTTCAAGGAGAACTGGCAGCGCGCCAAGCAATTGGGGCTGGGCCTGCCCGACTTGGGTCCCGTGCAGAACAACATCAGCTTCAACGCCGAGCGCGGCGTGACGCGCGGCATCCACGCCGAGCCCTGGGACAAGTACATCTCCGTGGCCACGGGCAGCGTGTTCGGGGCGTGGGTCGACCTTCGCCCGGGGAAGAGCTTCGGCGAGGTCTACACGTGCGTCATCGATCCCTCCAAGGCCATCTACGTGCCCCGAGGCGTGGGCAACTCCTTCCAGGCCCTCGAGGACGGCACGGCCTACACGTACCTGGTGAACGCCCACTGGTCGGCGGAGCTCAAGAAGACCTACACCTTCGTCAACCTCGCCGACCCCGAGCTCGGCATCGACTGGCCCATCCCGCTTTCCGAGTGCGAGCTCTCCGAGGCCGACAAGGCCCATCCCATGCTCAAGGACGCTATCCCCATGGCGCCCCGCCGCACGCTCGTGACCGGCGCGAACGGCCAGCTCGGCCGCGCGGTGAGGGCCCTGGCCGAGGAGCGCGGGGTCGCCGGCTCCTTCGACTTCGGCGACCGCGGCGAGTTCGATTTCTCGGACCCTGCCGACTACGCCAAAATCGATTGGACCCTGTACGGCGCCGTGATCAACTGCGGCGCGTATACCGCCGTCGACGCCGCCGAGACGCCTGAGGGCCGCGCGGCCGCCTGGGCGGCCAACGCCCAGGGCCCGGCCTTGCTGGCCAAGGTGTGCGCCGAGCACGGAATCGCGCTCGTGCACATCTCCAGCGACTACGTGTTCGACGGCACGCGCGAGGAGCACGGCGAGGACGAGTCGTTCAGCCCGCTGGGCGTCTACGGCCAGACCAAGGCCGCCGGCGACATCGCCGTGGCGAATTGCCCCAGGCACTACATCGTGCGCTCCAGCTGGGTCATCGGCGACGGCAAGAACTTCGTGCGCACCATGGCGGCGCTCTCCGACCGCTGCGCCGACCCCGACGATGCGCTTGACCAGGTGACGGTGGTGGACGACCAGCTCGGCCGCCTGACCTTCACCCGAGACATGGCCGAGGGCATCTTCTGGCTGCTCGGCTACCGCGACGGCGACAAGGAGCCGAGCAGCCCGTGCGAGCACGGCACCTACAACCTGACCGGCTCCGGCCGCGTCGCGTCCTGGGCCGACATCGCAGCGAAGGTGTTCGAGCTGCGCAACGGCAACGCCGACGCCGTGAGGCCCGTGAGCACGGCCGAATACTACGCGAGCGCCAGCGGCCCGATTTCGCCCAGGCCTGTGCATTCGGCGCTTGCGCTGTCGAAGCTTGAGAATGTCGGCTATACGCCTGCCAACTGGGAAGATAGCCTTTTGGCCTACGTAAAATCAATCTAAAGGTAGTTGTTTTTGTTATCGCATCAAGGCTTGTTTGTTCATAATGATGGTCTGGTACGATCCTCTGTATTGAAGTGCGTTTCAATAAGGCGGCACACTCGTGTGCTGCCTTTATTTTGACCCGTATCGAGCGCGGATATCATCTGTGTTGTGAAAGGCTAATATGGCAAAGCGGTTAGCAAATTGGGATTTGCTGCGAACTCTTGCGATGCTTTTTGTCGTAATCGTTCATTCTTCTCAGTATTTTGGCCCTGTTTATGGGGTTGAGACCAAGCCTTTTATTTCTGAGTTTGCTCTAATATGTGACCCGATTTTCTTCGTACTGTCGGGATATTTTGCATTCCGTCCCCTTAAGACGACGTATGCAAAATATCTTCTGAACAAGGTCGTTACTATTATTTTACCGCTGCTCGTCTATTCGGTTGTTCTATATGCGTATGGATGCGTTGTGGGCACTGTTACCCTCGGTTTTCCTCAGTATTTCAATTGGTTTTACAGTATCCTGTTTGGCGGTTGGTGGTTTGTTCCAGCGCTGATTCCTTTTCTTGTGCTGGCTCCATTTTTGTTTACAATGTTCGAAGCGCTCAGCGATTTTCAGTGCAAATTGCTCATGAAAGTTGTTGCGCTGTTTACACTGTGGGGCGCTCTCTGCACAGTTCTCCAATGGATCTCAACGCTTACGGGAATCGGGAGTCTCAACACCCTTCCTGGACTGCTTTCTGGATTTGTACCAACTAATCCGATTCCTGGCGGGTACTTCATGTATTTCTGTCTTGGATACTTTATTCGCAGGATGCCGAGTTTATACTCGGTTGAGTTTTTGAAGCGTATTGCAATGCTGGGCATTGTCGGCTGGCTTTTTGGCGCCGTCGCAGCTCTTGCTGGATATGTGCGTAGTGACCCAAGTTATCTATGGCTTTTTGCTTCGATCGGAATTTTTCTTGTCTTTGATAAGATTCAGATTACTGGTGAATGCGCTTCAAAAATCATCAATTGGACGGCAAAACGCTCGTATTCAATCTATTTGCTCCAATACACGACAATCGCAATTGTGTATGGCATCTTTAACCAATTTGGAATACTGGACGGAACGGCAAATATGGCGTTTTGGATTCGAGTTCCACTACAGGCAATTGCCGTTTCGCTATCATGGCTTTTTGCTTTGGGCGGTGCCAGCATTGTTGACAGCTTTATTTTGGAGCCTATACAGAACTTTTGTAAAATGAAGCTTAAGCGTTAAATATAATTTGCGGGGTTTGTCCAAAACTAAAAGTCTATTCGCAATGAAAACTCGCGTTTACGGCCATAACCCGCGGACAGCTGGTCGGTTTGCCTGTTACTTGCGTTCTGTATCTTGTCGTTAGATATCGTCGAAACCGTCGACTGGCATGACGCGTTCGAGGGCTGGTGATAGAGTGTTCGAGTCTGGCTTTGAGAATGAGGAAGAATAATAAACGGGGGCAAGGATGGCAGTTTTCTCTCTCGCGGTGCTATTCATTACTATCGTTCTGTATCTTCCCGGGTTTCTTATCGCAAGGTTTTTCTACCGAGATAACATGGTGGCGATAGCCGTCGCCCCCCTGCCATCCTTTGCGCTGTATGCAATTCTTGGCATTTTCTTTAATTGCATTGGATTAGGTGCTAAGTGGTGGATGCTCGTCATCGCGGCGACCGTTATTTCTGCCGTTATTTATCATTTTCGAAATGCGGCGGCTGGTCCCAAACGGATGTCAATTGCAAGTGGAATTGATTGGAAAACAGTTGTTCCCTACGTGGTATTTGGCGTGGTTATCACTGGCTTCTTTTTTGTGGGGTCGCTAAACGGTTTTTCGTCTTTTGCCCAGTTGTTTGATAATGCCTCGCACCTTAACGGTATTAAGGCGATGGCTGATGGCGGCAATTATTCGATACTGTCTTTCGGCTCTTTCACCTTGGAAGATTCGAGAAGCGGCATAAGTCCATCTGGTGAGCTGACGCATTTTTATCCTGCGGCATGGCACCTTGTTACGGCGCTTGCCTGCGCGGCGCTTGGTGCCTCGGCCGCCCTTGCCGAAAATGCCTCAATTGTTGTTATGGTCGGACTCGTATTTCCCCTCTCGATGTGGCTTTTATTGACCAAAGTGTTCGATGGAAATCGTAGGCTAATTGTTTGCGGCTCTGTTTGCACTCTGGCATTCTCAGCTTTCCCATGGTATTTCCTTGTTTTTGGTCCCCTGTACTCCAACTTGGCGGCATTCGTCGTTGTCCCTGCGGGAGTCTTCGTTACGATTTCTTTTATTGAGTCGTGCTGTTCTGGCGGTATTCGCGTAAGGGATTTGCTAGTCGTTTTGGTTATGGGTGTAGCTCTCGCCTCACTGCAGCCAAATGCCGTTTTTTCCGTTGCGGTTCTTTCGGCGCCAATTTGTGCTGGAACGATGGTTAAATTGCTGGCCGAAAGAGGCGTGTCGGCAAAGAAAAGGAAAAGCATTGCAGCAGCGGCAATTGGGGCGGTGCTAATAGCATGGGTGCTTTTATGGATGGCGCCACCGTTTTCTTCGATGGTGTCCTATCCTTGGCCTGCTACGGCGGAAGAGGGGCAAGCGTTTTTCGATGTAGCAACATTGGCCATGATGAGCGGTGTGCCTCAGTGGGTACTTGGCATGCTCGTTCTTTCCGGGGCGATTTGGGCTTTTGTGAAAAAGCGCAATAGAGCTTTGATTGTAAGTTATGGCATTTGTGCGGTCATGTTTTTCATTTGTGTAGTGTCGGATGGAACCCTGCGCTCACTGATTGATGGCTTTTGGTACAACGATGCTTATCGGATCGCCGCATTGGTCGCTTTGGCTGGAATCCCACTTGCGTCGATGGGCCTTTGCGCTATATGCGATTTGGTGGATGGGCTGTTGCACGGCTTGTGCGAGAAAGGTCCCGGTAAACGTATCGTTTTTGCTGCTGCTATGGGATTGGCTTTTATGCTGCTCTATTTTCCAAGGGGAATTATTGGCCATGAGCTTGGTTGGTATACGCCTTTCGAGGATGTGAGGGGGAGGCTCTGCTGGTTGAGCTCTTCGGATACTAGGAGATATGCGGTTGACGAAGAGGAATTTGTCTGTCGAGCGATGGAGCTTATTGATGATGACGGCAAAGGGATAGCGAATATTCCATACGACGGAAGTGTTTTCGCGTATGGCGCGAATGGCGCTAAGACGGTTTATCGTAGCTATTTTGGCTACGGCGGAAGCGACGAAAAGTCGGAAAGCGTTTTGTTGAGGACCTCTTTGTCGGATATCGCTCATAACGACGACGTAAAGGAAGCCGTCCGGTTAATGAACGTTGGGTATGTTCTGAAATTGGACAGCGGGGGCCTTGGGGCAGAGGAATCGACTCTTGACGACGACCAGGCAGTATATGCGGAAAGCGAATTCCAGGGAATTAATTCGATAAACGATGACACCCCTGGATTTGACCTCGTACTTTCCGAGGGCGATATGAGGCTCTATCGCATTGCCTTCTAGTGTGTTTTTGGTCGTTGTTTGATACGGCCTGTATGGGCATTGGGGCCGCGTGGACTCCAATCGCCCTACAAAAACCTCTCGATGCACTGTTTGAGTCCACGGGTTGCGACGAAGAAGCGCACGAACGCAAGCTTTGCTGAAAGGCCGCTGAACAGCTTGGAGCATTCGTGCTTCGAGACGTGTTCGGCGGCTTTTTTTACGGCCGTTTTGTGGGGCAGGGCGGGGTAGTTGCCAAACGTTTCGGCAAGAAGGTTATCAAGACGTTCTATATAATTCGCCTGCTGCTCGACTGACAAACGCGAGATGTCGAACAGCGTGAAGTCGAGAATCCATTCGACCATGCGTCCCGAGCAAAGGTCGACGAGCTTGTTTTTTCGCCAATTGGCCAAGATGTGCTCAATAGCGGCCAAATGCTGGTCGAGCTTGGCTTTGGTGGCGTTTGCGCTGTTGAGGCCGTGGGTAATTGATTCACCATTCATTCGATAGTTGTACAGCTTTGCCGACGAAAGCACGGTTTTGCGTGCGTGCGGGTATGCCTCGAACAGAAACGCGGTGTCTTCAGCGAGTTTGATATTGGTTGCGAAACGCACGTGATGTTCATCGAGAAATGTACGACGAGCTGCGATGCGCGCGATATAAGGCTGTGCATGCTTCGAGAAAAGCACGTCGGGGGTGAACCCTACAATTATCTCGTCGCCGGGCGAGAGCAGGTCGCGCACGTGTTTGGGCGCAGCGCTTTCCGGAACGCATGTCGCCCCGAAGGCCATGATATCGACTTCGTTGTCGCGAAACGCGTCGCGTACAGTTTCGCAGGCATTTGGCTCATACCAATCGTCGCAATCGAGGAACATCACAATTTCACCTCGCGCGGCATCGAGCGCAGCATTGCGTGCGGCTGATGGCCCCGCATTCTCCTGCGTGAACATGCGAATGCGGGCATCTTCCTCCGCGAAGCGTTGCAGCTTTTCGAGAGACCCGTCGTGCGAGCCGTCATTGACGCACACGGCCTCCCAATCGCCAAACGTTTGCGCCTTCAGCGATTCAATGCACTCATCCAGCGTGCCTTCGGCGTTGAACACGGGAATGACGATGCTTATGGCGGGGCGATCGCTCGTCTGGGATACTTCTGCCTGCATATTCGGTTCCTTGGCTTAGAGTTCGTGGTTCATGCGCGCGCGGGCATACGCAAAAAGCGTCGACGGCCCGCC
The DNA here is from genome assembly GCF_003725955.1 of Slackia isoflavoniconvertens. Lineage (GTDB taxonomy): Bacteria > Actinomycetota > Coriobacteriia > Coriobacteriales > Eggerthellaceae > Slackia > Slackia isoflavoniconvertens. Next base: position 3,988 of record NZ_QIBZ01000019.1, on the reverse strand, counting down.
GTGCTTCAGATAATGCATAGCGCGCCCAGCGGCTCCTGCATCGGCGTACGTTGCGTTCTCGTGCTCGAATTTTTCGGGCGATTCCAGAATGAGTTTCAGGTTCACGCGTTTCCAAGGCTGGAAGTCGGAAAGCGCCACCTGGCCGACATCGAGCGCCGCCTGGAATTCTTTCTGCATGCATTGCAGGAAATCGAGCCTGAATTCTGGCGCAAGGCGCACGTAGTTCCACATGTACGAGTCGTATTTCGCGGTTTGCTCAACGGGGAACAGCAGCCGCGCGCGGTCGCCTTCGCCAAGCTCCGAAAGCCAACGCTCGATCTCTGCATATTCCTCGCACACGCAGAATACCTTTCCACGGTTGTTCACCGAAGACGATTCGTTGTCTTGGCGGTAGTTGATAATGGCATCCTGCACAAACGCAGCCTTTTTTGCCGCCGCGAATGCCTTGAAGGCAAAGGATGTGTCTTGGTACGACGCGCCTGGCGTTTCGAGGAAGCGGATGCCGTTTTGCACGAGGAACTCGCGGTTGTACAACCCCGACCAAATCGAGGGCTTCTGGTGGAAGATGCGCGGCTCCTCGATGACGTCGACCAGCCTGCCGCACTCTTCCTTTAAAACCAACGGGAACGGCTCAATTTTTTCGTTGGGCGCCGACCAGTAGAAGTTGAAGTTGCCCTTCACAACGTTCGCGCCGTGTTTCTTGGCGGCATTGAAGAGCACTTCGAGACCATTCGACAGCATGGTGTCGTCCGATTCCAGGATGCCGATGAACTCACCCGTCGCTGCGTCAAGGCCGCGATTCATCGACGCGCCGTAGCCGCTGTTTTGCTTGTGGATTACCTTAACGCGCGGGTCCTTCTTGGCGTATTCGTCGAGCATTGCACCTGATGCGTCGGTCGAGCCGTCGTCGATGCAAATGATTTCGATATCGGAAAGCGTTTGCGCAAGCGCCGAATCGAGGCATTCGGCGAGGTATTTTTCTACGTTGTAGACGGGAATGAGCAGCGACACGATCGGCTGCGAATTGCGGTTCGGCATTCCTGTAATCCTTTTCGAAATGAGCGCCTGATGCCTTCACTATAGCATGCGGTCGGAATTGGCTGTTCGCGTGCGAAACGATATTCGGAAAAACCCGAAGAGCAGGGCTAGAGAGGGTTCCGGTCAAGCGGGGCGTTCTGCGTTGGTGCGGCTGCGGGGTTTCATCTCTGACCGCAATCGGTGCTTGTCTCCTGCCGAGGGCCGCTTTGCCTGATTCTCTGGCGTGACGAGCATTGAGCCGTGTCGGGCTGCTAGGGCACGTTTCCTTTGCCGGTCGCGTTTCTTTACGCGTCTGCCCCTTCTGCGTGGCGCTGTTCCGCATGCTTCGTTCGTGGACAAAAAAGAACTCCGCGCGTCTAGGGGGTAGGGCGACGCGCGGAGTATGTTTGTGCGGCTGGGCCGCGTGCGTCTTTCAAACCTTTCAGCTCCCGAAGAGAAAGACGTATGGAAGAACCGTCGGCCGAGCTAGAGGTAGGGTGCTTGGCTAACTTATTCTTAAATAGGAATAATTACAGGAACTATTATACTCATCAAAGGATGATATTCCAGTGTTTTTCGGCAACAATTTCCAAACGCTCGAAATTGTTCTCGCGCGCCCCGCTGCGGGGGGATATACTTTGCTGGCGCACTAATCGAACCGCGAGTCGGACGCATGTTGAAACCTCGCGAATGCGCAGGCCAGAAGCCGAATTATGAAGCTGCCGAATACGCAATGCCACAGTGTGTTTGGCAAAGGGGACTCACGAACAACGCAGCAGGGTAAAACCCGCACGTTTGGGCCACAGGCTCGTGCGGGGTGGCTGTTTTGCGCGGGGTAGTTCGCCCTTGGCTGCATGATCGGCATGGCATAGTGGCTGTTCTGCGTGGCTGGTTCCGCATGGGGAATCGGTTTTACGTGGAATGGCAGGCGCCTAGCGGGCTTCGCTCGGCCCGCCTGGCCAGCTTTGCCCGACGTGCCATGCGCTTCGCCCATCGTCAATATGCGTCCGACTCGTTTTCGCGTTCGTCTCGCGCATGCACGAGCTTTCGTGCACGACCTCATCCACTTTCATCGAAAGGAACGCGATGTCTGAACCCGTTTTCACCTTCCGTCTGGCCACGCCCGACGACGCCGAGGTTTTGCAGGCCATTTATGCGCCGTACGTCGAAACCACGGTGACGTTCGAGTACGTCGCTCCCACGGTGGAGGAGTTCCGCCAGCGCATTATCGATCGCGTGAGTGTGTACCCCTATATCGTGTGCGAGGAAGACGGCGTGCCCGTTGGCTACGCCTACGCGAGCCGCCTGTACGAGCGCGCGGCGTACGCTTGGGCCGTTGAGCTGTCGGTGTACTTCGCGCCGAACCACCGCGGCCGCGGCATGGGTCGCAAGATTTACGACAAGATGCTCTCGCTGTTGAAGTTGCAGGGCGTTCGTACGGTGCATGGCAAGGTCACCTTCCCGAACCCTGCGAGCGACAAGCTGCACAACGCCATGGGCTTCAAACTTATGGCCACGCTCGAGAACGTCGGCTTCAAGAATGGCGAATGGCGCTCCATCAACCATTGGGAAAAGCAGATTGGCGACTTCTCGTGCGCGCCGGAGCCTATTACCCCCATCACCGAGCTCGATCCGGCAAAGGTGCAAGAGATTCTGAACGCGTAAGCGGTTTGTCGCGAGCGTGATTTCGCTGTGGGCGCGCGATTCGCTAGCGTCCGGGTCGCATAGAGTTGCAACAAGGAGCTGGCCTCGCATTATGCGGGGCCAGTTTTGCGTTTCCTGGATGCTAATGTGCCAAATGCTCGCAGCGTTTAGCACATTCGCATCCAGGATGCTCCCTCGGGGTACATTGTGCGGCCATCAACGCCGGCGGGTTGCTCCAATGTGTTAAACGCTGCGAGCATTTAGCACATTGGGTGTATGTTGCGACTACGCGCCGCATCGCCGTGCTTAAAGCGCGCATCGCTGTACCAAGTCCCGGAACCTGTTAAACGCTGCGAGCATTTAACAGGTAGCAGGTTTTAGGGCGCGGAGTCTACTGCACCAGGTTTTCGACGGCCCAGCGCACGGCCGCGCCTCGGCGCGCTTCTTGGCGAAGCAGGCACGCGTGGCCCGTTTCCAAGAACTCGCGCTTCAGCTCAATTTCGCTGCCGGGCTTCAAGCGGGAAAGCGCTGCGAACTCGTCGTCTTCGGTCGCCTCGAGACCTTTACGCATGAACGCCAGGTCAAGCGCAATGTCTTCCTCAAGCGTCTTACGCGCTTCAGCTTCGAGGCGCTCTTCGACCTCGGCCGGCTTCACGCCGTGCTCGATGCGATACTCGCGATAGGTTTGTCCTTTGCTCGCGAGCTCGCCGCGGAATTCCTCGCGTCGTTCCCTCACCGCTTCGTCGAGCAGGGCCTGGGGCATGGTGCCGTGCAGGCGCTGGCGAAGCGCGCGGCGCGCGGCTTCTTCAGGGGTCTCGTCTTCGCCAACTGCGATGGGCGATTCCAGATCAAGTTCCATGTCGGGCACGGGGAAGGCGCGCGTCGTGAACGAGATGGCCTGATCTTCGTCCCACTCGTCAGGCACCACGAATTGCGGCGTGAGCAGAAACGTCACGCCCAGCGTGTCGAAGGCCTGGTGCGCGGCGTTCGCCATAACGATGCCGGCAACGGCTTGCGCCTTTTCGCGGCGGGTGAACATAGCATCGACCTTTTCGCGCACATGCTCATCGTCGGTTTTCAGCAGGCGCGCCATACGAATCCAGGCGCCGCGCGCGAGCACAGCGGTTTCTTCGGCGGAAAGCGACACCACGCACTCGATGGGCGAGCGGTTTTCGTCTATCACTTTGATATCCATGAGGGCTCCTATCTTTTAGTTGTTGCATTTGGGAGCCGAATATCGAATGCTTTCAGATGCAATGCAGACTCTGGCGGGCAGGGATGCCGACATGACGGCTGAGGCGACGGGTGCGACCTCGCAAAGGAGAGT
>NZ_QIBZ01000018.1 GCF_003725955.1 Slackia isoflavoniconvertens | reverse complement strand
GTCCTACCGCGTCCGCCATGCCCTCATGCAGGAGGGCTAGCCGCTCAGAAAGCGTGCGCACTTCCGATGCTCAGGCTGCTCAATTTCCGATGCTCTTTTTGCTCAAATCCTCTTGACGAAACACATTAGATTTTGGCTCGGATTGGACCGGGCCGATGCGGGCTGCTGTGGGTCGGTATTCGTGCCTTCGCCTCGAGTGACGCACGCTTCTTGGTGGCTTGCTGCTTTGCGGTTTGTTACCTGGCCCCTGTTGTTTGTGACTTGGATTTTGTCGCTTGTCGCGCTTCGTCTGCGTCTTGTGCTGCGCGCTGCGTGCTGTCTGCGGGCACACAGCGCGTCTCTTCCCCGCTGTACTTTCCCGATCGCCTTCTTCTTTGCGTCTTCGTCGAAATCGTGTCCCGATTTCGACTTTTCTGGCAGAGAATTGCGGTTGTGAACGATTTAAAAGAGGTTTGAAGGGCCTTTAACAAGAGCCTATTGTATTGATTTACTTCTGAGCTGGTGTTTTACGAATCGCTTCTTTTAAGGAGGCAATCCATATCGTTCACAACCGCAATTTTCTGCCAAAATCTGCGGAAATCGGACATGCTTGGAATGCTGCGCCGTTTTTAACGGGCATCACAAGTCGGATCGGCTTTGAGTTCGGCATGTTTAGAAAAGCGATAGGCATTCGAGGCCGTGATCGAAAGGAACCCTGCCCTATGTTGGAAATCGACATCCCCGGACGTGGCACGTTCGGGATTCGCCACGTGGTGTGCGACTACAACGGAACCATTGCCGCCGACGGACATCTTATTGAAGGGGTTGCGAGCCGCATTCGAGAAATCACGGAGTTCGCCCAGGTCAGCGTACTTACTGCCGACACATTTGGCACGGTGCGTGCGGAATGCGATGGCCTTCCGGTTGACGTGCGCGTGTTCGCCCGCGACGATGCGAGCGCCTGTAAGGCCTCGATTGTGCGCGAGCTTGGCGCCGAAGGTTGCGTGTGTATCGGCAATGGCTTCAACGACATTACTATGTTTAGTGAAGCCGCGCTTTCGATTGCGATTATGGGAAAAGAAGGCGCATGCGGAAAGCTTTTGACGTGCGCCGATGTCGTGATAACAAACGTGCTTGATGCGTTTGACCTGCTGCTTCGCACCGATCGCCTGCGCGCCACGCTGCGCGGGTGATGCTGCGTGGCGCGCGGCTTAAACCTAATCGCGCGCCGGGGCGTTGCTGCTTCAGATGGACTTCCCTTCTACAGGCATTGCTCGCTTTCTACAAACATGCTCACCTTCTATAAACACTGTTTCAAAACGTTGCGCACGTCTTCCTTGGTGAGTGTTTTGTAACCGCCGTTCATAATGAATGTGGCGGCAACGATGTCGTCCAGGTCGGCCTCAGTCACGCCCAGCTCCGCGAGATTCATCGCAACACCCAGTTCACGCATCCATGCTTCCATTGCCGAAAGGCCCGCTTCGGCGAGCTCGCGTTCGCTTTTGCCCGTAGGGTTGATTCCCCACACGTGCGTCGCGAAACGTGCGAATTTCGGCAACCCGGCATCCATGATGAAGTGATAGTACGGAAGGCTCACGGCGGAAAGCGTCATGCCGTGGGTCGCGTCGGTCACGGCCCCACGCCCTGTCCGAGCATGTGGACCATCCAATCGGTGGGTTTTCCTTTGGCGATGAGCGTGTTTAGCGCCCAGGTCGCCGCCCACATGATGTTGCTGCGCGCTTCGTAATTCTGGTCGTCGTTCGCGGCGATGCGGCCGTTCTCGACTACACTGCGCATAAGGCCCTCGGCGATGCTGTCGCTCACGTTGTCGTCGCTGCCGCTGAAATACTGCTCGCAAATATGGTTGAATGCGTCGTAGATACCGGCCACGACCTGCCTATGCGGCAGGCTCAAAGTGAATTCGGGGTTGAGGATTGAAAACTTAGGCATCACGTCGCTGTTCGCGAAAACGTGGCCCACCTTAAGCTTGGCGGCATGGTCGGTGATCACGGCGCCCGCGTTCATTTCCGAACCCGTGCCGGCCATGGTGAGCACGCATCCCACGGGAACAACGGGGCAGCTCGGCTCCTCGAAGCGAACGAAGTATTTCTCCCAGGGGTCCTCGTCGCAGTTCGCTGAAACCGACACCGCTTTGGAATAGTCGCACACCGAGCCGCCGCCTACTGCCAAAATCAGATCGGCGCTGGCCGCCTTCGCCACGGCAACGCCCTCGCGAAGCTTCTCGACGGTAGGGTTCGGCATAACGCCGGCAATCTCGGTCACGTTTTTACCAGTGGCGTTCAAAACGGCGGCTACCTGGTCATATACGCCGTTTTTCTTGATGGAACCGCCACCGTAGACAAGCACGACGTTCGGGCCGTATTTTGTGAGCTCGTTCGCGAGCCCCTCAAGCGCATTGGGGCCGAAGTAAATCTTGGTTGGATTGTGGTACGTGAAGGTTCCAAGCATATGGTTGTCCCTCTCATCCTATGGGCTTGTTTGTAGAGTGAACCAACCGTAAAACCTAAACCTGGCTTTAGGTCAAGGACTTTTTGAAGGGAATCGACATATTTACGACCGGACAAGTGTCTGAAATGTTCGCCATTCCGGTTTCCACGCTTCGTTACTACAACAAAGAAGGGCTCTTTCCTAATCTGAAGCGCGCGGGAAATTCGTTCTTCCCTGCCAGCGGCCTCGCTGCTTGGGCAGCGCCGTTGGGTTGTGCCTGTTAAACGCTACGAGCATTTAACAGGTTTCGATTGTCGCTACGCCGGGTCGTTCGGGAGTGACGGCTGGGGAAACAGCTTGGCATATGCCTCTACGGCGAACGGTTTGAGCCATGGCGCACGCCGGTGGCCCATACTATAGACCTATGTCGGTGAGCGCCATGCGCGCAACGTGCGAAAGGCGTGCGCGCTGCGCATGAAGCAGGAAAACAAAGCCGCTCGAACGAATCTCTCTACCCTTGATTTGACGAATCAACCCTAAAGCGTCAAACCAACGAAAAATCCCCTTGTTACACTGCGGCCAAGAAAGCGAACTGCAGCAATTGGGGCCATCGGGGAAATGGGCCATTCGAACAGGTTCGCAAGTACGCAAGAGGGAAAGGGGAACCGTCATGTTCTTTTACGAGCCACTCTCGGCGACGGCGATTGTGAGCGTTCTGCTCTATTTGGTATTTCTGATTGGCATGAACGAGCTTTCTCGCCTCAACAAATGGGTCGGCGCCGCAATCTTCATCGCTTTGCCGCTCGCCTTGACCATTTTCGTTTGGCCCCACACCGCTGTCGAAGGCACGGGCGCGGGCACGTGGTTTCAATGGGTGAAAACGTATTCGTGCCTCGCGGGTGCGATTCTCGGATGGCTCATCGTGTACTTCCCCGCCTTCCAGAAGAAATATATCGTGTGCATTCCACCGATTATTTTCGCTATCAATATTCTTGAGGCGTGCATTCGTGACTTCCAGCTCACGGGCGTCAACGGCATCGTGGATGGTTACATGGTGGTTGGCGGCCCGTGGAATGTGATGAACGGCGTCGCCGGCATTCTGAATGCGCTGTGCATCTGCGGTTTCTTTGGCATCATCGTTGGCCGCGGCAAGAAGAAAGACTACGTCTGGCCTGATCAGCTGTGGTTCTGGATCATTGGCTATGACCTGTGGAACTTCGCTTACACCTACAACAGCGTTTCCGACCGCTCTATGTACTGCGGCCTGGTGCTTCTGGCGGCGTGCACGATTCCTGCGTTCTTCATTAAGCGCGGCGCCTATGCTCAGCACCGCGTTCGTACGCTTGCCGTGAACATGATTGTGACCATGACGGTGCCGTGGTTCTTCTTGCACCCGGCGTGCGTGGTACATTCCACGAACGATCCCGCGGCTCATATGACGATTTCGGCTATTGCGCTCATTTTCAACGTGTGCGTGTTCGTCTACCAGGCTTACACGATTTTCGGCAAGAAGCGCAACCCCTTCAAGCAGGAGCTTTATATCGACAACCCGGGCTTCCGCAAGGTGTACCTCGAAAGCATCGACCTTCCCGAAGACCAGCGCGAGGCCGCTTTGGCAAACCTGGAGGAGTTCGGCTACGCCGCCGCGTGGGATGAAAAGGGCCGCGTGAAAACGATGGTGGAGCGTTCCTAGCGCAGATGGCCGACGCGCCGCCGTGCGTCCCAAAAGGCTGCGGCGGCGCGCGCTCGATTCAAGGAGGAAGACCATGGGTATTCTGTATCAAGCATCCGATCCTATGGTGTGGGCGATTTGGCTGTTCGTCGTGTTCGCCCTTATGGCATTCAACGAATTTGGACGCACGAGCGTATGGGGTGGCGTTGCGCTGTTCGTGGTCGCCCCCGTCGTGTTCACGATTTTCGTATGGCCCCACACTGCTGCGCCCGGCAACGAGTATGGCACGGGCAACTGGTTCAATTGGGCGAAAACGTATTCTGCGCTGGCGGGCTGCGTTGGATTTATGGCGTTGCGATTCGTGAAATGGCGCGGTGCCGATGGCCGCGAGCATCATTTGTATGAGAAGCGATGGGCGCTGTGCTTTCCGCCGCTTATTTTGGCGATCAATATTTGCGAAGCCGTGGTGCGCGACATCCAGATGTATACCTACGGCCTGTGGGACGGCGCCGTCGTCGACCACGTGTGGATGATTTCCGGCCCGTGGAACATCATGAACGCGATTGCTGGCATCTTGAACATCATCACCATTTGCGGCTGGTTCGGCATCTTTATCTCGAAAGACAAATCGCGCGACATGATTTGGCCCGATATGCTCTGGATGTGAATTATCGCCTACGATCTGTGGAATTTCGCGTACACGTATAACTGCATGTCCGACCATTCCACGTACACGGGCCTGGCTCTGCTCATTGCCTGCACCGTCCCCACGTTCTTCACGAAGCGTGGTGCATGGTTGCAGCATCGCGCGCAAACCCTGGCGCTCTATGCGATGTTCGCCATGGCGCTCCCGCAGTTCTATACGTTTGCGGAAATTCCCACGACGCATAACCCCACTGCGTTCTTTGTCGTAAGTCTGATTGCGTTGATTTCCAACGTGGCGCTTGCCGCCTACCAGCTCCATCGAATTCGCGCGCGTAAGCTCAACCCGCTGAAAGATGAGCTCTATAATGACACCAAGAATTATCGAGAGGTCGTTGAAGAGAATCGCTAACCGGCGCATTTCGTTTTCGTGCATCGCGTTTGGCACGACGGCCCCATGCTAGACGAAGGAGCCGTCGTGCCGGCACGAAAGAGTGCTTCCATTTCCGAATTCGCTTCCGACCTGCCGCATCATGTGACTCGCCAGCTGAGGCAGAGCGTGCGGTTGAATGGCGTGGCCGGGGATATCATGCAGGCGGCGCGCGAGCTGTTCGAGACTGAAGGCGTGGCCGCCACGAGCATGGCGGCCATTGCGCGCAAGGCTGGTGTGGCACGCAGCCTTGTGTATTACTACTTCCCCGATAAACAGGCCGTGATCGATGCTGTGCTCGACGATTTCCTTGAAGATATCGTCGAAAGTGTGTCGACATGGAACGAGCTGCGTGCGTTCGGCGACACGCCTTCAGAGCTAAAGAACTGCGTTGCCGCGTTCAGGCGCACTTTGTATACGAGTTCGGGGCAGCCGCGCCCCATGTTCGCTGTGCTTGAAGAGCTGGGGGTGCGCGACCGATTCGCTACGCGGGCCGTTCGTGAAAGCGTCGCCTGCATTCAGAACTACATCGTGTCGGAATATATGGCGTATCGAACCATTGACATTCAGCTGATTCCCGAGACGTTCGGCCTGGTGCTTTTCGGTATCGTGGGTATGATGAAGGCGAAGCCCGACATCACCGACGAAGAGCTTGCGACGCTCATTGCACAAACGCTTCGTCTTGATATGACGGTGATGGCTCCCCCGCCGTGGCCCGAGCATCCCGATGCACCCACCCTTCAAACGGAAACTCAGATGCGGTAATACCTTGGGCCCGATTGGGTCGTCAAACCTGCTAAATGCTCGTAGCGTTTAGCAGGTTTCTGCGATTGGCTTGCGACTATTCGGGGGTTTAACGACCTGCTAAACGCTACGAGCATTTAGCAGATTCATTTTCCTCATCCATTTTGGCGAAGTGTTCCATGAGCAGCGTGCGCACGGTGGAAATCACGGGCACGCCCAAAAGCACGCCTAGAAGGCCGAACAGCGAGCCGCCGGCGATAACCGCGACAAATACCCAGATGCTCGGCAGGCCCACCGACTGCCCCACGACGTTCGGGTAAATCAAGTGGCCCTCGATTTGCTGCAGAATAATCAGGAAGATGATGAACTGTACCGCTTGCAAGGGGTCTTGCGACAGAATCATCGCAGCGCCCATGATGCCGCCGATCCATGCGCCGGCGAACGGAATGAGTGAGGTCACACCCACAATAAGGCCAATTGAGGCTGCGTAGGGAAAATGCAGGATGGTGCCGCCGATAGCGCACAGCGTACCCAAGATGACTGCCTCGATGCATTGGCCGCGAATAAAGCGTGAGAAGCAATCGTTGGTAATGGCGCATGCGTGGAGCACGCGCTCGCGCACTTCGTCGCTGGGAATGAGAGTCGCAAGGCGCATGGCGCCGGCATGCACGCGGTCTTTGTCGAGCAGCAGGTACAGCGCGAAAATCATGCCCAGCAGAATGGACAGCGTCACGTGTGCGACCTCGCCGCTCGTTTGGGCCACGATGCGCAGCGCTTGGTCGGTTCCGCCTATGGCTGCCAGGGCTTTCTCGCCCAGGGAGCTCCATGTGGCATCGTTGAGGATCATGCTCTTTTCGGCGCCGGGAAGGTTCGCGATTGCTTGCGAAGCCATGGTCGCGCCTTCGGAAACGCCATTGATGATAGCCGAGCCGACCGATTTGAACTCGCTGCCCACGAATGTGGTGAGCGCAACGAGCGCGAGTGTGACAGCGGCAATTGCCAAAATGACGCAAATCGGGCGGCGGCTCTTAGTGACAAAGACGTTGGTCGAGCGGGGGAACCATCGCGATTCCAGGCTCGCGGCGATGAAGTTGAGCAGGTATGCCATAACGGCGCCCACCGCCAGCGGTTGCAATGCTTGGCATACGCTTGAGAGGATTTCGCACACGCCGTCGAAGCGAACGACGATGAGTGCTGCCGCTGCGATGGCCGCTACAAGAATAAGAACGTATCGAATGCTGTGCTTGTTCATGGGGTCCTGTCGGTTGGTGGGACGAGGCGCCGTGCGCCGCTGCTTGCTTTTCGCACCAGTATAAACGCGCGTGGCAAGGAAGCGGCGCGATTGCCTACTTGTCGGCCTTTCGTGAAGAGGTCTTCACGTGGTCGACATGTGGAGCTCACGGTCGATGGATCGGCATAAAGGAATGAACCTTCAAAATATGGAATATGCCAAAGATTGAGCCGAGCGCCACGCCGTAAATTCAGCGCTCTTCCAGCGCCTCCACTTTGCGCTTTTCGTCTACAAGAAACGCATCGAGTCGAGCGTCTCCTGTTTCGTTGACCCAGAAGGGCCATTTCACGCGTGTTGGATATGTCACGCCATCGAATCGTGCGTGCAGCTGCGCCAGGCTTACGGGGCGATATTCGTTCGCATCGACGCCCGCATCAAAACGCAAAAGCCCCTGTGCAAGGTTTGCATCGTTATAGGCGGACCCTTGGCTGTGAATATGCCCGTGAATGTGCCAGCTGCCGTGTCCCATCGATTGCCAATCGGCCATGGGGTAATGGCTCATCACGATTTTCACGCCGTCGACTTTCAATACCTTGATTGGCGGTTCTACGATAAACGCGTCGGCGACTTCGGGCTGGCGCCAATCTTTGTCGTGATTGCCGTGCACGAGGTGGATTTTCTTGCAGCGAATGAGTTTCCGCAGCTCATAAGCTTGCTGCACGGTGAGCTTGAATGAAAAGTCACCCAGGATGTAAAGCTCGTCGCTCGGTTCGACGCATGCATTGATATTCTCGATGAGCGCATAGTTCATATCATCGATATCATCCCATGGCCGCTCGCTGAATTTCAGCACGTTGGCGTGTCCGAAATGGGTGTCGGAAGTAAACCATATCATTGCGATTCGCCTGTCCCCCTCCGCATTTCCGCGCGGCGCATGATGCACTCCGCCGCGACGCTCACGGCGATTTCCTCGGGCGTTTCTGCGGCGATGTCAAGGCCGATGGGCATATGTACGGCGTCAATCGCCTCTTGCGGTATTCCCGCATTCAGCATGAGTTCTCGCCCGGTTGCGATTTTTCGCCGTGACCCCATGAGTCCGACGTATGCCAAAGGCCGGCGAAGCACCTGTTCAAGAAGGGCGTAATCGCTGCGATGGGTGTGTGTCATGATGATGACGAAATCGTGCTTGTCCAAGGTCAGCGACGCTGCGATGTTGTCGTAATCGCCCAAGATGACATCATGCGCTTCGGGCACGCGCGAGTGCTGGGCGAATTCGGGGCGGCAATCGAACAGTGTGCAGCAGAACCCGACGCGCGAGAGGGCCGATACGGTCGCGCGGCCCACGTGCCCGCCGCCGAAAACGATGGCTCGCGTGGGCAGCGAGACGGGCATCACGAAACGGCCGTCAATGACGGCTCTGTGCTCAAGGCCTGCGATGAGGCTCGCCTGCATGCCGTGCTCTCCTGCCAAAGGCGCACCGTTGGCATCGAGCAGGGCGACAGTGCTTTCGTTCGATTGTCCGCCTTCGGAACATTTCACGACGAGATAGGAAGGAATGCGCTGGTCAATGCAGCGAAGCATTTCGCGTGCGGCATCGCGCCAATGCGTATCGCTGGCATTCACGGGTGTGTACAGAAGGGTCGCATCCCCGCCGCAGGCCATATCGAGGCCTTTTTTGGAGGCGAACTTCAGCTCCATGTTTTCGACGAGGCTCAGATTGCCGCCCAGCATGCCATGCGCTTTCTTGATGGCGTGGGCCTCGACGGCGCCGCCGCCAATGGTGCCGCACACAAGCCCTTTTTCGTCGACGAGCATTTGCGAGCCCGCGTGGCGTGGCGTGGAGCCTTTACTTTCCATTATGGTAACCAGCACCAAATCGCGTGCCTCGCGCGAGGCACGCGCGATATGTTCTGCAATCGTTCGCATGTTTTATTCCGCCTATGCTTTCGTGAGCGTGTCGCTCAAATGAAGAATGGCTTCCAGCACGCCGCCTGCGACTGCCAGGCCTTTGTCCGATACCGTTTCGCAGTGGCTCACTTCGTCGCGCGGATCGATATCGCCGCACTTCAAGCCCTTGGTAACATGCGTTCCGCCAGCAAGCAGGCCTCGTAGCGTGCCGGTGAGGGTGGCAATAACAGGGGCGTCGTCCACGTATGCGACGGCCTGTCCCGCCTCGACGTGGTCGCGAATTGAAGCGACTTCGCGGAAAGTTCCATCGCTTGGCGCGCGCAGCACGCGCTCGCCTGCGAAGCCGCCTACAAGCCCCGGCACTGCGGTGTTTGGAAGTGCCGAACCCTCGTAATACACGCGACCGAGCGTGTGGCCGCGCATGGTTTCGACCACGGCGTGGCAGTCGTCGCCCGCCGTGAATCCAGGGCCAATGCCAATTACGATAGGTGCCATGCCGATGGTGGTTCCCACGTTGCGCTTGGCCAAAATGGCGTCGACCAGCACGTCAGGTTCAAGCCAAATGCATGAGCATTTCGGGTCGACGAGCACGGGAACGACCCCTTCGAGCGTTCGTCGCAGCGCATCATCGACGCTTTCAGCACGCATGCCAACGACGCCTTCCACCTGGGTTTTCCCTGAATGAATAGCTTCGCTGAAGGCGACTGTGCGACGGACCGTCAAGGGATGTTCGACCTCCGTCATAATGACGGAGGCGCCGCATTTGTGCAGGCGCAATGCAATCGCGCTGGCAATATCGCCAGCTCCGCGAATTATCGCAAGCATCGAAATTCTTTCCTCCAAAGGCTTCCCGCAACCACGGGGGTTGTGCAGAGCGCCGCTATGCGCTCGGCGACTCGCCAGTCGTTGTCGGATTCAACCTTGTTGATCAAAACCATATCGTGCAGGCCTTCTGCTTCAAGCACGTGCGCTACCATTTCGGTCGTTACGGCATCGGTGCTCGAGGCATCTGCCAGCTGCGCAAAGCGTTCCGCTCGATGGCAGGCCTGCGAAATAGGGCTGCCCACGCCATCGATCCCCACGACCCAGACCGTTCGCTTCGCGCATTCGGGAATCACGGGCTCGTGCTCCGCATGCGCTTTCAGGGGCAGCATTTTTGCTCCGTCGGCTTCAACGAGCAGGTAGTCGGCCGCGGCTTCCAGTTCCGAAAACGCCATGCTCGGCGCGTCGATCTTGCCCGTTGGCCCATGGATGCGTCCCACGCAGACGATAGGGTGCGTCGATAGCGCTAATCTCACTTCGTCTATTGTGGGGTCGAGCAGAACCGGACACCAATCGGGTACGAACATTTTGGTGCTCGTGGCCACGATTACGTGTGCGCGGCGGGGCGCTTTGACGATGGCGTTCTCTTTTGCGGCGGGGCGCCTGGTTGACGGCTCGCCGCCATCAACCGACGGCTTATCGCCTGCGGCCTCCTCGGTCGGGCAGTCTTCGTTCGGCGATGTTCCGACCTGGGGTTTGCCGGTTGCGGTTTCAGCGGCTACGAACTCCGCGCTCGCGGCCCGTCCGGTTGCCAGTTCTTCAGCCAGGGCGCGCAAAAGCGTCGATTTCCCGCCGCTTCCGATGATGGCCGTGGTTTTCCGCGGTATGTGCAAAAACTCGCTTAGAATGCCTACTCCTCGGGTTTCGCGAGCACGATATGCTCGGGCAGAATGGGCAGCTCGCGATGCCACACGCCTGTCGCGCGGTAAATTGCCTGCGTAATCGCGGGGGCCGGTGTATTAATGACGATTTCGCCGATCGACTTCGCGCCGAACGGACCCGTGGGTTCGTAGGAATTCTCAAACTCGACGTGAATGTGGCCCGTGTCAAGACGAGTGGGCAAACGGTACGTGAACAGGTTTGATTCGCGAATGCGACCCTTGGGCGTGCGCGTCACGTCTTCCATGAGCGTGTGGCCGATGCCCTGCACGATGCCGCCTTCGGCCTGAATGCGCGCAAGTGCCGGATTGATGGGAATACCGCAGTCGACGACGCTCGCGTAATTGAGCACTTCAACTACGCCGGTTTCGCGGTCAAGTTCAATCTCGGCCATGCCTACCATGAACGGCGGCGGTGAGACAGGGGAAGAATGCATGGCGGTGGCTTCGGGTGCCAGGCAATTGCTTACCTGGCTTTTCGTGGCCACATCGACGAGTGACATTTCCTCGCCCGTCGCTTCGCGCACCACGCGCCCGTCTTCGAAGCTCAGCTCGTTCGCGTCGCACTCCAGCGCTTCGGCGGCGATGGCACATAAGCGTTCTTTCAGCTGTGTACACGCCTTTTGCACGGCCATGCCGGTGACATACGTGGTGGAAGAGGCGTATGAGCCCGAATCGTAGGGCGACGCATCGGTGTCGGCGCCAAACACGGAAACGTCGTCGACCGAGCAATCCATATGCTCGGCGACCATCTGCGCCAAAATGGTGTCGCAGCCTGTGCCCATGTCCGCCGCGCCGATGATCAGCATGTACGTGCCGTCGTCGTTGAGCTTGATGGTGACCGAGCCCACGTCAATGCCGGAAATGCCTGAGCCTTGCATCGACATGCCCACGCCTGCCGCGCGAACCTTGCCGTTGCCCATGTCGCGCACGGGGTATTTCGCTTTCCAGTCGAACATGTCGGCGCAATGCTTCAAGCAGCGGTCGAGCGCGCACGCATTGGCGATTTCGCCGAAGTATGCGGGCATCTCCATGCCTTCGCGCACCATGTTCTGTTCGCGCAGCTCAACGGGGTCGCGGCCGAGCTTTTCGGCCAGCTCGTTCACGGTGGTTTCAACGGCGAATTGGCCCTGCGTGGCGCCGAAGCCTCGGTAGGCACCCGAAGGCTGCATGTTCGTGTACACCACGTTTGCGGTAAATTTGAATGCTTCGAGCGACCCAGTATACAGCGGAATGGACTTATGGCCAGTAAGGCCGACCGTCGCCCAACCGTGCTCGCCATAGGCGCCCGAATTCGACAGCGTGGTCACGCCGAGCGCGCGAATGCGGCCGTCGTTGTTCGCGCCCAAGCGCACGGTGATTTCCATCTCGTGGCGCGGAGAGCCGCAGGTCTGCGATTCTTCGCGCGTGTATACGCACATGGCGGCACGGCCCGTCTTCATCGTGACGAATGCGGGGTACACCTCGCACACTGCGGTCTGCTTTGCGCCGAAGCCTCCGCCAATGCGGGGCTTTTCGACGCGAATGCGGCCTTTCGGAATGCCGAGCGCGTTCGATAAGATGCGGCGCACATGAAAGACGACCTGCGTGGATGAAATCACGTGCAAGCGCCCGTAGCGGTCGAGCTCGGTGTAGGTGCGGAAGGTCTCCATCATTGCCTGGTTGTAGGCCTTGGTGTGGTAGGTGCGTTCCAAAACCACATCGCAATCGGCCAGCACGGCCTCGATGTCGCCGCCTTCGTCGGCCGTGGTGCCCACGAGGTTGCGCGTGTTGTCGCCGCCCAAATCGCACAGCATGCGCCAGTTGTCTTCGGGATGCACGAGCACCGGGTTGTCTTTGGCGGTGCGGAAATCCAAAACGGGTTCGAGTACGTCGTAGGTAACCTTGATGCGCTCGAGCGCCTTATTGGCGGCTGCTTCATTTTCGGCAGCGACGATTGCCACCACGTCGCCTACGAAGCGAACGTGGCGATCGATGATGAGGCGGTCGTAGGGGCTCGTTTCGGGGTAGGTTTGGCCCGCGTTCGAAAAGCGCTCGTTCGGCACGTCTTCCCATGTGAATACGTCAACCACGCCGGCGACCTTTTTCGCCTTCGAGGTGTCGATAGTCTCGACGATGGCATTGGCGTGCGGGCTTCGCAGCAGCTTCACCACGAGCGCGTCGCGCACGATATCTTCGGTATACAGGGGCTTGCCCAGCAGTTGCTGCATCGCGTCTTTCTTGCGGACCGACTTGCCCACCGATTGGTACTCGGGTCTATTCATGGTTGGCCCCTTCCTCATGCCTGCTGTTCAGGAAGGCGCGGATGCCGCGCAGCTGGCCTTCATAGCCCGAGCAGCGGCACAGGTTGCCGCTCAGGTACGCGAGAATTTCCCCGTCAGACGGGTCGGGGTTTTCGCGAAGCAGCGCGATGGTATTCATGACGAAGCCGGGATTGCAAAAGCCGCATTGCTCGGCGCCTTGGTCGGCAATGAAGCCGACGAATTCCGACGCTTCTTCTTGCAGGCCTTCGAGCGTGTGCACGCTGCGGCCGTTGGCGCGCGCCGCGAGCGTTGAGCACGAAAGCACGGGTTCGTCGTCCATGAGCACGGTACACAAACCGCAGCTCGAGGTTTCGCAGCCGCGCTTCACGCTCAAGCAGCCATGCGCGCGCACGAAATCGATGAGGAGCGTGTCGGCGGGAACGTCGTCGGAAACCATGGTTCCGTTCAGCTTGATTTTGATTTCCATTACTGCACCTCTTTCAGGGCCAGAAGCGCGCGACGCGTGAGCACGGGCACGAGTGCGCGTCGGTATTCGACGCTGCCCCACATGTTGCCCGAGACGGTCACGGCGCCGGCGGCGTAGTCGGCGAACGCGGCAGCGCTTTCCTCGGTAATGCCGCCGGCGAGGAGCCCCTGCTCATCGCGAAGCACCACGGCACGCGCGGGACGCGAACCCACGACGACGCGCCACTCACCCGCCACCTGGGCCGCAGCGCAGTTCAGTGAAGGGATGTCAGTGCGCTGCTTGCGCACGGCTTGGTATGAGAACGCGCCCGGCTGCTTCTTCACGACGAGGCGCACCAAAACGTCTTTGTCGTAAGGCATGCGCGCGAATTCTTCCAGGGGCACGATGCCGCCCTTGTAGAGTTCGACGTAACTATCCATAGCAAGGAAAACCGTGAGAATGTCGGAAAAGCCCATGCGGCGCCACAGGCTTCCGCCGAGCGTTGCGCCGTTGCGGAACTGCACGCCCACGATGTCTTTGAAGGCGGCTTCCACCGCGCCGCAGGAATAG
This sequence comes from Slackia isoflavoniconvertens, assembly GCF_003725955.1. Taxonomy (GTDB): domain Bacteria; phylum Actinomycetota; class Coriobacteriia; order Coriobacteriales; family Eggerthellaceae; genus Slackia; species Slackia isoflavoniconvertens. The sequence goes on along the minus strand of NZ_QIBZ01000018.1, from coordinate 27,619 downwards.
GCGGCGAGGCCTGGATGCTTCTCCATTTGGCGCAGGGTGACCATGGCGCCAATGCGAAATTCCTCGTCGGTTTCTTCGATTTGGTTGAGACCCAGATCGCACAAATCGATGGCGGTGCCGAAGGAGTGGGTGCCCATTTTCATCCACATGGTGCCGGCCACGATGCGGTTGCGCTTTTTCTGGTTGAGCTCCCAGGCTTCGTCGAGGGTTTGCGGGCGCTCGTATTTTTGGAAGGTAATAATGTTTCTCGCCCCATTACTTGAGGTTGGCATAGTCGCTCATATTATACTGTGGCCTGCGATTAATTCTCAAATTCAGCCCGTCCAACCATCGAATTTGCAAAGGCGAATGCTGCTATGCCACACGCTGCCGACAACCGCACATTGAAGCACGGATGCATCGTTATGGCATCGGGCGTGGGAGTGCGTTTCGGGGGCAATAAACTCATGGCCGAGCTTTGCGGCGCGCCGCTGATCGGCCATGTTGTGCGAGCAACCGATGATTTGTTCAGCCGGCGCGTGGTGGTCACGCGCCATGCTGACGTGGCTGCGTTGTGCGAGACGCTGGGCGCGCAGGTGATTTTGCACGACAAACCTTGTCGGAATGACACGGTGCGCCTGGGCATGGAGGCCATGGACGGGTGCGATACGGTCACGTTCGTCCAGGGCGACCAGCCGCTTATTCGTCCAGCGAGCATTGCCGCGCTTCTTCGCGCCGCCGAGCGCGATGCTGCTGGTGCCGCGAGACGCGATGCTGCGGGGCGCGGCGTTGCGGATGTTGCGGGATGCGATGCTGTCAGTGCAGCGCTGGCCGATACTGCGGAAGGCGGCGTTGCGGAGGACTACGCCATGGAGCTCGATGCTGTGAAGTGCGACGTTGATGCTGCTGCTGGGTGTGATGCTGCGGAATCCGATGTCGCCGCTGCCGCGAAACATGACGCCGTGGAGTGCAATGCTGCGGAGAGTGGCGTTGCGCGCATTTGGCGCACCAGCTTCGATGGCGTGCCGGGCGCGCCCGTGCTTTTTCCTTCATGGGCGTTCGACGAGCTTCGTTCTCTTCCCCGTGGTAAGGGCGGCGGATTCGTGGCGAAAACGCATGCGGAATGCGTTCGAACCATTGAGGTTTCAAGCGAATGGGAGCTGTTCGACGTGGATACGCGCGACGATTTGGAGCAGCTGCAGACGCATGTTGCGCGCTGCGGCAGTGCAGGTTTGCCGCGCTGACGCTTTTCGTCGCGCCGATTTTGCCTGCGCGTTCCATCCGGTGTTCTAGGCATGTGCCCCAGCTGGGTGTTCTGCTGCGCCCCTTGGCTAGATATCCCAGCAGGGCGCCCTGTTGTGCTTTCTGGCCCGATAATGGGCATCCATTACATTCAGTCCATTGCGTTCGTAACCGAGTGCCGCCGATTCGGTTTGATTCAATTTCCTAGTTTGCAGCTTCTGTTCTTTATTCTGGCACTTCGCTTATTCCACCACTCCCGATCGCTTCTTTCTGCTGGTTGCAAATTTGGTTTTTGCTGCAACGCGAATGCTGTATTGCATGGGCCGCGTGTAGCATTGCTCGGCATGCGCGAAATTACCGTTAATTTTTACTCTTTCCCTTCCCTCTTTTCTCGGTTTCTTTCATCTTCTCTTCGTGCTTGCTCCGGGCTTGCTTCGAGTCTACTGTTGGTGCCTTCTTGAACAATTTGCTCTTGCTTGATATTTGGTCCGAATTGTCAACTTTTTGGCACAAATTTGCGGTTGTGCACGATTGGGAACGCATTGTTCCTGCCTCCGGTAAATCGTGACCTGGGGTTTTGCAAAAACGAAGCATCTTTGGGGCCTTTTCTGAGTGCTAAGACCGTTCACAACCGCAAATTTCTGCCATTTTTTGCAGAATCGGGACATGATTTGGGCCGCGTCGGCCCGTTCGGGCTTGCCGTGGAGGGATTTATGGGAGGTGCTGTGGGAATGGACGCGGAAAAGCTTGTTAGGCAAGCGCTGCGATAGTCCGATTGGGCGTGCGTTGCGAAAGTTCGCATGCAACAGTGCGCGCAGAAAGCGCGTGCGGAAAACCCGACCACGCAAGTGCGATAGGAATGTACTCGGAAGAGCCTGATCAGATAAATGCAATAAGGATGGATGCGGAAAGGGTGAACAATCAAGCAGAATGGGGATGGGGAATGAAGAGCCCGATTGGCCAGAGACAATGAGATTGGGTGCGAAAAGACTGCTCGGACAGATGTGGAGACCCTGGACGCGTGGACGTACATTTTATCCGAGCTCTTAAATGCGTCCGACGAATTTAAGGGTGCAAAAAGGGGCATCGGCCTGTGCCGATGCCCCTAGGCCAGACATGTCTTTTACCTTATGAGCCGGAGACGATGTTGCGGTTGAAGATGGACTGTTTCATCGTTCGCATTTCGGACAGGCAACAAAGAACGGCGCCCTGTCTCTCGCGAAAGAAACAGGGCGCCGTTCGCTTGGATGTATAAGAACGATTTGGGCCAAAAGTTCGAATGCCAACCTTGAGCCGCTCGTTTAGCTCGTTAAGCGTTCGCGTCCTTCTCGGGCGTTTTCTCGTTTTCGTCTTTGGGAAGCACGATGTTCAAAATGATGGCGACCGCGGCTGCGGCGACAATGCCAGAGCCGCCGAAAATCAGGCCGACGAACTCGGGCGAACCAGCCAGCACGGCGGGGTTCGCGCCAATGCCGTAGCCTAGGCCAAGTGCGACGGAAACGATGCTCAAGTTGCGCGGCGTAAGGGGTTCGCGTGTGATCAACTGAATGCCGCTCACCACGATGGAGGCGAACATCATAACGGCCGCGCCGCCGAGGACCGACTGGGGCATGATGGAGACCACGGCGCCGAGCTTCGGGCACAAGCCGCACAGAATCAGGAATACGGCGCCGCAGGCCAGGGCCTTGCGGTTGACCATTTTGGTCATGGTGACCAGGCCGACGTTCTGGCTGAACGAGGTGTTGGGCAGCACGCCGAACATGGCTGCGAGCGACGAGCCCAAGCCGTCGCACACAACGCCGCCGGAAAGCTCTTTGTCGGTAGCCTCGCGATTCATGCCGCCTTGCGTGACGCCCGAAATGTCGCCAACAGTCTCGACGGCCGTGACGATGAACATCACCAGCACAGGCGCAATGGCTCGCATGTCGAAGACAGGCATGACGGGCAGAAGGTTCGGAATGGCGAACCATGACGCCGCAGCGACCTTATCCCAGTTCAGAACCCATGCTTTTGTGTATTCCACGCCATCGGCGGTCACACCAGTCGTAGGAAGCACCAGGCCCATGATGCCGGCGACGACATATCCCATGATAATGCCAGCCAAAATGGAAGAGGCGCTTACAAAGCCCGTGGTCGCATGCTTCACGGCGAGAATGACGATGAGCACGATGAGCGCCAAGCACAGATTCTCGAACGAGCCGAAGTCGGGTGCGGTGTTGCCGCCGCCGAAGGCGTTCACGCCGACGCTGATAAGGCTTAAGCCGATGGAAAGCACGACGGTGCCCGTAACGACCGCCGGGAAGAAGCGGCGCAGGGGTTTTAGGAAGAAGCCCAGAACGGCCTCGAACAAACCGCCGATGAGCGATGCGCCCATGATGGCGCCATAGGCGATAAGGCCGCCGCCCATCGATGCGGCCACCGAGTTAAACACGCCGATGAAGCCCGAAGACGTGCCCATAATGATGGGCACCTTGCCGCCGACGGGGCCAATGCCGAAAAGCTGGATGAGAGTTACGACACCCGCGATCCACATGGCATTTTGCAACAGGGAAAGCTGCACGTCGGCGAATTCGGCGCCGGCCAATCCGCATGCGCTCGTCACAATAAGCAGCGGAGTCAAATTTCCCACGAACATTGCCAGAACATGCTGCAAGCCCAAGGGGATTGCTTGCGCGAGCGGCATGTCGCCCTCGAACGAGAATACGCCGAGCGACCTCGTTTTCTCGGGGGTCCCTTTCGAAGATTCACCCGCAGGTTCTTCTACTTGAGCCTGCGCTGTGACCTCCTGTTTTTCATCTGTCATTGGCATCCCTTTCTGAAAGCACATTAAGAGAAAAAATAGCACTCCACCACGCTATTTTGAAGAAGCCAAAATAAGAAATTTGGCCAGCAAACATATTCTTTTTCGAGAACACTTGGGCCATAGTCTGAATTCTTTTTTGCTGGCTTGAGATCGCAATGAAAAAGGGGCTGTATCAAAAGCAATTTTGGTGCAGCCCCTTCTTTGCGCCCAAAATCCTAAGACGTCACGGCTTGCCGCGAAGGGGCAGGAAGAAGAGGCGTTCCTGCGCCGCAGCCCCCGCCATCGCCTTTCTCTTTTTGGATTCCGCGAGAAAGAGCTTCCGTATGTTGTGTCCCGTGGCGACCAGCCTCCACTCGAGCGTCACCTTCTCGAGGCCCCTGAGCGTGAACCTCGTGAACCCGAGATTTCTCTTGATGTCGCCGAACACGGTCTCCACATCGACGGAGCGCTTCTTCCTCAAAGCGGACCCGATCTCGGTGTGCAGCATCTCGCTGGCGCGCCTTCTGAATGCGTTCAGGGCCGGGTTCACCTGGATCCGCTTGGGCGTGTCGGGGCTTGCCGACTTCGAGCACTTCGCCTTGCGCGGGCAGCCGGAGCAGCTCTCGCACTCGTAGACCCGCACCACGCTCTCGTAGCCCAGCTCCGACACCCGCGACGATTCCTTGAGGAAGACGAGCGTTTTGCCCTCCGGGCAGGTATGCTCGTCGGACTCTTCGTCGTATTCCCAGTTGGCGACCCTCATCTCGTCCTCGCGCCACTTCCTGTTGTGGCATTCGCGGAAGAACTCGCCGTGCTTGACGTAGGCGTCGACGCCCTCGGCTTCGAGGTAGGCGTAGTTCTCCTCGCTGCCGTAGCCGGCGTCGGCCACGAAGTTCAGGGGCAGGCGGCCAATCCTTTCCTTGACGTGCTCGCAGTGCGGGATGGCGCACGCGGTGTCGCCGGGGCGCTGGTGTCGACGATGAACTGGTTCTCGGTGCCGGCCTGCACGTTGTAGCCCGCCTTGAGCTGGCCGTTTCCCATGGCGTCGTCCTTCATCCGCATGAACGTGGCGTCCGGGTCCGTTTTCGAGAAGCTCTTGTGGCCGGCGAAGGTGGCCTGCTGCCGCTCGTACTTCTCCATCCTGGGGAGATAGTCGCGGCCGATGGCGGCGGAGGCCCTTTTCAGCTCCTTGGCCTCGGCGTCTTTGCCTTCGCCCGCCTCTCGCTTGGCCTTGAGCCTCGCGTTGATCCTGTCCGCGGCGCCGCGGATCGCGTCGACGTCGACCTCGGAGGGGTCGGCGGGGGCCAGCGCGTCCTCCTCGTCGTTCATCTCGTCGATGGCCTCGAGATGGGCGTGCACCTTGCGGCGGAGCGCCTCCTGGTACCTGTCGGCGGACTTCTTCCACACGAACGTGAACTTGTTGGCGTTGGCCTCGATCTTGGTGCCGTCGAGGAAGTAGGTGTCGAGCGTGATGTATCCTGCCTCGGCAAGCACGGCGATGACCTCGGAGAACACGTCTTCGAACACGGGCCGGATGCGCTCGGAGCGGAAGCGGTTGACCGTGTTGTGGTCGAGCGGCCGCATGCCGGTGAGCCACATGAGGTTCACCGGCATGCGGGTGGCCGCCGCGATCTTGCGGCTCGAGTAGATTCCGCTGGCGTAGCAGAACAAGACGACCTTCAGCATCATCGACGGGTCGTGGGCCGAAGCGCCGCCGCCGGGGTAGGCGGACTCGAGAGCCGAGCGGTCCATGCCTTCGACGATGGAGTCGACCACGCGCACAAGGGCGTTTTCGGGGATGAGCTCTCCGACGGAGGGCGGGAAGAGCATGGGCTGGTGCTGCGTGCAGGGCTGAGCTTCGGAGTCGCTATTTTGTCTCCTGGCCTGGGGAAAGAATGGCTTCATTATAGCATATTCGCAGGTCAGAAGCCTTTTTAGTAAAACTTGATGCGATATATGCAGCAACGATATGGCCATCTGGGAGGCCGGAAATAGGAAGACCCGCCAAAACCCTTCGATTTTGACGGGTCGTGCTGTAGCAATAGTTTTGATACAGCCCCTTGAGGCAGCTGTAAGGCTGCGTTGAATGTGTTTGCCTTACTCGGCGATTTCCTTCTTTTTGTTGCCGAAAATCACGCGGGCGCCTTTAACAGCAAGTACCACCGCGAGCACGGCGAGCAGTACCGCGAGCACAAGCTGCAGGCCGTTGGCCAGCGTGAGTGCGCCGCCGGCGATGGCCAGGAACTTCGCCTGCATGGTAAGCACGAGCGAAGTCAGCGTCACGATGAGCATGAACACCATGGGAACATAGAACATCTTGTTGTTGCGGCCGGCATTGCCGAGCCATGCGCACACGGCCAGCAGGCCGAGCGCGGCGAGCAGCTGGTTGGCGGAGCCGAACAACGGCCACACGAGTTGGTAGCCGGTGAGGCCGAGCGCAACGCCGAGCGTCACGGTGATGAGCGTTGCCACAACGGGGTTCGAGAAGAACTTGCGCCAGCCGGAAAGCTCTTCGCGGGTCTTGCCTGCGGGAATGAAGAGCTCTTGGAACATGTAGCGGCCAAGGCGGGTCGCGGTGTCAAGCGAAGTCAGGCAGAACACCGAAACGGCCAGAATCAACAGCGAGTATGCAATGTCCTCGGCGCCGGAAAGGCCGGGGATGCAGCCGAGCATCTGAGAGAGGCCGCCTGCGAAAACCTGCGTGGGCGACGCGTAGGTGCCGTCCATATAGCCGTCGAACACGAACGCCACGGCGCACAGCGAAATAATGGCGACCAGGCACTCGAGCAGCATGCCGCCATAGGCGATGGGCTGCGCTTCGCTTTCATGGTCGAGCTGTTTGGACGTCGTGCCCGAAGCCACCAGGCTATGGAAGCCCGAAATCGCGCCGCATGCGATGGTAATGAACAGCGCCGGGAACAAGAAGCCCGTGGTCGCGACTTTGCTGTCGCCCTTCACGGCGGTGAAACCGGTAAACGCCGGAATGTCCAGATTGGTGGCAGCGCCGGTAACGCCCGCGCCCACGATGCCCACCAGAGCGAGCGCGATCATGCCGTAGAGCAGGTAGCTCGAAAGGTAGTCACGCGGCTGCAGCAGAATCCACACCGGGGCGATCGAGGCAACCAAAATGTAGGCACCCACGATCCACATCCAGGTGAAGTTATTGAGCTCGAAAATCGGGAAGTTGTAGCCGATGGCAACCACGGCGACAATGACCACGATCGCCAGAGCGATGTTCACGGGGCCGGGAATGGAGCGGCCGCGAAGCGCTACGCCCCAAATGACGGCGGCGACGATGAACAGAACGGAAATCATGGCAGTCCGGCTGTTCGCAAGGTTCGTGCCCGTCATTTCCACAACGCCATCGGTGTTGGGAACTACGGCGAACGTGCCGGCAACGATGGACGCGAAAGCGGCGACGACTAAAATCAGCGTGAGGTACGCGAAGATGCAGAACAATTTTTTCGCAGTGTCGTCGATGTTTTCCTGAATAACGCTCGCGAGCGTTTGGCCTTTATGGCGCAGCGATGCGAACAGGGCGCCGAAGTCATGCATAGCGCCGAAGAAAATACCGCCGATGAGCACCCACAAAAGCACCGGAACCCAGCCGAACACGGCTGCCTGAATGGGGCCGTTAATGGGGCCTGCGCCCGCGATGGACGAGAAATGGTGGCCCAAAACGACGTAAGGCTTGGCGGGAACGTAGTCGACGCCGTCTTCGAACTCGTGGGCAGGCGTTACGCGGTCGGCGTTAACGCCCCATTGCTTGGCAAGCCAACCGCCGTAGAAGATATAACCCACGACGAGGACAGCCGCGCCGATGAGCAGAACCAGCATGGCATTCATGTAAAACTCCTCTATATATAGCAACGTTGGGCGATAACGCCCAGGGGTAGCCGCAGCGTCGTGGCAACCTGACGAGCGGCCTGCGCCATAGAGAGCTTGAAACGGCTAGCCGCGAAGCGTGTCGGTGGCATTCGCCTCAAGCGATTTGCGAATGCGCTTGGCAGCGCCGTTGCACACGACGCGAGAGCCTTGTGGCTTCGACAAATCGATGAGCGCGAGTCGCACGTCGCTCCATCCGCGTATGCCCCACATGAAATTCTTGCGGTGGCTCGTTTTGCGGAACAGGGTGCATGCTTCATCGCTCGCCGAATTGGCGATTACGACTAGCGTTCTAAACGAGGACATATGGTTTGGTTCGGGCTTCACGAGTTCGAGCGCCTCGTTCTTCATGAACTCGACGTAGGAACGCGCTGCCTCGGCATCGATGTGGTCGCGCACGTCGAACAGCATGTACTCGTGCTCTTCGGCCTCCCACAGCTTCACGCGCTTCACGAGTACGTATTGCTCGCCGAAGGAATGGAACTGCGCGAGCGCGCGGAAAGCACGGCCAGCAACGCTAACGTCTCGCGACACATCGAACCATGCCCCATGCGCGGCGAGCAAACGTTCAAGGACGAGTTCGCTTTTGGCGGTAGTCTCGTTTCCGGGCTTCGGCCTGTGGGCCGCCTGCTCCTGCTCTTCCGTGTGCTTGTCGTACATGCGGTATGTTTCTCCTCGCCTCTCAATGGCTGGCGAAATTGTAACGAACGTGTTGCGTGCGGGTTACAGAAAGCCGCTTTAGTGGACTAAAGCGGCGGTAAGCGGCACGCTCGCGCGGCAAGCGGCGGTGAATTTATAAGCCCGGGCGATAAATCAGGACGAATGGCATTAAAACGTACGCGAACGGGGCCTGAGCCACTGGAGGCTCCAAGGCTATTCGAGCTCGCTTTCCACCATGTCGATAAGCTCCTGCTGCGAATGCACGTCAAGCTTGGAATAGATATGCTTGATATGGCTTTTTACCGTGTTGCGTGAGATAACATAGTGCTCCATGATGAAGCGTCCGTTGCGCCCTTTGGCAAGCATGGCAAAAATCTCGCGCTCGCGAGGCGTAAGGCCATGTTGCTCCCCTACTTGTTCGCAGCACTCGTCGATCGACTTGATGGGGCCGTCTCCAAACGGCGTGCTGGGTTCTGTGGAACTGTTGGGCGCTTTAGAATCTAGGGAGTCATTGAGGCTGGATCGACCGTCGGTTTCGCTACGTGCGCCTGCGTTTAAGTCTGCACCCCGCTCTTCTTTGCTCGCGCTCATTCGACTCTGTCGAATTTCTTTCGATGCATCCATTTTTGCCGCATGCTCCGTCTCGACGCATTCGATGCCTGAAATGATATTCAAACAGGCGCACATGCTAAAAATGGCAGCATGATGGCCGCCATTTTTAGCATCTATCTTATTGCCACTGTTCGTCAGAGCGCTCTGACGAACTACTTCGATTCAATCATAGGAATTTCGTCTTCGCACACTTCATCAAGATTGCCATCGTAGATATAGTGCTGAGTCTCGCGTGCGATAAGACCGGAAAGCGCGAGCACCATGATGATGTTTGGAATGGCCATAAGCGCATTGCCAATGTCGGAAACGAGCCAGATGGCATCGCCAATGCCCACAGCGCCCAAAAAGCCGATGATAACGTAGAACACCTGGTAAGGAAGCTGGGCTTTCGCGCCGAATAGATAAGTCACGCAGCGGTTTCCGTAGTAGCTCCAGCCCAAAATGGTGGAGTACGCGAAGCTCACCATGCCGAGCACCAGAATTGGGGTGCCAATGTAAGGTATGGTTGCGAACGCCGCCGAAGCGAGCGCGGCGCCTTCCTTAATGCCGCCATTTTCGATGAGGCCGGGATTGGCAATGCCAACGGCAACGAGCACGATGCCCGTAACGGCGCAAATCACGACAGTCGACCAGAACGTGCCCGTCATGGCGACGAGCGCCTGACGTGCGGGGTTCTTCGTTGCAGCAGCAGCCGCAACGATAGGAGCCGAGCCCAAGCCCGATTCGTTCGAGAACAAGCCGCGCGCACAGCCGAACTGCAAGGCAACCATGATGCCCGAACCCACGGCACCGCCGAATGCGGCTTTCGACGTGAACGCGCATTCGAAAATCATCGCGAGCGCGGGGCCGACGTATTGCCAGTTGATAGCGAGAATAACCATGCAGCCGCCGAAATATGCTACGGCCATGAACGGCACGAGCTTCTCGGCAACGCTCGAGATGGATTTCACGCCGCCAAAAATAACGAGCGCCACGGCAATGGCAATCACGAGCGCGATAGCCCAATCGGGAACGCCCGGAAAGCTCGACTCGATGATGCCGGTAATGGCGGCCGACTGCACTGCGGAGCCCGTGCCGATGGTGGCGATAACGGCGAAGGCGGCAAACGCAACCGCTCCAAGCTTGGCCCACCAGGGCACGCTGCCGTCGGAGTGCTTGAACGCGCGCTCCCATGCGTACATCGCGCCACCGAGCATTTCGCCCTTGTGGTCTTTCACGCGGTATTTGACCGACGCGAATACCTCGCAGTATTTGGTGGCGATGCCGAATACGCCGGTGAGCCACATCCAGAAGACGGCGCCCGGGCCGCCGGCGATAATGGCGGTCGCGACGCCGACGATGGATCCCGTGCCGATGGTGCCGGCGAGAGCCGTGACAAGTGCGCCAAATTGACTTACGTCGCCTTCGGCGTCTTCGTCTTTAGCGAGGGACATTTTGATGGCTGTCGGCAGCTTGCGCTGGATGAACCCTGTACGAATCGTCAGAAAGATATGCGAGCCTAAGAGCAGGCAGATCATCGCCGGGCCCCATACAACAGCATCGATTTGAGTGAGAGCATTAATTATTGTATCCATGAGGCCACATGATACCAATCGCGTAATTTAATCTGGACTTTACAAAGATGAACGACACCAAATCGAAAGAAAAATGATGCAGCGGTGAAGTGGTTGCTCGCGGAACGAACCAATCACCTCCGCGAGCAATTGGCAGAAGCGGTTGGTTCACGTGAGGTTGCGGACTCGTGTGAGGAGGGCGAGCGGGCTGCGATCGAGCAAAACATCGGGTTGGCGTGCGGCCTAGAACTGAAACTTTCGCTCGCTGCCGTCGATGTCGCAAATGCGGCACGTGCCGTTCTTCACGCTGAAAAACGCAAGACGGCCATCGTTGGGCGAATCGTGGTGCTCGCCGATGCCTACCATGTGCTCGAAGCCCGCTTGACGAACTTCATCGGGGCATACCTCGTCGTCGGCGAGTTCGGCTTCGCCTTCCACGACAATCCAGCATTCGCCCGGCTTCCACCCGGAAAGCTCGAACTTGGCATTCGCCTCAAGCTCGCGCCAAACGTCTTTGTCGCGTGACGTGGAAAACCACAGCTTGCCGTCGGCCTGCGCGGCGAACGAGAACGGGCGCACGCGAGGCTGCGTGGGGTCGGCCGCGTCGATGGTGGCCAAATACCATGCGGGAATGCCCGTGAGATACTGTACGATTTCGTCCATGCGTACTCCTTATATATATGTTGTCTACACGCTGTGTCGTGCGGGCTCTGTGCATCGCCTCTTACGGCGAAGCCGTGCTGTGCGGGGTGCGGAAGCTTACAGTTCCACAGGCACCCACTCTTCGTGGTCGCAAATCCATGCTTGGGGCTCATCGGCGCTGAAGAATACGAGCGTCTCATCGTTTGGTCCGTCGTAGTGCTCGCCGAGGCCTTCGAGGTGTTGCCATCCGGCTTCGCGCATTTCGGGAGACGCCTCGTCGATCAACCCCGCCTTGCCGCGCAAAATGAGCCAGCCATGCCCCGGCCACCATGAGGTAGCTTCGAAGAGCTGATTTTGCAGAAGCTCCTGCCACACGTCTTTCGTGGTGGCGGTTACGAACCACAGCTTGCCATCTTGGATTTGGGCGAATGAGAACGGACGCACGTGGGGCTGTCCGTCAACGCTCGTCGCCAAATACCAGGCGGGCACCGAGGTCATATATTGCAGAACCTTTTCGAGCCCTTCGGCGGGCATTTCGTTTTCAGACATAGCTTTTCCTTTCTAGAGCAGCACGTTCACGGCGACAACGCCGCACACGAGCACGGCGAACGCGGCAATGGCGAATGCGTCGAATTTCGAATAGCACAGCGGGTGGAGCCTCGTGCGGCCCTCCTCGCCGTGGTAGCAGCGCGCATCCATGGCGGCCGACAGCGTTTCTGCATGGCGGAAGACGCTCGCGAACAGCGGAATCGTCACGCTTGAAAGCATGCGCAGGCCCTTCACGGGGCTGCCGTCGAGCGCGGCGCCTCGGCTGATTTGCGCGTGGTAGACGTTCGCGAGCTCGGTTGCGAATTGAGGCATGAAACGCAGGGCAATGCCCAAGATCATGCCCAGCTCGTGCGCGGGCACGCCGAAGCGGGCGAAGGGATGCAGCATTTGCTCAACGGCCGCAGTAAGGTCGAGCGTCGTGGTCGTCATGGTGATGAGGCTCATGCCCATCATCATTAAAATGATACGGCAACCGACGAACAGGCACGAATGCACGCTGCCGGTGCTGATTTCGATGATGCCCCACTTGAACAGCGTTTCGCCGCTTTGGTCGACGAAGAGGTTCAGCAGTGCGCAAATAAGCGCGATTGCCATGAGCGGCGCGAGCGAGCGCATGGCCTTGCCGAATGGGATGCGCGATACCACATAGAGGAATGCCACGAACACCGCGATCACGCCCAGGCCAGCAAACCCCTGTGCCATAAGCGCAACGATCAAGAACACGAATCCAAGCGTGAGCTTCGTGCGCGCGTCGCATTTGTGCAAGGGGCTATCCCCGGGGTAATAACTTCCGAAAGAGAACACTTCGTTCATCGCGCACCGCCTTCCGCGATGGAGGCGATTTCGGCAGCGAGCGAGTCGATTGAATAGAGCTCATCGGCGCTCAGCGGTGCGCCCGCATCGATGAGCGCATAGGCCATGCGCTGCGGGGCGGGAAGGCCCAGGCCAATCTCGTTGAGCTTGGCGGCGTGCATGAACACGTGCGCAGGCGTGCCCTGGCGCACGATTTCGCCTTCTTTGAGCACGACCACGCGGTCGCACATCGCGGCCAAGTCGTCCATGCTGTGCGACACCATGACGATCGTCGTGCCCTGCTTGTGCAGCTGGGCAATGAGCTCCAAGAATTCGCGGCGCGCCACGGGGTCGAGCCCCGCTACGGGCTCGTCGAGCACGAGCGCCTCGGGGTTCATGGCGAGCACGCCGGCGAAAGCGACGCGGCGCTGCTGGCCGCCCGAAAGCTCAAAGGGGCTCATGTCGCGCAGGCTGTCGATGGAAAGGCCCACGCGGGAAAGCGACTCGCGAACGCGCGCTTCAACCTCATCGCCTGAAAGGCCCAGGTTGCGTGGGCCAAACGCGACATCGTCGAACACGGTGGTAGCGAACAGCTGGCGCTCGGGGTATTGAAATACGATGCCGATGCGCGCCTTTGCCGCCGCCGCGGCTTTTTTGTCGGCCAAATCTTCGCCGCCCACGAGCACGCGCCCACGGCTCGGCTGAAGCAAGCCGTTCATATGCTGAAGAAGGGTCGATTTGCCCGATCCCGTGTGACCTGCGATGCCCAAGAATTCGCCGCGGCGCAGCTCGAACGAGATATCTTTGAGAGCCCACACTTCATTGGGGTCATTGCCCCAGGCCGCGCGTTCTTCGGGTTTCGAGCCGAGCTTCTTGCGCTTGCGCTCTTTCTTCGATTTCGTATAGGTGAAGAAAACGTCCTCGAAGCGCAGCAACGCGTCTTCTGAAGGCGCGGGAGCAGTCGCATGGAAGGCGGGGTCGATATCTTTCGCATGGCCCGCTTCGCCAAGTTTGCCCACTTCAGAGAGCTTCGCGACGATTTCTGCGACCATCTGCGTTTCATTCACGTGCGGCACAACGTGCATGCCCGCCTTTTGGAGCGCCAAGCCCAGCTGGCAGGAATACGGCACGTCCAGGTTGAGCGCCGCCAGCTCGTCAGCCTGCGTGAGCACCTCTTCGGGCGTGCCTTCGCACGCGATGCGGCCTTCGTTCATGACCACAACGCGATCGGCCGCCGCGGCTTCTTCCATGTAATGGGTGATCATGATAATGGTCATGCCTCGGTCGTTGAGCTCGTGGCATACGCGCATGAGGCCTTTGCGGCCGCGGGGGTCGAGCATCGAAGAGGCTTCGTCCAAAATGAGCGCGCGCGGCTCCATGGCGAGCACGCCGGCAATGGCGACGCGCTGCTTCTGGCCGCCTGAAAGCGCGTGGGTTTCGTGACGCTCGAAGCCAACGAGGCCCACTTCTTTAAGCGCTTGCTTTACGCGCTCGGCGATGTGTGCGCTTTCGACGCCGAGGTTTTCAGGACCGAATGCCACGTCGTCTTCCACGAGCGATGCGACGAGCTGGTCGTCGGGGTTCTGGAACACCATGCCTGCGGTGGAGCGAATGTCGTAGACGTATTCTTCGTCTTGCGTATCGCGGCCCGCAACGCGCACGCAGCCCTCGTCGGGCACGAGCAAGGCATTCATGTGCTTCGCGAGCGTCGATTTGCCGGAGCCGTTGCCGCCCAGGATACAAACGAATTCGCCGTCGGCGATATGCAAATCGATGCCTCGCAGCACGAAGCGCTCGCCATCGTAGGTGAATCGAACGTTGGAGCAATCGATCATAATCGGGTCCTTCATAAACACGTCTGGCCGCTGCACATGCAACGGCCAGCTTGGGGAGGAGGCGCGTTATTCGGAAACGCGGCCCTTAACTTGCTTCTTCTTCGGGGTGATAAGGTTCGAGACGGCCTTATACACAACGAGCGTGAGCACGGAGTTCAAAATAGTCTTCAAAAGGTTGAACGGAATAACCGCGGGAATCATGAGCGGCAAAATCACGTCGGCGGAACCGTACCAGAACCACACGCCGATGGTGAGGTTCGCCACGATGGAGCCGAGCGTTGCGAGTACGACGCCCAGAACCAAGCCGATGATCGCGCCTTTGTAGGTGTGCATCTTCTTGTACAGAATGGCAGCGGGCAAAATGAACAGCAGCGCCGCAACGAGGTTCATGAGCGCGCCAACCCAATCGCCGGTGATGAGCGCGTGAATCACGATTGCGAGTGCGCCAACTGCCGCACCGGGGCCGGCGCCGTATGCGAAGCCGACGACCATTGCGGGAACGAACGACGGGTCATACGTCAGAAACGGTGCTGCCGGAAGCAGCGGAATTTGCACGAACATGAAAAGTGTGGCAATAGCGCACATAAGCGCCATGGTCACGAGTTGCTTCGTGTCCCACTTATTCGTGTTCTTGAATTGGATATGCGTAGACTGTTCAGACATAAGATCACCTGCCTCTTTCATCCGGACTTTAACCGTTGGTCTTGGACTCTCACCAAATCAGCCTTGCCAACGCGCCAGCATTGGAAGGGTCGCGGACTGCCGGTTCGCGAACGGCCCAGATACCGAACGCCTGCGTGCCCTTTGCCCGCAGCCGGTTCACCGCCAGTGGGGAATTTCACCCCGCCCTGAAACAGCGACACGAATGTTAGCACTGCTGCCTTGTCTTGTGAACCACTTTATTTAACGAAAGCAAATGGCAATGGATCGTGTCGAATTCCATAGGCTCGCCGTGTTGTTTTCTGGCGGGCTGATTGAACGCGAAATGCGGGCGGTCTTTCCGGGCGTACCACAACGAAGAAGGCGCGCGTTGATTGCGGCAATAGAGCATTTTGGCGAAAGAACATGTTCCCTGCCCTGTTTTGGTGGGTCAATCGCTGGGAGGGTATGTCGCTCAGGCCTTCCCGCGACGCCATTTTGCTCGCAAACGGCGGCGAAGCCTCTCGTGCGAAAAGAAGAACGCCGACGCATTCACGCCGGCGTTCTAGGCTCGAAACGTCAATTTACTTCGCGCGCTTCGCGTAAATGTACCAGTAGGCCATGCCGACAAGCACGCCGCCGACAATATTGCCGAGCGTGGCAGCGCTCAGGTTGAACAGAATGCCGCCCATCGTAATTGCGCCTTCGGCGCCGATGCCCATGGAGTTGAGCAAAAGGCCGGTGGGCAGGAAGAACATGTTGGCAACACAGTGTTCGAAGCCGCAGGCGACGAAGGCGGAAATCGGGAGGATGATGCCGATAACCTTGTCGGTCACCGTGCGTCCCGCAAAGCCGATCCATACCGCCAGGCACACGAGGATGTTGCACATAATGCCCTTCGCGAACAGCGTGAACCAATCGGGCGAAACCTTGCCGGCCGCAACACTGACCATCGCTTGGCCAACGGCGCCACCGTTCATGGCGTAGACCTGAGCGAAGTAGA
Source organism: Slackia isoflavoniconvertens (assembly GCF_003725955.1). Taxonomy (GTDB): domain Bacteria; phylum Actinomycetota; class Coriobacteriia; order Coriobacteriales; family Eggerthellaceae; genus Slackia; species Slackia isoflavoniconvertens. The sequence goes on along the minus strand of NZ_QIBZ01000018.1, from coordinate 11,446 downwards.
TCAGAGCAACGGCGACAAGCGCGCCAGCGAGGTTGCCGAACCACACAATGACCCAGTTCTTCAGCATGCCGGCCCAGCCGATTTTGCCCGATGCCTTCGCGCAACACATAAGCGAGTTGCCCGTGAACAGCTCAGCACCGCAGCACAGCACAAGCACGAGGCCGAGGCAGAAGCAAATGCCGCCGACCATGCGTTGCGCCGCGAACGGAATTGTTGGGTCGCCTAAGAACACGCAGAAATACATGCCGCCGAACGCGATGAACGCGCCTGCGAGCATCGCCGACACGAAGCATTTGCCCGTGGCCATTCCTGCTTTCGTTACGCCGATGCCTTCGGTTTTGGCCTCAGTTTCCGCAGGTGAAAGCGCATCGGGCTTCATCGTTGCGATGCATTTCTCATCGAGCGTGACGGAGTCTTTCGCTTCCATACCAACCTCCATCCATTTTGGGGTGCCATGCCCCATTTTTTACGAAGCGCTCGCGGGTGAAATTGCTTCCCGCTTTCAGCATTCCGTAAATTTTTTCAACCGCCTCGCGCACCGCAGGTGTCAGCGGGCTCATAAACTCGAGCTGCGCTGGCTGGATGCCGAGGAACACGACACTACCACAACGGCTTTTGAGCTCCTTGAGCAGAAAAGAAATTGGGAGTGAGTGGGTGGTAAAAAGCATGTTTGTGGCGACGTCGGCCTCGACCGTGACGGCCACCTGGTCTTTCGCCTGCCATTCAGAAGCATCGAGAACACGAATTCGAGATGCACGACTAAAACTCCGCAAATCGCTTCTGGTGAGGTCTTTTTTTCTGCATTGAAAGCAAGTAAGGCTCGCTGGTGCTTTGACCTGCGAGCCTTACCTATATATGCTTGAGCTTCATGACTTTTATGAACATCGTTTCACCACATTTGCCAGAACTGAACATGACCCCTTTGATGTTCATATCGAACTCCAGCACAATAGGAACCCATAAAGAGAGGTCTCAAGGCGTCGGCCTTGCATCTGGAAGGAAGTTCCTATGCTGAAAGTTTCGAAAACCGCGTTGCTTTTCATTGCCGGCATTGTGTGGCTCGCAGCAGGCGTGAACATCGCTCGACTTGGTATTCTCTCGTTCGGCCAAATGAGTCAGAGCATGTGGTGGATGCTCGTCATCGGAGCGATCGCTGTATTCACCGTGTTTCACATCAAGGTCTTCTCGAAGATGGTCGGAAAGCACGCGAATCGTATCGCTGGCTACGTTGAGGATAAAATCGCCTTCTGGCGTTTCTTCGACGCTTCCGCTTACATCATGATGGTCATTATGATGACGGGTGGCATCAGCCTTCGTGCCTTCGGTCTGGTGCCGAACTGGTTCATCGCCTTCTTCTATACTGGCCTCGGCATTGCCTTGGCGCTTTCGGGCATGAGCTTCCTGGGCCGCTTCGTTCGCCGCGGCAATCTGCCCGTCCCCTGTCCCGCCCTCTTTCGCTTCTTCTCTCACGATTAATCCTTCGATTTGGAACCTGCTAAACGCTCGTAGCGTTTAGCAGGTCGCGATATGCGAGTTCGATCTTGGGACCATCGTTGTATGTCTCTCCCCTGCTTCTTAAAATCATGATTGGTTTCGGAAGCGGGTTTTGCCTGGAACCTGCTAAATGCTCGTAGCGTTTAACAGGTTCCAAGCTTTTTCGCCCAACATAAAAGGCCCCGACATATGTCGGGGCCTTATCTGCGGGCTTAAAGCCTTTTTTACGCTTTGGTGGCTTCCGCATCATCTCCGTCGTATTCGCGGTGGTCGGGAATCAGGAAGATAAAGACTAACGAGCTGATGAGCAGCATGAAGGGGTAGAACAAGCACGGAATAATCTGGAATGCCGTTATCGCATAGCCCGCGCTCGCGGTCGTTGCAATGGCGATGAGCATTTGGGCGCCATAGGGGATGATGCCTTGGAAAACGCACGAGAACGTATCGAGAATAGATGCGGTCTTGCGGCGCGAGATATTGTAGGTTTTCGCCATGTCCGCCGCGATGGGATTTGCCATAACAATCGCCACGGTGTTGTTCGCGGTTGCGATATCCATGCATCCAACCAAGATGCCCATGCCGAGCTGGCCGCCTTTGCGGTTCTTGAACGTGTTCTTGATGGCGTTGAGCAGCCATACGAAGCCGCCATATTCGCGAATGAGCGCGCAGATGGCGGAGACCAGAATGGCAACCATCGTTGTTTCGAACATGCCTGCGGCGCCGGTACCCATGCTCGTAAGCAAATCGGTTGCGGCGGTGGCTCCCGTTGCGACCATGATAATGGCGCCGGAAAGAATGCCCAGAAGCAAAACGATGAAGACGTTGATGCCAATAATGCCGCCTACCAAAACTATCAGGTACGGAATGAGCTCGATAAGTTCGTATTCATGAATCACCGCGCCTGTGATGTTCGCGTTGAACGACAGCACCAAAATAATCACGAGCGATGCCAACGCGGCGGGCATTGCAATCTTGAAGTTCTCGCGGAACTTGTCTTTCATGGCGCATCCTTGACCTTGGCACGCCGCGATTGTCGTGTCCGAGATGAATGACAGGTTGTCGCCAAACATCGCGCCACCCATGACCGACGCCACGCAGAGCGGTAAATCGAAGCCGGAGGCGGCGGACACGGCAACGGAAATGGGCGTGATGAGCGTAATGGTTCCCACCGAGGTTCCCATGGCGAGCGAAACGAAGCAGCTCACGACGAACAAAACGGCCACCGCAAACTCAGGTGGGATGAAAGAAAGCATGAGGTACGCGACGCTTTCGGCGCTGTTGCGGCCTACGGTGCCTACGAATATACCGGCTGCCATGAAGATGAGAATCATGGTGACGATTGTCCTGTCGCCAATGCCGCGCCCCATGATGGCCAGCTTGTCATCGAAGCTGAGCTTGCGATTCTGGAAGCATGCCACTAGAAGCGCCACCAAGAAGATTACGACGATGGGAATGTTGTAGAAGCCCATCTCAATCTTCAGGATGTACTCGAAGAGAATTCCCAGGCCCAGGTAAAGCACAAGGAACACTCCGATCGGAGCAAGCGCCCGAAGGTTACCTTTTTCCATTTTTGACTATTCCTCTCTGTTTGCAAAACGTTTTCTATTGTAGCGAGGAATGCGAACGTTCCAGATGACAACAACGGTTATTGCTCGTCTAATGAGGCGTTTGGTGTTGATGTGCGCTTTGGCGAGCATGTATGCGCCAACTCTATGTGCGCCGCGCCTTGGTCTATCTTTCAATTGTTGTGGCGCTCTTGTTCGGTGATTCCGACCTTCTCATTGCTCGATATCAAAAGGAATGCTTCTTTCTGACAGTTGGCTTTGAACCGGTGTCCTATCATAGAGACAATTAATGCATTTTACGGTTTCCAGCCACCATTTGCCTTGGCTCGCTTTCTTTAATGAGCGTCCTTTGATGCTTCGGTGGCTACAGCAAAACGTTATCGATTCGACGGGCGGTGTGTTGTGGGCAATTCAGACTCTTCTTTTGCTCCGCTTGATGAAGAGGTTGTTGCGCAGTGGCTCGATTCTCTCGATCTTTCCTCATCGACGAAGAACACGTATAAACGAGCCTTTAAATCATTCTGCGCCTTCGTGAAAGACACGTCTCTTGATTTCGATACCCTTACGAAGCGCGATATCATTTCATTTCGCGAATACCTCTCTGTTGATAAACGTTTAAAGCCTACGACCGTTTCTAATTATCTTGGCGCCGTGAGATCGTTTTTCTCTTACGCGGAAGAAAATGGCATACCTAATATCGCACGTGGCGTTCGAGGTGAAAGAGCTTCGCGGGATTTCAAGAAAGCATCTCTTTCGGTTGATCAGGCCCGCCGTTTGCTTTCGGCCGTTGATCTCGAAACAGAAGCAGGCATGCGTGATTTTGCACTGTTGAATCTCATGCTTCGTACCGGATTGCGCGATATCGAAGTGGTCCGCGCCGATTGCGGCGATATTCGAACGGTATCGGGCGTTGATGTGCTCTATATCCAGGGCAAGGGTCGACCCGGTAAAGACAACTATGTTGTGCTAACCGAAAGTGCTTTAGCGCCTATTCGCGATTACCTTGGAATGCGCGATGATTCAAGTAACAGCTCCCCCCTTTTTACCTCGGTTGCTCGAAGGAATTCTGGCGAGAGGCTTACGACGCGCTCTGTATCTCGCATTGTTAAAGAAGCGATGCGGAAAATAGGTATCGACGACCCTCGCTATACAGCTCATTCTTTGCGCCATACTGCCATTACGTTTTCCCTTCTTGGCGGCGCGAGTGAGCGCGAGGCTCAGCAAATGGCCCGTCATGCCGACATCAGCACTACGATGATTTACGCTCACAACATCGATCGCATTAAGAATGCTGCCGAGAATAATATCTCACGCCTTTTAGATTAGACGCTTTGGGGAAACGAATCCGCCTCTCTATTTGTTATTTCCGATGCGATTCCTTTGTACTTGATATAAGCGATATACATCTATAGCTACTTATAAGGTTTTCATCGGATATTACTCCTACTATTTAGTCGCCTTCTATCTCTGTTTTCCTCGAGGTAGGAGGCGATTTTTATATTAAGGGGTTTCCTATGGCGTGATACCTGCCGGCCTTTGCTCCATCTTGGGTTTCGAGCCTGCCATTTTTACCAGCGGCGAGAGCATCCTGAATTCCTTTTCAAGTGGTTTCAGTGCTCTCTAGCTTTCTTTTATTCGTTTTCATCGTTCTAGACAACGACTTGTAAAACCATCGGTACGAACTGGTGTTATAAGAAAGTATACTTTGTATAGCACGCGACATCTTTACTTATTAGATTTTATAACCTTAGTCTAAAATATGAAGAAATTCGCCCGAAACCAGCTTGCCCGACAATTGTTCGATCTTCCTAACTGTGGTGCAGCGCTCTTTGAAGGCGTCGAGGATTTCTTCCTCCAGAACCTGCGCCGACTCCATAAGACGGCGCAGGTTGAGCCGCTTCACGAGCCCATAGGGGCCGCTCTCGCGGTTTCTAACGCCCGAATTTATGCGGGTAGATGCCAATACTCGCTTTTTGGTACCTAAGACCTTTAAACCCCCTTAAATTCGATGCGGAACTTGCTGTTGTTCTGCTTGCGGCCCATTCTCAACTTCCGCGCTCTTGTTTACTCGCAATGGACTTTTAGGCTTTCACGTTATAAAATCTTATCGTTCTTAGTGTCACCCTTATGGGCTTGGAAGATCGATGTTTGGAGTTACTCGTTTTGACTCAACCCTCCCCTCTCTCTACGTTCAATCTTGATGAGGCTATTGCTGAAAGCCTTCGTGCTGAAGCTGAGTTTCGTCGTTACAACGCATCTGCTACGGCACTTACTGACTGTCTTGAATCAAACGGATTTGTTGAACTGTCCGTTGACTTAACGCGCGATGAGCTTCTTCAGGGTTATGAGGCTTTGACCTACGTTGAGCCGGCTTTGGCTTCATCGGGTACTTCGCATTTCGATTCGAGCATCGGTTCTTTTGCAATTCGTCCGATTGCTCCGGTAATGACCGTTCCGCCTACTGCTTTGCAGTTTTACTTTGACTTGTTTGGTTTGGGTGATCCTGAGAAACACGCCTATAACGAAGTGCTCGTAAGCTATCTACACCTTCACGACGATCGCGAGCAGACGTATAAGCTTTACGCATGCGATTCTCTTGCCGACATCGAATTCCTTCTTTCTTCGATTCGCAATGAGCCCGCACTCATTTTCACGGGGCGGTTCCAGACTCGTAATGGCGCATATCGTATGCCCCTTAACACTCAGCGCGCTCAGCAGCGAACGCTCAATGCGATTTGTGTCGATATCGATCCGTCGCATAACGGCGTCGAAGATGAAGATGGTCCAATTGATCCCGTTGTTTTGGAAAGAATTTTCGAGCGTATTGATGGACGGCTTTTGCCGTCGTATGTCTGCCTTACTGGTCGAGGTATTCACCTCTGGTACATTTTCGATGAGCCCTTGCAAACGTTCCGAATCCATAACCCCCGACGTACGAAATACAAGGCTTTGGCCGATGCGCTCTATGCGTATTATGGCCTTATCTGCTTCGATCTTCCTTGCGTGCTTGATACGCATTGCACCTCGCTTAATCACGGGTTTCGCGCTCCGGGTTCGCTTACGAAGCGCGGTGAAGTTGTTCGCTGCTTTTGTCCCGTTGACCGCGTTTTCAAGCATTCAACGGTGAATCCGCTTTCGCTTTCTCATGTTTTGGCTTCTTTCGATCGCTTGCCATATGATTCCGAACTGGTTCTTTGCGAAGATGATGTGCGGTGGAAGTCGTTCGAGGATATCGCCGATGAGATTGAAGCTCGCCAGAAGGCCTTTGAAGAAAAGCCCGCAAGTGAAGATCAGCTCGTATTTATTCGCGATTTATACGAGAAAGGTAATTTGACTCAGGCCGAGTTCGATACCGCTGCCTCGTTGAACGCTCCTGGTGCGAGCATCCTTATTCAAAAGGGCGTGCGTCGCCGTGGACAAAAACAGGAATCTGGGAATAGGCGTCCCGTCCGATCCCGTTGGAAGACGCGCCCCCATCCCTTGATTGCAGGCGAAACGGGAGGCGTGTACCAAACAATTTATGAGAATCTGCCAAAAGTACCTTTGGGCAGGCGTTATTTGTCGCTTTATATGCTCGCTGGAGTTGCGTACATGATGGTTCAGCCTGTTAAAACGCGTAAAGAATTGCAACGCGATTATTTAGACTTGTTGAATACCCCATGGGCGAAAATGGGCACTCCCCTCACCCGCCGAGATATCGATAACGCTTTGATGGGCTACAAGAAGGATAACTGGCAGACGAGGAATTCCGAAGTTCGCACTCTTGGTTTTGATCCATTTGGCGAGCCGGAGAAGCGTAATGGTCGTACGCGTGTCGCTCACCTCGAGGAGGTCGCTCGTCCTGCATATTCTCAAAAATCTCGCGATGAGAAAACGGCGGCAATTGCGAGTGTTTTGATTGAAAATCCTGGTGCGTCGAAGAACTTTGTTTCCAAGGTTACGGGTATTTCCTACCCTACCGTCTTGAAATATTGGGTTGCTGCATGCGATTTGGCAAATGTCGATGATACGCGATCGGGCAACCATTCTATATAGTTTATTACTACGGATACTTCGCTTTTTCTAAGACTAGCTCGCTATTGATGTATAAAACTAGCCTGCTATCTAACTATTCTATTAAGTAGATAGCAGGCTAGTAATCTATTTAGCTATTAAACTGTTATGGAAAAGCGTGCAACCATTCCAGGTCCATCGTTTGTGACCTGGGGCTTTGCTATTGCAAGCTCAATTTGTGACCCAGAGGGAAAGTTGCTGAACGTCACGATTTCTTTTACACATTCAATAAATTCGTAGTCTTGTTGATATGCGCTTGTAAGAAAACGCTCATCGTCACTCAGCCATGCAAAAATAGGAATAGTTTCGTCATTCGTTATATCAGAAAGTATGCCTTTATTACTCCCCTCCCCTATTGTGGCCCATAGAAGATAGAGCTGCGTAGCTTCCCCCTTAAGCGCTGGATTGAGAATTGTTGTTCGTGCGGGAACGAACTGGTACGCGTCTCCATAGAGCGGGACGCGTACCGGGAGGCGACTAGCCATTCTTGCGCAGCTCCTTCTTGACGCTTTCCTGAATCCATTGGCTTACAAGGCTCTTGATATTCACATCTTCGCCTGCGTACTTCTTTTCGAAGACGATCCTGTCAATGTCACGCTTAAGGCTTACAGGAATACGAATGTTCATTTGAGTAAGCTCTTCTTCAACGGGAGCTGCTTCGACTTTCTTTTCCTGTTTGGCTCTTTTCTTGGCAACGGGGACCGATGCCTCTTTGGCCTGCTTTGCAGGAGCCTGTGCGGCTGGCTCCTCGGTCTCTACTGCGCGTCTAGGTTTTGGCGCAAATTTGCTCGAGAGCATGTCAGCCTTTGCGGCCAGTTCAGGTTTCAGGTCTCCCATCAGGATCTTGTTGGGGTCGGTTCCGGTCCTGCTCATTTACTTCTCGCTCTCTTGCTCTTTGGCGCTTTCATTATGAAGGAATTCTGCGACAAATGCGCGATAGTCGGCAATGGCTGCCGATTGCTTCGGTGCGTCGAAGAGGTCAACCGATTCCATTTGGCATTCCATAACGGCTACCGATTGTCGAATGAAGGTGTCATAAACAGGCGCTTCGAAGTATGCGCTGAACTTCTCAGTAACTTCACGCATGACTTTCATTGCATTGAAGCGTGGGTTGAAACGCGTAAGCAGAATGCCAATTACCTTTGCTTGAGGGTTTAATTTCTTGCTCACCATAGCAAGGGTTTCAGCAAGATCGTTCATGCCCTTTGTTGAAAATGCACCAGTATCGGTCGTGACAATGATACCGCCATCGGATGCCACGAAAGCATTGATTGACAGCGTCGACAGATTTGGCGGCGTATCGATAAGAATGAAATCGTAATCATCTTTAACCGATTTCAAAGCATCCCGCATATGTTCATAACGATCGATTGCGTTAGCAAGCTCGGTTTCCGATGCAAACAAGTCGTTATCTGCAGGCATTAAATCGTAATGTTTTGTTTCGTAAATCGCCTCAGAAGCTTCGCAGCGGTTCGTGATTACTTCGTAGGTAGTGTTTTGACCATCGGTGTTAAAGCCAGCCCAATCAGAAATATTTCCTTGGGGGTCCATGTCTATAACAAGGACTTTGCAGCCAAGCTCATTCAAGCCAGATGCAAGTGCGCCTACTGTTGTCGTTTTTGAGCAACCACCTTTTCGGTTTGCCACTGAGTATGTTTTGCCCATTTTTACCTTCTACCTGGGATTACTAAATTCGTATCAATCTATCTGAATTGCATTTTATCACGATATTCAGCTAACACCTTATCGTACTAACAAAATATCCCCCTATTTAGATAATTAAATAGCCGCATATCTAGCTATTGAGCTAATAAACTAGTCAGATAGCGAAGTAGATAACTCGCAAGCTAGCGAACTAGAAGAGTCGCTAGTTAGTAAGATAAGGAGCTAGCTAGATAATAGAATAGCGAAATAGGAAACTAACAAGATAACAGACTACTAAAATAGATGGTTAGGAAACTCCCAAGATATGCAGCTATTCCGCTAATCAGATAGTCAGCTAATAATATAACCAGTTAACAAGATAGTGGGATATGAAAATAATAAGCTAGAAAGCGATTAGACTAGCCAGCTACACAGATAGCAGAATAGTCCAATAACTCGCTATCATACTAACGAGATAGCTTGCTTATTAGCTACTCTGATACCTAGCTAGCAAGGTAGCTAAGTAGAAAAATAGGCTCATAACAGAAAATGAAGTAGTGGAATATTTAGCTAGATTGATAGTATTGCTGTTTCGCTCAATCGGTTGTAAGCGGATTCGAAAGCTATGCTTGTGTAGTCGAAAGATAGCAAAATAGCAAGCTACCCTAATAGCATCTATTAGGGTAGCTATACCCGAATTGGCTGAGCTTTGGCGCAACGGAGCAATGGATCTGGTTGTTCCGCTGCGCATGTCTCGTGTTTTGCCAACTCCCCTACCCTATGCCGGAAGTGTCATTCGAGGGTATGCGCTTGTGGGGTTAAGAATGCGGGATACCACTCCCCTTCTTCCTGCCGCTGTAAGAAAATCGCTCGTATGCCTTGCTTAGTTTACGAGAGAGGATCTAGCACCCTTTCATTCACGAGGAATGTCGAACGAAACACTCTCCCGCCCTCTTTCGCACGTTTCCGAACAGCGTATGAACGTCCCTAATTTCTGAAGAAGTGCATTTGTTTGGTCGGTTGTCTGCGGAGCGACGTGTAACAAAGGCATATGCAGAGCGGCTGAGGATTGTTGCGGGTCGAAATGCGATCGAGCGTGGGTTTGATTCTCAAGAATTTGGGGGCTGTTTGGAGTCTTGCTTTAATCAAAATCCTTAACTTAAGCCGCTGCGTAGAGTGGCCATTTGGAGTTAGTGAGATATCAGAGTAGCAAACTAGCAAGGTAGCCTGCTACTAACATTCCTTTTGGATGAACGCGAATTGTTATGCAAAGAAAGTCTACCACTAAGCGTATGAAGTGCTTTATGAGCAGACAAAATATGAGGTAAGAATAGCTAGATAGCTAGGAAGATAGCAGAATAGCAAAATATTGATCATAATTAATTTAGTGATGACCCCATGATAAGAAGTCAAAAAACAACTAAGAAGAGGCAGGGATGGCTAGGGAACGCACGAGGAAGCGGCGGGGAGGCGGCAAAGGCGCGTCATAAGATGCGGCGCGTTAAAAAGCTGGTGCAAAAAAAGTGGGAAAGCCAAGCTTCCATGGTGATCTTTAAGTGAAGGACGCATTTCTGCTGGAGTCGATGTTGTGAGTCGGGTAGCCATAGAGCATTCTCCCAGAAAAGACGAGGACCTAGGAGAAAGTACGCACGTGGTCGAAATCGGCCTTGAGAGCGAAAATAAGACCCTATTTTGAGAAAAAAGGTACGAGTACACGTTTTGATTGGATATCTTGTCGCAGGAGGCGTCTCAGACGGGGTCTTTTTTGGTCACATCTGTCTCTTTTCGCGCTATGGGAGGTTCTTCGTTCGATTCTTAAGCCGGTTTAGCTCACGCCATCCTTCCGTGTTGGTATTGAGGACGAATCGGGGTGATGGCGAGCCGCGGGCGCATGCAAGCAAGGTCGAGAGGTGCGACTCGTTGAAGGACAGATCTGATGAACTTTCGCTCGCTCCCTAAGGTGCGTTGTTTGGCGGCAATACTACATTTTGGTTTTCCTTCTTGTTGAATGGCGCATAAATAGCGAAGTATCGTTTATCTGCTTGTTATTGACAGGGGATTGTTCAAGAAATTCGAAATCATATCGATGGTATTTGGAATCGCGGCAGGGATTTGAAAACCGCGGCATATCGAATGCAGTGAAAATAGAGAGGCCGCATTCGCGAAGCGAGTGAGCGATTGGTCGTTGGGGCCATGTCCTCATAAGAATTCTTGGCGTTTTCTTCCGGAGTTCAGGGGACGGAGCTGCGATGCGCGCTTGTTTAGCAATCGACGCCTCATTATTTGTTGCTTGTTAAAGCAATGGTTCCAGAAGGGGCATTGCGGATTATAAAACGATTCCAATAAGACTTTGAGGGGGCGGTTGCAATTTGGTCTTAAAATGTCTGAAATAAGGCAGACAAGGAGACCAGGGAAACTGGTTAATCATCAGATTCAATTGAAAAAATCACCCTTTGATTCGTTCTTTGCGCGCAGTGGTGAAAGGCGTTTCGAAGGTTAATGCACGCATGGGTCAAGGCCGAAAATCAGGTGGAAAAGCCTGCACTCAATTCTCGCCAAAGAAAATGTGTTTCGTCAAGAGGATTTGAGCAAAAAGAGCATCGGAAATTGAGCAGCCTGAGCATCGGAAGTGCGCACGCTTTCTGAGCGGCTAGCCCTCCTGCATGAGGGCATGGCGGACGCGGTAGGAC
>NZ_QIBZ01000017.1 GCF_003725955.1 Slackia isoflavoniconvertens | reverse complement strand
AGTCCTACCGCGTCCGCCATGCCCTCATGCAGGAGGGCTAGCCGCTCAGAAAGCGTGCGCACTTCCGATGCTCAGGCTGCTCAATTTCCGATGCTCTTTTTGCTCAAATCCTCTTGACGAAACACAACTGGCTGTTCGACAATGCCTCTCCCGTAAGGTGCCCGATCCTCAGGACGAATAAGCGAGGACAGGTCAACGACGCCAACCGACTGAACAGGAATTCGATAGACCACCTGAGAAACGGCCTTCGCGAGAACGCGACCGCAGACGACATCGTCTCGAACCTAACGCTGGGCTTCTGGGCCCACATGACGGACCGCAGCCATGAACGCGATTTGTGGATCCCAATCATCCATAAGGCATGGCCAAAGGGAGCAGACCGAAACGACGTCAACGAACGGATAGCGGGAATCAACAAGATCCGCAATCGCGCCGCTCACCACGAACACCTCTTCGCACATGCGGGATGCGAATGCGGGACTTTGCGATCGTGCCGAGACGCCGCTTTGCTGTTCGCCCAGCTTGAGCAAATTGCACACAGCTATGTTTACAAGGAAAGCATCAATAGGTGCTCGGTCGACAACTACCTGGAGGAGCACCCAGCTCCTTGCGACGTTGCGATTTGAGGAAACCACGCGCGCAAGATCCTGTCAGAATCACCCCTCTTCAAGCCACCCGCTACGAATCCCTACGGAAACCTGGGAGTGATTGAAAGGGCGACCTGCGGTTTCGCGAATCAATTGAGTCATTCCCGAAATCGCGAATCAGGGGCCTGATTCGCCCAAGTTGCGCGCGCACGAGGCAGGGAGGTCCGCATGGAGACGGTCAACGTCACCGTATGCATGGAGAGGCAGGCGAGGGACGACACGGCGAAGCTCTTCTCGGAGCTCGGCGTCAGCACCACCCAGGCGATCAACATGTTCCTCAAGCTTCCGTGTCCGAAAGAACGATACAGGTACTACCTTTCAGTATGAGCGGCTCCTTGTGATGGCGGGAAAAGGGGACTCCACTACGCTATCGCAGCGGACAAAAATGGAAAGCAACGATCGCTAGCATTGGCTTGATCTGGGGGAATTACTCTTTCATTATTGATCAAAATAGGTGAGCAGGCGCGAGGCAAATGCCTGGTAGTTCTCATAGAGGAAGCGGTTGTATACAGAGTTCTTTACTCGCTGGGGGTACAAAAGCTCTGCCGCTCGAAGAGTTTTCAAGTGTTCAGAAATGGAGCTGGGGCCATGTCTAGCGCTTCTGCTAGCTCTTTGGTGGTTTTCGGAGAGTTATACAGCTCCTTGAGGATTTGGAATTTGGTAGAGCTGGAAATAGATTTCAGGAATTCCGCCAGTTCCTCTAGGCCTATGTCATCGGATCCCAGGTCGCCCACAGCAATTCTTTTGAAAAGGGTGAGAATGCCGTCGAACTTGTTCACAATAAGGCTTGATCCGCTGAAGGCGGTGAGAAGTACATCGATAGCCTCCGCATCGCTCAGCTGCCAAGAGCATTCTGGCACATCTATAACAGTAAGGCTGCCATGCACCACTTTTAGTCCCGGATGGCAGGTTTCCAAGTAGCTGCTTTCGCTCATGGCGGACAGCACCTTTTTCTCGACGCCCATACAGCCTATCTCGGCAGCACCGATGTTGCGCCAAATTTCTTCGAAAACATTATCCCAGTACCACTTCAAAAACCGTGCCATCCGCTCATGGATTTGGGCAGATTCTGCAACAATGCGCTGAGCAAGATCGATTCCTATGAAGTTATCTATCGTGCTATTCGACCAGGAGGAAATGGTTTGCGGCTGCTTGAGCAGTTTGCTTTGTCGGCATGCTGCTGTTCGTTCTCTCATTGCAGAATCTTTTGCAGAAGGAGCCAGGGGGCGATGGCATGTTCTGCTATGCCCAAAAGCTCTTCGGTCCTTTGGGCGAGTTTATGAGCGCCTGGGGCTACTGGATTTCCGGCTGGGTAGGCAACATTGCCTTTGCCACCATGATGATGATCGCTTTGGGTACCTTCTTCCCTGTGCTAGGAGATACTGGCACTATCTGGGGTTCCATTGCTATTGCTTCTGCCTTTATGTGGCTCATGTTCTTGCTCATTAGCAAGGGCGTCGAAAACGCTATGATTCTGAACGCCGCTGTCACTGTGGTGAAGGTCATCCCGCTTGTGGTGTTTATTGGCGTGACCGTGTTCTTCTTCAATTTCGATATATTTGCTACCGACTTTTGGTCCAATTTTGCCGGCAATGTTGATCTGGGTCAGGGCTTTGACCTTGGCTCGGTGTTCGGTCAAGTCACAGACTCTATGCTCTCTATTATCTGGCTGTTCATGGGCGTCGAATCTGCTGCTCTCATGTCCAAGCGCGCAAAGAGCAAGGCCGTGGCTTCCAAGGCAAGCATTATTGGCCTGTTTATTGGCACCGCACTGCTGTTCATTTGCGCCATGATTCCTTATGGCCTCATGAGTGCCGAGGAGTTTGTTGCCCTGGGCGAGCCTTCTATCGGCAAAATTCTGGAGTTGTACGTAGGCCCCATTGCGGCTCAGCTCGTTGAGGCATGCATCATCATTTCCATTGCTGGCGCATGGCTTGCCTACACCATCATGCCCACTGAATCCACTCAAATTTTGGCCGACGACCATTTGCTGCCAGCTCGCTGGGGTAAGACCAATCAAAACGGCACTGCCATGTTCTCTCTGTTTGTCACCACGCTCCTGGCGCAGTTGCTGCTTATCACCATGCATTTCACCGAGGATGCCTACAACTTCGGCTTCTCGCTCTCCAGCTCGGCCATTCTGGTCACCTGAGTCATGATTACTGCCTACAACACGGTGCGTTCTATTAAGCACCCTGAGGAACAGGGTCGCGTGCGCAATATAATCATCGGCGCCGTTGGCACTCTGTACATGCTCTACGCTATGTTCGTCTCCGGCATCGAATACATCATGCTGCTGTCCATTCCGTTCCTCATCGGTGTCATATTCCTCTATCAAGCTCGCAAAGAAGCCGGCCTAGAGAAGGTGTTCAACACTAAAGAGATCATTGCCATCGTAGTGCTTGCCGTGTTCGCTGCAGTCAGCTTGACCATGTTTGTTATGGGAATGGTATAGCCACAATCAACTGACAAGTAAGGTCAATCAAAAAGGGGAGGTACTTCGTTTCCCCCGACCAAGGTGCGCTTTTCGGGGGAATGCTGTAGACAACCCCGTGTCTGCCCCAGGTTAGATGGGGCGAAAAGCGAAGTAAGAAACAAGAAAAAGCGACAAAAGAGAAGGAGGTTTGAGCATGAGTACCATCGATGTTTACTTGGAGGTGGGCAAGGTGAAAAAAATCCTTGTCTCGCGTCCGGAGCTGTACTTTGACGCGGTTCGTCCCGACTCGCGGGAGTTTCAGCTGGTAGACGATGTTGTGTGGGCCGAACAGGCTGGCAAAGACCACGATGTGTTCACTCAGCACCTGCGTGACAATGGGGCAGAGGTGGTATACCTGGAGGACCTGTTCGAGCGCTCGTTGGGAAATGAGGCGGATCGTCGCAAGTTCCTGGACGAGTACATGACTGAGGACTTCATATACGACGACGCCAAGCGCGAGCAAATTGCTAACTATCTTATGCCTATGTCGGCCCACGATTTCGCCAGAACGGTGATGGCGGGCATAGAGAAGAAGGACCTGGAGGCGGTGACCAAGCCGTGGAGTCTCTCCGATGCGCTGCCGGATGACACCCCTGACGACCCGTACGCCATGCACACCTCGTGCAACTTCGTGATGTGTCGCGACCCTGGCTGCTCAGTAGGTTCCAATTTCACGCTGAATCGTTTTGTGCAAAACACACGCAATCTGGAAACAGTGGTGTGGAAGCATGTGTTCGAGAACGTGAAGGACTTTGCCTCTGAAGATGTGAAGCTGTTGCACACCAACAACCCCTACGGCGAGACCATCGAGGGCGGTGACATTTGCATCCTCTCTCCGGAAGTCATTGCCATTGGTCACAGCTGTCGTACATTGCCGCAGGCCATTGAGCAGTTTGCCAAGGCAACGCTGGCTAGTGGTGACAGCTTCAAGAAGGTAGTGGTTTTCGAAATTCCGAAGGGCCGCGCCTACATGCATCTGGACACGGTGTTTACCCAGGTAGATGTGGATAAGTTCACCTTTTATCCTGGCATTATAGGGGGCTTGAAGCTCTACGAGCTAACCCTTGCTGGTGACGGCAGCCTGCGGGCCGACTACGTTCAGGAAAGCCTGGAGGAGTGCTTAAAGCGTCTGTTGCACCTGCCGGCGGTGGATCTTATTCCCTGCGCGGGCGGCGACCCCTTCTGGGCCGATTACGAGCAGTGGTCCGATGGCTCTAACACCTTGGCTATAGCGCCTGGCGTTGTGGTCACCTACGACCGCAACCACCGCACCAACGATTGCCTTAATAGGCACGACGTGAAGGTGCTGACCGTTCCCTCCGGCGAGCTGTGCCGCGCCCGTGGCGGCCCGCGCTGCATGAGCATGCCGCTTGTTCGCGAAAGCCTGTAACGGCTGTTCCTTTTACCGGCGCGGGCGGGCAATCCCCTACGCCCGCGCCCTGTTTCAATCCGCAACTGCCAAGAGAAAGGGCGACCTATGATTACCAAGAAGGACTTTGTCGTTTCCGCGGCGCGCGGCCCATTTGAGGTGCGTGTCGCTGAGCACTTCGTAGTTGCAGGCGGTGAAGGCATGGCGTGCTTCGAGCGCTTCCGACGTGCGGTTTACCATGCGGTTCGCGCGTGTCTGCATGGCGGTCCAGGCGGAAAGCTCGCTTTCGACCTGGCGCGCGGCCGCTTCGCGTTTTGCCACCTGAACGGCCTTGTCATGCTGTTTGATGGCCTCACGGTCGGCCTCGGGCAGCGCCGAGATGTTGCGGTCGTCCACATGGACGGGCTGGTCAACCGCGGCTCGGGCTTCGTTGACCGCGCCGCTGAGGCGACTGCAAGTTTCCTCGCACACGGCTTGAACCTCTTTCGCCGTGTTCATGACGCGGCTCAGCTGGATTTCCTGGAGGCTCTGGTCGCTGCGGGCGGAGCCCTCGAGCTTCGAGAGGAAGGGCGAGTTGCAAACGTGGTCGGAGGTTTTCTGCTTGACCTGTTTCGACCACAGGATGCCGCTAATGGCGGTGGTCCACTTCTTCGGCGAGAAGATTGCCCTGCTTGTGATGCGTATGTTGCGGTCGAGCTTGTCGAGCTCAAGGTCAATCCACTCCAGAGCTTCTTCGCACTCCTTGATTGTCGTGATCGACGTTGGTTTTTTGGCTTTGCTCATGGCGCGCTCCTTTCCGGCGGGTGCTTGTTGGGTGAGCCGCTTTCGCATTTCGCCTTCTACATGGAAAACGGCGGCTGGTCTTTCTGGAAAACCAACGCCGCCTTGGTCGGCGGGTAAAGCACGGTTGCGTTGTCGCGGGGCCGTGCTTCGCGCTCTATTCCGGCGAGGCGGCGTGGGGCAGGTGGGGCGAGTGGGAAGTATGCCGTCGGGTGCGTTGCAGGCTCGGCCTCGTTCATCTTCGGCGGCCGATGTGCGTTGCGTGCCTGGCTTTGGGCCGCTTCTGCTCGCCCCGTCTCATTGTGGCCTAGTACGGATATGCTCTGCCTCCGCAGTGGGGGCATTGGGTCCACAGCACCTCGGTGGTGTGTTCCTTGTTGAAAACCTCGTAGCAGTTGCTGCATTCAAATGTTTGCTCGACCATGGCGGGCTCCTTTTCCGGCGGGGGATGCGTTTCGGACGCGCCGCCGTTCGCGCGTCTTGCCCTCTACATGGAAAAGTGCGGCTGCTTTTTCTGGAAAATGCGAAAGGCCTGGTGGGAGAGGCATTGGAGGTTTGGTGGACATGGAGTTGGGTATGAGGTTAGCGGCTTGGTGGGCGTGGCGTCGGCGTGCCGCTTGCGGCCTGGTGGGCGATGTGGGAAATGCCTGGTGTTCGAAATGCTGGCTGTGCTGGCGCGGCCTCGCGGTCGAGATGCTTAGGGCTTGGGTGCGCGGAAACGTAGCTGTGCCGCTTGTGATTTGGCGCGCGGGTCGGCTCTGGTTGCGGTCTGGCGGGTGAAATGATGCGCGTGCCGTCTGTGGCCTGGTAAACGGATTGTCGACCTCCCGTTCAAACCTTGCGTTGCGTCTTGTTGGGTCATTTCTGCCAGGAAATGCCACAAGGGGGCCTCATTGCAGGCATGTTGTCCGGACGAAATGGGGAATTCGGCGTTGAAGATATTTGCGACCTGCGGTTTTACGGTCGCAGTATCGGATTGCTCGTCATGGGAAGCCTAAAAAGAGGCCCCCTTGCGGCGTTTTCTGACAATTCGGAACGATTTCTCTGCAGGGAGGCCCCATTGTGGCATTTTCTGCCGGTTTTGATTTCTTTGCCGGGCGTTTCTTCTGCGTTGTTTTCTGCTGGGTGGCGATGATGTGGAATCAGATTCCACGTGCCAAGCGGGGAAGGCCGTCCGTTTGATAGCTAAAATATCCCGGTGATCCGCGCCTTCTCGAAAGGGTTTTAAGGATGCTCGATAATCGGCGGCGATGCGCTCGTGGAATCGTTATTTGTATGCTTGTAAGGAGTATACTCATGCCCACACGAGGCTTGATGTTGCCGACACGTGAAATTGGGCCGCGTCTCTCGGGTAAGAGTAAAAGCCTGGCGAGCTCAATCGCTTGCGTAGCCGCCTGTGTAGCAGGGCGGTTTCGAATGGTCGTTCTGAATGGGCGCAGGCATGTTGGCGAAACAATACGCAGGGGATTCGCGCGATTGTCGGGTCCTGCTATTTGCATGGGCATTGCCTCGTTGGACATGCTATGGCCGAAATTGAGTAGAGTACGGCCGGGCTTGAAGCTGTCGATGCTTTTTGAACTCGAGGTTCTGCTGACGTGGGCGTGCGAATTGCGCTTGGAATACGAGGTGAGCTCATGAAAACGCTGGTTGTGGGCGATTTGCATTTGAAGCAGCAATTTGTGCTGCCCCGTATCGATGGGATGCTGGCTGGTGATGCAGAAATTGGGCGTGTCGTATTTTTGGGCGACGCGTGCGATGACTGGGGCGCGAACGAAGCCGATGAGCTAAACGCTATGGAGTTTTATGCGAAATGGGTTCGCGAGCATCGCGGGCGCGGCATGCGAGTCGACGTGCTGCTGGGCAACCACGATTTTTGCTATGTGCGTGGCAAGCGCGGCCCAGGCTCGATCATGTCCATCATGCGCAATCTGCGAACGATTCTGGAAGATGCCCTGCAGGCAAAGGTCGCTTGTGCGGTTGGGCCGTATTTGTGCTCGCATGCGGGTGTGACGGGAGTGTGGGCGAAGCGGTTTTTGGCCGACGTGCCTGCTGATGCGGCAGCGATTGCCCAGCGCTTGAATGAGATGCTCGCCGATTCGTCGCATTGGGGCGATTTGGACAGCTGTCCGCCGTCGCGTGGGGGCTGGTCGCTGCCGGGGCCTTTGTGGGCCGACTTGCGCGATATGCTCGACGATGCGTTGCCCGGCGTGCCGCAAATTGTGGGTCATTCGCCGGTCGAGCGCGTGGAGAACTATGCTAGCGGTTGGATGACGGCAGGTCGCGACCCCCTGTGGGTATGCGATACTATGTCGCTCATGAGCTATGGTGCGCCCATCGGCGATGGGTCGATGTTGCTTGTTGACGAGCCGGGTGCAATGGATGGGTCAACCGGGTTGTGTGGCTCGTGTGGCTCGGGCGCTCCCGACGAGCTGTGCGGCCTGGGCGCATCGAATGGGGCAGATGATGCCGCCGAAACGCTTGAAGCGTGCGCGGTGCCGTTCCCGGGTGAGGGCACATTCGCCGAAGCGTGCAAGCGATATTGGGAAGCACGCTAGCCGGCGACGTTTTGGGCTGGTCCCGGCGCCGGCGGCTTCCTCCTTATTTCTTGCGGTAAAACGTCATGCACACGAGGGAAATAATGCAGAACGCCGCCGCGCACAGCAGCATGTGGAAGAAGCCCTGTGCGCCCGGCGTGGCAGAAACAAAACCAAGCAGCAGCGCTGGTGCCACGGTGGTGCCCACTTGACGAACCAGCGCAATGGTTGCGATTGCGGCTCCGCTTTCTGTGGGGCTCGTGTTTTCGAGCACCATGTAGTTGGTGGGCGCGCCCATCGCAAAACCCATACCCAAGCCCATAATAGACAAACCGACGATGAGCAGAATTGCGTTTGCGCTGTTCAGGCTTACGAACGCGAGGAATAAAAAGCCTGCGGCCGCCACGGAGAGGCCGCCCATCATAACGGGCTTAGGACCGAATTTATCGATAAGCTTGCCGCCAATCGGCGGGCCGAACATGCTCACGATGCCTACGGGCAAAATATACAAGCCGCCCGAGCCGACCGGCGCGCTCATGATGAACTCGGCGACTTCGGGGATGATTGTCATGGTGATAATGACGCAGCCCACAAAGAAACTCACCACCATGGTGATGACGATAGGCTTATTGCCGAGGTATTCCAAATGGAACACGGGGCTTTCCGCGCGGTGTTCCGTCAGCACAAACGCAGCGAGCGCCACAACGAAGCCTAAGGCGGGCGCAAGCACTTCCGCCGACGCGATTGACTGGCCGACGTGCCGCACATCGATGTGCTGAACTGCGAACAGGAACAACAGCACCGTGACGACGAGCAGTACTGAGCCGGGGATGTCGAGTGGCGTTGAGTCTTCGACGTTGTGGTTCGGAAGAGCGTGCAGGCTCGCGACAATGAGCGCCAAGCATACGGGAATGGCGAAGAAGAACAGCGCCGACCAGTGATCGTTTCCTACGATGCCCACGACCAGGCTGCCTACGGCGGCACCAATGACGTTCGCGATACCGGCAACGGCGGCGGCTATGCCGAGCGCCATGCCCTTCTTTTCTTGAGGGAACGTCGCCCCTATTTCGGCGTTCGCTACGGGAATAATGCCGCAGGCGCCAACGGCTTGCACCAAGCGGCCGGCGAGCAGGACGGGGAAGCTATCAAGCGTTTGCGACAGGCCGCAAATAAGCGAGCCTGCCATGAACACGAGCAAGCAACCGATGAAGACCGGCTTGCGGCCGCGGATGTCGGCGAGCTTGCCGATAACGGGGATACATGCGGCGTAGAACAGCGTGTAGATGTTCACCATCCAAATGCCCGCGGTGTCGCCTAGACCGAAATCTTGCTGGATCACGAGACGTACGGGTGAAATCATGCCCACGTATAGCCCGCCGAGCAAAAGGCCCAAAAGATATATGGCGAAAATGGCGCCAACGCCGCTTTGCGTGTTCGATTCGATATTTCCGCGCATGAAAGTCCCCCGTGAAGCGTTTGCAAAACCCCTCTATGGTAGCACTGGGAAATCGGGTTCGTGGTTTCTGCACGAGAGCTTAATGTGGAGGGTGCAAGGTGCAGGGGGAATGCGACGCGTGGAGTGCGAAACGTCATCCGGCTCGAGGCTTTTCTCGCTTCGTCCGTGAATTTCTTGGCTGAAAATGGCATGCTTTTCATCAGGCATCTTATTGATATTTGCGGTGCTAATTTGCGGTTGCCACGGGTGTGGAAGCTCTTTTTCGTGTCTGTTTACGCTCGTTTTTGTTTCTTGTTTAACCCTCGCGTTCCCACTTCGTTTCTCGACGCGCGAGTCATGCGTATGGGACAATGAAGGCAACGAAGAACTCAGCGGAAATTCGGGCGAAACGGAGGCGACCGTGGCGAAGCATATGACGAGGCGAACGTTCGTGGCGGCGGCATGTGGCGTCGTAGCCGCAGCGGCGTGCGGCCCTGTGGCTGCGACGATGCTTGGTTGCGCAAAACAGAATACAGACGACTCTGCGTGGACGTGGGAAGAAGACGCCGACTTGCCCGTGTTGTGCATGGAGGTCTCTGGCGGCGCAATCGTTGCCATGCCGGGTAATGGCTGGAAGCCGCAAGGCGAGTGGATCCAGCTGCAGCTTTCGGGCGGCTCGATTCCAGGCAAGGAAATTGAAGCCATAACCCAGGAGGGCTCAACGTTGGTTGTGCGCTTGAAGAAACCGAATAGCGACATGGAGACCATGGACTTGTGCCTTACCGAATATCGTGTGGCTGGCGGCGATGTCTCGAGCGTCGAATCGGTCGTGGTCGAAGACAAGGGCGAGCGCCTCGAGGCCCAGCTCGGTGTCGACGGCGAGGCCCGCGCCGTGCAGTAGGAGAAACGTTACGCGCCGCTTTCTTCGCTGACCCTTTTCGTCTTAAGGGCAAAACGTGCAGTTGTCGCAAAAAGAGCGGCGGCTGCATGTTTTCGTTTGTGCCGCTATGGTATATTTGCGAACAGACGTTTGTAGATTGATTCGTGGCATGCGCGGTTTTCGCCGCTTGTCGCTTGTGAGAGGTTGCCGATGATTGCATTCCTGAAAGGCACAATGGCCGGCCGAAGCGCTGATATGGCCTTCGTCGACGTGAACGGCGTCGGCTTTGCCGTGTACATGCCTGCGACCGATATTGTGAAACTCCCCGAGGCGGGCGCCGATGTGGCGCTGTTCACGCATCTTGCTGTGCGCGAAGATGCTATGACGTTGTATGGCTTCTTGTCTCAGGAAGAACATGCGTTGTTCCTGCGTCTTATTGGTGTGTCGGGCATTGGCCCGAAGGCGGCGCTGGCGGCGCTTTCCACGTTCAAGCCGGCCGAACTTATTTCCGCTATTCAATCAGAAGACGTGAAGGCGGTGTCAACCATTCCGGGCGTGGGCAAGAAAACCGCGCAGCGCCTTATTCTGGAATTGAAGGGCAATTTGGCGCAGGCGGGCGAGCAAGACCTGTTCAGCGCCGCGACGGCAGCCGCCACTGAACGCTTGCAGGGCGCGCGCGACGGTCTGCTTGCTATGGGCTTCACGCTGGCCGAGGCCGATTTGGCGCTGAAGGGTGCTCCCGAAGAATTGAATACCGAGGGCGCGCTGTTGCAGTATGCTTTAAAGCGACTTGGCTCGGTGGGGTAAAGGAAGTAATTCGTGGCTGAAGGCATTCAAATAGAAGGAATGGTGTTCGAGGCACCTTCGGGCGGTTCGGCGTCGGGGGGCGCGGGCTTCGCGCAGCAAACGCCGCGCGAGCGCGTGGTTTCGAGCGACCTCACCGAAGACGATTTGGCGCTCGATCGCTCGCTTCGCCCGAAATACCTGGACGATTATCTGGGCCAAACGCGCGTGAAAGACAGCTTGTCCATTCTTATTCAGGCGGCCAAGCAGCGCGGCGAATGCATGGACCACGTGCTGTTCAGCGGGCCTCCGGGTTTGGGCAAAACCACGCTCGCCACCGTTGTCGCCAACGAGTTAGGCGCGAACATTCGCACCACGAGCGGTCCGGCTATTGCGCGTCCAGGCGATTTGGCGGCAATTCTTACGAATCTCGAAGAAGGCGACGTGCTGTTCATCGACGAGATTCATCGCTTGAATCGCCAGGTGGAAGAGGTGCTGTATCCCGCGCTGGAAGATTGCGTGCTCGATATTGTGGTGGGCAAGGGGCCGGCGGCGCGCAGCATCCGCCTCGATTTGCCGCACTTCACGCTTATCGGCGCGACCACGCGCACGGGTTTGCTTACCGGGCCTTTGCGCGATCGATTCGGTATCGTGTTCCGCTTGGATTATTACACCCCTGAAGAGCTTGCTGACATCGTGAAGCGCTCGGCGGGCATTTTGGATGTGGCGGTCGATGAAGAAGGCGCCATTGAAATCGCGCGCCGAAGCCGCGGAACGCCTCGCTTGGCAAATCGCCTGCTCAAGCGCGTGCGCGACTGGGCACAGGTACGCGGCAACGGCGATATCGACGAAGATACCGCGGCAGCGGCATTGAGCTTTTTCGAGGTCGATTCGCTGGGGCTCGATGGCCTTGACAACAAAATCCTTGAGCTTTTATGCGACTCGTTTGCGGGGCGTCCTGTGGGCCTTACCACGCTTGCATCGGCGCTTTCTGAAGATCCGGGCACGGTGGAAGACGTATATGAGCCGTTCCTTATTCAACAAGGGCTCATTATGCGCACACCGAAGGGCCGCCAAGCAACTGCCAGGGCGTTTGACCATCTGGGCCTGAAGATGCCTGGGACAGAAGCATAAGCGAGCCCGAGCAAGCTCGTGGCGAGTTTTGGGCATACGCCAAAAGTCAGCAAACGGGAATCTGACGAGGCGGGCTCGTTTGAAAGAGAAGCGAAGCGTAGCAGCGCTATGCGAGCGACGAATGAAAGCGAAATCGTCCACCAGATTCCCGCGCAGCGTCGAGCGGGAACCCCGTTCGACAGAACGGGGTTCCTAACATGTTTCAGCAAGATTATTTGATGCGTTTGATCTGGCAATTCGTCGAGGCGATGCGTCGCACGGTTGAGAAAGACGACGACCCCGATGCGAAAGCTGCGTCGGTGGAAGACGCCATCGCGAATGCGCTCGAAATGGATGCGAATGTGGTACTGGGGCTGGCGCCCGAAAGCTTCGCGGGCATTCTGAGCGTATCGGGAACCGATCCGCATGTGGTCGAGTATTTGGTGCGCGGCATGGCCCTTGAGTCGTATTACCTTGAACAGGCCGGCAAGCAACAGGCGGCTCAGCTGCGATTCGATCAGGCTTGTGCGCTCGCGGCAGCATATGGCATCGAAGCGCCTGCGGCGGGTGAGATTCCCGTGATGAACGATTTCGACGAAATGCTCGAGGCTGACGGCATTGCGGGTGAGGAGTAGCTTTCGCCTCCATTTGATCTTCGGCTTACGTTTCCTAAGGGCAATTGAGTGGAACTTGCGCTCGTAAAATTAAGATTGCAAGGCGCTCGGGATTGGGCGAAATGCGTTTAATCATTCAAGCGCGGGTACGTTCGAGGTGCGGCGTGCGACGCTCGAGGATTTATCCTTTGCCGTAAGCGTTGCTCATAAATACGACATTGCTTTTAACAAAATATGCTTTTATTTCTTTAGATATTCGCTTTGAACAGGCATAATGCATTCATTACTGTACTGTTTTGACAATAGTATTAATAAAAAATAAGCTCGTATCGTTCGCTTTGCAAGAAGGGATTGCGAAAGAAAGGGATTGATATGAGCGCAGAAACCGAGTTCGAAAATCGAGGCATGAACGTGTCTCGCCGTGGGTTTATCGGTGGTCTTGCCGCCGCCGGCGCGTTTGTTGCGGGTGGATTGTCCGGATGCGCCGCTGGGAATTCCACTGAATCCAAATCCTCCAAGGGAGATAGCGACGCATCTCAAAGCAAGCCCCAGGATATTTCCGAAACGGTCGATTGCGACATCGTCGTTGTTGGCGCTGGAATTTCGGGCCTCGCTGCTGCTGTTCAGGCGGGCCAGAATGGCGACAAGGTTCTTTTGCTCGAAAAGGCCAGTGCGGTTGGCGGCAACGGTATGGGAACCGAGTGCGTGTTTGCAATTGGATCCCACTATCAGCAAGAACAGGGCATCGAAATTAATCCTGTCGATGTCATTGCTAAGGAGCTTGAAGAGTCCCAGTATCGCGTTGATGGGTCGCTGTGGATGGATTTGATCGAGCACTCTGCCGACAATATCGACTGGCTCGAGGAATGCGGCGTTGGATTCAACGGCACAGTCGACACGTACTCGCCTGGTGGTTTGTATGCGACCGCGCATTGGTTCGAAGGCGAGTGTGGTGCTGTCGGGTATGTTCCTGCCATGCAAGCTGCTGCCGAGGCTGAGGGCGTTGAAATCAGGTTCTCTACTTCAGCATCGCAGCTCATTATGAGCGATGGCAAAATATCGGGGCTTTATGCCAAGGATGGTAGCGGTAACGATATCCAGATAAATTGTCGTGCGGTCATTCTTGCTTCTGGTGGCATTGGCGGTAATAAGGAATTGCTACTGAAAGAAGGGTGGTCGCAGGCCCAGCTCGACGAAATGCTGTTCCAGTGCGTTCCGACCGTCGAGGGTGACGGTTATCAGATGGCGACGGCAATTGGCGCAAAGGATTACATTTCGCAGTGCGCCGACCAGGTGTTTAACGCCATTGAGGCATTTGGTACAGATACTTCCGCCCCGTATAACAGCCCGCTCAATGGAGGTTTCGGACTTACCTCGATGGGTCCGTGCCTTTGGGTCAATCAGGAAGGCGATCGATTTACGCCTGAAGATCTCGGTTATATCAACATGGCCGCGCAGGCAACCGCGTGCAAGGGTAACAGCGCGAGCTATGCCATTTTTGATCAGTCATTGCTCGACGCATGCACTCAAGATCCTGCTGACGCGGAAGTGGCGGCGGCGGCATTTGCGTCAGAAAATTCGAAATCGATTGTGAAGGCTGATACCGTTGCCGAACTCGCCGAGAATTTTGGAATTGATCCAAGTGTGTTGCAGATGACCGTTGACCGTTATAACGAGTTGTGCAGAAAGGGCTCCGACACCGACTTTGGCAAGAGAGCTGAGTTTATGACCCCTCTTGAAAATGGGCCATTCTATATGGGCAAGATGGTCAACCTTCTGGTGGTCATCGATGGCGGCCTCATGACTAATAAGCGCGCCGAGGTTCTCGATAGCGAGCATGCGCCGATTCCCGGACTGTATGCCGTTGGTCTTGACGGAGCGATGTTGTGGCGCAATGTCTACACTCAAAATATGCCAGGCACCCAAATGGGCAATAACATTAATTCGGGCCGCAATGCCGCGAATGCCGCCTCGAAGTATATAAAGGCGTAGCTTCGGTCTCTTTGTTGGCAATAATGCGGGTCGCGTCCCCTCCAGCGGCCCGCATTTTGCTATTGTGTTCGTGTCTTGCAAGGAGGGTCGAATGCATAAGGCGGATTCGATAGGGTATAGCACAGACCTTTGCGTATTCTTCTCGGTGCAGGGGCGGGTGTTGTCTGCGTATTTGAAAAGCACGGGCGAAGCGACGATGGGCGAATTGGCCTTGCTATTGGCGATTCGCGAAGCCGAAAGTCCCGTATCGGCGGAACAGCTCGCCGATTTTCTTTTTTACGGCATACGCACCGTTCGCAACATGCTGCTGTCTTTCGAAGATACTGGGCTCGTGCATAAAGATTCCAATCGACATGACGCGAGGGCATTTACGGTTGCTTTGACTGATGAAGGACTTGCGGTAACCGATCGCCTTGCTTCCGGTGTGTATGAAGTTCTTAAACGCTGCTTTTGGAAAGCCTTGCCCGAAGAAGATTTCCAGGAAGTTATGAAATCGGATATGCGGTTGTGCTTGAACTGCGTGCGAGGTTGCGCGGTCAATCCATTTGGCGATCACTCGAAAACCGTACTTCCAATTGAAGTGGACCACCTTGTTTTTTGGCGCGTCGTAAAGGATCGATGGGAAGCGATCGCTCGGGATAGGGCGGAAATATCTCTCATGGAGGCAAATATTCTTCATTATGTTTGCAAGCACGACGCATCAATCATAAGCGATATCGCCCAGGCGCTCATATCGCCAAAAAGCGCTATTTCTCTTGGCGTGAAGCGTTTGCGCGAGATTGGGCTTCTCGATAAAGCCGTCTGTGCGGGCGACCAAAGAAGCAACGAAATTTTCCCAACTGAA
This sequence comes from Slackia isoflavoniconvertens, assembly GCF_003725955.1. Lineage (GTDB taxonomy): Bacteria > Actinomycetota > Coriobacteriia > Coriobacteriales > Eggerthellaceae > Slackia > Slackia isoflavoniconvertens. The sequence goes on along the minus strand of NZ_QIBZ01000017.1, from coordinate 38,901 downwards.
CGCGGGGTGTCGATTGATCGCTCCTTATTCGCCTTGCTTGATGACGAAACGCGCGCCTTCCACATGGGCGTTAAAGATAGCGACCTTGGGGTTATCAAGGCGTGGTATGTACGCATGTTTGCAAACATGCGTAGAAACGACTGCTTGAGTTAGGTGCGTTTTGGGCTGCGTGGTCCATATGTGGCCGTTGTAGTCGTGTTTGCGAGTACGATGCTGGCCGAGTGCGCGTATTTTCTTGATGCACACTATTGCGGCGTCCGCGCTTTTTTAACCGCATGTCAACAGTTCGTCGGCGAATTGCAAGTTTTCAAAATTCATAAAGAAATGCCGCGCAATCTTACTAAAATGATAACAATCGCCGAAGTAAGACCGAATGGCACCCGTGCCGTCGTGGACGATGGAAGCGTTTTGTTCCATCGTAAACGGTGGGGCAGGTTTTGGTGGACCCAGAGCAATCTGGGCAGATTACATCCCCGGTAATTCGGGGAGAGAAAGAGGCCGAAAATGGCTGAAGGAACTGTCAAATGGTTCAACCCCGAGAAGGGCTACGGATTCATCTCCCAGGCCGATGGCGAAGATCTTTTCGTTCACTTCTCCGAGATCAAGATGGACGGTTATAAGACCCTCGACGAAGGCCAGCGTGTGTCCTTTGAGGTTACCACGGGTCAGAACGGCAAGCTGCAGGCCAGCGACGTTCATAAACTCTAAAGCGCAAAGCACCAAGCGCTCGCTCTAACAGAACCACGAATCGAAGGAGGCCGTCCTACGGGGCGGCCTCCTTGCATTGTGGGCCTCCGTTAGTGGGTGCGATTGGCGGGAATCACTCGGATAAAATCTTTTATCCGAGTGATTAAAAAAATGACACCAGAACAGGGCGTATAATTAAGCAATACAATGCAAAAGTTCTCAAAGGGGACAAGGGGCGGTGCGTTGTGGCCGATTTCAAAAACGATCGCACAAAGGGGAGCAGTTATTTGGATGTCTCGTCGAAAGAACTCTACGATATTCATATGGCGTTGCGCGACGACCCAAGCGTTGGGAGCGATCCTCTGAGGGCTGTTGTTGCCGATGATGACAGCATTTTTGTCGAAGGCATTGCCGCGCTCGTGCACGAATGGGATGAATTCGACCTGGTGGGCAAAGCGACGACGCTCGAAGGCGTGCGCGCGCAATGCCGCGAGAAAAAGCCCGCCGTTGTTATGATGGGCGCCACATTCCACGGCTCAGGCAGCGCCGATACTATTCGCAGCATTCTTGCCGATGATCCTAACATTCGCATTATGGTCGTGGCGTCGATGGGCGAGAGCGGCTTCGTGCTCGATGCGCTGCGCGCCGGCGCGAGCGGTTTTGGATCGCGCGACGAAATGACGGCCGATAGGCTCCGATCGCTGTTTTGGGCTTTGGCTTGCGGCGATATCGCCTTTTCCGGGTCGCTCGGCACGGTTCTTCAAGGTGCCCTAATGAACGATATGGCTGGTAAGGCGGCCGATTCCGTGGCAAGCGAACGCTTTGATTCCCTCGATGAACGCGAACGCACGGTGCTTGCGGCACTTGAAGAGGGGCTTTCGAATGCGGAAATTAGCGCACGTCTTTTTTTGAGCGAGCCAACGGTGAAGAAATGCATCGGCAGCATTATCCAAAAGCTCCACGTGAACAATCGCGTGCAGGCGGCGGTGCTTTCGGCAAAACGCGGCTTGTAGGCAATTTGGTCAAACGCGCTCGGTACCTGCATTCATGCGGGCTTAAGTGGCATTTTCCAGGCAGTAGTTTCTGCTCAGTGACGCTCTAATCTTATAAACGAACCTTATGGATTCCGTTCTATGCGGAATCCATTTTTTATTCTTTCAAGGTGTCGGTCGTATATTCGCCTGGTTCGAAATGCTTATTTTTACGAGCCAATGGCTACTCCTCATTATCCCCACAGAACGCGCCAACCCAGCAACAATAGCGGTGTCAAAGCGCGTTGATTTCGTTGCCAGTCATGCTGCTCAAGGGCGAGTTTGCAGCATTGGCGTTCCATAACGTGGCGCGCACGTCAAACGAAAGGGGATTCGTTATGAAAGCTCAACTGAATCGTATTGCCCTGCGCGCGGCAGATGCCGATAAGGCTGTCGCCGACCTGCATGCCCTTCTGGGCGTGACCTTCTATGGGCCGTATGACGATGAGCACATGGGCCTGCGCGTCGCTCTGCCCAAGACCGGCGGCATTGAGGTTATGGCTCCCATGCACGATCACGACGCCATTGGCGCGTACCAGCGCCTGCAGACCGAGGGTGAGGGTGTGAGCGGCATTGCCGTGCGCGTTGACGACTTTGAGGAAGCTCGCGCCGCATTTGCCGCAAAGGGACTTACGCCGATTTCCGAGTTCTGGCATGGCAAGTTCCACGAGATGATTTTCGCTCCCTGCCCCGAAACCCACGGCCTCGAGATTGCCGTGAATGAGTTCCCCGACGCCAATGGCGCGGCTATCCAGGTTGCCTTGGACATGGGCGCCGATTGGAAAGACGTTTGCGACGTGGACGCTGAGTAGAAGAACGGTTGGGGATATATGACAACGATTGCAATTTTCAAGTGGGCGATGGATCCGCATGACGAGAGGGTTGGTGTCGACGGCAACGTGAAGTGGTCCGCCAACAAGCCCGTCGCCGGTGACGACGATCATGAAGTCGTGAAGGTTGCGCTCGGCATTGCTGGTGAAGGCGAAGTCGTGGGCATGACGATGGCGGGTGGCGATACCGCTTTCGCGGCTGCTCGTGGCGCAAAGCGCACCATCGCCATCGAGGGCGTCGACGCGCTGGCACAGCCCGTCGAGCTCGCAGGCGCTTTGGCTGCTGCGGTTCGTGCGCAGGAAGGCGTGGACGCGGTTGTTATCGGCGATAGCGCCTGGGAGCCGATGGTGCCGAGCCTGCTCGCGAGCATGCTCGGATGGCCGTGCGTTCTTGCTGCCGATGGCGCCCGCCGCGAAGGCGATGCGTTGGTCGTGACTCGCCGTTTCGGCGCGGGTACGCAAGACGTGCAGGTTGATTCTCCTGCGGTTATCGCCGTGGCGGCTCGCCGTGAAGAGGAGAGCAAGCCCGGTATGCGCGCAGTGCTTGCAGCTCGCAAGCTCCCGGTTGAGAAAATCGCTGGTAGCGCAGAGGGCTTTGTGCATATGGATTCTCAGGGCACGCATGCTCCCGAAAGTGCTCCTGCGCGCATTTTCGACGGAACGAACCCCGAGGCAGCTGTCGAGCAGCTCGTGGCGGCCTTGAAGGCAGAGGGGGTGCTGTAATGAGCAGCGTATGGGCAATTATCACCGACGAAATGTCGGCCGCGGCAGTGGCGGGCGTGGCACTGCGCTCGGGCACTCCCACCAAAGCGCTCGTTTTCGGCTCCTCGGGGCTTGCGGGCCGTGTTGCGGGCTTCGGCGTTGAAAGCGTGACCTGGTATGATGCCGATAAGACTCTTCCCGAGGCCATGGCGGGCACCATTGCCAAACGTGCCGAGCAGGAAAAGCCTGTCGCGATTGTAGCATCCGATTCGGCGACGTCTCGCGCTCTGCTCGGGCCTGTTGCGGTTGTCTTGGGGGCAGCCGTTACGGGCAAAGTCATTGCCGTGAAAGTCGACGGCGACGCTGCGACTGTCGAGCGCTTGGTTGCCGACAGCGAAGCGGTTGACGTGCTTGCGGCGCCTGGCAGCGTGGTGTGCACGATCGCCGATGGCGTTGACGAGGCGGAAGCCTCTGAGCCGGTCGTCGTATCCGAAGGCGCATTTGACGAGGATGCTCGCATGAAGGTGCTTTCCACCAACGCTGAAGGCGAAGGCGGCGCGGGCCTGCAGCAAGCAGAACGCGTGGTCGGCGTTGGTTTGGGCATTGGCGCGAAGGAAAACCTCGCTCTCATCGACGAGCTTGCGGGCATCATGGGCGCCGAAGTCGCCTGCACGCTTCCGCTGTGCGACAACTATCACTGGTTCGAGCACAATCGCGTGGTGGGCACCTCTACCCAGAAAATCTCGCCTCGCTTGTATTTGAGCTTCGGTTCCTCGGGCGCGCCCCAGCACATGACGGGCGTGCGCGCATCGAAGGTCATTGCGGCAGTGAACAACGACCCCGAGGCTTCGATTTTCCGCGAGTGCACCTATGGCATCGTTGGCGATGTCCAAAAGATTCTCCCTGCATTTATTCAAGCTCTGAAGTAATCGCGGCTGCGATGGGCGCAGTCCTACGGGCTGTGCCCCTCAGCGGCGCGGTTTAGGCATACCAAGGAGGAAACAATGGCAGAATTCGACGTTGAATACGATCTCGTCGTTGTCGGCGGCGGCGCATCGGGCAAATCGGCAGCGCTTATTGCCGCGCGTGCGGGCAAAAATGTTGTCGTTATCGAGAAGATGCCCGAAACCGGCGGCTTGTCGGTGTTCGCCGAGGGCACGGCTGCATTTGAATCGAGCGTTCAGAAGGAGCTGGGAACGCCCCGCCTGAGCAAATACCATTTCCCCACCAAGCAAGAGGGCCTCGATAAAATCATGGGTTACAGCCACCAGCGCGCGAACTACGAAGTTGCCCGCGCATTTGTGGAGAACTCCGCCGAGACCATCGACATCTATCGCGACCTGGGCGTCGTGTATAAGACCTGCGACATCGCCGCGGAAGATGATCCCAATGAGGTTTGGACGTTCCATTTGCCCGAGGGTCTGGGCGCGCATTGCCAGGAGGTTCTGCTCGACGCCATTCAGAAACTCGAGGTAGACATCTTCACCGAGACCCCGGCCAAAGAACTCATCATCGAAGACGGCCGCGTCGTGGGCGTTGTGGCCGAATCGGATGGCGAACCGCTTCGCATTGGCGGCAAGGCAGTGATTCTGGCGACGGGCGGCATGGGCTCGAGCCCCGATCGCATTTTCAAGTACAGCTGGTTTGCGCCGGCAGCGTACAACATGAACGTGCTTACTCCTCTGCAGAACGTGGGCGACGGTCTCGACCTCGCGCTTTCTGCGGGCGCCGACCCCAACACCATTACCACCTGCCCGCTGCTCGCTGCGGGCGGCCGCGACATGACCATGGATTCCCAGGTCGGCGGTGCGGGCGTGAACCCGGGTGTGTGGATCAATAAAACTGGCCATCGCTTCGCGGCCGAATCGGTCGCTGAAAACCTCGGCGATATCGGAACGTATTACGGCAAGCAGCCTGGCGGCATTGTATGGTCCATCCTCTCCCAGGCAGACGTTGACCGCCTGGTGAGCGAAGGCTCCGAAATCGCCATCGGCGAGTTCGTGGTGTATCACAAGCCCATGACGGGCCTTCTGCCCGAGCTTGAGGCGCATTTGGAGTCGGGCCTGGTGAAGAAGGCCGATACCTTCGAAGAGCTCGCTGAACAGATGGGCGTGCCCACCGACGCGTTCGTTGAAACCATGGCTGCCTATAACGAGGCGTGCGAGAGGGGCGTCGATGAGGCGTACTTCAAGAAACCGCAATACCTGCGTGCGCTCGTCGAGCCGCCGTTCTATGGCATTCCTTTGGCAACTGGCACCATGGGTTCTGCCGGCGGCATTAAAGTCAACGGCGATATGCAGGTCATCACCTCTGACGGAGACGCGATTCCTGGCCTGTATGCAGTCGGCCTGGACGCCACGGGCCTGTATGGCGATTCCTACAACATGGAAATTCCTGGTTGCGCGAATGGTTTCGCCCACACTTCGGGCCGCATCGCCGCGCGCCACGCGATTGCAAACATGTAATTGTCCGCCGCGGCCCGTATGCCGTGCGGCCGCGGCGCCTCACCAACTCTCACAAGGACCTCATGGCGCGTAGTGGCGCCTGAGAATATGGCTTCCCGTGCGCGTGGGGCGCGCGGGCCAATGAAAGGGGAAACTCATGGCACAAGAGGTTAAGGCTCCGAAGATTTCCGGTGCTCCCGAATTCGGCAAGTGGATCTCTCCCGAAGAGTCGGTCGGCCAGCGTTTGAAGGGCAAGAAGATCTTGCTCACGGGCACTACGAAGGGCGTGGGCCACGTCGCGCAGGAATTGCTGTGTGCCCACGGCGCGTTCGTGTGCGGTTCTGGCCGTACCCCGGGTGCTGCCGCTGCTTACGCCGACGAGCTGAAGGCAAAGGGCTATAAGGCCGCCGGCTTCGATTGTGATTTGGCCGACTACGAGGCCGTGAAGAAGTGGGTTGCCCAGTGCGCCGAACTTATGGGCGGCATCGATGTCGTCATTAACAACGCTTCCCACCCGGGCATGGCACCGTTCGAGGCCATGGACGTTGAGACCTGGAACTACGGCATTCGCAATGAGCTCGACCTGGTGTACAACGTGTGCAATTGTGCGTGGCCGTATCTGAAGGAAGGCAACGGCGCGAACATTATTATCACCTCTTCCACGGTTGGTCTTCAGGGCTCCAACTCTCCGCAGGCATGCCACGCCGCCGCCAAGGGCGCATGCCTGGCGCTTGCCCGCCAGCTCGCCGCTGAAGGCGGCCCCTTCGGAATTCGCTGCAATTCCGTGACCCCCGGCCTGGTGTGGACCGAAGCCATGGCCAACATTCCGAAGGAAATGGCGTCGGGCCTTGTTGCCGCGCAAACCACGCAGCGAGCCATCGATCCCATCGACATCGCATACGCTTACCTGTTCCTGGCTTCCGATGAGGCCCGCCAGATCACTGCCGCCAATATCCCCGTTGACGGCGGCTGCTCTGGCGCCACGACGGGCGCTATGCAGGGCGAAATCGCCTAAAGCGCCTGCGTCGACGATTCGCGAAGCATTTGAAAAGGGCGTGCTGCGCTTTGCCGGAGCGCGCCCTTTCTCGTTGGCTCGCCTCGTCGTTGGGGCGAGCCTTGGAAAGGAAGGATACATTCCATGAAGGGTCCTCAAGGATATGCATTGATCATCAATGTGGCCATGAACATCATTTTGGGCGTGCTAATTACGGTTTGCTTTGACTTCACGCTCCAGGCAATGATTGGCGTTCAGTTCGTTACCCCCGCTTTGGTGGCCGGCACGGTTATTTCGAGCTTCTGCGTGGGTTTTACCGCGGGAACGCTTGTCCCCGCCATGCCGTGGGGCATGAAGCTGGCGGGCTTGCTGAAGGTTAAGCCGGGCGGTTTGGGCATGCACGTGTGCTGCTCGGTGATGCTCGGGCTGTGCATGGGCGTGTGCATTACGATCGGCAATTTCCTCATTGCCGATTTGGGAACGTCGGGCCTTGCCGGCGCTTTGAGCGACATTGCGGTTGGCCTGCCCATCATCGTTGCCTACGCGATTGTTCTCGTCCTTATTTTCCTCAAGCCTGTGCAGGCGCTTGCGGCGAAGATTTCGGGCTTCGATCCGGCGAAAGCTGCCTAGCGCATCTTCGCGCCACTCTTCAATCCTGTCTATGAAGAAGTAAGGAGTACAACAATGCAGCACGCGAAATACCCCCATTTGTTCTCGAAGGGCAAAGTGGGCAAGGTCACTACCAAGAACCGCGTTATTCGTAATTCCATGGGCACTTACCTTAATGTCGGCAAGCTGTGCGACGTGTCCGATCGCAACATCAAGCACGCTGCCGAGGCCGCCGAGGGCGGCCCGGGCATTGTGTTTCTGGACAATTGCCTTATTGTGGACGGCTATCACATGGGCCTTGCGGCATACGATGACACCTACATCCCCGGGCTTTCCATGATTGCCCAGGCCATGCACGATCACGGCGCGGTTGCGGGCATGCAGCTTGCGCATCCCGGTCGCGACATGGGCTTTGCCGGCGGCGACAACGTGGTTGCGCCCTCGGCAGTTCTTCCCGAAATTATGATTAACGCGGGCGCGACGGTTCCGCGTCCCTTGACCATCGACGAGATTCACGAAATCGAAGAGCAGTACGGCCAGGCCGCCGCGCGTGTGAAGCAGGCCGGCTTCGATATTGTTGAAGTTCATGGCGCATGCGGGTGCCTGCCCACGAACTTTCTTTCGCCGCACGACAACCAGCGAAACGACATTTACGGCGGCTCGCTGTTCAACCGCCAGCGCTTCCTTGTTGAAGTGATTCGCGTCATCAAACGCTACGTTGGCCCCGATTTCCCCGTAAGCGTGAAGCTTGATATGGACGACTGCGAGCCCGACGGCATTCGCCTGGAGGAATGCATCGACACCTGTCGCGTGCTGGAGCGTGAGGGCGTTGCCCTGTTGAACCTGGTTACCGCGACGCATGTGACGGCGAACTTCTCCACGAGTTTCTACCCGTGGTCGTATTGCGCCGATATGGCCGCCAAGGTGAAGGAACAGGTGCATATTCCCGTTATGGTGACCGGCGCCATTCAGTCGCCCGAAGCCGCCGAGAAGATTCTCGCCGATGGCAAGGTCGACTTCGTGGGCACCGCGCGCCAGTGTCTGGCCGACCAGGCATGGGTCGAGAAGGCTCGCACCGGCCACGAGGAAGATATTCGCCCCTGCATCCGTTGCCAAATCGGCTGCACCGACCGTGGCATTCTGGGACATCATCCCATTTCGTGCGCGACCAATCCCACGCTGTTCCATTATTACGAGGAGCTCTACCCCAAGGCTGAAACGCCGAAAAACGTTGCCGTCGTGGGCGCGGGCCCTGCGGGTTGCGAAGCTGCGCTCACGCTGAAGAAGCGCGGCCACAATGTGGTGGTGTTCGAGAAGCGCGAAATCGGCGGCACGATGATCGAAGCCGGCGCCGCGTGGTATAAGTCGGACATCAACCGCTTCATTGAATACTACCGCAAGCAGCTCAAGAAGCACAACATCGAGGTTCGCAAGCAGGAGGTCACGCCCGAGGATATCGCGGCGGGTGGCTTCGACGCCTGCATCGTTGCCATTGGCGGCGAGCCGCGCAAGCTGAACGTTCCTGGTATCGATAAGCCCATCGTAACCGAGGGTATCGATTTCCTGTACGGCTCCAAGAAGGTGGAAGGAAAATCGGCTGTCGTCGTGGGCGGCGCTACCACCACGGCTGAAATCGCCCTGGATTTGGCCGAGAAGGGAATGGACGTTACCATCGTGAAGCGCGGCACGAAATTCCTGAACCCCGCCGGGTGCCAGATGGACATTGAGTACACTATTCGCCTGCACCAGCTGGGCGTGAAGCTGATGACTGGCTACCGTCTCGATAGCGTGACCGACACCTCGGCCATCGCCATCGACCAGTACGGCGAAACCGTCGAGCTTCCCTGCGACAACGTGGTTATTTCCGCCGGCTTCCTCAATCGTCCTGGATTCGCCGAGAAGCTCGAGGAAATCAGCGACATGGACGTGTATATGGCGGGCGACTGCAAGAAGGTCGCGGAAATTCCTGACGCGACCCATGCCGGCTACGCCGTAGCGCGCATGGTGTAGGAAAACGCCTCACCTCATCGCCGTGTGGGCTTGCGCCTGCGCGGCGCCATTTCTCTCGCAAAAAAGAAGCCGCCCAATGGGACGGCTTCTTTTTTGCTCCACGGAGCAGGCAAAGGGAGAGAGAAAAGGACGCCGCTCCAGGAAGGAAGGGAAAACAAACGGGTTTGCGTTTTAAGCGATTTGCTGGCCTCCGTCGAGAGCGAGGGGTTCGCCCGTGCAGTACGACGCCATATCGCTTGCCAAGAACAGGATGCCGTTGGCGATTTCAGCCGGGTCGGCAGTGCGGGCCATGGGGCAGCAGCTCACGGTGTTGCGTCGACGCTGAAAACCAATGACGAGATCGATTGGCGATTCCACCGAGGAGTTGACAATCGCGGAAACGCTTTCGAAAGCCGTTGAGTATTTTGGCGATATTGGTGCTGTTGTTGCGGCCAGGGGCCGTTTGGTTTGCGGCGCTCCGTGTGGGTAAATTTCTCCTGCACAAATACCCTATCGGATGAGCTAATTAACCTATACGAACGTGGGAGAGTCAGCCTTCCCAAGGTACACTTTCAATGCTTGAGAGCATAGCCTGGCGGCAATGCGAGGGTCTGCGGGGTGGCGGGCGCTTGGTGGGGTTGCCGCACGGTTATGAGTCAACCCACATATCAAAGGGGGATATATGGCGAAACTGTCTGTTGAGCCGCGCGCGAAAGACGACGGCAAGTTCGGCTCGTTTGTCGAAGAGTATGAGCGACGCATTAAAGCGACGCCTCTGGGCATGTGCGCGGTGGCATTCCAGCTTGATTTGCTGCGCGCCGGCGGTTGCCAAACCTGTGGAAAATGCGTGCCGTGCCGTGAAGGCATCGGTCGCATTGAGGAACTACTTGAGGAAGTGCTTGCGTTTCAGGCCGAGCCTGGCGCGCTCGACGAGATTCGCGCGCAGGCGAACGTCGTGCGCGATACGGCCGATTGTGCCATCGGATGGCATGCGGCGGAAGTGCTTCTTGGCGGCCTTGACGCGTTCAAGGCTGAATTCGAAAGCCATGTGAATCAGGGCCAATGCCGAGAAGGCGTCGCCCAGACGGTGCCATGCGAAACGCTGTGCCCGGCGCACGTGAACGTGCCGGCGTACGTCGCGCTTGCGGGCGCGGGCGATTACGCCGGTGCCATTGGCATGATTCGCAAAGACAACCCGTTCCCCACGGCATGCGCATACGTGTGCGAGCACCCGTGTGAGAACCGCTGCCGCCGCACGCTCATCGATGCACCGGTGAATATTCGTGGCATTAAGAAGTTCGCGGTCGATCAGCTTGCCGCCGACAAGGTCGCAACGCCCGCGCCTGCTGCTGCGACGGGTAAGAAGGTCGCTATCGTGGGCGGCGGCCCGAGCGGCCTTACCTGCGCGTATTTCTGCGCGCTCATGGGTCATGAAGTGCACGTGTTCGAGATGCGCAAGCAGCTCGGCGGCATGATGCGCTACGGCATTCCCGCCTATCGCTTCCCGCGTGAGCGTCTTGATGAAGACGTGCGCGCCATTATGGGGGCGGGCAACATTTCCGTGCATTTTGAGTCGCGCATCGACGCCGAGGGCATGAAGCGCCTTTCCGTCGAATACGACGCGGTGTACGTGGCCATCGGTGCACAGGGCGGCAAAACGCTGAAGCTCGAAGGCGCCGACGTGCAGGGCGTGATGAGCGCCGTTGAACTGCTCACCAAGATCGGCGATAACGAATGCCCCGATTTCACGGGCAAAAACGTCGTGGTCATCGGCGGCGGCAACGTCGCTATGGACTGCGCGCGCACGAGCGTGCGTGCTGGCGCCGCAAGCGTAACGGTGGCCTATCGCCGCCGCCTGGAAGACATGACGGCACTTCGCGCTGAAATCGATTCCGCCATGCAGGAAGGCGTCGAGATGATGACGCTTCAGGCGCCCGACCATATCGAGGTCGAAGACGGGCATGTTACGGCACTTTATACGCAGCCGCAGTTCATCGGCCCGGTGAAGCGCGGCCGTCCTGCGCCGCAAACCGCCGACAAGCCGCTTGTGCGCATCGTGGCCGACGTGGTGCTTATTGCCGTGGGCCAGGATATTGAAAGCGCCCCGTTCGAAGAAGCGGGCATGCGGGCCGACCGCACCTATTTCGAAGCCGATGACGGCTTGAAGTCTATCGGTGAGCTGCCAAACGTGTTCGTGGGCGGCGATTGCCAGGTTGGCCCAAAAACGGTGATAATCGCCATTGGCGCCGGCAAGGTTGCTGCGCGCAATATCGACGATTTTCTCGGCTTCGACCACAAGCTTGATTGCGGCGTGGCGGTTCCGCCTGCTGCGGCGAACTGGCGTACGCCCTGTGGACGCGTGAACATCGTGGAGCGTCCCGCGCGTGAGCGCAAAGGCGATTTCGATGCCGTCGAGGTGGAAATGACCGCCGAAGAAGCGTTCCAGGAAGCACGCCGTTGCTTGCGTTGCGACCATTACGGCTGTGGAGTTCTCGATGAGGGAAGGGTCCAATATGTGTAAGGTTACCATCGACGGAATCACCGTCCAGGCGCCCGAGGGCTCGACTATCCTCGATGCAGCGAAACTTGCCGGCGTGGACATTCCCACGTTGTGCTTTATGAAGGAAATCAACGAAATCGGCTCATGCCGCGTATGCGTGGTGGAGGTTGAAGGCGAAGACGCCCTGGCCGCCGCGTGCAACACGTGCGTTTTCGACGGCATGGCGGCGCGCACGAGCACGCCGCGCGTAATTGCGGCGCGTCGCGCGAATGTGGAAACCATTTTGGCGACCCACCGCAGCGAATGCACCACGTGCAAGCGCAGCGGCACCTGCGCGTTGCAGGTCGTGGCGAACGGCTGCAACGCGACCGATTTGGAGCGCGACCCCGACTACAAGTTCGAGGCGTGGGACGAAACGTTCCCGCTGCAGCGCGACGCCACCAAGTGCATTCGCTGCATGCGCTGCGTTGCCGAATGCGCGAAGGTACAGCAATGCGCTGTGTGGGAGGTATCTGGTCCCGCTGCGCATCGTGGCGTGCGCGTCGCCGGCGGCGCCGACATTGCCAGCGCGAATTGCGCTTTGTGTGGCCAGTGCGTTACGCATTGCCCCACGGGTGCGCTTACCGCACGCGATGACACGTCCAAGGTGCTTGCGGCTTTGGCCGACCCTCAAGTAATAACTGTGGTTCAAGTTGCGCCTGCCATTCGTTCGGCATGGGGCGAGGGCGTGGGCGTGCCTCGAGAAGAGGCAACGCAAGGCCGCATGGTTTCCGCGCTGCGCGCGCTCGGCTTCGACCGCGTATACGACACCGATTTTGCCGCCGACCTTACCATCATGGAAGAGGCCAACGAATTCATCGAATGGGTAAAGTCTGAAAAGCCGCGCCCGATGTTCACGAGCTGCTGTCCGGGCTGGGTGCGTTTCGCTAAGCAGCATTACCCCCAATTCGTCGGCCAGCTTTCCACGAGCAAATCTCCGCACGAGATGCTTGGCGCCACGGCGAAGGCACTCATGTCGCAAGAGGCATATGAACAGGGTAAACGAGTATTCGTTGTTTCGGTCATGCCTTGTATTGCCAAAAAATACGAGGCGGGCGTGCCCCAGCTTTCGACCGAGGCGGGCCCCGATGTCGACGCGGTACTCACGACGCGCGAGTTCGACCGCATGCTGCGCATGCTCAACGTGAATTGCGCCGATTTACCCGAGGGCGACTTCGACGACCCGCTGGGACTGTCCACGGGTGCGGGCACTCTTTTCGGCCGCACGGGCGGCGTGATGGAAGCGGCGCTGCGTTCGGCGGCGTTCTTCCTCACGGGCGAGAAGCCCGATTTCAGCACGTGCGACACGACAGCGGCAACTCCCGAGCGACCCTGGGTCGATAAAACGCTCGATATCGCCGGAATGCAGCTTCGTATCGCCATCGCGAGCGGCCTTTCGAATACGGCTGTGTTGCTCGATGCGCTTGAAGCTGGCACGGCGAGCTACGATTTCGTCGAGATCATGGCGTGCCCAGGCGGCTGCGTGGGTGGTGGCGGTCAGCCCATTGCCTTCAACCAGGAGCTCGCGAGCGAGCGAGCCGCGGTGCTCAATGCGCTTGACGGCGCCGATACACTGCGCTTCTCGCACGAGAACCCTGATATTAAGGCTCTCTACGACCGCTTGCTCGGCGAGCCCCTTTCCGAGAAGGCCGAGGAGCTTTTGCATACCAACCAGGCGGAGTGGGACATCTAATATGCCAACAACGTGCGACATGACTTTGCTTGAACAGCTGGCGGACAAGCTGTCGAACAATCATGCTCTCACGTTTGAGGAATACGAGCGGCTCATCGCGCGGCGCACGCCCGCGATGGCCGCTGGCCTTGCGCGTCGCGCGGTTGCGGCGCGCAAAGCCGTGTATGGCGATGCGGTGTTCACCCGCGGCCTTATCGAAGCATCGAGCTGCTGCAAGAACGATTGCTTCTACTGCGGTATTCGCCGTTCGAACGGGGCCGCACGTCGCTATCGCCTTTCTGCCGATGAAATCGTCGAATGCGCGCATACGGGTTACGATCTAGGCTTTCGCACCTTTGTTTTGCAGGGTGGGGAAGATTCGTTCTTTTCAGACGACGTGCTGTGCGGCGTGGTGTCTCGCATTCGCGAGGCGCACCCCGATTGCGCGGTTACGCTTTCGTTTGGGGAACGCAGCCGCAAAAGCTACGAGCGGCTGTTTTCCGCGGGCGCCGAGCGCTATTTGCTGCGCCATGAAACGGCAAGCCGCGAGCTGTATGCGCGCTGGCACCCCGCCGATATGTCATTCGACGCTCGCATGCGCTGCCTTTCCGACTTGCGCGAGATTGGTTACGCGGTGGGCGTGGGCTTCATGGTTGGCGCCCCGTTCCAAACTTCGGCCGACTTCGCACGCGATTTGCGGTTCATCGAGACATTCCAGCCTGAAATGTGCGGCATTGGCCCGTTCGTGCCGCATCATGCAACGCCGTTCGCGGCGTATGGAGCGGGCACGGTGGAGCTTACGTGCTACTTGCTCTCGATTATCAGGCTCATTAAGCCCAATGTGCTTTTGCCTGCGACCACGGCTCTTGGCACTATTGCGCCTGATGGGCGGGAGCAGGGCATTCTTGCGGGGGCGAACGTGGTGATGCCGAACCTCTCACCTGTGGCCCATCGGAAAGACTACGACCTGTACGACAACAAGATTTGCACAGGCGAAGAAGCCGCGGAATGTCGTGGGTGCTTGGGCGCGCGCATGCTTTCCGTCGGCTATCGACTGGTGGTCGATCGCGGCGATATGGCGCCTGCGTCTTCCGCCTGCGTGTAATGTGTTTTATGAAGGAAGTGCCTCATGGGATATTCGTACAATCCGAAATCGTTATGCGCTGACGAATTCATCAACGACGAGGAAATTCAAGAGACGCTGGCGTATGCCGACGCGCACAAAAACGACCTGCAGCTGTGCTACGACATTCTCGAGAAGTGCAAGCCGCATTTGCATCCGGCGAACGAGCACGGCGCCATGATTACGCATCGCGAGGCGAGCGTGCTTCTGGCCTGCGAAAACAAGGGCGTCAACGATGCTATTAAAAAGCTCGCGCATGACATTAAGCAGGCATATTATGGCAATCGCATCGTGTTGTTCGCTCCGCTGTATTTGTCGAATTACTGCGTGAACGGGTGCTTGTATTGCCCCTACCACGCGAAGAATCGTGAGATTCCGCGCCGAAAGCTCACCCAGGACGAGATTCGCGCCGAGGTTATCGCGCTGCAAGACATGGGCCATAAACGCCTGGCGATTGAGGCCGGCGAAGACCCGAAGCACAACCCCATCGAGTATATTCTGGAATCGATGAACACCATCTATTCCATCAAGCATAAAAACGGCTCTATCCGCCGCGTGAACGTGAATATCGCCGCTACCACGGTCGACGAGTACCGCATGCTCAAAGAGGCCGAAATTGGCACGTATATCCTGTTCCAGGAAACGTATAACAAGGAAGGCTACAAGCGCTTGCACCCCACGGGGCCGAAGAGCGACTACAACTGGCATACCGAGGCCATGGATCGCGCCATGGAGGGCGGCATCGACGATGTGGGCCTCGGTGTGCTGTTTGGACTGGAGGGCTATCGCTATGAATTTGCGGGGCTCATCATGCACGCCGAGCACTTGGAGGCTGTGCATGGCGTGGGGCCGCACACCATTAGCGTGCCGCGCGTGAAGCCCGCCATGGATATCGATCCTGATGTGTTCGACAACGGCATTTCCGACGAGATGTTTGAGAAGATTATCGCGCTCATTCGCATTACCGTGCCGTATACGGGCATGATCATCTCCACGCGCGAGGGGCAAAAGGTGCGCGAGCATGCGCTGCAGTACGGCATCAGCCAAATCTCAGGCGGCAGTCGCACGAGCGTGGGCGGCTATACGGAAGCTGCACGCCCGCACGATACCGAGCAGTTCGACGTGAGCGACCAGCGCACGCTCGATGAGATTATTTCGTGGCTCATCGAACAAGAGCACGTGCCGAGCTTCTGCACGGCGTGCTATCGCGCGGGGCGCACGGGCGATAGGTTCATGAGCTTCTGCAAGAACGGGCAGATCCTGAACTATTGTCACCCCAATGCCCTCATCACGCTGGCGGAGTACTTGGTCGACTACGCGACGCCCGAGACGTTCCAGAAGGGCTTCGAATTGCTTGAGCGTGAGATGTACAAGATCAAAGACGACAATCGCCGACACCAGTGCGTGGAAGCAATTTATGCAATCGTGCACGAGGGCAAACGCGACCAAAGGTTTTAAAGTGGGTCGTGGGACGTTGTGATACTACGGAAAGCGCAGGTGACGGCTGTGTGGCGAAAGGAATGATGCTGGCATGGGTTTGAACGAGACGCCTTCGGGCGAGCGCGTGCGCATTGGTTTTTTCGGCGTGCGCAATGCGGGCAAGTCGAGCTTGGTGAACGCCGTGTGTGGCCAGCAGGTCGCGCTCGCAAGCGATGTGGCCGGCACCACGACCGATCCAGTGAAAAAGGCCATGGAGCTTTTGCCCTTAGGGCCAGTCGATGTTATTGATACCCCCGGCATCGATGACGAAGGCGATTTGGGCGAGCGCCGCGTTTCCCGCGCGCGCGAGGTGCTGCGCACATGCGATGTGGCGGTACTGGTGACCGACGCCGCGCGTGAGCCCGTGCAGGCCGAGCGAGAGCTCGCGGCGCTGTTCGCCGAGCGCGGCCTGTCGTGCGTTATTGCGCGCAACAAGGTCGACCTGCTTGGCGATGCGGCCGCTGGCGGGGAGCTGCGCGATTTGGGCGCTCTTCGCATGGATGAAGGGGACTCGCGCGATGCTCGGGCTCGTGCGGTTGCGCATGCCTGCGTCGATGGCGTGCCGGGTGATGCTGGGTCAAATGGTATCGCAATGCGGGACGATGGTTTGATTGATGACGCAGCGTCAGCGGATGGCGGGCAAGATGGTGCTTCGCCGCGTAATGCCAATCCTGCCGCCTTCGCGCCTCGTGTTGAGGTGCTCGTGAGTGCTCACACGGGGCAGGGCGTTGTTGAGCTAAAAGAGGCCATCGCCCGCTTGGGAAGCGCGGCCGTGAGTGAGCGCCGCGTGGTGGCCGATTTGCTATCGTCGGACGATAAGGTTGTGCTCGTGGTGCCTATCGATTCGTCGGCGCCGAAGGGGCGCATTATTTTGCCGCAGCAACTCGTGCTGCGCGACGTGCTCGATGCTCATGCGAGTGCCGTGGTGTGCCAGCCCGAAGAACTCGACGGCGTGCTCGCGTCGGTGGGCGACGTGCGTCTCGTGATAACCGACTCCCAAGTGTTCGGCCGGGTATCGCGCATTGTTCCAGAAACGTGCCCGCTCACGTCGTTTTCCATTCTTATGGCGCGCTATAAGGGCAATTTGAGAACGCTCGTCGAAGGTGCGTCGGCGCTTGGCATCCTGACCGACGAAAGCCGCGTGCTTATCTCTGAGGGGTGCACGCACCATAGGCAATGCGAAGACATCGGCACCGTGAAAATGCCCGCATGGATTCGCCAGCATTGCGGTGCAAGTCCGTCGTTCGAATTCACCCAGGGCAACGATTTCCCTGAAGACGTGAGCGACTACGACGTGGTGGTGCATTGCGGTGCCTGTATGCTCAACGGAAAAGAAATGCAGCGGCGGCTATCGGTGGCCGCGGCAAGCGGTACGCCCATGGTGAACTACGGCGTGGCGATCGCCTGCATGCACGGCATCCTCGAGCGCAGCCTGCAGCCTTTGCGCGGCTTCGGGATTTAAGTTCTCTGAGATTGGCGTGTCTGCGTCGATTCGCCCCCGACCTGCTCAATGCTTGTAGCATTGAGCAGGTTTTGAGAAGGGACGCGCAGGGTGGCCGCGGAGCTTCCCGCGGGGACAGCACGTTAAATGCTCGCAGCGTTTAACATGTTTTGGGAATGGGGAAAGGGCGCAGGCCGTCGCGGTAATTCTCGAGACTCAGGGCGGCGACAACTTTTGCGATGGGGACGGACTGCGACAACCGTCGTGGCGAATGCGGATCGTGGAATTCTTACGACGACGCTGGCGCCGCATGAGTTTTGGCATCCTTCAGCACCTGCGCAATGTTCCTGCTAAGTGCTCGTAGCATTGAGCAGGCAGGAATGTGTTAAATGCTGCGAGCATTTAACAGGTACAGGAGTCAAAGCGGGCGTTCATTTAAAATTCGCTCATAAAAATGCGAAAAACTCGGGAAATTCGCTCATAAAAGTGTAGAGAAACTCGAAAAACTCGCTCATAAAAATGTATAATGCCTGGTGAAAGAGTTATTATTAAAAGGGGAGCGAAGAATGACATATCTGAGACGCAAAATCGATGCTTTTCTTGAACAGTGGAAGAACGATTCAGACAAAAAACCTCTCGTTGTAAAAGGGCCAAGGCAGGTTGGGAAAACCGAATCTATTCGTCGATTCGGCTTCGCCAACTACGATTCCGTGATAGAAATAAATTTCGTCGAAGAGTCTAAATACAAATCGATTATCGAAGATGGCTATTCAGCGGCGAGCATTGTGCGCAACATTAGCCTTTTGGACCCTGCAAAACGGTTCATTGAAGGAAGAACGCTCTTATTCTTTGACGAACTGCAGGAGTTCCCCGAAATTGCGACGGCGCTGAAATTCTTTAAACAAGATGCCCGCTTTGACGTGATATGCAGCGGTTCGATGCCTGGGATTAACTACCAGAGAATCGAGAGTAATAGCGTAGGCTACAAAACTGATTTCGAAATGCGCTCCCTCGATTTTGAGGAGTTCCTGTGGGCGAAGGGGTATGACAATTCGCTCGCCGGCGAGATGCTCGCGCACCTTATCGAGGCGCGGCCATTTACGAATATACAGCACAAGGTGCTTATGGATGTCTTTTTGGACTATTGCGCTCTTGGCGGTATGCCCGATGTTGTGCGCTCGTATATCGATCAGAATACATTCGAAGGATCGCTTCAGACTCAGCGACAATTGGTGCTTGACTATCGCGAAGATATCCAAAAATACGCCGAAGGTCTGGACAAAGGGCGTATATTGAACGTTTTCAATCACATTCCCGCGCAGCTCGCGAAGGAAAACAAGAAGTTCCAAATGAGCAAGGTGGCGAAAAACGCCCGGTTCAAAGACTATAACGGCTGCGTCGAATGGCTTGAAATGGCGGGCATGGTCAACGTGTGCCGATGCCTTTCTTTTCCCGAGCTGCCGTTGAAGGGGAATTACGAAGAGAACAAATACAAGCTCTATTTTGGCGATACGGGCTTGTTCATCGCGATGCTCGATGACGAGGCGAGCGAAGACTTTCGGACGAATCGCAATTTAGGCGTGTACAAAGGCGCGCTCTATGAATGTATCGTCGGCGAAGCTCTCGTGAAGAGCGGCTGTCCGCTGTTCTACTACAAGCGCGAGAATTCGACGCTTGAAGAGGATTTTTTTGTGAGGACCCAGTCGAGCCTCGTGCCGGTTGAAGTGAAGGCGAAGAATGGCACTTCGAAATCGCTTCGCACGCTTATTGCGTCGGATTCGTATCCCGATATTCATTTCGGCTTGAAATTGACTTCGGGCAACGTCGGCTTCGAGAACAGCATTTTCACGATGCCGTATTTTGCTGCCTTTCTTCTGAAACGCCTGCTGGGTGCGTGTGACAAGGGCGAAGTGGCCTGGTTTGAAAAAGGTCAGTGGTGAGAGCCCTAGTGTATTATGGTTCTTGGCCGTTTGCGCTTTAAAACCTGCTAAATGCTCGTAGCGTTTAGCAGGTTTTGGGAAGGTGGCGCGGGTCGGCCGCGACGATTCTCGCGACAATGGACTACGAAAGTCATTTCGATGCGCGCTGATCGCGTCGATTTTTGCGGCGACGGCGGCTGCGCGTTGGGCCTGGCGTCTTTCGGCGCCTGCTCAACGCTACGAGCATTTAGCGGGCGGGAATGTGTTAAATGCTGCGAGCATTTAACAGGTGTGATGGTCAAACCCGGGCGCCTGAAACTCGCTCATAAAAGTGCGAGAATCTCTGAAAAGTCGCTCATAAAAGTGTAGCCTTGCGTTGAAAACTCGCTCATGAAAATGTATAACACCTGGTGAAGTGGTCGTTGTGTTTATTGAATACAAAGAAGCCCGCTCAGTGGTGGAAACACTGAGCGGGCTTCTTGGTGCAATGTGTTGGTAGAGCGTCTGCATTCATGGGCGTTCGCGATACTGCCGTTTGCTTAAAACTTTTGTCGTCGTTATCGGAAAATCCGAGCATGAAGCTGCTGGGCGTATCCTAATGTGAAAATCTGCTCTGTGGTAAGATATTAGGCTGCCAGACTCGGGTCCTGGTTTTCATTTCGGCTCCTCTTGCGGCAATCGAGATGTGCGAGATGAAGTACGTGGGCATGAACAATCATGTGAACAGAGGGGATTTCTACAAATGTCTAGCATGGGCTTGATGCAGCATAGTATTTCGCAAAGCGAAGGCTCTTGGAAGACTCCTCTGATGACCCTGTTTGCCCTTGCGCTCTATTGGCCGCTCTTTATGCTGCCTCTTTTCCCGGGAGAATTTTTTCCTCAACTCCCATACGCCTCATCGAATTTTACGTATTCTCTTCTCTTATTTCTTGTAATGCTCGCCGGATCGTTGGTGCTGGCTAGACGCCCCAATGGGCTCATATCTTTTTCTAGGAGTGCACAGGTGGCGTTGTGCATGCTCGCGCTTATTTTGCTCGCATTTGTGGTTTTGCTCCTGGTGTTTCGGAAGGTGGGTGCTAACCCTCCTTTGATTTTATTCTGGCTCTATCCTGTTGTCGTCGGGTTGTATGGTGTGTTTCTCGGCGTTCGCATGATGTTTGCACTTGCATGTTGCGAAGAGCGGCTTCATGCGGCAATTGTGCTGGGATCACTGCTCGTATCGTTCGTTGTTGGCGCGATAATTCCTTCTGTGCTTCAAGCGTGCGGGCTTCCTTATGCTGGTGCGAATTATCCGATGCTTCTTGCCGCGGGGGGCTTTGCTCAGATTTTGCCTAAACCAGATGCGAAGATGTTCAATGTGGGCTTGCGATCGTATACGAAGCGTGCTTTCGCTCGGAATATGCTGCTCGTACTCATGTTTGTGTGTTATCTGTTCGTGAGTGGCATGTTTATGGGTTCGTATGTTTCTAGGTCCAGCGGGGTTTGGTTTATCGGTGACGCATTGCATCTGATCATAGGGTTTGCGCTCTATGCCGTTTGCTCTATTGGCATATTTGTTGAATACCGCAAGGAACGTTCCTCTTTATTACGCAGCGCAAGTGGAGCAAGTTCTTTCTTTTGGGGATCATTTATGCTGCTGCTTACTATATTCCTCTATTGCATAGCACTGCTTAATCCTGTCCATGTTGGCTTGTGCGCTGAAATAGTGTTGCCAAGTCTGCCGCTTGCCATGGTGCTTCTTTGGCTTTTGGGTTTCGAATGGGCAAGACGGTCTGATCGAAAGATAGCGCAATATATTACGGTCGCGATCCCATTGAGCATTGTTGGTATGAACGTGGTGGCAGACGCATTTGGGACGATGCCTTTTGGCGACAGCGGTTTTATGGCAAATACCATGAACGCCGTCGCGTTAGCCATGGCGTTTCTTATGGCGTTTTTCTTCTTCTTGTGGATGATCTTGGGCGTTGACGGAATTAATCCGCAACATGGCATCGAAGGGGCAAGCGACGAGCAAGAGGAAGCTGTCCGTCGGCTTTCCTCGCAATATGACTTAACGCAGCGCGAATGCGATGTAATGCGTTTACTTTCAAAGGGTCATACGCAAAAACGCATTGCTCAGGATTTGGGCCTGTCGATTAACAGCGTCCAGACGTATGCGAAAAGCCTCTATCGAAAGATGGGCGTACATTCGCGACAAGACCTGATTGACCTTGTGTGCGATGCGAAAGAAAACGAATAGACAAGTGCAAAAGTGTTCTGATTGGTATGTGCCAGGGGGCCAAGAGTAAGCTCTTGGCCCCCTGCAGGAACGTAAGAGTAGAGGCGTCTACCAAACGCTGATGGCCGTGGCGCAATCAGGGCTTTCCCACATATATGACCCGTCTTCGCCTGCGAAATATTCTTTCAAGTCATCAAATCCACTGGGATTTTTAGGTGTCATGTCGCCGGTCAGCGCGTGAATCACCGTATAACGCCCTGCGGTGAAGATATGGGAATTCGAAAAGCCTCCGGGCATGCTCCAGTTGATGCCGCCGCATGGGTTGCCTGCATCAACGCCGGCAGCGTATAGCCCCGGAATGGGATTGCTGTCTTCATCGATAACGCGATAGCGGTCGTCCACCATGACGCCAGCGTTAATTGCCGACATACCCACATCGCCCTTGATGCAGTAATACGGCGGAGTGTCCATTGCCACCAGATGACTGCCGGGCACACCGAAGTCGTCATCTCGCCCTTGTGCGCACATTTCGTTATAGCGTTTGATGCTTGCAACGCCTTCATCAACGGGAATGCCTGCATTTTCGCACAGCTCCTCGAGGGTGTTTCCCGATACCACAATTTCGGGATCCATCCAGGCGGATCCTTTGCCAACTAGGGCCACGGGAGGAATGCCCAGGCTGCTCGGATAAAATCCTTCGGTTTTGGAATCAAACAGCCTGAAATGCCTTCCTGCGTCTTCCGGCTTGGTGGTGTAAGACATGGGGATGTTGAGGCTACTCATACCAACTGTCTCATTGCAGAAGCGTTTGCCTTCGAGGCTCAGTGCGAGGAAGGGGAAGAACATGAAGGGGCCGATGTAGTTGGAATGGATTTGACGCGCATGTCCAAGCGGGGCAATGCGTCCACCGGCAAGAATGCCAAGGATGTGGCCGTCGCCAGTGCGGTTTTCCAGTACCCTTGGATACATAAACGAATCATGCAGATTGCGGTCGACCATTGAGTCGTTGTTCATGTAGTCGCCCGCCGCCAAGATGACCGCTTTTGAGGCGTTGAGTTTGATGTACTTTCCGTCTTTGGTTTTGCCAATTGCTCCGGTTACGGTACCGTCTTCAGACTGCACAAGCTGAACGCAGGGCGTTTCGTAGTAAAATTTGGCGCCGTTTTGTTCAGCGCGATTTGCGAGGGCAACCATGAGACTCTGATTGGATTCTTGGGTTGCGTCGCATACGGCGACAAGGCTTCCGTCGTCATAGCGGATTGAGCTGTCGGTTAAGAACTCGATAGGGGTAATGCCCTCTTCGATACCGCGAGATATAACCCACGGTACCGCTTCTTCGGCATAGTCCACGTAATACTGGAACAGGGCAGGATTGATTCGCCAATCACTGAGTTTTGCCCAGTCGCTGCGCCAGCGTGCAATGCCCGACAAGTTGGAAGCTTCTTTAACTACGAAAGAGCAGCCGTTTCCGTTGGCGGCAACAGTGGCCTCTTTCTGGAGGCATGCGACGGTCGCGCCCTCTTCAACGGCGGTAAGCACTGCGGGAACGCCGGCGCATCCGGCTCCGACCACCACAATGTCGTAGGTTTCTTCGGAGGCGAAGCTGGTTATAGGGTCGGTTTCCACCACGCTGTATTTAAAATCTGACGCGCGTAGGTCAGCGGGGAGATCAGATTTTGCCGCTGGGGCGTTTTCCGCATCTTTTCGCGGGGAACAAGCCGAAGCGCCGAGCAGAGTTGCGGCCGCGGCAAATGCCGCACCGCCTTTAATGAGATTTCTGCGGGAGATATTCGTTTCCATGCCACCCATTCCTTGTTTTTGTGTTTATGAGTTACCCGGGTTGTTTGAGAATTGTGCTGCAGGGTTGAGCATTTGTCTTCACAGGAAACAGGGACTTTTCGTTTTTTTCTTCATAGGAAACAGGGGGCTTTTCGTTTTTTCTTCCCACATGAAATATGGATATGAGGTTCATTGTCGAAGTTTCGGCGCTTGAAACGGGTGGGGCTCAATTTGAAAGGAATCGAAGAGACCAATTGGCCCGCAGACGAAGGCCGCCCGAACGCGGCATAAAAGGCGTCAATGGAATCGGGACAGATACCGTTATCGCGAAGCTTGAGTTCAAATAAGGCCGACGCGAAAACGATATACCCGAAGCCGCTTTCCCTCCCGTGCGGCGTTCCTTTAGGGGCCCTGGCGTAAAGCCAGGGCCTTTCTGCAGAGGTTTACACGGAGAGAATGATTCAATGGAGGCTGACCCTAGCTCGGCCGCCTGTCACCGCGCTTACACGCGTTCCGCGAACTTGTATCCCACGCGCCATACCGTGAGCAGGTATTTCGGCTGCGAGGGATTGTCTTCGATCTTCTCGCGAATTTTGCGCATGAATACGGTGATGCTGCTTTCGTCCACGTTGCTGTCGCGGCCCCAAATGTGCTCGTAGATTTGACCGCGTGTGAACGCCTGGCCGGGGTTCGACGCGAGCAGCGCCAGAATCTCGAATTCCTTTGCGGTGAGGTCGATTTTCTTGCCGCGCAAATACACCTCATAGCGATTGAAGAAAATCTCGAGGTTGCCAGTTTTGTTCGATCCCTCGCGCTGAGTCGCCTTCGCGTACGCCAAATTAGCTTTGTGGCGACGCAGATGCGCCTCGATGCGCAATAACAGCTCTTCGGAAGAGAACGGCTTCACCACGTAATCGTCGCCGCCGGCTTTGAAGCCAATCGACTTGTCGACGATGTCGCCTTTTGCGGAAAGGAACACGACGGGGATTCGGCGTCCCTTTTCGCGAATGGACTTGCACACGTCAAAGCCGTTCATGCCAGGCATCATCACGTCGAGCAGCAACAGGTCGGGGTGCTCGGTCGACAGCATTTCCAATCCTTCTTCGCCGCCGTATGCGCCGCAATATGAATACCCCGCATCTTCCAAAATGCGCTTAATGAGCGTGTGCACGCCGCAATCGTCATCGATGAGCATCACTTTATACGGTTCGGCCATGTCGCTATTCCTCCTTTACCGCTTGGCGAATCGGTAGACGCACCGTAAACGCCGACCCGTGCCCTAGTTCGCTTTCGAGCGTTATGTCTCCGCCGTGCATCTCGACGTATTCCTTCGCCAAAGCAAGGCCCAGGCCCGTTCCCCGATATTTGCGGGATACCGATGAATCGGCCTGCGCGAATCGCTCGAATATGCGCTCCCGATCGGCTTTCGCCACGCCGATGCCCGTATCCGCCACGCAAATCCATGCCTGCTCGCACTCGGGATGATAGCTCACCGTTACGCGCACCTTTCCGCCTTCGGGCGTGAATTTCATCGCATTGCCGACGAGGTTTTCAACCACATGGCGAATTTTCTCGAAATCGGCTTCGATGAGCGGCACGTCGGCATCGATGGAGCACGAGAAGTCGATGCCGTTGTGCTCGGCAAGAGGACGCATGACCGATTCCACCATGCCCACTACATCGCCGAGCTCTACTGGCTCGCATGAAAGCTCAGTCTTGCCTGCGTCGACGCGGCTCATTTCCAAGATGTCGTTAATCATGAGCAGAAGTACGCGCGAATTCGTTTCAATCTCCTGGCGCACCTGGGCTTCGCGCGCATCGCGGGGCGCTCCTTCACTGTTGAGTATTTCGGAAAATGCCAAAATCGAGGTGAGCGGCGTGCGAAGCTCATGGCTCATCATCGATAAGAAGTCCGATTTGTACTGGTTGTCTTGGGCTAGACGCTCATTAGCCTCTTCCAGCTGGGCACGTTGCCGCTCAAGGACGGCGTTAGCTTGGGCGAGCTGTGCCGTGCGGTCAGCGACCTGGGATTCGAGACTGTCATAGAGGTCGGAGAGCTCGCGCGTCATTTTATTGAATTCGTCGACCAGCGAATTCAATTCGGGCGACGATTCGACCCGTTCGAGTTTCGCGTCGAGTTCGCCCGACTGAATCTTCTCAACGCCGCCGCGGATGCGTGCAAGTGGTCGCGTGACCAGGTACGATAGTGCGGCGTATACGATAAGCAGACATGCAACGAGTACTGCGACGAAGAATTCCACATTGTGCGCAACGTTGTCGCGTTCGGCTTGAATGTAGATATCCATAGGAATCACGATGGAGATGGCTCCACCCACATCGCCCACGCTCCAGCCTTCCTTCGCGTGGCCCGTAACGTCGAGTTCGCCTGCTGGCTCGCCATGGCATTCCAAGCAGCTCTTCTTGATTTCCATGGGCGCCATGTACCGGTATACCTGCGATCCATCGTACTGCGTGACGTTCGCATAATACGTAAGCGTCGGGTCGGCATAGAGCGCATCGAGACCCGCTGCTTCGAATTCGTCGGGCTCGTCTTCGGAATTGCGCGGATTGAAGTTCACGAAGCGCGTGGTGTAACCCGATTCGATGGAGAACAGCCGGCCTATGCTTCGGCCGACGACGGCGCAATGCAGGCCCTGATAGCTGCCCGTGCTGCCATATGCGGCAGCTTCGAGCTTCTCTTGGTTCGCCGACATGAAATCCCACATGGCGGTCATTTGCTGCGAGAGCACCAAACCCTTTTCCTGCAGTTCACTCTCGGTTTGTTGACGCTGGGCTTCTGTCGTCCACACGACGTTTACCGCCAAGGCGACGGCGAACAGCGTCACCATGAGCACGGCGAACTTTGTACGCAGTTTCACTTTTCGAACGTTTGATTCCAGTTTCCCCATCGCGCCTTCCCCCCTAAGGCGAGCTGTTGCCCGTGCTATTTCGGGCATGCCTCCAAAAGCTCCGCTGTTGCGGTTGCATCAGCCTTGCACAAGACAGCGGCCAGATTTGCGGCGTGAACGTAGAAGCTGCTGGCACTTTTCGGCAAGTGGCTAGTCAGACGTTGGGCAAATTCGCCCACCCAACAACCTAGATGCTCGGCTAGAAACATCGCCTGACGGCCGAGCGCGACCTTTGCGCCAGGCATATCGTCCGAAGAGGCGCACGCCTTCGCTTCGTCGCACAACGCTGCCATGAACGCGAGTTCGGTTGCGATATGGTCGTCGGGGACGTGCGGGTAGCCTGCCGCGGCGAACCCAGCGGCGTGGTATGCGGCACGAACGTCGAGCGTGCTTTGCTGAAATACCAGTTCTTCGCCACATGCATATACCGATTCCCAAGGCGATGCAGGAAGTTTCCCCGGGCCGATAAACAGGCGCGTATATTCGTTTGCCAGGCTCGAAGCGTTTGCATCGAGCGCCAATGCCGCCTGAAGTTCGACGCAGAGCGCCGTGAACTCTTCCATTTCTGGCGAGTCGGCGCCAAAGAACAGTTCGAACTGTTCGCGCGCTGCGCCGAGCGTGGTCTCGATGAGCGTCTCATCAGGCACATCGCTAAACACACGCCATAAATATTGATAGATGAACGCGCGGTTTGCGCATGCGTTCGCAATGATCTCGTTTGCTTCCATAGCGGTTCCTTCCCTTCGAACTATGATACGCGAAAGCCGCGCCAGCTGGGAGGGATACTGGCGCGGCTTGTTGGAGGGCGTGTGCTTTTACAGGATAACCTTGCGGAAATCGTTCTCGAGCGCCGCCGGGCGAGCGTCGATGAGGGTATGCGGGCCCGTTTGGGAAGAATCGGGCAGAATCGCAATTTGGTCGACGGCATCGGGATGCGCTGCAACCAGGTCATCGTAGACGCCGAATTCGAGTGCGCGCATGGGGCATGCGGCCACGCAAGCGGGCTGCTCGCCGTTCTGGCGCAGCACGTAGCACGCGTCGCACTTGTGCACCATTTTCTGCTCTTCGAGGTACTGAGGCACGCTGTAAGGGCACGACTGCACGCAATATTGGCAGCCGATGCACTTCTCGTCGTCGTGCTGTACGGTGCCGTCGGTCTCGTCGATATACATGGCCTCGGTCGGGCAGGCCTCGACGCATGCGGGGTTCTCGCAATGGTTGCACGTCGCTGCGTAATGGTACGACTTCACCGAGGGGAACTCGCCAACCTCGAAGTCGACCACGTGGCGGAACAGGGTACCAACTTCGAGATCGTTTTTATCTTTGCAGGCGACTTGGCAGGTCTTGCAGCCAACGCAAGAATTTTGATCGAAATAGAAGCCCATTCGCTTGGTTTCTTCAGTTGCCATGATTATTCACCATCTTTCAGGGGCATGCGAGCAGGCAGGTCGGCGTCGGCTCCCAAAGCGGTGCCCGTGTATTTTTCAATCTTGCAAAGGGCGGAGTTATAGCCAGATACCGCAGCGCCTGTCGGGGTTTGCGCGATGAGGTAGTTGTCCGCACCGGCCTGGTCGATGCCTGTTTCTTCGTCGACCTGCACCCACGCGCCATGAGGCAGGGCGACAACGCCTGGGCGCACGCGTGCGGTAACGGTTGCAGGGCGCACGCATTTGCCTACCGGGCTCGTAAGGAGCACCGTATCTCCATCGGCAATACCGGCCGCTGCTGCGTCTTCGCGAGAAATGAAAACCGGATTGGTCCATGCTTCGCGCAGCCACGATACGTTGTCGAATGCGGTGTGTGCGCGGCGCAGGTAATGCGGATTGATTACCTGCAGCGGATATTCGCCGGGGGTCTTGCTGCCCCAATCGGCGAAGCTGCTTTCGTAGCCGTTTGCAACGGGGATATAGGTAGGAATCGGCTCAATGGTGCTCCAGCCAATGGCATTGACCATGTCGGCCCACGATTGGCTGTAGATTTCGAGCTTGCCGGACGGGGTGTCGACGGGATTCTTCTCGGGGTCTTTACAGAAATCCTCGAGGGCAATGTAGCCGTAGTTGTCGCCCACGTGGCGTTCCACCTGGTATACGCCGCGCTTCATGAGCTCGGTGTATTCGAGCTCGCCATCTTGTGCAGATCCGTCAACGCCGAGCGCCTTGATGTCATCGTCGGTGACTTTTACGGCGTTCTTTTCGGTTTTTCCGTCGGCGTCGATGACCTTCATCGAGGTGAGCACGTTGAAGAACTGCTGCTCAGCGTCGAACGGATAGATGTCTTCCTTCTTTAAACCGAGCTTCTCGCCGAGCTCGCAGGCGATATCCTGGTCAGATTTGCTCTCGAACAGCGGGTCGATGATGCGCTCGTATGCCTGTACCATTTCGCGATTGCTCTTGTGGACGAGGTTGCCGCCGATAAGACCATGGGCGCGCTCCCATTCCGTGGAAATGGGGAGCACGATGTCGGAGTAGCGGGCCGACGTCGTGTAGAACTGCGCGTGGCTTACTACCATGTCGACCTTGCGGAAGGCCTCGATGCCCTTCGCCATGCCAACATTGGTCTGCAGCTTGTTGCCGCCGTTGCTGTAAATGACGTGAATGTCGATGTCGCGCTGCTCAGCGGGATCGTAGTGGCCCGTGCCGGTGAACTTGTAGTGGCCGTTCAGAATCGCATCCCAAATCTCGTTGCCGTTGATGGCGTCGTCAACGGGGTTCTCAATTTTAGGAAGGCCGTCTTTGCCGTTCGTGACCAACGCATAGCCGCCATTGCCCGACGTGCAGTGCATGGTCGTGCCAGTCATGTGGCCCGATTTGCCCATATGGCCGCCCATGGCGCCAATCGTCATTACGAGTTGCGGCAGGCTGTCCACGTTGTTCACGCGGGCATTCGCTGCGGAGCTCAAGAAGGCGACCTTGTTCTTCTTGCCCATGGTAACTGCGAGTTTGCGAATCGCATCGGCTTCGATGCCGCAAATCTCGCTTGCCCATTCGGGCGTTTTCGGCGTGCCGTCATAGGTGCCCATGACGTAGTCTTTGAAGTTTTTATTATCCTTGGCGTCGGCCGGCATGTGGTCGGCGTCGAAACCGACTGTGCACTTATTCAGGAAGTCCCAATCGATGATGCCTTCCTTGTCGTCTTGCTCGAGCATCGCATATGCCAAGCCGAACATGAAGGGCATGTCGGTTGCGGGGCGAATAGGCAGCCATTCCGCGTCGAGCGCTGCGGCGCTTTCGCAATACATCGGGTCGATGTAGATGAATTTTGCGCCAGCCTTTTTGGCTTCAAGATAGTTGAGCATTTGGCTGCCCGCGGCCGACCATGCGGGATTCATTGCCATCATCACGATGGTTTCGCAATTGCGCAAATCGTAGCGGTCGTTAATGGTTTGGTCGGGCGTTTTGTTTACATTGAAGCCGATAATGTTGGGGCATTTGTCCCATGAGCCGTAAGAATTGGTGTCCCAGAAGTTAGTGAAACCACCGAACAGGCCGAGCGTACGGGTGAGCTCTGAATTCCAGCCCTTGAGCAGCAGGATGGAGCGGTTGCCGTATTGCTCTTTGGCCTTCTGCAGCCCATCGGCGATGTATTTGTAAGCTTCATCCCAGCTGATGCGCTCCCACTCGTCGATGCCGCGTAAATCGCCGTTCGGATTGTCGGGCGACCAATTCTTGCGCTTCATGGGGTATTTCAGGCGATCTGCCGCGAAAACCTGTTTGCGTTGGGCGTGTCCGCGCAGGCATGAGCGCTGCTGCGGATAGTCGGCGCTGTCCTCGTGGCTGTCGTCGGTTTTTTGGCGAACAACGACGCCATCTTTTACCAGTACTTTGTTAACGCAGCGGCCGCCGCAGTTGTGCCAGCACGCCGCCGCCTTCCATTCGCCGCTGATGATATCGCGGCCGTCGGAGCCTGTCGTTACCGCCGCTTCTTCGGTCTTTTCGACCTTGTTGGTGGAACATCCCGCCAAGCTCGTTGCCGCCAACGCAGCCGTAGCAGCAGCGGTCGTCGCCACGAAGCCGCGACGGCTCATCTGCGTTGCTTGCTGCACGCGATCGAGATAGCTCATTGTTTCCCCCTTCTTCAATTCCCCCTCGAGCGCTTCGCGCTCGCCTTTCTAGTCTTTCGACCTAATATCAGGTTACGAATCGCGCCGATTAATGACAATGCAGCTTTTATTGAGTGTTTCTTACCGAAATCTTTCCGAATTATTAATCATCGTTGAGGAGTGAATTATTTTCGGTACAAATAACAATTATTGCCCACCCCTCTCTGCGCTAAACTCGTCTCTGACCTCAACTTATTCTCATTCGAGAATTATTCTTAACAAAAAATTGATTGACCCTGTTTTTGTTAAGAATTAAAATTTCTATCGAGGGAGAACTCTTCAGGGGGAAGAGTTCCAATTGAATAAAGGGGGAGAGATGGGTATCACCGATACCGGCATCAGCCGCCGCAAGTTTATGCAGGGGAGCATGGCGGTTGCCGCCGGCGCCGCTGCGCTTTCTGCGTTTGGCTGTGCCCCAAATGCCGAGGTCAAGAAAACCGATAAGACCGAGGCAGTGAACCCGGAAGAAGGCGGAACGTGGGTTAACGCAGCTTGCTGGCACAATTGCGGCGGCCGTTGCGTGAACAAGGTCATGGTGAAAGACGGCGCTGTCGTTCGTCAGAAGACCGACGACAGCCACGAAGATAGCCCTGACTACCCGCAGCAGCGTGGCTGTGTGCGCGGCAAGGCACAGCAACAGCAGTGCTTCGGCGCCGACCGCATTATGCACCCGCTTAAGCGCAAGGGCTGGCAGCCTGGCGGCGGCAGCAACTCCAATGGTGAGAACCGCGGCAAAGACGAGTGGGAAGTCATTAGCTGGGACGAGGCAATCGACCTTGCGTGTCAGGAAATCAAGCGCATCTCCGACGAATACGGCCCCACGGGCTTCTATTGCAAATCTCCCGATCCCAGCATTAACGTGATGTGCGGCTGCGTGCGCGGCTGGGATACCACCTCGCACGGCACCTACACGCTTGGTGCGGAAATGATCGGCCTGCCGAGCTGCGGCCTTGGCAACGCCAACGATCGCTTCGACATGAAGAATGCCGAATACATCATTATGTACGCTTCGAACCCGACGTGGTCTGCCGCCGGCACCCCGACGTATTATTACATTCAGGCCCACGAGGCCGGCGCGAAGTTCATCTGCGTTGACCCGCTGTACAACGCTTCTGCTCAAATGCTCGACGCCGACTGGCTGCCCGTTCGCAACGGCACCGACATGGCCTTCCTGTTGGCCACGGCCTACGAGATGCTTCGCCTCGACGAGGCCGAAGGCGATATCGTCGACTGGGACTTCCTGCATACCTACACGGTTGGCTTCGACGCCGAGAGCATGCCTTCCGACGCTAAGGTGAACGAGAACCTGAAAGATTACATCTTGGGCACCTACGACGGCACGCCGAAGACTCCCGAATGGGCATATCCCATTTGCGGCATAGAGCCCGAGAAGATCACCGCGTTCGCGCGCATCATGGGCAAGAACAACAAGACCATGCTGCTGCACAACTACGGCATGGCCCGTTGCAACGGCGCCGAAATGATTCCTCAGATGATTGTCGCTTTGGGCGCC
This sequence comes from Slackia isoflavoniconvertens, assembly GCF_003725955.1. Classification (GTDB taxonomy): domain Bacteria; phylum Actinomycetota; class Coriobacteriia; order Coriobacteriales; family Eggerthellaceae; genus Slackia; species Slackia isoflavoniconvertens. The sequence goes on along the minus strand of NZ_QIBZ01000017.1, from coordinate 6,924 downwards.
ATGGGCGGCCACATGGGCAAGTCGGGCCACGCAACTGGCTCCGCCTACCATGCGAACTGCGGCAACGCGGGCCCGGTGCTCGTGAAGGCAGGCAGCGCAACCATGCCCAAGACGAAGAACCCCTGCTCGACGGGCGTGCGCCAGCCGCAGCTCTACGAACTCATCAAGAACGGCGGCGGCGACGTGCTCGACGTCTCCAACGCGTATGGCAGCTTCCACGAGGGCATTCCTACCACGCTTGGTCCCATCAAGGGCATCTTCCACTCCACCGACGCAACGCTTCAGACGTCGCTCAATCAGAAGGAAGGCATCGAGGCCCATCGCGCGGTCGACTTCGTGCTTACTCGCGCGCAGTTCATGACCACGAACGCCCGCTATTCCGACATTATTCTGCCGGTCACCACTGAGTGGGAGCGCGTTGGCGGCGTGACTTCTTCGAACCGCGAATTCGTGTACTGCTACTCCCAGGTCACCGAGCCTATCGGCGAAGCCAAAACCGACCAGGAAATTGGCACGCTGCTGCTCCAGGGCATGGGCATGGATCCTGCGCTTGCCTACGATAAGTCGGAAACCCAGCAGTTCTTCGAGCAGATTGCCGGCTGCCAGGTGCTTGGCGACGATGGCGAAATGAAGCCCCTCGTTACCATCACCGCCGACGACATTCAGAAGATGGGCGTGGAAGGCGAGGCCCAAGAGGGCGTCATTTCCATGGACGAGTTCATCACCAACGGCGGTTACCAGTACGAGCGCACTTCCGATGACGGCCATGGCTTCATCGGCTGGAAGAGCTTCGTGGACGACCCCGCGGGCAAGCCGCTTAAGAGCAACTCCGGCAAGATTGAAATCTACTGCCAGCAGCGCTACGACCTCATGGCTTCCTACGGGTATCCGGGCGTTGAGCAGTACAAGCCGTACCCGACGTATGTCACTCCGTGCGTTGGCTACGAATCCACGTTCAAGGACGGCAAAATCGGTGGCGAGAAGGGCGATTACCCCTTCATCATGTACAACCCCCACTACCTGCGTCGTTCCCATACGGTATTCGACAACTGCCCGTGGCTGCGTGAGACGTGGGCGAACCCCGTGTTCGTCAGCCGCGAAGATGCGAAGGCCAAGGGTATTTCCGACGGCGACACCGTGCTCATTAGCACGCCTGCCGGAAAGGGCCTGCGCCGCGCTGCGGTTCTCGACATTTTGCTGCCTGGTGTTGTGGGCGTGCCCCATGGCGCTTGGGTCGACGTCGACGAGAAAACCGGCATCGACCGCGCCGGTTCCGACAACTACCTGATTGGTGCGGAGTACGGCGGTTTTGGCGTTTCTGGCTACAACAACCAGATTTGCAACATTGAGAAGTACACCGGTGACGCGCTTGAGCCTGACTGCGAGTGGCCGCAGCGCATCGTGAACGCCTAACGGCGCAAGGGGGATACCATGTCCATTGGATTTTACTTTGATATGAGCAGGTGCACTGGTTGCCGTGCATGCCAGATCGCTTGCAAAGACAAGAATCGTCTTGAGGTTGGCACCATCTACCGCAACGCGCACACGTTCTCGGTTGGGTCGTTTCCCGAGGTGAAGTGCTACAGCTACTCGGCGAGCTGCAACCACTGCGAGTCGCCCGCATGCATGGCCGCATGCCCCACGGGCGCAATTGACAAGCGCGAAGACGGCGCGGTTATTCTCGACCGCGAAGTGTGCAAGGGCGATGGCGCCTGCGTTGAGGCTTGCCCCTATGGCGTTCCGAAGCTGTGGGAAGACGGCAAGGCTGGCAAGTGCGACAGCTGCTACCTTATTCGCGAGGCTGGCGGCACTCCCGCATGCGTTGCGGCGTGTCCGAATCGCGCACTCGATTTTGGCGAGGTTGAAGAGCTCAAGAAGAAGTACGGCGATGCTCTGGTGAGCGATATCGCGGTTCTTCCTTCGTCTGACAAGACCAAGCCCAATGTATACATCAACGCGAAGGAAACGGCGACCGAAACCGGCTTCACCGAGGTTGATTGGTAAAACAAGGCGTGCCTGGAGCCCGGGAGGCTTGTCTTCCCGGGCTTTTTTCGCATAAGGGAGGAAAACGGTGCCCAACATTAGCCTGAGCTCGCGATGCAACCTGCATTGTCCGTATTGCTTTGCGCGCGGTTCAATGCTTCGGTATGTCGGCGTTCGAGAAGGTCGGCATTCGCGACTACGCCAGCGTCGACGACCTCGCGGCGCATTTCATGAGGCGAATCGATCGGCCCGCATACCGCATTAAGGTGATGTCCGAATGCGAGAATTGCCATTTGCGCCGCACGTGGTTGTGCTGCCAGGGCTGCATGGGCTATAAAATGGTCGAGATTGGGAAAATGAACGCCGAGCGGGGAGAATGAATCGGCTTCGCAAGGAGGGAACCTATGAACGAGAACACGATCGAGCGCATCGGCATGGCGCTTGCCGACAGGGCGTACGCCTACCGATTGTTCCACGTTGCGCTTGGCGCGGAACCGAACGCGGAAGAGCTGGGCGTTCTTTCGAGCGAGCAAACGCGCACGGTGTTCGGTCGCTTGGCTAAGGCCGACGTGGCGAATGCGAAGCGCCTTGCGACCTGGGATGAAGGGCTTAAGATCGATTCGACGTGTTCGGATGCCCTTACGCGCATGGCGGAATTGTGCGCCGTTTTAGGCGAGCGCCAGGCGAATGATCCGGCATACGCTGACGCGATGAAAGTCGCATTCAACAAGCTGTTTATGGTGCCTGGCGGTTCGTACGTATACCCGTGGGAGTCGCCCTATTTGGGCAAAGACGCGACGCTTTTCAAGGAAAGCACGCTCGATGTGCGCGAGCGTTACGCGAAATACGGCTTTGAGGCCGAAATGAAGGGCCATTTCCCCGAGGATCATATTGCCATGATGATGCAGTTTCTTGCGTGCTTGGCCGACGAGTCGTACGAGGCGTTTGCCGATGGGGATGACGCCCGCGTGCGCGAATTGCTCGGCGCCCAGCAGGCGTTTGTGTTGGCGCATGTGGGCGAATGGCTCGAATCGTTCAACGAGGAACTCTATCGCAAAGACGAATCGGGCGTGTTCTTCCAGATTGTCGAATCGCTGCGCGCGTTTGTCGCGTGCGACGTCGATTTCGTAGGCGAGTTGGTTGCTTCGGGCGAGCTGGAGGGCTAACGCTGTGGATGCGAAGGAGTACATTGTCGCATTTGACGAGGTGAAAGCCGATTTTGAGAAATCGGTCGCGGAATTCGGTTTGCCGTTTGAGGCGAAGGAGACGCAGCTTCGTGAGACGCGCGTGTGCGTGGCGGAGCAATGCGGCTGTCATTGCGAAAACGGGAATGCGAGCTTGTGGCGGAACTGGATTTCGCCTGCGTGCGTTGCATGCCGCACAGGCGAGCGAACGGCGACGTTCTTCACCTCGCTCAAGTGCTCGCGGCATTGCTATTTCTGCTTCAATCCCAACCAGGAAGACTACGAGTATTGGCTTTCGCATAAGCGCGACATTGCGGGCGAGCTGCGTGAGGCGCATGCCGCGGGTGCCGGTTTCGATTGCTTGGCGATTACCGGTGGCGAGCCGCTGCTGTTCAAAAGCGATGTGTATGCGTTTCTCGATGCGGCGCGCGAGCTGTACCCGCAGGCGCACGTGCGCCTGTATACGTGCGGCGATTTTCTTGACGATGCGTGTTTGGCAGAGCTGCGCGATCACGGCTTGGACGAGATTCGCTTTAGCGTGAAGCTCGATGGCGATGAGGCCCTTGCGCCCGAGCACGCGCGCACGCTCGACGCGATTGAGCGCGCGGTTGCCTTCATCCCCGATGTTATGGTCGAAATGCCTGTTGGTCCGCATGATGGGCTGGCGATGAAAGAACTTCTGGTGCGTCTTGACGCGATGGGCGTTCGCGGCGTGAACTTGCTGGAATTCGGCTTTCCGCTGTGCAATGCCGAGGCGTTTGCCGAGCGCGGCTTGGAGCTTCGCCAAAACCCGTATCCCATTCTGTACAACTATTGGTATGCGGGCGGGCTGCCCATCGCGGGCAGCGAGGCGGAATGCCTGGAGCTTATGCGGTTTGCGGACGAGCGTGGCCTGCGCCTGGGTGTGCATTATTGCTCGCTCGATAATAAGAACACAGGACAGATTTACCAGCAAAACAAGGGCTTCCTGCTCGATAAGGCGTTCGCGGCAGCGCATGGCTGGCTCCATTTTGACGAGGGGGATTATTTCCTGAAGTGCGCGAAGGTCGTTGGTGATGATGCGAGCTCGGTTCTCGGCTGGGCTTTGGGGGAGGACCTTGTCGCGGCGGAGCGAGATGCGACGAGCGAGCAGGTCGCGGCTGGTGAGCAGAGCGCGCCAGGCGAGCAGGGCGAGACGGCAGAACCCGATATGAAGAGCGAGCGGGTTGTAACGGTCGAGCAGGCTGTGGAAAACGAACGAAACACAGCGGGCGAGCGGGCTATGACGAATGAAGCGCCCTCGGCGGCTGTGCGCTTTGTTGATTACGACGAGTCGACGCAGGTGGTGGCGTTCCCTTGCGCATGGCTGCCTGACGCGCGAAACGCGTTTCCGGCCGTCGATTTCATCGAGAGCCTGAATGTGGTTGAACTGGACGACTCGGGTATGCCCGTTGTGCGCGAGGTGGATGCTCGAATCGTGTTGTAATAAGTCAGAATTTCGATGCAATAATTATTACGTTCGCGATAATGCTGTTTTATTGCTCATAATTATCATGTTCGCTATAATTTATCCCGTAAAACCATGAATTATTACGGACGTGATAATATGAAAATTTACGATGCGGCCGATTTTGGGCGGGCGGTAAGGACGTTCCGCAAAGCGAAAGGCTACACGCAGCAGCAAATTGCCGACCTGTCGGGGTGCAGTCTTATGTTCGTCTCGAACCTCGAGCGCGGAAAGGAAACGGCCGAGCTGGGTAAGGCGCTCGCTGTTCTTGCGACGATTGGCGTCGACGTTCGCGCCGACGCGAGGGGTGGTGCGAAATGAGGTTGGGCATCGGGGTCGAATTCGACGACGGTTTATCCCGAACTGACTACTGCCATGGCTTGTATGCTGGCGAAAAGAAGCGACTCGAAGCTGTCGAACGGGCGGATTTTGTTGAATTGGGGCATTCCATGGGATTGAGTCGTAGGGCGGCTGAAACGCGCATCGATATGTTGCGTGATCGCGTTGTCGCGGCGTTTGAAGCGCAAGCCGCCGACAGCGCCGATAGTGAAATCGCGCGGGCGATTGCATGACAGTCGAAAAAGCGCATCGATAAGCTGGCCGTGGTATAAGGGCAACGCAAGTGCGCTCGTCAAGCTTCGTAGGCACGTCGTCCGCCTGCGTTCATCGGTTTCGCTAGTACCAGGACAGTGTACTCGATTGCTCCAGCTTGCCTGCGCGGTTCATGCGCCTGACATGCGCGAGCATCTGGCCCGTGCACATGCCGTCGTCATCGGGGGACTTTTCAATGACCGAAGCCTCGCCTGTAATTCGGTTGATAGATGCCAGACCTGCTCGATTCGCGCCATTGGGCAGGTATTCGTACGTGGCCGTTGTGCCACCGTCCGTTTTCTTCGCAAACGTCAGCATCGATTGTCCATTCGACTATCGCGCGATCAGCATTCGGTCGCTTTTCAGCAATTGTATCGTGACTCGTCTTGGGCGTTTCTCTTTTATTTGAATTGAGGGAGGGGTGAGCAGTTCCTTGTATTCGCGTCGTTGCTGTAGGCGCCTATGTGTTGGCGTGGGGATGTTATAGGAGCCCTTCGATCAGGTCGATGAGCTCTTGCTGCGAATGGATGGCAAGTTTGCGGTATATGTTTGCGGCGTGCGTCTTCACCGTCTCGCGGGCGAGGTGAAGCTCCTCTGCCGCACGTTCCTTGTTTCGCCCTTTTGCCAGAATTAGTGTCACGTCGACCTCGCGCGGCGTCAGTGCGAATTCCGACGAAAGCCTTTTCGCGATGGTGGACCTTTCGTCGGTATCGTCTTGTCCCGGGCATATTGCGCCCCAGCCCGATGAGGAGTTCTTTTCGTCGAGGAATACTAGCGAGCACATCGGTAGGGCAAACGCCATGATGGCGGATATTTCTGCTGTGGGCGCGTCTGCGCTGGCGAGCCAAATGACCGAATCAAACAGGAGCATTGCCGCTATTTGGCCAGCGACCAGAAAAAAAGTCGAAAGCGCCACAATCCATCCCGGCGAACATCCCAGATCGTGTGAGAAGTGCGCGTTGAGGCACGTCATGATGATGTAGACGTAGCAATATCCGGCGGTGAATATAAAGCCGCAGATCGTCGCGTTGCTCGGGACGCAGCATAGCAACAGGAATCCTATGGCCATAAGGGGATGGCCCACCTTATAGAGTAGGTGGTTGAAATCGAGCTTGAGCGGGATGGCGGTCAAGGCCAGCAGCACCGCGCCTGCTAGAAAAGCGATGGAGCACAAAACAGGAAGTGCGATGGACCCTTGGCGGCTTACCGACGACACCGTGTCGGCCATAAATCCGAAGGCCAAACCCTGCACGAGACATGTGACGGCATAGCGTGGCGGAAAATTCGGTCTGCTGTTCAAACCATGGGTATAGTAGCGGTCTTTCCGAAAGTCCCTTTGGGCTGTCGCGAGAAGCGCACACGCGATTGCGGGGGAAACCGTCAACAGTGCGTCGGACACTGCGGTTGGTAGCATATTGCATAGGGAGAGTAGCATCGTGCCGCATATCGCGCCGGCTATACCAGTGCTCAGAGCGCTTCTGGTTCCAGTTTTCGCGAAGAACCTCCCCATTTCTACGACGAACGCCGCCGACCCCACGCCGATGAGGCAGCTTGTGTGTTTCGTCAAGAGGATTTGAGCAAAAAGAGCATCGGAAATTGAGCAGCCTGAGCATCGGAAGTGCGCACGCTTTCTGAGCGGCTAGCCCTCCTGCATGAGGGCATGGCGGACGCGGTAGGACT
>NZ_QIBZ01000016.1 GCF_003725955.1 Slackia isoflavoniconvertens | reverse complement strand
GCGCTCGCCATGCTCGGCATGGTGGCGGCGGTGGCGGCGCTCGCGCTCGGGGCGGCGGCCTTGGGGCCCGCGCTCACGGCGGGAGCCGTCGGCATGCTCGCGTTCGGCGCCGCGGCGCTGATGGTCGGCGCGGGAATCGCGCTCGCCACCGGCGGCATCGCCGCCCTCGCGCCGATGCTGCCGCTCGTGTCGGCATACGGCGCGTCCGCCGCTATCGGCGTCGCCGCGCTCGGCGCGGGGATGTTCGTGCTCGGCGCGGGCTCGCTCGTGGCCGCCGCCGGCTTGGCGGCGCTCGCGGTCGGCGTGGCCGCAGCGGCGACGGCGACGCTCCTGCTCGCCGCGGGCGTGCTGCTCGTCGCCGCGGGGATCGGCGCGCTCTCGGCCGGCGTGTCCGCGCTCGCCACCGGAATGCTTCTCATCGCCGCTTCGGTCATGCTCTCGGCGAGCGGATTCGCCGCCATGGGCTCGGCGCTGCCGGCCGTCGCCGGCTCCGCGCCCGGAGCGGCGGCGGGACTGGCCGCGCTCGCGGCCGCGGCGGCCGCGGCGGTGCCGGGCCTCATGGCGGGAACGCCCGCGATGCAGGGCTTCGCCGGCGCGTGCTCGTCCGCCTCGGGCTCCGTGACCTCGATGGGGTCTTCGGTCGCATCAGCGACCGAGCAGGCGCGAAGCGGAATCGACCAGACCAAGATGGCGTCGCAATCCATGGCGACGGCCGGCAAGTCCGCCTTCTCCGACTTCGCGAATTCGGCGAAGTCGTCTTCGGCCGCGGCGTCCGCGGCGATCGCGGCGGCCTGCGCGCGCATGGAGTCGACCGTCTCGTCGATGCGCCTCGCCCTGCCAAGGATGCAGGTCGGCGCGCTGCCGCATTTCAGGCTCTACGGCAGATTCGACGCCGAATCCGGCTCGGTGCCGTCGGTCGCCGTCGACTGGTACGCGAAGGGCGGCGTGTTCAATTCCGCCTCGGTCATCGGCGTAGGCGAGGCGGGGCCTGAGGCCGTCGTGCCGCTGCGCCCCTCCGTGCTCCGCGGAATCGGCGAGGGCATCGACGCCGGCGGCGGAGGCTCCGAGGTCGTGGCGTGGCTCGCGCGCAACCTCCCAGCGATCATCTCGGACTGCACTCCAGTGATGGGCGAGAAGGAATTCGGCCGCAAGGTCAGGAAGGCGGCTGCGTATGCATAGGCTCTCCTACGTATCCGGCACGGGCGGCGTCGAGGCGTGCCTCGACTGCCGCTCGGCGCTCGCAGGCACCGCCTCGGGGATACGCGGCCGGGAATGGGATTACTCGATCGGCTACATGTCGCTGTCGGGAGTGACGCGCGCCGCGCGCGAATGCTCGCTCTCCGTGGCGTTCATGAGGCTGGCTTCCGCGGACGAGCTGCGCAGGCTCGCCGACAGGGACATGTCCGAGGGGACTCCCGGCAGGCTCGAAGTCGACGGCTGGTCGCAGCGCGCCTACGTCACGAAGGCGGAGCCATCGTCGATCTCGCGCAGCCACGTGACCATGTCCCTCACGGTCGTGCTGCTCGACGGGGTGTGGCGCAAGGGCCACACGGTCTCATTCGAGCCGCTCACTGCGTCCTCCGGCGACGGCGAATTCCTCGATTTGCCGTACGACCTTCCGTACGACCTGGGCGTGCCGTCAACGCGGAAATACTTCGACGGCTCCGAATGGGGCTCCGCTCCGCTGAAATTCACGATCTACGGCCCCGCGGTCAATCCCGCCATCCGCATCGACGGGAACTGGTACAAGGCCGACTTGACCGTGCCCGATGGCGGGTACCTCGTGGTAGACCCGCTCGCGAGCCCGCGCGCTGTGACCCTGGTCAACGCCGACGGCTCGACAGTCGACGCCTTCTCGAAGGCGCGCCGCGGCGACGGCCTGAACAGCGGCGAGTACATCTTCCAGCCGGCATCGCCCGGCACCCACGAGGTCGATTGGGACCGCTCGTTCGGATTCGACTTGACGTGGTACGAGGAAGAAGGTGAGCCGCCATGGTCGCGGTAGTGTTCGATTCGGCGCTCGGCAACGTGCGAGAGCTGGCCGACTTCACTCTCGACCTGGCGTTCGGCAGCGACGAGAACGCGTTCTCGCTGGAATGCGACGCGGCGTACGCGCCCGAAGAGGGCCAATTCGTCTTCATCGACGGCACGGAGTACGGCGGGGTGGTCGACGAGGTTACTTACGAGGCTGGCCGAGAAGCGTCTGGCGCGGTGCTGTGCAAGGGACGCACCTGGCACGGCATCCTGGCTGGAAAGCGCCTGCTCCCCGATTCGGGAAGCGGCCACCTGTCGGTGAGCGGCAAGGCGGGCGATGCGCTCGCGTCGCTCATCGAGCGCATGGGGCTTTCTGGGCTTTTCTCAGCCGCCGCAGACGATACGTCGGTGAGCTACACCTTCGATCGATTCGTGGACGGCTATAGCGGCCTGAAAGCCATGGCGAAGGCCAATGGCCGCAAGGTCGCGATGCGCCGCAAGGGCGGCAAGGTGGAAATCTCGCTGCCGCCCATCGTCGACTACGCCAACAAGGTAGATTCCGACCTGCTCGACTTCACGCTCACGTCTGTCTACCGCTGCGTGAACCATTTGGTTTGCGCGGGAACGGGCGAGCTTGAGAACCGCGCCGTAATCCACTTCTATGCCGACTCTGCCGGCAATATCTCGCATACGCAGACCCTTTTCGGGGTCGACGAGATTTCGGCGCTGTACGACTACAGCAACGCCGACGAAGAAAAGCTCGAAGAAGAAGGCCGCAAGAAGCTGCAAGAGTACCAAACCCAAGGCAGCGTGGAAGTCGAGGCGCACGACGACATAGACGTGGACGTGGGCGACGTGATTTCCGCCCGCGACAACGCCCACGGGCGCACCGTGAGTGCCACCGTGGCGAAGAAGATCGTGAAGGTATCGCGCGGCGTGGCCACGTACAGCTACGAGGTCGGCAGCGAGACCACCAACAAGACGAGCAGCAGCGGCAACGCTGAAAGCTCGAACGGCGGCCACGCGTACTACGCGGGAAGCGGCCTGACGCTCAGCAATTACACGTTCTCTGCCGACGTGGACAAGGCCGCGCTGGCGGCGGTCGAGACGAAGGCCGACGACGCGAAGACCGCCGCCTCCAACGCGAGCGCGGCTGCTGGCAAGGCCGAAACAGCCGCGAAGGCCGCGACCGATGCGGCGGCGAAGAACGCGAAGGCCATCGCCGGCAAGCAGGACGCGCTCACGGCTGGCGCTAACGTGACCATCGACGGCGCGACCATCAGCGCGAAGGACACGACCTACACCGAGGCCACGACATCGAAGGCGGGCCTCATGTCGGCTTTGGACAAGAAGAAACTCGACAATAAGGTCGATGACACGGCGGAGGGCGTGAGCGCGTCGCTTGAGAAGCTCCCGCAATGGTCAGCCATCCCCACGGACTCAACGCAGCTCGTGCGCCGCGATACTAACGGCAAGGCAGAATACGGGCGCGTGACATTCCGCACGGTGTGGGCCTACATCAGGGGCAAGGCAGATGCCGTGTACGCGGCCATGTCGCACACCCACTCTGCGTCGCAGGTGTCTGGGCTGGCGAGAGTGGCCACGAGCGGCAAGTACGCCGACCTGGCTGGCGCTCCATCCTCGATGAAGAACCCTGCGGCGCTCACCGTACAGGCGAACGGGGAAACTGTAGCTACTTACGACGGCAGCTCTGCGGCCACGGCGAACATAACGCCCACGAATATCGGGGCAGCGCCTTCCTCGCACACGCATCCATATCTTCCCATTTCTGGCGGGACGCTCACGGGCAACGTTACAGCGCCGAAGTTCGTAGGGGGTCTCCAGGGGACCGCCGATGCGGCCAAGACGGCCGACAGGGCAACAACCGCAAGCAGGGTGCCGGACAACGGCGTTGGAACCGCGAACGTGGCGCGACACGTATGGTTCAGCGATTCGGGAATCGAGACGGCCCGCGTCTACAACGACGCATTCAGATACAACCCTGTCGGGAACGTGCTCTCGTGCAACGTCTCTGGCAGCGCGGCCACTGCCGAATCGGCGGCATCCGCTGCGAAGCTCGCGAAAGCCCGCGCGGTGACCATCTCGGGCGCGGTCAACGGCAGCGCCACGTGGGACGGCTCGGGCGACCTGTCGATAGTGGTCGCGGGCGATTCCGCGGCGGCGGGTTTTTTGGCCGCGCACCCGGTCGGGACGTACATCGAGACGAACGGATACGACCCGTCGGACTACGGCGGCGAATGGAGCATGGTGCCGAGCATCGGCCCGTACACGTGGCTCAGGACTAAGTAAGGAGAAGACATGGCGAAGACAGACAACATCACGAAGTACACGTGCGACCGCTGCGGCGAGAGCGCGTACCTCCAGCAGGGCGCGGCGGCGGCGGGAGACTGGCGCGAGGTCGAGCGGTTCGACCAGTACGGCAGCAAGGCGAGCAGGCTGCTCTGCAAATCGTGCACAGACGAGTACAAGCGCCTGGCCGCGCAGCAAGACGCTGCTTTCCAAGAATTCATGGCTAAGAAGGGGGAGTAAATGTCATTCGAAATCGTGGACGGCATGACCGGCACGAAGCACATCAGCTCGGACGATTTGGCCGCGCTCAATACCGCGACGGTCGGCAAGGCCGACTGCGTGCTCCGTTACGGCGACGACTTCAAGCTGACGATGGCGAGCGCGAATTCCGCGACGCTCGGCACCGGCGTTGGCATGGTCGGCGGCAAAAGATTTTGGAACCAGGCGGCCACCAGCTTGACGATTCAGAGCGGCACACAGGGCCAGAAGCGCAACGACCTCGTGGTGGCCCGCTACGCGAAGACCAGCGCGGGCATCGAATCCATCACGCCCGTGGTAATCAAGGGCACGCCCACCACGGGCGCGGCGGCAGACCCCGCGACCACGGCGAACGACTTGAAGCTCTGGCGCGTGCCGCTCGACGGCATCAACGCGGGCACGCCTGTCAAGCTTTTCGAGCCAGTCACGCCTTTGGCCACGCTCGGGGAATCCGTATCCCAAAGCCTCGGCAGCATCTCCATGGCTTCCGACTGGCACAATTACGGCTGCTCGCTGTCGCGCATCGGCAGCACCGTCGAGCTGGTCGTGAATTCCATCAAGACCAGCTCGGCAACCGCAGGCGAGCCTATCCTGACGATTCCGAAGGGCTTCGCGCCGCCGGTCGAATTGGACTTCGCCTGCGTCGCTTTCGACGAGTCGGACTATCCGATGTCGGCCTGGGTGGCCGCGATGCCAGACGGGCGCGTGGCGGTGAAGAATTACCTCGCGAATGGGCACTCGGGACGACAATTCAAGGCCGTGTGCAGGTACTTCGCCTAGGCGCGCGCGTAAAGCGCGAAGCAATGCACCTCGCCGCCGCCGCTGTTCCATCTCTGCGTGATGTACCAGACCTTCGAGGTCATGAGCGTGGGCTGCTCGATATAGCAGATGCCGACCCAGCCGACGGATACGCAGGCCACCCAGCACACGAAGCGGTAGCCCTCGACCGTCGGCGCGGTCACGGCGCCGTCGCTCGTGCCCGACACGACCTCGATGTGGGTGAGCTGGGATACGGATTACTTCTTATGGCCGAGAACCTTGCGAATCGCAATCATGTCTGTGATTCTTGAGCTTCCCTTCGCGACCTCGCCAGCCATGTCGTCGTCGCCGAATTTTCTTGTCTTGATCGTGGCGCCTTGAATCTCAACGGTGCGCGACTTGATGAACCAGCCGATCGGGCCAACCACGGTTGTGCTCAAGGTGGCGTATATCGACGATGAGCCGTCCTCGATTGGCACGGTGACAGAACCGAAAGTGCCGTCGGTGTCCTCGTACATGATCGTGATTCTCGCAAAGCCCGCCACGCTTCGGGAGAGCGTCACGCTCTCGCTTTCGCTTGGCTTGCCGTCGAAAAGCACCGTCGGGGATACGGATTACTACAGCCCGTATATTGCCGTCACGTAGGCCGCATCGCCCGCACTGAATTTGAGCGGCGAGCCGAGCGCATCGCAATCGAAGATTCCGAATGTCACGCCATCAACCGTGACGGCGTTTTCCGACACAGCGAAAGAGCCGCCGACGCCTACGAGGCTGTAGCCGTTTGAATGGGCGGCGCCGACCCTCTTCTTTCCGTCTGCCGTCGATACGACGCACGACAGGTCTTCGACGCTGAAGCACACCGCTATGGCCGCATGATGCTTAAGGCCTGGTACGGTGATGGTGCTGTTGCGCACGCTGCCGCTCCAAAGCAATTGGGATACGGATTACTATTCAGCAAGCACGACAAGGTAATTGATTCTTATCGACACCTCCCATATGCGGTCGAAAGTCACGTAAACCGACTTCGAGTTACCGAGGTACGTGCAACCTTCGACGTGCACGGGGATGTCCTCGCCATCGCCGCTCATGGCTAGCACTACGTCGACATTCCGGTTGAAGCTCCGGCCGAAAAGCCTCACGAACTCGGCGTCCGAGAAAAGAACGCTGGAATTACTGTCGGCATTGAGTATTTTTGTCCCCGTGAACAAACGCGGCGCTCGGGATACGGATTACTATGCCGTCCTAATCCACAGCGCGACAATACCTATCCCGTCGGCCCACACGTGCCATTTTTGCGAATCCTCGTTTCTGTACACGTCAATTTTCAACCACGAACCTGCGACATCGTACCTGCCGCCATCAACATCGGCCACAAAGCCGACTTTCGTGGTGAGCGACCATCGGTAGCTTTCCCATGTGCCTGGCAATCCGAGGCTCTTCGGTGTGACGGAGCTGGCTAGCCAAATCGCGCGGCCTACGGGCCATTCGCGGGATACGGATTACTAAACAGCCATGGCCGCCGTATATGCGTCGCTGGCCCGCGCCACCACGGTGCGGAAGCTTTGCAGATAGTGCCCCATGGCGGTGTTGACCGTCGTATGCCCCAAGCTCACGGCTATGTCCTCGATGCTCGCGCCGTGCTCTAGCGAGATGGTGGCCCAGCTGTGGCGAAGACACGTCATCGGCACGTGCGGCAATCCGTGGCGGCGGCAGAAGGATCGGAAGCGACGCGAGACGGCGTTCGGGTCGAGTGCGCAAAGCCGGCCAGACCTGCGGCTTCCGCGAATCTTGCGAAGCCGCTCCAAGGCGAAGCGGGGGAGCTTGAGGCGGCGGTCGGACAGCTTCGTCTTGCAACCCGTCTCGACTTCCTCGCCCTTGACCACGTGCAGGCCGCGCCTGACGTGCACCCAGCCCGAACGCCAGTCTATGTCCTCGATTCTCACCGCGCACGCCTCGCACCTCCGCAGGCCCAGGGCCGCGCCAAGCAGCACGGCGGCCTCGAACGGCTGGCCCACGATGCCGCGAAGCGTCTCGCGCTCCTCATCCGCCGTGAGCGTGGGCCTGCGCACGGGCGGCTTCTTCGGCAGCTCGATGCCCTGCGTCACGTCCCAGATGCGCAGCTGTCGGCGGCGCAGCACCCAGCGGTACACCTGGCGGAATGTTTTGTATGCCTTCTCCGCCGCGCCTGGTTTCTCGAAGCCGTCGACCCAGGCTTGAAGCTCTTCGAAGGTGATTTCTTCCACCTCACGCGCTCCCCACATCGGAAGCAGGTGGCAGCGCAGGGCGCTCTCGTAGCCCTCAAGCGTGGTGCCGCGCAGGCGCTTGGACTTGTCGGACATGTACATGGTCGCGGCTTCGGAAAACAGCATTTCAAACCCTTTCGCATCGGAAAAATCCCAGACGCATAACGGCATTCCAGCGCCGAAAACGTCTGGGATTTTCTCGGCGCGAAGCGGCATGACATTACACCTGCCCCGCGCGTGACCCCTCCCGCACAATCGCATCGGGAGGGCGAAAAGACATGGGCAGCGGACAGAAGGGAGGGCAGATGGAGCATTGCCCAGAGCACAGCGCCCATGAGAGGGCCATCGAGCAACACGACAACCGCCTCGATACGCACGGCAAGAGCCTCGACACGCTGTCTGAGACGCTAGCCGCCTTGCGAGAAATCGAGCGCCAGAACCAGGAGCGCATCGACCGCATGGACGAGCGCCTGGCCGCGCTCGAAGCGGAGCCTGCCGACAGGTGGCGCAAGGCGAGCGACTACGTGCTGACGGCAATCTTGGGCGTGGTGCTCGGCCTGGTGGCGAGCAATTTCGGATTGTAAAGAAGGGAGAGACATGGAAGAGAAGAATGTGCCAGATTGGCTGATTCCTAATCGCGTCTACGACGTGCTGAAATGGGTCGGCCTCATCGCGTGCCCGGCGCTCGCGGTTTTCGTGCAGGCGGTCGGACCCGCTTGGGGCTTCGCCGACACTTCGGCGGTTGTCCTCACGCTCAACGCCTTTGGCGCGCTCATCGGCGTGCTCATCGGCGCGAGCGCATTGAAGGGAGCCGCCAATGACTGACGCGGCTAAGCGAGCGACCGCATTCGCGGCCGCCGTCGCGCTCGCGCTGACGCTTTGCGTGCCCGCGCTGGCGTATGACCAGCAGGAGGACATCGTAAGCGACGGCCACGGCGCCAACGCGGCGCAGTACTTGGTTATCCACGAGACCGCCAATCCTGGCGCGTCCGCATATAACCACACGCTGCTTTGGAGCCGAGACGACACCTACGCCGTCCACTACGTCATGGAGCTCGACGGCTCCGTGGTGTACCACACGGTTCCCGACTGGGCGCTCTGCTGGCACGTCGGCAACGGCAACTACAGCACAGTGGGCATCGAACTGGCCCATGCGACCAATTCGGCCGACTTCAACAAGCAATGGACGGAGGCGATCGAATGGGCCGGCGATTACCTCAACCAGCGCGGCTGGGGCATCGACCGCCTGCTATCGCACAATGATTGCCGGTACATCTGGGGCGGCACCGACCACACCGACCCGACGGGATACTTCGCTAGCTACGGCAAATCTTGGGCCGACTTCAAGGCAGGCGTGCGCGAGTACATGGCCACGGGCCAATACTCTGGCAACGTCACGGCGGGAGACCCCACGCCGCAGCAGCCGGCCACAAAGCCCGCCACGCCTGCAGGGTCTCCGAATGTGACCTATGCGGCGTATGTGGGCGGCTACGGCTGGCTTGATGACGTCACCAACAGCGGCACCGGAAGCGACGGCTTCGCGGGCATCCCGTATGAGCCGATGCGCTATATCACCATGTCTGTCGACGCGGGCTCCGTCCGCTACCGCGTGCACACGCAGGCCAACGGATGGCTGGACTGGGTTTACGAGAGCGACAAGAGCGACTACGTCTACGGCGCGGCTGGCGACGGCTCCGTCATCGACGGCCTCCAGGCCTACTACACAAGCGACGGCAGCAATTGGTACCAGATCTATTACCGTGCGCAGGACGTCGACCACGTCGGCTATTGGGATACCGTCTGCGATGACGGCACGACTTATGGCGGCGACCCGTACGCCGGCTGCCTCGGCAGCGGCATGGACCGATTGCAAGCCGAAATCAGCGATGATTGGCCTGCCATGGTCGGCTAGCTGCGGCTAGCTGTGACACGCTGTGACAGAGCTGTGACATTTGGGGCGCCTTCGGGCGCCCCTTTTTTTGCGTTTATTCCAGTGGGGTGTGGCGCGCCTGAGACCGCCCAGAAAACGCGTCGCGCATATCCCAGGCATATCCCAAGTCGTTGTTTTTTAGCCGATTTTGCAGAGCTTACAAAACTTGCAGAACGGCATAATGCCTGGTAAACAGCCTTATAGAACTTACAAGCCCCTAAGCTTTGTCTACGCGAACTTCACTGCGGTGCCATACGCAAGAATCTCAATCGTACCCTCGGCGATGCTGTCGCTCGCGAAACGCATGGCGACAACGGCGTCGGCTCCAAGGTTTTGCGCGGCGGTGACCATGCGGTCCTCTGCGACTTGGCGAGCCTCGTCGGTCATTTGCGTGTACGATACAATCTCGCCTCCGACGATACTTTTCATGCCGGCCATAAGGTCACGGCCGATGTTTTTCGAGGTAACAATATTGCCTCGAACAAGACCCAGAACTTGTACTGCTTGACCAGGGATGACGTCTGCGGTGGTAACAATCATGGCTGCTCCTGTCGTTACGGGATGAACGGTGCTTCCATAGTACTCGACAATTGTCCAGGGATTTACTGGGAAGAAGGAAAAAATGGAAGCGGGGCTGAAGGGTCAAGCGTGCGAAGCCGCTCCAACGGTTGGGGGGGGGCGGAGCTCCGTCGACGATTCGTTTTTTAATTGGCTGTTGCTACGGTGAATGGCTACGCGCGATGAACTGCTTGAACCGTCGTGCGATTAGGCGAGCCCTGCTGCTTGAAACGCCCAAAGTGCAAACGGCACTACGATAAGTGCAGGCAGATAGTTGAGCACTTTGAACTTCGTGAGGTCAACCATATTTAAGCCGAGCGCGAGAATCATGATTGATCCGCAGGTTGAAAGCTCGGAAATAAGTACGTCGCTCGCGAAAGGGGCCACGAATCCAGCGGTTAGAACGATGGCTCCTTGGAACACGAGCGTGAATGCGGCCGAACCGTATACGCCCACTCCGAGCGCGGCGCCCATCATAATGCCCGCTACGAAATCGAGCAGGCTTTTCGTGTAGAGCATGTCGAAGTCGCCGACGAGGCCCGCGTCGAGCGAGCCGACGATAGTCATGGCTCCCACGTTCATGATCAGGCACGATGTGATGAATGCATTGGCGACTTTGGCGCCTTCGCCCGCGCCAGTAAATCGCGATGTGAGTTTTTCGGTCCAGCGATTCACGTGTCCGTCGATATCGCCCGCTTCGCCAATCGCCACGCCGATAACCGTTGCAACGATGAGGAGCAAAATGTTTTGTTCGACGATGGCTCCTTGAATGCCGATGACGATTGTGCACAGGCCGAGCGCTTTCATGACGGTGTCGGTAATTGAGTCGGGGAGTCCGCGGCGCAAGAGCAATCCGACGGTGGTGCCTGCGATAATGGCGATGGTGTTAACGATGACTGCCCACACGGAAGGCTCCTTTGTTGCGACGGTCGAGCCGCTGGCAAAATTGCCACGGCGCGTTTGGACTGTGTGCCTACATCGCTCGCGAACCGCCTATCCCTCACGTGCGCATGCGCGCCAAGCGCGCTTCCGTATCTGGCTGCGCCAGAACTGACAAGGGGAAATTATATCTCCGCTATGTCTCTTGAAGGCTTGTCCTCGTCAAGATTTAGGGAAATATACGTTTGTGCGTGCCAGCGGCGTGTCGGGTTGGCCGATTTCGCGGAAGGAAGACGATAATCGTGGTTTCTAGGGGCGAGAATTGAAATTAGTGCGGAGGAGAGACCGACTGCGTGCCGAGCGGCTTTTGATAGCGAAATCTAATGTCTGCAATTGCATATTTATGGACAATTGAGATTGAAAATAACGGGGCTGGCCTGTTTCGGGAAAAGTTGGCGCATTTTTATAATTTGCGTTGAGCGCGCCCCGTGCAAGGTGCGCTTTCTCGACGCCGCATGCACCGTCTTCGTTCTTGCGGCAGAGGAGCTTTCAACCTACTACGCTTATTTTAAAGAAATTGCCAAAAGCCTGACAGCCTTCTTTCCTTGTTTAAGTGCTAACAGGCTACTGCGCACAAGGGGAGTTCGTCTAACAATCCAACCTTCCCCTTGTGCGCCTCAAGCCCACTCCTAGCTTCGACGGCGGCGAATTGCAGCCACAACGACAATCGCGGCTCCACAACCAAGGGCCAGTAACACAGCAATCAGGAACTGGACCTTTTTGTCCGTAGGCAGTACGTTCTGCTGCTCTACGGCTTTGGTTCCGGCTTCCTCGCTCAAGTCGGACAAAGCTAAAGCGCCATCTTCGCTCAACCCGTCCAGACTTTCCTGAACAGGTGGTCCGCCTAACACGCTGTAAGCTCCCTGATTCTTCAACGAATCGGAACCTGCATTCTGTTCACCATTTGATGCTCCCGTGCCACCGGGCTCGCCCGAACAGTTGGAGCCGCTTGGTTCTTCGGGGCTCGATGGTCCATCTGCGTCACCAGGCTCCGACGGGTTGCTTGGGTTACCAGGGCCGGAAGGGTAGCTTGGTGTATTGGGGTCATCAGGATTATTTGGCTTGCCAGGGTTATTCGGCCCATCAGGGTTATTCGGCCCATCAGGGTTATTCGGCCCATCAGGGTTATTCGGCCCATCAGGGTTATCGGGATCGACAGGGTCGACAGGGTCGACAGGATCCTTCGCTTTCACCGTAAGCGTGCCCGGTTCAACAGTTACCACAAAATTCGAATTGGATACACTGGCCCCAATTTCGTATTTTCCCGCAGGCGATGTGGCATCTGCCAAGCACGAATAGCTTACGGCAACACCCGTCGTCGAAGCAGGGCTTATCAGACTCGACGTAAACGCCGGGTTTTTCTCCCCTTCAAAGCGTTCGGCATCGTTAACGATAACGAGCAACGGAGCAGGAGAAACGTCAACGGTAAGCTCGACATCTTTCGCCGCTGTGTAATTATGGCTCGCCGTCGCATGCGCCACCACGCGCGCCTTACCTGCAGAAACAATGCTCGCATAGCTACCCTGAATCGAAATGGGGCTCGGTGAGCCATCCTCATTGGGAACAACCTCGTAGCTGACAGGCGTCTTGGCCGTGTTTTCAAACACAATGCCTGCGTTGCCGTACGTAGCCGCATAGTTGGTCTTTCCTTCGATTACCTGGTCGGCAGGAGAAATGGTATAGGTAGCCGTCCGAGAACCCGTCATATTCGGGTTCACGAGCTTCACTTCCGCCGTATAGCTGCCAGCATCAGTGGGAGCCTTGCCGGTCGGGCCATACTCCGTGCCATTCGTGCTGCGGTACGTTACCTCGTAATCTTCGGGCTCAACATCCTGAGCGCTAACGGCTGCCCCGTGCGGACTGCCGTCGTAGGTTGCGTCTTCGACGGTTAACTCAAGATGCACAGGCTTCTTCGCAATGGTGTTCTTGATGGTTGCAACACCTCTGTATCCGCCACTGTTCAACGTCGCCGTTGCACGGTAGCTACCCGTATCGGTTGGCGGCTGGCTGCTTGAGTAATGGGTTTCCCCTATTCCCGTATACGTATAAGCAATGGCATCATCGAGATTCTCGGGGATGCCCGAAAGCGATGGGCCTTGCGGTTGTCCGTTATAGATGAACAGACTACCTGAAAATGTCAGATCAACAATCTTCGGCGTTGCCACAAGCGTAAAGTGAGCTGTTGCAGATTGCCCCGAACGGTCGGTGCAATCAATGTCGAAGGCAAAAACTCCCGTCGAATCCGGCGTTCCTGAAACCATCAAGCCCTCTTCGGTGGCTGTAAAAGTAACGCCATCGGGAAGTTTGGAACCCTGGGCAAGCGCATACGTGTAAGGGCTCGTCCCTCCCGTTGCGGGATTGATAGAAGCTTTATATTCAGCGTGGGCGGTAGCTGCGGGCAGTGCGGTAGCATTGAATACCAGTGCTTCGAGCTCAACGCGAGACACAGTTGCATGGTTTGATTCGACTGTCGTTACGGTACCCAGATATAACTGCGTAACCTGACAGTAATACTCCCCTGCATCGCCGTCTTGCACTTTCAGCGTTGCCGAATTGGCGCCTTCAACGAGTGTGCTCTGCCCGTTTTCACCAACGCGGTACCACTGATAGGTAAGTTCATGGCTAGCTGACGCGCCGCTCGATACCGCCTCGTGACCACGCACGCTTTGCGCTGCATCGGCCGCAACCGACAAGGTGGCGCTTTCCCCTTCGCGCACGGAAGTGTCTTGCGGCTGCGCATCGATCACGGGCGCCTCAGCTTCCACAAACGCAAATGATAACGTCTGCGAAGACGTGACGTTCTTCAGCTCAAACTGGTAGGTGCCGCCTTTGTAGTCGGAAATATCAAAGTTTCCCTGCAAAGCACCCGCGCCAGCACCTTCACGCATCGAGGCTAGCGTGGTGCTCACGTGGTCAAGATAGCAGTTTTCATTGGGCGACGCCGTAAAGGTGAGACTCCCACCTGGCATAACGCTTGCAGATTCAGGATTAACTGCGCCGTTTTCGGCAGTGGCTGCAACTGCGTATTTCTGAACTTCCTTAAAGCGCGGAACCACCTTCATGTCGGCTTCAGGGTAGAACGTCCAGTTGGCATCGGTACTCAAAGGCCTTGCGTTTTCGGCATCCCTGTCAGCATAGTCGTACCAACCAACGAATTCGAACCCATCGTAGGGCACGGCAGAAAGCGTAACGGTGCTGCCCGTATCAACCGAGCGAACCAGGGCATAACCGCCTTCGCTATACGTATCCGAACCATCAACATAGCCGCCTTCGCGCGGATCAACGGCAACAACCTCAACTCGTTCCTTTACGTAGTAAGCCGTAAAGGTCCTGTTGGCATAGGCAGGTCGTGCCATAACAGGGCTGAAGCCCACTGGCACACCCGCTTCGTCTGCCCAGCACTTGAACTTCCAGCCAGGGGAAGGAATAGTAACAAGCACTGATGTCGACTTATACGAGGTACCCGTTCCAGGAACCACCATGCTGAATCCCGCACCTGCAGGATACGTGGCAACTTGAGCATCGAAGCCCGTCTCGTAGAAAACGGCAGTAAGTCTCATGTTCTCACGCGCAACACCCACATGTATGGCGTTGTAGCTCACGATAGCTCCTGCATCGTTCACCCAATGCGAAAAGTGCATGCCAGGATACGGAACAGCCATGGCCACAAAGGGATCTCCCTTATCAACCTCAATCGAAGTAGCTGCCCCGAACGAACCAACCATAAAGGCAAGACCTCTAAACATTGAGCTTTGCGTTACCGCAACTTCAACCGGATCATCTGCCACAAACTGTGCATAGTACGACACGTCGGCACCAGCTTCGAATTCAAAGATGGCGTCGTTGCTTTCAATTACATCTCCCGCTTCATCGAGGCTCCACCCCACAAAACGGTAACCTTCGCCAGCAACGGCTTGCAGCGTAACGTTATCACCCGAAGAATACGCGCCCGCGCCAATCACCCTACAGCCGCGCGCGTCCGCCTTACCGGAAACAACGGCCTTCGCAGAAACTGACACCTCGTAAGGATCGGCAAAGCGCGCCTCAAGACTGAGTTCGCCGTTGGTGATCTCGCCAATCAGATCTTGATCGATGGTAAACCAGCAATGCGCGTCCTTGCTGAAAAGCGTAGTGGGCGCATTGCCACTGGCATCATTGCCGCCAGCACCGTTGTCACCAGTGCCCGAATCGCTGCCAGCTGCAGCTTCGTCGCCTTCGGACCCTGCCAAATACCAACCTACAAAGCGCTTGCCGCTTGTAGGCTGAGCGTTCAACTCAACAGTATTGCCGAATTTGTAGGTACCCGCGCCCTGCAGCGCGCCTGAAGCATCGGGGTTTGCGTGCAAACTTACCAAATAGGAATCGGGAGTAAAGAAGGCAACGTAAGCAGTACTGTCCGAAACATCAACGGTATATTCAGGCAGTTCGCTCACCGTATTGCCTTGCGAATCCTCCCAGCAATTGAACGTATAGCCAGGCTTGGCAACTGCCGAAAGCGTGGTGCGGTCGCCATTGTTGAAAGTGCCAAACCCGCTCGTGTAGCCCGCATCCGCAGGAGACGCAATGGCGCTGACTACGTACGGGCCTGAGCCAAATACAGCAGTCAGGGCAGCGTCGTCGCGAACCGTAAATGTATAAACGGTATCCGTGCTTACGCACAGGCCTTCGGAATACCATCCAACAAAGGAAGCGCCTTCGTTCGGGGTTGCTGTAACCGTTGCCTGTTGACCTGCTGCATAAGTGCCTGCGCCTTCAACCGCACCAAAGCCCTCTGCTGCGTTAACAGCAACCGTAAACTGTTTCGGCTCGAAGACGGCTCGAATTGTCGTGTTCGCCCAGGGAACGAACTGATATTCCGCATCGGTGCTTACCGTTGCGCCCGTTTCGTCTGCCCATCGCTTGAACACATATCCTTCGTTGGCGTAAGCAACAAGCTGTGCGGATCGTCCCGCACCAATTGTTCCCGCACCTTCAACCCTGCCAGCGGCCGCGTCTTCGACCAGGGTACCTGTCGCATCGGCAACAACAGCACTCGCCTCAACGGCAAAATCCTGCTGTTTGAAGCGCGCAACATGAACATGGCTGCGCCCTTCTTTGCAGGTGAACTCGGCATTTCCCGACACCAATTCGTCGTCCACATACCAGCCTTCAAATACATAGCCAGGCGCGGCGGTTGCCTTCAGCTGCACATCGGAGCCGCGATCGGCGAACAAGCGGCTTGCCGTAACCGTGCCGCCCTCTGCCGGGCTTGCCACAGGTAAACACACCACATCAAGGGGCTTAAAGGCGGCAACAATAGCACACTTTCCCGAAATGGGCGACTCTTCAGCGGAAAGCGTGCATCCCCTTTCCGTGCTTACCAGCAGCCCATTTCTGTACCAACCCCAAAAAAGGAAACCGGGATTCGGTTCGGCGGCAAGATGAAGCGTTTCGTCCAAAGCATACTTGTCGGTATTGGGCTTCACTTCTTCGCCATTGCAGGTTACCTTGCCGCCCCAATACGTATCAGCCGTGATAATAACGTCAGGGCCTTTTTTGAACACAGCCGTGTACGTTTCATCCTTCGTCACGCATACGCGCAGTTCAAATTCGGGATAGCGCTTCCCGGAAGTATCTTCCCAATAGGCGAACCGGTACTTGTCGTTAGGAATTGCCTTTATGGTAACGTGACGGCCGTAGGGCAGTTCGACCGACTCCATACCGGGATACCCTACGATCTCAACTTCACCGTGAGGGTTTATGCCAGGGAGCAAGCCATCGATTTTGACGCCGACCTCATATTTCTTCGCTACATACACCGCGCGAATAATAGTGTCGCCGTCGGGAACAAACTCGAGATGCGATTCATCGGTGCCCATAAGCACGTCTGATTCGCCGCGATACCAACCCTTGAAGGTGTAGGCATCGCGTACGCTTTCATCTAGGCTCGCGGAAAGCACGGTCGGCTTGCCCACGACGCATTTCCCATCACCGACGATGGTACACTTGCCTGCCAAGGCACTTGCGGGTTCAACCTCTGCGCTAACCGTGCAGGTACGATTGAATTTGGCCACCAGATGCCTATCCGTTTCAGCAACAAAGGAATAGGTAGGGGTTTTCGAAATTTCGACAGCACCTTCAAACCAGCCAACGAATTCATACCCTTCCCCCGGGGTAGCAACCACCGTGGCCTGTTCGCCGTGTCGCACTATCTGCCTGTCGGGCGCAGAATTGCAGCCAGTCACATCATCCGCTGCACTACCCTCAACATCAATGGCGGTGGTGATGGCCACGTCCTTCTCGAACTCGGCAGTCAGCTTCACCACATCGGGCGTGGCATCGGTGATGGCCATCTGCATATGCGGCAGCGTGGAGCGCTCAATACCGTCTTCCTTCCAGCACACAAAGTGGTAACCAGGGTTGGCAATGGCGTCAAACTCGGCAATGGTGCCCTCGAAGTGAACGCCCCCGCCTTTTACGATGCCGCCAGCCTCAGGCTGAGCGGTGGCGATGATTTCAGCGGTATGATCGCCCTTGGGCTTATCGGGGTCGCGGTCGTGCTTGTGCTTCTCGAAAATCTCCTCAATTTCTTTGAGGGCCTTACCCCCTACCTCTACGAGTTCTTCGATAGTTTCCGCTTTGCCGATTTCGATGATGGCCGGAACCGCGATTGGGTCGACGAATTCGCCGAAGCCACCAGCCGTTGAGGCAATAATCGCCACGCCAAGTGCCGTGATCAGGGCGGCCTGTAGCGCTTCAAACGCCTCATCCCCGTCCGACGTAGGGCGGAAATGAGCGGTAAGCTGGGTATCTCCCGTAAGCGTGAAGGTATAGGATCCGTTTTCTGAAACATTCACTCGGTTACCCGCCGCATCGGTAACGTAGTCGAGCACATAGTATGGCTCAGGAATGGCAACCACCGTAACGCTTGAACCAATTCCGTAGAGCCCTGTTTTAAGGAACGAGCCTTGGGGGCTACCGTTTTCAGTGGTGCCGTCAACATCAAGCACAACGCTTGCCTGTTGTGCGCAATACCAAGGAGTTATCTCAATCTGCGCTTGACCGCTAGAAGGAACCACATAGTCGCAGGTCAAGCTGTCGCTGATTAAGCTTTCGTTGCCGCTTTCCCCTTCGTACCAGCCTCGGAACTGCGCGTTTTCGGTAGTTGCGGCAAGCGAAACCACCTCCCCAGCATCACGATAGCAATTGCCCTTGGTAGGCGTTACATGAGCATAATCTTCCGAAGCATCGGTCGATTGCGCCGAGTTGATGTGAACCGCGACATCTTTTAGCGTGAAACGCGCCTCGACGCTCATATTCATCTCCGGCTTGAACAGGCACACACGCCGCTCGCTCAAGCATGCGCCCGTTTCCTTGTCATACCAGCCCGTGAACTCGATGTCGTCATCGAGCATGCCGAGCCGTTCGGCGTCGAGTGCGACGAATTGACCGGCGAAGAGGAACCTTGAACCCGAAATGTTCGGGACCTCAACGCCCTCCATAAGCGCGCGCCCACCTAAGTCGATTGTCTGCGAGTAATCGACATTCACTGCAACTACCGGGTCGATAGGTTTGCCAGGGTCGGGGTCAGGCTGCTCCTTTTCCCTGAGGATAGCAACAGGATCGCCCTTTCCCTCCACAGTATATGAAACGGTCGCGGAGCCCTCGCTCCCGACGATTCGGTAAGCGCCATCTGAATAGGCCCAATAATCGATTGACCATTTCGAGGAATCGTAGCTGCACGTAATCGTCACCACTTTGCCGGGGTATGTGACGAACGTTTCTCCGTAATTGCAGTTGTCGGCAATGATGGAGAACGTCACGTCTTCGACTTCACTCCCATTCGCGAGATTGAGCCGCGCCTTCGGGGAAACCGCGATCTCGTCGGCGAACACGGCAGTGAGTACGATAGAACGCTCAACGGGAAACTCGTACGTTTCCTTCTCGGAAAGAACGTTGCCCTTTTCGTCGGCCCAATAAGCGAAGAGCCTGCCGTCGAGCGTCGTTTCGGCGCTCACCGTGCACGTATCGCCCAAAGAAAACTGGCCGCCGCCCGTTGCCGTTTCTCCCAGCTGAGCGGTCGGGCTCTCTACGTATACGGAAAACGCCGTGTTCCCCTCTTCTTGCAAAAGGCCTGATGAATAAGCGTTAAGAAGATGGTCGCCATCGTTGTAGGTCGCACGTATGGGAGCGCCGTTGTCGGACGATTGGAAAATCGATCCGTTATCGGGGCCGAAAGAGAAGAATTGGCTGAACGCATAATTGCTCGCGAGGTCGGCGTAGTCGAAAGTGCGCTGCTCATCATCGTAGTTGAACTTGACTTGCATGCCGCCAAGTGAAACTGTGTCCCCTTTTTGGTATACAAGCCTGTCTGGATCGCTTACGACGCTGATAGACAGATACCTCGAAGCATCGTAGGGCAAGTCGTAATTACATGCTTCCCAATCACGTTTCACTTCGCTATTTTGATACAAATCGAGCGAACGTGCAGGAACGAGAACTTTTATAAAGCCGTTCGGAAACGTCTGGGAATCGACAAGCACCGCATGGTCGCACTGGAAGTACACGAAGCTGAGTTTGGTTTTGGCGAATGCTCCCTGTGGGAGCTGGGTTATTTTCGACCCTTTTGGTAGAACGAGGCCACCGCTCATATCGGTATTTTCGAAGCAGCTTTTACCTATGCTTGAAACGGTCGTGTTCGTTTCAAGACCCGTAAGGCGCAGGCTTTTGCAGTCCTTGAACGCATAATTTCCGATAGCGGTGATTCGTTCATTCGTCCCTAGGCCCGTATCGGTCAAATGATCGCACCCAACAAAAGCGTATTCATTAATGGTGGTTACCGACGTATTGGCGCCTAACCCTGTATCGGTAAGGCCATAGCAATAAGCAAAGGCGTTAGTTCCTATCGACTGAATGTCCGTGTTTTTGTCCAGACCCGTTTCAACAAGGTCATAGCACTGCTTAAAAACGTCATCGGGAAGTGAGGTAAGACCCTGTATTTTGTCTAAGCTGGTGGTGGTAAGACTGCAACACGAAAAGCAACCGTAACCCATTGTCTGAATAGTAACGGGTTCGTTAAGGGTAAGGCCGGTTAGGCTAACACAGGTACCGAACGCCAGTTCGCCAAGATACCTGATGCTCATTCCCGAAAGGTCAACCGAAGCAAGATTACGGCAGTCATAGAAGGCGGTGTCGCCAATCGAGTCAAGCGTTTTGCCCTCGAAGCGCACCGATTTCAGGTTATGGCAACTGGCAAATTGGCGATAACGAATAGTAGTAACCTCAGAATCTACGATGAGGTTAGCAACATAATACGGCTCAACAGGGGTCGTACCTTCTAGTGGCTGCTTGAGAGCTCCCGATTCGTCGCATTCATAAAGGTTGCCGTCTGCCATAAGCTTGGCGTATTCACGCACGTAATCGATCGAAGACGAACCGTGTGATAGCCCATTGGCTTCATCGCTAGAAGCTGCAGCAGAATCGCCTCCAGAAGCACCAACGGCGCTCAAGCCTTCATTGCCAGCAGGCCCAGAAGCTGTTGTCGAATTGTCTCCAATTGCGTTATTCCCTTCGCTCGCAACCCCACCTTGTGCCGCCTGATCTGCCAAAGAAGAGGATTGCGACACATAAGGGTCGTTTCCCCCTGTGGTGTTTTCTTGGTTAGATGCGGAATCATCAGCACTCACAGCAATAGTGCTATCTGGTTCTACGGCGTACGACGACGAAGGAGCAATAGGAACAAACGACACTACAAGCGCAATACTCAAAATCACACGCAAAGCAATATCGGAAATGCGAGTTCTCTTCTTCACGGAAACCACTTCCAACCGCAGGAAAATGCTGTATCAGACGTGTGCAATAGTATGGATGGAAGTATACAGGATAGCCCCTTGGTTTGGTCTTCGGCTCGCTGGCGCTTTTGCCGTTGCTCCCATCTTTACTGTTCACGCCCTCGAGTGCATCCGGGTTTCCGCCCGCACCAGCGCCATAACCGTGCCCAGATTATTCCAGGTTCTCTATGAAACGATATTTTGACGCCGTGGGAATGCCCAGGACTTTCGACTTCAGGTTTGCAGTCGGGTCTTGCTCGATTGCGCACTCTCCCGGCGTGCTCCCCTACTCTTCCAAGTCGAACAAGCTCTTCATGTCGGTTTCCTTCATGGGAGCGCCAGCTGAAGGCAGCTTCTCTGCGCGGAACTTCTCGACCTGAGCTTTGCCGCCGATGAATTCTTCTGCCGTGCCGACCATGGTCACCGTGCGACTTCCCTTAATGGTGAGCGCCTGCACGCCTTGCGTCGAATTGGTGGTCTTCGTCTTCAAAAGCGATGTGTTGAAGTTCACCAGGCGGAAGTCGCTAGAAACGAGCGCCAGGTCGCGTTCTTCCTTCAGCACCGTGGCGTACATGAGTTTTGAGCCGCCGTAAATCGCGTTCTTCAGGCGCTTGCGGTTCGTTTTGGTGGCATATCCCGACAGCGCTACGCGCGCCACACGGCCATTCTCGAACACGAATAGCACGTCGGCCTTGTAATCTTCGGGGTCGATGACCCAGGTCACGGTCTCATCGGCGTCCATCTCCAAATCGGTGGGCAAATACGAGCCGAGCTGTGCCGATTTGGTGTCTTCGAATGCGGCAACCTTGCACTTGTATACCTGGCACTGGTTTGTGAACACGAGCAAATCGTGCGTGTTTGAGGAATCGAACTCGATGAAGGGCTCGTCGCCGTCTTTGTATTTCAGTGTCGTGGCCTTGCGCAGCACGCGGTCGGTCATCTTCTTCAGGTAGCCGTCGCGCGAGAGCATCATGGTCACGGGGTATTCCTCGACCTCGGGTTCGAGGTTCACCTCAACGATTTCCGAAGGCGCGACCAGGCCGGTTTTGCGCGGCATGACGTGCTTCTTATTCACCGCGGCGAGCTCGTCGTGGATGACTTTCTTGATTTTCTTTTCGCTCGCGAGAATAGCGTTCAGCTCGGCGATGTCGGCCTCGAGCTTCTCGATATCCTTCGTGCGGTTGATAATGTATTCCTCGTTGATGTTGCGCAGTTTGATTTCCGCCACGAATTCGGCCTGGACCTGGTCGATATTGAAGCCCTTCATGAGGTTGGGCACAACGTCGGCCTCGAGTTTCGTGCCGCGAATGATCGCGATGGCCTTGTCGATGTCGAGCAGAATCGCCTCAAGGCCGTGCAACAAGTGCAGGCGGTCGGTTTTCTTGTCCAAATCGAAGTTCATGCGGCGGCGGGTCGATTCGACGCGCCATGCCACCCACTCGCTCAAAATCTCGCGCACGCCCATGACGCGCGGGTAGCCGTCGACGAGTACGTTGAAGTTGCACGAGAACGAGTCTTGCAGCGTGGTGGAGCGGAACAGCTTCGCCATGAGCTGTTCGGGGTCGACGCCCCTCTTCAAATCGATGGCGATGCGTAAGCCGGAAAGGTCGGTTTCGTCGCGGATGTCGGCGATTTCGCGCACCTTGCCCTCTTTGGAGAGCTTCACGATGCGATCGATGATGACGTCGGTTTTGGTGGTGTATGGAATCTCGTACACCTCGATGATGCGCTCATCGGGCAGGTAGCGCCAGCGCGAGCGAATTTGGAAGCTGCCGAGGCCTGTGTCGAAGATGCGCTCCATTTCCTCGCGGCGGTAGATAATTTCGCCGCCGGTGGAGAAATCGGGCGCGGGCATATATTCGAGCAGGTCGCACTCGGGGTCGCTTAGGAAGTGCATGGTTGCCGTGCATACTTCGTTCAGGTTGAAGCCGCAAATATCGGAAGCCATGGCAACGCCGATGCCCTTGTTCGCCGACACGAGAATGTTGGGGAACGTGGTGGGCAGAAGGCGCGGCTCCTTCATGGCGCCGTCGTAGCTGTCCACGAAGTCGACTGGGTCTTTGTCGATGTCTTTGAAAATCTCGGCGCAAATCGGCGAGAGCTTGGCTTCGGTGTAACGTGAGGCCGCATAGCTCAGGTCGCCGGAATAGTATTTGCCGAAGTTGCCCTTCGATTCGACGAACGGCGCGAGCAGCGCTTCGTTGCCCGTGGCGAGACGCACCATGGTCTCGTAGATAGCGGAATCGCCGTGCGGGTTGAGCTTCATGGTTTGGCCGACGATGTTCGCGCTCTTTTGGCGTGCGCCGTTCAGCAGGCCCATTTTGTACATGGTGTAGAGCAGCTTGCGGTGCGACGGCTTGAAGCCGTCGATTTCCGGGAATGCGCGCGACACGTTCGTGCTCATGGCATAGGGCATGTAATTCTGCTCGAGCGTTTGCGTGATGGGCTGCTCCATGACCTCGGAATGCAGGCCGATCACGTTGGGATTGTCAACGTGCTTTTTCTTCGGTTCGGTTTTGGTCTTCTTCTTTGTTGCCACGGTTTCCCCTTGGTGCGTGTATCGGGCTCATCTATCGAACCGCTGGGCGGTTCGAGCGGTTATATGGCGTTACTGCAGGTCGAGCTGGTCGAGATATTCCTTGCCGTGCTCGGCGATGTGGCGCTTGCGGCCCTCGTCGTCGTTGCCGAGAAGCAAGTTGAACATGTTCTCCATGGTGGCGACGTCTTCGGGTTCGACCTTGATCAGGCGACGCGTTTCTGGGTTCATGGTGGTGAGCCACATCATGTCGGGGTCGTTCTCACCAAGACCTTTTGAGCGGTTGATCGAGCATTTCTGGTCGCCGATTTCCTTCAAGATGTTGTTTTTCTCGAGGTCGGTGTAAGCGAAGTACGTCTTTTCCTTGCAGTTGATTTCGTACAGCGGCGATTCGGCGATGTAGACGTAGCCCTCGTCGATGAGCGTGGGCACAAGGCGGTAGAGCATGGTGAGGATGAGCGTGCGGATGTGGTAGCCGTCAACGTCGGCGTCGGTACAGATGATGACCTTGCTCCAGTTGAGGTTGTCCAAATCGAAGGTGCCCAGGTTCTTCATGCGCTTGTCTTTGACTTCGACGCCGCAACCCAGAACGCGCAGCAAGTCCATGATGATGTCAGACTTGAAAATGCGCGGGTAATCTTCCTTCAAGCAGTTGAGAATCTTGCCTCGAACAGGCATGACGCCTTGGAACTCGGCATCGCGCGACGTGCGAATGGCGCCCGCTGCCGAGTCGCCCTCGACGATGTAGACTTCGCGGCGGCCTTTGTCTTTCGATCGACAGTCGATGAACTTCTGCACGCGGTTGGCCATGTCAGTTTTCTGTTGCAGATTGGTTTTGATGCTCTGGCGCGTTTTCTCGGCGTTTTCACGCGATCGCTTGTTGATGAGCACCTGCTCGACGATTTTGCCGGCGGCTTCCTTATTCTCGATGAGATACGTGGTGAGACGTTCCTTGAAAAACGCCGTCATGGCCTGCTGGATGAAGCGGTTGTTGATGGCCTTCTTCGTTTGATTCTCGTAGGACGTTTGCGTCGAGAAGCAGTTGGTCACGAGCACGAGGCAGTCTTGCACGTCTTGCCATTTGATGGCGGTCTCGTTTTTGGTGTATTTGTCCTGCGACTTGATGTATGCGTCAAGAGCGCTGGTCAGAGCACTGCGCGCAGCTTTTTCGGGCGAGCCGCCATTTTCGAGCCACGACGAGTTGTGGTAGTACTCCTGCATTTGGAAGGTGCGCGAGAAGCACAAACACGCGGTGATTTTAACGTTGTAATCGGGCAAGTCGTCGCGGTCGCGGCCACGACGGTCGGCCTGGATGAAGAACGGCTCGGTCAAATAATCGGCGCCGACCTTTTCCAGCACATAGTCTTCGATGCCCTTGGGGTAGCAGAAGTCTTCCTCGGTGAAACCTTCGGGGCCCTCGAGGCGTAAGCGGAAGGTGACGTTGGCGTTGACGACTGCCTGGCGACGCATGGTTTCGCGATACCAGTCGGCAGGAATGTCAATGGACGTGAAAACCTCGAGGTCGGGGCGCCATTTGATGGTGGTGCCGGTGCGGTTTTCGTCGGAAGGCTCAACTTGGAGTGCCTTCTTCTTGGCGCCGACGACTTTACCCTTCTTGAAATGCAGGGAGTATTTGTTGCCGTCGCGCCAGACGTTGACATCCATGTATTCAGAGGCGTACTGCGTGGCGCACGAGCCCAGGCCGTTGGTGCCGAGCGAGAAGTCGTAGTCGCCGCCTTGGTTGTTGTTGTATTTGCCGCCTGCGTACAGCTCGCAGAAAACGAGCTCCCAGTTGAAGCGTTTTTCGGTGGGGTTCCAGTCGAGCGGGCAGCCGCGGCCGTTGTCTTCGACCTGAATGGAGCCGTCGGCGAAGGCGGTAAGCGTGATGAGGTCGCCATAGCCTTGGCGGGCTTCGTCAACCGAGTTGGACAGAATCTCGAAGGCGGCATGAGCGCAGCCGTCCAGGCCATCGGAGCCGAAAATGACGGCGGGGCGCAAGCGTACGCGCTCCTCGTCTTTCAGCTGGCGAATGCTGTCGTTGCCGTAATTGGCCGTGGTGTTTGCCATTCTCGCTCTTTCGATGGTAGTGTTCCTTCGCGCGGCTCGCTACCCTTTCGGGCGCCGACGCGCTTCCCTCCTGGGCCTCGCTGCTTCGCAAACGCGGCGTTGGTGGCGGGTTGCTGCTAGGCCAGGCATTGCTGGCCAGATTGTTCAAACGCTGACTTTACCACATGCCGCGCGCGTGCCGAGACGATGACACAGCAAAAACATCGGACGTATGTTCGATAAGTGCGAGGGTCTCGGCTACCAGGCGGTGCGTTGGTGAATTGGCGCTTCAATGAAAACAATATCGCGTTCGGCATCGTAGGTATAGACGAGATCAAAAGGATTCACCGCGAGCTTGCGTACGCCTGCGCCGAACTCGGAGCGAATCGATTCGGGCACCGCTTTCGAATCGATATCGCCGGCGGCTTCAATTGCGTCGAGGATGACGAAGATTTTTTTGAAACGAAACGGGCGTTATTCCTGGGCATGCTTTCCGTTGCCATTCCCGTTTCCGTGGCCGTGACCTTTGGCTCCGTCATTGTGGGCGCCTGCGCCCTGCCCATTGCCCATGCGGGGATGTTCGCCTTCCTCTTCGCTCGTGTCGCCTTCGTTCCTCACGAGCAAATCGCGCAGCTCGCGCATGCTCATGGAGGCGCACTCCTCGGTTGAGACGTCGATACCAGCTTCTTGAAGAGCTTGGTAAGCGCGATATTTCGCGACGCCCATGCTCAAATCGTGAGCGGCCTGGCGCTCCTCGGCGTTCGTTCGGTTGCAGTGCGCCTCGCCTTTGCAGCCGAAGCAATTGTTGCTTTGCGCGGCGAGCGCGGCGTAGCGATTCTCATTGTCGCAGTCGATGGACACCTCCGCGACGGCGCCCTCGCCGGCTATGGCGCGCATGGCGCCATCAAGGTCGCGTGCGGCATCGGCGAAGGCACGCCACATGCAGGGCGCCTCATCGAGCGCCTGCTGGCCGTCATCATTGAGCGCGTGCGTTCCCACCACGATGTCGAAACGGTTCAGCGTCAGCTCGACCGACGGGTTCACGTCGATCCCCACATATGCCACGGGTCGTAGGAAATCGGCAACGCCGCCTATGAGACACGCGACAAGCGCCAAGCACGCTGCAATCGCGGCGATGCGCCCGCCTTTGGCGAAGCGCAGGGCTTTGCGGCGTTTCTGGGAAGTGGCGCTCCCCCGCCCTTTAGATGCTTCGATTGTGTGATCGCTTGCTTGCGAGGCAAAGGGCTCTTCGGCAGTTTTGGCTTCTTGACCTGCGATTTTGTTTGCGTAGAAGATTTCCTGCGTGGCCAAAGGCTCCTCAGCGTGCTCGTCTTCCTGCCGCACGAGGCTATTCGTGCAAACGTTTGACTGCGTGGCCATGACCCCTTCGACGCGTTCGCTTTCCCGCTGCTCGCGTTTCGCTTCGATGCTTTCAAGTGCGCGCGCTGCGATATCTTCCGGAAGGTGGATGGTCTCAAACGCTTCTTTGACCTGGTGTTCTTCATTATTTGCCATTAGCTGAGCACCTCCCGCAGCCGCTTGCGTCCGCGCGATATCCACGAATAGACGGTATTTTCGGGCATGTTGGTCATTTCGGATATTTCGGAAGCCGTGTAGCCCTCGACGAGCGACAGGTAAACTTGCGTTTTCGGCGGATCGCCGAGCGCGTCCATGGCTTCAAGTATGCGTTTAACGCCGATTTCGGTTTGGGTCGAATCGTCTTGAATGCCGAGCAGGCGATCGTTGTATGCCTCGAGGCGGCTTTCGAGCGAGACGTTTTTCGCGCGGGCCGCCTTCAGGGCGTCTTTGCATTCGTTGATCGCGACGCGCAAAAGCCAGGCCTTTTCGTGTCCGGCGCTCGAAAAGTCCTGGTCATGCATAGCGTATTTGAGGAACGTGTTCTGCAGGGCGTCTTCGGCATCGCACGCGGGCACGTATGCGACGCACGTGCGCCACACGGCATCGCCGTGCTCGCTCATGGCGCGTGATATGTCTTCAGAAGGCCTCATGCTTTCGTGCGTGCGTTCCTCGAGTCAATGCTGTTTAGCGGTTGGGGCAATTTTGGGCGCGCTGGCAACCGCCGACGAAGCCGCTGCAAGCGCCGTGGCCGTGGCTGTAAGCGTAGCCGCAACCGTTGACGCGGGCGCCGTAGCCATTGCCGTTGCTGTATCCGTAAGTGTTGCCGTTTTGGGTGCTGGAAGCGCTGCCCCAACCGTTGCCGCTTCCGTGGTCTAAGCCCTTACCTGGGCAAAGGCCATTTTCGTAATTATCGCAGATACCGTCGTCGTTTTCGTCGATGAAGGCTGGGCCATTGCCGCTCAGGCAACGTTTCGCGCAGAGCTTTCCTTCGATTGCGGAGCGCATGCACGCCATGCTGTTGCACAACGAGTTGGCGCTATCGGCGGCGTTTGTATTGACGCTTGCGTAACAGGGGCCGTTTTCGTCGCAGAGGGGTTTCGCGAACGCCTCCGCTGGTTGCATGGCGAGCGCTGCGATTCCTGCAAGAAGAATCAGCGTTGCGAAAAGCGCTGCGGCCATATAAGTCGTGCCGGTTTTGGGGTTTTGGGAAGCGGTGTATGCCATGGCGTCCTCCTGTCGTTTCGGGCTTTCAATAAAGAAACGATTGAGGCGAAGGAATCCTTGCAAGGTCTTTGAAAAAAATGTGATCGTTGTCGAAAAGCGTCTTGTTTCAAGCTCGAACTGGGCTTCTGCGTGCAAAAGCACGGCGAGTTTTCGTTCGCTGTCATATCTCGGGGCGCGTTTTTCATCAAGCCGTATGGAGCGCATCAATACAACAGGGGCCCAGGTTGACTGGGCCCCTGCATGGCGCGTGGGAGGGATTGCGCCTGGGAGAAGATTA
This sequence comes from Slackia isoflavoniconvertens, assembly GCF_003725955.1. Classification (GTDB taxonomy): domain Bacteria; phylum Actinomycetota; class Coriobacteriia; order Coriobacteriales; family Eggerthellaceae; genus Slackia; species Slackia isoflavoniconvertens. The sequence goes on along the minus strand of NZ_QIBZ01000016.1, from coordinate 29,000 downwards.
TTTCTTTGCCGCGTCGGCCGCTGCCGTGTTCACGTCAACTTCGACGTCGCGCTGCTCCATGGCAGAGTCGTCCGGCTCCTTGTTGAGCTTCGGGTCAACCGTGATAACGAAGTTCGGCTTCGTCCCCGAGTTCTCGTCGGAAACGATATCGGCCTGGTGGTTCTTTTGCAGGTCTTCCATCTCCCCAACAGCGATGTTTGCGCCGGGGCAAGCAGCGACGCATGCGGGCAGCTCACCGCGCTGTTGGCGGTCATAGCACATGTCGCACTTGTAAGTCTTGCTCTCCTCTTCGTCGTAGCACGGAGCGTTGTAAGGGCAAGCCTCGATGCACATTTTGCAGCCGATGCACTTGTCGTGATCCTGTTTGACGATTCCGTTGTCGAGCTTGGTGTAAGCCTCAACGGGGCACGCTTTTACGCATGCGGGGTCCTCGCAGTGGTTGCACGACATCGAGAGGAAGGAAACGTTGACGGGGTTATCTTGGCGAATGCACGATACCTTGCGGAGCAAGACGCCTTCGTTCAGCTGTTTCTCGCTCTTGCACGCAATGGAGCACGTTTTGCAGCCGTAGCAGTTCTTGTTGTTCATCCAGAAACCGAGAGCCATGACTACGCCTCCTTCTTAACTTCGATAAGGGTCTGGTTGCAGCAATGGGTACCGCCAAGGGTCTTCCATTTGTCATTCGTTACATAGCTGCTTGAGCCGCCCTGCTGCTCCCACCAGCCATTCTGAAGGCCGACAACGCCCTGCTTGATGCGCTCGCCAACCTCTGCGATGCCATGGTGTTCGCCGCGATCGTTGAATACGACAACCTTATCTCCGTCTTTGATGCCACGTGCTTCGGCGTCTGCGGTGTTAATGAGGATAACCGGCGCCTGATCGCAGACCTCGTTCATCCATTCAAGATTGTTGAAGGTGGAGTGCACACTGCGATAGGTTTTGCGCTGTACGCTAAAGAGTGGGTACTTCTGGGCGAGTTCGTCCCCGTTGCGCGCGTCTTCTTCGGCGCGAGCGTAGGTTGCAATGGGATTGAATCCATCCTTCTTCCAGGCCGCAACCCAGAATTCAGCTTTCTTGGACTTGGTCTTGAATTCGCCGTCCTTGAACGGGATGTAATTGTCGTCGACCACGCATACGGCATGCTTTTCTTTAAGCTCGTCGAGCGTAACGCCAGTGGGTTCGAGAACGTTTGAAATCATTTCGTCCATGGGCTTGCTGAAAGCATCGCCGAATCCGAAGCGCGTAGCAAGTTCGGAGAAGATTTCGAAGTCGCTCTTCGATTCGCCAGGTCCGTCAACGGCTTTTTCGCACAGCTGAATCCAATGGCTGCGATGGTTGGCCAAGACGCCCTCGGTCTCGAACACTCCCGTTACAGGAAGAACGAGGTCGGAGTAGAGGGCGGTAGAAGTGAGGTATTGATCGGCGGTAATGACGAACGGAATCTTTTCCAGAGCTTTCTTCACCATATTGGTGTTCGGCCACTGCGTCATCGGGTTGCCCGTCATGGAGTACAGAACGTTCACCTTGAGCGGGTTTTCGTTCAGGATGGCCTCGCCAAACTTGAAGCGCGGAATGCTCGGCGCGGGATCTTCGACCTTCGGAACCTCGATGGGGGATCCGGTCTTGACCTCGTTAACGCCACCTGCGTCGCTGATGCCGTCGCCTTCGTGGCCAACATGGCCGCACAGGGCTGCAAGGTACAGCTGAGTGCCGACGGCATTCGTGCCGTTTTCCGTGCGCATGAAGCCGCCCATGTTTTGAATGATCATTGCTTTATCGGCCTGTGCATATTCGCGGGCGATGCGTTCAATGTCGGCTGCCGGAACGCCGCATTCTGCTTCGGCTGCAGCGGAATCCCATTTCTCCGCCTCGGCGTAAATGAGCTCAAATTCGGTGTTATATTGCTCGGCGGCAGAAGTTCCGTCGAGCTTCAGCGCTGCTTCGATGCCCTCTTTGTCGTGGCGCACGATTTCGTTGCTCTTGGTATCGAAAACAACGAAAGAAGTCGGATCGTCTTTATCCTGCAAAACGGGTTCGCCGGTCGTCTTGTCGACGAGGCATGGCGCGCAGGTGTGGGCAAGGGTGAATTCCTTGTCAAACAGGTCTTCGTCGATGACGATTTTGATCATCGCAAGGGCGAGCGCGGCATCGGTGCCGGGCCAAGGTTGAATCCACTCGGACGCTTTGGCGGCAGATTCAGTGCAAATGGGGTCAATTACGACGAACTTGCCGCCGTTTTCCATCATCTTCTCGAAGCGCTGGAAATAGCCCTGTTTGGAGATAGCGGGATTGTTGCCCCACGCGATAACGTAATTGCTCTTCTCGATTTGGTTGCGCGTGTCAAGGAAGCGCTGTCCGTAAATAGGCACTTCAGCGGCACTGGTTCCAGCGCAGCACAGTGAGCCAACGGTCGTCGAGGCTCCGCCCAGGTGAGCGAAGAACGCCGACGCGATGGGGCCGTGCATTGCGCCGAAGTTGCCCGATCCGGTCACATAGCAAATAGAATGAACGCCGTCGGTGTCGATTGCATCCTGGAATTTCTCCTGAATCAAATCGAAGGCTTCGGACCATTCGATTTCTTTGAATTCGCCGGATCCCTTGTCGCCAGTTCGCAGCAAGGGCTTAGTAAGACGGTCGGGGTCTTTCGTCATGAATCCGCGAGCTATGCCTCGGGCGCAAGCCGCGCAATCATTGAGTTCGGAAGATTCGACTTTGGCGATTTTGCCGTCGATGACATATGCCTTCAGGTTGTGGTGCTGGCACTCCGGCGGACAGGTTGAATAGAAAATTTGCGCGCCCTCGTACGGATCGGCTGCGGCCTCTTCCTGTTTGTCGGTCTTTTTGCCCCCTGTGCTTCCGCATCCGACAAGACTTGTTGCAGCAACTGCGCCAGCGGTGACGGCCGCAGTTCCCACGAACGCCCTGCGAGACAGAGCGGGCATGGTGGTTTCCGCATGCTCTTTCATATCTTTCCCCCTTTTTCCTTAAAGATTTGAAAGGATGCTTCATATTTTCATCATTAACTTTGGCTAACTCAATTGAACGGGCTGTAATATTTCATTAAGAAATTGCTCTAATTCTTAAAAAATTATTAACATTGGACCAATCGTAAAATCGCTCTATTATTCGGGGATACTAGGCATGAAGACTATGCTTGCCAGCTGGCGAATAGGGGTTCGCGTTTGGCGCAAGGGGGATTAATGTCCGACAGACTGAACGAGCGAACGAGCGGAAAGCAAGCCAGGGCGAAGTTTTGGGAGCTTGCACCCAAAAAGGCAAAGCCCCCATCTCGCCATCGCGGCTTGCGCAGTAAAATGGCGATAATCGTAATCGTTCTGATTGCTGTGCTCATGGGCGCCGATGCGTTGTGGAATTACAGTCTCCAACGCACGCAGGCCGAAAACGAAGCTCGGGAAAAAGCTGAGGTACTTGCTTCCGAGATGCGCGCCATGTGGGATTTCATCGATATGAACCAAGATGTCATCAATCGAGACGAGAATGGCAATTTCCGCACGAAAACGCTCGTATGCGTGGTCGCCGCGAAATCGGTGAGCACATTATTCACGAGCGACACCGACTACATTATTCGCTTCACAGGGGAAACCCCCAGACAGAAAGCGAATGCGCCCGACGCTTTTGAGCAGGAGGCCTTTGATGCGTTTCGTTCCAATCCTGGCCTTGCTTCATATAGCGGCGTTCGAACCGACGAAGAAACGGGTCAGCGCGTGTTCCGCTATACCGAACCGCTGTATGTGACCGAGTCGTGCCTCGAGTGCCACGGCGATCCGGCTGGAGAAATCGATCAGTATGGCTACCCGAAAGAGGGCATGAAGGTAGGCGACATCGGCGGCGCCATGTCCATTACCGAGCCTATGAGCATCTACGAAGAAGGTATTGCGACATCTGTAACGCAGCAGGCTCTCATGGTACTCATTATGGTTGCAGTTGCAGGTCTCGGCATTTTCCTTGCGGCGAATCGTTTGCTGCTGCGCCCCATCGAGAGCCTCTCGCGGGCGGCGCATGATATTGAGACGGGAAATTTCGACTATAAGCTTGACACGACGCCGCGCGTCGGAGGCGAAGACGAGCTTTCCGAGTTCACGCGCGATTTCGATTCCATGGCGCGCCACCTTGAGCGTTTGTGCACCGACTTGAATAGCGAAGTGAAGAAACAAACCGAAGAAACGCGTGTGCTCAACGATATGCTCATGTACCAGCAGCATGAACTGAAAAAGGCACTTGATAAACTGCATGAGGAATCGGCCTATAAAAGCGAGTTTTTCGCCATCGTGAGTCATGAACTGCGCACGCCGCTCACTTCGATTCTCGCCTTCGCGCGTTTGCTGCTCGAGAATCCGAACCTCGATGAAAAAACGCACGAATCCATTGCCGATATCGAGGCAAATGGAACGCTGCTTCTTAATTTGGTAAATAACATTCTCACTATCTCGAAGGCCGAAGCTAACCGTAACGAGCTGCTTGTCGAACCGGTCGACTTCGTCGACCTGCTTGGATTCATTAAAAAGACGCTCGATCCAATTGCTGCCAATAAGGATATTGCGCTTTCCGCGAAGGCCGATGCGAACGTGCCGATATCTATGGCCGACTGGGAAAAGCTGCGCCGTGTGATCGAAAACCTCGCCGATAACGCCATTAAGTACACCCATCGCGGTGGTCGCGTGGATGTTCGCGCGACGTTCATGGCGCCGCTCGACCCTCGCGCGTACGATGATGGGGCGTTCGCAGGGGACGAAGTCGAGCTTGCGTATGGCGATGGCAGCAACGTCACCGTGCGTTTTGATTCCAAGGTGGGATTGGACTCTGCGCGTCACGATTGGGAAGTTCCCCTTCCCTGTTCTTCTGCTCCGCATGGCACTATTTGCGTCACGGTCGCAGACGATGGAATGGGTATTGACGAAAGCGATATTTCCGATATTTTCGAGTTGTATAAACAAGCTGGTCAATCGCCTAACCGTCGTTATCGTGGCACTGGTTTGGGCCTTGCCGTTGTGAAGGAGCTTACGGAGTTGCATGGCGGCGTGGCGTCCGTCGAATCGCAACGAAAGGTCGGCAGCACGTTCTGTGTGCGCATCCCCTATGTTCCCTTGCCGGATGAGGAGGAAGATTTCGATGAAGATTCTGCTTGCTGATGATGAGGTGAGCATCCAAAAGCTTATAAGCGGATTGCTTGAAGATGAGGGTCATGAATGCGTCTGTGTCGAAGACGGCACCGATGCTCTTGAGGCATTCGAGAACGCATCGTTCGACCTCGTGATTCTCGACGTCATGATGCCGCGGATGGATGGGTTCGCTACGTGTCGCGAATTGCGCACCCGGGGCGTAACGGTTCCGGTGATTTTTCTTTCCGCAAAAGGCGATATCGTTGACAAGGGCATTGGGTTCGCCGCTGGTGGGGACGACTATATGACCAAGCCCTTCGACCCTCGTGAGCTGCTCATGCATATCGAGGCGCACCTGCGCCGCGCTCATATGGATGTTGCACCTGCTAAGCCGGAGCCGAAAACGCTTATGCTTGGCCGATTTGTTATAGATACCGCAAAACACCAGGTCACAAAAGAGGGAATCTCGATTAAGCTCACGCCGAAGGAATTTAAAATCTTGCTTGCGCTTGCCCGCATGCCCGATACTGTGCTTTCGAAAGAGCAGCTCATCGAAGACGCTTGGGGTGCCGAATTCGTCGGTGAAACGCAAAGCATTACGGTGTTCATAAAGAAACTTCGCAACAAAATTGAAGACGACCCGAGTGACCCTCGCATAATCGAAACGGTATGGGGAATCGGATATCGCCTGGTCGAAGGCGCTTGCTAGCAACATACTTAGCTAGCAAACTAGCAACCTGTTAAATGCTCCGAGCATTTAACAGGTTTACGATTGCGTGGGTCTTGGGGCGGAGTTGGAGCCGGCAAAAAGAATGGGTGGCCGAAACAGAACTCCAATCGCCCATTCGTGCTGGTTGCGACTATTGAGGGAAACGGCGCCACCCGACCTGCTAAACGCTACAAGCATTTAGCAGGTCGGGTATGAAATTGCCTGCGCTCCCCTAGCCCAGCTTTTCTTCCTCGACCTCGAGCTCGCCGACTGCTTCTTCGTCGGCGGGTTTGGCGAGGTTCGCGTTGCGCTCGGCGCGGGCGGCCTCTTCCTTTTCCTCGAGGTTCGCCTTCGCCACCGAAATCATGAGCTTGATGCGGTTGAGCTGGTTGACCTCAGACGCGCCCGGGTCGTAGTCGACGGCCACGATGTTGCTCTCGGGGTAGCGGCGGCGCAGCTCTTTGATCACAGCCTTGCCCACCACGTGGTTCGGCAGGCATGCGAACGGCTGCGTGCACACTACGTTTGGCGCGCCCGACACGATGAGCTCCACCATTTCGGCGGTGAGCAGCCAGCCCTCGCCCATCGAGTTGCACAGGCTCAAAATCTCGCTCGCGTATTCGGCCAGCTCATAGATGTTCGCCGGCGGGTTGAAGCGCGTCGATGCGGCGAGCGCGTCGTTGACCGGTTTGCGGAACTTCGCGATGGCCGACAGCCCGATTTTGCCACCAAGCGCGCCCTTGGCGGAACGGCCCAGCGGGTCTTTCTGGAAAATGCCGCCCGCGATGCCGAACAGGAAAAACTCGATGAGGCCAGGCACAACGGCCTCGCATCCCTCGCGCTCGATTACGTCGACAATCTGGTTGTTCGCCGTGGGGTGGAACTTCACCAGAATCTCGCCCACGACGCCGACGCGTGGCTTGGTGCCCTCGCCCTGCAGCGGCAGCGTGTCGAAGTCTTCCACGATCTGCTTCACGGTGCGCTTGAATTCCGAACGCTTCACGCCGCGCGCCAGCTGCGCCTTGCATTCGGCCATCCAGTGGTCGAACAGATGGTTGGCCGCGCCTGGCTCAATCTCGTAGGGGCGCGTGCGGTAGAGCGTCATCATGAGCAGGTCGCCGTAGCACAACGCGTACACAGCCTGCAGCAGCATCTTCGGCGTGATCTTGAATCCGGGGTTCACCTCGCCCAGGTCTTTGAACGAAAGCGCGATAACCGGAATATGGCCAAGGCCGGCGGCTTTGAGTGCTTTGCGGATGAGCGAGATGTAGTTGGTGGCGCGGCAGCCACCGCCGGTCTGCGTAATGAGCACGGCCAGCTTGTCGGTGTCGTAGCGCCCCGAGGTAACGGCTTCCATAATTTGGCCCGTGACCAGGATAGAAGGGTAGCAAATGTCGTTGTTCACGTACTTCAGGCCCGCGTCCACAGCGCCGTGGTCGACGCTCGGCAGCAAATCGACGTTGTAGCCGAAACGCTTGAAAATGGGCACGAGCAGCTCGAAGTGGTACGGGGCCATCTGCGGGGCCAAGATTGTGTAGCCCGCTTCCTTCATCTCCTCGGTGAACTGCACGCGTTCGAACTCGGTCGAGGTGGCCTCGCGCTGCTTGAAGCGCTCGCGAGCTTCGGGCGCGGCTTTTTCCGTGAAGGTCGCCGGGGGCTCGATGGCCTGGGCTACGGCCTCAATGGCAGCGGCGTCGACGGAGCCAGCCGCCTGCTTGCTGGAGCCTGCGGCTTCGGCGGCTGCGACGCGCGTTTCGGCCTCGGCCAGAAGTTCTTTCACGTCGAGGCTGCACGCGGGGCATTCCTGCGCGGCGGCTTTGGCGTCGGCCTCTTCATCGGCCTGGTCTTTCAACGCTGCGAGCAGGCTGCGCACGCGAATACGGGCGGCGCCCAGGTTGGAGACTTCGTCGATTTTGAGCACGGTGTAAATTTTGCCGGCGCTTTCCAGAATCTCTTGCACCTGGTCGGTGGTGAGCGCGTCCAGGCCGCAGCCGAAGCTGTTTAGCTGAATAAGATCGAGGTCGCGGCGCTCGGCGGCAACCTTCGCGGCGGCGTAGAGGCGCGTGTGATACATCCATTGGTCCACCAGGCGAATGGGACGCTCGAGCGTGCCCAAGTGCGCGATGGAGTCTTCCGTAAGCACGGCCAGGCCGAAGCTCGTGAGCAGCTCGGGAATCGCGTGATTGATTTCGGGGTCGTTGTGGTACGGGCGGCCGGCCAGCACAATGCCGTGCGTGCCGGTCTTTTCCATCCACAGCAGGGTTTCCGCGCCCTTCTCGCGAATGTCGCGCTTGAAGGCTTCGTCCTCGGCCCACGCGGCGTCAACCGCTGCGTCGATTTCGGCCTGCGTCGGCGCGGCAACGCCTTCGCCCATGAGCTCGGGGTGCGCCTGCACAAGCTCCACCATCAGGCGTTTCTTCAGGTGGTCTTTCTTGTCGTACGGCAGCCACGGATTCAAGAACTGCACGTCGCTTTCGCGAAGCTCGTCGATATTCAGGCGCAGCGCCTCGGCGTAGCTTGCCACGATGGGGCAGTTGAAGTGGTTGCCCGCAGTTGCGTCTTCCTGGCGCTCCCACTTGCTGCAGGGGAACCAAATGAAGTCAGGGTGCTTCTCGAGCAGGTTCATGATGTGGCCGTGCGAGAGCTTCGCCGGGTAGCACACGCTTTCCGACGGCATGCTTTCGATGCCCGCCTCGTAGGTTTTCTTCGTGGAGGGGTCGGAAAGTACCACGCGCCAGCCCAGCTTCGTGAAGAAGGTGAACCAGAACGGATAATTTTCATACATCGAAAGCGCGCGCGGAATGCCCACAGTGCCGCGCGGGGCGGCGTCGGGCGCGAGCGGCTCGTAGTCGAACAGGCGATGGCTCTTGTATTCGAACAGGTTGGGCACGTCGCTCTTCTCATTGAGCACACCTGCGCCCTTCTCGCAGCGGTTGCCCGTGATGAAGCGGCGGTGCTTGCCGGTGGCTTCATCTTTGCCGAAGTCGTTCACGGTAAGCAGGCAGTGGTTCGCGCAGGCCTTGCAGCGCACGGTTTTGTGCGTGGGGGCCAAGGCCTCAAGCGCGGCGGCGCCGAGCATGACAGTGTGCACGTCGGCGGTTTTGCCCGCGCGCTCGGCTGCGCGCACGGCGGCCTGGTAGCGGTCGCGCGCCAGCAGGGCCGCGCCATAGGCGCCCATGTTGCCCGCGATGTCGGGGCGCACGGCATGCACGCCGGCGAGCTGTTCGAAGGCGCGCAGCACGGCGTCGTTGAGGAACGTGCCGCCCTGTACGATAACTTTCGTGCCGACTTCTTTGGGGTCGCGAATTTTAATGACCTTGAACAGGGCGTTCTTGATAACGGAAATGGCCAAGCCCGCGGCGATATCGCCCACGGTGGCACCTTCTTTTTGAGCCTGTTTCACACGGGAGTTCATGAATACGGTGCAGCGGCTGCCCAGATCGACAGGATTTTCGGCGGCGTTCGCGGTTTTCGCGAACTCGGTCACGTCGAGGTTCAGGCCCGCAGCGAAGCTCTCGATGAAGCTGCCGCAGCCCGAAGAGCATGCCTCGTTGAGCATGATGTGGTCGATAACGCCGTCTTTCACGCGCAGGCACTTCATGTCTTGGCCGCCGATGTCGAGAATGAACTCGACGCCCGGCAACATTTCCTGCGCGCCGCGAAGGTGCGCGACGGTCTCGATTTCGCCGGAGTCGACGCGCAGCGCCTCGAGCAGCAGGCCCTCGCCGTAGCCGGTCACGGTTGCATGCCCAATGGTGACTTTCGGCTGGCCGTCGGCTGCGGTGGGCAGCGCGGCGTACATTTCGGCGATCGCGCGCTTGGCGGTGCCCAAAACGTCGCCCTTGTTGTTGGCGTAGAAGGTCCACAAAAGGCTGCCGTCTTCGCCGATGAGGGCCGATTTGAACGTGGTGGAGCCGGCGTCGATGCCCAGGTAGGCCACGCCTTCGTAGGAGGAAAGGTCGGCGCGCTTCACCTTTTCGGTCGCGTGACGCGCTTCGAATTCGTCGAATTCGGCTTCGTTGGCGAACAGCGGAGGCAGGCGCACGACTTCGCTGCCCTGAATGTCGCCCAGGCCGCGCAGGCGTTCGAGCACGTCGGCAAGCAGCTCGGGCGTGGCGGTTTTCTTGCCGCACAAAGCGGCGCCGCTCGCGACGAACAGGTGGGCATTCTTCGGGCGAATGGCGTGCTCGTCGTCGAGATTCAGCGTTTCGCAGAAGCGTTTGTCCAGTTCAGAGAGGTACTGCAAAGGGCCGCCAAGCAAGGCGACGTTGCCGCGAATGGGACGGCCGCACGCGAGGCCCGAAATGGTCTGCGTTACGACGGCCTGGAAAATGGAGGCCGCGATGTCTTCTTTGCGGGCGCCTTCGTTCAAAAGCGGCTGCACGTCGGTTTTGGCGAACACGCCGCAGCGGCTCGCGATGGGGTAAATGGTGGTGTGGCTTTTTGCGAGCTCGTTCAGGCCGCCAGCGTCGGTGTCGAGCAGGGCCGCCATTTGGTCGATGAACGCGCCCGTGCCGCCGGCGCAGGTGCCGTTCATGCGCTGTTCGATGCCGTTGTCGAAGTAGATGATCTTCGCGTCTTCGCCGCCGAGCTCGATGACGACGTCGGTTTGCGGAATGAAGGTCTCAACGGCGGTTTTGCTCGCGATGACCTCTTGAACGAAGTCGATGCCGAGCCACTGCGCGAGCAGAAGGCCGCCCGAGCCGGTGATGGCGATGGTCATGGGCGTTGCCGGGTATTGCTCGGCCGCCTCGCCCACCACTTCCACGATGGTCGCGCGAATGTCGGCGTGGTGGCGGCGATAGCACGAGTACAGAATCTCGTTGTTGTCGTCGAGCACGGCCACTTTTACGGTGGTGGAGCCTACGTCGATGCCAATGTGGAGCGGCGCCTGGCTCGCGGCGCCTGCGGCGGTCTGCGCTTCGGCGGCGATTGCCTGCTTGTCGTTGATTTCAGCCATGTTGGTCCCCTTTTACATTTTGATGGATTCGCCCGGCTTGATAAACAGCAGGCGCATCGAGATAAGTGCCATTTCTTCGGAGGTCTCGGTCATTCCTGAATCGATCCATTCGCTGATCACGCCCAGGTAGGCGCCGGAATAAAACGAGATGTAGTAGCGCGTGAACGCTGAAGGGTCGTTCTGATAGCGCTCGTGCAGAAGCGATCGCACGAAGCGCCCGCACACGGCTTCGCGAAGGCGCATGCCGAAACGGGCGTCGCCGCCCGGGCCGAGCATCGCGTGCAGGAAGGGGCCCTCTTCGCGCAGGTAGTCGTAGAGTTCCACGAGCATGGGAAGCGGGCGGTGCGTAAGGCTGCATGCGGCGAGTTCGCGCAGCTTGATGTTCTGGAATTTCGCGAGCACCCCGCCGAGACCTTCGATGACTTCGTCTTCGAAGGAGGCGAGCAGGCTTTCTTTGTCGCGGAAGTGGTTGTAGAACGTGCCGCGGTTCAGGCCGGCGCTCGTGCACAGGTCGCCCACCGAGAAGCCGTCGATGCCGCGTTCTTCGACGAGCGTGATGAAGGCTTCGCGCAGCGCGGCGCGAGAGCGGGCGATGCGTGGGTCGCGCTCGGCTGCGGCGGTTGTAGCGGGCGCGGCAGCGGGCGCGGGTGCGGAAGCTGGTGCTAAAGCGGCAGACGTGGGCGACGCGGCCGTGGAGGCGGCGGGCATCGCAGCGGGTGCGGGTGTCGCGGCTGCGCCCGGGGTTGCGACTTGGTCGCACTCCGGAGCGGCTGGTGCCGCGTGCGCCTCATGCGCTTTGGTGGCGGTATTCGATGCCGTCAAATGTCCCCCTTGGGTTCAATCATCTGGTCTATTAAACAGGTTGATTATTATTCAACACCTTGTTCAATAGTGCATTATACGGCTCGAAAACATGCTCGGCAACAAACTATGGAGGGCTTGTTATCGATTTGACAATTGGGGTTTTGGAACGATGGTCTAGCGGCAGAGTGCCTGGAATGCTGATGCTTGAATTTCCAATAAACCTAACAGATACTGAAAAAGCTAACTGAAGCTGAAAAAACTAACGCAAGCTAAAAAAGCTAACTGATGCTAACCAGAATGAAAGCTTTGGTCAATCGGCGTCTCCGATAGAAGAGGCGCCGATCATGTTCGGCACTCTTATTCGCCGAATTTCCGCATGATGTCGCGCAGCTGCCACATCTGCTTGATCATCCATGCGTATATGGTTTGCCAGTCGTTATCTGCGAAGTTGACATCCATCCTCGCGGCGAAAGAGCGCGTCTTTTTGTCTGCATCTAATTCATCCCAAACGAGTCGGCCGGAGTCGAGGGAAATCAAAGCTTCAATTTGGTCTCTGTTTTCGTAAAGCGCGCGGTAGACTTTTGCTTGCCGTTTCGCCGTTATTGGGCTTCGTTGCCTTGCATCCTATCGGCATTCTTCGCTATCCAGCAATTGTTCCCGTCGGTAAGAATTGTTCGTGAGGCACGTGAAACCGCGGCTATCTGCTTTATTCCGTCGGCGCAGGTTTGGGCCTCGTTTTTGCTTCTCGATTGCGATGCGCGTAGGTTCGACTGCATTTCGATTTTTGCATCGAGTAGGTTTTGCTTGGCGGCGGCGCGAGGTGTCATGGACGTCAGGTTTCTCAAAGGGTTTTTGCCAACCCCTCTCGGAAGAGCGACCGGCGCACCCTTCATTGAGCCAATCCTAATCTCCAATACCCCGGCTACTGAGGCGCGTCTCTTGAGGAAACCTTGGGCCTTTTCCATTATGCGTTTTTGTTCAATTAGAGAGCTTCGTTCGTCAGTCGACCCATCGTAGTACATGCGGGTCATTGCGAGCGCGGACAACGCCTTGAGGCTCATGTTGAACTGATCTTCATAGGAATGAAGCTCTTCGATGAGCGACTGGAGTTCCTTTTTACTCGCCTTTGCCTCCCTGGCCCTTTCGTCGAGTGGACTCAATTGCAAGGTTGTCCAGTCGACGACTGTTCCGACGTCGTTGTAACATCGCTCAATTTCGTTGCGCGCAGCGCGCATTGCGTCAGGTTTCTGGCGATAATCGTCATAAAGCTTCGAATACGTTTTGGCAATATCCAACGCGTTCATGAGCCTCGCCCTCTGCTCATCGGCAATCATAGATGCAACTCTATCGAGCTTTTCGTTGATGTCATGCAAGCTGTCGCTGATTTCGGTCATATAAGCTTGGCCGACCACCATAGCCGCAGCAGCGAGGCCCACTCCGGCTATTTGCGTAGGGTTGATTCTGCCTGCTTCCGTGAGTTTTGCCTGTCCTGCGATCTTCTTTTCCGAACTCCTCACGATACCCCTGAATGCTCCCTCTTCGCCTTTTACGGGGGCAAGATCTTGAAGCGTAAATCCTTCAGGGACCTCGACTTTGAAAAGGCCCTTTTCGGGGATTGTCTCCAAGGCATCGGAGATTATCTGGAGGGCTGAGTTGGCCTTGGCAAGGAAGTTGATCTCGCTGGTTTTGTCGCCAACTTTGGCAATGACTTCCATGCTTTCAAGGTCTTCGACCGAAACCAATTCGACATCGACAGCGGTTGGCTCGTTACCTGTTTCCGTCATTTTTTAGACCTCTTTATCGAAAAGGCCTTGCAGGTCCCATTTGTTATACGAATCTGCCGATTGCAGGGCTTGAAGTAAATTTGCGAACTGCGGACCGAGCTCCTCTTCGTCGCACGGATAAGAGAGGACCCACATGGGCTGCCCGAACTTAAAGTCGGCATAAACGTCGATATTGCCAAGGCCGCGCAGTTGCGAGTAGACGGCAACGCCGACGGATTTCCCACAGCCTACGAAGACGTTCTCATAGGCGGATAAATCCTTCTCACGCGAGGTTTTCATTGTGATAATTGCATAACAGCCCGTGAATCCCATATAACCCGAGTCGAGCTTGCCGTCGTCAGAAACGTTGTTCTCGAAGTTTTTGAAAAATTCTTTAGCGGTGATTGGCGGCAAAGAACTGATGACCGTTTTCTTGCGGGCTTCTTCGGCTGCTTTGCTTCGCTCCCTTGATTTCTTTTTCTCTTCCATGCCGTTAAGGAACTCAAGCTTCATTCTTTTGCCATTGTCTGCAGCGTTAGAGGCTCTTTTTTGGGCTTCTTCGGCAATCTTCGGAGCGTACTTCACGATATAGGGTTGGACTACGGAAATGACTTCCTTTGCTATCTTGGCGAGCTCTTGGATGTTTTTGAGTTTGATTTTCGGGGTTTGGGGCATTTGAAATCCTTGCGTCGCGTGGTCGCTTGATGGGAGCGGACGGTTGTGCGTGAGTAAGACTCCGCATATTTTACACCCGTCAATATGTGGGATGCTTGCGTGGTGCATTAAGGCGTTCTTGTTCCAAGGCGATAGTTGTCCATTCCAAGCGTTGTGTTAGACCACTTTGGATAAGTGTCCTGCACGCAGTACACGCGACGGGGCCCCGGTTGCGACAATTCCATCATCAGGAGAGATGGAGGTTGCAATGGAAGACGTGCTCACCCAGCTGACGAGGCAGTTCCTCCCGCAGATGACGGCTGCCGAGAAGAGCAGGGTCCTGAGATCGCTCAAGGCGCTGATAGACGCGGAGCTTTTCGAACTCGCGGCAAGCGAGGGGGCGGAAGACGATCCCGACAGAGCCTGCCCCTGGTGCGGCTCCCCGCATTACGTGAAGAGGGGGCGAGACGGGCGCGGCCGTCAGCGGTTCCTCTGCCGAGGGTGCGCCAGGACCTTCACCGACGCCACCATGCGCATCTTCTCCACCACCAAGCTCGACAGGTCGGCCTGGATGAGGTTCGCGGAGTGCCACGTGGACATGCTCCCGCTGCGCGAGTCGGCGGAAAAGTGCGGCGTGTGCCTCAAGACGGCGTTCTTCATGCGCCACAGGCTGCTCGAGGCCATGGCCAAGCGCATGCCCGCCTTCCGCGTGGAGGCCGGCGGCGGGGCCGAGCTCGACGAGTGCTTCTTCAGGGAGAGCTTCAAGGGAAACCGCTCCAGGTCGGAGTCCGGCATGCCCAGGAAGCCCCGCACAAGGTCGCAGGGAACCGACGGGCACGAGAAGATATGCGTGCTCACCGGCATCAACGACGCCGGCGACATCTTCTACGAGATCGCGGGGAGGGGCGGCCTCGATGAGGCGGCAGCCAGGGAGCTGCTCGCCGACAAGCTCGCGGTCGGCGCGATAATCTCGACGGACCGTGCGCACGTGTACCGCCGCGTCCTGCCCGCCCTCGGCGTCGGCGCGCACATCGCCAGCAAGAGGGAGGAGCACGCCATCAACAGGGTGAACAGCCTCCACTCCCAGATGAGGCACTTCATCGGCAGGTTCCGGGGTGTCTCCACGAGACGCCTCGAGAACTACCTCGCCTGGTTCAAGTGGACATGGTGCTTCAAGGTCCGCAGGAGCGCGGACGAGCTCGCCGAGCTCATAGTGAGGCAGGCAGCCCGCGGCACGTACGAGAAGACCTGGCGCCAGTACAAGGTGACCCCCTATCCGTTCTACGAGTACTGGATCAAGCAGGCGAAATGGGACTCGCGTGCGCGGAGGGCCATATACGGCGTGGCGTGATGTCCAGGGCGGTCTGGCGCAGCGCATCTGCGGCAAGCGCTGAAGTCGTGCCCCGATGCAAATAGCAACAGCTAGCGATATTCTTCGGGAACGTCGAAACCGTACTCACGGCATAGGAGCATGACATCGTGGGCGTCGTGCTCGTCATGCTGATAGCCCAAGTGAAACAACAGCTGGCTTTCGGGGTCGATGCACGACACCTCCACCTCGCCGATGCGCCCCCTCCCCGAAAAGACCTCCCCGGGAAAACGATCTCCCTGATACAGAATATCGCCATTCTCGGCGAAATCGAAGCAATGCAGGTCGACGATGCGCCCCGCCTCGTCTTGCCACACCGTGTGATCTTCGGTGGTGAAAGATGCAGCCACCTCGGAAAACCCCTCATCAGCAATTAGATCCACGAACCTTTGGTAATCCCCGCGCTGAACGAACAGGTCGATGTCGTTATGAGCCCTGGTCTCACGCCCGACAAGCGCATCGACGCCCCAGCCGCCATCAAGGTATACGCCAATGCCCGCACCTGCGGAAAGGCCGATTATCCAACACGCATCATCCTTGGTGACCATAGGAGCTCCTTCGCTTTCGCCTGCTATCTAAGCAAGAAAGATTATAGGAAAAGTCCCAGTATCCAAAGCGGTCTAACACAACGATTCCAAGGGACACATGCCACCTGGGCAGCGCGTACAATGGCGCATCAGGGTTTGTGTGGCTGTGAGCACTCAACGAGCGGTTCGGGCGTTTTCGACGTTGCCGTGAATTATTGCTGCTGCGGTTCGGGCATCCAGTATTGGCAACGACGGCTACGGTGCAAGCTCGGCTGCCGCGTTGGCGCATCGAAAGGAGCTTCCAATGAAAGGCGATATGGGCCAGGAAGACAGGCAGGCGCTGGATATCAACCTCGATTCCGTCGCGAGCTATTCGTGTGAGCTGGGGCTTATGTCCATCGCTGCGCGCCTGCTCAAAAATGGCTGCACCGACATGGGAAGCTTTGTTGTGTCGCCCGCATGCCTCTATATTGCAGTTGAAACGTTGGCGAGGGGCGCCAAAGGCGAAACGCTTAACGAGCTCGAATCGGTCCTCGGCGGTGCGGAGGCACGTCGTGATGCCTGTTCCCTTCTGTTCGCGAAAGACCCCGAACAAACTGCGAGCGATTACCGCCTTGCCATTGCGACATCGCTATGGGCGAACAAGTTCACCTCTCCCCTGCGGCGAAACTTCGGCCGCACAATAGCGGATTTACACGGCAAGGCGGCAGAGGTTGATTTTGAATCGTCCGAAGCCAAAGCCCTCATGTCATCGTGGTTGAGCAAGAACACGAGCGGTAAATTCACCTCTGCGCCCGAGATGGATGCTGATACCGTTTTCGCCATCATAAGCGCGCTCTACTTCAAAGACAGCTGGGTCGACCCCTTGGACGATGAAGATATCGAAGTGGTTTTCCGTGCGCCCGAGCCCCAGTCCGACGTCGCAATGATGGGCGGATTTGGTTCGTATGGGCACTTGCTTAGCACGCGCGAGGCAATCGCGGTTTCTTGGCCCATGCAATCTGGCGCTGTCGCTGTGTTCGCTATGTCCAACAATGGCGCGACGCTCGACGATTTCGTGCAGAGTGGGGCGGCTTGGGATGCCATTTTGCGTTGTCACATGCGCATGGGAACCACCCGCCCCAAGGGCGGCATTGAACTCTTCGTGCCGCAGTTCGAGCTGCGTTCCGACGATCGCGACCTTGGGGGCATGCTTCGCTCTCTGGGAATCGAGAAAACATTTTCTCCAGGAGCCGATTTCGGGAACATAACCGAAGCGGATGCTATGGTGAGCAGAGTCGTTCAGAACGCCGTGCTCAAGCTCGACCCCAACGGGGCGGAAGGCGCGGCATATACCATCTTTGTTGTGCCGGCGGGTTGCGCGCCCGAACCTATGCCGGAACCCGTGAGGGTTGTCTTCGACCGCCCGTTTGCGTTCGCCATTTTCTCGCATTCCGGCGCGCCATTGTTTGTTGGGGTATATAGAGGCGCCTGATGAATAGGCTGGCCGCGAGTCGAGCTTTGACCAAATGTTGCGACGTCGATGGTTGTGCTATCGGCCTTCCTTTCGGGCCGAAGCATTTCAAGTTTTTTCATAAGGCGGTTGAATTCCTGGACTGCAAAATGCGATACTTAACTTGCCGAATAGGCGTGAGCCTTGCAGGCGTCAGATTGGCGAGGTACGTACCTCGCCTTTTCTATTGATTCGCTTGGGGAGCGTTATATGGTAAACCGTTTGAATCTCCATATCGACGAATCAGGTAGCCAGGATTTCTCGGAGGGGCGCTATATTGTTGCTGTCGTTCTCCACGACCATTCTGCCAATATCGCTGATCCAATCGACCGCTATGAATGTCGGCTTTCTATTGCGGGACTTCCCAATATACCTTTCCATGGAAAAGATTTGCTGCATGGCAACCAAGATTATGCGGCGGTGTCGCCTGGGGATAGGAAGCGATTGCTTGCTCAATTCGCTCGGTTCGTTCGTGAGCTTCCATTTTCTTTCTTTGTTTTGCGGTATGGCGTTTCTGACGCCCGCAATAGAGAGGAACTCGAGGCGCGGATTAGGCGTGATCTTGCCCTGTTCGTTTTTGATCGCTTGCCTTATTTTCAGTTGTTCGATGTAATTGCCGTTTACTACGATAATGGACAAGGGGCAGTTAGTATAGCGTTGCGCGATGCCCTTGACTTTGCTCTCGCTAAAAATGTAGCTGACTATCGAGACGCCGATCCTAGCGCACGCGGGCTTCTCCAAGTGGCAGATTATATTTGCACTGTTGTTCGCGTCTCGGATGATTACGACGCCGGTAAGCAGACGAAGACTCACGAGCGTTTCTTTGGAAATCGTCGAAGCTTTATGCAGTCGTTCAAAAAACAGCTTGACCGGAAGCTGTTCAACTGAATGGCATGCTTGGAATCGTGTCCCGGCGTGTGCAATGCCCGACGATAGCTTCTTGGTCACGTTCTATGAAAACATCCTGGGATTCGCGGAAAACAACCTGTCTCGCGAAAACCTTAATGCGCGCCCCTTTTCGAGAATCCCGATTTGCTGCGCAACGTCGACCTGAAGATACGCTTAGGCAGAATGCATCATCTTATTCCTCTTTTTTATCGCCCCGTTGACGTTTTTGGCATATACTTCGTAGTTTTCTGGCTTTAGGGGGCACAGGGGTGCGAGCATTTCAACTTCCCCCTCTTTCGTTACGAATGAACCGGTAAGTTTTTGCCTTTCGCAGAAGCCTCGGAAGTCACTGAAGTATGCGAAGTCTTCAGCATAGTATTGAAGAGAATCGAAGATGCGCATCAAATTCGCCTTCGCTTTCTTGAACTGTTCTTCGCTGGGAAAGAGTTTCGACACCTCCTCCATAAACGCCGATGCATCGCGTTGGGAATTGGTCGATGAGGCCTCAGGGCAGTCGAAGAATACTTTCAGGCACAGCAATGTTGCATCGATTCTGTCGTAAACGCCCCGCTCCCCGCTGCGGGCTTGATTTAACGTCTCGTGCGGCCCGCCGTTGCTTCCTCGTGGGAACAGGATATGGCCCCCAAGCTTTCGACTTTCTTTAAGGAACGCGCGAATGCGGGAGTCCGCTTCCGGGGCGTCAACCCCGTGTTCTGAATAGTAATCTTTAAGCCAATACACGCTTGGGCCAAGGTAGTCTACGGAGAGCAGAATCGTTTGGCCGCCCGATGACACCTCGATGTCCCGGAAGGGGCCGCACCCATAATTCTTCTCGGCGGAAACTCGCGCTTCATTCGTCTGGGCTCCCCAAAAAGCCTCTAACAAATCTTCTTTGAGAACTATTGATTCGGAATCGGGGTCGGGACGATTGCCGAGATTGTAGTTTGTCGTTGCCAAATCGTGCAGGTAATTGAACTCGAGAGAATGCATCGACCCTCCATCCGTTAATGCGTCCATGGTTTCGCTTTCTGTTTAAACGCGGTGATCCGCGCGCAGTTTGTCCACGTCGCTAAAGGCTCCTCTTGTGCGGCCACTGCTCCCAGTACTTCCCCGTGCTTTCGTCGTAGGCAAGCACGGGGATCTGCCCCGTTTTCATGACAGCGCCGTCAATATAGAAATGCGATGCGCCGTCGTACCACACGCCTTCGTAGCCTGCGGTACCTGAAACCGTTTCGGTGGCGATGTGTCCGCTTATGACGTCGAGCTCGAATTTCTGCCCCACGAATTCCGGCTGCATGGTTGTGAAGGCTTCCTCGAATGTGCCTATACGCCATAAATCGCCTGCGTCTTCGTCGATGCCGGCATGCACGAAGACTTGCTTGTGTGGTGTTTCGTGATAATACGGAAGCTTTCGTATCCAAGCGAGAACATCGGCGTGGTTCGCCTTCATGCAATCGACGACGAATCGGTAGGCTTCTTCGAACCTTCTGCGCGCGAGCAGGCGTTTTACCTGACTGAACTCATCTTTCTCAAGAAAGCTTTTTGCAGTGGCGAGGTTGGAATCGGCAAGAATCCATCCTTGAGTAAACGCCGGGTCGCCGACCATGGCACAGTATTCCAGCAGCATTTCCTCATGGTTGCCTCTCAAGGCTATCACCTGGTTGGGATAGTCGTGCTGGAGCCCCATGATCTTTTGATAGACCTCGAGGCTCGCCGGACCCCGGTCGCAGTAGTCGCCGCATAGGATGAGCATTGAATGCCCATCTGATAGGTCGACGAAGGAAAGCGATTTTTCGAAGGCGTCGATGCAGCCATGGATGTCGCTCATTGCGTAAATCATAGGCGGGCTCTTCCTGAGTTGTGGCCGTTTGCGATGGGACGATTTCTTTCCCCAATAAGAACGCGGGATTACTCCCGCCATATATAATACGGGAGTACACCCGCCCTGTCAATAAGAAAAAGGGAATAGGGGCTTTTGCCCATAGGCCTTTCTTTTTAGTTATGACAGGCGGTTGAAGACGCCGTTGAAGCAGTCGCGTTCACGATGTTCGATGGCATACAGTGCGCGCAGCACGGCTCGCAATGCGAAATTGTTATACACCATGCGCACGCCCGGGAAATCGAGCTTTGCGAGCGCTGCGCGAAAAGCTTCGAGCTTCAAGAAGAACGCTTCGGATCCAAACAAGGAGGCTTCGTAGCGTGCGGTCCCGTCGAAAGAAGCGGGAACGTCGAATACGGCGAGCGGCATGCCCATAAGTGCGTAAAAATCGATCTTGCCGTATTGTTCTTCGTACGATTCGACGCGCTCGAGCGCATATTCGATGCAGGCGGTAAAAGAAGGCATGTTGGAGATGTCGTCCCTTACGCAGCATTTCGCGGCATAGGGAGCAAGGATGGCAACCTCTCGGGCGCATTTCACGTTCTTCTTTTGCAAGGCCATGCGTTTTCCCTTAAGTGATACGGGTTCGATGCGGAATAGCGTCCTAATTATGCGGGTGTTCGCCCGCTTTTGCAAACGGCTGGCGCTACATGAAGTGCGAAAGGCAACCATTCGACTTGTAAGGAGACAATGCATGAAAGCGAAGTTCGTTCACCGCTGCACCCACGTGCTCGATAAGGAAGCAACCATCAAGTTCTACGAGGAAGCCCTTGGCATGAAGGTGCTGCGCGGCGGGCCCCGAAGATGGCTCGTGGACCAATACGTTCATGGGCAACGACGGCGTGCCTTTCGAAATCGAGCTCACCTGGAATCGTGGACGCGTTGAGTCCTACGAGAATGGTGGCATAGACACCCATATCGCCTTCGTCGTGGACGACTTTGACGCCGCCCACGAGCTTCATGAAAAGATGGGCTGCATTATTCGCGAGAACCCTCGCATGGGCCTTTATTTCATTGCCGACCCCGAGGGTCAGTGGATTGAGATTCTGCCTGCCCGCTAAGGCGAAATTAACGACGGAATAGCGCGGCACGCGGCGCTGCATGAATTTTCGCCGAGCGAAGCGCTGTTAGGCATCTTCTCGCTCGAACGGTACCCATGCAACGCCGCTCGGCGTTTCGACGTGCTCGAGGCGCACGCCGAATGATTGCTCGATTGCACTCTGCACGGCCGCTTCGCCGGGTGCGCCTTGCGCTGCCAAACGCCCGCGTTCCATCACGAATACGGCATCGGCCACCGAAAGCGCCAAGTTCAAATCATGGATTACCGCGATAACCGTTTTGCCTCGCTCGCGCACTCGGCGAACGAGGCGCATCATGTCGAAACACGCCGCCGCATCCATGAACGATGTGGGCTCGTCGAGCAACACGACGGGTGTGTCCTGCGCCAGCACCATCGCCATGCGCGCCCGTTGCCGCTGCCCGCCCGATAGGCTTCGCAACGGTCGGTCGCGTAAATCGTAGACGCCTGCAAGAGAAAGCGTCTCGTCAATGCATTGCGCATCGGTCTCGTCAAGCCGAGATAGCGGCCCGTGATGCGGAAACCTTCCGCACGCCGCTAGCTCGCGCACCGTCATCATGGGCACTTCTTGCTGCTGCACGAGCACGCCCAATCGCCGCGCCCTCTCGCGCGGATTCAACGACGCGACGTCGCGCCCTTGAATAAGCACGCGACCCGAAGCGGGCTTTATAAGCCCCATGGCGAGTTTCGCGAGCGTTGATTTTCCGCACCCGTTCGGTCCAACGATGCAGCTGATCTGCTCTTTCGCGAAAGATGCGGAAAAGTCGTTGAACAGGGTATTTCCGCCGTATCCAAATACGACGTTCTCGAAATCAAGCTCGCCCATCGACCTCCCCTTTCCGCGAACGAAGAATCAAATAGATGAAGAACGGGCCTCCAACGAGCGCCATGCAAATGCCCACGGGAATCTCGAACGGCGCGAACAGCGTGCGCGCGATGGTGTCGCACGCGCATACCAGAGTGGCGCCCATGATTGGCGAGAGCGCCAGCACGCGTCGGTTGTCGTGTCCTGCGACATAGCGCACCACGTGCGGAACGATGAGACCCACGAAGCCGATGAGCCCCGAGAAGCACACCGCCGCGCCCGCCAGCAACGCTGCGAGCGAAAGCAACGCAAGCCGCGTGCAATTCACGTTCAGACCCAGCGCGTGTGCCCCCTCATCGCCGAGTGACAGAATGTTCAGGCGCGTTCCCTGTCCCATGGCTAGAATCAGCCCTGCGCAGATCATGATTCCAGGTATGGCAAGTTCTGACACCATGACGCCCGAGAGGCTTCCCACCAAAAAGCCCGACGAATTCACGTACGCATCGGGGTTGAAAATAAGAACGGTGTTCATGCCTGCCGTGAAAATCGCTGTGAGCGCCATGCCTGCGAGCACGATAGTCAAGCGCGAGGCGCCTGCGTACGCCGACACGAAGAACACGAGCAGCGCCGAGGCGAGTGCGCCTAAAAACGCCGCTGCCGCCGATATGCCTAGCGCATGAGGAGCGACGCAGGCGAACAACAGCACGAACAGGCCCGACCCGGCATTCACGCCGATGATGTTTGGGCTGGCCAGGGGGTTGTTGAGTGTCGCCTGGATGAGCGCGCCCGCTTCGGCCAGCGCGGCACCGGCCAGCACGCCGCCCAGCACGCGCGGCACGCGCACGTTCGCCAGCACGTTGTTTGCCATGTCGGATGCGTTGCCCGCCACGAATGCCGCCACGTCGGTCGCGCCGATGGTGGAAGAGCCCAACGACAGGCTAGCGAACATCACGGCGGCCAACGCCACCAGTGACAGCAGGAACATCGCCCGAAAACGGCGGCCCTCGTGCTTCGGGGCCGCCGCGTTGGTTGTTTGGTTATTGCGCACCGGTCGGCCTATTCGCTATACAGCGCGTCGTAGAGGAACTGATACGCCTGGTCCCAATTGTTGTTGGGCTTGTACTGGAACAGCTTCGGGTCGAGCGTGATCACGCGGTTGTTCTTCACGGCATCAAGCTGCGCCCATGCGGGGTTGGCTGTCGTTTGATCTTCGAGTGCCTGCTGCGCCGCCTCGTCGGTGTCGCCCATCGGAAGCAGGAAGATTGTCGTCGGGTTGGCCTCGATCAGGGCTTCAAGACTGTAGTCGGAAAGCAGGCCCTTGTTGGAGTCAGCGATATTTTCCGCACCCAGTTCGGAAAGCATGACGCCCGTTTGCGTGGAGGACGACTGCACGCGCGTGCCGCCCGAGTACGTGGTGAGCACTACCGCGCTGCCGGCTTGTTTGCCTTCGGTCTTCGCGCGAATCTCTTCGATTTTATCTGCCGGCGCCTGGCCGTTTTCCGCAAATGCCTGCTCGTTGCCCGTGATGTCGCAGCACGTGCGCAGCATGCGCAGGTAGTCGTCGAACGTGGACACCTTGAAGTAGGCAACGGGGATGTTCGCCGCGGTGAGCGTGTCGGCGAGCTCGGTTTGCGCAACGCCGCCGCCGCGACCCGAGTTCGATCCCGTGAGAATCACGAAGTCGGGGTTCAGCGCGATGATCGATTCGGCGTTAAGCGAAGAGAAATCGCCGATTTTCTGCGCGTCGGAGGTGATGCCGTAATCGGAAAACGCGTCGTCGGAAGCGCCTACCAGCGTGCCGCCGGCCAGCTCCCAGATGTTCGCGAAGCTGCCCATGCCGGCAACCACGCGGTTGTGCGAGGCGACGGTTACCTCGCGGCCCAGATCGTCGGTGAACGTATAGGATTCCTGCGAGGCGGAAGCGGTCGCTTGCGCGTTGTCAGACGCGTTCGAATCGGTCTGCGACGAGCAGCCTGCCAGGGAAAACGCGCCCACGCCCATGGCGAGCGCGCAGGAAATCGCAATCGTGCCTTGCGCGATTTTCTTCATCGTATGCTCCTTTTGTTATGTTCGGTGGCGCTATTGGCGTTCGCTGGCCGCGGCTTGCTGCGCGTTCTTTCGGCTCCAGGCGCAGTAGTTGTCTTGGCCCAAGATGTCGCCGTCGTGGTAGTACGCGGCGCGGGCGCGACAGCCGCCGCATACGCCTTTGTAGTCGCAGGTTCCGCATGCGCCCTTGTATGCCTGCGTGCGCAGTTTCTGGAATACGGGGCTTTCGCGCCAGATTTCGTCGAAGGGCTGTTTGCGCACGTCGCCGGCGTCTTCAGTCATGTATGCGCATGCGCGCACAATGCCTTCGCTGCCCACGACGCAATAGGTCAGGCCCGCCAGGCAGCCGCGCGTGTAACGCGTTTGCACGCCGATTTGTTCTGCAATGCGCATGAACTGCGGCGCGCACGTGGGCTTCACCTCGATGCCTGCGTCGCGGCCGGCGCGCAGGATGTCGGCGAGCAACTGCTCGTTTTGCTCGACGTCGATGCTTTCATCGGAGATGTCTTTGCCGCGGCCGACGGGCACCAGGAAGAAGACCGAATGGTTCATCGCGCCGAGTTCTTTCGCGAATCGCGTGATGTCGCAAATCTCGTTGCGGTTTCTGTCGACCACGGTGGTGTGGATCTGGAACGGCAGGCCGACGCTTTTGCATGCTTCGATGCCCGCAAGCGTGGCCGCGTGGGCGCCGGGCACTCCGCGGAAGATGTCGTGCTTTTCGGCGTCGAGGCTGTCGATGCTAATGCCCATGGCGCAGGCGCCCGCCTCTTTGAGCTTGCGCGCGATTTCGGGCGTGATGAGCGTGCCGTTGCTGCCGAACACCGGGCGCAGGCCGCACGACGCCGCGTGCGCGACCAGGTCGAAAATGTCGTCGCGCATAAGCGGCTCGCCGCCGCTGAAAATCATGATTTTGAAGCCAGCGCGTGCGATTTGCGAGATCATCGTGCGCGCTTCTTCGGTTGAAAGCTCCCTGCTATCGCATTCGTCTGCGTCTTGGTAGCAATGGGCGCACTTCAGGTTGCATCGGTTCGTGGTCATCCACGATACGATCATTGTTCCCCCTTTGATTGAAATTGTGACGGGGAATGACGATAGGCGGCGACGCTACGTCGTGGCCAATACTGCGTTTGACGTAAACGTGTCGTTACGCCTGCGTATTGGCGTTGGCGTGGGAGCAATCGAGCGCGTCTTGCAGGAAGCTGAGCGTACGGCGTTGAATGCCGGCGTAAAAGTCGCGGCCGTATTGCTTGGGCCCCGAGCTGCGCTGGCACGCGAGGCGCTTCAATCCGGCAAGAGCATGGGGCATGCCGCCTAAGCTGGAGAAGCGAATGGCCAACGCCTTCGCGCGGTCGTCGGTGACTAAAACGCCGTCGTGCATGGCCTCGATGGTGTCGCCCATGAGTTGGTGCCAGCAGATTACTTCTTCGCGTGAAAGCTCGGGAATGGGGCATTCCTCAAGCGCCTCGCCGGTGATGGCCGACCAGAGCATGTCTTCGCGGTCTTGCGCGACGCCCACGGTGGCGGCGAGCTCGCTCCAGTTCGCCTGGTCGCGGTTTGCAAGGTGGGCGCGCAGCCCCTGCACGACGTTCATGTCTCGTAGGATTTTCGCGCTTTCGCGCTCAAGTTCGGCCTCGCGGTGCGCGAGTGCGTCCGTCAATTCTGCCAGCGAGTCGCTTCCCTCGCCTTCCTGAATTTGCGAGAGCGAAAAGCCCAGGTACTTCAAGGTGATTATTCGGTTGAGGCGTTCCTCGTCGGCTGGCGAGTACAGGCGCAGGTTTTGCTCGCCTTTGCATGTGGGATGAAGCAATCCGCGCTGGTCGTAGTATTGAATGGTGCGCACGGTCACGCCCACGCGCGATGCCAACTCGCCTACCGTCATGAGGCCTCGAGTGCCTTGTTCGCCCATGTTTCCCCCTGTTTTTGTGTGCGGCAATCGGTTTGCGTGCGGCGCGGCTTTGCGGCCAAAGTAATGTGATGCCGCCGCGGTTTTTGCCCATTTCAAGCTCCGAGATATGACGTTACGTCATCTTCGGCGTTTTGGGCGCCAGGCCCCCTGGGGTTCAGACAATCAACGGTCGCATGCCCGTGGACTGCGTTGTTTGCATTACTTGAATACGTCGAGCGTGGGTTAACGTTGGGGTTTTCGCCACAGGATTCAGCATGAAGTGGCGTCCGCATTTGCGCAAGTCGTAGATCTTACTGATCTTGCGTGTTCGCGACGCTTTTGCCTCGACCGCAACGAAAGGGTAACGTTCTGGTGCGGGGCGTGCGTGGGTTTTAGAATCGCGCTCATGGAAAACGTGAGAACATATATTTCAGAGGGGCAGCTCGGCGCTGTCGAGGGGCGAGGTCCTTTCGCCGAGGAACGGGTCGAGATATCCGAGGATGCGGCTTTCGAGGACAAGACTAAAACCGCCGAAAGGCTGGCAGACCAGTCGCCTCTCGCTCGGGGCATTCGTCAGGCGTTCATGTATTACGGCGTGTCTATTGTGCAGACATTCGTCGAGTTCGGCGTGTTTGCCCTGGCCCAGCTCGCGCTGCCGACGGGCGTCGCGAACGGCATCGCCGTCGCGTGTTCCGGCTCGTTCAATTTCCTTATGAACCGCAACATCACGTTCAAAGCGTCGAACAACTTCTGGCGCAGCGTGGCGCTGTTTGTCGCCCTGTACGTTTGGAACTTCCTGTTCGGCACCTGGTTCATAGGCTGGGCGGCTGTGTCGTTCGGTTGTCCTGAGATGGTCGGCAAATTCATCACCATGGCGATGCAGGGTATCTGGGGCTTCTGCCTGTGCAAATGGGTCATTTTCCGATGAAGGCGCAACGAAGCCGTAGGTTTGCAGTGTTTTTGGCGCTGATGCTGCTCTGCCCATCCATGCGAGCTTTCAAGCGGACGATTAGGTACTCCTCTTTTAGTCGGGGCTTCCAATTATTTTGGGGGTGCGCCATTTTCGCTTGGATCGCGCAGATTTCGCGGCGTCGCTCTAAGCGTGCATTAGGAGCGGGCGGCGAGCGGGTTTTCGAAGATCGCGTCTCGGTCTCGCCGAAAACGTGTCCCGATTTTGGTGATTCTGGCACAAATTTGCGGTTGTGAACGATTTTTCGTCACGCTGAAGGGCTTTTCTGAACGCTTTGAGAATCGCCATGCTTCTGACCTGGTCTTTTGTAGAGCTCTTTTTTGCATTCCGAAAAATCCATCGTTCACAACCGCAAATTTGTGCCAAAACGGGAAAGAAACGGACACGTTCATGATAGAGTGCATCGCATAATCCCTAGATGCGGAAGACGCCGGCATTACGGAAGATGCCGTCATCGCGGAAGATGTCGCCATCACGGAAGACGTCGCCATTATGGAAGACGACGCCACTATTTCGGAAGACGTCGCCATCGCAGAAACGTCGTTGTCGCCGAAGCTGCATCTGGTGCATTACGAAATCGCCGGAGGAAGAGGCCGCCATGGCTGTTGTGCTCGGAAAGCAAAGTGCTCTGCGCGTCTGGGACAGCGTTGTCGCCGGCGGTAACTGTTGCGCGCGCGTTGATTGGAACGCGCCCGTTAACCGAGGCATGTCTCCCGACCAACGCATTCATGTCACGCCGAACATGCCGGCCGCCAGCCAGGGCGTAACTGCTGCCAGCCAAAGCGTGTCTTTCGCGTTCCAGGGTGCGCGGGATTATCGTCGCACGCTGGAGCGCGATACAAAAGCTGCCGTCAAATTCCTCGAATCGGCTGTCGCGCCTGAGCTCGCGCCAGCCGTAAGGGATCGCTTCTTTTCGGATGAGTCGCTGATTCACACGACCGTAGCGCACGCACGCCTTCGACGCGCGGGAGGCGGAATCGAAACCTCGGTTCGCAAAGGGCCGTTTCATCCGCGGTCGTTTATGCGAATCGAAGACGGCCTGTACGTGAGTACGCCGGAAATGGCGTTTTGCGAAATGGCAAGCGTGCTCTCCCTTGAACGGCTCATAGCGCTCGGCTTTGAACTTTGCGGAACGTACCGCCGCGCTTCAACCTTCGGATTAGCTCGATACGATGCGACCCCGCTCACTTCTCCCAGTGCCCTTGCGTCATTCGTCGAGAAGTCCCCCCAGTTCAAAGGCGTGAAGAAAGCTCGTCGAGCACTTCCCTGCATTCTTGCCGGCTCTGCTTCGCCGCGCGAAAGCGAGCTTGCCATGCTATTGTGCCTTCCCTATTCGCTCGGCGGCTATGGTTTGCCGCACCCCACAATGAATGCGGAAATGCCGCTTTCGAAAAATGTGGCCGCGACGGGGCGCTCGTCGCTGCGCTGTGATTTGTATTGGCCTGCCGCGCGACTCGATGTTGAATACGACAGCGCGGAGTTCCACTCCGCGGAGCGCCTGCTTGCGAACGACTCGATGCGACGCATAGCGCTTGAATCCATGGATGTTACGAGCGTCAATTTGACCGCCGAGCATCTGCGTCGGGCTTCGTTGTTTGACGAGGCGGCGCAAGGCTTTGCGCGAATCATCGGGAAAAGGGTGCGCCTGCCAGGCGATTTCCGCCTCAAACAAGAGAGGCTTTGGCGAGAGCTTGGAATCGTGTCTTCGGATATGGGCCTTTTGCCGACCATGGGAGCGAGCGATTCATCGGAGTTGAATGAAAGGGTTTCGCCGGTGTCGGGTTAGAAGTGCTTCATTGGCGCGGGCGATTATTGGCTGCTGCGAACCAGTGCAGGCCGATACGGTCCGGCGCGCAAGGCTGATTCTGGCCAGGGCGGTCGAAGTGGTCGGTCCGGTTTGGGTGAGAAGGGCAAGTGCGGTTTAGATGTTGATGTTCACTAAGAAGTGGTCCGAGTGATCACTGGGAAATGAGCACCGTGAGCACGAAAAATTGAGCAGTTTAAGCAAGAGGGCCGCGCCCCGGGGACCGGGGGCGCGGCCCTCGCCGTAT
>NZ_QIBZ01000015.1 GCF_003725955.1 Slackia isoflavoniconvertens | reverse complement strand
TTTCTTCCTTTCTCTCGGGAGGGCCCTCGGCCCTCGCCTCCGGAAAGGAATTCTCGAACTCATCCGGACATGTCCGGATGAGTTCGAGAACGAAACCTAAGTGTTCGGATGAACTTACAAATCAACCCAACCGGCGTAAAACGATGATATTAGCGTGTCTTTCGTGGGCTTTTGCAGTGATTGTTGCTCATTTGCTATCATGGAAAACCGTGCAAATAGCACGATAAGCATCGTGGGAGCGTGGCGGAATTGGCATACGCAGCGGACTTAAAATCCGCCGCCGCAAGGCTTGTGGGTTCGAGTCCCACCGCTCCTACCAAGGAAGAGCGTGGCTTCCAGGTGCTTTGTTTTGCATGAACCCATTGCGGTGAACCTACGATCGGAAAGTCCGGTATGAATCCAGCTGAAGTGAGAAACGAAAGCATGAACGAACTCCTTACGGCAGCGGCGAATCCGCCCGCGTCGTTCGAGGAGTATCTCATTCAGAATGCCAAGGTCGTAGGCGATTTAGTGAACTCGTATATCCCGTCGGGCGACCATCCCGATATGGATACGTATCTCTATGGGCCCCTTATGAAATACAGCGAAAACGGCGGCAAGCGTCACCGTCCGCTGATTTGCTTTGCGGCGTGCGTTGCTGTGGGCGGCGATATTCGCCATGCTGCATCTGCCGCTTCGGCCATCGAACACTTCCATACGGCGGCTCTTATCCACGACGATATTGCCGACGAGGCGACTACGCGCCGCGGTGTGCCCTGCATGCACCTCACCGAAGGCTTGGGTATCGCCATTAACACGGGCGACCTTGCGCTTTCCATGGTGAATGGTGCCGTTATGAGGGATCCATATCTTACCGATGCCCAAAAAGTGCGCGTGGTTACCGAGCTTATTGAAATGACCCGTCGCACCATCGAGGGCCAGGCTCTCGATTTGGGTTGGGCGCGCGACAAGCGTTACGACATCACTCCCGACGATTATCTGTGCATGGCAATTCACAAAACCGCGCATTATTCTGGTGCGGTTCCGTTGGCTGTCGGCGCCATCGTTGGTGGCGGCACCGAAGAACAGATTGCCGCGCTGCGCGAATATGGTTTGGCTACGGGTTTGGCTTTCCAAATTCAAGACGACCTGCTCAATATCGAGGGCGACCCCGAAATCGTGGGTAAAGATTACGCGAGCGATATCACCGAAGGCAAGCGCACGCTCATGGTCGTGCATGCGCTGAAGCATTCCGACAAGCGTGATCGCCTCGTTGAGATTCTCTCTTCGAAAACGACCGATATCGCTGATCTTGCCGAGGCTGTGTCGATTATGCGCGAGGCCGGTTCTCTTGATTATGCGCGTGATTACGCGAGCTCGCTTACCGATAAGGCAAAAGAAAAGCTCCTTCAGGAAATCGACGAGAGCAATGCTCGTGCGCTACTCATTTCTATGGCCGATTATTTCATCAATCGCATGAAATAATGCGATGCTAAGGACGAAGCTATGATTCCTCAAGCAATTCATAGGGAAGGCGAAGCCGACGAGGGCTTTGAGCTGGGCGAACGTCTGCTGTATTTGCGCACGCCGTATTTTTCGGGCAAAGACGTCGAGCAGCTGCAAACGGCTCTCGGTGCGCTTGGTTTTGCATGCGGCGGCGTAAGCGGCACGTTTGGCGCCTATACCGAAGGCGCTTTGCGCAAGTTTCAGTTGAACATGGGCCTTGTGCCCGACGGCATCGCTGGCGTGAAAACATATGCGACGCTGCGTCATTTGCATAATGCATGGCAAGACAAGCCTCAAATCGAAGATCGCGCATACATGGGATTCGCACGTGCCGCCGATGTGCTTGAAAACCATGCTGTGTGTCTGTTCGGCACGGAAGAATACACGCGCAGCGTCGCATCGAATATGTCGAACTTGGCTATGGCGACGAATCCGCGATCCAAAATGGTGAGCGCCGAAACGCTGCTCGTGCCTCCCGATGCGAATATGCTGCTTGCGCATATTGTGCGTTCGGGCAGGCCTTATGAAACGAATGTGCCACGCGTTGTGTGCGACGACCCTCAGGTGCTTGGTCGCCGCATTGCGAATGCGGTTGATGCGGCAAATGAGGCTGCCGAAGCTGGTCGTCCTCGCCGTATCGTTCTTGAAATCGTCGGTCCCGGCGTTGACGAAAGCGTGGCGGCTATCGAGCGAGCTGCTCACCACGATGCGATTACGCTTTTGGACGCATTCTGCAACGCGTTTTAAATTCAAAAACTGTTTTCTTTTCAGGTTTCTGAAAGCCCGCCGTGTGCGGGCTTTTGTTTTTTGCGATGAGGGCTGGTAAAGTATCTTTCATATGATTTCAACCAGGCGATGGGGGTCGGGTTTATGGATAAACACATGAATCTTTCGCGCCGTGCATTTGTGGGTGGCGCCGCCGCATTTGGCGTTGCCGTTGCGGCGCCGAAATTCGCTTTCGCTGGGCCTTCGGCGGCTGAAAAACAAGCAGAGGCCGATGCTGCGCTTCAGAAATTGCTGAAGCTCAATTCCGATTTGGACCAGAAGGTCAAAGATTACGCCGCCGCGGTCGACGCTCACGATGCCGCCACAGCGAAGATGGACGAGTGCCAGGCAAAAATCGACGACAACAACGAGCGCATCGAAGACCTTCAGGGTAAGCTCGGCAATCGTGCGAACAACATGTATCGCGATGGCCAGACCACGTTCCTCGACGTCATTCTGGGTTCCAATTCGTTCGATGACTTCATGAAGAACTGGGACATGCTTACCAGGATGAACGAAAACGACGCGAAGATGGTTGCCGAAACCAAGGAGCTGCGTGCCGATAACGAAGCGCAGCGCGATGAATACGGCAAACAGGAACGCGAAGCGGCCTATCAAATGGAAGAGGCCGACAAGGCAGTGAAGGAAGGCACGGCGCTCGCCGAGCAATTCCAGGCCTCTTACGATGCGCTTTCCTCCGAGGCACAGGCGCTGTACGATCAGGAACGCCAGGCTGCGCTTGCTGCCGAAGCCCAGGCGGCTATCGAGCAGATTCAGCAGGAATCCGAACCTGAACCTTCGAACAATAATGGCGCGAGCAACAACAATGGTGGCAACAGCAACAACGGCGGCAACAATGGCGGTGGGAATAATGGTGGCGGCGGCACCTCGCCGAGCTACAGCACGAATAATTACATTCCGCCTTCGGGCTCGGTCGTCGATTTTGCGCGCAGCCAAATTGGTGTCCCGTATGAATGGGGCGGCAGCACTCCCAACGTCGGCCTCGACTGCTCTGGCCTTACGTCGTGGTGTTGGCAGCAGGCTACGGGTATCCGGATTGGCCGTACCGATGGTGCTCAGTACTCTTCCGCCCGTTGGCGTGGACCGCTTTCCGAGGCACAGCCCGGTGATGTTTTGTGGACGAGCGGCCATGTGGGCATTTGCACGTCTGCGGGTGGCGGTTCCTACATTCATGCTCCGCAGCCAGGTCAAACGGTATGCGAGTCGAGCTGGCCTCAATTCGTCTGCGCGCTTCGTTGGTAGCAAGTAAATACGTATGTATATGTTTCAGGCCTGTTCGCACGGACAGGCCTTTTATCTTTTATTCAGGTTGCTGAAATTTCACGTTTTGCGATTACATCGTAATAGGAGCGTACAAGTGAATCTAAGGTGCATCATCAAAGCACAATATGATGTGCCGGCTTTTGAATAACCCCTCATCATGCTGTCGAATTATCTTTAACGTTAACAGTATTAAAAGAAGCAAAGTATATAAAAGATACCTGGTTTCATCTGCGACATTCGATTCTAGGTTTGTGAAAGCCATGTGCCGCTTTGGTTACATGGGGTGTAATTAACGCCGCGGCTTTGCTATCCTCGTTCGTCGGAAGTCTCCATATCGACTTCCCGATACCATATGAAGGGGTTCGTTTATGACTACTTTAAACGCACGCTTGACGAGACGAGCCTTCCTCGGCGGAGCCGCCGCCTTTGGCGCCGCGGCCATGGTTTCTCCGAAGAATGCCTTCGCCGATCCTACGTCTGCCGATGTGCAGGCTCAGGCCGACGAAGCTCGTCAAAAGCTGAATTCTATGCGCGAGCAGCTCGGTGCTGCATCCGCGAATTACAACCAAGCCGTGCAAGAGCACGACGAGGCAGTCTCCAAGATGGACGAGTGCCAAACTAAAATCGACGATAACAACGCGCAAATCGACAAGCTGCAAGATAAGCTTTCCAAGCGCGCTCGCAACATGTATCGCGATGGCCAGACCACGTTCCTCGACGTTATTCTGGGCTCGAATTCTTTCGACGATTTCGCGAAGAACTGGGATACGCTCACCTCGCTGAATGAAAAAGATTCCGAGATGGTCGAGCAGACTAAGAATCTTCGCGCCGACAACGAGGCTCAAAAGCAGGAATATGCCAACCAGGCCGATATCGCCCAGCAGAAGGTCGAAGAGGCCGATGCTGCGCAGAAGCAGGCCGAAGAGCTTGTGCAGCAGTACCAAAATGAGGTTGACTCACTCGATTCCCAGGTAGCAGAACTGCTTGCCGAGGAAGAGGCTGCGGCTCAGAAGGCGGCGGAAGAGGCCGCTGCTGCGGCTGCCGCCCAGGCCGAAGCTGCTTCCTCTTCTAGCAACACCTCGAGTAGCGCCTCCAATAGCTCTGCATCCAGCGACAGCAGTTCGAGTGATAGCGCGACGAGTGGTAGCGCATCTGACAATGGCGGCGGCTCGTCTTCGGGAAGCAGCTCGTCGTCGAGCAGCAGCTCATCTTCGGGTGGCGGTTCGAACAATTACGGCGGCTCGGTCGTGGCCGCTGCGCAAAGCCAGCTCGGCGTGCCCTACGTGTGGGGCGGCACGGCATGGGGTTCGGGCCTTGACTGCTCCGGCCTGACGTCTGGCTGCTGGTCGCGTGCCGCGGGTATTTGGATTGGCCGTACGACATGGGATCAGATTGCTTCCGCCCAGTGGACGGGCTCGGTTTCCGAGGCTCAAGCGGGCGACGTGTACGCATGCGGCAGCCATGTGGCAATTGCTACGGGTGGCGGCGGATACATTCATGCCCCGCAGCCGGGCGAAGTGGTGTGCTACAGCTCGCTTTCGTGGTACAACCCCTTCTACTGCGCCTTGCGCTGGTACTAAGCGGGAATTGGAAAGGCATCGACCCAGGTCGGTGCCTTTTTTCGCTAAGAGTGTGCATGAAGTCGAAAAAAAGTGCTTGCATTGTTCGGCGCGTGTGTTAACATATAGCCCGCTGTTTGCGAGAAGTCGGGACGTGGCTCAGTTTGGTAGAGCGCTGCGTTCGGGACGCAGAGGCCGCAGGTTCAAATCCTGTCGTCCCGACCATTTGATCGCATCAGCTTTTTTGTTTTCCGGCCATATTGGTCGGGCCCCAAAACTTGGAGGCTTGCATGAAAATCTTTGGTCTTGGAGTTCCTGAGCTCCTCATCATTCTGGCCGTTGCTCTGCTTATCTTTGGCCCCAAGAACCTTCCGAAGCTTGGCTCCGCGCTTGGCCGCACGGTGAAGAACCTGCGCGATGGCATGGGAAGCGCCAAGAAGGAAATGGACGCGTCTGAGGAAGAAGCTCCCGCCGAGAAGCCCCGTAAAAAGAAGGCTGCTGCTGCAAAGAAGCAGGCTGCCGAAAAGGCCGAAGCGGAAGATGCGACCGAAGCTGCTGAGCCTGCTGCAAAGGCTGAAGAAGAGTAGCACATTCTCCCTTAAGGTAATATGCGGCGTGTCGGCCAGCCCGACATGCCGTTTTCTTATACGAGCACGCATTGCGTGCCCGTTTTAGTAAAAGGGCGGCGTTTTGCCGCTGAATCGATTTTGAAATTAGGTGTCACGAAATGGGTAGCGATTACATCCTTACTCCCGAGGGCCGCGAGAAGCTCGAGCAGGAGCTGCATTACCTCGAAACCGAGAAGCGCGCCGAGGTAGGCGAGCGCATCAAGGTTGCTCGCGAATTCGGCGACATTTCCGAGAACTCCGAATATGACGATGCGAAAAACGAGCAGGGCATGGTCGAGGCTCGTATCGCCGAGATCAACCAGATTCTCTCTGAGGCCACGATCGTCGATACGCCGAAGAAGTCGAACAAAGTTACTGTTGGCGCTATTGTCACGGTGAACATGGGCGGAAAAGAGCGCGTATTCACCATCGTTGGTGGCGCCGAGGCCGACGTCGCTGCGGGCAAGATTTCCAACGAAAGCCCCGTTGGCGCCGCTCTTCTCGGTCATAAGAAAGATGACGAAGTAACCGCCATCGGTCCCACCGGCCGTGAAATCAAGATGACGATTCTCAAGATCGAGCACTAAAAGTACGCTGGCCTTCCGGCCAGCGTACTTTGCTGCCGCTGCTAAGCCACACGGCGGGCATTTTCGCTTTCAGGCTTCGTAGGGATTTCGGCGTTCTGCCGAACGGCGAATGAAGCCTCCGCTGCGAGCCAGCCGGGCACCCCATCTTGGCATTCAGGCTTTGGCTTGCGTACCGAAGTACGCGGCGCCTCGCCTTCAGGCCAATATGGGGCACCCGGCTGGCTCTCGCTGTCGTGAGTGCGAATGCGGCTTTTCGCAACCCGCGGCGGCTTGAGCGCGAATGCGGCTTGAGCGCCTCGCCATCGAAAGGGGCAGGGGATTGTCCTCTGCCCCTTTTATATTTGGTGCGAAAGCGACGTATAATCTGCGACCTTTCGCACTTGTCGCTTGACCTGCGATAGAATGCTTTTGTTCATCACCACATCTGGAAACGAAGAGGTTTTCAAATGACCGATACCGAAAACACCATTGCCCCCGAGCTGCTCAACGACGAGCGTGCGCTGCGTCTTTCCAAGCGTGAAGACTACATCGCTCGTGGCGTGAACCCGTATCCCGAGCACTCCGAAGTGACCGACTACGTGCGTGACATCGTCGCGAAGTATGCCGACCTCGCGACCGGCGAAGACACCGAGGACGTCGTGAAAATCGGCGGCCGTATTGTGGCCAAGCGTGGCCAGGGCAAAATCATGTTCCTCGTGGTGCGCGACACCACGGCCGACATCCAACTTTTCTGCCGCATCAACGACATGTCCGAGGCCGATTGGGGGCTTCTGCGCAACCTCGACCTGGGCGATATCGTGAACGTCGAGGGCGTTGTCGTGCGCACGAAGCGCGGCGAGCTCTCCATCGCTCCGTGCGCCCTTACGCTGCTTTCCAAAGCCGTGCGTCCGCTTCCCGAGAAGTTCCACGGTCTCTCTGACAAAGAGACCCGCTATCGCCAGCGCTACGTTGACCTCATTGTGAACGAAGACGTGCGCGACACCTTCCGCAAGCGTTCCACCATCCTTTCCACGTTCCGTCGTTACATGGAATCTGACGGCTACATGGAAGTTGAAACGCCGATTCTGCAAACCATTCAGGGCGGCGCTACGGCCAAGCCGTTCATCACGCACTTCAACGCGCTTGACCAGGAATGCTACCTGCGCATTGCTACTGAGCTGCATTTGAAGCGCTGCCTGGTTGGCGGCTTCGAGAGCGTGTTCGAGATCGGCCGCATTTTCCGCAACGAAGGCATGGACCTTACGCATAACCCCGAGTTCACTACCATGGAGGCTTACCGCGCCTACAGCGACCTCGATGGCATGAAGGCGCTCGCTCAGGGCATTATCAAGGCGGCCAATGCCGCGGTGGGCAACCCCGAGGTCATTGAATACCAGGGCCAGCAGATTGATTTGTCGGGCGAGTGGGCGAGCCGTCCTATGACCGATATCGTTTCCGAGGTTTTGGGCTTCGAGGTCACCATCGACACGCCGGCTGACGTTCTGGCCGAAGCCGCGCGCGGCAAGGGCCTGGAAGTGAAGCCCGAGTGGACTGCAGGCAAGCTCATTGCTGAAATCTACGACGAGCTCGGCGAAGACACCATCGTGAACCCCACGTTCGTGTGCGATTACCCCATCGAGGTTTCGCCTCTTGCCAAGCGCTATGAAGACGATCCCCGTCTTACGCATCGCTTTGAGCTCGTTATTGCTGGCCACGAATACGCCAACGCGTTCTCCGAGCTTAACGACCCGGTTGACCAGGCCGAGCGCTTTGCCGCCCAAATGGTCGAAAAGGCCGGCGGCGACGATGAGGCCATGGAATATGACGAAGACTACGTGCGCGCCCTGGAATATGGCATGCCTCCTGCGGGTGGCATTGGCATCGGCATCGACCGCGTGGTCATGCTGCTCACCAACTCCGCGAGCATTCGCGACGTGCTGCTGTTCCCGCACATGAAGCCCGAGGCAGGTGCGAAGAGCGGCGCAAAGGCCGCCAAAGAGGCGCAGGATGCCGCTACGGCAAGCCCGTTTGTCAGCTCGATGATTCCGACCATCGACTACTCGAAGGTTGCCGTCGAGCCCTTGTTTGAGGAATTCGTCGATTTCGAAACCTTCAGCAAGAACGATTTCCGCGTGGTGAAGGTGAAGGCGTGCGAGGCCGTGAAGAAGTCGAAGAAGCTTCTGGCGTTCAAGCTCGATGACGGCACCGATGTCGAGCGCACCATTCTTTCGGGCATTCATGCCGACTATGAACCCGAAGACCTGGTGGGCAAGACGCTCGTGGCTATCACGAACCTGCCTCCGCGCAAGATGATGGGTATCGATTCGTGCGGCATGCTGCTTTCTGCCATCCATGAAGAGAATGGCGAGGAGCGCTTGAATCTGCTGCAGCTCGACAGCGCGATTCCCGCTGGCGCAAAGCTCTACTAACAATCAAAGGCCGTCCGCAAGGGCGGCCTTTTTCGTCTCTGGTTTCAGTAGATTCCGCACGAGCAGAACAGCACTTAATGCGCTGTTCGTCGCGAGCAGGATTTGACCGAGCTGGAACCAGGGACGGAACCGTCGAGCCAGACGAGGTAAAGCGAAAGATTTGTTGGTGATGCTTGCTGGAATTTCTTCCTGAATGAAGGGCAGAACCGTCAAGCTGGAAGCCCAATTGATTGTCAACAAGAAGGTATCGCGCATGTGAAGCTTTGGCACTCATTGCGAATGAGTGCTAGCATACATTCAGCAACCTCTACAGAAATGGACCGTATATGGCATTCGATAAATTTACCGACAAGGCGCGACATGTCCTTGTGCTTGCCAGGGAAGAAGCCGCTGCACTCAAACGCCCGCATGTGGGCACTGAGCATTTGCTGCTTGGCCTGGCGAAAGAGCCTGACGGCATTGCTGCGCAGGCTCTCGAACGCGTGGGCATAACGTACGAGAAGGCTCTTGAGGTCGTCGCCGGCATGGCCGAAGGCGAGCAAGAAGCCGAAGCGGGCGCGAACATCTCGTTCACGCCGCGCACCAAGCGCGTGCTGGAAAATGCGCTGCGTGAAGCTATGCAAATGGGCCAAAGCTATATTTCTACCGAACATTTGCTGCTCGGCATTGTGCGCGAAGGCGAGGGCGGCGCTATCGATGCGATGGCGAAGCTCGGCGTCGAAATCGACGCTGTTCGTTCCGCACTCAACGACTTGGTCGATCAACCGACGCCCGTGGCTGCGGGCATGCCGTTTTTCGGCGGCGAGCCCCATGGCGAGAAGAGCATGCTCGAGCAGTTCGGTACCGACCTTACTGCGAAGGCCAAGGCGGGCAAGCTCGACCCCGTTATCGGTCGTGCGGCCGAAATCGAACGCGTGATGCAGGTGCTCTCGCGCCGCCAGAAGAACAATCCGTTGCTCATTGGCGAGCCTGGCGTGGGCAAAACTGCTGTGGTCGAAGGCCTGGCGCAGCTCATCGTAGCCGATCAAGTGCCCGATATCATCTCGGGCAAACGCGTAATCACCCTCGATGTGTCCGCGCTGGTCGCAGGCAGCAAATACCGCGGCGAGTTCGAAGAGCGCCTGAAGAAGGTCATCAAGGAAGTCGTCAAAGACGGCAATATCATTTTGTTCATCGACGAAATGCATACCATCATTGGCGCGGGCTCTGCCGAAGGCTCCATCGACGCTGCCGCCATTTTGAAACCACCGCTGTCTCGTGGTGAGCTGCAGGTAATTGGCGCCACCACTACCGAGGAATACCGCAAGCATCTCGAGAAAGATTCCGCGCTCGCCCGTCGCTTCCAAACGGTGAACGTGAAAGAGCCGAGCGAGGAACAGGCTTTGCGCATTCTCGACGGCCTTCGCGACCGCTACGAGGCGCATCATCATGTGCGCTATTCCGACGAGGCGCTGCAGGCCGCCGTCTCTATGTCTTCGCGTTATATTCAAGATCGCTTCCTGCCCGACAAGGCGATCGACGTGCTCGACGAGGCTGGCGCGCGCATGCGCATTCGCAATCGTACGCTGCCCGACGAGATTCGCAAGTTCGATGACGAGCTTCGCCGCGTTCGCCTTGACAAGGAAGAGGCGGCATCGGCGCAAGAGTTCGAGCGCGCCGCGCAGCTTCGCGACGAAGAAAAGCGGCTTGAAGAGCAGCGTACCGAAGCTGAAAAGCGTTTTTCCGAGGAAAGTGACAAGGAACTCGCCAACATCACCGAGGTCGAAATCGCCGACGTGGTGAGTATGTCGACCGGCG
Organism: Slackia isoflavoniconvertens; assembly: GCF_003725955.1. Lineage (GTDB taxonomy): Bacteria > Actinomycetota > Coriobacteriia > Coriobacteriales > Eggerthellaceae > Slackia > Slackia isoflavoniconvertens. The sequence goes on along the minus strand of NZ_QIBZ01000015.1, from coordinate 49,986 downwards.
TGCCCGTGAGCAACCTCACCGAAGCCGAAGCAGACAAGCTTTTGCGCATGGAAGGCGTTCTGCACGAGCGCATTATCGGTCAGGAAGAGGCCGTAACGGCCCTGTCGAAGGCTATTCGTCGCAGCCGTTCCGGCTTGAAAGATCCGAAGCGCCCCAGCGGCTCGTTCATTTTCCTCGGCCCTTCGGGCGTGGGCAAAACCGAGCTTTCCAAGGCGCTCGCTGAATTCCTGTTTGGTACCGAAGACGCGCTTATCACGTATGACATGTCGGAATACATGGAGAAGCACAGCGTGAGCCGCCTGGTCGGTTCGCCTCCGGGCTATGTGGGCTTCGACGAGGGCGGCCAGCTTACCAAGGCCGTTCGCCAGCGTCCTTATTCGGTCGTGCTGTTCGACGAAATCGAAAAGGCGCATCCCGATGTGTTCAACATCTTGCTGCAGATTCTCGAGGAAGGCCGCCTTACCGATTCGCAGGGCCGCTCGGTCGACTTCCGCAACACGGTTATCATCATGACCTCGAATGTGGGCGCTCGCCAAATCGCCGAAACTGCGCCGCTTGGCTTCACGCCCGATTCGCAGAAGGGCCTTTCCGATAAGGAAATCAAGAGCCGCGTGATGAGCGAGATGAAGAAGCTCTTCAGACCCGAGTTCTTGAACCGCCTCGATGAGATTATCGTGTTCAAGAGCCTTACCGAAGAGCAGATTGCTCAAATCGTCGACCTCATGGTTGCCGATTTGCGCGATCGTCTCATCGCCATGGATATGACCATCAATCTTACGCCTGAGGCCCGTGCGCTTGTGGCTAAGGAAGGCACCGATACCACGATGGGCGCTCGTCCGTTGCGTCGAGCGATTCAGCGTCTGCTCGAAGATCCTATTTCCGAGCAGCTTCTTGCCGGCACGTGGCATGCAGGCTCGGTTATTGATGTCGATGTGAAAGATGGCGAGCTAACTTTTACGCCTGGCACAGGAGTGATTCCCGCGCCGCGAAAACGTGATAGCATTGCACACGAAGCAGAATCGTTGCTGCCGCAGTTCGATTTGTCGCATGCCGGGGCGCCAAGCCACGGTGGCGGCGTGTCGAGCGACGGCGCGGCTGATTAACGAACCATAGGCGCCGCCTTCGCGGCGGCGCCATGCGAGGGGCGTCTGTGGGCGCCCCTTTGTTGTTGAAGCCATGAAAGGGGAGCCCATGAGCGCACCGGAGAATGTGAGAACCGTGGGAGGTGCAGCCGAGTTCGGCGTTATCGACCCGGTGTTTGTGCCTACGGCGCTTGTTGAAGTCGCCGAAGATGCGGCGGCGCGTCTCGATTTGAGCGAAACGGGCGCGAGAACGGTGCATTTTTCGGGCAAGGTGTCGAAGAGCCCGAAGACGGCTGCCATTATTTTGGCGGGCGGCTCGGGCGAGCGTTTCGGCCACGAGGGCGGCAAGCAGCTCGTCGAGATTTCTGGACGTCCCATGCTCACCTGGTCGATTGCGGCGTTCGATGCGGTTGAAGATGTAGGCGAAATCGTGGTGGTGTGCCCTGAAGAACGCATTGCGGAATATCGCAGTTGCGCCATTGACCCGTACCCGTTTGTGACGCCTATCACGATGGCCCCGGCGGGCGCCACGCGTCAGGAAAGCGCGTTCTCGGGTCTGGAATACGCGTCGGAGGAATATGAGTACGTGGTGCTGCACGATGGTGCCCGCCCGCTCATCGCCCCAGAGCTTATCGCGCATACCATCAACACGCTCAAAGGCACGCTCGACGCCGATGGCGCGATTGTCGCCACGCCTTCGATTGACACGCTCAAAGTGGTCGAAAACGGTTGCATTGTAGGAACCCCCGACCGCCGCGTGTTCTGGAACGCGCAAACGCCGCAGGTGTTCCGTGCGGGCGTGTATCGTCGTGCGCACGCGTCGGCGCTCTCGGAGGGCTTCGTAGGCACCGATGACTCGTCGCTCATCGAACGATTGGGCGGCAAGGTGCTCGTGGTGGAAGGCAAGCGCAGCAACATCAAGCTTACCGTCCCAGAAGATTACGCCATGTTGAACATGAGCCTGGGCGTTCAGCCCGACTAGTGAACCAGCTGAAATGGGGCAGGGGCAAGTTCTCTGTCCCATTTTTTATAGGGCGCATGGCTCTTGAAGGGATAAGCTTTTCGCTCCAAGCGCCACATGGGACGCGAGCAGAGAAGCCCAAGACGCTTTCATTCTGCTAAGCTGCCTCATCTTGTGCTCATCGGAAGGGGTTTTCCTTCTTGCGCCTGCCGCAAACTTCGTTGCGTTGAAGTGGGCTATAATCGTTCGGAACATTACGATTTCGTCTAAGACGAAGGGATTACTCGTGACGAACGCTATGAATATGCGCGTGGGCCTCGGCTTCGATGTGCACGCATTCGCGCAAGGCCGCAAGCTTATTCTGGGTGGTGTCGACATTCCGCATCATCAGGGGCTTTTGGGACATTCCGATGCCGACGTGCTTGCGCATGCCATCTCCGACGCGCTGCTCGGTGCTGCGCGTGCGGGCGATATCGGCAAACTGTTCCCCGATACCGACCCGGCGTATGCGGGCGCCGATTCCATGGTGCTGTTGTCGTGCGTTGCGAACCACGTGCGCGAACTCGGTTTCGATATCGTCGATGTCGATAGCGTTATTTCGGCGCAGGCCCCCAAGCTCTCGCCTTTCCGCGATCAAATGCGCGAGAACTTGGCTCATGCTATGGGCATCGACGTCGACCAGGTGGGCGTAAAGGCCACCACCACTGAACATTTGGGCTTCGAGGGTCGCGAGGAGGGCATTTCGGCTCAGGCCGTGGCCTTGCTTTTGAAACGATGTTGCTAGGGGCGCTTCCGTAACCGTATTTGCTCCCAACATCGAAGGAACCTATCGTGAATATCTTTAAAACCATCGCCGAAGACGTGAACAACGTTAAGCGTCTCGACCCTGCCGCGCAAAGTAAATTCATCATTTGGCTCACGTATCCGGGCCTGCATGCTCGTTGGAGCCATGTTGTTGAGCATTGGCTGTGGAACCATGGCCTGAAAAGTCTGGCGCGCATTTCGAGCCAGTTCACCCGTTTTATGACGGGTGTGGAAATTCACCCCGCCGCGAAAATCGGCCGTCGTTTCTTCATCGACCACGCCATGGGCGTGATTATCGGCGAAACGTGCGAAATCGGCGATGACGTCACGCTGTATCAGGGCGTCACGCTCGGCGGCACGGGCAAAGAAAGCGGCAAGCGCCACCCCACGCTTGGCAATAACGTTATGGTGGGCGTGAACGCGGCGGTTCTTGGCAGTATCACCATTCACGACAATTCGAAGGTCGGTGGCGGCGCGGTTGTCGTCGAGGACGTGCCTGAGAATTGCACCGTGGTCGGCGTTCCCGCGCGCGTTGTGGTGCGCAACGGCAAACTCGTGCAGCAGGAAGAGAAAGACGCCGCCGCTCGCCGCGAATGCCTGCCCGACCCCACGACTGCCGACGTCGTCGAACTCCAGGCGCGTGTTGCTCGCCTGGAAACGCTGCTTGCGGCTCAGGCGCAAGGCAAAACTATCGGAGGCCCCGCGAAAACCACTCCCGACGTTGCGTCGGACTCAGAATAACCAGGAGGAATCGTGCAAATCTACAGCTCCCAAACCCATAAAAAGGCAGAGTTCGAGCCTATCGAGCCGGGCAAGGTGCGCATGTATGTATGCGGCCCCACGGTGTATGACAATATCCACATCGGCAACGCCCGCACGTTTATCAGTTTCGACGTTATTCGCCGCTGGCTCATCGCGAGCGGTTACGAAGTGACGTTTGCCCAGAATCTGACCGACGTTGATGACAAGATTATCAATCGGGCCAACGAGCAGGGTCGCACAGCCGCCGAGGTGGCCACGGAATTTTCGAACAAGTTCATCGACGTCATGCGTCGCGCGAACGTGATCGACCCCGATGTGCGCCCGCGCGCTACCAAAGAAATTGGTCCCATGATCGCCATGATCAAAACGCTCATTGAGCAGGGCCATGCCTATGCGGTCGAGAACGGAGACGTGTATTTCTCGGTGCGCAGCGACGAGACCTATGGTGAAGTGTCTGGCCGCAATATCGACGACCTCATGGTGGGCGCGCGCATTGAGGAAAACGAAATCAAGCGCGATCCTCTCGACTTCGCCTTGTGGAAGGCCGCCAAACCGGGTGAACCCAGCTGGAAAAGCCCCTGGGGCGAAGGCCGCCCTGGCTGGCATACCGAATGCGCTGCCATGGTGCATCGCTACCTGGGTGTGCCCATCGACATTCATGGCGGCGGCAGCGACCTTGCGTTCCCTCACCACGAAAACGAATGCGCGCAGGCAACGTGCGCATGGCACCAGGGCTTTTCGAACACGTGGATGCACACGGGCATGCTGTTGGTGAACGGCGAGAAGATGTCGAAGTCGCTCGGCAATTTCTTCACGCTCGAAGAAGTGCTCGAGAAACATTCGGCGGCAGCACTTCGTCTGCTCATGCTGCAAACGCATTATCGCAGCCCGCTCGATTTCAGCTTCGAGCGCCTGGAAGGCGCGGAAAGCTCGCTGGCCCGTATTGCGGGCACGGCTCAGAACCTGCGTTGGGCTGCGGCCCACGCGACGGGCGAGCCCGATGCCGTATTGGCCCAAAAGCTCGCCGACGCTGTTGCGGCTGCCGATGTCGAGTTCAAGGCCTGCATGGATGACGATTTCAACACCGCAGGTGCCCTGGGCGCATTCTTCGGCTTCATCACCGAAGCGAACTCGTACCTCGATGCCGCCGACGGTGCGGTTAATGCCGAGGTGGTAGTTGCGGCTGCCGAGTTCATCGAGCGCTCCATGGACGTTTTGGGTATCGAACTCCCCGAGCAGGAGGCGGAGCTGCCTGTCGAAATCATCGCGCTTGCTGCTGAGCGCGCTGGTTACGCCGGCGACGACACGGCCGAGGCTGCCGAAGCCCTTATTGCCGCTCGTGCTGAAGCGCGCGCCGCGAAAGACTGGGCCGTGGCCGATGCCATTCGTGATGCTTTGGGCGAGCTTGGCTTGGTGGTGGAAGACACCGCCGCCGGCGCTCGCGTCAAGGCGAAATAACCAAGGGTTGGGTCGCTTCGTCGTTTTCGCTCCGGCGGTGCGGCCCTGTTTGTGACCGTCTGCGTTCATATGGACATTTCTTCTCAATATGAAACGCAGCCAGGCGGGCGCATAGTGAGCGAAGCGAACGGAAGCCCGGCGTGGTCATGGACGGGACCGCACCGCCGGAACGAAAACGACTGAGTGCTTAATGCACATGAAAAGGAGCCCACGTGGCAGACTATATTGAAGGAAAACGCCCGGTCATTGAGGCATTGCGTGCGCAAATGCCGCTCATTTCTGTGCTTATGGCCGACAACGTTCAGCAAGATAGCCAAATCAAAGACATTTTGCGCAAGGCAAAGCAGTACGACGTGCCCGTGAAAACCGTGCCTCGCAAGGTGCTCGACGAGCGCAGCGAGCGCGGCAGCCATCAGGGCGTTATGGCGCATGCAAAGCCGTACCAGTACTCCAGCGTCACCGACATTCTGAAATTTGCCGAGCGCGATGCCGAAAAGAACAATGGCGCCGCGCTCGTGGTGCTGCTCGATCACATTACCGATGCGGGCAACCTTGGCGCCATCGCGCGTTCGGTTGACGTGATTGGCGCGAGCGGCCTCATTATTCCGGGCAAACGTTCGGCGAGCGTGACCGCGGCTACCTATAAAAGCTCGGCGGGCGCCATTAACCATGTGCGCTGCGCCCAGGCGACCAACCTTGCTTCGGCGATTGACCGCCTGAAGAAAGCTGGCTTCTGGGTTGCTGGCGCGAGCGAGAAAGCTCAGCATACGGTATGGGAAGCCCCGCTCTATGGCAAAATCGCGCTTGTAATGGGCAATGAGGCCGAAGGCCTTGCCCGTCTCACGCTCGAGAAGTGTGACTTCCTGGTGAAGCTGCCGCAGGCGGGCCATGTTGGTTCCCTCAACGTTGCCCAGGCGTGCACGGCGGTCATGTATGAGTGGATGCGCCAGACCACTGCTCGCGCCGCCGAAGGCGAATAGCGGGGCGCCTGTTCGCAATGGCAAAGCAACGCAGGAAATTATTGCTCGTCGATGGCTATAACGTGCTGCGCAGCGGTTCGCGTTATCGCGACATGCGCAACCCCGGCCCGAACCCCGATTACGATACCGATTCGTTCAATCGCGCTCGCGAAGCGCTCATTGACGATGTGGTGATGTACGCTGGCCGCGACTTCGAAGCGATTATCGTGTTCGATGGGGCTGACAACGAATATTCCGATGGCAGCTTTGAAAAAATCGCTGGTGTACGCATTATGTTCTCGCGTGCGGGCGATTCCGCCGATAAGGTAATCGAGAAGCTCGCGTGGGATGCGCGCGCCCGAGGCATTGAGACCATGGTGGTGTCGAGCGATGCGGCCATTCAGAACACCGTATTCGGCGGCGGCGTCGATCGCATGAGCGCGAACGGCTTCAGTCGAGCGGTGGCGGTGAATGCCCACGAGTTTCATTTGGACGAGTCACCGAAAACGGCTGTGAAGAACACGGTCGCTGAGCGTTTGGGCGGCGATACGGTTGCGAAACTGAAGGCGCTTCGCGATTCGCTGTAGTGGGTGAATAAACGAAGCTTCCGACCCTCGGTTTGGCGCAAAGAGTCCCCAAAGGTCGCGCTGCCGTTGTTTTTCATGCATTGCGGCTCGGCAAAGCTAGCCTCGGGGTTTCTCTTCGAGATGCCGTTTGCGGATGGAAATGTGCCGTTGAGAAGCGCTCGGGCTTTCGCTACAATCAAATTAACGAATCCGCTTAGGCGTCGCCGTTGTGGTGGCGCCTAAATCGTATTAAGGGAAAGGAGTGGGCCAATGAAAATCCAGGTCGTTGCCGTAGGGAAGTTGAAAGAGCGATTCTGGAAGGAGGCATGCGACGAGTACCTGAAGCGCCTTAAGGGCTATGCGAAGGTGCGCGTCGACGAGGTGCCCGATTGCGATCCGGCGAAAGTCGGTGGGGAAGAGGGCGCACGCACGAAGGAGGGCCGCTCTATTCTGGAGAAGCTGCCCGAGCATTCGCATGTCATTCTGCTCGATGTGGGCGGAAGACAGCTTTCGAGCGAAGGTATTGCGGCGCGCGTCGATGCGTTGGCGCTTTCTGGCGTGAGCGAGATTTCGTTCATCGTGGGCGGCTCCGGCGGCGTGAGCCAAGGCGTGCACGACGCTGCCGACGAAAGCATGTCTTTCGGCAAAATCACGCTTCCCCATAATCTGGCACGCGTGGTGCTGCTCGAGCAAATCTATCGGGCATTCAAAATCTCGCGTGGCGAGCCGTATCATAAATAATTGGTTGCGCCGTTCTGCCGAACGGCGCAACTGCTCGACGCTGCGCCGGGTTTTATGCGGCATCTTGGCTTTCAGGCTTCGCTTTGCGTAGCGCTGCTACGCGGCAGCTCGCCTTCAAGCCAATCTGCTCGCCTAAAACCCTTGCTCGCTGACCTTGGTGCGAATAGGGTTTCTTCGGTGTTGAAAGAAGGGGGTTGCGTGTCACAGCTTCTTGTTGGCGTGCTTTCTGATACGCATGGACGACTTCCTGAAGACGCATATGCGGAACTGGCCGACTGCGACTTCATTATTCATGCGGGCGATATTTGCGGTCAAGGAATAATGCTCGAGCTCGGTGGGCTTGCGCCGGTGTGTGCTGTGCTGGGCAATAACGACTATCCCGAATATGGCGAATCGGTCGGAACGGTGGCGACTCCCCGTATTGGCGGAGTGCGTTTTCTTGTGACGCATACGCCAACGGATTTGCGCGCGATTCTGTCGGGCCGCACAAATGTATTGAAGCCTGGTGACCCCGTGCCGCAGGTGGCGATTCATGGGCATACCCATGTGCCCGAATTGCTGCGCGGTTCGGCCGCTTCTCCCGCCGATGTGGTGCTGTGTCCCGGCTCGGTAACGCGTCCGCGCGGTGGCTCGAAACGGCAGCTTGCGAAAATCGCCATCGAGAATGGCGCCGTGAGGGAGATTCGTTTCGTCGAGCTCGAGTAATCTTCATAATATTCGAACGTGTGTTCGATGATACAATATGATGCGGTAGTGCTCGCCGATTCCTGCGGGTGATGCTCCCTTCGATTTTGATAGGAGTTACCGCCATGGATATTGTGATGGCCGTTGCGGCATGGTGCTCAATTATTGGATTTATTTTCGATAGTGCTGAGCGAATCCAAAGCAGGAAGAAACGAGAAAAGAAAATGGTGCCTAGGAAATGAAAAAAGCCGGTCGTAAGACCGGCCCAACATAAACGAAAGCATCACCCGTAGCTAACTCCCCTGGAAAGTGTGTTAGTTCGGCGGGCGCTGCCATCTGACCGTATTATAACACGGCCCAGGTCGTGAAAACAATTTATAACGAAGGGCTTGCTATGGAACTTGATCACGCGGAACTGCAGGAAATGCTTGCCAATGACCCGTATATGCTGTTGGTCGACGTGCGCGACGAAGAGGAGTTCGATGCTGGGCATATTCCTGGCGCTGGCAACATGTCGGTTGACGATATCGTCGACTGCTTGTTCGATGAGGCGCTCGGCGAGCGAGGCCTCGACGCTATCGCGAATGGTAAAGGCATGGAGCTTTCCGACGACGCTTCGGTCATCGTGCTCTATTCGAATGCTGGCGAGCGATCGGCTCGTGCGTGCGAGCACATGGAATCGCTCGGCTATGTGAATGTTTACAACGCCCCCGGCTTGTCCTCGTGGCCTTATGAGGTTGTAACGACGGCGGAAGAGGCCGCTGTGGCTGCGGCGCTTGCGCAAAATGGCGCCGTTGCGACGCGAGAGGTTGGCCAGAGCCACGATTGCGGTTGTGGACACGATCATCATGGGGAACATGGCCACGAGCACGGGCATGACTGCGGTTGCAATCACTAAATGGCTGCAAGTTTCATTTAATACATTATACGCAAAATAAAAATTAGGTTTCTATTAGATACCAAGCATATGTTTAGTAATCTAATATCAAAATAGCATCTGGTATTAAAAAGAAACTATTACCGTGAAAATAATGGGCGTCCGTTAGGGCGCCCATTATGTTGCTTAGGCTTTCTTTGGTGGCAAATAAGCCTTGGTGTTGTTGAGGCTGAACAAAATCGTTGAAGCATTGTGCAAAAGCGACGAAGTTTGCGGTGTGATGATGCCAGCGATGCCGAGCGCTAGCAAGGCGGAATTGGTAATCATGACCTTGCTGTATGACCCGTTGAGCCTGCTGACGAGGCCCTGGCTCATCTTGCGCAGGCGCACGACGGCTTGCAGATCGGTATCGGACAAAATGATATCGGCAACTTCCTTGGCGATATCGCTGCCACCACCCATGGCAAGACCTACGTCGGCGCGGCCAAGCGCCGGCGAATCGTTTACGCCGTCGCCAACCATGGCGACGCAGCGACCTTCGCTCTTGACGCGGTCAACATAGGCGAACTTATCTTCGGGTAGCAAGTCGGCTTGGAATTCGTCGATGCCCGCCTCAGAAGCGATGCGCGCAGCGGTGCGTGCGGAATCGCCCGTGAGCATGACGATATGCTTGAATCCTAAATTGCGAAGTTCGGCAACGGACTCTTTCACGCCGGATTTCAAAGGGTCTTCGATTCCCAGCACGCCAACGACTTCGCTATCGACGGCCAAGAATAAAGGCGACAGGCCTTCCATTTCGGTCTCGACGCGAGAAAGTGTCTCGGGGTCCAAATGCGCATGCTCGTCATCGAAGACGAAGTGCGCCGACCCGATGACGGCGCGTTTGCCGTCAAGTGCCGAAGCGATGCCATGCGCGACGACGTACTCCACGGCCGCGTGGCGCTCGCGATGCTCAAGCCCTCGTTCTTGGGCGGCGGCAACCACGGCGCGGGCGACGGGGTGGGGGAAATGCTCCTCCAAACACGCCGCAAAACGCAGCACTTCATCTTCGCTCCACCCGTCGGTGGGGATGACGCGCGCGAGTTTCGGCTGTGCCTCGGTGAGCGTGCCCGTCTTATCGAATATGATGGTGTCCGCTTTGGCGAACGCTTCGAAGTATTTCGCTCCTTTGACCATGACGCCGGCTTTGGCAGCATTGCTCATGGCAGTCATTACGGCGATAGAGCCAGTGAGCTTCAGCGCGCATGAGTAATCGACCATAAGCGCGGCCGACGTTTTCACAAGGCTGCGCGTAGAAAGCGCCACAAGTCCCGCGAGCAGGAAGTTCCAAGGCACAATCTTGTTCGCCAGGTTTTCCATGCGCGATTGGCCTTCCGATTTCAGCGAATCGGCGGCTTCGACGAGCGAAACGATCGATCGAAGCTTGGTTTGAGACGTGTTGGCGCGCACGCGCACCAAGATTTCGCCATCTTCGACGACGGTGCCAGCGAACACGTCATCACCAACGGTGCGCTCGACCGCGAGTGGCTCTCCTGTCAGGGTGGCTTGGTTTACCATGGCGCAGCCATGTTCCACCACGCCATCGATGCAAATAGACATGCCAGTGCGCACGGCTACCAAATCGCCAGGCATAAGCTCGCTTGCCGGAACGCTGGTTTCGGTGTCGCCAATCACTTTTTGCGCCTTGTCGGGCACATCGAGAAGTGAATTGATGAGCTCGTTTTCGCTCATGGTGCGCGTGTAATCTTCGAGCAGCTCGCCCACGTTCAACAAGAACATGGTTTGCGACGCCGTGTCGAAATCGCGTTTCACGAACGAAATGCCAATTGCCGATGCGTCAAGCACGGGTACGGTAAGGCGCGAGCGCGACAGCTCGAACAGCGCGGCGCGCAAGAACGGCAGGAAGCTGACTACCGTGCACACGGCGCGAATGGGCGCGGGCAAGAACCATTTGCGTGCATAGCGGGCGCCAATAAGAACAGCCAGGTTCATGAACAGCGCATGCGTTCGCGGCTCGAATTGCACGGAATAGCCGGTTTTTGCATCGGCGATTTTCTCGGCGTTGATTTCGCAGAGCGCATCGAGCACGTTTGTGCGTTTGGGTGCCTCGAAGTCGACCGACATCTGACCGATGCGTCCGTAAAGCTGCACGCGGCGCACGCCGTCGATTTCTTTGGTGAGTTTGATAAGCGCGTCGAGGTCCTCTTCAGGCACAGGGCCCGCCAATTTCAGGCGGGCCCTGCCAGGGATCTCTTTGATTATCGAGAACTTCATGACGAATGCCGTAAGGCTTTATTCGGCGGAAGGCTCCGAATCGGCCTTGGCGGCTTTGGCGTCGCTCGTGAGGTACGTGGCCTCGGCGACCAGATCGTCGACTTCGGCTTTTGCCTGTTCAACCATATCCTGATAGCAGTTCTTTGCACGCAGGCCGCATGCGATGCCATGCACATAGGCCTTCTTTGCGGGCGCACTCGTAAGCGCCTTGATGCCTGCGGTTCCCAGCAGGAAGCCGCCGCCGACGAGCAGGGTGTTGAATGTAGCCTTCTTCATGTTTGTCCTCTTTCGAATCGCGAATGCGTTTATGCATGAACGATGTTCGCTCATGCATACTTTTTGTAAAAGTAAGAGTAGTGTTACACTTTGCGAAAGTCAATGAAAGTAAACTCGATGTTAAGGAAGATTTACATATGGAAGGCATGAATGTTCAGACGGCAGTTTTGCTGGCGGTCATCGTCGTGGGCATGGTCTTCGCCGCGCGACGCATGTATCGTGTGTTTTCGCTGAAGGACGATTGTTGCGGCGGCGGTGCGAAAGACTCGTCGAAGAAATTCAAGGCGCAGCGCGTGAGCGATACGAACGAGGCGAACTACAAGCATGCGCTCGATTTGAGGATTGGTGGAATGACCTGCGAGAAATGCGTCGAGAACGTGCAGAATGCCATCAATTCCGTTGATGCGGGCAATGTGTGGGCTCGTGTCGATTTGGGCTCGAAGACGGCGCATATTCTTTCGAAGAACGCCCTTGACCAGGCTTCTGTTGAGAAAGCGGTTGAAGCGGCGGGGTATTTCGTAAGTCGTCGATAGGGTGGTGCCAATCGAGCTTCGCTTCGGCCTTCGCGCATTCCGCAATGCGGCGCGATCGTCGTACGCGGCTGGGATTGGCGGCTGCCAGCATTTCGCTTGAGCGGTTTCAAGCGAGTTTTGAAGTTGCTGCGCAATTGAAGGAACTGCCTAGATGCGCGCTTGTTGCGCTTAGATAAAACGAAGGCGCCGGCTCCTCGGAAAAACGAGGGCCGGCGCCTTTTTGAAGCGTGCATGCCTAGTTGTCGCACATAAGCAGCCAGGCATTGTTCGGCGCCATGGCATGCTCGCAGAAGCTGCAGGGCTTATCGGCGCACAGCGGCGCGCTGCGCCACAGGGCGGCGTCTTCCCATTCGCTGAGCAGTTCGGCGGGCAGCATGCTTTGCGAAACTGTGGCAAGCTCGCGTGCACCGCGTCCAAGGGCGGCGTCAATTTCCGCTTCATGCTCCATCGACCAGGCGAACATGCCGGCGAGTTGGCGCATGCCTCGTGCGGTGGGGTGCGTGCCTTCAATTGCTTCGTAGTCCATGCCGCAGGCGAAGGCGTCGGCCACATGAGCGCCGGCTTCATGGGCGGCTGCGCGAATGGCGTCGTTGTATTCGGCAAAGGGAACGCCGCGGAAATCGTAAGCGAACTGCGGTTTTACATGGCCCGCAATGCGCCCGGGAACGAGTGTGACGCACCAGATTTCAGTTTCGGGGCAGCGTGCGCGAAGGCGTGCGAGCATCGAAGCATAGGCGGTTTTGAAACGGTCGATTTGACCGGGTGCTGCAAGTTCGGCAAGAACCTTCTCGACGGGTGCTTGTGCGGAAAGCTCAGCAGGGCAGGCCGATCCATGGCCGTCAGCATTCATTTCCGCGCCGCCCCAGCCGTAGTCGTTGATGCCGATGAAACATACGATGGCGTCGGGGGCTTCGCCCTCATCGCCCAGAATCGCGTCTGCGCGCGCATCGGAATCGCCGGCAGGGAAGAACCCGCCTTCCACGAGGCTTCCCGAAAACGAGTCGTTTTTCAAAAGCGAACCGCCAAAATGGTCGATGAGCAGGTGCCACCATGTTTGTTCGACATGCGTAACGCCCGTTTTCTCCAATCTCTCGTCGGAGTAGAACACGTCGAAGCCCGGCGGGTTCCACCCGTCGAATGTGGAGATGGAATCGCCGAGGATCGAAAACGTTTTTGCCACCAGATTGCTCCTTGGGTCGGTTGCTTGGTCGTGCGTGCAAACGCACACGACCCACGCGGCGGGCGCGCGGGTCGATTTGTGCTCATATAAAAGGGGCGCGAAACGACGGATTAAGCCGAGCGTTTCGCGCGTGTAGCGCTAAGCGTATTTCAGGAATGCGCGGTAGGCTTTCAGCGCTTCATATATGTCGGCCTTATCGACCACTTCCCACGGCGCATGCATCGAGAGCACCGGCACGCCACAGTCGATGACATTCATGCCGTATTCGGCCAGAATGTAGGCGATAGTTCCACCGCCGCCCACGTCGACGCGGCCGAGCTCGGCGGTTTGGAACGCGGCGTTGCCCTTGTCCATGATGGAGCGAATCTTGGCCATGTATTCAGCGTTCGCGTCGTTCGAACCGCTTTTGCCGCGCGCACCGGTGAACTTGTTGAACACCACGCCGCGGCCCAGATAGGCGGCGTTCTTCGTTTCGAAAGCGCTCGCATAGCTGGGGTCGAAGCCCGCAGACACGTCGCTCGAAAGCATGGAGGAATTCGCGAGGCAACGACGCAGCGGCAAATCGCCTGCCTGGCCAGCAAGGTCCATGAGTTCGGCGATGGTGTTCTCGAAGAACATCGATGTCATGCCCGTAGCGCCCACGCTGCCGATTTCTTCCTTATCGACCAAAATGCAGATGCCCGTTTTCTCAAGGTCGCTCGCCTCAAGCTGCGCGACCAAGCTGGGGAAGGCGCATACGCGATCGTCGTGGCCGTAGCCGAGCACCATGGAGCGGTCGAAGCCCAGCTCGCGTGCGCGGCCGGCGGGAACGACCTCGAGCTCGCTCGAAAGGAAGTCCTCTTCTTCCATGCCGTATTTCTCGGCGAGCAGCGCGAGCATGGTCGCTTTCACGGGTTCTTTTTCCGCGAGCTTCTCGAGTTCGGTTTTCTCGGCGTTTTCCTTATCTTCCGTCTTTGCGGCAGGGCGGCCACCTGCGAGCACGTCGAGGTTTTCGCCTTCGACAACCTCAGAGGCCTTCTTCTGCATTTGGTCGTTGGCGAGGTGAATGAGCAGGTCAGTGATACAGAACACGGGGTCGCCCGCGTCTTCGCCCACATTCACGCGCTCAACGCTGCCGTCTTTTTTCGCGATAACGCCGTGAATGGCGAGCGGCAGCGTGACCCATTGGTACTTCTTGATGCCGCCGTAGTAATGCGTGTCGAGCAGCGCCAAATCGCCCGATTCGTAGAGCGGGTTTTGCTTGATATCCAAACGCGGGCTGTCGACGTGCGCGCCCAGAATGTTTAGGCCGTCCTGCATGGGACGGCTGCCGATGTGCGCCAAGATGATGGTTTTGCCGTACAGCTCGGCGTAGACCTTGTCGCCCGCAACAAGTTGCTTGCCCGCGGCACGCGCCTCGTCGAGCGAAACGTAACCCGCCTCGCGCGCCTGTTCGATGGCGGTCGCCACGCATTCGCGCTCGGTTTTGTTGGCGCTGATGAAATCGATGTAGTCGGTCGCGAGCTTCTCGAGCTCGGCCAGCTGCGGCTCGTCGTATGCGAGCCATGCGTTCTTGTGCTCCAAAGCAGTTCCTTTCGCTTGGGAATTCTCACAAGCGCATTATAGAAGGGAATGGGCGCGGCGGCGTGTCGGCGGCGAAACGAAACAGAATGGTCTTAACCGAAAGCCTTCTTCGGTGTGTACACCACAAGGGACACTCATCTTCTTTTTCGGAATATAATTGTTTCGAGCAAAGCATGGGCGTTGGCGATTGGAGCGAACATGGCCGAAGTTGTCGCAAGCAAATTGAAGCTGTTGCATTTGGCTCGCATTTTCGAGCGCGAGACCGACGACGGTCACGGCCTTACCGCGCCGCAAATCATCGGAAAGCTCGCCGAGGTCGGCGTGAATGTCGAACGTAAAACCTTGTATCGTGATATCGATTGTTTGCGTGCATTCGGCTACAACATTCTGAAGTACAATCGCGCGCCCGTCGAATACGGCTTGGCCACGCGCGATTTCCAAGAGCAAGAGCTGCTGCTTCTGGCCGATGCCGTGCAGTCGTCGAAATTCCTTACCGAAAGCAAGAGTCGCTCCCTCGTCGAAGGCATCGGAAAGCTCGGCAGCAAATACATGGACGAAAACCTGCGAAAGCAGGTGCACGTCGAGGGCCGTATCAAGAGCCAAAACGAGTCGGTGTTCTACAACATCGACGCCATTCAGCGCGCGATATCGCTTCGCCGCAAAATCGAATTCCGCTATTTCAAATACGACGAGCATAAGAAGCGCGTTACGAGCAAGCATGGGGATGGAAGCGAGATATATAAAGAAACCCCTGTTCAGCTTGCATATATGGACGATGAATACTATCTCATTGTATGGAATGACAAATACGCCGGTTTCACTCATTACCGCGTCGATAGAATGCAGAACCTCGAGGTGTCGAGTGAAACGGCCACGCGCAACGATGAGATATCATCATTTGACGTGGCCAAGCATCAGCAGCGTGTATTCGGCATGTTCCATGGCGAATCGGTCGGTGTCACGCTGCTCGTGCGCGGGTCTGTGATGAGTGCGATTGTCGACCGTTTCGGTAAAGATGTCGAAGTGCTGCCTGCGGAAGACGGTTGGGCGCGCGTGTGCGTGACGGTTATGGCCGCGCCCACGTTTTACGGGTGGCTCGCGACGTTCGGGTCGAGCGTGCAAATCGAAGAGCCGCAGTCGTTGCGCCAGGCATATGCGGGATACCTATCGGCAATCCTGGAGAATTACCAGTAAGGGTCCACGCCGAAAGCGTGGTTGAGTTGTAGTGTGAGGGGTTTTCGTGGCTGAATGCTGTAGGTGTCACCGTCGACTCGGCGTGCTGTCCAAAATCGACGAGATCATTTGGGCGGAATTCGATGAATAACCGCTCATGGGCGTTTTCTTGCCTTTCGCCCTTGGCCAGTGTCGTTTCGTCGCCTTATTGCTGCATCCCGCCCTTCAGTTTCGTGCGTCCTTTGAATTTGTTTGGAGCTATGGCATTCGCGCGTTGGGGGCGCATATAATATTCCGTTAACGTTCCGGAAAACACACAAACCGAAGGAGACATCAGATGGCGTTCTACTACGAGGAACCCTCGCGTACGTTCAATGAGTATTTGCTGGTCCCGGGCCACACCCCGGCGTCCTGCATCCCTGCGAAGGTTGACTTGAAAACGCCGCTGGTGCGTTACCGCAAGGGTCAGGAAGAGTGCCCCATTTCGCTGAACATCCCCATGGTGTCGGCAATTATGGCCGCTGTTTCTGACGACCACATGGCTGTTGCCCTCGCCACTGAAGGTGGCATTTCGTTTATTTACGGCAACCAGACCATCGAGAGCGAAGCGGCCATGGTCGCTCGCGTGAAGGCGTACAAGGCCGGCTTCGTCGTTTCCGACACCAACCTTTCGCCCGACACCACGCTCGAGGAAGTCGTCGCCCTGAAGGAGCAAACCGGCCATTCCACCATGCCCGTCACCGATAACGGCCAGGCTGGCGGCAAGCTGCTCGGCATCGTTACCGAGCGCGACTATCGCCTTTCGCGCATGTCGCTCGACACCAAGGTTTCCGAGTTCATGACTCCCCGCGAGAATCTCGTGGTTGCTACCGAAGGCACCTCGCTCAAGGAAGCCAACGACATCATCTGGGATCACAAGCTCAACAGCCTGCCTATCGTCGACGCGAACGATAACCTGTGCTACCTCGTGTTCCGTCAAGACTACGACACCCATAAGGAAAACCCGCTCGAGCTGCTCGACAACGAGAAGCGCTACCTGGTTGGCGCGGGCATCAACTCCCGCGACTACGCCGAGCGTGTTCCCGCTCTGGTCGAGGCTGGCGCCGACGTTTTGTGCATCGACTCTTCCGAGGGCTATTCTGACTGGCAGAAGATGACCATCGAATGGGTGCGCGAGCACTACGGCAACGATGTGAAAATCGGTGCCGGCAACGTTGTCGACCGCGAAGGCTTCCGCTTCCTCGCCGAGGCTGGCGCCGACTTCATCAAGGTCGGTATCGGTGGCGGTTCCATCTGCATCACCCGTGAGACCAAGGGTATCGGCCGTGGCCAGGCTACCGCGACCATCGAAGTCGCCAAGGCTCGTGACGAGTACTTCGAGGAGACCGGCATCTACGTGCCCATCTGCTCTGATGGCGGCATCGTGTACGACCACCACATCTCGCTCGCGCTCGCCATGGGCGCCGACTTCGTGATGCTCGGCCGTTACTTCGCGCGTTTCGACGAGTCCCCGTCGGCCAAAGTCATGGTCAACGGCACCTACATGAAGGAATACTGGGGCGAGGGTTCTGCCCGCGCTCGCAACTGGGGCCGTTACGACCTCGGCGGCAAGAAGAGCCTTTCCTTCGAAGAGGGCGTCGACTCGTACGTGCCTTACGCTGGCAGCCTGAAGGACAACATTGCCGTTACGCTGCTCAAGATCAAGTCCACGATGTGCAACTGCGGCGCGCTCACGATTCCTGAGTTCCGCGACAAGGCGAAGCTCACTACCGTGTCTTCGACCTCCATCGTCGAGGGCGGTGCTCACGACGTTTTGCTGAAAGACAAGACGCCGTACGCTTCTCGCGTCCGCTAAAAGCTGCGTTTTGAACAAATAACAGCACGGAAAGCGACCCCTCGGGGTCGCTTTTTACATGGGCAAACGTTACTAATGTGGGGTGTGAACTACTCGCATTGACTTTACCAGGGAGTTTGTTCAAAATAGGCGGTTGTGTTTCTTTCCCACACGATTCGTGGGTATAGGAAGGCGGGTTTCCGCCACTGCTAATGGCGCATTGAGCGCGGTTGGCGGCGTAGAGAAAAACGACGAAAGCGGTTTATATCAAAACCTTTTCCAACATAACGGCGTTGCTGCTCGCGGGCGTTCTGTCCGCTGGCTCGCTGACCTTCGCGTGCGCCGCACCCGCCTATGCCGACGAGGTGAGTGACGCCCAGAACGCGCTCAGTGCCGCCGAAGCTCGCATGTCTCAAATTGCTTCGGAGCATGAAGCTCTTGTTAAGCAGGCAGAGGAATTGCAGCAGCAAATCGATGAGGCCACTCAGGGCGTGATGGACGCGCAGGCGGCTGCTCAGACCGGTCGAAACAAGCTTGGCATCTATGCCACTCAGGAGTACAAAACAGGCGGCATCTCACTTATTAAAGTATTGCTCGAGTCGCAAAGCATCTCTGATCTCGTGAATAACATGCAGTATTTCGATGCGATTCAGGAAGACCAAGCTCGTCAAATCGCAGAGCAGAAGCAGCTCGAAGCTACGCTTAACGACGCCCTCGACGATTTGAACAAGAAAAAAGACGAACAGGTCAAGGCCATTTCCGATGCCGAAGCCAAGCAAACCGAAGCTCAGCAGGTCGTGGCCCAGGCCACCGCGCACTTAAGCGATGCCCAGGCTGCTGCCGAAGCCGCTCGTTTGGCCGAGCTGCAAAAGCAGGCTGAAGCGCTGAAGGCCCAGCAGGAAGCCCAATCTCAAACCGAGCAAGCCCCTGCGGAGGAATCGAAGGGCGCCGCCGAAAAAGCGGAGGAATCTGGCAACGGCGCTGCGTCGAATTCCGGCAACCAATCTTCAAGCGGCTCGTCGAGCGGATCGAGCAACTCGAACGGTTCAAGCTCGAACAATTCCAATTCCTCGAATACGAGCACCTCGGGTTGGCAGTCTGGCGTTGTTTCCGCCTACGGCTCAACGAGCGATGGCACGCTGGGCGCCCACACCGCGACGGGCGCAATCGTCAGCGAAAGCTCTATGGGCGTGGCTGTCCCTATGTCTATGCCCAACTACCGATCCTATTTTGGGCGCTCGGTCGAAATCAGCTATGGTGGCCGCACGGTTGTCGCCGTGGTGAACGACTGCGGTGGCCTGGGCGGTGGCTCCCGTGCGCTCGATTTGCAGCCTGGTGTATGGAAGGCCCTTGGCGCGAGCAGCTGTTTCGATTGGGGCGTGCGCACCGTTTCTTACCGTTTCCTGTAGGGGCAAGTGCCCGCATCGTTAGGGGCTACGCCGCCCGCTTCTTTACGCAATGGAACACTATGTAAAGAAAGGGCGGTCTCGATCAATGCGTTTCCCAATGCGTATCGCACGGCGGGCTGGCGAGCGGTTCCATATTCAATCCAAGCCCGAGCTCGTTGAATTTCATTTGAATATTTTCTATTGAGCTGAATTAGCGTCCGCGTTTGCGGACGTTTTTTTGTACGGAGCGCAAAGGCGCGTTACAATAGTCAAATTATCGTTGCGCATGCGTATGCGCTGAAGTTCCGGATTAGCAGGAGCACACATGAAGGAATACAACCCTCTCGAGATCGAGCCGCGTTGGCAAGCGGCTTGGGAAGAAAGCGGCATCAACAAGGTGCATGAAGAAGACGGGCGTCCCAAGAAGTACATCTTGGAAATGTTCCCGTATCCCTCGGGTGACATTCACATGGGCCACGCCCGCAACTATTCGATTGGCGACGTTATTGCTCGCTACTATCGCATGAAGGGCTTCGACGTTTTGCACCCCATGGGTTGGGATGCCTTTGGCCTGCCTGCAGAAAATGCTGCCATCAAGCACCACAGCCATCCTGCCAAATGGACGTATGCCAACATCGAAACCCAGAAGGCCAGCTTTAAGCGCATGGGCTTTTCCTATGACTGGGACCGCACCGTTGTTGCGTGCGACCCTGAGTACTATCGCTGGGGTCAGTGGATTTTCGAGAAATTCTGGGAGCGCGGCCTCGTCGAGCGTCGCAACTCTCCTGTGAACTGGTGCCCGGGTTGCCAGACTGTTCTGGCGAACGAACAGGTTATCGAGGGCCGTTGCTGGCGCTGCGATTCTGAAATCGAGAAGCGCGACCTCACGCAGTGGTATCTGAAGATCACCGACTATGCGCAGGAATTGCTTGACGACCTTGACCAGCTTGAAGGCTGGCCTGAGCGCGTGAAGCAGCAGCAGTCCAACTGGATTGGCCGCTCCGAGGGCGCCGAGGTCGACTTCGTGCTGTGCGAT
The DNA here is from genome assembly GCF_003725955.1 of Slackia isoflavoniconvertens. Classification (GTDB taxonomy): domain Bacteria; phylum Actinomycetota; class Coriobacteriia; order Coriobacteriales; family Eggerthellaceae; genus Slackia; species Slackia isoflavoniconvertens. Next base: position 29,835 of record NZ_QIBZ01000015.1, on the reverse strand, counting down.
AAAGACGGCAACGTGCCCGCCGAGCCCGCTGAAGACGACATCATCACCGTGTTCACCACGCGTGCCGACACGCTGTTTGGCGCGAGCTTCTTCGTGCTTGCTCCTGAATACAAGGGTCTTGCGGCGCTTGTCGAGGGCACCGAATACGAGAAGCCGGTTATGGACCTCGTCGAGGCCTCCAAGAAGATCACCGCGGTGCAACGCGCCCAGGGTGACCACGAAAAGCACGGAGAGTTCACCGGCCGTTACGCGGTCAATCCCATCAATGGCGAAAAGCTGCCCATCTGGGTTGCCGACTATGTCGTTGCCGATTACGGCACGGGTGCCGTTATGGCTGTTCCATGCGGTGACCAGCGCGACTTTGAATTCGCTCGCAAATATGATTTGCCCATCATTCCCATCATCTTGGGTGATGACGACCCGCTGTTCGAGCAGCTGAAAGACGAGCAGAATCGCGTGGTTACTTCGGTCGATTGGCCCGAGGCCTACGCTGCTGAAGGCACGCTTGTGCAGTCGGGCAAATACACCGGCATGACCGGCGGCAAGCATTCCGAGGGCGAGGCGGCCATCGTCGCCGAGCTCGAGGCTATGGGCCGCGGCCGTCGCAAGGTGGAATTCCGCCTGCGCGACTGGCTTATTTCTCGTCAGCGCTATTGGGGCAATCCCATTCCGGCAATCCATTGCCCGAAATGCGGCGTTGTGCCCGTTCCTGAGGAAGATTTGCCCGTGCGCCTTCCCGAGGATATCGATCTTTCCGCTGGTGAGACGCTTGCCACGCATGAAGAATTCGCGAAGTGCACGTGCCCGAAGTGTGGTGGCGAAGCTCGCCGCGAGACCGATACCATGGACACGTTTACGTGCTCGAGCTGGTATTACATGCGCTATACCGATCCCCATAACACCGAGCGCCCGTTCGATTCCGATAAGGCGAACTCGTGGCTGCCCGTCGACCAATACATTGGCGGCATTGAGCACGCTATTCTGCACCTGCTCTACAGCCGCTTCTTCACGAAGGTGCTGCGCGACGAGGGCATGCTGAACTTCGATGAACCGTTCACGAATCTGCTGTGCCAGGGCATGGTGCTCGACGAGCACGGCGACGTTATGTCGAAGTCGAAGGGCAACGTTATTTCGCCTGAAGACATGATTGCCGCCTACGGTGCCGATGCCGTGCGCTGCTACATTCTGTTCATGGCTCCGCCCGACAAGGAGCTGCTGTGGAATGAAGACGGCCTTGCGGGCCTGTACAAGTTCCTGAACCGCGTGTGGCGCGCTGTGTACGACCTGAAGCGCGAGGCGGGCGAGGATACGCTGTTTAACGGCGGCTCCAAGCTGAATGCCGCCGACGCCTTCAAGACGTTGATGCGCGAGCGCCATCGTGTGGTGGGCAAAGTGTCCGATGACATCGACCGCAACAACTTCAACACCGCGATTGCTGCCATCATGGAGCTCGTGAACAGCACGAACGACTTCCTGCGTGCTGCCGGCGCCGAAGAGCGCGCTGCCAACGCCGAGTGGGCTGCTGGTTGCGACGAGGTTGCCGAAGTCATTGTGAAGCTGCTTGCTCCGTTTGCTCCGCACTGGGCCGAAGAGCTGTGGACTACGGTGCTTGGCAACGAGCCCAGCATCCATAACCAGCCGTGGCCCGAGTTTGATCCCGAGAAGGCCAAGGCCGATGAGGTTGAGCTTGCTGTGCAAATCAACGGCAAGGTGAAGGCCCGCATCACGGTTGCCGCCGATTCTGCTGAGGAAGACATCATCGCCAAGGCGTTTGAGGCTGCCGCCAATGCCGTTGAGGGCAAGACGGTTGTCAAGAAGATCGTTATTCCCGGCCGCCTGGTGAATATCGTTGTGAAGTAAGAATACGTCGGCCTAACGGCCGACGTATTGCGCCGACGCTGCGCGGCAATCTGGCGGCGCATTTTGGGTTCAGCCTTCGGCTCGCGTACCGAAGTACGCTGAGCCCAGCTGAGCTGGGCGCGCCCGCTCGGGCGCATAGGCAGGAATTGAAAATGCCACAGGCATTTTCAACGCCCGAACTGCACCCGCCAGTGTGCCGCTCGCTGACTTCTAGTGCGAATGCATCTTTTATAAGCCGCTCCTGTGGGGGCGGCTTGCTTGTTTTTGGGAGACTTCGCGCGGCCGCGAAAAGGCGGCTTATTATGGGACGCTCAGGAAACGAAGGAGGTTTGCGTGCTTAAAGGTTTGTTCAAATTCGTGTTGGCAATTGCGGTTGCGGCGATTGTCGCCGTGGGCGGCATTAATGCGTGCGTTGTGCTGTCGGCGAATCCGGCCATTACGACGTTGGACAAATACGAGCAGTCCCGGGTCGCGTCATGCGACGCTATCGTCGTACTTGGGGCGAGCGTGCTGCCCGATGGCTCGCTTTCGCCTATTCTGCAAAAGCGTGTCGATGCGGCAATCGATTTGTATTTCAGGGGCGTGGCTCCCATTGTCGTTATGTCTGGCGACGGCCGCGAATCGAATTACGACGAACCAAACGCGATGAAGGCCTATGCCATTGCGCAGGGTGTTCCTGAATCGGCGATTTATTGCGACGGGGGCGGCTATCACACGTATGACACCATGTGGCGCGTTGCGAATGTATATGGCGCGCAAAGCGTGGCCATTGTCACGCAGAAATACCACCAATATCGCGCGGTGTTTGATGCGCAAGGCGTGGGTATGTCAGCCGTTGGCGTGGTGAGCGATACGGGCACCTATGATGACCAGGCCTATTACGATATTCGCGAGTGGCCCGCGCGCGTGCAGGATGCTATTTCGGTATGGACAGGCGCCGAACCCGACAATCCAGGCGAGGCTATAACGCTGTAAGGCTCTTTCGGTCTTTTACGGAAGCTATACCTTGACAAATTTCTCGAAATAAAGAAACCTATATCCCTAGTTAATATGTGGGTTTCAGAGGGCCGCATTTTGGAGACCGATCGCCTTGCTACGAATTTCATGCATCATCAGGGAGTGCGCACGGTGGCGCCCATGCTCGACCCTGTTGCATATGGCCCTGATGGGCTGGTAGAGGCGGTTGAGGTGCGTGACAGGTCGTTCATCATGGGGGTTCAGTGGCACCCTGAATTCTTTGCGGGCACGCGGAAAATGGGGTGTCTTTTCGCCTCGCTTGCGCAGGAAGATATTCGCTCACATACTGCGACGGTCGATGCGCGTGGGTGTTACCGTCTCAATATCAAGAAGGCTCCCGACGCAAGGTCGTGGCCGACAATGGAATATGCCGATGGTATTTAAAAGATGTTCGCATATATTTAGGATGTAGGTATCTAAAAGAAACTAGAAGCAAATTAACTTTAAGTATCAAAGAGATACCGATATAAAAATAATGCCTAGTACCTTAATAATGTAAGGTTTCGAAAAGTAACTATGATATATCTCGATAACGCCGCAACAACCGCATTGCACGAAAGCGTGCTTGAGCGAATGATGCCGTATTTCGGTGTCGACTTCGGCAATCCGGGGAGCGTGCACGCGGCGGGGCGTACGGCGCTGCATGCCGTGATGAATGCTCGCGCAACGGTTGCGGAATGCCTCGGTTGCACGCCGCGCCAAATCGTTTTTACTTCTGGCGGTACCGAAGCCGACAATCAGGCATTGGCAACGGGAGCTGAATTTGGCCGCAGGGCCCATCGAATGCGCATGGTTGCCTCGTCCATCGAGCATCCTGCAGTGCTCAGGGCGCTTGATTATTGGGAGGCCCAGGGCTTTGTGATTACGCTCGTCAATCCCGATGAGACAGGCGTCGTGAGCGCTCGAGCTATCGAGGCCGTTCTCGATGGCGATGTGTGTCTCGTGAGCGTCATGTCGGCGAACAATGAAACAGGCGTTTTGCAGCCCGTTGCCGAAATTGCGCAGGCGGCGCATGCTGCGGGCTCGCTTTTCCATACCGATGCCGTGCAGGCGGCTGGGCACGTGCGCCTCGATGCCGAAGCGTTGGGGGTCGATATGCTGTCGATTTCGGCGCACAAGTTCCATGGCCCCAAGGGAGTCGGCGCGTTGGTATGCCGTACGCGCGAAGGCGCCGAGTCTATCGTGTACGGCGGCGGTCAAGAGCGCGGCCGTCGTTCGGGCACGGAAAACGTGCCAGGCATCGTAGGCTTGGCTGCGGCGCTCGAAGAAGCGTGCGAAACCGTGGAAGAGAATGCAACTCGCGTGCGTGGTTTGCGCGATCGCCTTGAAGAGCAGCTTGAACAAATCGAGGGTGCATATGTCGTAGGAAAAGCGGCTCCACGCGTACCGGGCATTTCGAATGTATGTTTCGAAGGACTCGATCACCAGGTTCTTATTCCGCTGCTTGATGCACGAGGCGTGTGTGCGTCGGCGGGGTCGGCCTGTTCTGCGGGCGCGGTGAAAACTAGCCATGTGTTGCGCGCTATGGGCGTTTCGGAATCGCTCGCGAAAGGTGCTGTGCGCTTCTCGTTTTCTGTGGATACCACGCAAGAAGATGGAGACGCCGCGGCTGCCGCAATGCACGAAATCGCCATGTCGCTCAAGCGGTAAAATATCTGCGCCTGCCGTGAGCCGAAAACGGCGGAATGGAACCGATGAAGAAGGATAAATATGGCGAAATCTAAGGGGCGCGTGCTTGTTGCAATGAGCGGCGGCGTCGATTCGAGCGTGACGGCGTATCTGCTGCAGAGCCAAGGCTACGAATGCATCGGCGCTACCATGAAGCTGTACAACAACGATGCCATTAACAACGATGGCCATACCTGTTGCAGTCTCGATGACGTCGAAGATGCGCGCGACGTTGCGTTCCGCCTGGGAATTCCGCATTACGTGTTCGATTATTCTGCGGAGTTCGAAGACGAAGTCATGCGTCCTTTTGTGGAAGAGTACGAAGCGGGACATACTCCCAATCCGTGCATCGAATGCAATCGCCGCATGAAATTCAGTAGGCTTTTGCAGCGTGCCGAGGAACTGGGCTGCGATTTCATTGCTACCGGTCATTACGCTCGAATTGAGCGTGCGGGGCAAGATGTGTCGAGCGCCGCGAGCGTTGATGATGGTTCCGATTCGTGGGCGCGCGATTATGCGCCCGCAAGTGATGACGTTCGTTTCGAGTTGCGGCGCGGCCTTGATGCTACGAAGGACCAAAGCTACGTGCTCTCCTTCATGACACAAGACCAATTGGCTCACACGCTTCTGCCTCTCGGCAGCTTCACGAAGGCCCACGTGCGAGAAATCGCCGAAGAACAAGGCTTCATCAATGCGCAAAAACACGATAGCCAAGATATATGCTTCGTGCCCGATGGCGACTATCTGGGCTTTTTGGAACGCTACCGCGGCTCGTCGTACGAGCCGGGCGAGATCGTCGATGCTCAAGGCAAGGTGCTTGGCCAGCATAAGGGCGCCGTTGCTTATACCATTGGGCAGCGCAAGGGGCTCTGCATTGGAGGCGCTCCCGAGCCTTATTTTGTGCTGGGCAAGAACATGGCCGCCAACCAGGTAGTAGTGGGCCCGCGCGCGGAACTCTCGTCGCAAGGCTGCGTGGCCAAGAATTGGAACTGGGTTATGCCGCCCCTTTTGGCTGGTGAGACTATGAACGTGCAGGTGAAGGCGCATTATCGCCAATCTCCTATTCCTGCCGAACTCTCAATTGATGCTGATGGCTTGGTGCGCGCGGCGTACCTCGAACCTCGCCAAGCGGCCGCTCCTGGCCAGGCGCTCGTTGCCTACGTGGGCGATTCGGTGGCTGGCGGCGGCACCATTGTTGAAGCCTTCTAGGCGTTTTGCCGTGGCGCCATTCGATTTCGATTGTGCTTTGAAAAATGCCCGGTCTGCGCAGGTTTTCGGAGCGGGCACGAGTACGCCAGTATTTTGAGAAGATCTGACCTGGTGTTTGCTGCAATTGTCAATCGGCGAAGTCGAGCAACGAAGAAGAACCTGCGCAAATCGAGCTTTTTTTGATGTCGCTTGCGTCGCATGCACCCTGCGATGGGGCGTGTATTGCGTTACCATACATATGGTTCGCGTATGCGAATAATTTTGGCCGCGAATAAGGGGGATTCATGGCTCTTGTCGATAATGTTGCACTTTACGCGCTGGGCTATGCTGCCCACGAGAGCCATCCTATGCGCCTTGACCAGTATTGCTTGAATACGGTGCAGCGCAAATATCCCTGTTCCGATTGCGCCGATGCATGCCCGAAAAACATCGATATCGCCGCAAAGGAAATCAGCTGGCGCGGTTGCACGAATTGCAATCTGTGCGTTACGGCGTGTCCTACGCAGGCAATCCATGAATCGTCGGCGAGCCTCGATACGGCTCTTGCGAACGCCGGCAGCGCAGGCGACGTTGTGGTGGTGGCGTGCGATCAGCATAAAGGCCAGGCCAACGTTCGCGCGCATTGCTTGGCATCGATTCCGTGGGAGCTTGTGGCAGCGCTTGCGCTGAAAAAGCCCGTGGTGCTCAAGGTGAAGGCATGCCGCGAATGCCAGAACGATGATCTTCGCGAAGGCGTGCATGACCTGATCAGCAGCTTGAAACGCTTTTTTGGCCCGGAGGAATTCAAGAAACGTATTCATTCTCGCGTACCCGAAGGGGCGCATGCGGGTTCGGGCGCATCGAAGCGCACGGCGTTCGAGGGTGCGATGTCTACCGTGAAGCGAGGCGCCGAGGAACTACTGTCCGATATGGACGAGCAGGGCCGCGTGTCGCACTACCGCGCCATTTTGCTTGAAACGTTGCGCGAAATTCCCGAGGAAGAACGCCCCGAAGTCACGTGGCTCACGCTTACCGAAGACGGCAATTGCCGCGGATGCGAGATTTGCTCGAAAATGTGTCCCCATGGCGCGATTGAGCTGCGTATTCCCGAATATGCTGCGGAGCAAAAGCGCCGCGAGGTCGAGCGTGAAGTGAAACGCCGTAAAATTCCCGTGATTATTGAGCCTTCCGGGAGTGATTCGAGCGACGAGGTTTCGTTTACCTACCAAGCTGCTCCTGCCGGAACTTCGACTCAGGCGCTGAACGAGGCGAAAGAGGCGGCTCTTGCCGCCATCGACGAAGAGCTCGCGCGCAATATATCGCTTGGCCAGGCGTTCGTGCATGACGCGTCGCGCTGCACCCAGTGCGGTTTGTGCTATATGAGTTGCCCCGAAGAAAACATTGGCGGCTGGGCTGAAATAACCACGCGCAAGCTTCCTGCGAAAGTCGAGCATGACCTTGCGGTTCAGCTATGCGAAAAGTGCGGTCGCCCCTTCAAGCCGAAGGCTGACGAAACCAAGTGTACCGCCTGTTCAAGGGTGAGCTTCCTGTAATCGTTTTGCCGGCGACAAACCTGTTAAATGCTCGTAGCGTTTAACAGGTTTGTTGAAGCGGCCGGTTGCGGCGATGGAATGCGCGGGGGCGCAGTGTTGGATTTGCCGCTTTTCTGACGCGGCATTCTCGCGGGCGTGTTTTGTCTGCGCGGCTAAAGCGTGGGATCAACTGTGCTCAGCAGTTCGCCAAGTTCTTGGCGCGAGTGGATATCGAGCTTTGTGTAGATGTGTTTGCTATGCGTGCGCACGGTATTCTCGGAAACGAAAAGCTCTTCGGCAATCGCGGCAACGCTGCGTCCACGAGCGATAAGCTCGCATACCTCAGTTTCGCGTGCCGAAAGACCGTAGTCTCGTTTAAGCACCAAACATTGCTTTGACAGACGATCAGTAATAACAAGCCCATCATCGCCTATAGGGCGCCGCGTTTTTGAGGGCTTTTTGTCGGATTGTCGTCCACTGTGTTGGAGAGATCCGACAGGTGCGTCTGCGGCTCCTTCTTCGCTTTCTATGGGACTCTTGGAGAACATTGCCTCTTCGGGGGCTTTCCATGCCTTTCCGCTTGTGAGCTCAATTTGGTCATCGCGTCGCGGCGTTCCGTTTTTTGACGGTCCCAAAAGCGTGCCTGCCGAAAAATACAGTGACATGCCGAGTGCATATGCGGCGAGCATGGAAAGAATTGCGGTTTTCCCTATGCCCGTTACGTCGATATCGAGCGTTATCCATCCTAAGATGAATCCGAGTGCTTGAGGCACGTATGCGCATGCTCCAAAAAATGCATAAGCGAATACAGGGTTTGTGCCGCGGTCTCGTGCGATTTGGGCACTCTGCATCATGAGGACGAGCACCATAATCGAAAATACTGTGTATGCGACGCTGGCGAAGAGCGTAAGCCCCGCTCCTTGTGCAAAAGGGAAAAGCAGTAAGCCTGTGAACATGATGGGATATACCGCGCGAAACGCCGACCTGAGGCTAAATTGGAATGGGAACCAGCGCCATGCGACAATCAAAAAACCGCATGCAATGAGCACGCCTGCCATGGATGTCGTGTTTACTGCGATTTGAATATCGGGTTCCACAATGGCAACGCCTCGTGCCAGGCCGGCTGCGAAGGCAAGCGCCCCCAACCCGCCGGCTGATCGCCAGAAGTTGTGGAGCATACGCGCATATACTTGTGGATGTTCTCGTGGAATATCTTCGAACATCGATTGGTCGAAGTCCATCTCGCGCACCGAAAGAGATAGGCACAGCGCGCAAATCGGCAGAAGCACCACGGGAATGAGAAATGCGGTAAGTGAATTGGGAATCAAGTAGAGCATGAAATAAAGCAGGGAGCCAAAAGCGGTTCCAGCGATAAGCCTCCAGTTGCACTCAGGTGCAGAAATCGAGGAAAAATAACGTTGCCAAAGCATGAAAATGCCCGCGCATCCCACGCCGAGGAATGCGCCTCCGGCAACGATGAGGCCGAGCGTGAACATGGGAACGTACATGACCGCGATGATAAAGCATGATCCTATGAAAGCGAGTGAGATGGAGAGAGTGACAAGCATTCGTCGTGCTGCGGAGGGCACGTAGTATGATCCAAATGCGCTCGCGACATACGATGCGCAAAACGCCAACGACTGCGAAAGGTAGAACGTCAGGGTGACTTCTTGCGTTTGAAAATCGGTCGGCAGAAACGGGAATACGCCGCCCCAAATTTGAGTTGCATACACCACAAGAAAAATCGCGAAGCCCGCAACGGAGGCGTGCGGTGCCAACGTCGATTTCCCCATGCTGAATCCTTCCTGCGTATGTCATGCGATTAATGAGAGATTGCTCATTTCAGTGTGCCTATCGATCGGCTCTCGCGCAAGCGCAAATGCCCTTGAATTTTGCCATTGCATGCGTAATTGCACGAAATCACATGTGGGGTGTGATGCGTTCATCTGGTCTTTTCCCGTACGGTAGCAGCACGATGCATGGCTCCTATGTCATGTGGGCTTGAAGGGAAACCTGAAAGAAGGGGGAAAGATGAGCGAGAATGAGAAGCGTGGCTTTACGCGTCGAAACTTCGTAAAGGGGTCGTTCGCGGGCGCTGCGGTGGCCGCAAGCGCACTGGGCGCTAGCTCAATGTTCGGCTGCTCGCCGGCGGGAGACAAGAAAGGCGAAGGCTCCGCTGTTGAAGCAAACGAGGCCATCGCGTGGAGCCAGTGCAATGTCAACTGTGGTGGCAACTGTGTTTTCCAGTGGCATTCCAAAGACGGCAAAGTGCAGTATATGGAAACCGACAATACGGGAGACGACGATTTTCAGGCACGCGCCTGCCTGCGCGGTCGCTCCATGCGTCGTTGGCTGAACAGCCCCGATCGCCTGCTGTACCCGATGAAGCGCGTTGGCAAGCGCGGTGAGGGCAAGTTTGAGCAAATCAGCTGGGATGAAGCAATTTCGACCATTGCCGATAAGCTGAAGTACACCATTGAGACCTATGGCAATGAAGCCATTTATGTAAACTATGCAACGGGCATGCATTCCACGACGGGCAAGCAGCCGGGCTTGCGCCTGTTGAGCCTTTTGGGCGGATATGTAAATCAAGGTTACGACTACTCTACGCACATGCTCTCGGCTGCTATGCCGTATATGTACGGCAGCTCCGCGAATCTTGATAAAGATGGTAACCACGTTACGCTTGGGAAGCCGGCGACGGCGTTCAGCTGCTATGATGCGGTAAATGCGAGTTCGTTTAGCGAGGCTGAAGCGAATTCCGACCTTGTGGTGATGTTCGGCAACAGCCCCGCGGAAACGCGCATGGGTGGAGCCAACGCCGTATGGGATTTCGCGCGTGTTCGCGAGGCCGTAACTGGCCGCGGTGGCAAGATCGTCAATATCGACTATCGCATGAATGAAACCGCGTCGGGCCATCCCGATGAATGGCTGCCTATTCGCCCCGGAACCGATGCCGCGCTTGTTGCGGGCATCGCACACGAGTGGATTGCCAATGGCCAGGTGAATAAAGAGTTCCTGGACAAATATACCGTCGGTTATGATGACGATACTATGCCCGAAAGCGCAAAGGGCCAGAACAAGTCGTACAAAGATTACATTATGGGTACTGGCTACGATATGGTCGAAAAGACTCCCGAGTGGGCTGCGACCATTACGCAAATCCCCGTCGATACCATTCGCCAATTGGCGTCCGACTTGGCTGCCGCAAAAGCTCCGTTTGTGTGCCAGGGCTGGGGTCCTCAGCGCCATACTAATGGCGAAGACACCACGCGCGCTATTTGCATGCTTCCTATTTTGTTGGGTCAAATTGGCCTGCCTGGCACCAATACCGGTCAGCGCGAAGCCGAACCGCCCGTATACCTGGTTGGCAGCCTTCCGTCGAAGAATCCGGTGAAAACCACCATCCCTGTATATCAGTGGGTTAACGCTGTCGACCACGGTCATGAAATGACCGCAACCAATGCCGGCATCATGGGCGCTGAAAAGCTTCAGAGCGATTTCAAATTTATCTGGAATTATGCGGGCAACTGTTTGACCAATCAGCATGACGATATCAACCATACGCACGACATTCTTGTTGATGAATCCAAATGCGAGTTCATTTTGGTATGGGATACCGTTATGACCGATTCTGCGAAATACGCCGACATCCTCCTGCCCGATGCCATGCGTTCCGAGCAGCTCAACATGCAGACTCAGGGTTACTCCGAATGGTATACGGGCGTTACGGTCGGCGGTCCCGCCCAGGAAGCTCCAGGCGAATGCCGTAGCAGCTACGATGTGTGCGCCGACATCGCCGACAAATTTGGTAAGAAAGATGAGTTTACCGAAGGCCGTACACATGACGACTGGGTTAAGTATCTCTATGAGCAGGGCCGCGAGGCTCATCCCGAAATGCCAACATGGGACGAAATTCGTGAACAAGGCGTTTACAAGGCGAAGCTTGAGCCCGTCATTGGACTGAAAGATTTCCGCGACGACCCCGAAGGCCACCCGTTGGCCACGCCGTCGGGCAAGATTGAGATTTACTCCGAGGCGCTTGCCGGTCTGAACGATACGTGGGAGCTCGCCGAAGACGAGCATATCAATCCCATCCCTGTGTTCACTCCGGGCTTCCAGGGTTATGGCTCCACGACCGATGAGTATCCGCTGTATTGCACTGGCTTCCATCACAAGAGCCGCACGCACAGCTCCTACGGATTCATTCCCGAGCTTGAGCAAGTTGCGCGCCAGCAACTGTGGATCAATCCCGCCGACGCTGCGCCTCGCGGTATCGCTAACGGCGACATGCTCGCTGTTAAGAGCCCTGCGGGCGAGATTCGTATCGAAGCCAAAGTCACGCCGCGTATTATTCCTGGTACGGTTGGCATTCCGCAGGGCGCATGGCACAAGGCTGACATGTCGGGCGACAGGATTGACGAGGGCGGTTGCGTGAACACGCTGACAACCTACAAGCCCACGCCGCTGGCCAAGGGCAACGGCCCGGCGCATTCGATGATCGTCCAGGTTGCTAAGGCGTAAAGCGCGAGCAAGAAAGAGGGGGAATTGAAAAATGGCTTACGGATTTTATTTCGATAGCACGCGCTGCACGGGCTGCCGTACCTGCGAAATGGCGTGCAAAGACTATCACGACCTGTCCACCGAGGCGGCTTTCCGTCGCGTGTTCGACTACGAGGGCGGCGAGTTCGTCGAGAATGCAGACGGCACAGTGACCGCCACCACGTATGCGTATCACTTGTCTGAGGCATGCAATCACTGCGAAAGCCCGAAGTGCTTTGCCGCATGCCCCACGGGTGCGATCGAGAAGGACGAAGACGGCATCGTCTATATTAAGGAAGACGTATGTACTGGTACGGGCGCCTGTGTGGACGCCTGCCCGTTTGGCGTGCCCATTCTGGTGAAGGAAAAGAACAAGGCCGTGAAGTGCGACATGTGTCGCGACCGCATCGCCGAGGGCAAGCGCCCCATCTGCGTCGAGGCCTGCCCGCTGCGCGCTCTTGAGTGGGGCGATTTGGACGAGCTGAAAAAGGCGCACCCCGATGCGGTGCACGCCATCGCGCCGATGGCCGACCCGTCCATCACCAACCCGAGCGTTATCATCAACGCCTGCCCGGCCGCAAAAGAAGTCGGCGACACCACGGGCGCTGTGGCGAACGAGAAGGAAGTTACGTTTGCATAAGCAAGGGTAGCTGGTCGAAAGCCTCGCGTATCAGCGCGAGGCTTTTGCCGTATTATTGGAAAGCTGTTTTATAACGCAAGGGGGTGCGGCAATCTTGTACGGGTTTTTCTTCGACAATTCGCGATGCACGGGTTGCCGCACGTGCGAGATGGCGTGCGTCGATTTCAATAATCTTTCGGTGGGTCGTAGATACCGCCGTGTAATCGATTACGAGGGCGGATCGTGCGAGCTTGCCGCCGATGACACTGCGAAAACCACAGCGTTTTGCTACCATGTGTCGCTTGCGTGCAATCACTGCGCCAATCCCGAATGCGTGCACGTGTGCCCTACGGGTGCCATGCATAAAAACGAACTCGGCCTGGTATGTGTCGACGCGCATAAATGCATCGGTTGCGGATATTGCACTATCGCGTGTCCGTATCATGCCCCGTCCATCGATCCTGAAGCGCATCAAAGCTCAAAGTGCGATGGGTGTACGAGCCGCGTGGAGCAGGGCAAGCGTCCCATATGCGTGGAAGCGTGCCCTCTGCGTGCGCTCGACTTCGGCGAGGTGGACGACTTGCTTGCGCGCCACACTGACACAACGAGCGATGTGGTGCCGTTGCCTTCTTCGGAATACACGAACCCGAATTTGTATATGAGGCTGTCGCCGGCTGGCGAATCGACGCGCATGGGCGATGGCTTTATTGCGAACTCGCAGGAAATTGAGAATAATCACGAAAATTCGTAGTGCTGTGCTGGAGGGGCGCTCATGAACGTGCAACAAAAATCATATTCGCGCGCGAAGGCGGATGGGACGCTTGATTTGCTTGGCGACGCAGAGTTTCTCGAGGCATATGCTGCGACGGCGAAGCTTCTGGGGACGTGTTTTGCTTATTCGCCGAAAGAAGAGGCATCGATGCGTGCTTTAGCGGCGATTCGCTCGATGGATGTTGCTTCCGACTGGCCGTTCGATGCCGAAGCGGAAGAAGGCACGACCGGTGAAACGAGTATGCGCGCTCAGGCGGCGTCGCTTATCGAAGACGGCTTGAGCGAAGACGAAGCTTCGCTTGCGCAGGAATATCAGCGCTTATTCGTAGGGCCGGGTCATTTGGCGGCTGCTCCATGGGGGTCGGTTTATTTGGATCGCGACAAAGTGCTCTATGGCTGCTCGTGGGTCGAGCTTCGCGCCTGGATGCGCGAGCATGATGTGGTCGTCAAATACGACGAGCACGTTCCCGAAGATCAAATAGGGCGCATCCTTGTGTTGTCCGCCGAAGTCGCATTGCAAAAACGCGAGCTTCTTCCTGAATTACTCGGCAACCATATGTTGCCCTGGGCGGGGCATTATTTCAACTTGTTGCTGGCCGACGCTCGCCTTGCAACCTACAAAGGTTTGGCGCAGCTTGCGCACGCGACGATTACCGACGTGCAAATGCTATTGGGAATAACGCCCGCCAATCGCAGGCTGTATCGTTAACGTATGCCGAGAATTCGGCTTGGCGTCGCTCGGAATCGGCGTCGTAGCGTGTCAATGCTCAGAGCGTTTAGCATGTTTTGCGGGATGTGGACGAAAGGATTCGAGGCGTGTTTGACGGAGGATTCAGCGCTACTTCGCTGGCTGTTTTCACGGCCCTTGCGCCTGCGGGCGCAGTGGCGTTTGCCTGCTTGGCGGCGTTTCTGCTGGTCAATCGTTCGCAATCGCGAGATTGGCGTGATGTGCTTGCGCACCTTCTTTTCATCCCCCTCGCTATTGCTTGGGCTGGATTCATCGCGTCGGCTACGCATTTGGGCACGCCGGCGAACGCGTTGCATGCTATTAATGGGCTGGGGCGTTCACCGCTTTCTAACGAAGTGGTGTCGGCCGTGGCGTTTTTGTTCTTCGCCGGAATGGCGTGGATGTATTCCTACCGCGAAAAGCCGAAAGCGTCTGTGATGAATGGCCTGCTGGCGATCTCGATTGTATGTGTGATTGTTATGCTGTTCCATACATCGTTCGCGTATTCCATCGCCACGGTTCCTACGTGGGATACGTGGCTTACACCGGCCAATTTATGCGCGACGGCTTTGTTGTCGGGCCCGGCGTTGGCCACAACGGTGCTGCAGGCGGCTCGGGTGCGTGCGGGAAAGTGGCCCTATGCGCTTTTGCTTATAGCTGTGGCTGCGCTTGCTGCGGGCACGGTGCTGCTCGTATGCCATATGAATTTCTTGGGTACCGTCGGCAATAACGTAACGCTTGCCTCGGCTCTCGTCCCAAATTATGGCTGGCTTATTGCCGCTCATGCGGCGCTCGCAATATGTGGTCTGGCATTTCAGCTGCATGGTCTGCGCTTGGCAACGTCGCGCACGCGTGGTCCGGTGTTTTCCGTAATCGGCTGTGCCGTGGTCATCATTGCGGCTTTGTTGGCGCGTTTCCCCTTTTACGATGCATATCTGTCGGTAGGGTTCTAGAGCGTAATAAAAGATACGTCGTGGGAGCAGTGGCAGGCAGCCAAGCGCTTGAGAAATTCGCCAATGTGAAGCCCGATCTTGTGATTCTTGACATTATGATGCCTGGGCTTGATGGTTTTGAGGTGCGCGGGCTTGGATACCGCTTGGGCGATTAGCTTGTCTCAAAGAGTGCGGCCCAGGAACTGGGAGGCAGCTCATTCGTCGGTCGCTTTTGTGCTTTAGGGGCCGAAATTACGTGAGATGGCGGTGAAGGCCGATTGCGAAACCGACTTTCATGGAGTGATATGCCGTTTGTCGGTGGTTATTTGCGCCGTTTGCGCTTTAGTACGCCGCCGTGCTAAACTATCTCTCGCATTGAGCACTTTAGCACGCTAAAGTGCTCCAAAGGCAGTCGCCACGCTGCCAGAAGGGAAGGGCGCCGGCAACAAGCCGTCGCGAACGATAGATTGTCGAAGAGGTATTTCATATGAAGAAGAAATGGTCCCTTATCACGGCAGCCGCCGCAGCGCTCGCGCTTGCTGGCTGTATGCTCGCCGGTTGCGGTTCGAACGATGCCGCCAAAGATTCCGCGAATTCCGACACCACCAAGCTCATCGTGGGCTTTGATCAGTCGTATCCGCCGTATGGCTTCGTCGGCGACGACGGCAACTACACCGGTTTTGACCTCGACCTCGCCACCGAGGTCGCCAATCGCAATGGCTGGGACATCCAGCTTGAGGCCATCGATTGGGATGCGAAAGACACGCTGCTCAATTCCGGTGCTATCAACTGCATCTGGAACGGCTTCACCATGGAGGGCCGCGAAGACGACTACACCTTCACTGATCCGTACATGCTGAATGCTCAGGTTGTTGTTGTGAAATCGAGCTCGGGCATCAAGAGCCTTGACGATCTTGCGGGCAAAAACGTCATCACTCAGACCGATTCCGCCGCCCAGGAAGTGCTCGAGGGCGATAAGGCCGACCTCGCCGCGAAATTCGCGCAGCTCGAGACCATTGGTGATTACAACACCGCATTCATGCAGCTCGAGTCGGGCGCCGTCGATGCTGTCGCTTGCGACCTGTCCATCGCCCAGTACCAGATGTCTGCCAAGCCCGGCGTGTACACCCAGCTTTCCGATGAGCTTTCCAGCGAGCACTACGCCGTCGGCGTGAAGAAGGGCAACACCGAACTCGCGCAGAAGATCACCGACACCCTGAAAGCCATGAATGAAGATGGCACCGTGAAGCAGCTGTGCGAGAAATATGCCGACTATGGTCTGAGCTACGAGAACTGGATTCTGAAATAAGATAGAATCGGTTGAAACATATGCGAGGCGTTTGGCAAGGCGCCTTGTGGCGGAATCGCGGGCGGGGCAATCCGTTCGCGATTCATGCTGTTAAGAGAGAGGATCGCCGTGGATATTTCCACTATGCTCGCCATGCTGGGTCAAGGTTTCGTGGTTACCCTGCAGATTTTCTTCCTCACGCTTTTGGGCTCATTGCCCCTTGGCGTGTTGGTTGCGCTTGGCCGTATGAGCCGCGTCAAGCCCCTTGCGTGGCTTATACGCCTGTACATTTCCGTCATGCGCGGCACGCCGCTCATGCTGCAGATGTTCTTCATCTACTTCGCGCCGTATTACCTGTTCGGCATGGATTTGTCCACCGATTCCAAGTTCAATGCGACCATCGTGGCATTCATCATCAACTATGCGGCGTATTTCGCGGAAATTTATCGCAGCGGCATCCAATCCATTCCGCGCGGCCAATACGAAGCCGCCGAAGTGTTGGGCTATTCGCGCGTGCAGACGTTCATGAAAATCGTGCTTCCGCAGGTCATCAAGCGAATCTTGCCTGCAATGGGCAATGAAATCATCACGTTGGTGAAAGACACCTCGCTTGCATTCGCCATCGGTGTGGCCGAGATGTTCTCCACGGCGAAGGCGCTCGTTGCATCGCAAGTCAGCATGCTGCCGTTCGTGTTTGCGGCCGTATTCTACTGGGTGTTCAACTTCATCGTCGAGGTCGTGTTGAATAGGATCGAGAAGAAGCTCGATTACTACCACGACTAAAAGTTGCGCCGTTCTGCGAACGGCGCAACTGCTCGATGCCGCGCGACAATCCGGACGGCATCTTGCCCAGCTAATCTGGGCGCGCCCGCTCGGGCGCAGCAGTTGGAGATTGAACATACCATTTAGGAATGTTCAACATCGCGCGCGTATCGAAGCAGGTAAGGAAATGTAGGCGCTCGCGCGCTGGCATGCGCGGAACAAAACTTCGCTTCTCTTAAACTGGTTTTATTTTAAAAACCGCAAAAGCGAAGCGTGACGCATAGCAAGCAAAGTGAGCGGTAGGAGCGCTGCGCTTTGAGCGGCGCATGCCAGCGCGTGAGCGCTGGCGGGATACGGAGGTCACTATGGCCGAAAACAAACCGGTCGTGCGCCTGTCGCACATTAAGAAAAGCTTCGGCGATGCCGAGGTGCTGAAAGACATTTCGCTCGAGGTGAACCCGGGCGAGGTTGTTGCCATTATCGGTCCGTCGGGCGGTGGCAAATCGACGCTTTTGCGTTGCGCCACGCTGCTCGAAACGTTCGATGCAGGCGAGCTTTCCTATGGCGACCTTGAGGTCGCGACTATGCAGAATGGCAAGGCGGTTTATGGCAAAAAAGACGTGCTTCGCGCAGCGAAATCGCGCTTTGGCCTTGTGTTCCAGAACTACAACTTGTTCCCGCACTACACGGTACTCAAAAATATTATGGATGCGCCCATTGCTGTGCAAAAGCGCGATAAGGCCGATGTTGAACGCCAAGCCCGCGAGCTCATCGCGAAAATGGGCCTCGATGGCAATGAAGGCAAGGTTCCTTGCGAACTTTCGGGCGGACAGCAGCAACGCGTTTCCATTGCTCGCGCATTGTGCCTGAACCCCGATATCGTTTTCTTCGACGAGCCCACCAGCGCGCTCGACCCTGAGCTTACCGCCGAGGTGCTGAAGGTCATCAAGCAGCTCGCCGCTGAGCATATGACCATGGTCATCGTGACGCATGAGATGTCGTTTGCACGCGATGTTGCCGATCGCATCGTGTTCATGGATGGCGGCGTCATTGTTGAAGAGGGCCCGGCTGAGCAAGTCATCAACAATCCCCAGCACGACCGCACGAAAGCATTCCTCAATCGCTACGACGACTAGGCTAGAGCATCTTGCTGCTTTGTCGCGCGTCAGAACTTTGACGTCTGCATCTTAGAATCGCGATATGCGCAGATAAATACGCAGTTACCCGAGTGCTCGCAAATTAGAAAGCCCCTAACCTGGAGTTTTATAAACTAAGGTCAGGGGCTTTCTCGTTGCCTAGAGACTCGTCTGCGCATATCGCGATTCTAAGATTGAGGGTTGCTTGATGTGTTAAATGCTCGGAGCATTCAACACATTCCGCTTTTGCATAAAAGAGCGCGAAGTGCGTACCCTTGCTTTAATAAGTTCTTTTGCCGGTTCGGCGAACAGGTGTTTTACGAACGGTTTTGCCGCGTGTTGGCGACAATCGGGCATTAGGGTATGCGCTTCGTGCAGTTTCTTGCAAAAAAAACGGAAGGCCCCGGAGCGAACTCCAGGGGCCTTCCGCCTCCAAGGGTTGGATGGCAAGTTATTCGGCCTTCGGCTTCAACAGGCCATAGCCGCCTTCGGTGCGGCGATACATCACGTTGACCTCGTTGGTGTCGCGATCGGTGTACACCAAGAAGTCGTGGCCCAGAAGGTCAATCTGAATCATGGCCTCTTCCTCGGTCATGGGCGTGAATTCGATTTCCTTCACACGTACGACTTCGTCGTCGGCGGAAAGCTCGGCCATAAGCTCGTCGAGCGAGGCGCCGGTGGGCTCGATTACCTGGTCGACCTTCAGAGTCTCACGCATGCGGTAGTCGATGACGCGAGTCTTGTACTTGCGCAGCTGGCGCAGCACCTTTGCGGCGGCCACGTCGATGGCGGCGTACATGTCTTCCTCGTGCTCTTCCACGTGAATGGTGTGGCCCTTCGGGCGAATGGTCACTTCGCAGATGCAAGGAACCGCGCGGTTTTTCTCGACACGCAGAACGACTTCGGCCTTCGGAATGTCGATGCTCAGAACCTTCATCGCATTGCCGATTTTTTCAACGGCGTAGTCGTTGAGCGCGTCGGTGATGGTGACTTTGCGACCGATGACAGTGACTTCCATGATTTACCATCCTTTCCCTTGTGCGCTCGAGCCTTAATTCCCCACTCGAGCGATTTTGCGGCGATGGCGGCGCCGCACGCGGGGGCTCAAACGAGCCGAATCCCTAGCGAATGAACTCGCTTTCTGGCTCATATGGTAGCGCACTTGGCGGACCAAAACGGCGAGGCGTTGCCATCTCGTGATGCGACCTGCGTCCACGCGGCGGGGCGTATCTATGCGTCCTGTATAACGCACCCGGGCGTGTCTTACGCTTTACGTGAATCGAACACGGGGCGGCCCGCTAAAAACGTCGCGATCGCGTGCGTTTCGAGCATGAGCTCGGGGCACTGTTCGGCATCGACGAGTGGGTTGCGATCGAACGCGGCGATGTCGGCCCACATGCCTGCTGCGAGTTTCCCAATTTCATTTTCACGTCCTGCGGAAGCGGCGGCCCCGGCCGTGTAGGCGCGAATTGCGTCGGCGGCGGAAATGCGCTCGCTCGCAAGCCACCCACCCGTCGGCTCGTGCGTTTTCGCATCTTGCCTGGTGACGGCTGTATAAATGCCCGACCACGGATTCACGTCTACGACGGGCGAATCGGTGCCGAACGCGAGCGTTGCGCCTTCGCGTAAAAACGACGCGAATGGCCACATTACCTCGCAGCGTTCATCGCCCAAATCTCGCTCCGGGCCGCCTGGGTCGAGCGTGATGTGCGGCGGCTGAACCGACGCCACGATCCCCGTCTTCGCAAGCCGCGCGACGTCGGGCTCCTTCATGTTCTCTAGGTGCTCAATGCAGTGATGGCCGATTGCGGGGGCGCCGAATCGCGCGTTCGCCTCTTCGAAAATGTCAATCGCCTGCGTAATGGCCTCATCGCCGATGGCGTGAATGCGCACGGCGAACCCGCGCCGCGCCGCTTCCATCACGTAATCGCGCATAAGCGCGGGTTCCACGGTGGGACGCCCGCAATCGCCTTCGAAATGCGCATTGGTGTAGGGTTCGGCGAGCCAGGCGGTATGCTGGCTCGAAACGCCGTCGAAGAATTGTTTGAATCCGCGCGCTTGCACCAGGGGCCCGCGCAATTCGTCGCGCATGCTTTCGAAACGAGAAACGTCGCGCGTAAGCGTGGGGAAGAGGTGTGCGCGGCACGTGAGTTGGCCGCGGCCTTCGAGCGTGCGATAGATGTCGTCCCGTACGAAATCGAGCCCGGGTTCGGCGGAAAGCGCCATATCGCAGATGCTTGTGATGCCGAGGCTTGCAAGCCTCGCGAGAAATCCCTGATAGGCGCCAAGAATCTCCTCATCGGAAAACGTAGCCATGATGCGCGGCATAAGCGCCATAGCCGCGGCTTCGCGCACGATGCCCGTGAGTTCGCCTTCTTCGTCGACGTCGTAGCTGCCGCCGGCTGGCGGCACGCTCTCGCGTGAAATTCCCAGTTCGCGCAGTGCGCACGAATTCAGCCACAGGGTATGGGCATCGCCGGAATACAGGGCGACGGGGCGGTTGGGGAAGGCGGCGTCAAGCGAGGCTTTGCTTGGCAGCACGGGCGGGTTCCATCGGTACTCGCGCCACCCTTGCGCCAAAAGCCAGCCATGGGGTTTGCGCTTGGCAAGGGGAGCAAGCCGTGCGACGCAGTCGGCTTCCGATTCGCCCAAAAACATTTCGGCCAAAGGGCTCGAGTACAGTGCCGAATGGAATGCGTGCACATGTGCATCATGGAAGCCTGCGCACAAGAATGCGTCGCCAAAATCTTCCACGCGCGTGGAGGGGCCGATGAATGCCTCTGCCTCGCCCTTCGGTACCACGGCGCAAATAAGCCCACCCCGTACGCAAATCGCCAAGGGAAGAGCCTCATCGCTCGTGCCCGTGAACACGTTTTCGCTCATAAAGACCGATTCTGCCTGCATGCGTTCCCCTCTCGCGCATATTTCGTGGTGCGGAGCAACGGCTGGGCAACGTCCGAGCGGTTCCCCGCGAATGCTGCGGCTATAATACTGCTTCCGAAAAATAATGCTTTCGTTGCTTTTGAAAAACCCTGTCTTCGAAAACGGAAAAAACCAGATTGGAGCAGCATGGTAAATAACGCCTCGCCCCATAACGCCGACCAACCCCTTTTCATTGAGGAAGTGCAAGGTCATCAGGCTCGATATACCAAAGTCATCGAGCTTACCCATTCGGCCACGAAAGCGGCGAGCGTTATGCTGCTCGCCGCCATTGCTGCGCTTGCCATTGCGAATTCGGGTATCTACGGCCAATTCGAGCACCTCATTCACACGCAGATTGGCTTCGTTGTGGGCGATTCGATTTCGACCATGTCGATTGCGCACATCATCAACGACATTCTCATGGCAGTATTTTTCCTGCTCGTGGGTTTGGAAATCAAATACGAGATGACCGTGGGCGAGCTCACGAACATTCGCCAGGCCATTTTGCCCATCGTTGCGGCATGCGGCGGCGTGCTCGCGCCTATTGCTATTTATGCTGTTTTCAATTTCCAGAGCCCCGAAACGCTTGGTGGTTGGGGCGTTCCCACCGCGACCGACATCGCTTTCGCGCTTGGCATTATGGCGCTCTTGGGCAATCGCATTCCTGTTGGCGTGAAGGTGTTCCTCTCCACGCTTGCCGTGGCCGATGACATCATCGCCATTATCGTGATCGCCGTATTTTATGGGCACACGCCCGATTTCATGTGGCTTGCGGCAGCTGTCGTGGTTATGTTGGCCCTCGTCGCGCTCAATAAGTCGCACGTGTACTCGCTCGCGCCTTACCTTGCGCTGGGCGTGGTGCTGTGGTTCTGCGTTTTCTCGAGTGGCGTTCATTCGACCATCGCTGGCGTGCTGCTCGCATTTACCATTCCGTCGGGCTCGCGCGTTAACCTGAAAGGCTTCGTCGCCTGGTCCGATAAGAAAATTCGTCAAGCGGAAAACGCGTTCGACCCCAATGAGCCGGTGCTTGGCCAGAAAGACTACATTCGCAACGTGAGCAATCTCTCGTCGGTGTCGCGCCTGGTCATTCCGCCTGCTACGCGCCTTGAGCACAAGCTGTACCCGTGGGTGTACTTCGCCATTTTGCCGCTCTTCGCCCTCACGAACGCCGATGTTGCCCTTGCTGGCGCCGATATGGGTGCCATCTTCACGAGCCCCGTCTTTTTTGGCGTGTTCTTCGGCCTGCTCATCGGCAAGCCCGTGGGCATTCTGCTGTTCAGCTTCGTTGTCGTAAAGCTGAAAATTGCCAGCCTGCCTGAAAACGTGAACTGGCGCCACATGGCTGGTGCCGCGGTGTTGGGCGGCGTGGGCTTCACCATGGCGATTTTCGTGGCGAATCTCGCCTACGATTCTGAGCTCGCGGTTACTACGGCAAAGGCCGCGGTTCTTTTGGCCTCGACGGTCGCGGGCGTTGTCGGCTTCCTGCTGCTGCTCACCGAGGCCCGTCGCAGCGCAAGTGCGGGTGTGGCGTTCGTTGCGCTGCCCGCCGATGGCGAAAACGTGACCCACGATGGAGCCGAGGCTCGTCGTGGCGCCCGCGCAATGCGCGATTCGTTCGACGAGGCATCTCTCGCTGAAATCGACCGCTGCAAAAATGATGGCTGCACCCACGAGGTAGTGGCTCGTCTGCGCGACGCTCGCGGTACCCAAACCGGCCGCGAGCAATATGGCCGCAAGTAGCTAACTGCGATGCGTGTTCTTTCGCGGTAGCGTCTCGGGGAATATACGGCGTGCGGCAGGGTGGTGATACAATTCTTTTTTCAGGAAACACCTGTACGACGAAGGATATTTCATGGCATACAACGCACCTGAGGGAACTGCCGACATGCTTCCCGCCGCCGCGCGCCTGTGGCGCTCGACGGTCGATTCTGCGGCAAAGCTGTTTGGCACGTATGGCTACGAGCCCATTTACACGCCGCTTTTCGAGATTACCGATGTGTTTACGCACGGTATTGGCGAAGCGACCGATGTGGTGGGCAAGGAAATGTTCGTCGTGCGCAGCGGCGAGAACTACAAGCGCGCGCTTGCTGAAGGCGACGATTCCAAACTGAAATCGAAGCAGAAGCTTTCGCTTCGTCCCGAAGGCACGGCGGGCGTTGTGCGTGCCGTCGTTCAGCATAATCTCGTTGAGCAGGGCGCCGCTCCTGCAAAGCTGTTCTATGCCGGCCCCATGTTTCGCGCCGAGCGTCCCCAGAAGGGGCGCCTGCGTCAGTTCCACCAGATCGGCGCCGAGTGCCTCGGCTCTACGGAGCCCACGGCCGATGCCGAAATGATCATCATGCTCATGCGTTTCTTCGAGAAGATGGGCGTGCCTATGGGGAAAACGCGCCTGCTTATCAATTCCATGGGCGATGACAACTGCCGTCCTGCATATCGCGAGTCGGTGCGTCAGTTCATTTTGGACCACGAAGGCGAGATGTGTGAAGAGTGCCGCCGTCGCGCCGACACGAATCCATTGCGTGCGTTCGATTGCAAAAACGAGGCATGCGCGCACGTGATGGAGAATGCTCCGAAAATCACCGACCATCTTTGCGACGATTGCCGCGAGCATTATGAGCAGGTCAAGGCCCTGCTCGATGCTGCTGGCGTGAAATATATTGAAGACCCCACGCTTGTACGCGGTCTCGACTACTACACGCGCACCGTGTTCGAGGTGCAGGTTGTTGAAGGCATGGGTTCGCAGAGCGCTATCGGTGGCGGCGGGCGCTATGACAAGCTCGCTGAAATCGAGGGCGGCCGTCCCACGCCGGGTCTCGGCTTCGCTCTTGGCTTTGAGCGCATGGTGCTTGCCCTTGAAGCGGCCGGCACGCTCGCCGATTCTCCGAAACGCGTCGACGGCTATATCGCCTGCGTTGATCCGTCGGTTCGCGCCACGGCCTTCGATTTGGTGTGCGCCGCCCGCGATGCTGGGCTTTCGGTTGAGATGGATCACCAGGGCAAGAGCTTGAAGAGCCAGTTCAAGATGGCCGACAAGCTTGGAGTTCGTGTTGTTATCGTGCTCGGCCCCGACGAGCTCGCTCAAGGCAAGGCGCGCGTTCGCAATATGTCGACCCATGCGGAGCGCCTGGTCGACATCGCCGCGGCGAAGCGCTTGCTCGCACAATTTGGCGGCAACTTGGTCGGTGGAGGTGCTGCCCCCGTTTCCATCGACGCGCTTTTCGATGCTGAAGGTGCAGAATAAGGCGAGTCGAACACGTCCACCAAAAACAAAGCCCGCTCAACCGAGCGGGCTTTTCTCGTAAATCTACCTTTGCTTCCTTCGGCCAAGTCCAGGTCGATTATTTGTGTCCCGTATGCACAGCCACGATACCTCCGGCGTAATTCTTCCAGCTCACATCGCTGAATCCTGCATCGCGCAGCATTTGGGCGTAGTGTTCCTGGTCGGGGAACGCGCGAATTGAGTCGGCCAAGTATACGAAGCTTGGGCGATCGTGCGTGAATACTTGCCCCCAGAATGGAATCATGACTTTCAAATAAATGTGGTACAGGAAACGCCATACCGCATTCGGTGGGGTCGAGAATTCCAGGCAGGCGAAGGTTCCGCCCGGCTTCAGCACGCGGTGCACCTCGCGCAGCGCCTTCATGCGGTCGGGGATATTGCGAATGCCATAGGCCATGGTCACGGCGTCGTATGAATTGTCGGCGTAAGGAATCTCTTGCGCGTCGACAACCTCGAAATCAATCGGAACGCCGCATGCGGCCCCTGCCGCCTCGCGCTCGCGGGCAACGTCGAGCATTTCAGGTACGAAGTCGGTCAGCTGAATATGCGCCGGGGGGCGACGGCTTGCCGCCATATAGCTCACATCGCCTGTGCCGCCCGCCAAATCGAGCAAATCACTTTCGGGCGTGAGGTTTGCCGCGTCGACGGTTTTGCGCAGCCAGCCCTTGAAAAGACCGAAGCTCGATACTGCGTTGAATCGCGCGTATTGCTTCGCAATATTGCTGAAGATATGCTGCACGCGCTCTTCCGAAATTTCGGCGGGCGCTTCGGCTCCGGTGGCGGTGTCAACCACCCGTTCTTCGGCATGCTGGGCTTCGCTGCTCATAGGTCCTCTTTCTCATGGGCGTCGCAAAAAAGCGGCGCGCTTGTTTCCATTCAGTAAAAAACGGCGGTGACTTTTGCCATGTACCGTGATTTTGCTCGGCTGCAAAGTATAGCCGAATCCATGATGCTATTATGTTCACCATGCTACTCTGTGCCGAACATATCATCCCGATTGCAGGCGAGCCCATCGATGATGGCGCAGTGCTCGTCCGCGACGGAAGAATCGTGGAGGTCGGCGGCGCGCAGCGCATGAAGGCGCACTATCCACAGGAGGAAGTGCGTGACTTCGGTCGAAGCGCGATCATGCCGGGTTTCGTCGATTGCCATACCCATCTCGAGTACACCGCACTGCGCGGTATTGTGCACGATGTGCCCTATGCCGAATGGCTTGTGACCGAGCACGCTAAGGCCGACATGATGTCGCGCGACGATCGCTACGATTCCGCGGTCATCGGCGGCATGGAAATGATTGCCGGCGGCGTAACCACGGTTGCCGACTTCACGAGCACGGGCGCGTCGTTTGAGGCGGCCCAAGATGTCGGTTTGCGCGGAAAGTTCTATCGCAGCGTTGGCGCGACTTCGAAATCGCAGGTCGATACCGCGATTGAAGAAGCTGTTGCCGATATCGAGCGTTGGCGTTCTGAGGCCGATTCCGACCGCATGCAAATCGGCATTGCACCGAAGGCCCTGCACGCATGCCACCCCACTATTTTCAGCAAAGTGAACGAGGTCGCCGAAAAGCTCGACCTTCCCGTTGCGATGCACGTGGCTGGTAGCTATGAGGAATATAGCTACATCATGCGCGGCTCTACGCCTCTGTCGGTGCGTGGCATCGAAACGGGCGGCGATGCGCTTACCGATCGCCCTATGTGGCTCCCGACGGGCGTTACGCCTGTCAGCTATGCGCTCAACTGGAACGCCTTCAATAGCCACGATGTGCTTGCTGCGCATTGTGTGCACGTTGACGACAATGACATCGCGAAGCTCAAAGAGCATGACGTGGCCATTTCGGTGAATACGCGCTGCAATGCGCAGCTCGGCATGGGCTTGGCTCCGCTGCCCACGTTCCTTAAATCGGGCATTCGCGTTGGCTTGGGCACCGACTCTCCTGCCGCGACCGATTCTTCGGACATGTTCATCGAGATGCGACTGGGCATGCTCATCCACCGTTCGGTCGATCGCGATGTATTCCTTACCGCGAAAACCATGCTCGAGCTTGCCACAATCGGCGGCGCCCGTGCATTGCATATGGAAGACGAGATCGGAACCCTCGAGCCTGGCAAACGCGCCGATATTACGGTGGTCGATTTGTCTGGTTCGCGTCAGACTCCGCTTGTCGACCCCGTTACGGCGGTCGTTGAAGGCGGCGCTGCGGCTGACGTCATGTTCACCATGGTCGGCGGCAAGCCAGTTTACGAGCGCGGAAGCAAGTGGGACGTGCGCGGCAATAAGTGGGAAATGCTCATCAATCCCGCGGAGGCTCGCGAGCGCGGCATGCAGATTCGCGGAAAGCTGAGGGATTAACGAATGGGTCAAAAGCTTACGGCCAAGCAGAAGGCCGCAAAGGTTGAGGCTGCTCGACAGCGCGAGCTGCAGGAGCAGAAACGTCGCGAAGCGGCGCAGCGCACCAAGAAGATTTTCACGGTTGTCGTGTGCATCATCTTGGTGTTGGCGCTGGGAGTCCCCACCGTCGCCATTATGGCAATGGGTCTCTAGCATCGAATACGAGGTCGGCGAAAGCCGGCCTCTTTTCGTTTGTGGCCGATTCCCCTTGTATGCGGGATGGGAAAGCTTTGCGCGGGGGCGGCGCACCCCGCGCCTTTGCCGTCCGAAAATTCCGGCCCGTGAGTTTCAAAGAGCGAAACTTCCGCGTAACCCAAGCGAAACACAGCGCCCATAAGGTGGAAGGGTCACAAAAAGCAAAGGTGGTCGCGCGAGCGGCCGCGAAGCGAGGAGGCCCGTATGTCCCAGCTTACTGAGCGTTTCGGCACCCTGGTTTTTTCCGACCACGTGCGAAAGCAGTATCTTCCTTCCGACATATATAAGAAGCTCAACAAGACCATCGAAGATGGTGAATCTCTCGATCTCGATGTGGCGAACGCGGTCGCGCACGCGATGAAGTCGTGGGCCATCGAACACGGTGCCACGCATTATGCGCACTGGTTCCAGCCGCTTTCTGGCATTACGTCCGAAAAGCACGACAGCTTCCTTGAACCGAACCACGATGGAACGGCAATCGAGAAGTTTTCAGGCAAAGAGCTCATTCAGGGTGAGCCCGATGCATCGAGCTTCCCCAATGGCGGCCTGCGCGCAACCTTCGAAGCACGCGGTTATTCCGCATGGGATCCCACGAGCCCCGCGTTCATTAAAGATGAGGTCCTCTGCATTCCTACGGCATTCTGCTCGTATACCGGTGAAGCGCTCGATAAGAAAACGCCGCTTCTGCGCTCTATTACCGCGCTCGACCGCGAAGCCAAGCGCGTGCTGGCGCTGTTCGGCAAAACCCCGAAAAAGGTCGTTCCTTCTGTGGGCAATGAGCAGGAGTACTTCCTTATTAAGAAAGAAGACTACGCTCGTCGCAAAGATCTTGTGATCACGGGTCGCACGCTGTTCGGCAATACGCCATGCAAGGGCCAGGAGCTTGAGGAACATTATTTTGGCGCGATTCGTCCCACGGTTTCCGCCTTCATGAAAGACCTCGACGATGAGTTGTGGGCGCTCGGAATTCCCGCCAAAACCAAGCACAACGAGGTCGCCCCGTGCCAGCACGAACTCGCGCCGGTGTATGCCGAAGTCAATGAGGCGATTGACAACAACCTCGTCATGATGGAAAAAATGAAGCTGCTCGCTTCTCGTCATGGTTTGGTGTGCCTGCTTCATGAGAAGCCTTTCGAAGGCATCAACGGTTCGGGCAAGCACAACAACTGGTCCATCGGCACCGAATCCGAGAATCTGCTCGATCCGGGCGAGACCCCTGCAGATAACCTGCAGTTCGTCGTGTTTCTCACCTCTGTCATCGAAGCGGTTGACGACTACCAGGATTTGCTGCGCATGAGTGTTGCGAGCTGCGGCAACGATCACCGTTTGGGTGCGAACGAGGCTCCTCCGGCGATTATCTCTATCTTCTTGGGCGATGCGCTTACCGAAGTGGTCGAGAAAATCGCCGACGGCAAAGCTTCCGTGCACGCGAAGCACGGCATGCTCGATTTGGGCGCCGATGTGCTTCCGAAGATTAAGCAGGACAACACCGACCGCAACCGTACGAGCCCCTTTGCCTTCACGGGCAACAAGTTCGAATTCCGTGCGCTCGGCTCTGAGGCCAATCCGTCCGATTGCAACATGGTGCTCGACTGCGCCGTGGCAAAATCGCTCAAGAAATTCGCCGATACCCTCGAAGGCGTTCCTGCTGAAGAGTTCGGCGAGGCGGCCCTTGTATACTGCAAGAAGGTGCTCAACGAGCACAAGCGCATTCTGTTCTCGGGCAATGGTTATGCTGACGAATGGCATGTTGAGGCCGAGAAGCGTGGGCTGTGCAACTACAAGACCACGGCCGATGCGATGCCGTGTTTCGTTTCCGACAAGAGCATCGATTTGTTCACGAGCCTCGGCGTGCTCACTGAAGTCGAAGTGCGCAGCCGCTACGAAGTGAAGCTCGAGAAGTACACGAAGCTGCTCAATATCGAAGCAACGACGATGATTCGCGAAGCGCGCCGCACCTATCGACCGGTCATCAGCGCCTATGCGACCAAGGTTGCCAAGGGCCTCGAAACGGTAAAGGGGGTAGGCATCGAAAGCGCCATGCAGTGCGAGCTCAATACGCTCAACAAGCTGTGCAATGGAATCACAACCATCAATGATTCTATCAAGGCGCTCGATGCGGTGCATCAGAAGGCAGAGGCCATCGACGACCCTCAGGAAGAAGCGAACTGCTATGCTCATGAGGTCGTCCCTGCAATGGCAAGCTTGCGTACCGCGGTCGACGCCATGGAAGAGCTCGTTGCCGCCGACTACTGGCCGGTGCCCACGTACGATGACATTCTGTTCTATGTCTAGCATTCAATAGAAGAGGCGTGAACGCGCGGTTTGAAGAGCGACCTATAGAGAGATATATAAAGTGAGAATATGGCTGGCGCCGAAGAAGGTGCCAGCCATATTCATAGAGTGCGGCGAAGGAAGCGGAGGCAAATGGTCGGCAAAAGCGGGGCTCAATCCCGGAGGGTTGCTCCCGTGAGACAGGCGAACTTCTTAGAAGTGGAGGCGTAGTTTACGCGCTCGAACCTCGGTTGCTTAGCGTATCGAGGGCGATAGGAGACTTATGAAGAGGTATTCACATCTTAAGAAGAAAGGCGGGGAAGAGTAACTAATGTGATTTACCAGGCAAAACAAAAAAAAGCGCCTACGGTAAATCAGACATATGCAAAAACTTTTCGACCAAAAAGTAAATTAATCCTTGACCCTATGAGTTCAAGTCCGTAATATACATTCCTGCGCCAAGCGGGAACGCGAAGCGCACGGCGGGCCGCAGGCCCCGCCGGGAACCTTGAGAACCGGATACTGTGGATGGAATTTTACGAAGCCAGACAGGGCTTCGGGGCATGAGCCCCGAAGCGATCATATGGACCCTGATTCAATTTTTTAATTAACTAGGATTCGAAGCCCCTCGGGGCTTCGGCTTTCCACGGAGAGTTTGATCCTGGCTCAGGATGAACGCTGGCGGCGCGCCTAACACATGCAAGTCGAACGAGTAAGACGCCTTCGGGCGTGGA
>NZ_QIBZ01000014.1 GCF_003725955.1 Slackia isoflavoniconvertens | reverse complement strand
CGCGAAGCTCGGACTTCACCGCCTCCTCGTCGAATGATACGATTGGGTTGGACATGGCCTGCCTCCTAGCATGATTGAATTCGACACTCAAATCATACCGACGGCACGCGCCATGTCTTTTCTCTTTTCTGGGCGTGTTCAGCTTTCAAAGTGCGCAAAGAATTTTACGTTACCCGCGCATTAAGCATTACAAACAATTTTAAGCAGAATAATTACTTTGATACAAATTAACCGAGCGATCCTCCAACCAAGAAGCTAGCAACAACATACGAGGCATCCATTAACAAGATGCCAGCCATTATCAATATTGAATATGTAAGCACGTTGCCATGTGAGTTTAGCGTATCGCTACGCGTAAGGCTCATGATTATCGGAAATAGAATCGGGACTAGATACCTTCCTTGAACTCCTATAATGATATCTTCGCGCAACTCGGCACTTAAACTCCATCCACGCATTGTGAGCAAAATAAGAATTGCATTAATGCAAGAAGCAATGCACAAAATTAGTTTGTCGCTTTTCGAAAGAGACGACCCGACTAAATCATCAGAGTAAAAAAGAACAATAAATTGCAGAATCAGATACGCCCAGAAACAAACAGGCCATACATGTATCGACAGGGCGCCTAGACTATACCCAGCATACGTTTCAATCCAAAAGGGCGCAAGCTCCCAAATGGATTTTGCAACAACATGAATACAATGAAGAGGATGACGCAGTAGCTCGAATGCATCCGGCAGAAAAGCGCCGCGATACAATGCAATAATCGCAATGGCAGCAATAAGAAGCGCAAGGGGTATAAGAGTATAAAAAACCCTACGCAAATATGGATTCTGAATCCTTTTCACAAAAATAAAGAAGGCCAGAATAAGCGGAGCGTACATTATCTTTGAAATAAGAAGGAGTATAGTCAGCAATCCTAGAATCAGGATTTTCGTCCGATTGAATTCACCATCATGATTTAACTTCAATACATACACTACGAACGACAAGCCGGCGATGATTGATATCGCGTCTGCGGAACATGAAGACTCTTGCTGAATCAGAATCGGATTCAGCAAGAACACCAAGAACGCCGTCTTACCATAGGGCATTACCTTAATCAAAATGGAACTAACTAATACAAAGAATAGTCCCGAAACGACGCGCGCCGCGATTAACGATATATACGGATTAATACTCAGGGCTTTTCCAAAAAGCAAAACCAGCCCAGGAATCAAATATAAGTGAGTGAAGTAGTCGCCCAAGTAGCGATCACAAAAATAAGTCGAATCCCAATTAGCCCCATTCGTTAGCAACAAATAAACGCCCCCATAAGATGCCGGAAGCGTATCTCTCGAAAAAATAGAGGGTACGTCGAAACCAGACGGGTTGCGGCTAAAGAGCGAGGCGCATTGCGCAATGTGCACATATTCATCTGGAATACACCCGGGAAGCATAAATATCCCAAAAAAACAAACTGCTGGAATAGCTACTAACCCGAATAATTTTACATAAGAATGTCGATATCTAAAAAGAGAAAAAAGAAACAGGACCAACAAAAGAAGAGAAGGCGTGAAAAACGCCAGCAATTGGGATTTGACGATTGCACTAACGGAGTAGAAAACAACCCCAACAAAAGCTGAGCCAATCGCAACAATCGATATACATAAATATGCAAATAGTTGAGGGATATCATCTTTAACGGAATTATAGAAATCGGTTAATTTTAAAACAATATTTTGCATAGATGAACTCTCTTGTCCCAGCTTCAATGTCATTTGCGCCTTGCAACTTTCTTGATGCAATTAAGAATGCGATACCTAAATAACTTTACATAGAGCGACCGAACGCAATCGGCTATTTCATCAATTTGATCATTAGCTCTTTTCAGATTGAAAATACGCGACAAATTTGAAGAGCTCTCGGCAAGAAGGAGTCTTGCCCACTCCGTCATCTCGCCAGCGACATAGGAATTGGAAACCAGGTATCTGTCTATGGAATCGAGGAAGGTAACGAATTGCTTGGTTCCAGAATGAAATGCTCCTTCCAATTGTTCATTAAGAGTTTGAACATCTCCATCAAAGGCGACTTCTTTATCGACCTCATGATTAGCCGAAGACGCATTTGCATTTGCTACTACGCTTGACAAAATAGCCTTAGCATTCATTTCTCTTCTCGGTCGATATTCAGGAGAAGTCGCTAATTCTTCATTGGCGGACTTGATGTAATCCGCTTTTAAATCAAGCAAGTCATTAAGTAACCATTCTTTTCCTGCAATAAAATTATTGACCGCAACGAGAATATCATAGCCAATTCGATAATTATCATTTTTCAAAGTTTGAGATAAATGTGCATCTTGCTTGCAATAGTGACAATCTTTTGCCGACTCTAAGAAACAGGAAGACGGCAAAAAATATGTATTGTCGAGAGAAAAGACTTCCTCCATAGGCCTATAAAAATTAATGCCATAAGAGATGTTCGATTCAATTAGCGCGTTCAATTCGTCTTCGACAATAGGACGATAAGGATCGATATCCTCGGTTCTCGACCAACCGCATGTAGTTGCGAAAACATCAAAAACCTCTGAATATTTTTTCTTTATCTTCTCCTGAGATAGATAATAAGATGCGTCTCTGTTGCCACCTGAAAGATGCAAAACATTAGCAGGAATAACGAAAGAAGGAACCCCCTTTAGGCCTGCCTGAAGGCAAAAATCAACAGCATAGAAATGCCAGCCGTCACATGCATTTTCATCAAAATGCAACTTCTTAAAAATGTCTTTGTGACAACCAAAAAGACATTCGTCAAGCGTTTCAACTCTTGCCTTCGATGCGATGGTATGGTGCCTCCATAGCTTTGAGCCTTGGTACATACCGCTGAGCATAGCTCGATTGGTCTTTCCTTTAGTTAGCTTCGCGCCAGCTACGCCAATTATCTGCGTATCGTCTTCGTCCAACTCTCTAATAAAATCAGCAAAGAAGATAGAATCTGTAAAAACGATATCTTGGTGCGAAAACAGAATATACGGCGCTGAGCTCCTTTTGACGCCCTCATTGTACGCAGCCGCCGCGCTTTCCCATCGACTTTCGCGGTTGTCGAGGCCTATGATTTCAATCTGAGATAACCCAAACCGCAATGCAGATGAACACATGGATTCAAATTGCACCTGATCGTTGTAGACACAAACAATAGAAATCTTAGATTGCATAGTAACTCTGTTTCCCACGCCCGTCATTCATACAAACGAGCAATCTCGTCTTCCAGCATAGCCCAATCACGACTCTTAGCCGTATTCAAAGCTCCTTGAATTAGACGGTTTCTTAGAGCTTCATCATTCACGATGCGATTTATACAGTCAACAGCCTTATCATCTTCACCTTCGGAGAACAGCAAGCAATTTTCCCCATCAACAAGGTATTCCCTATTTCCAGGATTCTCCAACACAACGGGGATTCCGCCTGTTGCCATCATTTCAAGAGGTGGATAAGAGAAACTTTCAAGGATGCTCGTTTTTAAAAGGATATGGCACTGTTCATATATGGCGCCAACCTCCTCATGGGGAACGGCATGAAGATATTTATCGTATCGATAGAAGTCTTTCGGCTCCCCTTTATAGGAAAGGTACCATACTTCGAATTTTTCGCGATTTAATCTATTCGCAATTTTAAAGCTCTCATCAACGTTCTTATGAGCTACTGAAGAATCGCCCTCGATAAGCACCCGAATTTTGCCAGAATAGTCTCTACCGCACACATGGAACGAATCAAGGTTGAGACCATTGCGAGCAAGACGCGCTTCTACACCAAACCTACCCCTAAGCCAAGCATCGCACCATTTGGATATCGTTAGCACCGTAACATTCTTGCATGAATAAGTTCCACCGATTTTGATTCGGTTTTCATCGCATGGCTGATAAAAACCTTGTTCCTGACCTTGGACAAGATAGAAGCGCTTATCAATTTTCCTATAGCGTTCGATAAACTGCTGAGTCTCCCAAAACGTTCCCACCGCCTTATCGAAAGACATATCTATCGGACAGCCATCGATATTTTCAGGAAGGACGTTTCGATTGAGAACAGGAATTTCTTCGCCCTCGGAAGAATACCACCTGTCCTCACCATAACCATCGATTATGGTTATATCATAACCATGTTTCTTCATGATGATTGCATGTTTAAATGTAACAAGATTGCCCCCGCTGATATCAAGCGACGGCATAGCAAACGCTATATTTTCTCGAAATTGGCTGCGAATGTATTGCGCAAATCGAAATCCGGAGCTCAGTGTTGTCTTGGAATTAATGCACACTTCGTATGCGGCATGTCCGACTTGTTTTCGCAGAGGTTCATTCTCAATCAAAAGAGAAAGCGCATTAAACCAATCATCTTCAGAATCGCACAGAAATCCGTCCTCACCCGATTTGATAGCATCACGGAAAGCACCAACGTTACTTGCAATGGTAGGAACTTTGACCAAAGACGCCTCGAGCCACTTATTCTCCGATTTGGCCCTATTGAATATCGAATCAACCAATGGAGCAATATTAATGTCCATTTCGGAAATCAGTTTAGGTAGACGGCGCCATGGCATAAACGGAACAGCAACAATTCGGTCCTCATATCCCTTGAGACCGTCTGGGACCGTCAGTTCGCCAACAACATGTAGACGAACATTGGGATATGATTCAAAAATCCGCTTTATAGGCGAGACGATTGCCTCAAAGTCGTCGTTATGAGTAATGCTCCCACTAAAATACCCAATATGCACTTGAGTCTTATCGCGAGATTCACTGCGTTGTTTCGCGTTTTTCCAGCGTTTAAGATCTTTACGATTTACTTCGTCCCTGGATTGAAGAGGGAATAAGTCTCGCTCCTGTATCGCACGTTCGGAAAAATACACCATTTCATCGGATGCAACATTACGATTGATACAGACATTTTTGTGGTACTTGAGAAGCTCATTCGCCAAAGCATCAGTAGTAGTGACAACGCCGTCGCAGAGCATCATTGTTTTCTGCATAGCATCAACACCATCGTCGTATCCCTTCCGATCCTCTGGGGACAACGTATCAAGAAACGGAATTTGATCCGTATAGAAACGATCAATCACCAAATCATCGATATCAAATAAGACAACTTTATTAAGCGATTTAGCAAGCTGAATAAAGTCTCCTATAGCATCGCTATAGGGACAGCGAAATATAATAAAGACCCTTGCGGTACGAACGCAATCTTTATTGAGATTCCAAGCGTCTATTCTACGAGCAGAGATACCATGGGCACGCAATTGCTCAACTTGGTGATCAACTCTATAGCGAATTGGCTGAGGCACACTATACGCACACCCATTGATATACAAAACGTCTGTCGCGTAATCTTCGAAAGGAATCGCATTGGCAGGCCTCTGAAGGCGTCTCTTAATATGAAAAGCCATCCTTTCAGCAAAAACCGCCAAGCCCTCCTCTTTATAAACATAAGCTGCGTTCTCTTTAAGAGCGGAGAAACGTCCCATGATTTTAAGACCTTCAATCATTCTCTAGCTGAACAAATAGTTCGAAAACAATCCACGGGTACCATCATCTAGACCCGTCTTCCCATTGATAAAATACACCTTCGACACCCGACCTCTATACTTATCCAGCAACGACAGGAAAGATGCCTCACTGTCGAGAGATGTCTGATCGATAAGAAGCAAAGGGCATATTTTGATCCGACTCATGCATCCGCAGGATATCAGCTCGGGCCACTGCACAATATTGCTTGTGGCGATGCATACATCACATTCTCCATCTTCAATATCAAACGCATATGAGGCAATATCCACAAGCGCCCTATTTTGATCGCCGCCAAAATAAATAACGTCTACACCTAAAAGCTCCTCCTGGAACTCACACTTATATTCTTCGAGAACCGTTTCACCAACAATAAAGCAACGGGGCGACGATTCGAGCGCCTTGATGTTTTTCGCAGCCTCGACGCAACTCTCATTCTCGGCCGAAACAAAAACAGGAATTCCCAACCTAAACAGAAGCGGAAGCAGCGCAATTGATAGAGTATTTTCCTCTAGGCCGATAAACGCTATCTCTTTCCCCCAGATGCCCTGTCTTAATCCATAAGAATAAACTTCTAGAGAGAAATCCCTCACAGAGAGCAACTTGCCGAAGCTAATAACCTCCGGTTTCCAATATAAAGATTCCAACTCCGTTATTAAGCCATCTTGGGAACTACCGCAATCGAAGAGAAATATCTTTCGAGGTTTATAATCCAATATGATTCTATAAGCCGAATCAGATAGCGAATCGGACCCACCCGAAGCAACGACGGGGATTTTTTTTGCACCTGCGAATCCGGTAGCCACAATAGCATTAACATGCGTTCTATCAGTAGCCAACGCAAGGCTTTCGATATTCGACTGTCCACCCAACGACGCCAGGACAACTTTGGCACATGTACCTTCAGAGCTTTCGGTTCCGAGTACAACAGACCTATCGTCAACCCCCCCCTTGCCGCAAATCATCTTCTCTAGCGCTTCAAAAACAATAGATTCGGATTGCCCAGTACCCGTTCTACCTCCCAATCCTCCATATATGGATGCGACTAATTCCGCCGGACCGATTAAACGGGTATGTCCTTTTTCAATCCATATCGCTTTATTGCAAAGTCGCGCAATTTGGTCGTTGCTGTGCGACACGATGAGCACTGTCACGCCGTATTCTTCAATAAGCTGGGTAATACGGTCTTCGCATTTCTTTTGGAACATGAAGTCGCCGACGGAAAGAACCTCGTCGACAACCAAAATCTCAGGAACAATAACCGTCGCAATGGCGAATGCGATGCGAGCAACCATGCCCGAAGAATAGTTCTTCAGTGGCATATCAAGAAACTTCTCGACTTCGGCAAACTCAACGATTTCTTGAAAATGCTCGTCGATGAACTGCTTAGAGTAACCGAGCAACGCGCCATTAAGGTAGATGTTCTCGCGCGCCGAAAGATCCATATCGAAGCCCGCGCCCAACTCAATGAGCGGTGCAATGTTGCCATTCACCGTGCATTTGCCCTTAGTGGGCTCAAGCACGCCCGCAATAATCTTCAGGATAGTTGATTTGCCCGATCCATTTGTGCCCATAATGCCGAACACATCGCCCTTGCGCACCTTAAACGACACGTCATCGAGCGCTTTAAATTCTTCAAAAAACAGCTTGCCGCGAGCAATGGCGATGGCGTATTCCTTCAAGTTATTCAGCTGTTCACTCGCCATGTTGAACGACATGGACACATGGTCCACGTCAATCATAACGGGGCGGTTATCTTCAATTTCGGCAGTTTCGTCTTCGACCGTCAACGCCGAGGTGTTTACGACTTCTGGCATGCCAACCGCCTTACACGTAAAGGATGAATTTCTTTTCCTGCTTCTTGAACACAAGCAGGCCAACAATCAGGGCGCCTACACCGCACAGCAGGCACACAAGCGTCTGTTCGAGCGACGGCGTATTGCCGTACAGCGCAATTTCGCGGAAATACGAAACGTAGTAGTACATAGGATTCGCGTTCATAATGGGCACTGCCCAATCGGGCAAAATATCCACCGGGTAGAACAGCGGCGTCGCATACGTCCATGCCGTAAGCAGAACGCTCCACAGGTGCATAACATCGCGGAAGAATACCGAAAGAGCCGAAAGCAAAAGGCCAATGCCCAGGCTGAACATGAACAACATTGCCAGCAAGAATGGCAGCAACAAAATATTCACCGTAGGCGCAATACGGAAAAACAGCATTACCGCCGCAACCGCAATAAGCGACACCACGAAATTCACCAGGGCAAAGCAAACCTTTTCCAAGGGAAAAAGTACCTTGTTAATGCGAATCTTTTTGATGAGTGGAGCCGAATCGATAATGGACCCCATGGCGCTTGACGTCGCATCGGACATAAACGTGAACAACGTTTGTCCCAAGATAAGGTACAGCGGGAAGTTCTCGATATTAAAGCGGAACACCGTCGAGAACACCGCCGTAAGCACCACCATCATAAGCAGTGGGTTCAGCACGCTCCACAGCACGCCCAACGCACTGCGACGGTACTTCAGTTTAAAATCCTTTGAAACCAGCGATCGCAAAATGAACCAATCGCGGTTGAAATTCTCTTTATTGAAAGGCATTGCTATGCTTTCCCTTTCGTTCGTTTCCGCCTGCGCGCTAGCTCGCAGGCCAATTCAAACTTTAATTCTAACATGCAAGCCATAACGACAAGGCATTAGGCGCATCAACCATAAAAGGCCTATCGCCCACGACCGATGCGAGCTACAGGCCTTTTATGGTAACCATATGCGCGAAGAGCCTCACGACGTCTCACGCTAAGGCAAATCGAAGTAGTCGTTGTTTATATCAAGATTGCCGCCGAAAAACGGATCGCCAGACAAGAAGAATCTCGGCCATCGCTGCATAAACAATGCTTGTTCGCGCTTCCAGCGCGACAACTTCTTCTGGTCCGCTTCTTCCCTGCCGCGCGAGGTGAATTCGTAATGGTAGAGCTCGGCATAAGGCGAAAACACAGTTTTGAAGCCTGCTTCCCATGCTCTTAGACAGAAATCGGCATCATTGAACCCCACGGCAAATTGTTCATCATAGCCGCCAAGTTGCTCGAACAGCTCGCGACGAACCATTTGGCACGCGCCCGTCACCGCCGAAAAATTGCCTGGACGCACGGCACGGCCCAAGTAGCCTTCCCTATTGCTTGGAAAATCCTGGTTTGCATGGGCGATTGCCCCGCGAACGCCAACCAGTATGCCCGCATGCTGAGTAAGTCCATCGGCGTAATACAGCTTTGCGCCCACCACACCAACGTCTTCACGCTGCAAATAGCCCATCATTTCTTCGATAAAATCGGGCGAGATTACCTCGGTATCGTTGTTGAGCAAGAGCAGGTATTCGCCCTTTGCCCGGCTCGCGCCAAAATTTACAATCTTGGGATAGTTGAACTCGCCCGGCCACGTTACGACACGCGCAGTTCCCCTACCCTTCGAAAGCTCCTCGATTCGATGCGGAACGCCCGCGTAGTAGTCGAAGGTCCCCTGTTTAGTGCTGTTGTTTTCTACGAGCACAATCTCGTAATTGGAATACGTCGATTTTTCCGCAATAGAGGTTATGCATGCGTCGAGCGTTTCAATATGGTCTTTGGTCGGAATGACGATGCTCACCAGCGGCGCGGGGGTCGGCAGCTCGTAGCGCATTCGATACACAAATGGCGTCGTCGTTTCCTCAACCTCGCCCGCTATGCCACGCGAGGCGAAATGGCGCTGCAGCGCCAAACGGCCCGCCTCTAGGGCATAGGGCTTGCTTTCGGCCGACCCATCGGCGGTGGAGCCTTCGTGAATGCGCCAGTGATACAGCATATGCGGCACATGCTCAAAGCGTGCACCCGCGGCCAAAGCGCGAAGCACGAGGTCATAATCTTGGGCGCCGGCGACGTCTTCTGGCGAAACGCCGATCTTCGAAAGAAACTCCGCTTCTACCATAAGGAAATGCGTCACGCAGTTGTGGCTGTATAACAAGTCGACATTCAAGTCGGTTTTAAACACAGGCTGCGACCATGCGCCCGTTTTCTCAAACATGTCTTCATCGCAGAACAATACCTGGGGGCGTTCTTGCTGCGACGCATCGTTAAGGGCCCGCGCATACCTGAACAGCGCATCGGGCTCAAGAAGATCGTCATGATCAAGAAAAGCAATATAGTCGCCTTTTGCGGCCGCAATGCCCTCGTTTGTATTAACGACAATGCCGCCGTTTTCTTTAAGCGGGATACGCACGATTCTCGAATCGCGCGCTTCAACACACGCATTGGCAACCGCGCCGCATTCGGGCGAAGCATCAACCAGAAGAAGCTCCCAATTCCCATAGCTTTGCGCCTCAACCGAGTCGATGAGTTCTTGCAAATACGTTTTGTCGGTTTTATAGCATGGCACAACAATGCTCATAAGGGGCTGATACCCGAATGTCCCAGCCTCGTTGCGCTGACAGACGATATCGCCCGGTTTCGCGCGATGGACATCAAACCACGTGCGATACGCATCGTCGTCGGCGCGCGCATCTTTCATGCGCAACCAGCTTTGGTAATGCATATCGTTATACAGCCTGCCGTCCATGGAGCAAAAGCCCTGAGCAATCTCGCCATTTTGATTGCCTGCGACAACCACGAAGTCGCGAATGTCGCTTGGGAGTTTCACGCTCGAGAACAGCTTGTTCGCGAGCGTGCCATTATGCAATTCAACGCAAGGTTGGAGCTCGAAGGTGTATACCTCGGCGTCGAGAGGCTGCATCGCATTGTCGAAAACGGCAATTTCCGGAAGCGAATCCGCGCTGCCACGCCACGTAGTCTCGATACGCCAAACAGCGCCTTCATCTGCCGAAAGGTATCGCGTAAAAGATGGCTGATATCGATTTTGAATATGCGAGACCTGGACATCGCGAA
Organism: Slackia isoflavoniconvertens; assembly: GCF_003725955.1. Taxonomy (GTDB): domain Bacteria; phylum Actinomycetota; class Coriobacteriia; order Coriobacteriales; family Eggerthellaceae; genus Slackia; species Slackia isoflavoniconvertens. The sequence continues at coordinate 53,261 of NZ_QIBZ01000014.1, read as the reverse complement.
TCGCATTGCACAATGCTGGCTTCAAGCGGTAGTTAAGACGCGATGCCCACTTTTCCCCATTCGAATTCGAGCAGAACGACGCGACCGCTTTGTTCTCGTAGCGCACTTCGACCTTCTGGCTTTTTCCATCAAGGAAAGGAAGAACGACGACAGCAGCGGACCCTTCGAGTTTCACGGCTGATTTTTGCAGTGCGGCGCAATCGGCTGGGTAAATGCCACAAGGAATCGTACGCCCGTCGCACTTCGAATCAATAGAAATCTTGCCAAAATCCAGCTCGTGAGACCCAACGCACTCAAACAGGTAAAAGAGCCTGCCTTGGCTTCGACACGAAACGATTTTCTTCATCTTCATTAGTTGTTACCTGCCCAGCATATTGGCAACGACGCGGCGCAACGCGCCACGCCTTCCGTATCGAAGCGCATCGAAATCGCCCATGAGCTTCGCCCTTGTTGCAGCTGCCTTCGGCACCGTTTCTTCGAGTGCGCATTCGAGCATAGAGCGCACCGAGGGCTTCAATCCGTCACTCGATACCAAGAATACGCAGCCTTCTTCCTTCAGCATTTTTCCTGCTGCCGAAAAAACGGAAATCGCATTTCCCTTCAACAAACGGAGCGCATCATAAAGCGCGAATTCACAAAGAAAAAATGCCAGGTCGTTGGGATATTTTTCAACAAGGCCGTCGCGGCGCCAGTCGCGCACGATAGCTGCGTAGATTTTCACATGCTCGAGCAGACGCGCCTCGTCGCTCTGCCGCATAGTGTCCATAAGAGACCCGGATCGCGCCACACGATAGTCGTACAGTTTATTCGAGATAAAGACCGTTTTTTTCGCGCGAGGGTAAATCGCGAAGTCGAACACCTGGTCTTCGCCGTATTTAACAGACTCCTCGAAGCAAATAGCACTTTCCTGCAAAAAGCTGCGCGAGCAGGCTGTGCGCCATGCAAAAGGACGAGACGCTTCTTTGAACAGAATGTCGGGGCTATAGCCTTCATACTGCGCATCGCGAGGGCTCAATACATGTTCAAGCCACGGATAGCTTGCCTCGGGCGGATAAGCATTCGCACCAAAGGTCACGATATCGGCCCCAGTTTGGTCGAAAGTTTCACAAATCACACGACAGGCATCGGGCGTAAAACGATCGTCGGAATCGAGGAATGCAACAACTGGAGCCGAGGCGGCACGAATGCCAGCGTTACGCGCGCTTGAAAGCCCACCGTTTTCCTTATCGACTAGTTTAAAACGATCGTCGCAAAGCGCATAGCGCTCAGCAATCTCGCGCGAGCCATCGGGAGAACCATCGTTTACAAGAATCGCCTCGAAATCGGGCACATCTTGAGCAACGAGGGAATCCAGGCACCATGCCAGGCAGTCTTCGACTTTGTAAATCGGCACAATAACCGAAATTCGAGGCGTCGGCATTTAACGCTCCCCCACTTCATTCGATTTCGGTTTAGAGGCCACCACCGCACAATCATCGGGATGTTCGTTGTGGCCATAGGTACGCTGATATTGCAGCACACGCCACACGAGTGGCAGACCGCCAATCTTGAAATAGTGCTTGAACGTGTTGAGCTTTCCGGGCTTGCGAAAATCCTCTCGTTTCTCGATATATGCCGTCGGCGACTCAATCATGAGCCGCAGGTCGGTTTCGCCGCGTGGGTCGAAAAGCGACAGGTCAACACGACCGGCATCCCAATCCTGCTTCAGCTCTTCCGACGCGCGCGCCCAGAATTCTGCACGCAGACTATCGACCAGACGTTCGTCATTCCATCGATAGCTATCGACCTTCATGCGCATAAGCACGCCCTGCAATTTGCTTTTCAGCTGGGGGCGATTGTCAAGGAAGCGTTGCATTTCCTCGTATTCGTCGCACACGCAGAAAACCTTGTTCGGCGAGTTAACAGACGATTTTTCGTTGTCTTGGCGGTAACACAAAACAGGATCGTCGATAAAGGCGGCACGCTGCGCACAAGCCCATACCTTAAAGTTGAAGCCCGCATCTTGGTACGACGCGCCAGGAGTGGGAAGAAAACGAACGTCGTTCTCGTTAAGGAAATCGCGACGATAAATCGCCGACCAAATAGACGGCTTCTTATAGAAGATGCCCGGACGATCGATGGGGCAATACGCATCTCCGAGCATCGGCTTGTCGATAATGCTGAAAAGCTCTTTGCGCTGTACAGGAGTCGACCAATACAGGAAGAAGTCGCCTTTGACGACCTGGGCATTGGTTTGCCGAGCCTTAGCAACAAGCTTTTCGAGCGCGTCGGAAAACATGAAATCGTCCGATTCGAGAATGCCAATGTAGGTTCCCCGGGCCGCCGCGATACCCTGGTTCATAGAGTCGCCGTAACCACTGTTGGGCTTGTCGATAACGCGAAAACGACTATCACGCGCAACGTATTCGTTAATGATATCGAGCGAGCTATCAGTCGACCCATCATTGATGCAAATGACCTCGATGTCACGCAGCGTTTGCGCAGCTGCAGAATCGAGGCACTCGCGCAAATAGCGTTCAACGTTGCATATAGGAACCAGAAGGGAAACGACTGGCATTGTTTTGTCTTCCACAAAAACCTCCGGCCGAAGCAGGCGAGCTTCATTCGAACAGAACACGCCCAATAACAAGGACTTTTTACGGGACAATTTTAGCATTGGAAAAATAGGTTGCTTCACCCTTCATGAAAAGCGGCGATAAGACAAGAAGCAAACGAGAATCGGTGTCATGCGAGAAGCCCATTCGAGGATGGCAAGCTCGACCACAATTCAGTTGTTGCAAAAATTGCAACAACTGCTTCTGAGGGAATACGTACCAGGTTGGCCCCTTCGTCCTTGAAGCCATAATTGCCACCGGCCCACCCACGTGCTGCGCGAATCTGGTTTCCCTTCGTACTTAGCGCGGGCAACACAAAGGCGCCGAAAGGGCTGATATATACTTACGCCAGACGAAGAAAGGGGATGCCTTGCTAACCATTCATTACGGCGATATGGATAACGTCATCTATAACACATCCGTGTTCTTCAACAACACGTATTCGCCCGAATGGTTCAGAGACCCCTTCGCGCAGAAAGTCATCAAGTCCATCGATTGCGGCGATGTCGTGGGCCCCAATGCCATCGACACTAAAATCCTCGGCATTATTCCGCCAGAAAAGCTGTCAAGCGGGACGAAGACCCTGCTTCTTATGTATTTCATGCCTGAAAACATCTACAACGCTTCGAATTGCGGCGACAATTGCGCTCGATGGATTTTGGAAATCGGAGCGCACCACGATATCACGATTAACCTCTACCATCTTATGGACTTCGGCAAGCGAAATTTTGTCATCAAAATTGCGAACACCGGCGAAATCGCACATAACATGAACGAACTCGTTCTCGTCGCCGGCAAATGCCTCAGGGAGAATGCCCGATGAAAGGCGCATACCAGATAGTTGTTCGCAACAACAAAGTACAAATAAAGCTCTATATCAAAAGGAACCTCACAATACTGCAAGGCAAAAGCGCAACGGGAAAAACGACCCTACTAGAGCTCATCGCGGCCTATGACGAGCTGGGCGCAAGCAGCGGCGTGACAGTCAACTGCGACGCGCCCTGCAAGGTGCTTTCGGGACGTAATTGGCTGCGCGACCTTTCTTCCATCGAAAACAGCATTGTATTCGTCGACGAAGACAACGCTTTCATGCGCTCGTATGAGTTCGCGCATGCCGCAAGGCACAGCAGCAATTACTACGTGCTCGTCGCACGTGAATCGCTTCCTCAGCTGCCCTACAGCGTCGATGAGATATACGGCCTCAAAAACACAAATAGATCAACTACAAAATACCCCGTATATTCGCGCACTTATGCCTCGACGTATCGAATTTACGGCACGACGGAATTCATCGGCGAGAAGCCCCAGGCCGTCATCGTGGAGGACAGCAATTCGGGATACCAGTTTTTCAGCGCTCTGTGCGAGAAAAGCGGCATTCCCTGCATAAGCGCAAATGGCAAATCGCACATTTACGACATCGTCCTTGAGCGAGAGGAAAGCGACGTCCTCGTTATCGCAGACGGTGCTGCGTTCGGTCCCGAAATGGAGCTGCTCACATCGCTTCAACGATTCAAGAGCATTAAACTTTTCTTGCCGGAATCGTTCGAATGGCTTGTTTTAAAATCTGGGCTTTTCACCGACAAAGAAACGCAGGACATGCTGCTGAACCCGTTTGATTACATCGAGAGTTCCGAGTTCTTCAGCTGGGAGCAATTCTTCACACATGAACTCATCAATAAGACGAAGGGGTCACACTTTTCATATCAAAAATCGCAGCTCAATCACGCATATCTTGAAGGCAAAACGCATAATGCGATTAAAGAAAGCCTCCCCCACTTGGGAATCGTATAGGCAAGCGGTCGTCGAACGGTCACACCCATAGCCGCTCAGCGGAACAATTTGAGCAAGTCATTAACCACGCGCTTCAGGAAGGCCGAACGCCATGGCACAGAGCATCATTTCCAAAGAAGAGCTTCTGGAAAACGCCTACGAAATCGCCGAAGAAGGCGGCATTTCGGCGCTTTCCATTCGTGGGCTTGCCACGAAAAGCGGCGTGAGCGTGGGCACCGTGTACCGATTCTTCGCCGCGAAAGACGAGCTCACCATCGCAACGATCGAGCTGTATTTCGCGCGTGCGTTCTACAAGGAATTCTGCCACCTCGATGCGCACACCGCATTCGTCGACTACTGCGAGAAAATGAACGTGAGCATGCACCAAGTGTTCAACCACTTCCGCGAATACTGGCTGCGCGGCGCTGAGGCCCTACCTTCCGCCGAGCGAGCCGCAGCGCGCCTGCGCGAGTCGCAGCAAATCGAGCACGTAGTAAACGGCCTCGTCGAAATCTACAAGCACGACCCGAACATCGTTGCCGATTTGCCCGACGGCTTCACTCCGCGAAGCGTATGCGAGTTCACACTCGACAACGTGCTCGACAGCCTGCGCCACCAAAACGGCGACTGCAAAGTGCTGTTCGGCCTTCTAAGGTCCACGCTCTATAAAAGCGAGGAATAGACGCACAGCGGCGGGCGAATCTGAGCCCGCCGCTGCTGCCCCAGACGTTTGATGGCAAACCCTTATTCCGCAGATTCAAGATATCGCTTTAACACCGTCAAACGCGGCTTTGAGTTTTCCAAAATTCTTGACACCATGGTTTCGACGGCTTCGCTGCATGACAACAACCTTGGAGATTCAAAGCCGTTCACCACTTCGGCAACTGCTGCGTCAAAAGCATCCATTGGGGCATCCGCACTCAAGCATATTTTGAAAATGTCGTGTTCGTCTATCTCATTGAGCTCACGATGGGAACCAATATCGAACGGCATTCTTGTCGAATAAGTACTCAAAGGAATGCACGTGACATCGTACAAAGGAGCCAAAGAGCGCGACGTCCAGTCCTCATTGTAAAGAAGAGAGCTGTTCTTTAGATGTGCGTCAGAATTGCCTATCGTGTAATTGAATACAAGACGCTTCGCAAATTCAACGCGATCACGAGCAGGAAAAACCGTCGCTTCGTTCAAAAGGTCGCTTACCCAAGACGCCCAACACTCCATGCTCAACAAAAGCTTCGCAATACTGGAATCGCTCAGAACCAACGCCACCTTCGCGAGAGAGCGTGGCGATACGCTGCTTTCCACCTCGCCAATCACGAAATACGCCAATCTCCATGCTACCCCCTCGCCCGTGCGAATAGGTCTATCCCCACCTCGCGACACACTTCGATTACTTGTTTGATGTTTCCGCCAGCAACACCGCGCTCCAGCTCGCTCACGAAACGCGGCGAGCAATGACACGCCGCCGCAAGCTGGCCCTGGGTAAGACCGAGCGATTTGCGCCTTTCACGCAAAATAGCGCCCAAATCGCTCGCATTCGAAATTTTTCCATCGGAACGCCGAGGCTTAGGCGGAAGTTCAAGCTTCATAGTTGCTCCTTCAATAATCCCATTTGGGAATATTAGCAGAAAAATGCTTCGAATTTTCCCAAATGGGAAAATCTAAAAGCACTTTTCAATATTTTTCCCATTTGGGATTACTTCAGATCCATTATGCGAAACAAACGTGAGTATGCGCCAGACGTTCAGCCACTTCCGCAAATACTGTCCGTGCGGCATCGACGCCCCACCTTCCGTCAGAAGAAAAAAGTGAACAAGACGTCTTTGATGTTCACACCAATCACCTCCAAGATAAAACACGTCGAAACGAACGAGCGCCGCGGCTATTCGGATCCAACCGCCCTTTTATCTTAGGAGGACAACATGTCACCTATTCTTATCGCCGCCACCACAATCATTTCCCTCGCCCTTGTCGCCTACACGATCGGCGTTTTCGGCGAACGCAACTCCGGCACGCTGAAGCGCTCGCATCTCATCTTCTTCTGGATCGGCCTCGCGTGCGACTCCACCGGCACCGCCATCATGAGCTCCATGGCCCAAAGCAGCGGCGGTTCCATCTCGCTTCTGCACCCCGTCACCGGCGGCCTCGCCATCGCGCTTATGCTCTTCCACGCGACCTGGGCGACCTACGTTCTGCTGCGCGGCGATAGCAAGCAGCGCCACAACTTCCATCGCCTGAGCATTCGCGTGTGGCTCATTTGGCTCGTTCCCTACTGCACCGGCGTGCTCGTAGGCATCCCCGCGCTGCACGTTGCCGACGGCACCGCGCTGGCAATCGCTTCCGCCATCGTTATCGTGCTCGCCGTGCTGGTTCTGCCCAAGAAGAAGCAGGCTGCTTCGCTGTAAGACGCAACGACGAACTGGCAGCGGTGACGGGCTGGCGGCGGCGAACCGGCAAGGCAAAATGACAACGGAAAGCCGGTTGCGACCGTCACAAAGCCAATCAGCAGACCAACGACGGCAAACGCCAACGACGGCTAGAACAACGCCAGACGGCCACAACGTCGGGCGACAGTAATGCAAAAGCCCAGGTCACCTCCAAGGAGGAGACCTGGGCTTGCGTGTTTTATATTCGCTTTTAGAACTTGCGGAAGCGCTCGTAGCGTTGCTCGAGCAGCTCGTCGATAGGCAGGGCGGAAAGCTCGTCGAGACTTTCTTCCACATACGCCACAACGTTGGCGATCGCGAAATCGGGGTTGGCCGAGGCCGAGCCCTCGCCTTCCTCGAGCACCGCGTCGACGATGTCCATGTCGAAAATCTCATAGGCGTTCATGCGCATGACCGCAGCCGCCTCGGCCGCACGCGAGCGGTCTTTCCACAGAATGGACGCGAAGCCCTCGGGCGAAAGCACCGAATACACGGCATGCTCCTGCATGGCCACGCGGTCGGCCAGCGCAAGCGCGAGCGCACCGCCGCTGCCACCTTCGCCCACGAGCACGCTCACCGTGGGCACGCGAAGTCCCGCCATGGCATACAGGTTGTCGGCGATGGCATTGCCCTGGCCGCGCTCCTCGGCCTCTTTGCCGCAGAACGCGCCCTGCGTGTCCACAAAGCACACCACCGCGCGCCCAAAGCGCTCGGCCTGGCGCATGAGGCGCAGGCTCTTGCGATAGCCCTCGGGCTGCGGGCAGCCGAAGTTGCGCTTGATGCGATCTTGCAAATCGCGGCCCTTTTCCTGCGCGATGAGCGTTGCCGGCTCACCCGCGACCCAGCCGATGCCCGCCACAATGGCGGCGTCGTCGGCGAAGCCGCGATCGCCATGGCACTCGAAGAAGCCCTCGCACGTCGCTTCCAAATAGCGGCCCGCGGTGGGGCGATGCACGTCGCGCGCGGTTTGCACGCTGGCCCATGCGGGGTTTTCTGCCGCCTCGACCTGCTTCGCGGCTCCGGGCTTCGAAGTGTACTGCTCGATTTCCGCACGGTAAGCACGGCGCGTCGCCACCGAGCGCACGCCATTCGCGACGTGCTTCGGCACCGCCGCGGCAGCCTTTACGGCCACGGCGCGCACACCAGAAAGAATGTCGCGCTCGTCAGCGACAAGCTGCGCGCCCGCCGCTTCAAGCTCGCATTTCGTAGGGTTCGCGGCCAGCGCGGCGAGCACCGCGACAAACCCGCGCGGCGCACCCGATTCAGGCTTGGCGTGCAGCGCAAGCAGGTTCGCAAGCGTCTCGCGAATGCGCGGGCGCTCGACAATCGCATCGATAAGGCCGTGCTCGAGTGCGAATTCCGCCGTTTGGAATTCCTTGGGCAGCTCCTGACGAATGGTGTCTTGAATCACGCGACGGCCAGCGAAGCCGATAAGCGCGCGGGGCTCGGAAATAATCACGTCGCCCTGCATCGCGAAACTCGCGGTCACGCCGCCCGTGGTGGGGTCGGTAATCACCGAGAAATACGGCAGGCCCGCCTCACCGTGACGTTCAATCGCGGCCGAGATTTTCGCCATTTGCATGAGCGAAACCAGGCCTTCCTGCATGCGCGCGCCGCCCGAGCAGGTGAACAGCACCAGCGGCAGGCCCTCTTCGGTGGCATGCTCGGCCAGGCGCGTGATGCGCTCGCCCACCACCGAGCCCATCGAACCCATGAAGAACGTGGAATCCATTACGCCAATCGCCACGCGCATACCCGCGATGCGACCCACGCCGCAGCGCACGCCCTCGCGCAGGCCCGTCTTCTTTCGCATGCCGCCGATTTTGTCCAGGTAACCGGGAAAATCGAGCGGGTCGGTTTCAGGCACATCGGCGTCTTCGGTTTCGAACCAGCACTCGAAGCTTTCCGCATCAAGCACGCTCGCCAAGCGCTCGGCCGACGTCATGCGGAAATGATGGCCGCACTCGGGGCACATTTTGTGGTTGGCAAGCACGCGCTGCGCGTCGGAAATGCGGTGGCACTTCGGGCACGTGACCCACGAATCGTCGCTCACGTGCAACGCCGCGTCGCTTGGCGCCGAGCAAGTGCGCCACACGCGCGTGATGCCGCCGAACGCCGCGTTGATCGAGGCCACGGGCACGCTGTAGACGCTACGATGCTCGTCGGCTGCCATGGAAAGGAAACGCTCGTCAACCGCAAGGCGCGAATCGACGAGCAAAATCGCCTGCGCATCGGCCGATTCGGCTGCGGAAAGCACGCGATAGCTGTCGTCGAGAGCGCCCGTTTCGCGGCTTTTGCCCACGCACACGGTTTTCGGAGCGAGCTTCACATGCGCCGCGCGCGCCATGTCTTCGGTATAGGCGACGCACGGCACAAGGCCCGCCGCCAAGCAACCCGCGACGATAGACTCGCCCGTCGCGCCCGCGTCGACCACGAGCACGCGCGCGACGCCGGCCGAACGCACCTCGACCAGACTTTTTAGCGGTTCGGTGGCAGCGTAAATCGCCGCCGATTCCTGCTCGCACGCAAGCGCATCGACGCCTTCCGCAGCAGGAGCCTCGGGCGCGGCGGCCGCATCGCCAATGGTCACATATGCCGTTTTCTTCGAACGCAGCATAACTGCACGCTTTCTCTTCTTAGAACGAACCCGTTACATGCTCGACCTGTTAAATGCTCATAGCGTTTGACATGCGCACGTCTCGCTTTCGAGCCGCGCGAGTCGCCTGAAAACCTGTTAAACGCTGCGAGCATGTAACAGGTTCCGACCGCACTCGCGCCTACGCCAACACGTACTTCTGAGTGGCGGAAGCGGCCACCTTGCCGTCGACGGTCGCTACAACCTCGGCCACCACCATGCGGGAAGACGACTTCACGATGTCGGCCTCCAAGCGAAGGGTGTCGCCCGGCTGAACCTGATGGCGAAACTTCGCTTTATCGACCCCCGTTAGGAAACCGATTGCGCCCTCCGCCCCGCGCGTCTCGAGCACGCAGAAGCTTGCCGCCTGGGCAAGCGCCTCCATAATGATGACGCCCGGCAAAACAGGGTGCTCAGGAAAATGCCCATTGAACAGCGGCAAAGTAGGATCGATATCGAGTTCGGCAACGATATGCTCGCCGGGAACGCATTCCACCACACGCGTCAGCCACAAAAACGGGTCGCGATGCGGCAGAACCGCCATAATCTCGTCGCGTCCACACGGATACGTTATTGCCATGGGGGTCTATCCCTTCCAAATTAAAAAGCGAATGAGCCTGATTCAACAACGAACATCCAGCCGCACCAAACACCAGCAAATAAGCATTCCGCAAAGTCGCTTCATCTCTCAACGTCGGACGTCGTGATTCCGAACCCAACACCAGCGAGCAAGGTCTCTCGCGGAGCAGGTTGCCACGAAGGGCAAAACGCATTGGCCTTCACGGCCATACGCGAGACTCGAACGACAAGATGCCCGCGAGAGACCGGCGCAGCGTCGGCCGCTATTTCCCTGCAAACGGGGAAATAGCCAACGAGCCATTGTGGCCGCCAAAGCCCAGCGAGTTCGACAGCGCCACCTTCTGCTTGTAGCCCTCAATCGGCTCAAGCGGCACGTTCACGCCGCACTCGGGGTCGATTTCACGCGTGCCCGCCGTGGGCGGCACGCAATCGTTTGCCACCGAAAGCGCGCAGACGATTGCTTCAAGGGCGCCTGCCGCGCCAAGCGTGTGGCCAATGGAGCCCTTCACTGAAGTCACGGGCACGTCCGCCGCGCGTTTCTCGCCCACCAGGGCTTTCAGCGCAGCCGACTCCATTGCGTCATTGGCATGCGTCGAGGTTCCGTGCGCATTCAAATGACCCAGGTCATCGGGCGTGAAACCGCCTTCAGCAAGCGCCTGGCGCATCGCACGCACCGCGCCTTCGCCCGACGGCTCGGGCGCCGTCATGTGGTACGCGTCGCCCGTCGAGCCAAAACCGGCCACTTCCGCCAGAATATTCGCACCACGCGCCACGGCGTGCTCAAGCGATTCGAGCACCAATGCGCCCGCACCCTCGCCAGGAACAAAACCGCCGCGATTCACGTCGAACGGCATCGATGCCGCTGTCGGATCGGTCGATTTCGAGGTCGCGCCCAAATTGCCGAAGCCCGCCAAGCATATGGGCGAAATGGATTCTTCGCTGCCACCCGCGAGCGCCATATCGGCATAACCATGGCGAATAAGGCGATACGCCTCGCCCACGCAATGCGTGCCCGTCGCGCACGCCGTCACAATCGAGAGGCAATCGGCTTTCAGCCCGAAGCGAATGGACAGGTTGCCCGCCGCCATGTTCTCAATCATTGTGGGAATGAACAGGGGGTTCACGCGCTTGGGGCCCTTCTGCGAAAGCGTGTCGCAGCCGCGCTGGAATTCCTCCAGGCCGCCAATGCCGCTTCCCCACACGCATGCCGCGCGCGTAGCGTCTTCAGCCTCCATGTCGATGCCCGCCTGCGCCCACGCCTCTTCCGAGGCGGCGATGGCGTACTGCACGAACAGCGCGAAGCGGCGCGCTTCCTTCTTCGAAATGCCGCACGCTGCCGCGTCGAAGTTCGGCACCTCGGCGGCAAGCGATCCGGCGAATTCGGATGCATCGAAGCGCGTGATGGGCGCGATGCATTGCTTTCCGGAATAGACCGCATTCCACAGCGCATCGACGCCTGTGCCCGCGGGAGAAATGGCGCCCATGCCGGTAATTACGACTCGACGCGTGCCGTCGGCCTTCAGGAATTCACTCTTTTCGCACGTCACAGCGCCAAACCTCCGTCAATCTCAATTGCCTGGCCAGTAATATACGCGGCATCGTCGCTCGCAAGGAACGCCACGAGGCTCGCCACTTCGCTCGGCTGGCCAAACCTGCGCTCGGGAATGTTGCCGAGCACCGATTCCTTCACCTTCTCGGGAACGGCATCAGTCATGTCGGTCACGATGAAGCCGGGAGCCACCGCGTTCACGGTTACGCCGCGCGGCGCGACCTCGCGCGCAAGCGACTTGGTAAGGCCCACGATGCCCGCCTTCGACGCGGCATAGTTCACCTGGCCCACGTTTCCATGCAAACCCGAAATGCTCGACATGTTCACGATGCGACCCCAACGTGCCTTGCACATGGCAGGCATCACAGCCTTGCAGCAGTTGAACGCGCCTTTCAGGTTCACGGCCACCACGCGGTCGAAATCGTCTTCCTTCATGCGCAAAAACAGCGCATCGCGCGTGATGCCCGCATTGTTCACAAGCACGCTCACCTCGCCGAGCTTCTCGCGCGCAGCCTGCATGAGGCCCGCCGCCGCATCGAAGCTCGAAACATCGGCTTGAATGGCCGCCGCCTCCACGCCAAATCGCTCGCGCAAGCTCGCCGCCACCTCGGCGGCCGCTTCGGCACTGCCGGCGTGCGAGTGGTTCACGGCCACGTTGTAACCGCGCGCCGCAAGCGCTTCGCACACCGCCTTTCCAATGCCGCGGGCGCCGCCCGTGACCACCGCGCACCCGCGCGGAGCGTCGGCCGCCGCCGTGTTCATCTCGGTCATGAAGACTCCTTCTTATTCGGCACCGCCGCAAGCGACTTCGCTTGCGACCTGGGCAATTTCTTCGAGGGATACGGGCGCGAATCGCGCCGCGGCAGGCTCAATGCGCTTGACGAGCTTGGTGAGCACGCCGCCGAACCCGCATTCCACGAACGTGTCGACGCCCTGCTCAGAAAGCCAACGCACGCTTTGTTCGAACAGAACGGGCGAAACAACCTGGCTCGCCAGGTGCGCACGAACATCGGCCGCAGAAAGCGGACGGGCGTCCACGTTGCACACGAGCGGCGTGCGAGATTCGTGGAATTCGACTTCTTCGAGGAATTCCGCGAGCGCCTCGGCCGCCGGCTGCATAAGCGGGCTGTGGAATGCGCCCGAAGTCGCGAGCATCGAAGTCTTATGGCGCGGGCGCTCTTTCCACAAAGCAGCAGCGCGATCCACAGCGGCAACGTCACCCGAAATAACAATTTGACCAGGTGCGTTGTAGTTGGCGCACACGAGCACGTCGCTTTGCGCAGCGCTCGAGCACACCTCGCTTGCCTCTTCAGGCTCGCCGCCAAGCAGCGCGCACATCGAACCCGGGCGCGCCGCCGCGGCTTCAGCCATAACCTTCGCGCGGAAAGCGGCTATGCGAAACGCATCGCGCTCGCTTACCATGCCACTTACCGCAAGGGCCGCGATTTGTCCGAGCGAGAAGCCCGCCACGTATGCGGGGCGAACCCCGCGGGCTTCAAGCGCTTTGGCAACGGCGACGGAAAGCGTGCACATGGCCGGTTGGGCGAACGCGGTGTCGCGCAGCGTTTCCGCGGAAGCGTTCAGGCACACGTCGGCCACATCGAACCCGAAGGCCTTACTCGCAATGGCGAAGGTTTCCGCCACCTCGGGCGCACCCTGTTCAATCAGGGCCGCGCCCATGCCGGGTTTCTGCGCGCCTTGTCCACTCAAAAGAAATGCGACACCCATGGGCTATTCCTTCCCTTCCACGACGCACGCCGCACGGCCCGTACGCTGGGCGTTGGCGCAAGCGAGCTGTTGCAGGTTCATGCCACCGCGCACCTCGGCATCGGCCAAAAGGTCGGCAATGGCCCGAGCTGCGGTTTTGCGCTCATGCACAAGCGCTGCCGACTGGCCGGCCATCATGGAGCCGCCATCGACATCGCCTTCCACCGCGCGGCGAAGCGAACCGGCGTACATGCCCTCGAGTTCGTCAGAGTTGGCGGCGGCATCGCATTCGAGCTTGCGCATCGCGCGTGCCCACTTGTTCTTCAAGCCGCGCACCGGGTGCCCGCTTCCGCGACCCGTCACCACCGTGTCGGAATCTTTCGCCTTCAGCACGCGTTCCTTATACGCATCGGCGATGCAGCATTCCTCAACCGTAAGGAAGCGGGTGCCCACCTGCACGCCCTCGGCGCCCAGCGCGAACGCGGCCGCCATGCCACGGCCGTCGGCGATGCCGCCCGCCGCGATCACGGGGATGCGCACGGCATCGCATACACTCGGGACGAGCGCCATAGTGGTGAGCTCGCCAATGTGGCCACCGGCCTCGCAGCCCTCGGCAACCACCGCGTCGGCGCCCATGCGCTCCATGCGCGCGGCGAGTGCCGAAGACGCCACCACGGGAACCACCTTTATGCCAGCCTCTTTCCAGGCTGCCATGAAATTCGCAGGGCTGCCCGCGCCCGTGGTAACCACGTCGACGCGCAGCTTGGTGAGCAGCTCCGCCACCTGGGGCGCCTGCGGATCCATGAGCATGACGTTTGCACCAATGGGAGCATCGCCAGCGATTTCGCGGGCAATGCGCACCTGTTCTTCGATCCACGCGAGTGGCGCGCCGCCACAGGCGATAATGCCCAAGCCGCCCGCCGCAGACACCGCACCGGCGAGTTTGCCGTCGGCGATGCGGGCCATGGCGCCCTGGATGACGGGCACGCGAATGCCCAAAAGATCTGTTACGCGGGTGTTCATACATCCCCCTCTTTCGTTGCATCCCGCCGTGGCGGAACCGCGCGATACGTTTCGCTAAACTCAAACTGCCCCGAGCTCGCACGAACAGCCACTGGGCGTTCGGCTCGTGCGGAACTCGCGCAAAATGCATCGCGCGGTTCCGCCACGGCAAAGCCTCAGCCGACAATTCGCTCGGGATGTGCGCCTTATTTCAAGCCATCGATGTAGTCGACCAGTTTGCCAACCGTGTCGAGGCCCTCGGCTTCGCCGAGCTCGATGTCGAAGCGGTTTTCGATCTCGCACACGAGCTCAACCATGTCGAGCGAATCGATACCGAGAGACTCGAACGTGGAGTCGGCGGCAACGGTGGCGGGGTCGATGTCGAGGTTCTCGTTCAGGATCTCTTGGATGGTTTCGAGAGTGGTCATTTCTTTAGCCTTTCTAATTGTTCGATTATCTAACTATATTTGCTTAAAAAAGAGAGGGGCGAAAGCCCAACTCTTTCTTTTCGTAAATCATTTCGCGCGTACCAACGCCTTACGAGTGATGCTCGAAAAACGCCTTCACCTTCGAGAGACCTCGCGCGAATGCGGCCTCTTCTTCGGGAGTGAGCCCATCGAGCGCGGCATCGACCATTTGACGATGGAACAGCTCGTGGGCGCGGTAGGCCTTCCTGCCTTCCTTAGTGAGCGACACAAGCACCTGCCGACGATCGGCCTCGCAACGTGTGCGCTGCACAAAACCCTTGGTCACAAGCTTGCCAATGGCCGCCGTAAGAGTCGCGAGCGTCACATCGAGGCGCGAGGCAACCACATTCATGGGACTCGCGCCGTTCAGGCCGATGGCATGAATAGTGTGGATTTCTGAAATCGTGAGGCCGCGGGTCAGGCGATTCTTCAGCGCATTTTCCTCTACGCGCAAAATGCTATTGAAGGTTTCGACAAGAAGTTCGTTGACTTCCTGCCTTTGCTCCCTCGCCGAACTCGCTTCCATTCCGAACCTTTCTATTCGCAGCGCGCGGCAGGCGCCATAGCCACGCCGAATGCACCTATGCCCAGGTGCGTTGCAATGGTCGCGCCGCACGGGTCAATCGATATTACCTCGAAGTCTACCTTAGATTTAGTTAGCGTGTCTATCAAAGTTTCTACCGCTTTTGGGTTGCGGCAATGCACCAAGCGAAGGCGGGTGCGGCCATGTTCGGCGGCATAGTTTTCGATGAACGCGGCGGTGTCTTTGATGGCTCCTTTCGCGCCCTTCGACTTGCCTATAACGCCAACCTTGCCGTCTTCCTCGTTGAACGTGAGCATCATGCGCATGTTCAACACGCTGGCCTGTTTGGCGGCTTCTTCAGGAAAGCGTCCGCCGCGCACCAAGTTGTCAAGCGAGTCGGGAACGAGTACCGTGCGAGTCGCGTCACGGAAAGCGACAAGCTTTTCGCACATATCATCGAGGCTTGCGCCGGAATCGCGCAGCTCGCAGGCAGCATCGACCATAAGGCCGAGCGGAGCGGTGGCGCATCGCGTGTCAATCACGCGCACGTCGAGCGGAGCGTCGGCCCCGGCAATGCCCGCAACCTGGGGCGTTCCTGAAAGCGGAAGGGCGATATGCAAGCACACGGCGCCTTCGTAGCCCTCTTCAGCCAAGCGCTCGAACAACTTCGCGAAGTCGTGCGGCGAAGGCTGCGATGTGCTGGGCAGGTCGACCGCGTCTATCATGCGGTCATAGAACTCGTCGGTCGAGATTTCGATTTGGTCAGCGAATGATTCGTTGCTAAAACAAATTTTCAACGGCACCATCTCAACATTGCGGCGGGCGAACTCATCGAGCGCCCAATCACACGTCGAATCGGTGACAATGGCGATTTTCACAAACTGCTCCTTCAGTCGGGCGACATCGAGGGAAGCGACGAGCGGTCCCGCATGAATGAGGCTGATCACATGCAGCACGCATGTCAGCTTGCGCCGCTTTCCCCTGTCGCGCACTGCCCTACAAACGGGGTTTTCGAGGCTGCGCTTCTGCGCGCGTCGGGCATCAAACGCGGCGCCCGCAGAAAAGCTCGAACCGAAGTATATCGATATTACTTAGTTCGTCAAACTATTTTTCTCGACTTTTGGAGCAAGCGTGAATGCTTCAGAAACGCAGGGAAATCCCTGTTTTGGAATGCGACCTGTTAAATGCTCGTAGCATTTAACAGGTTCCGAGCATTTAGCAGATTCGGACAACAAACGCGCGAGCGGCATAACGGCGCGCGTACAATAGGCACTCCACAATTAAGAGGAGCTCTATGAATCTGATTGAACAGCTCGCACGCGAGCTTAATTTGAAAGCCAGCAACGTCGAAGCGGCCGTCAAGCTCATCGACGAGGGCAACACCATTCCCTTCATCGCGCGCTACCGTAAGGAAGCCACGGGCGGCATGGACGACGTCGCCCTGCGTGCGCTCGACGATCGCCTGTCCTACCTACGCAATCTTGAGCAGCGCAAGGAGGACGTGATCCTGCTTATCGACGCCCAGGGCAAACTCACGCCCGAGCTCGAGCAGCAGATTCGCAAGGCCACACAGCTCCAGCGCGTCGAGGACCTCTACAAGCCCTACCGCAAAAAACGCATGACCCGCGCCCAGAAGGCCCGCGAAGCCGGCTTGGAACCGCTCGCTAATATGATCATCATGCAGGCCTCAGCCAAGGGCAGCGCGCTCGATGCCGCCGCGGCATACGTCAACGAGGATGCTGGCTTCGAGACGCCCGAGGCGGCACTTGCCGGCGCCTGCGACATTGTGGCCGAAACCGTTGCGGAAGACCCAGAATGCGTGGCCGACCTGCGCGCATTCACGCACAACACCGCCGACATCGTGGTCGAGGCCACCAATGCCGACGAGGCGACTCCTTACGAGCCGTACTACAACTACGATGAGCCCCTGCGCAAGATTCCCAACCATCGCGTGCTCGCAATTGACCGCGGCGAGCGCGAGGGCAAGCTGCGCGTGCGCGTGAACGTCGACGCAAGCGCGGCTACTGCACGCCTTGGCGCTCGCTGGCCGCGCCGATGCGGCGTGTTCGCGCCCGTGTTTGACGCCGCCATCGCCGATGGCTACAAGCGTCTCATGGCGCCGTCGCTCGAACGCGAGGCCCGCGCGAAGCTTACCGTGCGCGCGCAAACCGAGGCGATCGATGTGTTCGCCAAAAACCTTGAGGGCCTGCTGTCGGCCCGTCCCGTGCGCGGCGCACGCGTGCTGGCCCTCGACCCGGGGTATCGAACCGGCTGCAAAATTGCTGTGATGGACGAAACCGGCAAGCTGCTCGACCACAGCGTGGTCTACCCCACCAAGCCGCGCGGCGACGTGGCGGGCACCAAACGCGAGCTCGCCCGCCTCGTGAAGAAAGACCGCGTAAACACCATCGTGATTGGCAACGGCACCGCGAGCCGCGAAACCGAGGAGGTGGTGTCGGAGTTCATCGCCGAACAGGCGCCCGATTTACGCTACACCATCGTGAATGAGGCCGGCGCGTCGGTATATTCGGCATCGGAACTCGCCAGCCAGGAATACCCCGACCTCGACGTGACCGTGCGCGGCGCGATGAGCCTTGGCCGCCGCCTGCAAGACCCGTTGGCCGAGCTCGTAAAAATTCCACCGCAATCGATTGGCGTGGGCCAGTACCAGCACGACCTTGACCAGGCAGAACTTGCTCGTACGCTGGGTTATGTGGTCGAAGACGTCGTAAACCGCGTGGGCGTGGACGTGAACACCGCCAGCGCGAGCCTTTTGAGCTACGTTTCGGGCATCACGTCGACGGTAGCCAAAAATATCGTGGCCTATCGCGAGGAAAACGGCGCCTTCGCCGATCGTCGCGAGCTGAAGAAGGTTCCCAAGCTGGGACCAAAGGCCTACCTGAACGCTGCGGGCTTTTTGCGCATTGCGGGCGGCAAAAACCCGCTCGACGCCACGAGCGTGCACCCCGAAAGCTACCCGGTGGCAACCGAGGTTCTCAAGCGGGCCGGCGTGTCGGCGAGCGAACTCGAGCGCGGCGGCATTCCCGATATCGAGAAGCGCGCAGGCAGCGTGGCCGAATTGGCCGAGCAGCTCGACTGCGGCATTCTGACGCTCATCGATATTATCGACGAGCTGAAAAAGCCCGGCCGCGACCCGCGCGACGACGCCCCCGAAGTCGTGTTCAACCGCTCGGCGCTTTCCATCGACGACCTTGAACCAGGCATGGAGCTGAAGGGCACCGTGCGCAATGTGGTCGATTTCGGTGCGTTCGTCGACATCGGCGTGCACCAAGACGGCCTCGTGCACATTTCGAAACTCGCCAATCGCTTCGTGAAGCACCCGAGCGATGTGGTTCGCGTGGGCGACACCGTGAACGTGTGGGTAGAAAAAGTCGACCGCGACCGCAAGAAAATCTCCCTCACCATGGTGCAAGGGAAATAAACGATAAAAGGCCAGCAGATGTGTTAAACGCTACGAGCATTTAGCAGGATTCGAGCAGGCAACACATTAGCAGCTTTTCAGCGCAGCCATCACGTCGGCGATGGCGTAGAGCGAGCCGAAGCAGCACACCACGCCATCGGGGCCGGCGGCTTCAACGGCACCTTCAACCGCATTGGCAATCGACGGGCAGGCCTGCACCTGCAGGCGCTGCACGCAGTAGTCGTGCACTCCCTCGAACTCGAGCTCACGCTCGCGAATGACACAGGCCAGCTCGTCGGCATGCAGCGCGCGCTCGTTTTCGGGCGGCTCGGCGCAGAAGTAGCGCGCCGCCAGCGGCAGCGTGGCATCAATCATGGCCTGGTAATTCTTGTCGCGCAGCACGTTCATCACGAACGTCACGCCGCCCTGCGGGAAATACTCGCGCAAGCTCGCCGCCAGCACATTGGCGCCTTGCTCGTTGTGGCCGCCGTCGACAATCACCGTGGGATTGTCGCGCACCACTTCGAAACGGCCCTGCCACACCGTGGCCTCGAGACCTGCCTTAATGGCCTCATCGGAAATCTCGAACCCACGTCCGCGCAGCACGCGCGCAATTTCGATAGCCATCACAGCGTTGTTCGGCTGGTAGGTGCCCGCGAGCTTCAGGCGCACATCGGTGAAGCCGTCGTAGGAAAACACCTGGTGCAGGCCTTCCGCGTGCGCATGAATGCGACCGAAGCGCGGCACACTCACCGGTGCGCCCACCTCGCGAGCACGCTGCATGATAACGGCCTCGGCTTCGGGTTTCTGCTTGTAGCTCACCACGGGAATGCCGGCTTTGATGATGCCGGCCTTTTCGTACGCGATTTTGGCGATGGTGTCGCCAAGCACGTGCGTGTGGTCGAGCGCGATCGAGGTAATAGCGCACACCTCGGGCACGACGACATTCGTGGAGTCGAGCCTGCCGCCCAAGCCCACCTCGAGCACCACCGCTGTGCATCCGACCTGCGCAAAGTGCAGCAGCGCCGCCGCCGTGATGAGCTCGAACGCCGTGGGCTGCTCATCCATCTGCTCGGCCGCTTCGCGCACCTCAAGCGCCACAGCGAGCAAATCTTCATCGGAAATATCTTCGCGGTTCACCTGAATGCGCTCATTGAAGCGCAACACATACGGTGAGGTGAACAGGCCAACCTTGTAGCCCGCCGCTTGCAGAATGCCCGCGGTGAGCGCGCACGTCGACCCCTTGCCGTTCGTGCCTGCCACATGCACAATGCGCAGGCGATCTTGCGGGCGGCCCAGGCGCTCGAGCAGCTCTTCCGTACGATGCAGCCCCAGGCGGACGTCGCGCCACGCGCCTTGCTGCAGGTACACTTTCGGGTCGAATTCTTCAGTCATGCGTTAGTTCCTTTTTATGAATAATCTCCATCGCACGGCGCCCAAGCCGAGCCACGCGTGCAACAAGTCGTCAATGTTCATTTCTGTACTTATCTTAAGGCGAAACGCTGCCAGACGAGAATGGGCAAACGAGAGTCGGCAGCATTTCATACCTCGCCATGCGCGCACGCCAGTGCTGCCCGAACGCTGCAGGCACGGCTCAGCCCAAGCGCCACGCGCCCCTACCCTTTCAGCAGCTCGCCCAAGCGACGAAAATCGGCTTCGATGGCGACCTGCTTCGTGGGGTCGTACAGCGCCGCCGCAGGATGATACACGGGGAACACCTTGAAGCGCCCCGCCATAGTCACCTGTCCATGCAAGCGCGTGATGCCGCGTTCGGTTTTCAGAATGAACTTCGTGGAGAAGTTGCCCATGGTCACGAGGAATTCCGGCCCGATGGCGCGCACTTGATCGCGCAAATACGGCGTGCACGTGACAATTTCATCGGGATGTGGGTCACGATTCGACGGCGGGCGACACTTCAACACGTTAGCGATGAACACCTCGTCGCGCGAAAGGCCCGCAAGCGCCAGCAAATCGGTAAGGTAATGCCCCGCGGCGCCCACAAACGGACGCCCCTGCAAATCTTCGTTTTTACCAGGTGCCTCGCCAACGAGCATCACGCGGGCGGCGGGGTTGCCAAACCCCGGCACCACATTCGTGCGGCCTTCGCACAAAGCGCACCGACGGCACTGGCCAATAACGCCTTCAATATCGGCCAGAAGCTGGGCGGAATCCTCGCCTTCCTTCGCCTGCACCGTTGCAAAATGGCTGTTCACTATGGCCATGGCGCCCTCGCCTTCTTTAGCGCGTGTAAACCTTAGGCATGCGCAAACCGAACGCGCAGCACAGCTCATGCGGAATGGTCCCGATTTGTTCCGCCATGTCGTCGATTGAGATGCGCGCGCCACCCTGAGCACCCACAAGCAGCACCTCGTCGCCAATTTGGGGGTCGAGACGCGGACGCGTACCGCTGCTGCGCATATCGATCTCAAACATGCACTGATCCATGCAGATATTGCCCACCTGGTTGCAAAGCTGGCCGTTGTAAATGACCTGGGCGCGGCTCGAAAGCGCCCGGTTGTAGCCGTCGGCATAGCCAATGGGCAGCGTGCAAATCTTCACACTGCCAGTAGAACGATAGTGCAAACCGTAGCTCACGCCCTCGCTCATGGGAGGCTGGCTCACGTTGGTGATGCGCGCGTGCACGCTCATGGCCGGGTGTAAATCGAAATAGCCCACCGTTTCGGGGCACGGGTGGAAGCCATACAGCGAAATGCCAAAGCGCGCCATATCGAGATGCGTATCGGGGTAGCGCAGAAGTGCTGCAGAGTTCGCACAATGCACGATGCCTGGGTTAATGCCCGCCACACGCATGTCGGAGACGGCTTCGGTGAAGCGGCGGAACTGCATGTTGAAGTCGAGCGTCTCGGGGCAGTCGGCCGTAGCGAAGTGGGTGAACGTGCCCACATGCTCAAGCGCACGGTGGAAGCTGATTTGACGCACGAACTCGACCGCTTCGTCAAAGCGCACGCCAATGCGGTTCATGCCGGTGTTAAGCGCCAGATGGAACGGAGCGCGCAGCCCATGCGCGTCGGCCGCCTCGCCATAGGCGACAGCGAACTCGGCCGTGTATACGCTCGGCATGATGTTATAGTTCAGAAGCAGCGGAATGGCGGCCTCGGGGGGCTCGGAAAGCATGAGCACGGGCGCGGTAATGCCCGCCTCGCGCAGCTTAACGCCTTCCTGCACCGTCGCCACCGCAAGATAGGAGGCGCCGGCAGAAAGTGCGGTTTTCGCAACCTCAACCGAACCATGACCGTAGGCGTCAGCCTTCACGACGGCAAGCAGGCGACACCCGGGTTTCAGGCGGCGCTTGGCCACGACGATATTGTTGCGAATGGCGCCCAGGTCGACCTCAACCCATGACCAACGGCGCTCGTTTTCGGCGATTTCAGCCAAGCGCTCAGGCGAAAAATCGTTCGCATTCGCAGCTGCGCGAGAACCCAGGGGCGTCACATCGCGCAGCAAGCTCGAAACGTCCTGCTGCTTGGCGGGTCGACTTCCGCCCACCTGCGCACCGAATGCATTGAATCCGTTCATAGAGGCTGCTCCTCTTTCATATCCCATTAGTACTTGTAGGATACCGCGCGAAAGCGCGTGCTGGGTAAACGTTTTCGAAAACCAGCCCATGCACAAAGAGAAACGCCCCGTTCGAACGGGGCGCCCTACCCAAACGCGGAGCACACGGCTATTCCGCCTTTTTCTGTTTGCGATTGTCGGTGACGTAAATTCCCACGCGCACCTGTTTCCATGGATCGGCCTTTTTGTCGACCTGCATAATGCGGCATTCAAGCACGTTGGCATGGCCGAAACGCAACAGCTGCGCGATGGTAGCGTTGCTATCGCCGGGGACGTAGCCAAGATGCACGCCCTTGCGGTAAATCGCCACGGCATCGGGGTCGTGTGGGTTGTCGGGTTCGGCTATGAGTTCGAGCTTCTTACCAGCCTTGAGTTTCTTGAGCGCCAACGCGCCATCGTGATATTGAAACCCCGCGATAAAGAACGACTGCATGATTTTTGACGGCTCGTACATAGCTTCCTCCTATCGATTCACCTGATAGGAACGATACTAGCCAGTTTCATTCGCACGCGTGTACAACAGAATGGACAGAACTGGCCAAATTGCACGCCGCATACAACACGAGGGCCACGCCCAATCGGATGTGTCCCTCGCCCCATCTTGCTCTTGCCGCCATGCGCTACGCACTACCCCAAAGAAAGGAAGCTCATAGCCAATGCCACCATAGCCTCTTTCTCGTCGGGCTTCGACTCGGCGGTCATGATGGTGAGCGCGACCAACGCGCTGTCGGAAATACGCTTGGCGCCATCGGCCCACAACGCATCGTTCATGTTCAAGAAATACAGGAAGAGCGCGGCGGCGATGCGCTTGTTGCCGTCGTGGAACGAATGGTTCTTCACGACAAAATACAGCAGGTTCGCGGCCTTTTCCTCGAGAGTCGGGTACATCTCCTGTCCGCCGAAGCCCTGGTAGATCGCCGCGATGCTCGAGCGGAAGGAGTCGTCCTTCTCGACGCCGAACAGGTCGCTGTCGCGCGAGAACTTCATTGACGCGATAAGGCTTCGGCATTCGTCGTAATTAAGCACGTACGTCGCCGCGCGGCCCTTCGGCTTCGCGATTCGCCGATGGTCGTAGTCGTCGAGCAGATCGAGCGCGCCTGTGTACGCTTTGACGACCGAGAGAACACCCTTCGCCTCGGAAGAATTCGGAATGCAATCCATGACCTGGACGATTTGCCCTAACTGCGCAAGGCGACGCTTGTTTGCTGCGTAGCCATCAAGCACATATTGTCGCAGCACGCCTGTTGCCCATCGACGGAATTCGACGCCGCGCTTTGATTTCACGCGATAGGCGACCGAAATGATGGCATCAAGGTTGTAGAACGCGACCGGCTTGTCCGAATTTGCAATGTGCAAATAATGCACATTGCCTTCTTCGAGGATTTCCCCTTCCCTAAAAATATTAGAGATATGGCGGGAAATCACCGACCTGTCTCTCCCAAAAAGCGTCGCCATCTGCTCTTTCGTCAGCCATACCGTTTCGCCGTCGAATTCGACATTGAGCTTTATCTGATCGTCTTCCGATTCGAACAGCACAATCTCGTTTTCCATCTCGCCTCCAACCCGCGTCGTTTATAGCCAAACGTTTGTTCGTATTGTAGCATGCAGGCAGACCCTATACCACGAGCTAATAAAACAGCAACCATCAGTAGGTGCCTTTTGTTCCACGAGATAAGGCGCTAAAAAACGGGGGCGCCATATGGCGCCCCCGTTCTCTCGCGTATTTTTCAGCCTAGCCGTTCTTGCGAGCGTACAGCTTGTTGTTGGTGTCGAGCCAGGTCTCGACCGTGCCGGTGTCGAAGCCGTCTTCGTCGGAAATGACGACAGCGTACATTTCCTCTTCGGCGAGCACCGCATCAAGCGCATCGGTGAGCTGGATTTCGCCGCCCACGGTGGGCTTGGCGTCGGCCAGAAGCTCCATAACGCGAGCCGAAAGCAGGTAGCGGCCGAACACCGAGAGGTTCGACGGAGCATCCTCAAGCGCCGGCTTCTCGACCAGGCTGTTCACCTTCCACACGCCGTCTTCGCCTTCGACGGGAGCGCCGTCGATAATGCCGAAGCGATGCACCTGCTCGTCGGGAACGGGAAGCACGGCAATCACGCTCGCGCCGCCGTGTGCGCGAGAAACCTCGAGCATGCGCGGGCAAATGTTGTTGTCGGGCACGATGACGTCGCCCAAAAGCACGAAGAACGGCTCATCGGCGGTTTTTTCGGCCGCACAGTGAATCGCATGGCCCAAGCCCAGCGGCTCGTCCTGGTAAACGTAGGAAACGTTGAGATTGCCAACGCGCTCGACCTCGTCGGCATAAGCATCTTTGCCGCGGGCGCGCAGCGTTGCCACGAGCTCCGGGTCGGGCGAGAAGTGCTTCTCAATGGACTTCTTATCGCGGCTGTTCACGATAACGACCTCATCGGCGCCCGATGCCAAGCCCTCTTCGACCACATACTGAATAACCGGGCGATCGACCACAAGCAGCATTTCTTTCGGCTGAGCCTTAGTGGCGGGAAGGAAGCGCGTGCCCATGCCCGCAGCGGGAATCAAAGCCTTCAACGTACATCTCCTATCTGGGAAAACGACGTGCCGCGCACGGCGGCCCGTTCGATTGCGTGGGTGTATTGTACGACACTTGAACGCCGAGCGGGAAAAGCCCAAAAAGGCTGCACGCCAGCGCGAACGAGCACCGCCGCGAATGAACACCGGGCACCCCATCGCCAAGCGCACTCTTGTCTCCGAGAAAGAAAAAGCGGCAGGCGTCCGTGGCACCCACCGCTCCAATCTCACATACGCAAAAAACCAGGCCAGCGCGCTATTTCTTCGCAGCAAGCAACTCTTCGACATGCTCCTCAAGCGCGTCAAGCTTCTTTTCGGTGTTCTTCAACTTCAAGGTGGTCATAATCACGTACACCATGAGAATCGCGAAGATAAGCGCATAGGCGGCGATTACGTACGGCGCACCGCCAAGCACGGTGGAATAGATTTCAGAAAGAACGGGATTCATTTAGTCCTCCAATGCGTCGGAAAGGCGGGCGACTTTGTCTTGCATGATTTGGGTGCGCAGGCGCAGGCGGTACAGACCGAACGCGATGAGCATCATGCCGAACAGCGACAGCAAGAACGGCAGCAACATGTCGGGCGACAGGCCCGAATCGGTGCGGAAAATAACCGGGTGCACGCTCGAGGGAATAATGCGCGTGATCATGAAGCAGATAGGCACATCCACGCAAATCAGAATGCCAAGCACAGCCGAATAGGTCGCGCGGCGCTCGGGGTCTTCAACGGCGTTGCGCAGAATGAAGTACGCGAAAACCATGAGCATCAAAATGAAGTACGTGGTAAGACGCGGCTCCCATGTCCACCACACACCCCACTCGAAGCGCTCCCACAACTCACCGCTGGCCATAACGCACAGCACGAAGACGAGCGCGACTTCCATGCAGATGCGCGAACGCACATCATAGCAAGCGCGTTTGGTCATAAGGAATCGAACGCCGTAGAACGCAGAGAATATCACCGCAGCGAAACTCGAAATGGCCACCGGCACGTGCCAATAGAAGATCTTCTGCGAGATGAGCAGCTTATTGGCCACCACAGTTCCCGCGATAACCTGCGGCTCGCTCACAGCCGCGCCGTTGACGAGCGGCGCCAACGTGAACGTGAGCACGAAGCCCGCAACGGCGAGCAGCGTGCCCACCGCCATCATCCAAGGCGCGGCAGCGTCAAGCTTGCCACCAACCTTGGGCTCCTTAAACGGTTTGTCGGTCATGTCACCAACCCTTCCTCGTATGCCTTAAGCAACGTAGACCATCTATTCGTATCCTACCGCCGCACGAAGCCAGGCCAGGGGCCCATCCGGGGCCACGGTTCGCTACCGTTCGCTTCGCGCAGCTGAGCAAACCTTGCGTCGCGGTCGCGTGCGGCTCCGCGCGGGCTTTTTGGAAACCGTCGGTGTTCATTCCTGCTTTTCATTCCAGAATGAAACACCGTCAAGCGGGCGCATAGCGAGCCAGAGGCGAGCGGTAGCCCGCTGTGGTTTCAGAAAAGCCCGCGCGGAGCCGCACGCGACCCCCAACGATTTAAGCGCTCACAACGAAGTCGTAAAGCACCCACGACACCAAAATCATGATGACGTCGTAGCCCCCCGCCAAAGCCATTGACGTGGTGAACGTCTCCATCACTTCCTCGCCGCCAACCAACACGCCCGTGGTCGCCGAAACGCACGCCCACAGAAGTGGAAACATAAGCGGAATGAACAACACCGCGAGCATAACGTCTTTGCCGCGCGTATTGATGGTGATGGTTGAAAGCAGCGTGCCAATGCCTGCTATACCGATGGTGCCCACCAAAAGCGGTGCGAACATGAGCGGCCACGTCTCGGCGGCACCCACCGTTCCCAAGAAAAAGAAGAAGAACAAAGGCACGCAAATAACCTCGACGATTAGCAAGAACACCAAGTTCGCCGTGGCCTTCGCCAAGAAAATCACGGAGCGGTCCATGGGCACGAGCAAAATGCTCTCCAAGCAGCCGTTTTCTTTCTCATGAGAAAACGAGCGGTTCAACCCCAGCAGACTCGTGAACAATACCACGACCCACAAAAGGCCGCCCGCCATTTGCTGAATGTCGAGCTCGCTTCCCGCCTGGGCGAGCGAGGCGCCATACACCACGAGCACGAGCAGGGCATACAGGCCCATGGACGTGATCATTTCCTTGGTGTGCAGCTCCTGGGCGAGGTCTTTGCGCAAGAGCGCCTTGTAATGCGCCCAGGTTGAGGGCTTTTTCATTTCAACGGCCACTTACGCCACCCCCATTCCCACGGTCTCGCGATAGAGCTGGCGGAACTGTTCGAAATCGATGTCTTCCTTAGGCGCGTAGCTCACCACGCGACCGCGCGCGAGCACGAGCGCATGCGTGCACACGTCGAAGCCCTTCTGCAAATCGTGGCTCACCATGATGAAGGTTCGCCCGTCGCGCAGCTGCTCGATGAGCCCGTCGAAAATCTCGACTGCATGGGGGTCGAGGCCGGCGTAAGGTTCATCGAGGAACACCACATCAGGGTCGTTCATCAGGGCACGCGCGATGGAAAGGCGCTGCGTCATGCCGCGCGAGAAAGTGCGCACCACATCGAAGCGACGATGGTCGAGTTCAACTGCGCGCAGAAGCTCGCGCACGCGCTCCTCGGCGTTCACCACGCCATAGAGCTGCGCGGTGAACATGAGGTTCTCCATAGCCGTAAGATCGGGATACAGCATGGGGTTGTGCGAGATGAGCCCAATGTGCTCGCGCACCTTGTCGGGTTCTTCCTTCGCATCGAACCCCGCCACAAGCGCCGTGCCCGACGTAGCGCGAGAAAGCGTGGCAAGCGTGCGCACGAGCGTGGTTTTCCCAGCGCCGTTCGGCCCGAAAATCGAAAGGAACGCACCTTCAGGCACCTCGATTGACACCTTGTCGAGCGCCTTGCGGTCGCCGAACACCTTCGTGAGCTTTTTCGTTTCAATGGCGTTTGCCATAGCTGCCGCCCTACGCTTCCGCCGTTGCCGCCGGCCTGGTCGCCGTCACGGTTTCGGCCGCGGCATCGGTCGCCGCCTCGGCAGCGCTTTCAGCCTTGCTCGCGACCTGCTCCGCACAAGCCTCGCCCGCAGCCGATTCCGCGCGAGCATCGCCCTTGGCAGTTTCGGCTTGCGCCTGGGCTGCATCCTTCACCTTATTGGAGGGCTTGCGACGGCCGAATGCGCCAAGGCCGGTGCCAATAACGAGCATCGCAAAGCCGGCCCATACCCAGCTGATGAGCGGGTTCACGCGCACGTCCATCGACAGCTGGCCGGCATCGTTTACGCCGCGGTACACCACGAACAAGTCTTCCATGGGGAAGCTGATCACGCTCGCGTTGAGCTTGGTCTGTTGTGTAGCCGACTGAAGCGTCACCGAAGGCGACACGGTGTCAATGTAGCTGCCGGAATTTGTGTCGTACACCTCAAACTGGGTGCAATAATCGATCTGCTTGCCGTTCGAGGTCTGATTCACTTCGTTGTTCGCATAGCGAAGCTCGTAGTTTTCAATCGTGAACGTGCCACCCGTGTTGGTATCTTGGTCGAAATCGACATAGCCGACCTTCTCGGTCACATACATCGACGAGCCAATGAGACCCACCAAAATGACGGACATCGCGAGGTGCGTGATGTAGCCGCCGAAACGCGGGGCGTCGGCCGCGAGGCTCGCGAAAAACGCCGCCACCGGGTTTTTGCCCGTGGCCTTTGCGCGCGCGCCAACCGTGCGGCCAATGAGGAACAGCGTGTTGAAGAACAGCAAGCTCGCCACGGCGAAGCCCACCACGGCAATGCCGTTGTAGTACCACACGGGGCCTTCCGAGGCGAGTTCTTCAGCCTCGGTGCCGCCCGCCTGAATAATGGCGTCATACGCCGGGTAGAGCGTGGTCACGAAATACGACATAAGCCCGACGAACAGCACAACCGCGCACAATGCGGGAATGCGCGCCTTCTTCCAGAACGTCTTGGGGTCGGTTTTCACCCAAGAAAGCAGCGGGCACACAGCAATGATCGCGCAGTACACCACGCCAAGCGGGCGCGCGATGGCGTTGTACGTGCCAGCAGACAGGCTCTGGCCACCAAACGGCAGCCACGAAGGCAGCGCGCTTGCCACCGTGAGGTAGCACAGAATCACCGTGAACACGATCATGATCACGTTGTTGAAGTAATACGCGGCGTCGCGCGAGGCGAACGATTCCATAACGTCGTTCTCGCCGGGGCAGAAGCTTTTCCAGCGAATGAACAGGCCAAGGGCGCCCACAAGCATCGAAACCGCAATAAGGCCGCCGAAAAGCACAAGCGACACGGGGTCGCCCTCAAAGGCGTGCACCGATTGCACGATGCCCGAGCGCGTGATGAACGTGCCAGTAATGACGAACGCAAACGTGATGCACGCGCACATAATCGACCAGCGCTTAAACGCGCCGCGCTTGCGATACACGGTGAAGCTGTGCACAAGCGCGAGCGCAACGCACCACGAAAGCAAGCTGGCGTTTTCCACGGCGTCCCAGCCCCAGTAGCCGCCCCAGCCGAGCACGACGTAGGCCCACACGCAGCCAAGGCCAATGCCAATGCCCAAGAACAGCCACGAAATCATAGCGAAGCGGCTCGAGCGCTCGACCCATTTCTTCGAAGGGTCGTTCACGATGAGCGCCGCAATAGCGTATGCAAACGGAATGGTAAGGCCCGCATAGCCGATGAACAGCGTAGGCGGGTGAATGGCCTGCGCCCAGTGCTCAAGCAGCGGGTTCATGCCTTGCATGGAGCCCGTGTTCGTGAGGCGGCCCGAGGAATCGATATAAGGCGCGGCAGTCGCAGTGAAGGGCATGTTGCTTTCCGAGAAGAGCATAACCGCCACAAACGCCACGAGCACGAGGCCCGACACGAGCAGCGCCATGCAATCGATGGGCTCGTCGTGCTTCATCACGCGCACGGCCACGGCCACATTGAAAGCCGAAATGAGCCACGCCCACAGCAGAAGCGAGCCCTCGCGGCCGGCCCACAGGCCCGCAAAACGATAGAGCACGCCGAGCGCGCCTTCCGCCTCAGAATGCTCGAGCAGCACGTATTCGATAGAGAAGTCGCCCGTCATGAAGCAGAAGACGAGCAGGCCGCAGCAGAACGTGAGCGCGACGAACGCAAGAATATGCGCCACGGCGCCCGCCCATGCGAACGTGTCGGCCGAAGAAGCGCGGCGAGTGCCGCGAAGCGCCTGCGAAGCGAGCAGGCATACAGAGCCAATGGCAACGCCGGCGAAGGCGATGACCAAGCCGAATAAACCAAAAGTAGACACGCTTTAACCCTCCTGTGCGACGTCGGTAGCCTTGAATGCGCCAGAAGCCTCCAGCGAGCCCGTAACCACGACCGAGGTGCCATCGGAGATGCCGTCGGCAAGCGCGCCGTCGTAATCGACCGCGATCTCGCGCGAGGCGTCGCTGGCGTCAACGACAACGAAGCGCGGCTCGCCGCTTTCGGCGGCCGAGGTAAGCGTACCGGCCTTCACGGTGCCTTTGAGCTTCACAGTGGTGTTGATGATGGAGTCGCCATAGTCGAGCAGGCTCGTCACGCTCAGCGCGTCGGTGGCGCTTTCGTACTTCGAGGGGCACTTCGTCACGAGTTCGCTGCACACGAGCTCAAGGCCGCCTTCGCCCTCGACGATTTTACCCGTGCAAATAGCGGTCACGCCATTGCCGAACGTCGAAGAGGCCGCGCCGTCATAGCTCACGTGGAGCTTCTGGGCCGGGTCGCCCCCATCGGGATCGTAAATGTCGAACGTGAGCACGCCGTCAACCGTGGCAAACGAGTTGTCGACCACGTTGCCGGAAACCTGCACGCGCTCGTCGGCGAGGTCAGATTCCAGGGCGTCTTTCACCGAAATGGTTTTCGCCGCGCCGCTCGAGCCAACAATGGCCAGAACAATCGCGAGCACCACAACGATGACGCCCGTGACCACAATGAGCCTGCGCTTCATTTTGGAGTTCATTTACTTCGCTCCTTTTCCATGCGGCGCTTCCTAGCCGCTCCCCTTGCGCGCACGCGCGCGCCCGTAACTCAATAAAGCCCCATCGGGCATTGCGGCCCCACACCAAAAAGAGCAGGACATTCCTACTTTAAAGAATACAAAAAAAGGACCCGCCAAAAAATGGCAGGTCCTTTTGTTCCATGGCGCTTCAGGAAACTACGCAGATTGCAGTACCCAAGGCGTTGTAGCCAATAAAAACGTCAGGCTAGAGAGTCTGAACCTTCTTGGCCTCGGTCGCGTTGAGCCAGCCCTCCGGGATAGGAGCGTCGCTGTGGCAGCTGGAGCAGTAGTTCACAGACTGCGCATGGCCCTTGTGGCACTGAGTGCAAGAGTACTCGCCGTGCTGGGCAACATGCGGGTTGCGGGTGCTGGACAGGTCGGCGGTCAGAGCCACGAGGTCGTCGCGGGTCATGACGGAACCGTCAGCGTTGGTGTGGCAGCCGGAGTTCAGGCAGAACTCATCGTCTTCAGCGCCACGAGCAGCAACGAGCTCGCTGATGTCGCGGGTCTCGAGGACGGTTTCGCCCTGCTTGTTCTCGCCAGCGACCTCATAGTTGCCGCTAATCCAGTTCATGCCCTCGGTGACCTGCTCGGTAATGACAGGCTGATGGCAGCCGAGGCAGGTGGTGCCAGCTTCGGTCTTGTGCGAGTAAGCCATCATGGAATTCTTCTGATCCTCAGAAGTAAGCTCGTTACCATACTTGTCGTAGTTACCGGAATCGTAGGTCTCGAGGTACGCGTCCATCGGGGTGTGGCAGATGGCGGCGCAGAAGCTCGGCTGCTCATGCCAAACCCAGAAGCCCGCACCAGCGGCCACAATCACAACAGCGACGACACCGACAACGACGGGCCACTTCTTCTTGCCCTTCTTGGCGGCTTTGGTATCCGCAGCTTCGGTCGTTTCAACCTTCTCTTCTTCAGCCATGGATACCCCCTTTCTTTCTTCTTTCCTTCACTTCCCCGTATTCCGTGTACAAGTTGGAGGGGATGCCCAAGGCATCTTGGTAAATCTGTACACGAAATACTTCCGAGAACTTTAGCACAGTTCGCCGAAAAACCGCCGAAAAAGCCCTCACCCATTTGGGGGGAAATTACAACAAATTACGTATATGAGGCCGTTTTTGCCTCGTCTGCAAGGTACGAAATACCGATTTACTAAGTATTTTGACGTAGCCGGCGCCGAAATGGCTGCGTTCGTTTGTTGTAGTAGCGTTTTTGCTTCATTTGTGAAACAACATCGTTTGACCATTTTCCCGCGGCGTCGCGCGACGCGATTAACGCCCGCCGAAACGTTCGGGAGCGGCACATAGGCGGCGCGCCTGAGCGCACGTCTACCATGAGCGCTCCCGCATCAGAGCCCAACGCCGTTCAGACGTAGTTCTCACTCGAAAGCCACGAACCTCTTCATGGCCTTTCGAGCGAGAATAGCCCGCGCGCGGCATGAATCGCGAGATATCTCCTACAACTCAGGATGCCTCGGCAACGCGAACCCAATTTTAAGGGCCGAATACGGACATACATCCACGCATTTCCCGCACAGCATGCAATCACCTGCGACAACACGGCCTGCCTTGCCCGAAAGGACATCGTCAAGGATTTCGGGATCGCACAGACACGCCGCCTGGCATGCGCCACAATGCACGCACAAATCATGGTCGATCTTCACGCTCACCAAACCCACGCAACCGAGCGTTTCATACATGCCGCCAAGAGGGCACAACGCGCGGCACCACACGCGGTGCGCCCAGAATAGCTCCGCAAACACGATTGCCGCCAGCGTGAAAACCCCCGCAAACGAGCCGAACAGCACGGCCTTGTTCACGGCGCTTATGGGATTCACCAATTCGAACACGGGCACGCTGCATACTGCGGAAAGAGCAAGCACCGCCGCCGCGATCCCGACCTTCGCCTTGCGCGGAACCGCGCGCTCGCGCACCGCAATGCCCAATTTACCACGAAGCCAATCGACAAACTCGCACAGCAGGTTCACCGGACACGCCCAGCCGCAAAAAGCGCGCCCGCGAACCATGCCGTAAGCCACCAAAACAGGAAGCGCCCAAGCAAGACCGGCAAAAGCAACGCTTTTCGCCGCCGCCGTAACCTGCAGCGCAGCGAAGGGGTCGAGCAAATCGAGTCCGAACAAATGCGACGACGAGAGACTTCCCCACCAAGCAAACCCACTCGGCGTCGCAAGCGGCTCTTCGGGAGAAGAAAAACCCAGCCCCAAAGCACTCCAGCCCGCCGCGGAAAGCGGCACGAAGAAAAGAATCGCTACGACAATTTGGACCACGCGGCGCGCAATCGTCCAACGCCCCTTACGCTTCTTTGCCACGGCAAACCTACTTCCCCAAGTTATCATCTTCGAAATTGGCGTAAACAAGATCGACGCCACGAACCGTATCGATGCTCACAAAATCGCTCGCGATACGATGGCTTTCATCGATACCATCGGCCTCCACGGTCACCACCACTTTGCCTTGCTTTGCGTCAATGCCATGCACTTCCACGCCATCGCGAGCAGAAAGCTCGGCGGCAACGGCGTCGCACGCCTCGGGAGCGCATTCAACAATCAAACTTGAAATAGTCATCGGAATCCCCCTCAAACATGACCCATCAATAGCTCAGCAATGAAGGCCCCACACATTTCTCCGCACGTTTCGGCCCCCGAGGCTCCCAAGCGAACGCTAATCGTCAAGCCCTTCCTGCCCGGTTTCCACTTCGGCCTCTTCATAGGTCGCGTCGTCGCCGAGCTTCTTGTTCGGATCAACCGAATGGCAGCTGCGACATTCGTTGCGAATGGGATCGAGCTCGAATGTCGACGGGTCGTTGTTCACGTAGTGGCCATTCGGCATGGCAACCGCATTTTTTGCCGTAGGATTACCCTGCACGCTGGCACCGTGGCATCGATAGCACTTATACGCCGTGCGATCGACGTATTTCTGGTGCTGTGCCGGCATGAGCTTCGGCGTGGTTTCGGTGCCGGCAACCGCATTAGACGGCTCGGGCTGCTGAGCCGCGCAACCCGCACCCGCCACGCAGCCAACAGCCAACACGACGGTCACAACCGCAATACCCACACGCGTTTTGGAAATCTTCATCGTCAGACCCTCCCTAAGCCTTCTTGATGCTGACACACGTCTTTTTATAGTCGGTCTCTTTCGAAAGCGGGCAATAGTAATCCTGCACAACACGGTTGATGAGCGTTTCGGCCGCAAAGAACGGCGCAAACACCATGCCCGAAGGAGGCTCAACGCGACCGGCGAGCGACACCTTGATCTGCATCGTTCCATGCGGACTCGTAAGCTGCACCATATCGCCGTCGTTTACGCCAAGCGCGGCAGCGTCGTCGGCGTTCATGGAAAGCAAGGCCTCGGGCAGCGCGCGGTCGAGCTCCTCGACGCGGCGCGTCATGGTGCCGGTATGCCAATGCTCGAGCAAACGGCCCGTGCAGAACCAGAACGGGAATTCCGCGGAAGGTTCCTGCGCCGGCGGCTCATACGGACGGAAGACCACCGAAGGCTTGTGATCGGCGCTCTTGTACCAGCTCATGCCGCCAGCAAGACCCTTATCGCCATACATCTCGATACCGACCTCGTCATAGCCATCGGCCTGCTTGCCATCGGAAAAACGCCACTTGGTGGGCAGCCACTGCCCATCGACCTCGCGCACAGGCCAGGTAAGGCCGTGGTGCGCCAGATATTCGTCATAAGGAGCAAGCTGCTTGGCTTCCATCTTGAGCTTCTTTTCGGCATTGATGGCTGCGGCGCGTTCGTTCAAATCGGGGTTCGAGAACGTGCGGTACTCCTCCCAAATCGCACGGTTGACCTCACGGGAATCACCATTGAAGTCGTCTTTTTCAGCATCCCAAATGAAACCGAACAAGCGCGTGAACGCATCTTCGCCGTCAATCGTTTCGCCTTCGAGCACGCGACGCGCGACTTCGAGCAGCACCCACACGTCCCACTTGGCATCGCCCACAGGCTCCACAGCCTTTTCGAACACCGAGGTGCGGCGCTCCGCATTGCCGAATTGGCCCTCGCGTTCCACCCACATTGCCACGGGGAAAACGACGTCGGCATACTGGGTCGTAAGCGTCGGATACACTTCGTTTACCGCGATGAACGTGTCGAAAATACCCGTGTGCTCGCCGTCTTCGCCCAAGAAACGCGTCAGATTCGGCAGAGACTGCGCCCAGTTGTTGTGTGCGCTCCACAGGAAATCGATGTTGCCTTTCGACATTTCACGGAAGAGCTTGATCGTGTGATAGCCGGGCGTTTTGATTTCGTCGAGGTAGCCTTCGGGCAAATTCCAAACGGCTTCGGTATAGCGACGATGCGCCTCGTTGGCCACCACGAGGTCGGCCGGCAAGCGATGACAGAACGTGCCCACCTCGCGCGCCGTTCCGCATGCGCTCGGCTGGCCGGTGAGCGAAAATGCCGTTGAGCCCGGCTTGCCGTACTTGCCGGAAAGCAGGTGGATGTTATGTAGGTTGTGGTTCATCCACGTACCGCGATTGTGCTGATTAACGCCCATGGTCCACAGGCTCATCACGCGCAAATCGGGGTCGGCGAACACTTCGCACAAATCAGTAAGGTCCTCGACGGAAACGCCCGAAAGCTCGCTCGTGTACTCGAGCGTATAGTCCGCCAGACGCGCGGCGTATTCCTCAAACGTGCATGCGGTGGTTTTATCGACCGATTTGCCCAGGTCGCTTTTATCGTAGCCATCCTCGTAGGCGTTGCCGATGTTTTCGGTGCCCATTTTGAACTGCAAGTGGTCGCGCACGAAATCGGCATCGTATTTCTTATTCTGAATGAGGTAGTTCGCAACGCAGTTCGCAATGGCCAAGTCGGTGCCCGGGCGGAACAACAAAACCTTATCGGCGCTTGCCGAAGTTCGGGTTTTCATCGTGGTGATGTCGATATGACGAACGCTTTCATTCTGAAGCTTATGCGCGGTGAGTCGCGAATAGAGCATCGGATGCGCCTCGGCCATGTTGGCACCCCAGGTAATGAAAACGTCGGCATTGTCGAAATCTTCATAGCAACCGGCGGGCTCGTCGGTCTGGAACACGTTCATGAAGCCGACGACGGCGCTCGCCATGCACATGCGCGCATTCGGGTCGATATTGTTGGAAAGCAGGCCGGCCTTCCAGAACTTCGCGGTAAGGTAGCCTTCCGTAATGGGTTGCTGGCCGCTGCCCCAAAACGCCAGACGGCTCTTGTCTTTCTTCCATGTTTCGCGCAGCTTGGTCGACACGAGCTCAAGCGCTTCTTCCCAGCTAGCTTCACGCAGGCCGCTTTCGGTGCCCTTGGTGCCAGCGTCATCGCGAATAAGCGGCGTAGTCAGGCGATCTTTTCCATACAGAATCTTGCCAAGATAATAGCCCTTCACGCAGTTCAGGCCGCGATTCGATTGGTTGTCGGGATCACCGGTGACAGCCGTGACCTTCCCGTCTTTCGTCTCGACCAGCACGCCACAGCCACAGCCGCAGAAACGACACACTGCAGTATGCGTTTGTGTATCGCCCGCGCCCTGCTGTCCCGCATCGGACTTGCTGGCGCATGCCGCCAGACTGCCGCCCGCCGCCGCCATCGCCGCGGCAATCGCCGAAGCCTTCACGAAATCGCGTCGCGTAACATCCATGGTGTCCACCTTCCCTTAATAACGGTTCTTCCCTATAACCTTTTAGAAAGCGCCCTTCGGAAGCGCTCTGTTGCCTGGCTCGATTTGTTCGGCGTAGCTCAGCCGTCGTCATCCTGAGACTTCGGCAACGCCGCACCTGGGCTCCGAACAAAACCACGGTATCCCGCGCTGTCCCGCGCTGTCTCGGTGCAGTCAAAGCCACCGGAACGAAAACGCTGGACGACGAAGGTCAATCGGCTTTTATCCCGCCCAAGGATTCGATACGTGTTTTGCCTGCTCTTCATCGATACGTCGGCGCGCTTCGCCGTAGTCGCGCACGATTTCGATGGCAACCTGCGGGTCGCTCACAACGCAACGCTGCACGCACAAGCCGCACCCGACGCATTTTTCAGGATCGATCAACGGCTCAAACACCGCATGAATCGCGTCGCCCTCACGCACGGAGGCTCCAATGGCGATGGCAGAATCGATGAAGGGGCATGCGCGATAGCACACCTCGCAGCGCATTCCTTGAACGGCTATGCACAAATCGCGATTGATTACCGCGCATCCCATGCGCACCTCATCGCGCGCAGACACCGGGTGCAACGCCTCGGTGGGACACGCGGCGATGCAAGGAAAATCGGCGCACAAGCGGCACGCCTGGGCACGCGCGTCAATCACGGGGGTTCCGGTTTCGGCGCCCGTTGGCCCTTTCGCCATGCGAATCGCCTGGTAGGGGCACGCTTCCAAACAACGCCCGCATTTAATGCAGCGCGCGCGAAAATCGGCTTCATCCGCCGCCCCCGGCGGACGAAGAAGCCCCTCGCCATTGCCGGCGAAGCAGACCGCAATGCCACCAGCGGCCACTCCGGCCGCGGCGATTGCACCAAACGTTGTCGTTTCCATTTCCCACCCCCATGTGGCCCAAAAGCCTACAAATTGCATTATTCGACAGAAAATTGCCTGCCAAAAGGGATGGTTCGCGCTATATTTATGGGGACGATTCCAGCAATTCAGGCGACAGGGAAGCGCTTGATGGGGACGCTTAATCAGCCAAGGGGTGACGGCGATGATTTCGCTTGACCAAAACTCGCGAGACCCGCTTTACGTGCAAATTTACGATTCCATTCGACGCGACATCACCGAAAACGCGCTCAAACCGGGCGAAAAACTCATGCCCATTCGCAAGCTCGCCGAAAGCTTGGATGTTTCTCGCAACACTGTAGAAAACGCCTACGCGAAGCTTTTGACCGAGGGATACGTCACAAGCCGCAGCGGGTCGGGATATGTGGTGTGCAACGTTGACTTTTCGCCTCTTTCAGAAGCGAGCGTCGAAAAGGACCGCGCCGCAGCGAGCCGAAAAACCAAACAGATCACCTCATCCGCGGCCATAGGGCGAGTAAGCCCGTCGCTCACCGAAGAGGGGCTCAGCGGCAGAAACGCCGCCGAGCATGCAGCCGCGCGCAGCACGAAGCTCACAAGCCTGTCGCCTTCCGAAAACCGCGCTCCGCACGCACCCGCCATTGAGTTCGACTTCACCTACGGCGATCGCCCGCGCGGAAGCTTCCCCGAAGTCGCGTGGCGCAAGCTCACGGGCGAT
Organism: Slackia isoflavoniconvertens; assembly: GCF_003725955.1. Classification (GTDB taxonomy): domain Bacteria; phylum Actinomycetota; class Coriobacteriia; order Coriobacteriales; family Eggerthellaceae; genus Slackia; species Slackia isoflavoniconvertens. The sequence goes on along the minus strand of NZ_QIBZ01000014.1, from coordinate 15,221 downwards.
GCGCTTTTTTCGGTCGACAGCAAAGCGAACGCATACGGCGATGGACTGGGCGAAATGGAGCTGCGCGCCGAAATCGCACGTCGCATCCATGCGACACGCGGCGTGAATTGCGATCCCGAACAGGTCGTTTTACAAGCGGGCACACAGGCGGCACTCGGTAATCTGCTCGATTTGTTCGACCCCATGCGCGACGGCGTCGCCATTGAAAACCCCGGATACGACGGGGCCATGGCGGTGTTTCGCAATCGAGGATTCCGCATTACGCCGCTGCCCGTTTACCCCGACACAACCGAAGCCCAGCAGGATGCCTTCGCCTCAAGCCTTTACGCAAGCGGCGCGAAGCTTGTCTTCTGTACGCCATCAAACCAATTTCCGCTCGGCATGACCATGCCGCTTTCAATGCGCGTTCATCTCATCGAATGGGCCGCCGAGCGCGATGGATATATTTTGGAAGACGACTACTGCCGCGAATTCCGATATACCGAGCGACCCATACCAAGTCTGCAATCGCTCGACACACGAAATCGTGTGATATATATGGGCACATTCTCAAAGGTACTCTCACCAGCGCTGCGCATGAGCTACCTCGTGCTGCCACCGCAACTGCTCGATCGTTGGCGCGAGAAATTCGCTCGTCACTATTGCCCCGTCCCCTGGCTTTCCCAAAAGGTACTTTACCTATTCATGAGCGAAGGATATTGGGATAGGTACACCCGCGCGACCATGACGGCATACCACAAACGCTGCAACCTGCTTATGGAATGCCTGCAGCATGAAATGGGCGGCAAAATTGAAATTTTCGGCGGCACGGCAGGCTTGCATTTGCTCGTGGCGACCCGCGATGGCCGCTGCGAGGGCGAGCTGCTCACCGCCGCCGAAACGGCAGGCGTGCGCGTATACCCCACCAGCGGCTATTGGATGCCGCGTCACCAAACCGACCCCTGCGGAAGATGCGTGCTTGTGGGCTTTTCGAGCATCAAACCCGAACTGATTCCGGAAGGCGTGCATCGCCTCGCGCAGGCGTGGTTCCCTGAAAAATAACGCTGCCAACGCCAACGGCAGCCAAGGCAGATGTCCTTCGTGCGAAAATGCACGAAGTGCGTACCCTTGACCGACAATGGTAGCTAAAGGCACGCATGCCCAAACAAAATCCCAGGTCGCGATAGCTTATCGGTGACCTTTAGCATCGCATTTCGAAATAAGGTACGCACTTCGCGCATTTTTATGCAAAGACCGAACCCATACCCGCATCGAATGCGAAAAAGGCCGCGAATGATTCGCGGCCTTCCAAGGGAGGGCGGGTTTTGCTTTTCTTGCTCCGCGCTATGCCAGCAGGGCCAGCGCTTCGTCAACGGCTTTTTCTGACTTGTCGAGCGTCTCATCGGAGAGCTTCGAGTTGTGCGCGCCGTCACCGTTTTCGACCATCACGAAGTCCCAGTAGAACTGCGCATTGCGATGCAGTTTCTGGCATTGCGCGAGCTTGTCGCCCGCAAGCGTGCCGGCTGCAACCTGATCGGTCATGGTATTGGCGAGCTGCTCGATTTTCTTCGAAATCGCCTGCACGCGCTCTTCCTGATGAGCCTGAATCTCAGCGACTTCAGCCTTCAAATCGCTGTGGCACTTTGAGCAATCGTTGGCCAGAAGGTCTTCGTTTTCGAGCGGGCTCGTCCACTTGTGGTTCACATACACCGTGCCATCTTCCGCGGTTGCCTTACCCATATGGCAATCGGCGCAGGTATAGCCAAGGTTGGTCATGTATGAACCGCCACCGCCGTAGTTCGTCTCAAACTCGGGGTGCTGCACCTTAATCATAGGCGTGTCGGTGCCAGGATATTTCCAATCGGCGAAGCCCATGCTGTCGTAGTACGCGAGAATCGCATCAGGCGTCATTTGCTCGCGACCCGAGTAGGGATTCGCGGGCACCTTGGTTTGGCCATTGAAGTAGTACTCATTGTGGCACTGTCCGCACACCTGAGCGTCCTTCGGAATGCTGTCAGCGTCAGCCCCGAGCGAATCGAAGAAAAACTTGCTCGCAACGGTGTTGGATTTCGGATCGTTCTCATGGCAGTTGTAGCAGCTGACCGGCTCGTCGAACTGGCCAATCATGTCGTTGAACTTCTCGGCGTACACGCCGTCGCCTTCAGAATTCACCAAAGCGGTGAACTGGGGCGTTTTGCATGTAATGCAGTTTGCGAGCTGCTCTTTTTGCTGCGTGCGCGGCGTTTCTTTCACGCTCTCAAGCGTATACAAGTGGCCGGCCGCCTGGTCGTAGCCCAACGCGAACGCGTATCCCTTGTACATGGTGTTGAGCGCCGGATACGTTTCCAGATAGTTCTTCTTGCCAGAATCGGGCGAGTTCGACGCATTGTCCATGTAACTCGCGTACTCGTTCGGATAGATGTCTTTCCACGATTCGGCGGTCACCACGCCGAACTCGTCGGCCTCGGGCGTGGCGTGCTTGGCGGCGGCGTTTGGTGACGGCGCAGCCTCGATTTTGCCCGTAGTCGCGGGAGGCGCGCAGGCAACCAAGCCCACGACCAGCGCAAACGACGCAACTCCAACGCCCCACATGGCGACTTTCGTCTTGCTACCGCGCGCATACACTTTAGGCGATGCAGCTGCAACCTTGCCCTGCGCATCGGCGCAGTTCGCAGTCTCGATTTTGCTCGCGCTTTCAAACTTGTCTTTCTTCATGGGATTCCCCCTTCCCCTTGCTAACTATGGGAATGCAGGCCCTCCCTGATCATTCCCTAGGGGCAATATACGTTGAAAAGCGTACCTCCAGAAGGGACGCTTTCGCGCATTTTAATGGGGACAATTAAAATTGACCTGGAAGTATGTTCCGTTGTAGAGCTCGTGAAATCATTCGAGGGAATACCCACGGACGCAAACGCGGGCGGAATCTTCAGCGGGCAAGCATCTACGCACCCCATATGCATGCGGATCAGCGCTCAACACGCATCAAGTACACGGCCGTCCTGGGGTGCGAATCATACGCATGCATACAAGCCAACGCGCCCTTGAACAGCCTTGGCATGGTTGCCGTTTTTGATTCTATGCGTGCAAACGCGCTCGAAACGGCTTATTAAAATACCAAGGAGACATTCTCGATTTACACGCACGCAGGCGTGCCTACGCTCGGTTGGTGCGAGAAGTTTCGTCGCCCGGAACGCCAGCGCTTATTCAACCTAGAGCGCATGCATGCGCGCGCTCATGTCACAGGGCTTCGCGGAAAACGGCGCCGTGGTCGCCAGGCCATCAACGCCCGTGGCGGCATAGGCAGCGGCGTTTTCGGGATTGATGCCGCCGGCCGCGATAAGCGTAAGGCGCGGGTCGATCTCGCGCAGCTCGACAACGAGGGATGTCAACTCGTCAACGGGAACCTTGTCGAGCTGGATGCCATCGACGCCTTCCCCACCCGCACTTACGCGCGCGAGCGTGCGCGCTTGTTCTGCGTTCGCTTCCACAAACAACTTCTTTTCGATGCACTTCGACTTGATATTCGGCAGCTGCTCGACAAACGCGTCGAAGCCGCCCATGAATTCCATATGATTCTCGAACACAAGCACGGTTTCGGAAAGGCCCAAACGATGGGGGAACGCACTGCCTGCCATGATTGCGCTCGTGAGCAGGTCTTTTGCGCCTGGCATGCTTTTGCGCGTTGTGAGAATTTCGCAACGAGGGTTCACCGCATGCGCGGCATTCACCATCATGCGCGTTTTCGTGGCAACTGCTGACAGGTGGTCGAACGTGTTCAGGCACACCTTCCACGCCGCATGCAAATCAGCTGCCGCGCCGCGCACGACGAAGAACGTCTCGCCTACCGCGAGCCCGTCGCCGTCGGCTCGTGCGCTTGCGATTTCGCACCCGCACTTTTCGGCGATGCGGCACGCCACCGACACGCCGGCCAGCACGCACGCCTCGCGCGTGAAGAACTCCATCTCACCCCGCTCGGCACCTATGCCCAAAACCTCGCTCGTGAGGTCAATATACGGAACGTCTTCGGCAATGAACTGGTCGATTCGAGAATCGGGTATGCGCAGCATGTTTCCCCCTTAATGCGGCTTCGACGCGACAACTATTCTTGCTTTAGGATAGCCGTTCCGGTTGCGTGCGCAAGGCCCTTGATGCGGAATGACCGCCACAGGCCGCCTCAAACACGAGCGCGAAACACCGTCGTTGAACGTTGGGTGGTTATGACTCTGCGGCAAACACGGGGTTCCGTTGCGGAGCGACACCCTACCCCAGGCGCAGACATGAAATTTTCGACACGGAACGTTGGCCGCTAACCGTCGCAGAAGACCATACGAAAGACTCCATGGAATCCCTTGCAGCAAGCCTTCGTTGAAACGCCCTGAGCCAAAGCCTGGCCAGAGTCCTTCGCAGAAGCACTCGACTGAAATCCAATCGGAAGTCTCAGCGAAAGCACTCAGCAATAGAGGCCGACGGAAGAGATCGGCAGAAAATGCCACAATGGGGCCTCATTGCAGATTATCGAGCCTAGATTGACAGAAAACGCCACAATGGGGCCCGCCATGACGGAGTTCAGGGCCCTAATGCAAGAACAATAATGCGGCTCGCAAGCGATGTTTTCGCAAAACACCAGGTGAGAGAGATTTGCTGAATTTGAGATAGGCGAAAGGCCCCAAATCTCTACCTGCAATGAGGCCCCGTTCTCGCCTTTTCTGACACGCAGCTGCACCAATCCGACACGCCAACCTGGCGCCAATTCGGCGTAGCGTCACATTGCTAGTCTGACATGGGAAATTTGCACGGAAGGCTATCGAATCAGTCCAACGCCGCGCTAACGCCGCTATGGAGACACCGACAGCATCGACATCGACGGCACAATCCGACGACATCGCCATCGGAAGCACCGACATCCGCGACGCCAACGGTGTCAGCCACACCGCAGCAGCATCATTGACATTCGCCCCAGCGGCTTGCGGACCCGCTCAAGAAGCGGCTGCTTTTGCCAGCCGGCATTGCAGTGGCCGGCTGCAAAACCGCCGCGCCGTTCTTTAGTAGTCGTTCGCGGCGGGAGAATTCATCCAATCTTGGTAGAACGTCTCGTATTCGCCGGCGAGCACGGCCTCGCGCGCCTTGCCCATAAGGTCGATCAGGAAATGCAGGTTGTGAATCGACAGCAGAATACCGCCGAGCATTTCACCCTGTTTTACCAGGTGGCGAAGGTATGCGCGCGTGTAATGCGTACACGTGGGGCAGCTGCACTCGGGATCGAGCGGCGTGAAATCTTCCTTGTATTTCGCGTTGCGCATGTTCATACGGCCTGTGTGAGAAAACGCGGTGCCCATGCGGGCCGTGCGCGTAGGCAACACACAGTCGAACATGTCAACGCCCTCGCGCACCGCGCGGACGAGCGTCGTGGGGTTGCCGACACCCATCAGGTAACGCGGGCGATTGTCGGGCAACGCCTGGCACACATCGCCGAGCGTCTCGAACATCACGTCATGCGGCTCGCCCACCGAATAGCCGCCAATGCCATAGCCCTGGAAGCCCTTATGACCCGCAGCACGGCTCGCGGCGTCAATTTCGATGAGGCGTTTCACGTTCTCAAGGCGCAGGTCGAGATGCATGCCGCCCTGCACGATGGCGAAAAGCGCCTGGTCTTCGCGGGTATGCGCGGCGCAGCAGCGCTCAGCCCACTCCCACGACAACTTCGTAGACGCAGCCACGGCCTCTTTCGGCGACGGATAGCCAATGCACTGGTCGAGCTGCATCACAATATCGGCGCCGATGCGCTGCTGGATGTCCATGTTGCTCTCGGGCGTCCAACGGTGCTTGCTGCCGTCGTAATCGCGCGCGTGGAATGTGACGCCGTCGGGATCGGTCTTCATCATGTGGTCGAGGCTGAACAGCTGGAACCCGCCCGAATCGGTGAGCATGGGGCCGTCGTAGTTCATGAACTTCTGCACGCCGCCGGCCTTTTCGATAATGTCGACGCCCGGGCGCATGTACAGGTGATACGTGTTCGCAAGCACCACCTGGCTGTTGAGCTCGCGCAGCTGCGGCGTGGTGACGCCCTTCACCGTTGCGTGCGTGCCAACAGGCATGAACATGGGCGTGTGCACCGTGCCATGCGCAGTCTCAAACGTGAGTGCGCGTGCGTTTCCGCAGGTCGCATCGATATTCACATCAAAAAGGGGCATTAGGGTTCCTTCCTTGAAGCAGAAACGAGCCGCTTTCGCAGCAAGGTCAGCGAGCATGGGTTCTGGCGAGTGCGATTCGGACGCGGCCGAGGCGAAGCGTACTTCGGTACGTGAAGCCGAAGGCCCCGCCCGAAGCGTGCCGCCAGAACCCAGCGCAGCGTCGACACAATACTTTTGCCGTAGGCAAAAGTATTATTCAATAAACATCGCATCCCCAAAACTGAGCAGGCGGTAGTCGCTTTCGATCGCATGCTTGTAGGCGGCCATGATGTTCTCGCGAGTCGAAAACGCGCTCACGAGCATCATGAGCGTGGAGCGCGGCACGTGAAAATTCGTGACCAGCGCGTCCACCACGCCGAACGTGTAGCCCGGCAGAATATAGAGACTCGTGGCCTCGCGGTTGCGGGCGCGCAGGCAGCCCAACTCGCGGTCGTAAGCGCTCTCGAGGCTGCGCACGCTCGTCGTGCCCACGGCAATCACGCGGTTGCCGCGCGCGTGGGCGGCGTCGCACGCGTCGACGGTTTCCTGCGGAACCGTGTAAAACTCGGTGTGAATGGTGTGCTTCTCGGGGTCGTCCTCGTCGACGATGCGGAAGGTGTCCAGGCCAACTTCAAGCTCCACGGTGTGCCATTCGATGCCCTTAGCACGCAGGCGCTCGATGAGCTCGGGCGTAAAATGCAGGCCCGCAGTAGGCGCTGCCGCCGAGCTTTCGTGGCGCGAGTACACCGTTTGGTAAAGCTCTTCGTCACCCGCGTAGTGCTTGATGTAGGGCGGAAGCGGAGTGTGGCCCACGGCATGCAGGGCCTCGTCGAGCGAGGGGCGCGAAGTGGTCAGGCGCGCGATGCGCTCGCCGCGGCCCGAGTCGGCGCCCCAGTCGACGATTTCGGCGGAAAGGGCCACGTTGCCTTCGGCATCACAGAAGTCGACGATGGCACCGCTGCCCGGCTTCAGGCGCTTACCCGGACGAACGAGCACTTCCCAAATGGCTTGTTGGTTGCTGCCGAGCGCGCCATCGGGGCCCTCGGTCGCCACATAGGCGTCGGCCGCGGTACCCATGCGTTGGCGAAGCAGGAACACTTCGGCCTGCCCGCCCGTGCCGCGTTTGGCGCCCAAAAGGCGCGCCGGCATGACGCGCGTCTCATTAGCCACAAGCACGTCGCCCGGCTCGAGGTATTCAATAATGTCACGGAAGATGCGGTCTTCAAGCTCGCCCGTTTCGCGATTCATCACGAGCATCTTGCACGCATCGCGCACCGCCGCAGGCTCCTGGGCGATGCAACGCTCAGGAAGGTCGTAATCGAAATCGTCAGTTTTCATAAGTTTCGCCGTTCTATCCGAACGGCGAAACGACTCGCCGCTGCGCGCGCCCCTGACGGCGCATTTCGGGTTCAACCTTCGGCTCGCGTACCGAAGTACGCTTCGCCTCGGCTTTGCCCGAACTGCACTCGCCAGAGTCGCGCTCGCTGTCATTCGTGCGACTCGAGCCGCTTCGCCGTTTCCTCCTTTATCGCTTCAGGCGCTTCGCCCACTTCAAGCCAACATGGGCGCCAATCGCTCGCCCGCTGACTTTGGGCTATTCCGCCTTGTTTCCTTTCTCGCAGCAAGCCGCATCGTCGTGATGCGCTTGCTTGTATGCCTTGAGCGCCGCGCGCTGGGCGGCGCGCTTGTTAGCGTATGCCTGCTTTTCGGCGCGCTTCTTCTGGCGGGCAGCTTCGGCGGCCGCACGCGCGGGGGCCTCGGCGGCTTCCTTGGCAGCCTTCGCGGCGGCGCGCTCGGCTTTGCGGGCCTCGCGTTCTTCCGCAGCTTCTATCTTGGAAAACACGCAACCGCAGTAGTTCTGGCGATACATGCCCATGGCCTTGCTGCGTCGCGTGGCCTCGGGATATTGCTCGCGATAATCGCGGAACACCGCCGCGAGGCCATGGGGCTCGCACGCACGCTCGAGCTCCTCGCGAATGGTTTCCGTATATTGATAGGGGCTCACCGTGAGCGTAGTGGCCACGCCTTCGAAACCATTGGCCGCGGCATACGCGCACGCCTCTTCAAGGCGAAGGCGATAGCACGCGCGACAGCGATCGGGACGCTGGTCGGGGTCGGTGCCGAACACGCCGGCAGCGCGCGACCACGCCTGCGGGTCGTAGACGCCCTCGATTACCTCGAGCCCCTGCTCACGAGCAAAATCGAGCAGCACGGCGCGACGGTGCTCGTATTCCTCGGCCGGGTGAATGTTCGAATTCATGTAGGCAATCGCGATGTCATGGCCCTCTTCAAGCAAAAGCCGCAAAGGCTCAAGCGTGCACGGACAGCAACACGCGTGCAAAAGCAACTTCAAAGGCGGCACCTCCATCACGGCCAGTCAACGAATTCGAGCGCACCCGCGCCCCTTTACCAAAACTTGTTTATACTACCATTTTGCATTCGCCGCCGCATGCGCTACAGCGCGCGGAGCGGCCCATTTCAAAGAGATTCGAGGATTTTCCATGGCTCGCTCATACACCACCGTATTTTTCGACCTCGACGGCACGCTTCTGCCCATGGACACCGACGTGTTTATGAAGCGCTACTTCAAGGCGCTCGGCGCGTTCGCTGCGGAAAACGGGCTCGACTCCGACATGTGCCTGGGCGCGGTGATGGCGGGCGTGAAGGCCATGGCAAAATCGGACGGAAGCGCCACCAACCACGACGTGTTCTGGAAGGCGTTCACGAAGGCGACCGGCCTTAACGCCGAAGAGATGAAAACGCTGTTCTCGCGTTTCTACGAGGGACCATTTTCCCAGGTGGGAGAAGGCGTGCAGGCAAACCCCGAGGCCGCGCGCGCCGTGGCGACGCTCAAAGGGAAGGGCTATCGTGTGGCGATGACCACCATGCCCATGTTCCCGCTTGCGGCCGTGCATGAGCGCATTCGCTGGGCGGGCCTTGACCCCGACGATTTCGAATTCGCCACCGATTACGAGACCTGCTATGCCGTGAAACCCATGCCCCGCTACTACGAAGATTGCCTGGCGCGCGCGGGCGTTGCGGCCGACGAGGTGCTCATGGTGGGCAACCATAACCGCGAAGACGGCCTGGCGACCAAGGTGGGCTGCGACATTTATTTCGTGACCGATCACCTGATTGAGTCGGAAGAAGGCCTGAACGTTTCCGAATGCAAGCACGGAAGCATGGCCGAATTCGCCGATTGGTGCGAAGCGCTGCCGAGCTTGAAATAACAGAAGGAAAACGAGCGCGACAGAAAGCAACTGCGCGCTTCGCATGTTATAATGCAAGAGACGGCAGCGCCCGCCGTGACTAAAGCTTTTGGGACCTTAGCTACGGGTGATGCTAGTCGGTTTTAGAATGGCCAGGTACCCGCCTGGTCATTCTCGTTTCCGGGCATCATCTTTCTTTCTCTCTTCAATCCTGCGTTGGATTCGGTCGCATAAGGCCAAAACGGTTGTCGCGATAGTGCAGCAAGCTGCCAGGTACATCACTATTTCCATGGTGGTAGCTCCTCGTCTCTTGAAGGGAGCATCACCCGCAGGAACGGCGGAGCACTGCCAATTAGCATTATACCAAACATATGTACGTTATTAGGGCATTGCGAGTTTCATATCGGAAGACACCCGCCCGCCATCCTTTTTGTCGGCAGATCCCGACGTAAAACCGACGCAAATTTTTACGTCGGTTTTACGTCGGTTTATTTGTATAATTTCATGTAATAAAGACCGACGATTCGCGAGGGAGGAGTAGGCCGTCATGAAAGAATGCAGAACCGTCGAGTGGAAAGAATCCGTCTCGAATTCATTCCTTAAAACGGTAAGCGCCTTCGCCAATTACGGATCCGGCAGCATTGTTTTTGGCATCGCCGACGACGGTTCCGTCAAAGGCCTCGCCGACACAAGGGCGGCGTGCCTGGACATCGAAAACAAGATCAACGACTCCATCGACCCCACGCCGTTTTTCTCACTCACCGAAAACACGCGCAAGAAAACCGTCACCCTTGCCGTTGAAGAGGGGCCGAACAAGCCCTATCTCTATAGAAGAAAAGCTTACCGCAGGTCAGACACGGCAACCGTAGAAGTTGATAACGTCGAACTGCGCAGGCTCGTGCTCGCTGGCCAAAACATGCATTTCGAGGAACTGCCCTGCCACGAGCAAGATTTGACGTTTCACGCGCTCGAAGAAAAGCTCGAGGCTGAGCACGTCGTGAAGGCGCTCAACGGAGACGTTCTGCGAACGTTCAACCTGTTCAATTTCGAGGCGGGTTTCAACAACGCCGCGCTCATCGTTTCCGACCAGAACACCTTCCCCGGAATCGACGTCGCGAGATTCGGGGAAAACATCAACACCATTGCCGACCGTTCAACATTCGAAGGAACTTCCGTCATTGAGCAAATCGATGGCGCCTGCACGATGTTCGAGCGATACTACAGCGTCGAAACGATCGAAGGCGCCCGTCGAACCACGCATTATTCGATTCCCTACGAGGCATTCCGCGAAGCCGTCGCGAACGCCGTCGCGCATCGCACGTGGGACGTTAACGCGAAAATCAGAATCGCGATGTACCCCGACCGCATCGAAATTTCCTCGCCTGGCGGCCTGCCCGCAGGCCTTGGGCGCGACGAATATCTAAGGGGCTTCATTTCGCAGCTGCGCAACCCCATTCTCGCCAACGTGCTGTTCAGACTCAATATCATCGAAATGTTCGGCACGGGAATCGTGCGTATTCGCAGTTCATATGCCGAATACGAGCAGAAACCCGAATTCGACGTAAGCGAAAACGCCGTGCGAGTCACGCTTCCCGTGACCGACGCGAGGTCCGCTTTGACCAGCGATGAGGAGCTGGTATATCGATTCGTCAAAGAAGAAGGCTCGGCGGCGAGCGGACAAATTGTCGCGAACTTCGGGTTCGGCAAAGACAAGGCCGTGAAGCTTCTGCGATCGCTTGTCGAGAAGCGCTACGTAGAGAAAACGGGCACCGGCCGAGGAACAAGATATCGCGCCTAAGGGCGCTGGCGAGGGCGCAGTCGAGAGAATGCGGCGCCACGTCCAGCTGCATTCAAGAGAGACACCACGAGCGAGAGCGAGCCCAACGAACTTAGCGCCAGCGATGCGCAAGGAGCAGAGGAGGCTAAACGATGAAAATCGTCGCGAGCACGACTATAGGTCCCTATACCGTCCTGGTTTTCGAGTCCCGACTGCCGCTTACGAAATGGCGCGCCATTGTCGTGGATGGCGTACGCTATGACACACTGCCGGTTATGGATGCAGACGATGACTGCCTTGCCATAACCGAGTCGCACGATATGACCGGGAAAGACGCAACGTTCGTTTGGCGCATTTGGTGACAAGCCGCAGATTAAGTCACCGAAACAAAGGGAACGCCGTAGATCCAGGAGCACGGGCAAAAACGCGAACTACAATCCCCTATCTATTTCGCGTTTTTCAATTTTTTGCGATTTTGCGAAGTAGAAGCGGCCATCTACTTCGCGTTTTCGTTTTTTGCTGCGATGCGCGGAATAGAAACCACCGCGATACTCACGAATCGAAGCACTCGCGGCCCATAGGGAGAGCAAACGAAATCGGCAATTAGGAAACCGCCGGAGCGAACTTCCGTAGCAAAACCCCGCCGCAAACGAATGGCGGGCACCACATACGCGATGCCCGCCAGCTAGAGGGAAAGCCATGCGGAGCTTATAGGAAGGGAAGGGAAACAGGTCAACCTGAACGGCGAGCGCTTCACCAACGAGGCGGCGCCGTACGACTACATTCTGAATTCGACTTTGACCCAGCCCGGCCACACCGTGGTAGACATTTGGAACTCCGACTACGAGAAGTACCTCGAGCAATTCGACATCCATGGCTGCGCGCGCGTTTTCCCCTTCGACGACGGCGCACCGACCAATATGACGCTCGAAGCTGCCAAGGGCATCAACGAAGGCCTGATCCAGAATGGCTATATCGTGGTGGCCGATACCATTGAGGAGCTTGCGGAAGGCCTCGGCTTGCCCGCCGAAACGCTGAAGAAGACCATCGAGCGCCAGAACGAGAATTACGACGCGGGCATCGACCCCGATTTCGGAAAAGACGCGCATCGCTTGTCGGCAATTCGCACGGCGCCGTTCTATGGCGTTCGCACTTCGGGCTACATGCTGTGCACGCTCGACGGCATTACGATTAACGAAAACTTCCAGGCTGTCGACGACAATGGCAAGGCGATTGAAGTCCTGTACGTCACGGGCGTCGACTCGGGTTCGTACTATGCCCACACGCATCCGAATATGTCGACCGGCAACTGCTGCGGCCGCTCCGTCACCTTCGGCCGCATGATTGAAAAGGCCCTCGCCGCGAAATAGACGAAGCGGAAAACGGCGGAAAGCGACTGGCGGTTATTAACCCCTCCCCCATGATAGTCGCCATCAAGGAAGCCCGTGTTTTGAGCGAGCGCTTTCGATGATTTTCGCCAACAAGCCCGCATCGCACTTCCCTCGATGTGGACGAACGTAGAGCGCCTCTGGCTGGGCAGCCAGAGGCGCTCTTTCGTACGCTTGCTTAGGGAGAGGCGACGGCTCGAACGGGAGGAATTTCGAGCCGCAACCCCATAGACGCTATCGCCAGCTTGTGCCCACTATTCGTTTTCCGCGATGTATTTGCCGGTGAGGTAGCCGAACGTAATGCAGTTCGCGCCGTAATTGGCACCCTCGGTCATGAAGGTGTAGTTCGTCGCGAACATATCGCCAACCATCGTGCCCACGTTGTACAAGCCAGGCAAAGGTTCGTCGTCCGCATCGAGCACACGCATATTGGCGTCAGTATTCAGACCGCCGAGCACGGTGAGGAATACCAGCATGCCACCACTGCTCTGGCCGTAGAACGGCCCTTGCTCGAGCGAGTGCATGTGATCGGCGCCCTTGTGGAAATCGTCGTCGGAGCCTTTTGCGCACAGCTCGTTGTAGCGCTTCACAGTTTCAGCCGTATCGGAAGGCAGACCAAGTTGCTTAATCACGTCTTCGATGGTGTCGCCCTTCACCGTCGCACCGCTTTTCACATCGGCCTCCCAAGACTCAATGACCGCCTTGGCAACCGCGTCGGCGTCGCCTTCGTGCATGGTATCGTTGTTCCAGCTGCCGGAAACGGTCTCTTGGCGCGCGTAGTCCTCGTTCCACAAGGCGAACACCGTCTTGCCCGGTTGTCCAAAGTTGTTCATGCCCGCACACGGCGATAGGCAGTCCTCGTTCATGAACCTCTCGCCATTCTTATTCACCAGCAGGCCAAGAAAGTTGCTGTACAAGTTGCGCGGCCCGGGACCATAGAAGCCACCCATGACGCAATTCGGGAACACCTTCTGCCATGCAGCGCCAACCCATAGGCCCATGCGCTGGCCGTCGCCCTTGAACAGACCGCCGTACTGGAATCCCACATCATAGTTCGTCTCGCCGTCATAAACGTCATCGGAGATGTAGGGCGCGTAGCTGGGCGCGTACGCGTACATCATGTCACGGTTTGCCGAAAAGTCGCCCGTCGCCAAAACCACAGCCTTTTTGCCGACGTATTTCGCAAACGACCCATCCTCTCGTGAGCACACCACGGCACTCACACGGCCTGCTCCGTCACTATCGCGAACCAACTGTTCGCCCTTAGTTTTGAAATAGATTTCCCCGCCAAGGTCCTCGGTCAGATGGCGCGCCAATTCTTTGACCAGCAGCGGCTGCATCATTCCGGTGGCCAGCTGCATATCGGGATCGACCTGCATGCCATCGCCCAAATCCCAACCAATCGAACACGTCTCGTGATACAGGTCAGTGTCTTCACTTGGCGTGCCAATTTCAACTTTGACCTTATAACCCGCAGATTCCATGAGGTCGATGACCCAATTCATGGCCTTCTCGGAGTTATTGAAGTGCTTGTACCACTTGCGCTCGTCCACCTGGTTGCCAGCATAGAAAATCTCTTTGCGGATCTGAAATTCGCTCAGGCGGTCGACATTCGCCCGCTCCATCGCTTTGCAATAGATTGCGTTGTTCGAGCCGCCGCGCGCAACGGGCGCCGCCGAGGCCGAAACAACAACGACCCCGAGTCCTTCTTCCGCAGCGGAGTTTGCCACCATGAGGCCCGACGTACCGCAACCAACAACGACCACGTCGGCCTCAATCGTCTCGGCAATCTTATCCTCCGTGATAGGATCGGGCGCAACTTCGAACGACCACTTCTTCGTCGCAGTGTCGGCAGTTTGCACGAAGTCCTCGACAGCGGAAGCCGCCGCAGCCTTCTCCTCACCGCCACTTTTCGGCGAGCAGCCCATCATCCCGACGGCGGCCGTCATAGCGCTGGCGGCCAGAGCGACTTTCAGGAAATTCCTACGATTGATTTCAGTCATTTCTTTCCCTCCTCGATTTGAATCCCCATGCGCCGCCATCGGCGGTCGCAAATTCATGAAAACTTGAAAACAAATCGAATAACAGCCCACTGCGACGCCATTTTTCAGGAAAAACCAAATCTGGCCCTTTGCGGGGGATGCCTTTCATCTGCAGAAATGTAAAATATCCCCATGAAGACACAAGGAAACACGCCAACAAGCAAGAAACACGACGCGCAATCCGCGCGCAGGGAAGTCGCCCGATTCCGGCGCAGTCTTGCCGAGAACCCATCGATTTGTGCGTCACTCGCTTTGTATTGGTTCTGGCAGATAACACTTTTCCAAAGCCCGGCGGCGACCCTGTGGACCGCCCCCTTCGACGCACCGCAGCTTTCACACCCAACGTTACTCGCGGCGCTCGCGATTTCGTATGCCGCGCTATGGGCACTGCATCGCGGCGCCAGCAAAGTGGCGCGGCGCGCATGGTACCTGCCTGTCATTTCAACGCTCATGCTTTGCGGAACCGCCATCGCAATTATCCCTCTTAGACAGAGCGCCCTTCCGCTGCCTCATGCGCCTATCGCGGCAAGCTGTTGATGTTCACTAAGAAGTGGTCCGAGTGATCACTGGGAAATGAGCACCGTGAGCACGAAAAATTGAGCAGTTTAAGCAAGAGGGCCGCGCCCCGGGGACCGGGGGCGCGGCCCTCGCCGTAT
>NZ_QIBZ01000013.1 GCF_003725955.1 Slackia isoflavoniconvertens | reverse complement strand
CGGACTTCACCGCCTCCTCGTCGAATGATACGATTGGGTTGGACATGGCCTGCCTCCTAGCATGATTGAATTCGACACTCAAATCATACCGACGGCACGCGCCATGTCCTTTCTCTTTTCTGGGCGTTTTCAGCTTTCAAAGTGCGCAAAGAATTTTACGTTACCGATTCTGCGTAAGTAGGCAACGGAATTACGTCTTCTTGGCGTGGGCATTGCGAGTGGGCGTCGATTTGGGTGATCTCGCCCCTTGGCTGAGTTGGTGTAATACGTATAAAGAAACGAGAGGGGAGGCGATTGTAGCGCCTCCCCTCTCGTCGTGTTCAAGGGAATCGTGCTCGGTCGTTAGAGCGTTTTAAAGATTTCGGGTAAATGACATTCGGCGTAGGTACTGACGTCGCGTTCAAGCTGCTCGAATGCGGAAAGGAGAAGCGTTCCTTCCTTTGTGAGCGTCGACCCGTGTGCGCCGTCGCGATTGATGAGGTTAAAGCCGAAAGCTTCCTCGGTTTGCTTCATGATTCGCCAGGCTTTGCTATAGGCCATGCCCATGTTCTTGGCGGCTTTGTTGAGCGAGCCATCGTCGCGTACGCCACGGCAAAGCATGGCGACGCCTCGACCGAAAACGGCATTGGCCTCATCGTTGCCAATACTGAGTTTGACGTGGGGAGAAATATCATCGAGCGTAACCATGGTGGCCCCTTCGACGGTGCGGTGTTGTTGGACAGGACAGCTTGTGGGTGCGAAATGCGCGTTGGCGCGTACGCCTGCTTGGACGTATTGTACGCCTTTGCGCAGGTCCGAAAGAGGCGAAGACTATGCTTCGGCTGAATAATCGAGGTGCGGTCGATGGGGCTTTGCGGCTTGCGGCCGTGCGGTGCATGCGACGTGGTTGCCAGGTGGAGCCTTTATTTCGCTTTGAAAATAATATTTCAAACTGTGGATAACTTCTTGACATTAGAATATACTCGATAGAGAATAAACCGCATGAAATACGTCACGTTATGTACCATCTCGTACCAATGGAGTATTTCTGAAGAAAGGCCCACTCAAGGGACGGGTGGGACCCATGTCTATCGAGGGAAGGGAATTTCATGGCTAAGGCATGGAAGAAACTCTCCATTCTCGCGCTTGCTGCCGCCCTTTCTGCCATGGTCGCGATGGTGGGCTGCTCGGCTGAGCAGAAATCTGAAGAAGCGACCGACGAGAAGGCAACAACTGAAACCACGGCCGAACCGGTAGAGCTGCAGGTTTTTGCGGCGAATTCGCTCTCCAAGGCGATGGAAGAAGTTCAGGCTGCCTACATCGAGGATGGCCACAGCAATGTCACGTTTGCCGACACGCAATACAAGTCCTCGGGCGAGCTGAATGAAATGCTTGGCGCCGGCTCCTATGCCGACCTGCTGATTTCCGCCTCGAAGAGCTCCATGGACACTGCGGCCAAAGAGGGCTACGTTGTCGAGGGCACGCGCGTCGACATGTTCAAGAACGACCTCGTGATTGTCTCCAAGGAAAGCAGCGGCCTTAAGGACGTCACGCTGCAGGATATCGCCGATGGCAAGTACACGTTCTGCGTTGGTGACGAATCTGTTCCTGCTGGCAACTATGCCGATCAGGCTCTTTCCACGGTTGGTGTGTACATTCCTTCTGGCGATGACGAGGGCAAGACCGGCAAAGACATTTCTGGCAAGAAGGGCGCGTTCGCCGAGGGCTATAATCCTGTTCTTGACACTTCCGTAGGCAACGTGTGCAAGCATGCCCAGTCTGGCGATGTCGACGTGGCGTTTGTGTACACTTCTGATGTGTACCGTTTTGGTGGCGTTGAAATCGTTGGCACCGTTCCTGCCGACACGCACAAGAACATTGTGTACCCTGGCGCCATCACCTCTCAGAGCAAGAACGTTGAAGCAACCCAGGAATTCCTGGGTTGGTGCCAGAACAGTGGGAAGGCTCAGGAGATTTGGCAGAAGTGGGGCTTCGAGCTGGCCTAATAACCGCTTGAAAGCTTACGTGCCAGAAAAGCATGTGATGAGGATGGGCGCATTATGTGCCCATCCTCTTTCGTAGTGGGGAATGGATATGCATAAAGCAAAGACGCTTCTCGCAAGGCTTGCTGCGGCGGCAATCGCGCTTTCGGTCGCGATTCCGTTTGGCGTCGCATTTGCCGACGACGCGCTTGGCGACGTGGATACGCCGAATGCTTCGAGCGCGGCTTCGAACGCCGCTGCGTCCGATTCTTCGGTGGATACAACGGGCGTGACCATCTCGAAGAACGGCGATGCGGCCGAGTCGGAAAACAGCAGTTTTGCGATAGGCGATTTTTCCCGAGCCCAAAAAGGCACGAATCGAGACATCGATGGTGAATACCATGGGTACTCGTATTTGGTCGGACACGATGCAGGAACGTGTGCACAGCTCGTCGCGGGCGACGATTACGTGGTCGCCTATGTGCCCGAAAAAATTGCAAAGGATTTGGACATCGATTTGACGTCGCCTGCCGGCCAGGCGTCGCTCAAGGCGATGTTTGTGGCCCTCGATGCGGGGCAGGCAGCCGGATCGAGGGCGCTCTCCAGTTTCGATACGTGGTATTTCACGAGCGATAAGGTATTTGAGGAAGGTGCCGTTCGCTTCGAATTCGACCAAGAGGTTTCCGGCAAAACGTACGTGTTCGTTATTGGAGTTGACGGAAGCGATTTGACCGACAGTGAGAACGAGAATTATTTCAAGCCTTCATTCGCCGATTTTGGTTGCCCCGCTCAGAAGGGTGACGTTGTTATAGAAGAGCAGGCGACGGGCTTCGCGGCTATTGGCGAATTCCTGTCCAACTTGGACTGGAGCCCTTTGTGGGTGTCGCTTCGCACGACGGGTATCGCGATCGTGTTCATCTTCGTTTTAGGCCTGGTAGCAGCCTATTTCTGCCTTAATATTTCACCGCGCGCGAAAAACATCTGCGATGTGATTTTCACGATTCCCATGGTACTGCCTCCCACGGTATGCGGCTTTTTGCTTCTGTACCTTTGCGGTCGCAATACGGCGTTTGGCCAGTTTTGGATCGATGTCGGCTTCCCTCTGATTTTCAGCCCCGCGGCATGCGTTATTGCGGCTGTGGTGGTGGCGTTCCCGCTCATGTATCGAAACGCTTTGGGTGCATTCGAGAGCTTGGACGCGAATATGCTCGACGCGGCGCGCACATTGGGGTGGAGCAACGCGAAGATTTTCGTTCGCTTGATGCTGCCGCTCTCATGGAGCAGCATTGCCGCGGGCGCCGTGCTTTCGTTCGCACGTGCGCTCGGAGAATTCGGCGCGACTCTGTTCCTCGCTGGCAATTATCTGGGCGTTACGCGCACGATTCCTATCGCCATTTACTTTGAGTGGATGAATGGCAACGATTCCGTTGCGTGGTTCTGGACCGCCGTTATTATCGCCTTCAGCTTCGTGGTGATCTTGTTCATCAACTTATGGAGCAGCCGAACTACGAAATACCGTAAACGCGAGGGAAATTAAGCGCGGCGCTTTGATGCGGCGGCGCGTGGCGTCGCATCTGCGATAATTGCGCGGCATGGTATGAGTGCGAGAAAGGCTTGGCTTTGAGTCTTGAGGTGGATATCGAGAAGAAGTTCAGGGGCTTCCATTTAAACCAGCAGTTTTCTGCCGGCGATGAAACGCTTGGCCTTTTGGGCGCATCGGGGTGCGGTAAGTCGCTCACGATGCGATCGATTGCAGGAATCGAAAAGCCCGATGCGGGCAAAATCATAGTGAACGACACGGTGTTTTTCGACAAGGCGCCCGGCAAAAAGGCCAAGGTCGACCTTTCTCCCCAGCAGAGAAAAACGGCGTTGCTGTTTCAGAATTACATGCTGTTTCCGAATTTGACCATTGAGCAGAACGTGGCGGCGGGCCTGCCGAAGGGCGTCACCGCGGCCGAGCGTGCAGAGGCGATTCGTGAGCAGATGCAGCGTTTTGGCCTTTTGGGAATGGAGAAGCGCTATCCCGTGCAGCTTTCGGGTGGGCAGCAGCAGCGCGTGGCGCTTGCTCGCATGCTTGCGGCGCGGCCGGGGATTCTTATGCTCGATGAGCCGTTTTCGGCGCTTGATTCGCATTTGAAAAGCTCGCTTGAACAGAATCTCATTGGTTTGTTCGAGCAATTCAAGGGGACGATTCTCTATGTGAGTCATGATATCGACGAGGCGTTCCGCTTCTGCGATCGCATTGCGGTCGTCGAGGCCGGACATATTATGGAAATCGGGCCCAAAGAAAACGTCGTCAATGACCCGCGGAGCCTTGCCGCGATTAAGCTATCGGGCTGCAAGAATACGACGCCTGCCGAGTATGTCGACGATGCGCACGTGCATCTGCCCGATTGGGGTATCACGCTCGCCTCAACGAAGCCCGTGCCTCGCGATGTGCGGTGGTTCGGTGTGCGCGCATTCTTCCTGAAGCGTGCGAGCAGCTTGGGCGAAAACGTCTTTCGCATGCGCGCCGACCGCGTAAGCGATTCGCGCTTCGAGCGATCGGTCATGCTCTCGTTCCTCGATCACGATCACAATGAGCAAATCGAGCGTGACATTGTCGAAGAAGACGAGTCGATGAAATTCTTGAAGCTCCATTTGCAATGGAAGGTCGATAAGTTGGCCGTTGCTGCGAGTGAACTTCCTAAAGAGGGCGATGAGCTGCTTATCGAGATACCGACGGAAAGCATGTACCTCGTATCGCGATAGCGCAGCAGAACGAATTTCGTGACATATGAGTTTGTTTCATGCTGAAACGTCGACCGAATTAAGTCGCGGCGGGGTTTCTTTGTTCTTGCGAGGGTATAATTCCAGGAAAGATAGCCTGGGTGGCGCGTGGGGGCGCGCGATCCGTCGAAGGGGGCCTTCATGAAAGATTCGCACGGGCGCGTGATCGACTATATGCGCATCTCGCTGACGGACAGATGCAATTACCGCTGCATCTATTGCATGCCGGCTGATGGCGTGACGTCGCTGTGCCATTCCGATATTTTGAGCCTTGAAGAAATTGAGCGTGTGGTTCGCGTTGCGGCGACCATGGGCATTAAACGGTTCCGTTTGACGGGCGGTGAGCCCTTGGTGCGCAAGGGTGCGGTTGACTTGGTTCGCGCCATTCATGAGACCCCCGGTGTCGATGACGTTTCCCTCACCACCAACGGCGTGCTTCTGCCGAAGTACGCAGAAGAGCTCGCGTCGGCGGGCCTTTCGCGCGTGAATATTTCGCTTGATACGCTTGACCCTGAGCAGTTTCGTTATATCACGCGTCGAGGCGAGCTGCACGAGGCGATCGCCGGAATCGAAGCCGCGCTCGCTACGGGGTTTGACCCCGTGAAGGTGAACGCCGTAACGGTTCGCAGCCTGGGACAGGATTTTCTGGCGTTTGCGAAGATGACGATCGATCGCCCTTTGCATATGCGCTTTATCGAATATATGCCAGTAGGCGAAAGCGCTGGTTCACATGGGTGCGGATGGGGCCGCGAGGACGTGATTCCGAGCGAAGAGCTGTTCGACGTTATTAATGAGCGGGCTAAGGCCGAAGGTTTGCCGACGCTTGTGGCGGCGGGCGATGAGAAGCCGAAAGGGTGGGGTCCCGCGCGCTACTTCATGTTCCCGGGCGCCCGAGGAACGGTTGGGTTCATTAGCCCGCTTTCGCGCCATTTTTGCAGCGAGTGCAATCGTTTGCGTATGACGGCCGATGGGAAGATTCGTCCGTGCCTGTTCTCGGATGTTGAATACGATATGCGTGCAGCGCTTCGCGGCGACGGTGGCGACGATGCGATTCGCGTGGTACTTATGGAAGCGTTGGGCGCTAAGCCCGACGACCATCACGACAAAGTCGGAACTGAGCGTGGCATGTCGCAAATTGGCGGGTAAACCTTGCCGTTCTCGGAGGAAGCCGAGGGCCCGCGAAGACCACGGTCGGCTACCGTTCGCTTCGCTCACTATGCGCCGTTCTGGCGGTGTTTCATTTTAGAATGAAGGGCATGAATGAACACCGACGGTCTTCGCGGGGCCCTCGGCTTTCTCCGAGAACTCCGCTTCTTTTGTTTGATGCTGCAAATTAATCGTTGGGGTTTAGGCCAAAGGGACTGTCCCTTTGGCCCGTTGGTTTGGAGGAAAGCGATATGACGGAAGAGAAGCTTACGCATATTGATGAAAAGGGCGACGTCCGCATGGTGGACGTTTCTCAGAAGGCCGACACCGAGCGCATTGCCGTTGCGGAAGGCTTTATTTCGATGAAGCCCGAGACTCTCGAGCTTATTACGTCGGGCACGGCGGCGAAAGGCGATGTTCTTGCGTGCGCACGCGTGGCGGGTGTAATGGCGGCGAAGAAGACGAGCGAACTTATTCCGATGTGCCACCCGCTTATGATTACGAAGGCGAAGGTGAGTTGCGAACCCGTTTTGGCTGGTGAACGTGAAGATGGGCGCGTGGGCATTCATATTACGACGACATGCGGCGTTACGGGCAAGACGGGCATTGAGATGGAGGCGCTGACTGCTGCAAGCGTGGCGTGTCTTACCGTATATGACATGTGCAAGGCGGTCGATCGCGGCATGGAAATCATGGACGTGCGTCTGCTGAAGAAAGATGGCGGCAAGACGGGCTTGTGGGAACGCAAATAGTGCTCCAGAAACCTGCTAAATGCCTAGAGCATTTAGCAGGTTGGTCGCCACGCGTTGAAGGCGTCGAGCCCTTATTTATCGTGGCCCTCGCCGGCCATCATGTGGCCCGCATGGCCAAGTGCGCTCACGATGCCTTCCCAATTTTCGCGCGCGGCTTTTTCGCTGCCCGGAAGATTGATGACGAGCGTGTTGCCGCGCTGTGCGGCGATGGCGCGCGACAGCATTGCGTAAGGCGTGATTTGCAGGCTGTGATAGCGCATGGCCTCGGCAATGCCGGGAACCTCGCGGTCGCACACGTCGCGTGTGGCTTCAGGCGTTACATCGCGCGGCGAAAGGCCGCTTCCGCCGCAGGTGAGTACGATGTCGGCACCAATTTCATCGCAGGCTTCGAGAATGCTGCCTGCGATAAGCACGCGGTCGTCTTGGACGACAATGTGGCTGGCAACCTCCCAGCCTTCTTTCTTAATAAGCTCTTCGAGGGCCGCGCCAGCGGTGTCTTCCTTCATGGAACGCGTGTCGGAGCACGTGATAATGGCAAATTTAAGAGTCATGAGATTGCCTTTCTTGAGGGGGTCGGATAGTCAGTCGAATGGATTCTTGCTTTGTGCTGCCACGGTGGGCGGCGTCGCGCGCTAGGGAGCATAATCGGAGAATCTGTGATGTCTGCTTGAGACTTTTGCGTTAAAGGGGAAGAGGTTGTCTCGTCTGAGGAGGAGTTGTCTCGAGTGGGCCCGACAACATCGTCAAGTGGCCGGTTGTCGGGCCCCGCGGAATTAGATAACGGTTCCTTCGGCGACATCCAAAAGCACGCAGGCTATCTCGTCGCCTGCGTGGGCGTCTTGCGCCCCTTCGGGCAAAACGGCCATGCAGTTCGTTTTCTGGATAGGGCCGAAAAGACCAGAGCTCTGGTTCTTCGCGGGCGTTACGAGAAGTTCGCCTGATTCGCCATGGGAAAGCGTGGCGCGCATGAAGAGTCGGCGGGGATCCTTCTTTTTCTTGTCGCAGGTAAGCTTTGCGACAATCGTGGGGTGCTCGAACGCGGTGCGGCCCTGCATTTTGAGCAGGCCCGCGCGAATGATGAGTTCGAAGCCCATATAGGCGGCAGCTGGGTTGCCGGGCAGACCGAACACCGGCGTGCCGTCGACGATGCCGAATGTTTGGGCTTTGCCAGGGCGCATGTTCACGGTGGTCATGAGCAATTCGCCTGCGCGTTCCACGACGGGCTTGATGAAGTCGAAGTCGCCGTTTGAGGCGCCGCCCGAAGTGACCACGAAATCATGCGTTGCCGCTGCTTCGCGAACGGCGGCTTCGAGGGCGGCTTCGTCGTCGGGCACGATGTCGAACATATCCGCTTCGCAACCGGCCGCTTTGGCGCATGCCGCGAGGGCGTAGCTGTTCGAATTGCGAATATGGCCAGGGCCAGGATTCTCGCTCGGCGGCACGAGCTCGCTGCCAATGGGGATGATGGCCACGCGCGGCTTGCGATAAACCGACACCCGCAGCACTCCGCAGCCGGCCAAAAAGCCGACGCCTGCGGTCGTGATTGCTTCGCCCTTGTTCACGACGATTTCGCCTGCGCGAGCCTCTTCGCCTGCTTCGCGCACGTTGTCGCGTTCTTTGGGCTGCGCGGAAAATGCCACGCGACCGCCGGGCTTTCCGTCGCCTTCCACCATGCTCACGATTTCGTACTTCACTACGGCGTCAAAGCAGCCCGGAAGGGCAGCACCCGTCATGATGCGCACGCACTGGCCAGCCTGCGGGGTGCCCTCGAATACGCCGCCCGCAGGTACCTCGTCGATAACTTCGAGCGTTATGGGCGATTCGGCCGTAGCTCCCGCAAGGTCGCATCGGCGCACAGCGTAGCCATCCATGGCCGCATGGGCGAACGGGCTTACGTCGATGTCGCTTTTCAAATCGGCGGCGGCAACGCGCCCTGCAGCGTCGAGTAGGTCAACGGTTTCCGCCTCGAGCGGCGTCACGCGCGAGAGCACGAGCTCGCGCGCCTCCTCCAAAGAAATCATTTTCGTCATGGGCAGTTCCTTCCTTGTGCGACGCGGGCGCCTTGGCGCTCACGATATTTCTTGATGCGCGGCTACAGTTGGCCATCTTTCGCGTTCCATGAGATGAACGCCCATGGGACGATGCGCTGATAATCGAGTGTGAGAGGCCCCTGCGGATAGCCCTTTTTATCGGGCATGCCAGCTTCGGGGTTGTCGACGAGGTGCTCCGCAAGCCATTCGCGAAGGTTGGCTTGCGCCTGAAGCCGCTCGACTTCGCTCAGGGTTGGTGCGCCGATGTCAATCATCTGCGAGAAGTCTCCGAAAGCGTCGTCCTTCGATTCAAATGAATCTTTTCGAGAAGAATGGATGTATCGCACTTCTGGCTCGAATCCTGCTTGGGCGAGCATGCCGAACGCGTAGATGTAATCGCGATTGAGCTCGGCGCCAACGCCGAGTTCAGCAAGCACGCGGGCGTCGACGCGTGGCGATGTGCCGGTGGTCATGGTGATGCAGCAGCGACGTCGCGCGATAGAGGAAAGCTTGCGCAGCGCGCTTCGCAGGTCGGCAACCGCGATGGAGCGCGATGCGAATGCGACATCGGCCATGTTCTCGCGAAGGCCGAATTGGCTCCAGTCGTCTTCCCAGCTCATGCGCAAAGGGAAAACGCTGCCTGGCGTGAGCGCATCAAGGCTCTCGGCGACCTTGATGTCGCGAAGGGCCATGTTCTCGTGCAGTTTTGCGAGCATTCCGCTGCTGAAATCGCCCACGATGACCTTATGGCCGCGTGTGGCCATTTCTGCGGCGAGCGTTCCCGTTCCGCAACCCATGTCGAATATCGTTTCGCCAGGTTGCACGCCTGCGAGCTCGACGAATGCCTCGGCGTAGAGGTTTTTCGCATCGCGGGAATCGTAGCGTGCGGCCTTTTTGTTCCATCGCTGGCAGTCGTCGGGCGCCTTGGTCGTTTGTTGCAAATGGCGCCATGCCGCGTCGAAATCGATCACGCGATTCCCCCTGCCTGAACTGATTGTTCTTATTCGTGGATACATGATAGCCGTTCGCGCTGCTGTCATGCGATTGAATTGTCTTTTTTGGGTGCTGCATAGCGGGCGGGGAAACGCTTCGAGAGCCAAAAAGGCGTCGAGTTCTGCCGCTCTCGCGAATTCGCCGCACTCGGAAGGTTTTCATATTTGACGTGCTACAATGATTAAGCTTATATACAAATCCAGGCGATCGAGGCTTCCGTGTGCGTACGCTCTATGCTGCGCCGCGGCGAAAGCCGGATGCAAAAGGGAGCGGTTTCCGCTTCGTAGACGAAAAGGAAGGCATCAATGCAACCACGCGAAGAATTGACTCAGCTTCTTACCAAAGCGTTTGAAGCTGCCCGCGAATCTGGCGCTCTGCCGATTGAGAACATTCCCGAAATTGCGCTCGAGCGTCCGCGCGACGAGGGCCATGGCGATTGGGCCTGCACCGCTGCGCTGCGTTGCGCCAAGGAAGCCAAGAAGAACCCGCGTGAAATCGCGCAGGCGATCGTTGACGGCATTCCCGCGAATGACCTTATTGAGAACATCGAAATCGCGGGTCCGGGCTTTATCAACTTCCGCCTGAAGAACGTTGCCATGCAGGACGTCGTCTCTCAGGTTCGCGAGCAGGGCGCCGATTATGGTAAGGGCACGCAGCCCGAAGGCAAGCGCAAGGTGAACATTGAGTACATCTCGGCAAACCCCACGGGCCCCATGCACGTTGGCCATGGCCGTTGGGCTGCTTTGGGCTCCGCAACCGCAAACCTTATGCGCCATGCTGGCTATGAGGTTTTCGAAGAGTTCTACATCAACGACCACGGCGTTCAGATGGACAAGTTTGGTCTGTCCATTGCCGCTCGCTATCTGCAGCAGCTCGGCCATGAAGATGCCGCTGTTCCCGAGGGCGGCTACAACGGCCTGTACGTGAACGACATCGCAAAAGAAATCATCGATCGCGATGGCAACAAGTGGGAAGACGCCGACGAGCATGAGCGCATGGTCGAGTTCCGTGAGTTCGGCTATGCCTACATCATGAAGATGTTCCACGACATCACCGATCGCTTCGGCAACCACTTCGAGCGTTGGCAGTCCGAGCGTGAAATGTACCTGCCTTCCGACGAATTCGGCGGCAAGAGCCCGTTTGAATACTGCATCGGCAACCTGAAGGACAAGGGTGACATCTACGAGAAGGATGGCGCTGTGTGGTTCAAGTCGTCCGAGTACGGCGACGAGAAAGACCGCGTTGTGCGCAAGGCTGATGGTGACTACACCTACTTCGCGTCCGACGTTGCGTACCACTATTGGAAGAAAGAGCGTGGCTTCGACATCCTGATCGATATCTGGGGCGCCGACCATCATGGCTACATCGCTCGCGTTGCTGCCGTTTTGGCCGCCATGGGCTTCCCGGGCGCGCTCGAAGTTATGCTCGGCCAGCTGGTCAACCTCTTCCGCGACGGCAAGCCCGTTCGTATGTCCAAGCGTACTGGCGAAATGATCACCTTCGAAGAGCTCATCGACGAAGTCGGCATCGACGCTACGCGCTACTACATGCTGAGCCGCTCCACCGA
Source organism: Slackia isoflavoniconvertens (assembly GCF_003725955.1). Lineage (GTDB taxonomy): Bacteria > Actinomycetota > Coriobacteriia > Coriobacteriales > Eggerthellaceae > Slackia > Slackia isoflavoniconvertens. Next base: position 54,035 of record NZ_QIBZ01000013.1, on the reverse strand, counting down.
GCAGCCGATTGACTTCGACATCGATGTTGCTAAGAAGCAGGACTCTTCCAACCCCGTGTACTACGTGCAGTACGCACATGCTCGCATCTGCAAGCTGCTGCGCGACGAGGCTGGCCATTCTGGCGAGGACAACCTCGACATGGCTGCTGTTGCCTCCGAGGCTATTCCTGCCGACGTTGACCTCTCGGTGCTCACCGCTCCCGAGGAACTGGCCCTTATGCGCAAGATGAGCGAGTTCGGCGACCTTATCGCCCTTGCCGCTCGCGACCGTGCGCCGTTCCGCTTGACGCACTACGCTCAGGACCTCGCCAGCCTCTTCCATCAGTTCTATACGAACTGCAAGATTCTGAAGGCCGACGACGAGGGTCTGAAGAAGGCTCGCCTGGCTCTGTGCGACGCAGTTCGCGTTGTGCTCGAGCAGACGCTTGGCATTCTCGGCATTTCCGCTCCGCAGCGCATGTAGTTGCGTTTTCGCCGTTCCGTCGAATGGCGAAAACTCTCGATGCCGTGCAGCAGCCTGGTGGCGCATCTCTTACGAACCTTTGACGAGCGTATCGAAGTGCGTGTCGTTTCGGCTTCGCTCGAGGTGCGATCGCTGGGCTGCCGATCATTGGCTGCGGTTTGGATAGCCCAAATACGGCGCTGTATAAAGAAAGGGACCCGATTGGGTCCCTTTCTTTATGCGCTGTTCCGATAGGAAAGCGTTGCGGGTGTTTTGACGAGTCTTTACGCCATGGGATTTTCCGCGGGCAGATTCCCCATGGTTTGCAGATGCGCCATGCTGCCGTAGCGCTTGACGAACAGGTCGTATTCCGCCGGGTCATAGAAGCTTGCGTCGCCCGCTGTGAACGCTTTGGCTGCTTCGATCATGAACGTGCCGGCCTCATCGAGATCGGGCAGGCGCGTGGCGCCGGTGGCGCAGCCCGGTACGGCTGTTTGGGTGGTGATTGCAACGCCAACGACCGGCGCGTCGGTGCAGGTGCAGGGCTGCATGATGGAGTTCAGGTGGTACAGGCCGTTGCCATAGGGCGTGATATCGAGCGTTGAAATCGCAAACACTTCTGGCAGCTTGCCCGTGGCGATTTCGGCAATGCCCAACAGGTCTTCGCTGACGCGCATCACGACGCCCTGCTTAACTGTGGGGGAAATTGCGAAACCGCGGTTGTTGGCGATGCGGTTGCCCTTGGTGGTGTCGACAACAAGAATGGCATCGAGCTCGGGCGTGACCTCTTCGGCATTGATGGCCGCGGTGGACGTGGGCGAGCCCATGAACGGCACGGGCTTGTGCGGCATGGTGGGCGCATGCGGGCACACATGCGTGCTCACGAACACGTCGCCAGGCAGAACGTCGCCTTTCTTGTGCATGTCGAGCAGCTTTGCGGCGCAGGCGAGCGCGGTGAGTGCGCCATCTCCGTCGGATACGAATCCGATGCGTTCGGGACGCGCTCCCAAACCGCCCAAGCGACCGAGCAGACCGATGGTCGGCGCGTCGCCGCCGTTCGATTTGCCATGGGCGCCGGGAATGCGAACACGCACCATGTCGGTAATGCCCTTGGGGCCTTCCAACGGGTAGGTTTCCACGGTGCATTCAGGGTCGATGGCCTTCAGATAATTGGCGACAATCGCGCCCGAAGCGTGAGGCGAATCGAGCAATTCGTACAATTCGATAAGGTGTTTGAGGAGCATGGCGATCCTTTCTAAGATGCGTTAGCGACATTGTAGTGCCGAATGCGCCGTTTGCCGCTCACGTTTGCCGTTTATTGGGGAGCGGGGTGCTTGCGCCTTAAGCCTTAATGCAGCATAGTGGAATGCATGACGAATCGTTGATACAGGGCACTGAATATCGGACGAGCCTGCTTGCTCACATGCAGTCCGGCTGTAGCTTTGTGCGCGGCGCTTCCGTTTTGGGAAGGTGGCTTGCGTATCGCGCGTATGTCGGAATTCGGTGCGACATTGAAAGGAAGACCATGGCTAAGATGAAGCTTGCGCTCGTGCAGTTCCAAAGCGTGTTGGGCGATGTGGAGGCGAGCATGGCTCGCGCCCTGCCCATGATTGATGAGGCGGCCGCCGCAGGGGCCAACATGGTGGTATTTCCCGAGCTGTTTACCACGGGCTATCATTTGGATACGGTCGGGCCGCGCATGACCGAGCTGGCCGAGCCTATCGATGGCCCTACGGTGCGCGCGTTGCAGGAAGCGGCCCGCAAAAACCACGTGTATATCGTGGCTCCCATCGCCCTTCTGCATGGGCTTTCGGGTGTTCCGTACAACAGCGCGGTGTTCATTAACTCCGACGGCACGGTGCAGGGGTCGTTTGACAAGGTTCACTTGTGGGCGCTCGAGCGCTTCTATTTCCGTGCGGGCCACGAATTCCCGGTGTTCGACACCGAATTCGGCAAAGTCGGCATTATGGTGTGCTATGACATGGGCTTCCCCGAGGCAGCACGCACGTTGGCGCTGAAGGGTGCCGAGCTCATCGTGTGCCCTAGCGCGTGGTGCGTGCAAGACGCCGACGTGTGGGAAATCAACGCGCCCGCCCGCGCGTTGGAGAACACGGTGTTTCTGGGCGCGGTGAACCGCATCGGGCACGAGGGCGACGACTTGTACATGCACGGTGGAAGCATGGTCTGCGGTCCGCGCGGCGGCAAAATCGCGCAACTTGGCGAGGAAGAGGGCATTCTGTACGCTGACCTCGATTTTGATGAGGTGCGCAAGAACCGCGTGACGAGCCCGTATTTGCGCGATCGCCGTGCCGATGCCTATGGTGAGGTGTGCGCGTACTAGTATTCGTTGAAGATGCGAAATACATTCTGAAAAAGAAAGCGGACCGGAGGCTTGCCGGTCCGCTTTTTGTATCTTCCGCAGGGCAAGTGGAGTTGCTTGGGAAGGGGAATGGGTTGCGAGACGAACTGCAAGGAGTAGTCCTTACAGTTCGCTGTGTTATGCCTCGATGAGTTTTTCGAGCTGGTCGGCCATGGCGTCGATGTCGGCATTCGTGGCGATGAGCGGAGGGAGGAAACGCAGCGTATGGGCTCCGGTGTAGTTGAGCACCAGGCCTTGCGGCGCGTTGAGGGCGGCTAGCACCAGCGCGGGCGCGTCGATGGAATCGTCAAACTCCACCGCACGCATAAGGCCGAGGCCGCGCACCTCTTTCGCATGGGGCAAAGCGGTCAAACGCTCAGCGAGGTGTTCGCCAGCGGCCTCAATGCGCTCGATTTCGCCTTCGCGGCCCAGCTCGTCGAGCACGCAGTTCGCTGCGGCGATGGCCAGGCAGCTGCCGCCGAACGTGGTTCCATGGTCGCCCGGCCCGAACGCGTCGGCCACTTCGGCACGCACGGCGCATGCGCCCATGGGCATGCCGCCCGCTATGCCTTTTGCCATGGCGACGATGTCAGGCGTGACTCCATAGTGTTGGAACGCGAAGGGGACGCCGCAGCGATACATGCCGCACTGCACCTCATCGCAAATCATGAGCGCTTTGTTCTCGCTCGTCAGGCGGCGAACCGCTTCCATATACTCTTGGGAGCACGGATGCACGCCGCTTTCGCCTTGCACGACCTCAAGGATTACGGCGCACACGTCATGATTGGCGAATGCTGCCTCGAGCGCTGCGACGTCATTTTGCGGAACGTCGACGAATCCGCCGGGCAGCGGCTTGAAGGCTTCCTGCTTCAGCGGCTGCGCGGTGGCAGCGAGCGTTGCGAGCGTGCGGCCGTGGAAGCTGTTCGTGATGGTGACGATGGTCGAGCCGCCGTTGCCGAAACGCTTCGCGTAAAGACGCGCGAGCTTAATGGCGCATTCATTGGATTCTGCACCCGAATTCGAGAAGAACGTCTTCCATTCGATGGGTTCGCCTGCGTCAGCGGTGCCGCCCAGAATATTCGACAGCTTCTCGGCGACCTCGCCGCGGTGCTCGATGTAGTAATAGTTGCTGACGTGCATGAGCTTGGCAGTTTGTTCTTGCAGGGTTTTTACGAGTGCAGGTGCGCAGTGGCCCAGGCTAATAACGCCGATGCCGCCAATGAAATCGAGGTATTGCTTGCCTTTGTCATCGGTGAGCGTCATGCCGTTTCCGCTCACGAATTCGACAGGCTTGCGGGCGAAGGTGCCCATCACATATTTCGATTCAAGTTCTTGCTGCTGTGCGAGGCTCATGGGAGCTCCCTTCTATCGACGCGCGTGTGCGCGTTTGGTTTGTTCCGAATCGTTATCCCAGTTCGATATTGACATTGGCGTCGAGGCGGCTCGCAAGCGCGTCGAGCGGTTGGGCCTGGTAGGTCTCGTCGGGTGTGCTGGGTTTCATCATGGTGCCAACGCCGTGGTCGGTAAGCAATTCGAGCAAAAGCGCATGCGGCATAGTGCCGTTGATGATGTGCGCGGCGGGAATACCCGCATCGAGCGCTGCAAGGCACGCTTCGATTTTAGGGATCATGCCACTGGAAAGCGTGCCCGATTCGACGAGCTCGCGGGCTTCTTCTGATGTGAGGGAAGAGATAAGGGTGTCTTTATCGCTGAAGTCTTTGTAGAGGCCATCAACATCGGAGAGAAAAATGATTTTGTGCGCGTGCAGCGCTGCTGCCAGATGGCCCGCTGCGATATCGGCGTTGATATTGAAAGGCTTGCCGTCGTCGCCCGCCGCGACGGACGCTACGATGGGGATGTAATCGTCGTTGATGAGGTGATCGAGGTAGGTGGGATCGATACTCGTGACTTCGCCAACGCGACCAAGCTCGGGGTCGAGCTGCGTGGCGCGGATAGTGCAGCCGTCGCCTCCGCTTACGCCCACGGCGAGGTGGCCGTGCACGTTGATGGCGTCGACCAAACGGCGATTCACGCTGCCCACGAGCACCATGCGCACGAGCTCCATGGCGTCATCGGGCGTCACACGCAGGCCGTTCTTGAATTCTACGGGCATGCCGCTTTTCTCGAATGCGGCAGAAATGTCTTTGCCGCCGCCATGCACGATGATTGGCTTCATCCCGATAATTTTCAACAGCACAATATCGGTCATGACCTGCGCCATAAGCTCGGGGTTTTCCATGGCCGATCCGCCATATTTGATGAGCACGGTTTTGCCTGTGGTGTGCTTGATCCAGGGCAGCGCCTCGACGAGCAGGTTGACTTTGGTGGCATAGTTGGAGCTGCGGGCTCCGGTTTTCGTGAATTTCATAAAACTCCTTGGAACCCGCGGAACGTTCGTGGCGTTGGCGGGCTTTCGTTGGAAACGGAAGATGTGAATATATGGGGGCAGGGCGCGTACGCCAAGCCGAAGGCGCGCATGCCGCGACGAATGTGGGCGCGCGCAATAGGCAACGGCTGGCAAACGCCTAGCTTCGTCGCTCGTTTCTTGCCAAGGAGGGTTTGGCCATAGTAATTGCTACGATGCGCATGCTACGCCGCCCAATCCGGCGTCTTCGGCAAGTCCGAAGACGATATTCGCGCACTGGACAGCTTGGCCAGCGGCTCCTTTTCCGAGGTTGTCGATGGCGGCCATGGCGACGATCATGCGCTCATTTGGGTTCAGCGACGCATTGACGTGCGCGCGGGCCGTACCTGCTACCGCGCCAGTTTTGGGCCATACGCCTTGCGGCAGGGCAGTTACGAGGTTTGACTTGGCATAGGCTTTTTCGTAGGCGCGATGCAAAGATGCGTCGTTGATTTCAGCGTCTTTTGCAAGCGGCAAATATACCGTGGCGAGAATGCCGCGCTTGAGCGGTGCCAAATGCGGCGTGAAAATGACATGCGCGGGCGCGGGGCGCACCGATGCATCGCCGGCAACGGGAGTGTGTGCGTCTGAAAGGGTGCGTCCATAGGAAAGCGCGATTTCGGGTTGGTGGCGATGAAGCGGCAGGCCATACGCTTCGAGCGATTCGTCGCCGGAGCAATAGTGGGTGCGCGCGCTCGGCTTTCGGCCCGCGCCCGTTATGCCGGAAATGGCATCGACGATAATGGGCGCATTGGGATTGACGAAGCCCGCGGCAAGTGCGGGGGTTGCCGCCAAAATAGAGGCGGTCACATAACAGCCAGCGCAGCCAACGATAACGGCCTCGCCTGCGGCATGGCGCGCCGCAAGCTCATCAAGGGCGGCGCGATTGGTTTCGGGTTGTCCGAACGTTGCGCGCTCGAGCAGCTCGGGCGCCGCGTGCTGCACGTGGTAGGCGGCTTCATAGTCGGCTGCGTGCGCGAAACGGAAATCGGCGGAAAGGTCGATGCACGTCACGCCCGCCTCGACGAGACGAGGTGCGTGAAGCATGCCAGCTTTGTGGGGTACGCCCATGAAGACGACGTCGCACGAAAGCAGCGAATCGGTTGCGTGCGGTTCGAGCACCAGGTTGTCGTAAACGCCGTGAAACGCGGGATATATGTCGGCAATCTGCTGTCCGGCTTCGGAATCGGAGGTGATGACGGCAACTTCGAACTCGGGATGGCTGGCGCAAATTCGCAGCACTTCGGCTCCGGCGTAACCCGTGGCCCCCATGATTCCTGCTTTAATCATGCGCTGCTCCTTTGTTTGAAATGCATAAAAAATCGGTTTCGTGCATATTAGACCGTTTTTAATCGTGAAACATGTATCTCAATAAAAAAGAATGAAGTTCCACAGGAATTCTCGGCGGAAGGTGCCATTTTTACGCTACAATTCCACCTCGCATTGCTGGGCGTGTGCCCGAGTGGTTAAAGGGGACGGGCTGTAAACCCGTTAGCTCTGCTTACCTAGGTTCGAATCCTAGCGCGCCCACCAGTTTTGCCCGTGTAGCTCAGACGGTAGAGCACTTCGTTGGTAACGAAGAGGTCACCGGTTCAAGTCCGGTCGCGGGCTCCATCTGCTCTTTTTCCTGCAATGGTCTTCGCCTGAATGGGAAAGGGATCAATCGGCCTCGGCTGTCATTGCATGGCGGTGTAGCTCAGTTGGTTAGAGCACACGGTTCATACCCGTGGCGTCACTGGTTCGAATCCAGTCACCGCTACCATTATTTCGGTTGGTTGAATGCTTCGCGCATAGGTTTGATCGGAAGGCGGCCGTCTGGCCGCTTTTTTAGTATCGCGGCTATTCTATGTATGTATACGGGCGACCGAAGACCACCGAAACGCATCGTTTTCGATATTTCGCCTATTTGTCGCGATTTCGTGAAGACTGCCGCTGTACCTGGTGAAACGTCACTTTTTCCATTGACGGCGGGGCGTCCAACTTGTATTCTGCAAAAGTTCGCTTTCAAAAGCCCCGCTAAACGCTGCTCAAAACGGGACACAGCGCGAAAGAATGTCCAGATTCTGGACCGTTGGTTTGGCGTAGGAAACCGAACAGTTTCGTGAAGCAGCACTTTTGAACCAGAACAAACGTATTTGGAGGAAATCGTGAAGACGTATTACGCAAAGCCTCAAGAGGTTGAGCGCGAGTGGGTCGTTATCGACGCCGCCGACCAGGTGCTGGGCAAGGTTGCCGCTAAGGCTGCCCACATTCTCCGTGGCAAGAACAAGCCGCAGTTTACTCCGCATGTTGACACGGGCGACTTCGTCATTGTCATCAATGCCGAGAAGGTGCGCGTCACGGGCAACAAGGCTCTCGACAAGAAGTACTACCGTCACTCCGGCTACCCCGGTGGACAGAAGTGCGAAACCTTCACCGAGGCTATCGAGAAGCATCCTGAGCGCGTCATCGAGCACGCGGTTAAGGGCATGCTGCCGAAGAACACTCTCGGCCGCAAGCAGCTCACCAAGCTCAAGGTCTACGCTGGCCCCGAGCATCCGCATGCCGCTCAGAAGCCCGTCGAGATCAAGCTGGAGGAGAAGTAACAATGGCAAACGAAGCTGTCTATTACGGCACTGGCCGTCGCAAGAACGCCGTTGCTCGCGTCCGCTTGGTTCCCGGCACCGGCAAGGTTACCGTCAATGGTCGTGAGGCTATGAATTACTTCGGCCGCGAGGCCCTGGTGAACTACGCCACCATGCCGTTCAAGGTTACCGACACCCAGGATCACTTCGACGTCATTGCCCTGTGCAATGGCGGCGGCATCTCTGGCCAGGCTGGCGCTCTGCGCCACGGCATCAGCCGCGCGCTGCTGCAGGCCGGCGAGTATCGTCCCGAGCTGAAGAAGGCTGGCTTCCTCACTCGTGACCCTCGTATGGTCGAGCGCAAGAAGTACGGCCTGAAGAAGGCCCGCAAGCGCCCGCAGTTCAGCAAGCGCTAATCTGCTCGCATACTTCACGCGAAATGGAAAGGCTCGTCGCTTATGCGGCGAGCCTTTCTTTTATGTATGCCTTTGGTTGGGAATCGCGAAAAAGCGGGCCCATGAGAGCCTATGCGTCAAAAAGCCGCGCGGAATACGAAGGCCCGATGGGTGTATCCATCGGGCCTTTTGCTTCGATTTCTAATCAATGAAAAGGGGGCAAGGCGCGCTCGAGATGCGCGGAAACGACCGGTCAAAGCCGGGTTCCGCGCTGTTGAAGCGTGCCCTTTGAGATTGGAGCATGTCGAACGTTGGTTATTTTTCGTAGGCGCAGTCGGCGGGCGTCCAGCTTTTCAGAATGGGAATCATCTTGCGGGCGATTGCTTTGGCGCCTTCGAGGTCTTGCTCTCGGAAGTTGCCGCACTCCTTTTCGGTGGCACCGGGCACATCGCCCTCAAAGCTGGCAATGAATGCGAGCATGTCATTGACAAGCTTGATGGCAACCTCGGGTTCCATGTTGCGCACGAGGAAATAGAAACCGGTACGGCACCCCATGGGGCCAACGTATATGACTTGGTCGGAAAGCTCGCTCGAGCGCACATAGGTTGCGAACAAGTGCTCGAAGCTATGGATGGCGGGGTAGGACAGATAGGTGCCGCAGTTCGGCTTGACCATACGAATGTCATAAGTGGTCACGTCGCCGTCAACACGCGAGGTGTACATGCCTTCAACGAGCTTGGTGTGATCGACGGCGAAGCTTGCGATTTGTTTGAGTTCCATAGGTCTTCCTTTGCAAAGGTTCGACGTAACGTTTCTTGGCCAATATTGTATCGATGCTTTTGACTGCGTTGTGGCTCTTTACGAATTTCGCTCAACGCCGATAGTGCAATTATGCCGCAAAATCGGGGTGCGTGGCGAACGCCGCAACTGCGACTCATGGCGGTCCATGCGCGCGATGTCGCCCGCTTCCAAACGGGCGACAACCACGGCGTTTTCGCGTGAGGTGCTCCGTTCGCCGCTCGATATGGTTTGGCGGTCTGGCGTGCGGTGCATTGCGGCCGCGAGTGGTAGAATACAAAAGTTCGAGGGGCGCGCGGGCGCCCTTTGCCATCTTGCGAGGCGATGTTTCAAAGCTTCGCGAGAGAGCTTTCACAAGGATTGGAGAAGCAATGGCCCGACTTTTTGGAACCGATGGCGTGCGCGGCGTAGCGAACGTCGACCTTACCTGTGAATTATCTTATAGGCTTGGGCAGGCTGCGGCATCGTTTATGGGCAAGACCATTGTCGTGGGCAAAGATACGCGCAAAAGCGGCGACATGCTCGAGGCTGCGGTGGTTGCCGGCATTACGAGCGCAGGCGGCGATGCGCTGCTTACGGGGGTTATTCCTACGCCGGCCGTGGCGCTGTTGGTTCGCGAACTGCATGCCGATGGCGGTATCGTGATTTCCGCATCGCATAATCCGCCGGAGTACAACGGCATCAAATTCTTCGACGCGAATGGCTTCAAGCTTCCTGATACGGTCGAAGACGAAATCGAGAAATTCATTGCCGCGGGCGGTGTTGAAGGCCAAATCGCGCGTGCGAAAGAGGCGGGCGAGGAAGCCGAAATGCCCGTGGGCGATGAAGTTGGCGTCGCTCTTGAAGTCGAGGACGCGTGTGAGATGTATATCAACCATGCGGTCGAAACGGTAACGAGCCAGGGAATCAACTTCGACGGGCTTCATGTCGCGCTCGATACGGGCCACGGCGCGTCGTCTCTCACGAGCGCAGAGGCGCTGCGCCGTTTGGGTGCGGAAGTCACCGTGATTAACGATGACTATGACGGCACTGACATCAACGTCAATTGCGGCTCCACCCATTTGGGCCCCTTGACTGAGCTTATGGCCGAATGCGGCGCCGACGTGGGCATTGCCCACGATGGCGACGCCGATCGCGTGATGCTCATGGCAAAAGACGGCACCGAAATCGATGGCGACATCGTCGAGGCGGTGCTTGCGGTCGATTTGAAGAATCGCGGCGAGCTGCCTCACAACACGGCGGTCTCCACCGTTATGACCAATTTGGGCTTCGTGCGCGCCATGGAGGCTCATGGCATTGATGTGCTGCAGACCAAGGTGGGCGACCGCTATGTGCTCGAGGCGATGCGCGAAGGCGGCTATGCCGTTGGCGGCGAGCAGTCGGGCCATATGATTTTGCTCGAGCACAATTCTACGGGCGATGGCCTGGTGACGGCGTGCCAATTCCTCGCTGCCGTTCGTCGCAGCGGCAAGCCTGTCGAAGAAGCCATCAAGGTTATGACGAAGTTCCCGCAAACGCTGATTAACGTGCGCGTGAAAGATAAACATGCGCTCGAGGGGAACGCTCCCATTTGGGATGCCGTGCACGCAGCTGAAGCTGAAATGGGCGATACCGGTCGCGTGCTTGTTCGCACGAGTGGAACTGAGCCCTTGGTGCGCGTTATGGTCGAAGCCGAAACTCAGGAATCGGCCGACGCCCACGCGAAGGCGATTGCCGAGGTGGTCGAGCGCGAACTCGCGTAAATCGCTGAAGCGGTTGCGCTTCTCGACACTTAACGACGTGACGAACGTGCGGGGCCAGCATCAACGATTCGACTTAGCATGAACTTCGATAGAGTATCCACAGCTCCGGCATATGCCGGAGCTGTTCTTATATGGGCACTCTGTGCGGGCTTGCCGTGTGCGACGAATTTGTCAAACAGCTCTTTCGCTGCTCTATTTTGGCCCACGATTGCTTCTGCATCTTGGTTTCGAGAGTCTTTCAAACCATGAGAGCTATCTGGCATAGCGGCGAATCACGGGACATTCGCCGAATAAATGTGTTACGCATCTTGAATTCGTAACACACTATCCTTTACTATGCGTGTTACGAAATCGTATTCCGTAACATTAAAAGGGAAGGAAGCAGAAATGGCGATACATGAGCAGGATGTTGCAATGTGCAAAAGGCGCGATTTTCTGAAGCTGGCCGCGTGCGGCGCTGCCGTTGCGTCATTTGGTGGTGTGCTTTCGGCATGCGTGGGCGGGTCTTCGACGGAGGGCGCCGAAAGCGCTGCGGCTACCGATCAAGTTATCGTGGCCATGAATACTGGCAGCGAGCCTGCCGCCGGTTTCGATCCGTTGCGTGCGTGGGGTTGCGGCGAGCATGTCCACGAGCCCCTTATTCAGTCGACGCTTATTACGACCGACGAGAATCTGGAATTCCAAAACGACCTCGCGACCGACTATTTCTGCTCGGATGATGGTCTCACCTGGACATTTGCTATTCGCGACGACGTGAAGTTCACTAATGGCGATCCGCTTACCGCATCTGACGTCGCCTTCACTATTAACGGCGTCATTAAGGGTGAAGCTTCCGAGGCCGACCTTTCCATGGTGCGCGAAGCTGTGGCGACTGACGCTACGCACGTTGAGCTGTATTTGACCAAGCCCTACAACATGCTTCTATACACGCTTGCCGTGCTGGGCATCGTTCCCGAGAAAGCATACGGCGACGATTACGGCGCCAATCCCATTGGATCGGGCCGCTACATGCTTGAGCAGTGGGACAAGGGCCAGCAGGTTATTTTGAAGGCGAACCCCGATTATTATGGCGAAGAGCCGAAAATGAAGCGCGTCGTGGTCGCGTTCATGGAGGAAGATGCGGCTCTCGCCGCCGCTCGCGCCGGCCAGGTCGACATCGCGTTTACTGCCGCCGTGTATTCCGACCAGGAAATCGCCGACTATGAATTGCTCGCATGTGAGACGGTGGACTCTCGCGGCATTTCCCTTCCTACGCCGCAGCCGGGCGGTACCAAGGAAGGCGACGGTGGCGTTGCATACCCCGTAGGCAATGCGGTGACGAGCGATATTGCCGTGCGTCGCGCCATCAACTATGGCGTAGACCGCGAAACCATGATCAAAAACGTTATCAATGGCTACGGAACGCCTGCGTACAGCGTGTGCGATAAGTCGCCGTGGGGTTCCCCCGATATGAAGGTCGAGACCGACGTGGCTTATGCCAAGCAGCTTCTTGACGAGGCCGGCTGGGCTGCCGGCGCCGATGGTATTCGCGAAAAGGACGGCGTGCGCGCTGCGTTCGATTTGTATTACGCCAGCAACGACTCGGTGCGCCAGGCGCTTTCGGCGGAATTCGCGAATCAGATGAAGGAGCTTGGCATCGAGGTCTCTATTAAGGGCGCGAGCTGGGATGATATTTATCCCCATCAGTACAGCGATCCCATTTTGTGGGGTTGGGGTTCCAATGCCCCCGTTGAGACGTATGAGCTCAACTATTCCACTGGCTGGGGCAACTATGCATGCTATAAAAACGAAAACGTCGACTCATATCTCGACGAGGCTCTCGCGATGCCGCATGTGGAAGATTCTTACGAGCTTTTCCAGAAGGCCCAGTGGGACGAAGCGACCCAGCAGGGCGTTGCGCCGCAGGGTGCCGCGACGTGGGTTTGGCTTGCGAACGTGGACCACTTGTACTTCAAGCGTGTTAACCTTAACGTCGCCAAACAGAAGCCCCATCCGCATGGCCATGGCTGGAGCTTGGTAAATAATGTCGATACGTGGAGCTGGTCGTAATTTCGTGGTTCGGTATGCACTAGAACAGATCGTTCGTTTCGTCGCGCTCATGTTCGCGGTGAGCTTCGTTGTGTTCGCGCTCGTGTCGGCTTCGCCCATCGATCCCGTTCAAATGAACGTAGGCCAGGCGGCCTATATGACGATGAGCGAAGCCAAGCGGGCGCAGCTCGCCCAATACTGGGGCGTGGGCACGCCGTTGCTTGAACGCTATGCGAATTGGCTTGCTTCCGTTTTGCAGGGAGACTGGGGCACTTCGCTGCGTTTCAACGCTCCCGTGATGGAGGTTCTGGGCAATCGCGCGGCAAACTCGTTGGCGCTTTTGGGCATTGCGTGGGTCGCAAGCGGCGTGCTCGGCCTGCTGCTCGGCGTGGTCGCGGGCGTCAATCGGGATCGGTGGCCCGATCGATTGGTGAAAGGCTATTGCTTCGTGCTTGCCGCGACGCCGACGTTTTGGCTGGGGCTTGTGGCCCTCATGGTGTTTTCGGTGTGGCTGGGCTGGTTCCCTCTGGGCTTTTCGGTGCCGCTTGGAAAATCGGCGGCCGATGTGACGCTGCTCGACACCGCTAGCCATATCGTGTTGCCTGCGATCGTGCTTTCATTCGTGGGCGTGGCGAACATCGCGTTGCATACGCGCGAGAAGCTCGTCGATATTCTTGAATCCGATTATGTGAAATTTGCCCGTGCTCGCGGTTTGTCTACGTGGCAAATCGTGCGTCGCCATGGCATGCGCAATTTGCTGTTGCCTGCGATGACGTTGCAATTCGCCTCTATCTCAGAGATTTTCGGCGGTTCGGTTCTTGTCGAGCAGGTTTTTTCATATCCCGGTTTGGGCCAGGCGGCGATTACGGCTGGCCTCGGCGGAGATGCGCCTCTTCTGGCGGGCATCGCCGTGGTTTCGGCCATGCTTGTGTTTGGCGGAAATTTGACGGCGAATATTCTTTACGGGGTGGTTGACCCGCGTATTCGCCGTGGGCAAATGCGCGAACGCGCAGGCAGGCCCCGCATTGCGCGCGAGGCTCGCGATTCCGCACGGGTCGAAGAAGCGCTCGTGCCTATGCCGGCGATGGTTGGCACGGGTGCAGGCCAGGTGCCGAGCGCTGGTGCCCTGCCGAGCGTGCGCCGCTCAGTGGCGCAGACGTCGAGCGCGGTTCGCGAATCGTTGCAGCTGGGCACATTGTTGCATGCGCCTCGTCGACGAGGCGCCAATCGCGTCGCGACGTTTGCCAAGTTCGTGGTGGCCGCCATTTTGCTCGTGTTCGTGGTTATCGCGGGTATGGCGCTTTCCGATATGGCGACCACGACCGATTTCTCGTTGAAGTCGCTTGCTCCGTGCCTCGCTCATCCGTTCGGCACCGATTGGATGGGGCGTGACATGCTCGCGCGTACGCTTTCGGGTCTTTCGACGAGCGTCGTGCTGGGTTTGGTCGCCGCATGCGTGTCTTCGGTTATCGCAGTGATTTTGGGGGCGGCTGCGGCGCTTTGCGGCCCGAAGGTCGACGCTGTGATCAGTTGGCTTATCGACCTCATGATGGGCGTGCCCCATATCGTCTTGCTTGTGCTTATTTCCTATGCGCTCGGCAAAGGCTTTTGGGGTGTTGCTGTTGGCGTGGCGATTACGCACTGGCCGAACCTCGCTCGCGTCGTTCGCGCCGAAATTCTGCAATGCAAGCAGTCTGACTTCGTGATGGCGGCGCGCCGCATGGGGAAGAGTTCTGCATATATCGCCATCCACCATATGGTTCCGTTCGTGTTGCCCCAATTTGTCGTGGGACTTGTGCTCATGTTCCCCCATGCGATTTTGCATGAGGCTTCGATTACGTTCCTTGGCTTCGGCCTTCCGCCCGAGATGCCTGCGATTGGCGTTATCCTGAGCGAAAGCATGGGATATCTCACCACGGGCATGTGGTGGCTGGCGGTGTTTCCCGGCATCGCGCTTGTCGCTGCGGTTATGTTGTTTGACGCCGCCGGGGAAAGCCTGCGTAAGCTAATCGACCCGCATACGAGTCAGGAATAGAGGTGGCGAACGTGAAAGACGAACATCTTTTGGCTCACGAGGCGCATAAACACGGCGACGCCTCTATGCACCATCACCATTCCCATGCGATGTCGTCGCACCATGCGCATGGGCATCATTTGCTGCAGGTTGAGGATTTGTGCGTGTCGTTTTCCATGTACGACCCCGATGAAACGCATTTTTTCCGCGCTCGCAAGAAAGACGTGAGCGTGATTTCCGATCTCTCGATTTCAGTGCATGCGGGCGAGATTATGGCAATCGTCGGTGCGAGCGGTTCGGGCAAGAGCCTTTTGGCCGATAGCGTTCTGGGCCTCTATGAGCCCAATGCCATTGTCTCGGGAACAATCTGGTTCGACGGCGTGCGCCAAGATGCCGCGTCGCTCGCGCAGCTGCGCGGTCGCGAGATTGCGTTCGTTCCGCAGAGCGTTGCCAACCTTGACCCTCTTATGAAAGTGGGCCGGCAGGTTCGTGGCGTTGCTCGCGATGCGGCCGATGCCGAGCGTCGCGCCGAGCGCCAGCGCGCGCTGTTCGAGCATTACGGGCTTGCCCCCGAAGTTGAGGACATGTATCCGTTTGAATTGTCGGGCGGCATGGCCCGCCGTGTGCTCTTGGCGAGCGCCCTGGTCGAAAGCCCGCGTCTTATTGTGGCCGATGAGCCGACGCCTGGCCTCGATTTGGATTTGGCGGTGCGCGCCCTCGACGATCTTCGCGCATTCGCCGATGCGGGTGGCGGCGTGCTGCTTATTACACACGACATCGAGCTCGCATTGCGCGTGGCCGACCGTATCGCCGTATTCAAAGACGGAACGGTCATAGAGGAAACCGCCGTCGAAAGCTTCGACGACCCGAGCCAGTTGCGCCACCCGTTTTCGCGCGAACTGTGGCGCGCGCTTCCCGGCAATGGATTTTCGGTGTCCGAGGAAGCGATTGGGTAGGTGGCCTTTGGGCGATGCGCGTTTGAACGCACGGTGTGCGGCGCCATGGTTTGGCGATGGCTGGCTCGCTGCGTTTGTCGATAATGCCGCGCATGGCGAAGCAATGCGTAGGCGAGGTTGGTATGCGGAAGGGAATGCAAAAGATGCTCGAGGCGAAGGACATTTCGTTTGCGTATAGCGGAGGACGCGTGCTCTATGACGGCCTTTCGCTTCAAATCGCGCCCGGCGAACGAATCGCTCTGTGTGCGCCTTCGGGCTTCGGAAAAACGACGCTATGCCGTATTCTTGCTGGCTACCTGAAGCCTGCGGCAGGCAGCGTGATGGTGGACGGCTCTCCGTTGCCGTTGCGGGGAATGTGCCCCGTCCAGCTTATTGGCCAGCATCCCGAGAATATGGTCGATCCGCGTCAGACCATGGATAGCATGCTGGCGGAGGCGGGCGATACGCCAAGCGAGCTTCTTTCGGGGCTCGGCATTCGTCCCGAATGGCGTCGCCGCCACGCCCACGAGCTTTCGGGTGGAGAGTTGCAGCGCTTCTGCATCGCGCGTGCGCTGGCGTGCGCTCCGCGCTATCTTGTCGCTGACGAAAGCACAGCTATGTTCGATGCAGTTACGCAGGCGAGGGTCTGGCGCTTCCTTATGCGATGGTGCGAGAAAAACGGTGCGGGTCTCGTGTTCGTTTCCCATTCGCCGGAGCTTATAGATCATGTAGCGACGCGTACGATTATGCTCGGCGCGCGATAGCCTATTGAGCGTTTTGGGTCATGGCGGCGTGCTCCTTGGCGATTTCTGCCATGAGCACATGCATCGGCCAGAGGCGGTTGTGGGCAGTGACCTGCGCTTTGTGGGCGATACTCACGTTCGCTTCGCGCATGACGGCGAGCATCTCGTTGATCAGCGCGTTTGGCATGGGGCATACCAGCATGAATTCGTCACGTGGCGCCTGGCCTTCGAAGGCGTTGCGCGTGGGCCTCATGCCGGGCATGCCGGCTATGGCCCCAACGGGGTTGCCCAGATGTTCAGGCGCGATAGTGCGCACGCGAATTCCTAGGTCGCGCAGAACGGCGCGAACGGCATCGCCCCGGGGAGTTCCTTCGTCAAGGCCATAAAGCGCGACCATGGGTTCTCGTTTCTGAGCGTTGCGCGCTTTTGCGCCCGAGCTTTTTTTCGCCACGGTTTCTCCCTGCTTTCCTTATTGAAAACGCCCCGCATTCGAGCGATGCAACGAATGCGGGGCGTTGTGGTCGATTGCCTTGCGACGCGCTTTGGGCTTAGCCGAAGTAGCGGTCGAGCAAGCCCTTCAGGGCGCGGCCGTGACGAGCTTCGTCGCGAGCCATTTCGTGCACGGTATCGTGAATGGCGTCGAGGCCGTTCTTCTTTGCGCAGGTGGCGAGCTCAGTCTTGCCGTTGCATGCGCCGAATTCGCACTCAACGCGCCATGCGAGGTTCTCTTTCGTCGAGGCTTTCATGTTGGGCTCGAGCTCTTCGCCAAGCAGCTCCGCGAACTTCGCGGCGTGCTCCGCCTCTTCGAAGGCGGCCTTTTCCCAGTACAGACCAATCTCGGGATAGCCCTCGCGGTGTGCGATGCGAGCCATGCACAGGTACATGCCCACCTCGGAGCACTCGCCGTTGAAGTTCGCCTTCAGCTGATCGAGGATGAACTTCTTGTCCTCGTCGGAGATTGCCTCGTTGTCCTTCACGGTTTTGGCGTAGATGCCATATTCGTGCTCAGCGGCGAGCGTCTGCTCACCTTCGAGCTTCTTGAACGCGCTTGCCGGAGCGTGGCATACGGGGCATTCCGCGGGAGGCTCGGCGCCTTCGTAGATGTAACCGCATACGCTGCAGACCCATTTGGTTTCCATATTCATTACCCCTTTACTTTGTGGTTCCTGCGGCGTTGCCGCCGCGGCCTGTATATCTTCACCGCCGTGTTCATTTGCGTACACGGGCTCGAAATCTTCGGCGCCGTGTTTGCAAATTGGGCAGATGAAATCGGATGGAAGGTTTTCGCCTTCGTAGATGTAACCGCAAATCGTGCACTTCCATGCGACGATTTCGCCAACATTGGCTGCCGTGCGGGACGCGCTCGCCGCAGCTCCCGTCTTTCTTGTGACGTTGCGGTAGTAGTCGTAGGTGATGGGCGCCTTATCGGAAAGGCGGCGTGCCTCGACGACTTCGCCCACATACATCACATGGCTTCCCATGTCGATGCTCTCGACGACGCGGCAATCGAAAAACGCGATGGCACTTTTCTCGAAAACGAGGCCGCTTTCGGTGCGCGATGGGTTCGCTCCGGGAATGGAAGCGTCGTCGCTCGCGACGAATTTCTCGATGTCGTGCCCGCTTTTCATGCCGAAATGCTCAAAATACTCAAGCGGCGTGGATTCGTCGAGCACCGAGACGCAGAACCGATTTGAAGCGGCGATCGTCTCTTGCGTGCACGAGCCCTTGATGCATGCGACGCTTATCTGCCGAGGCTCCGACGCTGCCTGGATGGCGGTGTTCACGATGCAGGCATTGTCGCGGCCATCGGCTTGCGAAGCGAGCAAGAACAGCCCATAGCTGAAAGCGTGAAACGCCTTGGTGTCAACGGAATCGCTCATTATTCCTGCCTTTCTTGGGCGCATGCGGAGCATAATCCGCAGAAGAGCAGCTCATAGCCCGTGATGGTAAAACCGGGCGCGGTCGCCTTGTCCAATGACTCTGTGACGTTGCTTGGTAAGTCAACCTCGACGTCGTCGACGCGGTCGCATTTCGCGCATACCACGTGGTAGTGGGGGCGCAGGGTGTCGTCGAAATGATCGGCGCCGCTGCTTACGCGCACTTTGAGCGCTTGGCCATTGTCAGACATCTTGTTGAGGTTGCGATATACCGTAGCCCTGCTGATAGAAGGGTATTCGTCCTTCATGGACTGATACACTTCGTCGGCGGTGGGGTGGCTGCCATGGAGTTTGGCGAGTTGCCCCGCGATGATTTTTTGCTGAACGGTGTTGCGCTGCGCCATGGTGACCTCCTCTCGGTACGCCTAATACTATATGCCAATTGATATCAAATATCAATAAGAATTTTTGCTTGATGTCGAAACCGCGCAGGAATGCAGGCTCGCAGGCCCCGTTTTTTGAAATGGGGTACTATCGATGCTTTCAAGTTATCTATGTATGGAGGAAGTCATGCGCACCGCCGCATCTCGTTTGCCAAAGGGCTTTTCGCTTGAGGAGCGTCTTGCCGCATGCGCGAGCAATGTCGAATCGCACCCAAAAGATCGTGCAGGCCAATGGCGCTGTTGGGCGCCCTTGGGCGAACGGCGCGGCGATTCCTATGCCGCTGTTGTGCTTGATTTGGGTTGCGGCAAGGGCGAATATACGGTCGAATGCGCCGCTGCGCGCCCCGATGTGTTGTTTGTGGGGCTCGACGTCGATGGCGTATGCGTGATGCGCGCGGCAGAACGCGCCATTGCGCAAGGTGTGTCGAACGCCGTGTTCGTGCTGCACGACGACTCCGATTTGTCGGAAACGTTTGGCGAGGGCGAGCTTTCCGCAATGCTGCTGAATTTCCCCACGCCGTTTCCTAAAAAGAAGAAGGCGCACTATCGGCTCACGCATTTCGAGCGACTTATGTCGTATCGTCCGCTGTTGGCGCCGGGCGCATTCGTTCGGTTGCGCACCGACAGCATGCCGCTGCGTGATTTCTCGCTCGCTCAGTTCGAGATCGCGGGCTATGACGTGCAGTGGAACACCGACGATGTTCGAGGGATGTTTCCCAATGAGCCGTGGAGCGGATACGAGCATAAGCTCGTGGCGCAGGGCGCGCCCGTATGCGGGTTTGCGGCGGTGCCGGGGCCTGCGCCGGAAAACCCGCAGCAAACCGCGCCACTCTCGCTTGTGAGCTATTTGCCCGAAGATATCGAAGACCTCGCGTACGTGCCCCATGGTATGCAGGGGTGCGTCGAGAACATGAAGGGCCGACGCGCGAATCGTCGTGCGAAGGGTCTTTCGGAATGGACGCGTCCGATTATTTAGTGCGGTGGGGCCCTCGTCGCATGGGCATTTATCGAGAATTGTGCGCTGTCGCCCTCGCGCTGGTATACTTTTCCTGCTAAAACGCAACCGATTCGAAGAAGGTTTTTATGACCGCGAAAGCGTTGATTCTTGCTGCGGGCGCTGGAACCCGCATGAAATCCGACAAACCCAAGGTTGTTCATGAGGTGCTTGGCAAGCCGCTCGTGCGCTGGGTCGTCGACGCCGCCCATGGCGCCGGCATCGAAGATGTGGTCACCGTGCTCGGGCATATGTCCGAAAAGGTTGCTCCTCTTGTTGAGGGCGATACGAAAATCGCTATTCAAACTCAGCAGCTCGGCACGGGCGACGCCGTGAACGCCGGTCGTGAGGCATTCACGCAGGCCGACGGATCGATCGCCGAGGGTTCGCTCGTGGTTCTTTCGGGCGATTGCCCGCTTATCACTCCTGAAACCATTCAGGCCCTTATCGCCAAGCGCGAAGAGACGGGCGCGGCCGTGGTCGTGCTCACCATGCATATGGACGACCCGTTTGGGTATGGCCGCATTGTTCGCGAAGGCGAAGCTGTCGTGCGCATTGTTGAGCAAAAAGACGCCACGCCCGAAGAAGCCGCTATCACGGAATGCAACTCGGGCTTCTACTGCTTCGATGCGCCGGCGCTTTTCGATGCGCTTTCGCGTGTTTCGAACGACAACGCCCAGGGCGAGTATTACCTTACTGATGTGCTCGAGATTTGCCGAAACGACGGCCGCGAGGTGCTCGCGCTTCAAACCGTCGACGCCGAAGAAGCTATGGGCGTGAACTCTCGCGTGCAGCTCGCCCAGGCTACGCGCGCCATGCAGCATCGCATCAACAACCGCCACATGATGGCCGGCGTAACCATGTGGGATCCCGAAAGCACGTTCGTCGGCCCCGACGTCGAAATTGCGCAAGACGTGGAGTTGTGGCCGCAAACCTACCTGCTTGGCGCGACCAAGGTTGGTTCGCACAGCGTTATTGGCCCGAACACGCGCCTGACCGACACGCAGGTTGGCTGCGGCGCTCGCGTCGACGAAACGGTCGCCATCGAAGCGCGCATCGACGATGCTGCCGAATGTGGCCCGCGTGCGTACCTGCGTCCTGGTACCCACCTGTGCGAAGGCGTCAAGGCTGGCACGCATGTCGAAATCAAGAAGTCGACCATTGGCAAGGGCTCGAAGGTACCGCATCTTTCCTACATTGGCGACACCACGATGGGCGAGAACGTCAACATCGGCGCAGGTTCTATTACCTGTAACTATGACGGCGTGAATAAGAATCACACCGAAATCGGCGACAATGTGTTCGTGGGCAGCGACACTATGATGGTGGCCCCTGTGAACATCGGCGCGGGTGCGATCATCGGCGCCTCTTCGTGCATCACGCGCGACGTGGCCCCCGATGCGCTGGCGCTCGAGCGCGCCGACCAACGCGAAATCGAAGGCTGGGCCGCCAAGCATATGGCGAAGCTCAAGGCCAAGAAGGAAGCTGCGAAGTAGACGTTTTCCAATGGCGGCAGTTTTGACCAGCCCGCTTGCGTTTATGGTCAAAACTCGCGCCATTTGCAACATTGAAGGCGGCCCTGCGCATCCGGGGCCGCTTTTTTTTCGCGCGAACTTCTGCAGAGCTGCGGTTTTCCCGGCAAATTGCCAAGGGAAACTTTCCTAGAGAGCAGCTTGGGGTAGGGCATTTTCCCAATGGTGGCGATTTTGACCAGCATATGCGGCTAACTTGGTCAAAACTCGCGCCATTGGAAAACGCTTCTGCCCGGCCTCGCCTCTGGTCTCGCTTCTAGCTCCGTTTCACTTCTTGTTATCTGACCAGAATCTTTTGTGTTTGCGGTTCTCTTCCTGCGACGGCGTGGGTACAATCAGAAACAGCATGCATTGCGCCTGCGGAAGGGGCGCAGAATCGAAAAATTGCGAAGGAGCACGCGCATGACCGAGATGACAAAGAGCATGGCCGTCTTCACGGGTTCGGTAAACCCGAGTCTGGCCGATCAGGTTGCAACTGAGCTGGGAACCACGCTTGGCAACGTGAAGCTCGAGAAGTTTGCCAATGGCGAGATTTACGCTCGTTACCTCGACTCGGTGCGCGGCGCCGATGTCTTTATTATTCAGTCTATCGCCGGCGAGCACATCAACGATGCGCTCATGGAAATGCTTATCATGATTGATGCGGCCAAGCGCGCAAGCGCCCGCACCATTTCTGCTGTCGTCACGCACTACGGCTACTCCCGTCAGGAGCGCAAGGCCGCCCCGCGCGAGCCCATCACGGCAAAGCTCGTAGCCGACCTCATTACCGTTGCCGGCGCTGATGACATCATCACCATCGATCTGCATCAGGACGCAATCCAGGGCTTCTTCGACATTCCGGTGAACCATATGACCGCCATGCCGATTTTCGTGGACTATTTCAAGAACAAGGGCATCGACCCCGAAGAAATGTGCGTCGTGTCTCCCGATGTGGGTCGCGCGAAGGCCGCTAAGAAGTTCCAGGGCCAGCTCGGCTGCGATATCGCGATCATGCACAAAGATCGCCCGAAGCACAACCAGGCTGAAATCACCGCGCTTATCGGCGACGTTACCGGCAAGGTCTGCATCCTGAACGACGACATGATCGACACGGGTGGATCGCTGGTCGCGGCGGCCGAAACCCTTATGTCCAAGGGCGCCAAGAAGGTGTACGCGTGCGCAACGCACGGCCTGTTCAGCGGCCCGGCATATGATCGCATCCAGAATTCCTGCATCGAGGAAGTCGTCGTGACTAACGCCGTCCCCGTGCCGCTCGATCGCCAAACCGGCAAGATTCGTGTGCTCTCGGTTGCTCCTCTTCTGGCGCGCACCATTCAGAGCGTGTACAGCAACGGCTCTGTGAGCAAGCTGTTCAACAAGTAGCGAGAAACATTCATGCATATTATTTGCGGCCTGGGCAATCCAGGCGAAGAATACGAGCATACGCGGCATAACGCCGGCTTCGATTCGGTCGACGCGTTGGCCGAAGAACTGCGCGTGAACTACTGGAAGAACGAATGCGGCGCCCTTACAGCGAAAACGACGTACAAGGGCGAAGATTTGCTTCTGGTAAAGCCTCAGGGCTTCATGAACACCTCGGGCGGTCCTTTGAAGAAGGTATGCCAGGCGTATAGCGCCACGGCCGATGACGTTATCGTGATCCACGACGAGCTCGATATCGACCCGGGCACGATTCGCGTGAAGCACGGCGGCGGTCTTGCAGGCCACAATGGCTTAAAGTCGATTGCCGATAAGCTGCAGACGAAAGACTGGACACGCATTCGCGTGGGCATTGGACGCCCGCCGGGACGCATGTCAGTGGTCGATTGGGTACTTGGCCGTCCCAAGAAGGACGGGTGGGACGATTTCGTGCAGGGCACGCACCTCGCGAGCGAGGCGGCGCTGTTCTATCTCGAGAGCGGCTTGGAGAAAACCCAGCAGCGATTCAACTAATGCAAGAAAGGACGGCTTTGATGCCGTCCTTTTTATTTGCCGGTGAAATTACGGTCGTTTTCTTGCTGGGCGCTTTCTGCGTTGCGTTTTTTCTTTTCGGAATAAGACGGCAAGCATCGTTCGGTTTTTGAACGAGACATTCTGCGGGCTCATCGCCGCCGCCATGTGCCGTCAAGTGTGCGACAATGTTCGATGGAAAAGAAACTACGCGAAAGCAGCGTGCACATTATGACAGCCCAATTCAAGCTCATGCCGGCAGACCCGGCGCTTGTATCGTCTATTCAGCAAGAACTTGGCCTACCGCATTTCGCGGCGCGAACCATGGTTGCCCATGGCGTGAATTCGCTCGAAGAGGCGCGTGCATTCCTTGCGCCCGACATCGAGCGCGATTGGCTCAACCCCTACACGATTCCGCAGCTTGGTGCGGCGGTCGATCGCCTGGAGCGCGCGGTGCGCGACGACGAACGCATTGTGGTATTCGGCGATTTCGACCTCGATGGCATCTCTGCCACTACGGTGCTCACGCGTGGCCTGCAATTTCTCGGGGCCAATGCCGCGCCCCTCATTCCGAAGCGTTTTGAAGAAGGCTACGGCATAACGCCGCCTGCTTTCGAGCGCGCGAAGGCGTTCAAACCCGATTTGATCGTGACGGTTGACTGCGGCATCGCTAGCGGGGATATCGCTCCAACAGTTTTGGCCGAAGGCATCGACTTGGTAGTGACCGACCATCACGAGCCGGGCGATTTGGTTCCTGAGGGCGTTGTTGTATGCGACCCGAAGTGCGACCCAGAATGCGAAAGCGGCATTTTGGCCGGTGTGGGCGTTGCACTGAAGATCATCCAGGCTCTGGGCGCTCGCTTTGGAAAGCCCCATCTGTGGCGCGAATACACCGATTTCGCGACGTTGGGAACCATCGCCGACCTTATGCCCGTGCGCGACGAGAACCGTGCGCTCGTTGCCGATGGGCTGGAGCGCATGAACAAATATCCCCGTTCGTGCATCCAGGCGCTTATTGACGTGTGTCACGCGGGCGACAAGCAAATAACCTCGACGGGGCTGTCGTTCTCGCTCATTCCGCGCTTGAATGCCGCAGGCCGCATGGGTGATGCCGATTTGGCGCTCGATTTGCTGATGGCCGACGATTTCGAAGAGGCGCAGGGCCTTGCCGCCGAGCTCGATAAGGTAAACGATAAGCGCCGACGCGTCGAGCAAAATCTTGCGCAATGCGCCGAAGAAGCGGCTGCGAAAATCTACCACGGCCAGCGCGCGCTCGTGGTTGGCGGCGAAGGTTGGCACGAGGGCGTGAAGGGCATTGTCGCCTCGCGTTTGGTGAATGAATACGGCGTGCCGACGATTCTGTTTACCATCGATGGCGACGAAGCGCGCGGCTCGGGTCGAAGCGTGGGCAGCGTGAATTTGTTCAAGGCCATAGAGTCGTGTTCCGATTTGCTCACCCGCTTTGGTGGCCACGGGGGTGCTGTGGGCATTACGCTTCCTGCGGCGAAGCTCGATGAATTCTCGCACCGTTTGTGCGAATACATGGATACGCTTCCCGAAGACAGCTTCCATCCTCAAATTGAGGTCGAGGCGCAGGTCGGGCTGGGGGAGCTTACGCTGCAGAACGTCCAGGCGCTCTCGCGGTTGGCGCCTTTCGGCCGTACGAACCCCACGCCGCGTTTTTTGGCGCGCAACGTGCGCCTGCTTTCCCGTCATGCCGTGGGCGTCGAGAAAAACCACCTGTCGTGCCAAATGGTCGATGGCGCAGCCAAGGTTGGCGCCATCATGTTCCATTGCGGCAAAATCGAGTCGCTCATGTCGTGCAATACCGTGGTCGATGCGGCGTTCCAGGTGCAGATTGACGAATGGAAGGGCCGCCGATCGGTGAAGTGCCTGCTCGACGAGGTGGAGCCTGCCACGCCATGCCCCGGCTTGCGCGCGTGCTTGCCGACCGAAGACCTCGATTTTGTGGGCGAGCTCTATGAAGATACCGGCATTTTGTCCAGCTGCGACGACGAAGCGAAGCACATTGCCGAAGAGCGCCGTGAACAATGGCGCGAGTTTGCATCTGAGAACCCCGACGGTTTGACCGACGCCCTGGTCGCGCACGCGATCGGCGACGCTTCGAACCTGCATGATGCGCAAAGGCGCGCGCTCGATATGCTCGCGCGGGGCGAAAGCGCGTTCGTGGTTATGGGCACCGGGCGTGGCAAGTCGCTCATATTCCAAATTCACGCTGCACGCGAGGCGCTGCTCAATGGCGGGGCGAGCGTGTTCGTGTATCCATTGCGTGCGCTTATCGCCGACCAGGCGTGCCATGCGGCGTGCTTGTTCGAAAGCTTCGGGCTGTCTGCTGCGAGCCTTACGGGTGAAAGCTCTTCCGATGAACGTGCGGAAGTGTACGCGGGCTTGGCATCGGGTGCTATCGATGTGGTGCTTACCACGCCCGAATACCTCGCCTTCCATGCAGATGAGGTCGCATCGTGCGGTCGCGTGCGATTCCTCGCGGTTGATGAAGCGCACCACTTGGCCGACGGTGGCGGCCGTCGCCGCGATGCATACGCCCAGCTGGGCGAGCTCGCGCGTCGTTTGGGGGTGAAAACGGTGCTCGCCGCTACGGCAACGGCATCGTCGCAGGTGGCGAATCAGGTTCGTGAAGGCCTAGGGGTGCAAGGCTTTGTGGGCGATGCCCATGTGCGCGATAACTTGCTGCTTGATGACCATCGCAATGCACGCGACAAAGAAACATATTTGGCGAATATCGTCGCGACGGGCGAGAAGACCATCGTGTATGTGAACTCGCGCACCATGTCGGTCGACATCGCGCGCGTACTTCGCGCGCTCGCACCTCATGTCGCCATGCAAATCGGCTTCTACAACGCTGGGCTTTCGCGTGAAGAGCGCGCCCGCATCGAAAAGCTGTTCCGCGACGACGTGCTCCGCGTGCTCGTGTGCACGTCGGCGTTTGGCGAGGGCGTCAATATTCCCGATGTGCGCCATGTGGTGCTGTACGCAATGCCGTTCTCCGATGCTGAATTCAACCAGATGAGCGGCCGCGCCGGCCGTGATGGCAAGCCTGCGACCATCCACCTCGCGTTCGGTAAGCGCGACGTGTACTACAACGATCGCATTCTGGCCCAGTTCGCGCCCGATTACGATCGCATGGGGCTTATCTACCGAGGCCTCCGGGCCTTTTCGCGCCAGGCCGCGGGAGGCCACGGAAATGGTGCGGTTGACGAATCGGGCTTCTTCACTCTGTCGAACGAAGACCTTATTGCCGCCTGCCCGCCGACCGACATGCGCTTTACGCTCATGCCTGGTGCGGCGTCGTTTGCGCTCTCGGCGTTTTCCGAGCTTGGGCTGGTCGATGTGCGAACCGAATGCTCGCACGATGGCTCCTCGGTTCGCCGGGTTCGGCTTCGCGAAGTGCAAGGCAAGGTGAACCTTGACGACAGCGTGCTGTATTGCGAGGGCCGCGCTGAAGCGGAAGAATTCAAACGATTCTCCGATTGGATTCTGAATGCCACGCCCGAAGAGCTGCGTGCGCGTATTGTTCGCCCCATCATGCCCGATGGAAATAGCGAGGAAGGGAATAGCTATGACCGATGAAGCCACCGAGCGTCAAACGGCGCTTCCCATAGAATCTGAATTGGCCGAGGCCATTGGCGCGCTTTCCGCCGACGCATTCGAAGGGGGCATCGCGCCTTCGCCCGAGGCGTGTGCTGCGGTAACGCCCGAGTCGCGTTTTGCGTTGCTCGTGGAGAAAACGAGCTATCTCGACGACGCTGCGGCTGAAAAGCTCAAGCGCGCCTACGAATACGCAAGCACGGCGCACAAGGGCGTAAAACGTAAGAGCGGCGAGTCTTATATCATCCATCCTATCGATGTCGCGCTCATTCTGTCCGATTTGCGAATGGATGTCGACACGCTGTGTGCTGCACTTCTTCATGACACGATCGAAGACACTGACACCACGGCTGTGGCCCTTGAAGAGCAGTTCGGTGCGCAAGTGTCGCAGCTTGTGCAGGGAGTCACGAAAATCACGCGCATCGAAGTCGAGAGCCTCACCGATGAGCAGGCGGCGACCATGCGCAAGATGTTCGTTGCCATGAGCAAAGACATTCGCGTGATTGTTATCAAGCTCGCCGACCGCCTGCACAATATGCGCACCTTGAGCGCGTTGAAGGAGGATCGACGCATCTTCAAGTCGCGCGAGACGCTTGAAATTTATGCGCCTATCGCGCATCGGTTGGGTATCGGCTCCATCAAGTGGGAGCTTGAAGACCTCGCGTTTTATTACCTTGAGCCTGCGAAGTTCAAGCAAATCAGCCGCCTGGTCGCCGAGAGCCGCAACGAGCGTGAGACGTATTTGGCTTCCGTTGTCGAAACGCTCAATACCGAGCTGGCGCGCGTGGGCATCGCTGACGCGCATATCGCCGGCCGCCCGAAGCACCTGTATTCAATCTATCAGAAGATGACGAAGCGCGGCAAGGGCTTTTCCGAAATTTACGACCTCATCGCGGTGCGCGTTATCGTGAAAACGGTGGGCGACTGCTATTCGGTTTTGGGCGCCGTGCATACGCTGTGGCACCCCATGCCGGGTCGCTTCAAGGACTATATCGCCATGCCGAAGCTCAATATGTATCAGAGCCTGCATACCACGGTCATCGGCCCCGCTGCCCGTCCACTCGAAGTGCAAATTCGCACCGAAGAAATGCACCGCATGAGCGAATACGGCGTCGCTGCGCACTGGCGCTATAAGGAAAAAGGTTCGAAGGCCGACGCCGCGTTCGATCGTCAAATCGCCTGGTTGCGCCAGATGGTCGACTGGCAGGAAGAAACGAAAGATTCGCGCGAATTCCTCAACGAGCTCAAGGTCGATCTTGCGCCCACCGAAGTGTTCGTGTTCACGCCGGCGGGCGAAGTCATGAGCCTGCGCGCGGGCTCGACCCCAGTCGATTTCGCGTATTCCGTGCACACCGAGGTGGGCAACCACTGCGTCGGTGCGAAGGTGAACGGTTCCATCGTGCCGCTTTCCTATGAGCTGCAAACGGGCGACCGCGTCGAGATTCTCACGCAGAAAAGCGCCACGCCGAGCCGCGACTGGCTAAAGATGGTGAAAACGCCAAGCGCACGAAGCAAGCTGCGCCAGTATTTCTCGAAGGTGAGCCGAAGCGACGATATGATCGTCGGTCGCGAAAAACTTGCCCGCGAAATGAAGAAGCACGGCCTCGGCCTGGGCTCTACCGCGAGCATTCGTGCGCAGAAGCAGGTGTGCGAGACGCTCGGCTATAAAGACATCGACGATATGATGGTGGCGATAGGCGCGGGCAAGGAAACCGTGCTGCATATCACGAATCGCCTGGTGAAAATTCTGAATCCCGAGGTGGAGGAGGAATCGCATCCCGAACTTGCGATGCTTCCCAATGGCGCCATGCCGCCCATGATCACCACGGTGCGCCGCCAGCCAAAACGTCGCGCCCACGCTTCAAACGGCGTGGTCGTCGAAGGTATCGACAGCGCTCCGGTGCGCCTGTCGAAATGCTGCAATCCCGTTCCGGGCGACGATATCATCGGCTTCATCACGCGCGGCCGCGGCGTATCGGTGCATCGAGCCGACTGCCCGAATGCGACCGACCTTATGCGCGATCCGGGCCGCCTTATCAAAGTGGCGTGGGAAGATACGGCCGAGACAACGGCTTCGTATCAAATCGAAGTGTTCATTGAAGCGCTCGATCGCATGAATCTGCTGCGTGATATCATCAACACGCTCAGCGATACAGGGGTCAATGTGCTCGCTTCGAACACGGTGAGCCATTCCGATGGCATCGTGGAAATGAGGTACTTGTTCCAGGTTTCGCAAATCTCGAACATCGAGTACATTTTGGGCGAGCTGCGAAAAATTGACGGCGTGTTCGACGCGCGCCGTATGCTGCCGGGCGATTCGGCCCACAGGCGCAAGTAGAAAGGTATGCGAATGCGTGCAAATTGCAAACGCCAAGTGACCATCGATGACGGCTGCGTGCCCGTTACGGCGCTCGTCATCGGCATGATGGATAACAATTGCTTCATCGTGGCTGATGGCCGCGAGCAGGGCGCACCGGCTATGGTCGTCGATCCCGCCGGCGATGCCGAGGCCATTCAGAAGGCTCTTGGCTGGTTCAAGCTTGAGGCCATCGTGTGCACTCACGACCACAACGACCATCTGGTTGCCTTGCCTGAGCTGGCGGCGGCCACCGGCGCAAAGGTTATTTCCAGCAACGCCGATAGCCGCATCATCGAAAAGGGCCAGCCGGGCTACTTCGGCGACTGGGATGCTGTGGCACCCGTGCATGTCGATCGCAAGGTCAACGACGGCGACACGATCAAGCTCGGCTCGCTCGAGTTCAGGGTCATGCTTACCCCGGGCCACACGAAGGGCGGCATCTGCCTTTACCTTCCTGGCTTTGACGGCAAGCCTGGCGTGGTGTTCACGGGCGATACGCTGTTCCGTGGCGCAACGGGCCGCGTCGATTTCGAGGGCGGCAACGCGAACGAGATGCGCGCGAGCCTGAAGAAGCTCGGCAAGCTTCCCGATTCGACTATCGTATTCCCAGGCCACGAGGGCCTTACGACCATTGGCATCGAACGCCATCGTGTTATCGAGGCGTTTTAAAGCATTGACTTTTTTCGCGTGAGAGGGCGAACATGGCAAAGCACAAGAATGGTAAGAAGCTCGATTATTTCGAGGCATTCGAAAAGCAGGCAGAGCTTGCGATTGCCGAGGCAAAGCTGCTCGTAGAGGTCATCGAAAACTATAAGGGCCCCGACAGCCTCGACGATTACATCGAGCGCGCGCATGAAATCGAGCACGCGGGCGATAAGCTCGTGCATTCGGTATTCGACGCGGTTACGGTCGACTTCGTGACGCCCATCGATCGCGAAGACATCATTTCGCTCACGCAGAGGCTTGACGACGTGCTTGATTACATGGAGGGCACGGTACAGCGTTTCTATATGCTCGATGTGAAGGAAATGCATCCCAAGGCGGGTGAGTTCGCGGAACTGTTGCTGAAGAGCTGCGAAAAGCTCGGCAAGGCGTTGGAAGATTTTGACGAGTTCAAAAACTCGAAGAAGATCAACAAGCTCATCATCGATGTGGGATCGGTTGAGGAAGAGGCCGACGAGCTGTTCTTCCATACTCTGCGTGAGCTGTACTCGCATGGTGAGGAAAACCCGTTGTATGTGTTCGTGTGGGATAAGCTGTTCCAGCGCCTCGAGAACACAGCAGACGCTTGCGAGCAGGCTGCCGATACCATGGGCACCATCATCACGAAGAACTGCTAGTCTCGCTCTTTTCCGAACGGCGGATTCGTCCGATATTGAAAAGCCTCTGGCCGCCGCCGGAGGCTTTTTGTTGCCTTCAGACCTGTTAAATGCTCGGAGCGTTTAACAGGTCTGAAGTGCGCATTTCCTTCGCGCGCCAGGGCTCAGCTCGTTATTGAGGGGGTAATCGTCCTTTTCCGACAATCTGTTAAACGCTCCGAGCGTTTAACAGATATTTGGCAAAAAGACGCACAATTGCCGCCGCCGCACAGAGGTGCGGTGCGTTGTCGAAAAATCGATTGCTATTTTGGCGAGGAATAAAAAAGAAAACCCTGCCCCCAGCCTAAGGATGAACCCACCTTCAATAGGTGGGTGCCCGCAACGAGGTTCAAAGCTTTCGTGCCAACAGGCGCGAATCCCTGTATCCCCGCGTAATCTAGGGCTCCCTGAAAAAATGCATCGGTCCATCGCAAATGACGGCTTTGGAAGCAGGGTCTGATTTGAGTATATCCGAGCATGGCCGAAAGAAACCCCTTGAATTATTTTTCATTTCGGCATAGGGAAGCATCTTCTTTTTGCCGAAGCACACATTGGGTTATTCTGCCATCTTCCCCTCGCGCTACGGCTGGGCAACGTTACCGCTCCTTTTCGCGCGGTTCTTCTTCCTGCGCTACAATGAACGAACGTTCGAAAATGAGGGGAAGGGGTGCGCATGGCTCGCGCGAAAGACGTGGCGAAGCTGCTCCGCGGCGGCGTAAACGATAAAACTTCGCCGGCTCGTCTCGCCGAAATCATGAAGGCGCTGCGCCACGCGGAAATCGCGAAGGGCATTACGCCCGAAAAACTCGTAAGTCTGCTCGAGGAGCTCGGTCCCACGTTCATCAAGCTGGGGCAGATTCTTTCGGCTCGATCCGACATGCTTCCCCAGGAATACTGCAATGCGCTGCAAACCTTGCGTTCTTCCACCACGCCTGAGCCGTTTTCGCTGGTGGAGCGTCGGCTGCGTGACCTTTACGACGGCGATTGGCACGACGTGTTCAGTGACATCGCCGCCGAACCGCTTGGATCGGCTTCCATCGCGCAGGTCTACAAGGCGACGCTTGCCGAAAGCGGCGAAACCGTGGCCATTAAAATCCGTCGCGACCATGTGCGCCAAGACATGGTGCGCGACATCGCCCTTATGCGCCGCGCGTCTGACCTGCTCAACCTTACCGGGTCTACGATGATCCAGGGCGTTGACATCAATGTGGTGATTGATGAGCTCGATCGCACTGTGCGCGAGGAAATCGATTTCAACGTGGAACGCGAAAACCTCGAGCGCTTCGGTCGGGGCCTCGCTACCGAGCCGGGCGTCACGTGCCCGAAGGCATATGACGAATATTCCGATGAGACGGTGCTCGTGATGGAATTCGTCGACGGCCTCTCGCTCGAGCACGTCGACGAGCTTCGCGAAGCGGGCTACAATCTGCGCGAAATCGGCGATCGCATCGCGAATTCATTCATGCGGCAAATGGTCGAAAACGGCTTCTATCATGCTGATCCGCATTCGGCGAATTTCATTGTGCGACCGGCGCTTTCCGATGAAGAGCGCGCTGCGGGCAAGAAAGATCCAGGCGAGGTCGTGTGGATCGATTGCGGCATGATGGGCGAGCTCTCGCCTTACGAGCGCAGGCTGTTCTTTGAAATGATGAAGGCCATGATCGCGCAAGATAGCCACAGGCTCACGAATTTGTTCGTTGAGTGGGGGCGCGTGAAGGATGTGTCGGGCAAGAGTTTCGATTACAGCGCCCTTTTGCAAGACCTCAGCGCATTGGTCAATCGCTATAGCTCCGAAGACGCGCATTCGATGGACGTGGCGCAGCTGCTCAACGACATCATGGGCATCCTCGACCATGCGAATGTGATCATGCCCCAAAGCTTCGTGATGCTCGTGCGTGGTTTGGCGTCGCTGCAAGGCACGCTCATCTCGCTGTCGCCGGAAATCAGCATTCTGGCCGTGGTTGAGCGTTACGTGAAAAGCTACTTCGTGCGCAACTTCGACCTTATTGACGAGGCGGAAGACCGCGTGTTCACGTCGGTGGCTGCAGCCGATAAGGCGCTGCATTTGCCTGAGCGCATCTCCAACGTGCTCGATATGACGGAAAAAGGACGCCTGCGCATCAAGTTCGACGTGGAGGCGCCGCGCCCCATGGAGAAAATCGGACACATCATCGACCGTCTGAGCTTGTCCATGATTACGGCGGGCCTGTTCGTCGGATCGTCGCTGATTTATTCTGCGGGTATGGAGCCGAAGCTCTTTGGCGTGCCGGTGATTGGCTTTTTCGGCTTTATTGGCGCGGCGGTTTTGAGCATGTACATCGTGGTTAAAATTCGAAAAGGGTAGTAGGGTCGTTTTGCGCATGCTTGTGTCAAATGCTCGTAGCGTTTAACACCTGCTGCGTGCAGTTGCAATTGTGTTAAACGCTACGAGCATTTGACACAATTGGGGCATTGACGTTTCCGGGCGTATTGAAGCGATAGATGGGTGGAAGTTGGACACGCTGTTCACTGAAATAGAGAACGAGAAGAAATTTGCTGCCGCGCCGCTCGCCGTGCGTATGCGTCCGCGTTCGCTCGGCGAGCTTGCGGGGCAGGAAGACGCGGTGGGGCCAGGCAGCTGGCTTCATGCGGCAATTGAAGCCGATACGCTTTCGTCTATCATTTTGTACGGACCTGCAGGTACGGGCAAAACGAGCATCGCGCACATCATCGCAGAAACGACGCGCGCGACGTTTGTGGAAGTTTCTGCCATCGGCGGTACCGTCGCCGATTTGCGCCGCGAAATCGCTGCGGCAGAAAAGCGCCTGCTGGGCACGGGCGCCCGCACGATTCTGTTCGTGGACGAGATCCATCGTTTCAGTCGCAGCCAGCAAGACTCGCTTTTGCATGCCGTTGAGAATCGTACGGTGGTGCTCGTGGGGGCCACGACCGAAAACCCGTTTTTCGAAGTGAATTCCGCGCTCATTTCGCGCTCCCGCGTGATTGAGCTGCATTCGCTTTCCGACGCCGATATCGAATGCATCGTGCGCCGTGCGCTCTCCGACGAAAAACGAGGCTTGGCGGGTTCCTGCTCCCTTACCGACGAAGCGCTGGCCGCTATCGTGAATTTGTCGGGCGGCGACGGACGTTCGGCACTTACCACGCTTGAGCTGGCCGCAGGCTTGGCCAAAGAAAAGGGCGCGCGCGAAAAAACCGAGCCGCCGTTTGTCATCGACGACGATATGGTTGAGCTTGCCACGCCGCATCGTGCGCTGCCGTATGACAAGAACAAAGACATGCATTACGACGTGATCAGCGCGTTTATCAAGTCGATGCGCGGCAGCGATCCCGACGCTGCGCTGTATTGGCTCGCTCGTATGCTCGATGGCGGCGAAGATCCGAAATTCATCGCGCGTCGTATCTTCATTTTGGCAAGCGAAGACATCGGCAACGCCGACCCTCAGGCTTTGCTCATCGCCGAGGCGGCGTTTAAGGCCGTGGAAGTGATTGGCATGCCCGAATGCCGCATCAACTTGTCGCAGGCTGTGACGTATATGTGCCTTGCCCCTAAGAGCAATGCGGCCGAAGCGAGTATCGACGCCGCCCTTTCGGAAGTGCGGCATGGGCCGAAGCGCGACGTGCCGAGTTATTTACGCGACCGCCATCGCCCCGGTTCGGAAAACTACGGTGAGTATAAATACCCGCACGATTATCCTGGCCATTGGGTTGAACAGCGCTATTTGCCCGAAGGCCTTGAGCGTGGGTGCTTCTATCAACCGAGCGAGTCGGGCTGGGAGGCCTATCGGGTTGATGCCGCATCGCGCGATCGGGCCACGCGGGCTGCGAAGCCGTCGAAGGGCGAGTAGCGGGCGGGGCGGGCGATTTGCCCGCTCGGATCTGCGCGGCGTGGGCGCCCAAGGTTGCATCGTCGATTGGCCGCCTGCGTCTGCTGGTCCAGCAATCGCTGAACAACGCTCGATGCACCTCGTTTATCGGCGAGCGACCTGTCGCTGTGTGCTGCGCTGCCGTGCGGGCTCTTCTTTAACGTTGCGGAAACGCAGCGCTTCGTCCATGCGCGCCTTGCTGCGTGCTGCTATTATTCAAGGAAATCAAACGGGCGCCATATGGGCGCGATATCGAAGGGAAATGCCATGGACGTTGGATTCATCTCGGAAGTCATTCTTCCCGTAGTGTTTGTGATTGTCGGCATCGCGCTTGTTTGGGCAATCGTCGAACTTGTACTGGTGCTGCGCCGCACGCGCAAAACGGTGGAAACGCTCGAGACGAGCGTGAAACCGATTATCGACGATGTGCAAAAGGTTGCAGCCGATGCCAAAGAAATGACCGCCTCCATCAAGCCCGCGATCGATCGCGTCGATCCCTTGGTCGAGCGTGCTTCGCTGGCCGTTGATGCCGCGAATTTGGAAATCATGCGCCTTGACGGCATTCTGGAAAACGTTGATGCAATTACCAGTTCGGCAGCCTCTGCGACCGAGGCGGTCGACACCGTTGCGAATGCGCCGTTGAAAATCGTGAACGCCGCTTCCGAAAAGCTCCGCGAAGCCCTTTCGGGCAAGAAGGCGTCCGACGAGTCGGCCAAGCTTGCTGCCGCGGCTGAGGCTGCGGCGCCTGCCGAGTTTGCGACTATCGAGGGCGACCAGGCGGCAGCGTGCGCGCCTGAAGCCCATGCTCCTGAAATCGCCGCCGAAAAGCCCGCGTCTGAACCTGAGCCGCAAACTGCTGGCGGCTACTTCACCTATGGCGCATCGAAGGAGGACTAGCCGTTTTGACACGCCCCTTCGACAGCGGTGAGCGAGAGCCGCAGCTGAAAGCCACACGAGAGAAAACCACCGCCGAGCGCACCGATGATGCGCGCCGCCATTTCTTTCAGGTATGGATGGTTATAGGCGCTGCGGCGCTCATCTATATGTTCGGTTTCGTGCTCGACGTGCTGTCTCTGCCGGTTGCCATCATCGTATGGACGATCGTCTTCGTGCTCGTGCTGCGCTCGCCCGTCGATGCACTTGAGCGTCGCGGCGTTCGCCGCGGTTTGGGCACGACCGTTGCATTTGCGGGCATGTTTGTGGTGCTCGCCGCACTTGTTGTGATTATGTTCTCGCCTATGTTCGGCGTGAATGACCAGTTCGCGAACATCTTCTCGGCGCTGCCCGTGTATGTTCAGGGGCTTATCGACTGGGCGAATTCGTTTTACGACAGGTACGCCTCGCTTCTGCAGGACGACACGGTGCGCGGTTGGATCGACGCGGGCTCAAAGTCGCTCGCCGATTGGGCGTCATCTGTCGCGAAACAGTCGGCCAATGGCGTGGTGCTGTTTGGCACGGGCATCGCGAATGTCTTCGTTGTTTTGGGTTTTGCGCTTGTGGTGGCGTTTTGGACGCTTATGGAATTGCCCGCGATTGATCGCGAGGTCGATCGATTGGTGCCCGATAGCCATAAAGAAGAGGCTGACATGCTGCGCATCGCGTTTACGCGCATTATGGGCGGCTATATTCGTGCCACGGTGCTGCAGTGCTTCATCATTGGCACGGCGTGCGGCATAGGGTTTGCGGTGTTGGGCGTGCCGAATGCCGCCGCGTTGGGCCTGATCACGGGCGTTTTGAACCTGATTCCTGTCGTAGGCCCCTGGATTGGCGGCGCGGTTGCGGCCGTGGTCGGTCTGTTCGTGAGCCCCATTACCGCCGTGCTCGCGCTCGTGCTCACCGTATGCGTGCAGCAATTCGTGTACACATTCATAGGACCGAAGCTCATGCAGAATTCGGTTGACGTGCATCCGGCGATCGTGATCGTGGCGCTGCTCGTGGGCGGCGCCATTGGCCAGAGCATGGGCGGCCTTATGGGCAATATCGTTGGCATGCTCTTGTCTATTCCGTTCGCGGCCATTGCGAAAACGGTGTTCGTGTACTACTTCGAGAAAAACACGGGCAGGCAAATCGTTGCCGAAGACGGCGTGTTCTTCCGCGGCAACCCTTCGGTTCTCGATGGCGAAAATGGCGAACCCGATGCTATGGCCGATGCGATTTCGCCCACGCCGAGCAAGCCATTTGCGCCCTCTTCGCTTGTTGCAGCTTTAAGCTCCCATGGCGAAAAGGGCGTCGATGCCGAAGACAAGGGCGAGAAATAGGCGAAAGCTATCGTTTCCTGGCTTCGCCTACCGACTCGCCGCCGCGCCCGATGCGGCTATTCGCCTTCCTTGGCAGGCTGCTCCTGCTCTTCGGCGGCTTTCGGGTCTTGCACCGAAGGCAGGGCCATAAACTCGGCAAACAGCGTTTGAACCTTTTTCTCGGCCCGGGCGAAGCTCGCGTATGTGCCGGCCTCTTCACGCTCGGACTCGCCGCTTGCGTCGGTGATCAGGCGAATTGCCCACTCGAAGCGCCCCGTGTCGTTTTTGCGAATGAGGGCTTCGCAGTCGAAGCGGTAGCGGTACACGCCGCAAAACCAGCTATTTTCGGCGATTTCTTCCCAAGGGGTATCGTCGAGCGGCTCGGGGGCAAGGGTTTCAACGTCGGTATCGGTCATGGTAATTCCGTTCTGTATTGATGAATGTGCGCGTAGGCGCTTGAATAATCACACCCCATGATAAGACATTTCGCGTCGTATCGGCGCGCGACGAATCGCGCAAAGCGCGGGGCGCGACGATTTCGCGTATTTTCCAGGGCAATTCATAGAATTCTCGCGACGTGGCAAGGTCTGGCGTGACGTGGGCGTGCGCGTTGGCTATCATGGGCCAGTTGGAAATGATCGGGCCTTGGGCCCGTTAGTCCGAAATATGAGAGCGAGACCTGTCCAATGAAGTACATGACTACAGCGGAAATTCGCGAGAAGTACTTGAAGTTCTTCGAGGAGAAGGGCTGCAAGCGCATGCCTTCTTCGTCGCTGATTCCCGACGATCCGAGCCTTTTGCTCACGAGCGCTGGCATGGTGCAGTTCAAGCCTTACTTCCTGCATCAAAAAGAACTCGACCCCCAATACATCGGCACCACGACGGTGCAGAAGTGCGTGCGCACCAACGACATCGACAACATTGGCGATGCGCGCCACCTTTCGTTCTTCGAGATGCTGGGCAACTTCAGCTTCGGCAAATACTTCAAGAACGAAATGTGCACTTGGGCGTATGAGTTCTCGACCGAAGTGCTCGGCCTGCCGAAAGAAAGGCTGTACTTCACCGTGTTCGAAGACGACGACGAGACCATCGAGATTTGGAAGAGCCTCGGTGTTGAAGACAGCCATATCTCTCGCTTGGGTGAAGATGACAACTTCTGGCGCGCTGGCCCCACCGGCCCGTGCGGCCCGTGCTCTGAGATTTACTTTGACCAGGGCCCCGAAGTCGGTTGCGGCAGCCCCGACTGCGCGCCTGGTTGCGATTGCGATCGCTTTCTCGAGTACTGGAACTGCGTGTTCACTCAGTTCGATGGCCAGGAAGACGGCACGCTTGCTCCGCTGCCTTCGAAGAACATTGACACCGGCATGGGCCTGGAGCGCATCGCGGCCATTATGCAGGGCGTCACGAACAACTACGACACCGACGTGCTGCGCAGCCTGATTTCCGTGGGCGAGCGCCTTTCCGGCAAGGAATACAAAACCGATGCCGATGTTGACAAGTCGCTGCGCATCATCTCTGACCACAGCCGCTCTGTCACCTTCATGATTGCCGACGGCATTCTTCCCTCTAACGAGGGCCGCGGCTACGTGCTGCGCCGCTTGCTGCGCCGCGCCATCCAGAAGGCGCACACGGTGGGCATCGAAGGTCCGTTCCTCAACGAGTACGTCGATGAAATCGTGAAGCTCATGGGTGATGTGTACCCCGAAATCGTCGACAATCGTGAGCTCATTCGCCGCGTCATTCTTTCCGAAGAGGAGCGCTTCGGCGCGACCCTTCGCCAGGGCCAGGTGTATTTGGCCGAGGCATTCGAGAAGCTCGAGGGCGATACGCTTTCCGGCGAGCAGGCGTTTACTCTGCACGATACCTACGGCTTCCCTGTCGAGGTTACCGAGGAAATGTGCGCTGATCGTGGCGTGAAAGTTGACATGGAGGGCTTTGAGCGCTGCATGGAAGCCCAGCGTGAGCGCGCTCGCGCGGCAAACGTGAAAGACGCGGAAGCTGCATGGAGCACGTACGGCGGCGTGCATGCCGACATTCTCAAAGAAGTAGGCGCTACCGAATTCGTGGGCTATGACCGCATGAGCGCAAGCTCGGGCGTTCGCGCGCTCATCAAAGAGGGCCAGCGCGTCGACTCCATCGCTGCGGGCGATACCGCCGAAATTGTGTTGGGTCTGACTCCGTTCTATGCCGAAATGGGCGGCGAAGTGGGCGACACCGGCGTTATCGAGGGCGAAGGCTTCAAGGCTGAAGTCGTCGATACGAAGGCCCCCGAAAAGGGCCTTACCTGCCACAACGTGAAAGTCGTCGAAGGCGAGCTTCATGTGGGCGACACCGTTCGTGCAGTTGTCGACGAGCTTCGCCGCAAGCGCATTTCGCGCAACCATACCTGCACGCATTTGCTCCATGCGGCGCTGCGCCAGGTTCTGGGCGACCATGTGAAGCAGGCCGGCAGCTACGTCGGGCCCGATCGCCTGCGTTTCGACTTCACCCACTTCGAAGGCGTAACGCCCGAGCAGTTGGCCGAGGTCGAGCGCGTCGCAAACGAGCAAATCATGAACGCCGTTCCCATGAGCACGTATGAGACTTCGCTCGATGCTGCTCGCGAGTCGGGCGTCACGG
Organism: Slackia isoflavoniconvertens; assembly: GCF_003725955.1. Lineage (GTDB taxonomy): Bacteria > Actinomycetota > Coriobacteriia > Coriobacteriales > Eggerthellaceae > Slackia > Slackia isoflavoniconvertens. The sequence goes on along the minus strand of NZ_QIBZ01000013.1, from coordinate 14,773 downwards.
CTTTGTTTGGCGAGAAATACGGCGATACCGTGCGCGTCGTTGAGGCTGGCGAGTTCTCGCGCGAGCTGTGCGGCGGCTGCCACGTTGCCAACACCGCCGAGATTGGCTTCGTGAAAATCGTGTCTGAGAGCAGTGTCGGCGCAAATCTGCGTCGTATCGAGGCTGTGACGAGCTTCGATGCTTTGGCCTACATGAACAAGGTCGAGGAAGAGCTCAAGGAAACTGCAGCTGAGTTGCGCGTCCCCTTGTTCGACGTTTCCGAGCGTACGGCGGCGAACATCGCCACCATCAAAGATTTCGAGGCCAAGCGTAAGGCCAACAAGAAGATGGCGGCCGAGGGAAGCATCGTCGAGTATCTCGAGAATATGGTGAACGTGGGCTATCCGCTCATTGTCGCCCGTATCGACGGCTTGGATGCCGGCGGCCTGCGCAACGCATGGGATATTCTGCGCGGCCGCATGCCCGAGCCTGGCGCGTGCGTTATTGGTACTATCAATAACGACAAGCCCGTGCTCATGGCTGCTGCGACCGATGAAGCCGTTGCCGCTGGCTTTAACGCTGGCAACGTGATCAAGGCTATCGCAGGCAACATCAAGGGCGGTGGCGGCGGCAAACCGACCATGGCTCAGGCTGGCGGCAAAGATGCAGCCGGTATTGACGCCGCGCTCGACGCCGCGCGCGAGCTTCTTGCAAAATAGTCTGGTAAAAGCCCCGTTCGCGGGGCTTTTTCGTAAGTTGGCCGTTTTTGGCTCCGCTTTGCGGGGCCATGCCTGTCCGCCTTCGCCTCCAGCCGCCAAGGCCTCGCGCGACCACGGCTCGCTACCGTTCGCTTCGCTCACTACGCGCTCGCCTGGCTTCGTTTAGCTTTTGAATGAAGTGCAGGCTTGAGCTCAGACGGTCGTGCGCCGCCTTGGCGGCCGAAGGCGAAGGCTATCTGCGTTCTTGCGCATTTTCAGGACGTGTTTTGACAGCGCTGCCCTCGTTATGGCGGGTGCGATTCCGATAGATTCCGCACGAGCCGAACAGCACTTAATGTGCTGTTCGTGCGAGTCAGGACTTGACCGAAGCGGAAACGCATTCGCCATAGCGAGGGCAGCGGCAGAGAAAGGACATATATGCGTACATTGGCGCTTGATATCGGCGAGGTCCGCGTTGGCCTCGCGGTTTCCGACTCGGCGGGCAAAATCGCCACGCCCCTTAAGGTGCTCCCGGCCGATGTGGTGCTCAACCACGGCGCCGAATTCCGTCGCATTGTTGAGGATTGGGAAATCGAACAGCTGGTGAGCGGTCTTCCTATGACCATGGCCGGCGAAGAGGGGCCGCAGGCGGCATCGATTCGCGAGAAAGCGCAAAAAATCGCGAAGGCGTGCGGCTTGCCGTTGTTTTTTTGTGATGAACGCCTGAGTTCTCGCGAGGCAAAGCGTATTTTGCGAGAAGAAGGTTTGGATGAACGCGCCATGCGCGGTAAAGTAGACATGATTGCTGCCAGCCTGTTCTTGCAGGTCTGGCTTGATTCTCAGGTGTAAAGACGCGTCTCGCGCGTTGCGCGAGTTAAGGGAGAAAACAGTATGCCCCGTAGACAGGTTACGTACTCGAACCACCCCAACCATCGTGCGCGTATGGTGCACGCTCAGGGCGAGCGCCAATTCCGCACCTACGATACGTCGCATATTCGTCCGCGCAAGAGCAAAGGCCCCGTCATTGTCGGCATTGTGCTCGCCATTGTTGTGGTGCTTGCTCTGGTATTCGGCGTTTCCGCCGCCTTGAAAGGTTGTTCGGGCGATAACGTCGATGGGTCTGCCGTCGTGGTTCAATCGACTGTTTCCGCAACCATTCCCGACGGCTCTTCCGCAAGCGATACCGCTTCTATTCTGCAGAGCGCGGGCGTGGTTCCCGACTCCAAGGCGTTTTTTTCGCGCGCCAAAACGATGGGGCTTGATAGCAAATTCCAGGCTGGTACCTACACGTTTTCGAGCGGCATGACGCTCGACGACGTGGTGAAGGCGGTTGCTTCGGGCGATTTCGGCACTGTTGCAATGGCTATCCCCGAAGGCTATAAACTCTCCGATATTGCTGCGGCGGTCGATGCGGCCACGGGCGGCAGGGTGAGTGCCGATGAATTCACCAACGCCGCTTCCGATGCGAGTGTGTACGCTTCCGACTACGATTTCTTGGCCGATGCGGGCACGAATTCGCTCGAGGGCTTCCTGTTCCCGAAGACCTATTCGGTAAGCGAGACCGATACGGCTGACTCGCTTATTCGCGCCATGCTCAACCAGTTCCGTACCGAGACTGCAGGCCTGGATTGGTCGTATGCGCAAAGCCGCGGCCTTTCGATTTACGATGCGGTGAACCTTGCGTCGATCGTCGAGAAGGAATCGAGCGGTGACGAGCAGATTCGCGCGCAGGTTGCCGCCGTGTTCTACAATCGCCTGTCTTCGAGCAATAGCGAGACGAATGGGTACCTGCAATCGGACGCCACGACTGCTTACGAGGTCGGCCATGACCCGTCTGCCCAAGAGGTGCAGGCCGCAACGCCGTATTCCACGTATTCCAACCCCGGCTTGCCCCCGACGCCCATTTGCTCACCGAGCCTTGATTGTTTGCAGGCCGTGTGCGCTCCCGCAAGCGATTACGACGGTTATTACTACTTCATTTTCTGGAACGACGATTCCGGAAAGCTGCAGTATCAATTCAGCCGCACGTATGAAGAGCATCAGCAGGCAATTGCCGAGCATCTTCAGTAAGCGGAGCTTCGCCCTCTATGGGCGTTGATTCGAGAAGCGGGGCCGACATCGCGTTCGATGCCGGCCCTGATTGTCTTTTTGGCGCAGCGTGGTGCATTTTGACGATCGAGCGTTTGGCTCGCTGGGCGAGCCGGCTTCTGGCGCTCGCAGCGGCCTTTTCTGGTATGGTGAACGCAAAATATGCGCCCAGTTTTTTGCCACCTATTGATTGACGAGGGGATTCAATGCCGTTTACTCCTGATAGATTCTTTACGCGCGTGACGCAAATCGATATTGAGCGCGATATCGTGTCCCGTGGCGTGAAATGCGTGCTTATTGATTTGGACAACACGCTTCTGCCGCGCGATACCCACCAGGTTCCCGACGACATTCGCGCATGGCTCAAGGCGCTTTCGGCCGCGGGCGTTCGTGTGTGCATTCTCACCAACAATTGGCACCATGGCGCGCATGAGTGGGCGCAGCGTTTGGGGCTGTCCATTGTGTCGCACGCGATTAAGCCGCTGCCGTTTGCGTATGCTCTTGCGCTGCGTAAGATGGGCGCGCGTTGCCGCGAGACCTTGTGCATTGGCGATCAGCTCATAACCGATGTGTGGGGTGGGCATTTCATGCACATGCCGGTGTATATGGTCGAGCCGCTCGTTTCGGTCGATCTGAAGCACACGTTGCTTTTGCGCCATGTGGAAGCGCTGTTCATGAAGAATACGCACCCAGAGAAATAATGCATCGATGGCCGCCGCAAGGTGGCCATTTTTGCCATATGCGCGATGTTTTCGCGCCAAATTCCGCTGCGCTAAAGTGTCTCTCTGTCACGTGCTAGAATCTTTTGCGAAAGATGAGATACGTTGCACGTTGGGAGCAACCATGAAGTACATGACCGCAGGGGAGTTGCGTGGCGCAAGCTTGGTTGCCATTGTTGACGACGTTCCGGCCGGCCTGCGCCTTCAGGCTGCTTCAATCCAAGCCGATTTGGACCGATGGTCGCACGGTTGCTCATGTGGCGAGCGACGTGAGGTCGATTGCGCCGCGATTCTTTCGGGCGTTTCGGCGGATGGCCGCACAACGGGTTCGCCTTTGTCGCTCGTTGTCGACAATGCGGCATATCGAGCGTCTCTTGAAGACGAAGCGCCTGGCCAAGCCGCCGTTCCGCGTCCGGGTTCGGCTGATTTGGCGGGTCTTTTGGCGACTGATGCCAATGATTGCCGATCCATCGTCGAGGGCTCTTCGGCACGTTCGCAGGCTGCGCTTATCGCCGCATCGGCGGTGGCGCGTGAATTCTTGGCCGAATTCGGCGTTGAAATCCAATCCTACGTCACGCGCATTGGCGCGGCTGCCATGCGCGAGCAGCCAATCGATTTCGAGACCCTGCGCTATACACCTCTTGAAATCGAATCTTCTCCCGTTCGTTGTCCATCGGCGCAAGCTTCTCGAGCTATGGAGGAAGAAATCGCTGCGGCGCGCGTGGCGGGCGACACGCTTGGCGGCGAGGTCGCCGTGGCGATACACGGCGTTGCTCCCGCCTTGGGGTCGTATCGCGGCGGCGGCATGATGGCCCGCCTGTCGAAGGCGGCGTTTTCTGTGAATGACGTGGTAAGCGTGTCGTTCGGCTCAGCGCGCGACATGATGCGCCGCCGCGGTTCTGCCGTATACGATTCGGCTGTGCTTGGCGCGCATGGCTTCGCTCATACCACGAACATATCAGGGGGTATCGAGGGCGGCCTTACTACGGGAGCGTCTGTGGTCATGCGCGTGGGCGTGGCTCCGAGCGCTTCTCTTCGCGCGCCCCAGAAGAGCATCGACCTTGAGACGCTTTCCGATGCTGAAAGCTTTTCCGCCGCGTACTCACCCTGTTTGGTGGGAGGCGTTGCGGTGGCGATCGAAGCGGAAATCGCGTTTGCGTTGGCGAGTGCGTATCAAGAACGCTTTGGTGGAGTGGCGATGTCCGATATCCATTCGTCATATGATGCCTATATGCGTCGTTTGAGACTCGCGGCTCGGTGACGTTTGTGGGTACGCTGAAGAAAAATGTCTTCCTGGTGGGCTTCATGGGCGTGGGCAAAACCACGGTTGCCCGCCGTATGGCGCGCGACATGGGCGTGGCCTGCGTCGATGTGGACGCCTTTCTTGAGCGAAAACACGGCAAGTCGGCGGCGGAGCTGTTTGGCGAACTTGGCGAAGATGCGCTGCGTGAACTTGAATATGAAGCCCTCGTCGAATGCGCGAATATGGGGCATTCCCTTATCTCGTGCGGCGAAGGCATCGTTGCCTACGATAAGAGCCGAGAGTTTCTGAAGCGGCGCGGGTTCGCCGTAATGCTCGAATCGAGCGAGGCGACTTCTTTGGGGCGCATTCATAATTTGAGCACGCGCCCGCTGCTTGCGCACGATTGCGACATTGAGGGCCTTTGGGAGCAGCGCAAGCCTCTTTACGAGGAAGTTGCGCGTGCGAAGATTAATGTGCAGGGCCGTTCTACGGGCTCGGTTGCGGGCTTTGTAGCGAAGGTGCTCGCGCGTGCGGGCGTCTATACGCCCGATTCCGAAGATGCCGTCGCGAAGAAAATCGAGGCCGACTCCCTTAAGCGCCATAAAAAACATCGGCATTCGAAGAGCGGAAGGCCGCGTTCGGCGGCGGAGCGCTCAAATGCTTCGCACAAGGGCCAAAAGGCTGCAAGAGCTTCCAGGGAAAACGCAGCCTCGTCAAAGAAACACGCTGCGCATGCGCCCGCGAGCGGGCAAGGCGCGGCAGAGAAGAAGCAGAATGGTTCTGGTGCGCCTAAGCACCGTCGCCGGCGAGGAAGCCGCGGGCGAGGCAAGATGCGCGCTTCGAATAATCGGCAAAACGGCCAGCGCGGCGCGACGCCGCCCGCCAATTAAATCAAGAAAGGGAGAAAGCCCCAAAATGGCGAACTCAAGGCTTGAACGCATGCGCGAGAACATGTCGGCTTGCGGCATCGACGATTTTTATTGTCGCGATATTTCCAATGTGCAGTGGCTCACTGAATTTGAAGACGTCTTTGACGACGAACCGGCCCATTTGGCGTTTGTGACGCCAAAGAAGGCCTTCGTGCATACCGATTCCCGCTATGCCGATGCATGTGATCGCGCATCGCGGCATACGCCGTGGATCATTGACGCATGCGGTGGTGCCCATGCTGCCTGGGTTGCGAAGAAATTCGCGGCGTTCCATGCGGCAGCGGGCACTCCCGAGGGCGAAAACGTATGCGCCATGGGCATCGAGGACTCGATTGAGCTGCGCGAATTCCGCGAGCTCGAACGGGCATTTAGCGAGGCGAAGTGGAAGCCTCGCTTTGCCGAGACCGATGGCTTCGTGAAAAAGATGCGCGCAGTGAAAGATGAGCGCGAGCTTTCGGCCATGCGCGCCGCCCAGGCCATCACCGATGCGGCGTTCGAGCACATCGTTGAGTTTATGAGCGAAGGCATGACCGAGCTTGAGGTGAAGCGCGAGCTCGAGGAAACCATGCGCCGCCTCGGCGCCGAGGGCTTGGCGTTCGATTCCATCGTTGCGAGCGGCCCGAATGGCGCCGCCCCGCATAGCATTGCGGGCGAGCGCCGTTTGCAGGCGGGCGACATGGTGGTCATGGATTTCGGCGCGCGCAAGGGTGGCTATTGCTCCGATATGACACGTACCGTGTGCGTCGGCGAGGCCACGCCGCTCGCGCGCGAGGTGTTCGCTGCCGTGCGCGAAGCGAACGAAGCCGTGGAGGCCATGATTCGTCCAGGTCGTACGGGCGCGGCCATGCATCATTTGGCCGAAGACGTGCTCGCCCATAATGGATTCGCGGGCAAGATGGGTCACGGCCTAGGCCATGGCGTGGGCATCGATATTCATGAGCTCCCCGTGCTTTCGCCGCGCAATGAAACTTCGCTCGAGGTTGGCAATGTCGTCACGGTCGAGCCTGGCGTGTATTTGCCTGGCGAAATCGGCTGTCGCTTGGAAGATTTTGGCGTCGTCACCGAAGACGGTTTTGAAGTCTTCACTAAATCGACGCATGAACTGGTTATAATCTGATGGTTTCATTAAAAAGGAAGGATTCTCGATGGCAACTGTTTCTACTGCCGACTTCAAGAACGGCATGTGCATCGTCTATAACGGCAAAATGTGCATCATCACCGAATTCCAGCATGTTAAGCCTGGCAAGGGCGGCGCGTTCGTTCGCATGAAGATGCGCGACATCAAAACCGGTCGCGTGCTTTCCGACACCGTCAACTCCGGTGTGAAGTTTGACACCGTTCGTCTTGAGCAGCGCGAAATGCAGTATCTCTACAACGACGGCTCCGATTTCTATTTCATGGATCCCGTGAGCTTCGACCAGATTTCCCTGCCCGCCGACCACGTGGGCGACACCGCTCAGTGGCTCAAGGAAAACGACACCGCCACGCTCGAGTACGCCGATGGCGAGCTGCTTGGCGTCGAGCCCAAGATGTTCGTTGAGCTCGAAGTCACCGAAACCGAGCCCGGCTTCAAGGGCGATACCGTTCAGGGTTCCACCAAGCCCGCGACGCTCGAGACGGGCGCCGAGGTGAAGGTCCCCATGTTCGTCGAGGTTGGCGACGTGCTGCAGATCGACACGCGCGACGGTCGTTTCATCAAGCGTATGTAATTGCGAAAGCGCCGTTCTAGCGAACGGCGTTTTTTCATGTGGGGCGTCCTGACGCTGCGCGGCAATTTAACGGCCAGTTTGGCCTTCGATTGTGGCTCGCGTACCGAGCAAAGCGCTCTTCCCAATTCGTATAAAGAAGGCTCGCAACCGTGCTAGTTGCGAGCCTTTTGTTTTGTCGTTCTTGCGGGTGGCATCAAATAAAAACGGCCGCGACCCCGCATAGGTCGCGGCCGTTGGGTGCGCTACGGTCGCTTGGAGCCGCAGTTTCCGCAGAAGTTGCCGGTGTTCTGCATACCGCATGAGCATGTCCAGGGGCCGGCCGGCGCGGGCTTCGGCGAGCCGCAATTGCCGCAGAACTTGCCGGTGTTCTGAACGCCGCACGAACACGTCCACGTATCTCCTGCAGGCGCGGGGGCAGGGGCCGGAGCGGGAGCGGCGCCAACGTCCATCGCGGCGCCGGGTGCTTGTGCTTGAGGCTGGGCGAACCCGCCGCCAGGCGCGGTTGCATACTGGTTCTGCGGAGGCACATTGCCCGCGCCCATGCCATAGAGGCCTTGCGGGTTCATGCCGCCCACGGCGTTCGCCATGCCCATGCCCATGAAGCCCATCATGGCTCCGTTTTCGTTGCTCGCAGCCATGCGCATCGCGTCGGCCTGCGATGCTGCCAGGTTCGCGGCCGCCATGCTGGGATCGCGCATAACCGCGGCCTTCTGCAACTCTTTGATCATCGCTTCGTCTTCGGGCGACGCGGCAATGGAATTCACGCCGAACGACGCGACCTGAATGCCGCGCAAATCGGTCCATTCCTGGGAAAGCACCTCGTTGAGGGCCTTCGCCACATCGGTGGTGTGCGCGGGCACCGCAGAATAGCGAACGCCCATAGCCGAAATTTTCGCGAATGCGGGCTGAAGCGCCGTGAGCAGCTCGCTTTTCAGCTGCGAGTCGATCTTGTCGCGCGTGTAAGGCTCCTCGACGTTGCCGCACACGTTCTTGTAGAACATGAGCGGGTCGACGATCTTGTACGAGTATTCGCCGTTGCAGCGAACCGAGATGTCGACGTCTAAGCCGATGTTGTTGTCGACGACGCGGAAGGGCACGGGCGAGGCGGTGCCATATTTGTTGCCCATGATTTCCTTCGTGTTGAAGAAGTATACGCGCTGATCTTTGCCCGTGTCGCCGCCGAACGTGAAGCGGGTGCCCACGCGCTCAAACGACGCCATGAGCCTATCGCCGAGGCTCGCTTCGCCGAAGAACAGGCTGGGTTCGGTCGACTTGTCGAAAACGAACTCGCCCGCTTCTCCGCACGCTTCGACGATCGCGCCCTGCTCGACGATTATCATGAACTGGCCTTCATTGACCGCGATGATCGAACCGTCGGAAATGATGTTGCTTTCGCCTCGCGTGTTCGAGCTGCGGCCCTTGTCGCTCGTGCGCTTCTGGCTCTTCGCCACCAACGTGTTGGCGTCAAGCGCGTCGCAGTAGAAATACTCACGCCACGAATCGGCGAGCACGCCGCCTGCGGCGCCGATGCCGGCTTTCAACAAACCCATGGTTCTTCCTTTCTCGAGGTCGGGAAATCGAAGCGTTTTGCGCGGTTGCGTGTGCGATAGGGCACCCTGCGCGCTGCGTCTCGTCATGCCTGAAGAATCTCTCAAAACGCCGCGTCACGACATGCCCAGTCGGCCCAAATCGCGAGGGCAACATGAGCCAGTCGACCCAAAACGAAAAAGCGCGAGCGTTTATACTGGAGCTATGCTGCGCATGGCCAACATATCGAAACGGAAGGTGCTCGTTATCGCGGGCGTAGTTGCGTGCGTTTTTGCGTGTGCGATTGTCGCGCTGCTCGAGTTCGATTCGCTTGGGCGGCCGACCCCGTCGGGCCCGTCGAAGGGGCCATCGGCTACCGCCGGCTACATGATCGCGCTCGGCCCCCTTTCTGCGGCATGGGGCTTCTCGATGTATATTCGATGCTCCGATGCGAAAATTCGCCGCTGGCTCGTGGGCGTGGCGGCTCTTGTTGCGTTCTGGATGCTTGTCGTGTTGCTGAAATACCCTATTCGCGGCGATTTGGCTACCGCCCTGCTGTGGTATTGCTACTACATTCCCATGACGGCGATCCCAACGTTGTGCGTGCTGTGCGCGATGCGCGCCGCCTCGCTCGATGAAGTGGCTTGGGTGCGTTGCGTGCGGCGCGTTATCGTGGCGATATCGGCGTTCGCCGTGTTCGCCGTGCTTACGAACAACGTGCACCATTTCATATTCGCCTTTGATTTCGCCGACCCCGATTGGGGTGGCAACTATCGCTACGCTTTTGGCTACTACGTGCTCGTGGCCTGGTATATCGTGCTGTTCGTAATATTTTTCGCCACGCTGTTCCTTTCTGCGCGCAGAAGCCTTCGCAGTATGCTTTTCGCTATTGGCGTTATCGTGGGCGTTGGTGTTGTTTACGGTGTAATGTTTACGCTCCGCCATGTTGCGACGCTGACGTCGAACGTCGCGCTTACCTATTGCATTTTGGCCATGGTGGCCATAGAACTCACGCTCGATTTGGGCTTCTTCCCGTCGTATGCGTGGTATACCCTGGCGTTTTCCAAGCTGCCCTTCGATTTGAAGGTGCTTGAGGCAAATGGCGATACGGTTTTCCAAACCGAAATGGCGCAGCCTATGCCCCAAGCTGCGGCGGACACCCTGAAAACGGCGGATAAGGGGCTCGGCGAGTCGTGGGCGTTTCGCACGACAGGGGCGCCGCATACGTTGTTCAAGGTTTACCCCGTGAGCGGCGGCCGTGCTGTTTTGGCCGAAGACGTCGCGGCGATCGATGAGCGCCGCGAGGCGCTTGCTGCAACGCAGGAGCGCTTGCGGCGCAGCAATGCCGTGCTTGAGCGCGAGGCCGAGGTGCAGCACGAGATGTGGCGATTGCGCAGCGAGCGCGAGCTGTTCGTCGAAATCGAGAAATCCCTCGAAAGTAAAACGCGCCGCATCCAGATGCTGCTCGATAGCCTTCCCGACTCCAATGCCCCAGATTCCATTGCGCGTCGCCGCGAGATGCTCGTTGAGGTCAAGCTGCTCGTCGCCTACTGCAAGCGCAAGGGTGCGCTCGTTCTTGCCGAGAAAAGCGACCCCGAATTCAATCGCGAGCGATTGCAGCTTGTGTTCAACGAAACGGCGGCCGATTTGCGCTCGATCGGCGTTGAATGCGCGGCGCTCGTGCAAACCAATACTCCTCTGCCGGCTTCGGTAGTAAGCGTGCTCTATGATTGCCTGTACGATTTCGCGACCGTCGCGAACGCGGCCAGCGACGCCGTGCTCATGCTGTTCGTCCAGCAAGATGAGCGGCGCGTCCAGCTGCGCGCAATGCTCGACTCGAGCGACGCTGAAAGCGAGCGCATGGCTGCCACGTTTGACGAACTGCGTGCCAGCCTCGAAAAGCATAGAGTTGAATACTCCATCGAGACCGATTCTTCGTCGGCGTCGCTTGTCGCGTATGTCCCCCTTCCGACGAAAGGGGGCAAATAATGGGCGTTCTTTCGCATATGCCCCTCGTTGTGCTGCTCGCGCTCCTGTCGGTGTTTTTCCTGGCCGCTTTCACGCAAGCGGTGCATGCATTGTTTATCGCTACGCGGCGTGAAGTGTCGCCTGCCAGGGTGATTTTCGCCTACGAGATGCTGATCGTCGTGCATCTCGCGCTCGCCTGCTGCACAGCGAATTCGGCTTCACGAGGGTTCGTCGTTTTGCTGGCGCAGTTTCGTCCCTATGCGTTTCCGCTCGACGCGCTTTTGTGGGTGAACCTCGCGATAGCTGCGTTCGGCTTGGCTCTCGCGATTGCGAAGCGCAGGCCTGTTATGACGTTGGAAATCGTTCTTATCGCGTTGTGCACGCCGCCCATTATTTCCCTTTTGGGCGACAATTGCGTGTACCTCTTCATTCTCGACGCCGCGTTTTTCCTCTTCCGAACGAGCGCCGGCCTCGTGCTCGATATTCGCCATGCATCCGACTCGATCACGCAGCTTTCGCTCATAGGCGCGCTCGATAATTTGCCTGAAGGCTTGGTGTGGGCGAATGGAAATGGCCGCATCCAGTACATGAACGATGCCATGCGCGCCGATTTGGCTTCGCTCGGCTTCGCTACCGATCTTTCCGAGACGAGTGGTTTATGGGCCGACCTTGGCGATATGGCGCGCGAAAAGAGTGGCAAGGTGCTGCCCGAGGGCATTCGACTCGAGGTTTCGCCGGATAAAACATGCCTGTTCATGCGCGACAAGGTGAGTTTGCGTGGTGTGAGGTGCCGCCGTTTGGTTGCTGTCGACGTGACGGGCGAGGAGGCCTTGAATAGGGAGCTTGAAGAGGCGAATGGCCTGCTTCGAATGGCGAACGATGAGCTGCGCGAATCGCTTGCGCATGTGCAAAGCGTCGCCCAGGACGAGGCCATTGTTCGCATGAAAGCACGCGTGCACGATACCATTGGCCAGAGGCTCTCTATTTTGCATCGCTTCCTTGAGGCGGAAAATCCCACGCCTGAAGCGTTGGGCGAGGTAAAGCGCCTCGCTGGCAGCATTGTTGACGATTTGTCTGAGCCGGAAACGCCCGATCGCGCATCGCAGCTCGATTCCATCGTGGGCGCCTTCGCGCTCATCGGCATTGAGGTATGCGTGAAGGGCTCGTTGCCGGAAGACGATGATGCCGCGAGCGTTTTCGTGAATATCGTGCGAGAGGCTGCCACCAACGCGGCGAAGCATGCTCAGGCAAAGCATGTGGACGTGAATATTTCCCGCATTGGCAATGTGACGTTGCTGCGCGTCGTGAACGACGGCATGCCCGCACCGGCGAATTTGCGCATGGGTTGCGGTATTCCTGGCATGCGTCGTGCGGCGGAAGCCATCGGCGGCACGTTCGACGTTTCCTCAAATGACCCGTTCACTATCGAGGTTCACCTGGAGCGCCCCGAAAGTGCGCATGCGCCAAACGTTCGCGCCGTCTACGAGAAGGAGTTGTCATGATCAGGCTCATGATTGTCGAGGACCAAGCCATGTTGCGCGATTCGCTTGCGTGCACCATAAATACGCAAAGCGATATGGAAGTGGTTGCTTCGCTGGGCGACGCCGCCGAAGCCCTGGAGGTCCTTGAACGCAGCGGCGCGACATGCGCGCTGCTCGATGTGTGCACCGAAAACGACTCGAGCGGTATTGTCGCGGCGCACAAGATTAAGGAAGCACATCCCGAGGTGAAGGTCGTGATTATGACGGGCATGCCCGAAATCACGTTCGTCGAGCAAGCGCGCACGGCGGGCGTGGACAGCTTCGTCTATAAAAATGTGGGCACCACCGAGCTTTTGGGCATCATTCGCTCGACGGTCGAGGGATATTCCACCTTCCCCTTGGCGCAGCAAAGCATTTTCTCCGACGCGGCGCAGCTCACCGATACCGAGCTTGCGATTTTGCGTTTGGTGTGCGAAACGAAGACGCGCAAAGAAATTGCCACTGAGCTGTATTTGAGCGAGGGAACCGTGAAGCGCCATATTTCCGAGATTCTCGCTAAAACCGGATACGACAATATCTTGCGCCTTGCGGTGCATGCCGTATCGACGGGCCTCATCGTTCCGAGCATGACGAAGGGCGCCAATGGGGAATAGCCGCCACGGCATTCGATAAATCCCAGTTCAATCGCATGCTTTGTGCGCTCGATTCTGAAATGTACCGAAGTGGGTGCGCACCTATCGCATAATCGACCCAACCTTAGAGACAAACGTCCATGCCCCGCCGCCTTCCTTGGGCCGCGGGGCACTTCTTTCTGCGCGCAATGCGGGGCATCATGAAATCAGAAAGAACGACATTGAATCTGCCAACACGAGTGACGGGAGGCTTCCGATGGGACTTTTCGGAAAGATGTTCGAGAAGAAGAACTGCGACATCTGCGGCGGTGAGATCGGCCTTTTGGGCAACAAAAAGCTTGAAGACGGCAACCTTTGCAAGGAATGCGCGTCGAAGCTTTCGCCGTGGTTCTCTGATCGCCGCCGCTCTACGGTCGATCAGATTCGCGAGCAGCTCGACTGGCGCGAGGCCAACCAACAGCGCGTTGCGCAGTTTAACCCCACGCGCACGCTCGGCAACGACATGAAGGTGATTCTCGACGAGGATGCCGGCCGCTTCATCGTGACGCGCAGCTCGCGCTGGCGCGAGGCGAACCCCGACGTGCTCGATTTTTCGCAGGTCACCGGCTGCGATACCGAGATTCGTGAGTCGCGTACCGAGCTGCATTGGAAAGATTCCGACGGCGAAGAGCACGATTACGATCCGCCGCGTTACGACGTCGATTACGACATGTATCTCACCATCCACGTGAATGTGCCGTATTACGACGGCATCACGTTCAAGGTGAATGGGCCGCGCATCGAGGAGCGCAATTCGGTCGAATATCGCGAGGCCGAGCGACAGGCGAACGAAATTCGAGCCGCGCTCACCGAACTTCGCGAAACCACGCGCGAAGCCGCCGCTGCCGCTTCGGCTCCCAAGGTTGCACGCACGTGCCCCTTCTGCGGAGCCACCACCACGCCGGATGCTTCTGGGCGCTGCGAATACTGTGGCGGCGCCATGGGTGCATAAGCTACAAGGGGAGGAACCCAAGAAAGGAAGTGGAACAATGAAACGTACCACGAAAATCGCAATCGCAATTGCCGCCGTATTCGCGCTGTGCCTGGGCCTTGTTGGCTGCGGTGGCGGTGATGGCGCCGACTACACCAAGAACTTCACGGGCGATTGGAAACTTTCCGGCATGACCGAAAACGGCGAGGCGATGAGCGGAGACGACATCGCGTTCATGGAAAGCTTCGGTATGACGGTGACCCTCACGCTCAATGAAGACGGGACCGGTTCGCTCGTCATGTTCGACGAGGCTATGGACGTTTCTTGGGAGCCGAAGAGCGCGACTGAGCTCGATGTGACCATCGACGGCGATACCACGACCGGCAAGCTTGCTGACGACACCATCACGCTGGAAGCGGGCGGTGACGCTATGTCCTTCGTACGCGTCGAGGCTGATGCGGGCAAATAGCCGATTGTGCAACGCCAATTGAATATCGAATCGAAGGAGCTTGTGGCCGAATGGCCGCAAGCTCCTTTCGTTTTGTTTGGACTCATATTGCAGCTGGCTCGTTTTTTGATAGGCGTAGATGCGCTGCTGCTTACGGGGCGACTTTGGGTCGAGTGGGTCGTGTCGGGGGCTTATTTTGGGCCAACGGGGAGTGATGGGGTGGGGCGTTTTGCGCGACCCTGTTTTCGAGGCGAGAAAGGAGACCAGCTATATGAAGTCAAGGGCTAAACCGTAGGTTTTCGAGAACAGTCAATTGTCCGAACGTTGCAGCTTGAGAACCGAATATCGAACGCTTTCCGGGCATGGCGAAGCAGGCGGCGGG
>NZ_QIBZ01000012.1 GCF_003725955.1 Slackia isoflavoniconvertens | reverse complement strand
AGTCCTACCGCGTCCGCCATGCCCTCATGCAGGAGGGCTAGCCGCTCAGAAAGCGTGCGCACTTCCGATGCTCAGGCTGCTCAATTTCCGATGCTCTTTTTGCTCAAATCCTCTTGACGAAACACACCACGCTCTCGAACGCCTTCTCGTTGAGGTTCGACACGGTGCCGGCCGACACGCCCGCGCCCCACAGTATCTCGGAGACGTCCTCGATGCGGCGCGTGGAAACGCCCGCCAGGTACATCTCGATGATGGCCTCCTCGACGCTCGTCTCGCGCCTGCGGTAGCGCTCGATGACGGTGGTCTGGAAGGTGGCTCCGCGCAGCTTGGGGACGTCGAGCACGACCTCTCCGCTCGTGGTGACCAGCTTCCTCTTGTAATGGCCGGAACGGTACGCCTCGCGCCCCGCCGTTCTCTCGTAGCGCTCGGCCCCGACCATCTCGTCGGCTTCCTCGTCTAGCAGGGCGTTCAGCGTTTCCTGCACGGTTTTCCTCACGAGCTCGCGAAGGTCGGACTTCAACGACTCCTCGTCGACTGATACTATGTTGCCGGACATGGTTGCGATGCCTTCCTCGGTACGTTTTATGCTTGGTCGCTGAAAATCATACCGATGGCTGACGACCATGTCTTTTCATTCCTAGATGTATTCAGCTTTCAATTTGCGAAAGAAATTTTACGTTACCAGCGGTCAAGCGGCTTGTCGCTCGTGTTCGTGATGCGTACGCGCAGCCAGAAGCCATCTTGCCCATAGAACTCGCCGCGATAGTACGTGCCATCGGCGAGTGATTCGACGGTGAAGCCCTCGACTTCAATCTTCTGGGATTCGTAGGCCGATTTGCTGGCGGCGGCATCGCCGCCCGATTCGCCCTGCTCGCCGCCGCCACCGCCGCATGCGACCATCGTGCATGCAAGCGCCGCGGACAGTGCGACTGCGGGCGCGCTCAGCAGAATCTTCTTCGTCATGGGCTTCATCATTCCCATCACTTCCTTTCGCATCGCGATCAAAAGCTGCTCTCCCCTCGGCGTCCATCGCGCCAGTTCGGCTTTCAAGACGATTGTGCTGCGTTCTCGCTAGCGCGCGAAGTACTCTGCGGCCCAAATGGTGAGCGCGCAAAGTCCCAAACGGCTAAAAGAGGAAGCGGTGGTTTTTGGATGGTTGGCTTGCTGACGAAACGGTTGGGCGATTCGTTGATACCCCCTGAAGCACCTCGGGTAGCCGCCCTCCTCGTTCTGTCGCCGACGAGCATGCTGCATGGTCGCGCTCATCGGATTGCGGACACTTGAGCGTATGTGTGGGGAATGGGTTCTGATACCATCCGTGAACCATGTCGCGTATTTCCCGTTGCGACATGGTTACGAAGAGGGAGGAACACCATGATCATCGAATTCAAGGGCATGCGTCCTGATGTGGAGAAAGCTACGTTTATCGCCGACAGCGCCACGCTTTCTGGCGATATTCATTTGGCGGAAAACACTTCCGTATGGTTCGGCGCATCGGTGCGTGCCGAAGTCGCGTCCATCACCATCGGCCGCGACAGCAACGTGCAAGACAACGCCATGCTCCATGCCGATTACGATTTGCCCATCACCATTGGCGAGCGCGTGTCGGTGGGGCACAACGCCATCGTTCACGGCGCCACCATCGAGGACGACGTTATTGTGGGCATGCATGCCACGGTTATGAACGGTGCCCATGTCGGTCGCGGTTCCATTATTGCCGCGGGCGCGCTGGTCAAAGAACACGCCGTGATTCCCGAGCGCTCGCTGGTCGCGGGCGTTCCTGGCGTGGTCAAGCGCATGTTTACCGAAGAAGAGCTTCAGCGCCAGAAGAAAAATGCGGCGGTGTATACCGATGACGCGAGCGAGTACGCCAACAACGTCAAAATCGTAGGCTAGCGAGTTTCTGAGCGGTTGAGTTCGCCGCGAATGGTGCGTCGCATCAGTCCCCAGGAGCCGAGCGGGCGTCTTTTTCGACGTCTTCGAACTGAACGATCGTCTTGCTTCGGCATCTTCGGACCGAAGTCGCCTTGTTTCGGTTTTCGTGCCTGTCCTAATGATTTTCGGCCCGTATCGTTGCTTTTTGCGCGTGCTCTGAAATTTCGGTTTGCGCTTTCGGGAACATCGGGTATAATTCGATTTCGCGCCCGAGTGGCGGAATGGCAGACGCGGCGGTCTCAAAAACCGTTGTCGAAAGACGTGCGAGTTCGACTCTCGCCTCGGGCACCATTCTGAATCTGAAAAGCCGGCTTCTAAGGAAGTCGGCTTTTTCTTTTTTAAGAGCCTACGTCTCGGCGCGAATTCCGCTTCGGCCGCGCTCCCGTTTTCAAAAGGAGGAAATCAGCTTTCTTTTGAAGTTGGTTTCTTTTGAGGGGTCGGCGATCTCGACTTAAAGGGCCTACGCTTTCGACGCCAGCATGAAATGTGAGAAACGAAGAGCAGCCCATTATGCGAACATGGCATCGATCCTGCATGAAACGCACGTTCGGGCAGTCAAACGACGTTCAGGTGGTTGACACCTTCCCGCTCGGCGTATGGAGGCCTGTCGGAGGCGTGCGTTCCGTTCGGCATATGGAGCTTGTTGAGAAAGTGGGTCCTGTTCGCCATACGGAAGCCCGCCGAAAGGTGTGCCTTGCTCGGCGTATGGGACCTCTCGGACCTCTCGGAAAGTGCGCCTTGCTCGGCGTATGGAGGCCTGTCGAAGCACGCATTCTTTGCGGCGTTGGCAGAAAACGCCGTAATGGGGCCCGATTGCATGAATTTGGGAACGTGCTGCCAGGAAACGCCACGATGGGGCCTTTTCTCGGGCGGATATTCTCGGCTCTCTTTTCGGAAAATTACGTGACCTGGCCTTTTGTTGAACTTAGTTACTCCGTTCGGGCTTTTGCGGGCTTTTTCCTCCGTAATAAGGTCTGCAGAGAGGCCCCCTTGTCGCGTTTTCTGTCATCTAGGGCTCGAGACGCTGCACGGTTTTCTTACCACGCGTTTCGGCGTAAGGTGTCTGCGTCAAGAGATTGGAGCTGTTTTGAATATCACGTGTTCTATGGCTGTGAGCAGCAAAAGTGGAAACACCAAATTGGTGGCTGATGCGCTGCAGCGCGAATTGTCTTACGCTGGAGTGCGCTTTGCGACCTTTATCGATTTGGATGACGCGGATGCGGAATCGGCGCAGTCGGAAGGCGTTAAAGGTGCTGAAAATGTCGAAGGCGCTGAAGGGGACGAGGCCGTCGAAAATGGCCAAAGCGCCAACGCCGCCGCATCGACGATTGCCACGCAAGCGAGTGAGGCCGACGTAGTATTCGTCGGCTTTTGGTGCGACAAGGGCTCATGCAGCCCCGCTGTTCAGTATTTTCTTCAGGGCCTTGTGGGAAAGCGCGTTTTTCTGTTCGGCACCTGCGGCTTCGGTGAAAGCGACGAGTATTTCGCGCAAATTCTCGAGAGAGTCCGCGCATATTTGCCCGTGGATGCGCAGTATATTGGCGGCGCGATGTGCCAAGGCAAGATGGGTATGGGCGTGAAGCGCCGCTACGAGGGCATGCTCGAGAAAGATCCTGAGAACGCTCAGGCTCGCATGCTGATTGACAATTGGAACAAGGCGCAAATCCATCCGAGCGAGGATGACGTCTCGCGCATCGCGGCCGCGGCGAAAGAAGCGCTCGAGGGCATTGCCGAGTAGCGCTGCGACTAAAGCGAAAGAGGCGATTGAGGGCGTTGCCAAGCGGTGGGTTCGCTCAAAAAAGGAGGCCAAGGGTTCGTGCCCTTGGCCTTCTTGGTGTTGCATGCGTCGAGTGCCTCCTGGGGTGCTTCACCCGCGCTCTTCGCCTACAGCAGGCTGACGTTTTCGCCCTTCATGGCTTTGTTCATGGTGCGCACTGAGCACATGGCGCCGCACATGGTGCAGGTGCTCGGGTCGTGCGGGTTGGTGCTCGCCACGTATTCTTCGGCCTTCTTGCGGTCGATGGCCTCGTCGAACATCGCGGGCCAGTCGAGGCGCTGGCGGGCGCGAGCCATGCGGTCGTCCCAATCGCGAGCGCCAGGAACGCCGTTCGCCAAGTCGGCGGCGTGGGCGGCAATTTTCGAGGCGATGACGCCCTCGCGTACATCCTGCACGCTCGGCAGGCGCAGGTGCTCGGCGGGAGTCACATAGCACAGGAAGTCGGCGCCGTTTGCTGCGGCGATCGCGCCGCCAATGGCTGACGTAATGTGGTCGTAGCCAGGCGCGATATCAGTCACCAGCGGCCCCAGCACGTAGAACGGCGCGTTGTGGCACAGGGTTTTCTCGATTTGCATGTTGGCCGCGATTTCGTTGAGCGCCATGTGGCCCGGGCCCTCAATCATGACCTGCACGTTGCGCTCCCATGCGCGCGTGGTAAGAAGGCCCAGCTCAATGAGCTCGCTTACCTGGCCCGCGTCGGTGGAGTCGCTCACGCAGCCAGGGCGCAGCGCGTCGCCGAGCGAAATGGTGACGTCGTATTCGTACAGAATGTCGAGCAGTTCGTCGTAGTGCTCGAAGAACGGGTTCTCGTTGCCCGTCATTTCCATCCAGGCGTAAATCAGGCTGCCGCCGCGGCTCACAATGTTCATCATGCGGCCGCTGCGCTTGAAGCTATCGATGCTCTTGCGGTTGAGGCCGGCGTGAATGGTCACGAAGTCCACGCCTTCTTCGGCATGCGCGCGCACGACGTCAAGGAAATCTTGCGCGGTGATGTTACCCAGGTCTTTTTCCAGGTAGCCGACGGCGTCGTACATGGGAACGGTGCCGATCATCGCGGGCGACATATCCACGAGTGCGCGGCGGAAATCGTGCGTTTTGCCGTAGTTCGACAGGTCCATAATGGCCTCGGCGTCGAACTCAAGCGCGGTGCGCACCTTCTGCATCTCGCATTCGTAGTCGCGCTCGTCGCCGGAAATGCCCAGGTTCACGTTGATTTTCGTGCGCAGCCCTTCGCCAACGCCATGCGCGTGGAGCGCAGGGTGATTGTGGTTGGCGGGAATGGCAATGGTGCCGCGCGCGACGCGCTCGCGAATGACTTCGGCGTCGATGCCTTCGTCTTCGGCGACTTGTGCCATTTGCGGCGTGACGATGCCGAGCTTGGCGGCTTCCATTTGGGTTGAATAGGTTTGGGTCATGGTCGCTCCCTTAATAGACGGGCAGCCCTTGCGCCTCGCTGCGACGCCCGCGCGCCCGCTTTCCGCAATTACTGTCCGAGGTTTCTGCGCAAGTATAGCCGCTCGCGGCGCATGGGGCGAACACGCTTCGCCGTATGGCGCGAATTCTGCACCAGTTACTGCGGGAAAGGCCCTTTCTTCAAGGAAAACGGAGGAGCGTGGCGCATGGCACGAATTGTGCTGCCCGTCTAACAAGGGCATGATGAAGAAAACGGAGGAAAGAAGGTTTGCGATGAAGGGAGCCAAACGGGGGAGATTGCCTCTGAGCGTCTCTGCCTGAATGGTGCATTTATTTTCGAGCGGCCGCGCCCGAATAGGGAACTCGCCGCGGAAGGCTTCGATGGAGCCGCCCGGGGGCGTGGAGCCAGTTCTTGAAATGCCCGTTTATCCTGGGGTTTCGCTGCGTTACACTGAAAAAGCATTCGTTGCATCGTTAACCTGCGAGTAGGGGATAACCCAGGAAGAGACGGTGGTATCAATGGCAGCTCCCGAGACGTTGCATGTCCGCAACATCGTGTTGGTCGGACAAGATGGTGCGGGCAAAACTTCACTGGCCGAAGCCATGCTCTACATTTCCGGCCAAACGCCGCGCATGGGCACTACGCACGACGGAAAATCGTACCTCGACTACGATGCCGAGGAAATCAAACGCAAGTTCACTATGGGCACATCGGTCGCGCCCATTCCGTATAAAGATTACAAGATCAACCTGCTCGACACGTCGGGCCATCCCGACTTCATTGGCGATACGCTCGCAACCATGCACGCCGCCGAAATGGCCATGTTCGTGGTTGACGCCGTAGAGGGACCGCAGGTCATGACCACGAAGCTGTGGCGCGAGGCCGAAACTATGCGCCTGTCGCGCTCGGTGTTCATTAACCACATCGATCGCGAGCATGCGAACTTCGACGTTATCATGGCCGCGCTGCACGCCCGCTTCGGCGCGCGTTTGGGCGTGGTGACCATTCCTATTGGCGTTGACAAAGATTTCAAGGGCGTCATCGATATTCTGCGCATGAAGGCGCGCTACTTCGAAGGCGATTCTGAGCGCGTGGAAGAAATTCCCGATGAATACCTTGAGCAGGCCCAGGTGGCGCGCGACAAGCTGTGCGACCTGGTCGCTGAAGCCGATGATGATCTTATGATGAAATACCTCGATGGCGAAGAGCAGCTCACCCAGGCAGAACTCGAGGGCCTGTTCGACAAGGCCATCGCGCAGGAGCTGTTCATTCCCGTGTTCGTGGGTTCTACCATCATCAAACAGGGCATTCAGGGCCTTATGGAAGACATTTGCACCTACTTCCCGCACCCCACAGCGCATGGCCCCATTCCCACGGCCGACGGCGGTGAAGTGAAGGTTTCCAAAGAAGGCGAGCCTGCGTGCTTCGTGTTCAAGACCTTGGCCGACCCCTATGTTGGCCGCCTGAGCTTCGTGAAGGTGCTTTCGGGCACGCTGGTGCCGGGCCTCGAGCTACTGAACGCGCGCACGGGCAAAAAGGAGCGCCTGGGCCATGTGTGCGTGATGAAGGGCAAAGAAACCACGCCGGTGAAAAGCGCTATGGCGGGCGACATCGTGGTGGTGCCGAAGCTCGTCGAAACGCGCACGGGCGACACGCTTTCGGAAAGCGGCAGCATTGCCATTGCCCCGTTGCCGTTCCCCATTCCGCAGTATCCTGTCGCCATTGAAGCTGTGAATAAGAAGGAGGAAGACAAGCTGGGAACTTTCCTTGCGCGTGTTGCGGAAAACGATCCGACTGTTCGCATCGAACGCCATGAAGATACGCACCAAACGGTGGTTACGGCGATGGGCGAGGCTCAGATCGATACTATTTTGAGCCGCTTGGCCGCTCAGGCAAAGGTTGAGACGAAGCTTGTTCCCGTGCGCATTCCGTATCGCGAGACCATTCGCAAGACGGCTGAAGCCGAGGGCCGTCATAAGAAGCAGACCGGCGGCGCGGGCCAGTTCGGCGATTGCTGGCTGCGTCTTGAGCCCAACCCCGGGTGCGGTTATGAATTCGTCGACGCCATTAAGGGCGGTGCGATTCCGGGCGGCTTGGTCCCCGCGGTCGACAAGGGCGTGCAGGAGGCCATGGCCGAGGGCGTTATCGCAGGCTACCCCATGGTCGATGTGAAATGCACCGTGTTCGACGGTTCGTATCATCCGGTCGATTCCAACGAGATGGCGTTCAAGACGGCGGCGCGCATCGGTTTCCGCGCGGCATGCGAACAGGCGACTCCCGTGGTGCTTGAGCCCATGGCCACGATGAGCATCGCTGTAGGCGAGTCGTACGCGGGCGCGGTAATGGGTGATATCTCCACGCGTCGTGGTCGCATCATCGGCACCGACTCAAACGATGCCGGCGAGACGGTCATTATGGTGCGCGTGCCGTATGCCGAGGTCGTGAGCTACACGAAAGATTTGCGCAGCATTTCGCGCGGATCGGGTAGCTACACCATTGAGCTCGACGGCTATGAGCAGGCTCCAGCCGACGTGCAGAAAAAGCTCGTCGCCGAATACGAAGCCAAGCGAGCCGTCGGCAACTAACGATTCGCGAATGGAACCTGTTAAATGCTCGCAGCGTTTAACAGCTTTTCTTGCTCGCGAGTGGGCAATGGGACAGGGGTTTATCCCCTGTCCCATTTTTTGCGCGGGGAATGTGTTCAATGCTCGTAGCATTTAACACATTCTTTGAGACGAGGGGCGAGGCAGCCTTGTTCCTTTTAACTTTGCCTTGGTTTTCGTCGCACGCAACCTGTTAAACGCTACGAGCATTTAACAGGTTTTGGCGGGTTCTTGCGCTACCATGGGCGCACGCACTCGTCGGAAGGTCCGCCCATGAAGCTCCAGCAGCTCGTTTATGTTACGAAAGTCGCGGAATGCGGCAGCATTACCGAGGCCGCGCGCAGGCTGTATGTTTCGCAGCCCTCTATTACGAGCGCGATTCACGACCTTGAGCAGGAAATGAACGTGCATATTTTCGACCGCACGAATAAGGGTGTGGTAGTTTCGGAAGAGGGCGAAACCTTCCTGGGCTATGCACGTCAGGTACTCGAACAGACGGAATTGCTTGAGGGCAAATACAAAAACCCCGCACAGCGCGTGCCCCATTTTAGCGTGTCGTGCCAGCACTATTCGTTCGCGGTAAACGCGTTCGTCGACGTGATTCGCGAGTTCGATGCCGCACGCTACGATTTCACGCTTCGTGAGGAGCAAACGCACGAGATTATCGAAGACGTCGCCCACATGAAAAGCGAGCTTGGCGTGCTCTACTTGTCGGCGCGCAATCGCGAGGTCATCGGGAAGATGCTTGTCGCCAACGAGTTGGCTTTCGAGCCATTGTTTCGAGCCGAGCCGCATGTCTTCGTGTGTTCGAGCCACCCTTTGGCGTCTCGCGCGTCGGTCACGCTCGACGACATGGCCGATTATCCGTTTCTGTCATATGAGCAGGGCAGTTTCAACTCGTTCTACTACTCCGAAGAGCTTACATCCACGCTCGATCGCAACAAAAATATTCGCGTGCGCGATAGGGCGACGCTGTTCAACCTGCTCATCGGCCTGAATGGCTATACGGTGTGCTCGGGCGTGATTAGCGCTGAGCTCAATGGAGCGTCGATTATTTCAGTTCCGCTCGATATCGATGAGTATATGGAAGTGGGTCTGGTCACGCGCAAGGGCACGCAGCGTTCGGTATACGGCGCGGCGTATGTTGAAGCGATTCGACGACATATTCCGCAATAGGGTCGAGGTGGCGCGAAGCGAAGCGCGCGCGGTGACTTGCCACTTTGTGGCGCATTCTCGCAGGTCGTCCAACGGTGGCCCCCATGCTTCCGTTCTGGTTTGTGTGACGGCGCTCTTGGGTAGCTTGGCTCGGTAGCGCCGTGGCATCGACTCATTGCCTCGGCGGTTCGTCTTAGTACCGTGAGCTCGCGGCGCATTTCGAGGGCTGGCATCCGGCAGCTCGGTTTTCGACAGGCTGGCTGTCTGCATCGCTCTTTGTCCAGCCATAGGAAAAGACTATCACAAAAGCAAAGTTATTCGTATTTCACAATCGCAAAGCAAACCCGCATACTGTTCGGCAGACATTAAACCAATTCGAACAGAGGGTTAAACATGACTGCGAATTCTGTAACTAATGCGCCGTTTCGCTGCGATATCGTTGGCAGCTTTCTTCGTCCCGACGTGCTGAAGCAAGCGCGCGCCGATTTCAACGCGGGCATCATCGACGCCGCCCAGCTCAAGACTGTGGAAGACGTGGCCATTCGCGACCTTGTCGCCAAGCAGAAGGCTGCGGGTCTGAAGGTTGTGACCGATGGCGAATTTCGTCGCAGCTATTGGCACCTCGACTTCATGTGGGGCCTTCAGGGCATTGAGCGCCGCACGAGCCGCGAGGGTTATATGTTCCACGATGAGGAAACCACGGCAGATACCGCGGTGGTCACGGGTTCGATTTCTGGCGAGAACCACCCGTTCGTTGAGCATTTCAAGTTCGTGAAGGCGCTCGCTGGTGACGACCACGTTGCGCGCCAGACCATTCCTGCGCCTATCCAGACGTTTTCGGAAGTGACGCTCGATCGTTGCGACGGCCAGCAGGAAAGCCTGCGCAGCGTGTACGCGACCGAGGAGGAGCTTGCCGATGCGATTGCTGCCGCATATCGCCAGGTGATTGCCGATTTGTATGCCGCGGGTTGCCGCAATATTCAGTTCGACGACTGCACGTGGGGCATCTACTGCGACACCGATTTCGTGGCGAAAACGGGCATGCAGGCCGTCGATATCCAAAAGGTGAGTGAGCTCGGCGTAGCGCTGAACAACGCCGCTATCGAAGGCGCGCCCGAAGACCTTGTGATTAACACCCACGTATGCCGCGGCAATTACCACTCCACCTATGCGTTCGAGGGCGGCTACGACCCGGTGGCGCCGTATTTGTTCGCCCATGAAAACGTCAACGCGTTCTATCTGGAATTCGACACTCCGCGCGCGGGCGGTTTCGAGCCTTTGGCTCACGTCGCCGAGGGTAAGAAGGTCGTGCTCGGCCTTATCACGTCCAAGCAGCCCGGCTTGGAGGACAAGGAAGTGGTGAAGGCGCGCATCAAGGAAGCGTCGAAGTACGTGCCGCTCGAGAACCTCTATCTTTCGCCGCAATGCGGCTTCGCGAGCTGCGAGATTGGCAATAAGCTCACTGAGGAAGAACAGTGGGCGAAAATCGCTCTCATCCAAGAAATCGCCGCCGAGGTGTGGGGCGAGTAACGTTGCGGGCAATGTTGCGGAAATGCGCGATTGCAAACGACTTTATGGCGTGGTCATCGTAGAGTCGCTGTGGGTTGTGTTCTGGTCTGAGGATAAAGAAAGGGCTGGTCGTTTGACCAGCCCTTTCGTGTGCTTACGGAAAATAGGAATCAAACCCGTTTCCGCTTAGCGACGTCCGCCGCGACCGGGACGATTGCCGCCCTTGCCACCACGGTTGTTGCCATTGGAACGGCCGCCGCCGAAGTTGCCGCCACGGTTGTTGCCGCCGCGACCGCCGAAGTTGCCGCCGTTGTTGCGGCTCGCGCCGCCCTTGCCGGAGCGCTGGAAGCCATCAGAATGGCCGCCGTTGCCGGGGCGTCCGCCGCCGTTGCTCGGACGGTCACCGAAGCCCTTGCCGCCGAAACCGTTGCTGCGGTTGTTGCCGCTGCGGCCGCCGATGCCGTAGTTCTTCTTGCCGGGCTTGCTGCCGCGGCCGTCGGAGTACTGCTTGTCGGCGTACTTCTTGCCGCGGGCGCCGCGGCTGCCGCGCTCGTCGTCGAAGAAACTGCCCTGGTAGCCTTCGTTGCGCGGGGTATCCCAGCTGCCACGCTTGCCGCCGTTGCGGTCGTTGCTGCCACGGCGATCGTCGCGGTCGTTGTACTTGCGCACGCGGCCGCCGCCACGGCGCTCGTCGCGGAAGCCGTCGAGGTCGCGGTTGTCATGGTTGGCCATGCGGCTGCGCTTACCGGGCTTGCCCTTCGCGCCGCCCTTCTTCGAGAAGGAATCGTACGAATAGCCGCCCTCGCCGTTGTCGCGCTTTTTGGACTTCTTCTTGCCGCCTTCCATATTCGGCGTGTCGAACATGGCTGCGTAAGCTGCGTCGGCTGCGGCTTGGCGCTCGCTCAGGCTGCGCTTCTTCTCGCCGCCGTTGTTGTGGTGCGGATTGGCGGGAATGTACTCCTCGCCGTTCGCTTCGGCTTCGAGCTTACGCTTGTGCTCGGCGGAACGCTCCAGGTCGCGCTTGCGGGCGCCCTTCTTGCCGCCTTTGCCCTTGCCGCGATCGAACTTGCCTTCGCCGCGGCTTTTGCCGCCCTTCTTGCCGCGGCCCTTCTTCTCTTCGAAGAAGTAGCTCTCGTCGTCGGCGAGCAGGCGTTCATCGGCGCCTTCAACCGGCTCGAACGCATCGGCCGAAACCTCGAAGTTCATCTCGGGAATTTCCTGACCCGTGAACTTCTGAATGTTACGCAACAGGTTGCGCGTGTCAGGCGTCACGAGCGACACGGCGAAGCCATCGGCGCCCGCGCGGCCCGTGCGGCCAATGCGGTGCACGTAATCTTCGGGCATCATGGGCAGATCGTAGTTCACGACGTAGTCGACCTCGGGCACGTCGATGCCGCGGGCGAGCACGTCGGTGGCGACGAGCACGTTGGTCTTGCCCTCGCGGAAATTGGTCAGCGCGCGGCTACGCTGGGCCTGGCTGCGGTCGGCGTGAATGGCCTCGGCGGGAATGCCGATGCGGCGAAGGCGCTTGCAGCAGTTGTCGGCGCCGCCCTTGGTGCGGGTGAACACGATAACGCGGTAGCCGCCTTTTTCCTTGATGAAGGAGTTGAGCAGCTCGGGCTTCTGGCGACGCGTTGTTTTAATCACGTACTGATTGACTTTGTCGGCCGTTTCGCCGCGGTGGGCGATTTCGACGATCGCGGGGTCGTTCAGGATGCTGAACATGGTTTTGTCCTGGCTGCGGTCGATGGTCGCCGAGAACAGCAGCGTCTGGCGGTTTTTGGGCGTGGCCTCGACAATGCGCTGGACTTGGGGCCAAAAGCCCATGTCGAGCATGCGATCGGCCTCGTCGAGAACGAGCACTTGAACCTGCGAGAGGTCGGCGGCGCCGCGCTCCATAAGGTCGATCATGCGGCCGGGGGTCACGATGGCCACGTCGAGACCGCGCTCGAGCTTCTTGATCTGCGGGCCGTAGGCCACGCCGCCCACGAATGTGCCCACGAAGTGGTGCGTGTGCTTGCCGATGGGCATGCACGTGTCAGCGATCTGGCTGGCCAGCTCGCGGGTGGGGGTCACGATGAGCATGAAGGGGCCGCGGTCGTTGCCTTCGCGATGGCCCAGTTGGTCCATGGAAGGAAGCGAGAACGCGGCGGTTTTGCCCGTGCCGGTTTTTGCGGCGGCGATAAGGTCGCGGCCCTGGAGCACCAGCGGAATGGCCTGCTCCTGGATGGGGGTTGAATCGGTGTAGCCGAGGGTGTCAACGGCTTCGAGGGTCTGCTCGGAAAGGCCGAGCTCAGCGAACGTAGTAATGACGTGCTCCTTTGGTCAGGTGCTTTAACGCGATGCGAATTGAATGCGAGGTCGCACGTGGCACGAGGCGAGCAGGCATGCGGGCGAAATGGATGCGTGCGCAGCCGTTTCTGCGGGCATGATGGACGTGGCGCCTGCAGCCGCAGAGCGGCATACGGGTGCTACGGCCGAAAGGTCGCAAAGTGCCAAGCGGCATAAAGCCGCAGCGAAAGTCAGGCGAGCGAGACGCTTGCCTTGTATGCCATTTCTTTTGGACTGTTGCGCGAAACGCGAGAACAACCCGCCATGTGAGGCCAATCGTCGTGTGCGGAGCCCCGGGCGAGTTACATGGGAAGCGGGGAGTCAATCCGCATTCACCGAGCCGCCAAGGCTCTTGGGCGCAATCGATATGCGATCGAATAAAGCGCGGTTAAAAACAACGTTGGCTATTATGCCTGGCAATGCGCGAACGAAGCGCAGGCGGAAAACAATTCACGAAATTTTTATTGCTAGCGTGCTTTAGTGTGCTATAGTGCGTGGCAGCGAAAACGCAGCGCTCACGCGCTGCAGACGATTTTCCGAAAGGAGCCACCAGCATGAACAGCATTCAGAACAACCTCATGAACTGGTGGTGGCGTGATGCGAATACGGTCGGTCGACTGTGAGTTCCTCACGCCTTTTATAGTTTGGCGAATAGGGGCCCTCGGTTAGACCGAGGGCCTTTTTGTATGCGCCGAACTTCCTTGGGCGCCCCAACGTAAAAGGCATCGACCGCATTCGCATCACGCGCCTCTACTTCTTCGAACAATGCTCATTCAGCCTGTTACTCAACCTGCCCCCGACCTGTTAAATGCTCGTAGCATTTAACAGGTGGCATTAGCGAATAGTGCTAACGGGCGACTTTGACAGGCTTTCCTCGAAAGGACGCATCTCATGTCTGAAAATGCTACTACCGCCCAGCCCCGTACCGTCGCAACCGTCGATCGCGGAAAGCTCGACATTAAAGCGCTCGTGCTGCTCGCCATTTTGCTCGCGGCGGGCTTTATTCTGAATATGTTTGTGGGTAAGGCGATTTCTGGCGCCACGGGCGGCATGATTTCGCCCGAGTTCATTATCTCGGCGTTCTGCCTGACTATTTTGGTGGTTCGTCCAAATATCGGCCAAGCCCTGGCCATTGGCCTTATTTCTGCGGCTGTTATTCAAATTAC
Source organism: Slackia isoflavoniconvertens (assembly GCF_003725955.1). Lineage (GTDB taxonomy): Bacteria > Actinomycetota > Coriobacteriia > Coriobacteriales > Eggerthellaceae > Slackia > Slackia isoflavoniconvertens. Next base: position 52,402 of record NZ_QIBZ01000012.1, on the reverse strand, counting down.
CACCACGTCGCCGTTTATCGATTTCGCAGCGGAAGGCGTTGCCGCGGTGGTTATGGCGCTCATCGTAAAGGCGGGCATGAAGACGCCGGCGAAAAAGATTATTCCTTTGGTCGGCACGTTTGTGACCACGGTGCTTTCGGGCTGCATTTTCATGGTTATCAAGATGGCCATGATCGGCGTGGTGGGGGAACTTGCTGCTGCAATGCTTCCCGTTGTTATCGCCACGGCGGTGTTCAACGCCATTCTGTGCCAGGCGCTTTATGTGCCCATTAAGAAGGCTCTGAAGGTCGAAGATTAGGCCTCACTTAACCTTTCTAAAGGTTATCAAGTATCTAAAAGTAATTAAGTACTATCTCGCATATAGGTTTCCGAAAGGTCAGCCATGAATTCGATCATCGAAGTTAAAGACGTAACGTTCACGTATTCAGGCGCGCAACGTCACGCGCTCGAACGGGTATCACTCGCCGTTGCCGAGGGCGAATTCGTGGGGGTCATTGGGCCGTCGGGTGCCGGCAAGTCGACTCTGGCGGGCGTTATGTCGGGCGCGGTGCCACACCACTTCACGGGCGAGCTGTACGGGGCGTGCCTGGTCGATGGCAAAGATACATGCGAGGTTACCCTAACCGATGTATCACGCCTGGTAGGAAGCGTGTTGCAAGATACCGATGCTCAGTTCGTGGCATCGAATGTGCGTGACGAGTTGCTGTTCGGGCTGGAGAATTTCGGCGTGACGCGCGATGAAATCCCCGCTCGTATGCAGCAGGCGCTCGAAACGGTGGGCATCGAAGATTTGTGCGATCGCGAAATCGCAACGCTTTCGGGTGGTCAAAAGCAAAAGGTTGCCATTGCGGCTATTCTGGCGTTGCGCCCGCGCGTTCTGGTGCTCGATGAACCCACCGCAGCGCTCGACCCGGCGTCTTCAACGCTTGTGTTCGAAACGCTGCGCGAAGTGAACCGATCGGCCGGCATCACCGTGGTGGTTATTGAGCAGAAGGTTGCGTTGCTTTCGGAATACTGCAGTCGGGTTGTGGTGTTTGAACAGGGAAAACTGATATTCGACGATACGCCGCGCAAGGTGTTCTCGCATGGCGAGCGACTGCGTGAGATTGGCGTTGATAGCCCGCGCGTCGCCCGCGTGTCGAACTCGCTTGCGGCGGCGGGGCTGTGCGAGCCGGGTGGGCCGGCGCTTTCCGTCGATGAGGTGGCGGCGCTTGTTGCCCGCATCGTGGGCGAGGGCGTGCGCGGCGCCGTCGTTGAAGGGGCTTGTGCGGTGCCTGTCGTGCCGAGTTCGCCGTGCGACTCATCGATTGACGGTGATTCCGTTGTTGCCGCCGCCTCCTCTGCGCGCACTGGCGAGCCGGTGGCTCGTTTTGAAGGCGTGGGCTATTCCTATCCAGGCGGCGGCGCTTCGGTGCGAGCGCTCGATTTTGAAGTATTCCCTGGCGAAATCGTCGGTATTGTGGGGCAGAATGGCGCGGGCAAAACCACGTTCACCAAGTTGCTCAATGGTTTGCTCAAGCCCGCTGAGGGCAACGTGGTTGTTGCTGGCTTGAATACGCGCGAGGTTCCCACGAGCCGCATTGCCCGTCACGTGTCCACGCTGTTCCAAAATCCTGATCGTCAAATTTGCAAAGATACCGTGCTCGACGAAGTTGCGTTCGGGCTGCTGTTGCAGGGTGTTTCGCTGGACGAGGCATCTGCGCGCGCCAAAGCGACGTGCGAGCGGTTCGGCCTTCCGCTCGATGAAGCGCCGTTTTCGCTGTCGCGCGGCCAGCGCCAGATGGTTGCGCTTGCGTCGGTCGTGGTGGGCGAGCCGCAGATCATCGTGCTCGACGAGCCCACGAGCGGGCTTGACTACCGCGAGTGCATGACGGTCATGGAAACCGTGCGCGACATGGCGGCGGCGGGAAGCGCGGTGGTCATGGTGTGCCACGACATGGAAGTGGTGAGCGATTTCGCCGACCGCCTGGTGGTCATGGCGAACGGGGAAATTCTTGGGCGCGGAACGTGCGCCGATGTGTTCGCGAACGACGGCCTCATGCAGAGCGCCTTCGTCGAGCCTCCTCAGGCCATCGCACTTGCGAAAAGGCTCGCGGCCGAGGTATCGCCGGCGTTCGCGGGGCTTTCCGAAGTGTCGGACATTGTTGCCGTTTCGAAGGAGCTGGCTTGCCGTGCTTAACGTCATCGACTATATGCCGGGCGACACGCTGCTGCATAAGCTGAACCCCGTGGTGAAGGTGGCGCTTGCCGCCTCCATTATCGCGGCGATGTTTCTGACCAATTCTTACGCCATGCTTGTAGGGCTGCTCGCGTTCACGTTGCTTATGGGGGCTTACGCGGGTGTTGCGGGCCGTTTGGTCGTGCTCATGAAACTGCTCGTGCCGCTTGCGCTCATCTTATTTGTGCTGCAAGTTCTTTTCATGCGTGCGGGCACGCCTGTGTTTGGGTTTGCCACCGATGAGGGTCTTATTACGGGCAGCAAGGCGTGCCTTCGCCTGCTCGGCGTGGCGACGCCGCTGTTGCTCATGCTCATGGTTACTCCGCTTGGCGATCTTGCGAACGCCTGCGTCGAGAAGCTGCATATTCCGTATCGCTATGCGTTCACGTTTACCACGGCACTGCGTTTTGTGCCTATTTTCTCGCAGGAAATGACTGCCATCATGGAGGCCCAAACCGCGCGCGGCGTCGAATACGATACGAAGAACCCTTTCAAGAGAATGCGTCTCATGCTGCCTTTGTGCGTGCCGCTATTGCTTTCTTCGGTGGGCAAAACCGACGCCACGGCGCTTGCTGCCGAGCAGCGGGGGTTTTACTTGCGCACGCGTGAGAGCGCCTACGATCGCCACCCGTTCGTGGCGCGAGACTATGCGGCCTTCGCTCTGTGCGTTGCGCTCATTATGCTGGGTGTTGCGTTTTAGTCGGCGCCACTGGTGCCTGTGCGAATGCGCGAAATGGCTTGCCTCATTAAAAAAGGGAGTCGATTGCTCGACTCCCTTTGTGCATGTGCGCGAATGGCACGTTTACAAGTGAGATGCGCGAATTAGAAGCGCAGGCTCAGGCAGCTCAGGCCGCCGTCGATTTTGCGGTACTCAGACGTATCAACGGTGAGCGTTTTGTAGCCCAGATCCTGCACGGCCTTGAGCACGGTGGGGTAGCCCTCGGGCACGATGACGGTGCCGTTGACCCAAATGCAGTTGGCGGCATAAGCCTCGTCCTCGGGAATTTCAACCTTGTTGTACTTCTCGAAGTCGGGCTTGGTCTTGAACTCGCCAGAAACGAGCATGTTGTTGTCTTCCAGGTAGTTCACGCCGGTCTTCAGGTGCAGCACGTACTCCAGCGGCACCTCGCTGCCCGAAAGGCCCCAGCCCTCGAGAATTTCGATGAACTGGCGAATGCCCTCTTCGTTGGTGCGGGCGGAGCGGCCCACATAGAAGTGGTCGCCGACCATCATGACGTCGCCACCCTCGAGCGTGCCAGGAGCGGTGATGTGGGCGATGTGATCGTCGTCGAAGAACTGGCGAATGGTGGGCTCCATTTCCTTGGCCTCGCCATTGCGGGTGCCAGCGCCTGGGTTGTCGATGATGGCGCCGCAGCGGGTGATAACGGCGGTGTCCTCGACGAAGCAGCTGTCGGGATACTCTTCCATTGCGGGAAGCACGGTAACGTCCACGCCACACTGCTTCAAGGCTTCGATGTAGGCGTCATGCTGCTTAATCGCCTTCTCGTAAATCGGCTTGCCCAGCTCGGGTGCGCTGGTGATGCCGTCGCACAGCGATTTGCCGGGGCGGCGGACAATAACGTGGGAAAACTTAGCCATGGAAAGTTCCTCTCTCTGCGAACGTGGCTACAGTCGCGCGTTGCGCGGCTTTCCAAACGACCCCCATTGTACCCCCTTTAAGCGAATACGTCTCGGAGGGAGGGGCCGAGGTTCTTCGTGTCTAATCGAGTTTATCTCCCCCATGACCTTCGTAAACCCAACGCACGTTTGTGCATCGGTTTTCTTGCAAATGCTCGTAAGGCAGCGCTGGGCCATACGAAGCGATATTCCCGGGTTATCATCTACTTGTTTAAGCGGCCGTTCGTCGCGGGTCACGGCACGCAATACGTCGGTCCCACGCGGCGTGGGCGCATCGGGCGATAAACGCCACCTGTAGCGGCTCGGCGGAAACGGCGTTTTCGGCGGCGCGGCTAGCTTCTGGCATGGTTTTTGCTTTTCCTTCCGTATCCACATGCAAGGAGGAGGAAACATGGCAGAAGAAACGTTCGAACCATTTGGCCCGCTGCAGGGCGTGAAGGTTCTTAATCTTTCGCAGGCAATTGCTGGGCCGTTTGCTTGCGCTATGTTGGGCGATTTGGGCGCCGATGTTATTGGCATTGAGAATCCCAAAGGCCGCGACACAAGCCGTCCGAACCCAGCGCTCCCCGGTTGGGGCACGCGCATGGATCGTCGCAACTCCCGATCGCTATGCATGGACGTGCGCCATGGCCGTGGCCGTGAGCTGTTCTACAAGCTGCTTGAAAACGCCGACATTCTGGTTGACGGTTTCCGTGGCGGCCAGATGGACAAGTGGGGCATGAGCGACGAGGCGTTGTGGGAGGTCAATCCGGCGCTCGTCATTGTTCATATTTCGGGTTTTGGTCAAACGGGCGACCCCGGCTACGTAAGCCGCGCGAGCTTTGATGCCATCGGTCAGGCGTTTTCGGGCTATATGGAAATGAACGGCTTCCCCGATCGAGCTCCCGTGCCCGCGTTCCCGCAGCCTTCCGACTACTTTGTTGGCCTGTTTGCCATCGTCGGAGCGTTGGCCGCCCTTAACCGCGCCAAGGAAACCGGTCAGGGCGATTCAATCGATGCTGCACAGTATGAGGCTATGGTGCGCTGCTCGGGCTTCTATGTGGTGAATTACCTCAATGCCGGCGTGCTGCCCAAGCGCGAGGGGTCCCACTCGACGAGCTCTGCGGGATACGGCACCTATACCTGCAAAGATGGCGTGAATCTGTACATCCTCATTCTGGGTGCCGGCGTTGTGCGCAACGCATGCAAGGTGCTCGGCATCGACATTGCCGAAGATCCGTTCTATGACGGCATGGGCCTGTGCGGCATGGGTACGCCCGCTGGCGATATTTTGGAGGGCAAGCTCGCCGAATTCTTCGGTACGCATACGGGTGCCGAGGCTGAGGAAATCCTGCTCGAAGCAGGCGTTCCCTGCAGCCGCATTTATACGTTCGCCGATTGCGATGCCGACCCTCACTACAAAGCGCGTGAAACGTTTACCACGTGGAAAAACGCCCACGATGACGAAACGATGCGCGGTGTGAACGTGGTTCCGAAGTTGAAGAAGAACCCGGGCAAGATTCAGCGCGGCATGCCGCTTGTCGGCCAGCACAACGAAGAGATCCTGCATGGTCTCGGCGTGAGCGACGAGGAAATTGCCCAGCTTTATGACGAGGGCCTTATTCGTCAAGAAACGACACTTACCGGCAAGTAATTGCCTTTCCGCATATTCGGCGGCGGCTCATCTTCCCATTCCTCTCTCATGCCGCCGCATCTCCTTTTTGCGAGCCCGCACTCCATTTCCCCTGGATGCGGGCTTTCTTTTTTCGCGTCGGCCGAAAGTCGAGCGTTCAATTGCTGCTGTTTTTGGCTCAGGGAAACGCGCCGATTGGCCTGTTGCGTTATGTCGCGCACGGCCCTCGTCTTCTTCTGGCCGCTGTGGCATGGTTTTTGCTTCAGCGGAATGGTTGTTTTCGTTTAGAGGTGTTTTATGGTGACTGAATCCCCATCGGGAAATGCTCGGAACGCGCGTCCTCATTTTGGTTTCTTCGTTGTTTTCGCTCTTGTCATATGCATGTTTTGCCCTGTTTCGTTTGGGCATAGCTGTGCCGGAATCTTCTATCCCTATGCCGCCGCCGATTTAGGCGTGGGAACGGGCGTGCTGAGCTACTTCACACCCCTTGCGTGCCTATCTGGTCTCGTATTTCTCCCCTTTGCGGGCCGTTTGCTGAACGGTTGCGATGCGCGTGCATGCATCGGAGGGTCGTGTTTTGTGGCGGCGCTCGCGTTTTTTCTGGTATCGTTTTCGACGCAATTGTGGCAATACCTCGCGTGCGGCGTGCTTATGGGATTTGGCACGTGCACGCTTATTTATCTGGCGCCCGCGACGCTTATCACGCGTTGGTTCGATAAGAATGCGGGCTTCTATATTGGTTTGGTTGCGGCTTTTACGGGTGTTGGCGGCATGGTGTGGGCAGCCGTTGGTGGCGCCCTCATTCAAGCGCTCGGGTGGCAGGCGACCTATCGCGTGTTTGCCGCCATTACGCTCGCATGCGTGCCGATTATGATTGCATGCATCGCAAGCCGTCCTTCCGACAAAGGACTTTTGCCCTATGGGACAAATGCGCAGAGTGCTTCGACCGATGAAAGGGGCCAAGCTTCTGCGCCGATTGATGCCGCTGCCCTTGTCGCTCAACTTGCGCCAGGCGAGCATCCTCGCGCCCGCAAGGGCATCGCGGCGAAGGAAGCGTTCAAAATGCCCCAGTTCTATCTCATTATGGGCTTTTGCTTCTGCTTGAATTTCGGCATGTACCTCAACGGCATGGTTCCCTCGTATGTGCATACGCTGGCGGTTGGATCTGCTGTTCCCATGCTTGGTGCGTGGGCCACGTCGCTTTCCATGGCGGCTCAAACGGGCACAAAGCTCGGGCTTGGATACGTGGGCGAAAAGCATCCATTCTCGGGCACGGTTGCGTGCATCGCCATGGGCATCGTGGGTGCTGTGCTTATTTTGGTAGGCGGCGCCGGCAATGCGGCCGTCGTTATCGCGGTGGGCGCATTCGCGTATGGCGTCTATTACGGCGTCACCAATGTCATGACGCCGTCGTTTGCCCGTAAAACATTCGGCGGCCTTGAATATCCTATTGTGTATGCGCGCATTTCCATGGCAGCGAATGTTGCGGGCGTATGCTCGGGATTTTTATGGGGCGCCGTAATCGATATCGCCGGCTTCGAGGTTGCCTTTGTGGGCGCTGCGCTGCTCATCGCCTGCGCGATTGCCTGCACGCTGGGACTTGCTTATTTTCAGAGTCGCGACATCAAGCGTTTCCTCGAGGGCGATAAGGCGAAATAAGAATGCGGCTTTCTGCTTAAAGAGGATTCGTGATGCCATGGGGTCGCTTCGGCGGCTCCATCGTTTTAAGCGCGCGCTGCGTTTAGAAACGCGCGGAAGAGTGGCGTGGCGTTGCCCAAATATTCCGGATGCCATTGCACGCCTACGTAAAAGGCCGAGGTGTGACTTTCGACCGCTTCGATAACAGGGCCGCACGTCCCGGTTATTTCAAGCAAAGGGGCAATATTGCGAATTGCCTGATGGTGCATGGAATTGACGAAGAGCGGCAGGGGGTCGTCCGCTTGTTCGGCGTGCTCTTCGCGGTATATGGCGTGGAGCGTCGATCTGGGCGAAATATTCACCTCGTGTTGCCCTCGTTCGAAGGGTTTTGGCTGCCGATGAAGGTGAGCCTGCTCGTCGGCGATGCCCTCGATAAGAGCGAGGTCTTGATAAAGAGTTCCGCCAAGTGCGACGTTCATGATTTGCAAACCCCGGCAAATGCCAAGCGTCGGCATGTTTAACACGAAGGCTCGTCGAGCAAGCTGAAGCTCGAAATAGTCCCTTTGCTCGTTGACGCCAAGAATTGACGGATGTCTGAGCGTTTCTCCGTATGCACGAGGAGAAATGTCGCCGCCTCCTGAAAGAAGAACCCCGTCAAGCGAGGCGAGCACGTCTTCGACATAAGAAGGGGAATCTGAGAGGGGCGCCAGCATGACGGGCGTGCCGCCAGCTGCTGCGACGGCGAGCGCGTATTCATGATTAACTTCGCACATGTTCGTCGCGGGATTGATTTCTGCGGTTATTCCAATAAGCGGCTTCATGGTCGCTCGGTCCTTCCATGTCTTAATGCATGCGCGCTTGTTGTTGCGGCGCTGCAAAGTGGTTGCCACATTCTAGGGCAAATAGTGGGTCCCTTCGCTAAAAGCAAGAAGTATGCCAGTTGGAACGTTTGGCCATGGCACGCGTTTTGCTACGCATCTCGTTTGGACGGCAAAACGCGCAAGGAGGCATCGCATGGCGAAAACGAACGACATACCCCGATTCGGGCTCTTGAGCGGTTATCGCGTTGTGATGGTGGGCCTGTCGGTTGCGGCTCCTTTTGCCTCTGAGCTTTACGCCGAACATGGCGCCGATGTCATATGGGTCGAAAACCCCATCAATCCCGACATGGGGCGCTTTTCTCAGCATGGCGCTTCGACGCAGCAAGACCGCCGCAATATGAGAAGCCTCGCTATGAATTATCTGAAGGGCGAGGGGCGCAGTGCGTTCTTGAAGCTTATCGAAACCGCCGACGTGCTCATAGAGGCATCGGTGGGAGGGCGCTTTGCAAGCAAGGGGCTCGGCGATGAGAAATTGTGGGAAGTGAACCCGCGCCTGGTCATCGCCCATATTTCCGGCTTCGGGCAAACGGGCATCGAAAGCTATGTGAAGCGCGCGAGCTACGATCCGATTGCCCAGGCGTTTGGCTGCGCGATGCGCATGAACGGCATTGAAGGCCAGCCGTCGATTCCCGCCATGCCGTTCCCGGGTGATTATTCCGCGGCATTCTACGCGTTTGGCATGACGCTCGCTGCTTTGTTGAAGCGCCAGGAAACCGGCCGCGGCGAATCTATCGACGTGGCGCAATTCGAAACCATGATGCGCATCCAGTCGCAATACCCCATTAAAGGCTGGACGTACGGCGAGGAATATGTGAAGGAAGGTACGCATAGCCTTATTTGCGCGCTGTACGGGACGTATGTATGCAACGACTGCGAAGAAGTGTATGTGCTGTTCTTGGGGCCGGGCGTTTTGAAAGCTGGCCTGCCGTTGCTTGGCCTGGAGTACGCCAGCGAGCTCTTCCCCGAAGGGGAGGGCATTATTCCTTACGGAAGCCATGCGGGCGATGTTGCCGAAGAGGCGTTCGCGAATTTCCTTGCGCAGCACACTGCAGAGGAAGTCGAGACGATTCTGAACGAGGCGGGTGTGCCGTGTTCACGTCTGATGAACTACGAGCAGGCCGCGGCCGATCCCCATTACCAAGCGCGAGGTGTTATCGAGACATGGCCTGCCGTCGATGGCGTGCATGAGATATCGGGCGTGAAGGTTGTTCCCGACCTTGCGAACTACCCCGGGCGCGTATGGCGCGGAGCCCCATGCACGGGCCAAGATAACGATGACATCCTTACCGAGCTCGGCTTTTCTTCGGATGCGATTGCCGAGATGTACGAATGCGATCTTCTCGGCAAAAAATCGTACAAGGAATCTTTCGCAAATTAGCAAAACTGGCACAAAAGTTGCTTATAAGTCGTCATGAAAGTTCTCGACTTTACCAAAAGCGGTGAAGCGTGAGAACTGGGACACAACACAAGGAGGTTGTTGCATGAAGTCAACTGATCTGCCGAAATTCGGCAACCTTCATGGCTTGAAGGTCATCAACGCGGCGTCTGTTATTGCGGGCCCGTTTGTGTGTGGCCTTTTCGCCGAGCAGGGCGCTGACGTTATTGAGCTGGAAAGCGTGAAGGCTCCCGATATGTATCGCATGTATGGCGACGCATGGTCGGCGGAGCGCCGCAACCAGCGCATGATGACGCTGAACATTCCGAGCGACGAAGGCAAGGAAGTGCTGTTCAGACTCATCAAAGACGCCGATGTGCTCGTCGAGTCGTCCAAGGGCGGCACGTGGAAGAAGTGGGGCCTCACCGACGAGGTTCTGTGGGAGCACAACCCTGCACTTGTCATTCTGCATATTTCGGGCTTTGGCCAGACGGGCGATCCCGATTACGTAAAGAAGGCAAGCTTCGATCCCATCGGCCAGGCTTTCTCGGGCTACGCGAGCCTCAATGGCTTCCCGGGCACGCCTCCCTCGGTTACCAAACCTTTCACGGGCGACTACATGACTGGCCTCATGGGCGCATGGGCGACGCTCGCCGCTGTTATCCATGCCAAAGAAACGGGCGAAGGCGAGTCCATCGACTGCACGCAGTTCGAATCGCTTGTTCGCGTTCAGGGCGCGACGCTTTCCGACGGCATTAACCATGGCATTCAGCCGACTCCCATCGGCAACGAAGACTTCGTGGGCGCATGCGCCGGTTCGCAGAAGTGCAAAGACGGCTATGTGCAGGTCGCGGTCGGCGGCGTTGGTCCCGTCTCGAAGCTCGTGGAATTCTTTGGCTTCAAAGACGACCCCGACTTCCAGCCCTTCGGAACCTATCCGTCGATTACCCGCGCTCCGGGTTGCAAAGACATCAACGATCCTCTGCCGGCACGTGCGGCTAAGTTCCGCGCGGCGCTCGACGAGTACTGCCTGTCTCATACCGTCGATGAGGTGAACCAGCAGTTCAGCTCCATGGGCGTGCCGGTGAGCCCTCACATGACGTATGAGCGCATGCTGAAAGACCCGCAGTATCAGGCGCGCGAAGTGTTTGTCGATTGCTTCGACGAAGTGACCGAAACCACCGTCAAGCAGGTGAACATGTTCCCGAAGTTCACCAAGCATCCGGGCCAAATCGTGCGTGGCGGCGCGAAATACGACGCCGATACCGCTGATGTGATGGCCGAACTCGGTTACACCCCCGAGGAAGTCGAGGCGCTCTATGAGAAGGGCGTTTTGAAGAAGGGCAAATAGGCCCATCGAAAGTCCTGTCGGGTTTTTGACAGGCGTTGAAGTTTGATCCCCCGGGCCGCGTGCTTGGACATGCGGCCCCGTGAGATGGTCGGCGAAAACGGGTTCCGATTTTTCGTTGCAGCGAGAAATGGGCACGGTTTTTGCTGATGTTTGGATGCATTCCGATGCATCAGAGAAAGCTCGAAACAAGGAGAGAAAAATGGGAACTGAGAATGTGAAGGGCAGCAATTACGCGTGGGCAGTCGCCATTGCGTGTATTGCGTTCTACGCTGTTCCGCTGGGCTTTGCTGCCAACCATGCGGGCCTGTTCATTACCCCGGTTATGAATGAGTTTGGCTGGTCTCGTACCGACGCCACCCTGTTCATGTCCATCCAGCCTTGGGTTGCCGCCCTGTGCACCCCGCTCGCTGGCAAGCTTATTTCCAAGTACAACCCCCGCTGGATCATGACCGCCTCCGTGCTGGTCTTCGGCTTGGCCAACCTCGCTTGCGCTTGGTTCACCGCGCCGTGGCAGTGGAACATTTACGGTGTGCTGTATGGTGCTTCCGCAGCATTCTGGATGTACATCGCTACCCCGACCATGGTCAACCGCTGGTTCGCTAAGTCCAACGGCACCGTGATTGGCGTTATCGGCGTTATGGTGTCGCTGTTCGGCGCCATCATGTCGCCCATCATCAATGGCTGGATTGCGAGCATGGGTTGGCAGACCGCTCGTATCATCTGCTCTGTGATTGTTATCGTCGTTGGCGGTGGCCTGACCGCGGCCCTGCTGCGTGAGTCCCCCGAGAAAATGGGCGTTCTGCCTTGGGGCTACGGCACCGTCGAGGAGAAGAAGTCCGAGGCTGCTTCCCAGATCGCCGTTGGTGCCGATGAGGGCGCAACCGTTGCTCAGGCTCGCAAGAACCCTGCTCTGTGGCTGCTCATCGTCATGGCTGGCTTCTTCGTCATTTCCGCTTCCTTCGTTCAGCAGCTCGCCTCTTACGCTTCCACGGGCGAACTCGGCGCTGCCGTCGGCGCAATGGCTGTTTCCGTCGCCATGGTCGCTTCCATCATCGGCAAGTTCGGCCTGGGCTGGCTGTGCGACCACATTGGTGCCCGCGCGACTGGCGTTATCGCTGGCGTTCTGGGTGGCGCTGGTGCCGCTATCGCCTTCTTCTCTGGCGCGAATGTCATGGGCTTCTACGTTGGCGTTGCCCTGTTTGGCGTTGGCTACTCCGCGCTGAACATCGTTCCCCCGATGACCTGCCGTCAGGCCTTCGGCAACAAGGACTACGCGAATATCTTCTCGATGGTCGCTACCGGCCTGAACGTGTTCTCCGGCTTCTCCGCACTGATCTACGCTCAGATCTTCGACATCACGGGCTCCTTCGCTGGTGCCTTCTGGATGATCATCGTCTTCTACGTGCTCGTCATCGTCCTGTCGCTGGTTATTGTCCCCATGGGCCGCAAGTCCTGGGCGAAATAAACACCCCACGTATGCCCGTCGCTTAGGCGGGCAGGCATAAGGAATGCGTGGTTCGGGGCTGCAAACTCGAACCAACAAAGAAAGCCCTCGTTATCGAGGGCTTTCTTGCGTTTGGGGGCGAAAACGATACCTCATGTTTTCAGCCGGCGTTTGAGCGGTAAACGCGTTGTCCTATTCGCCCTTCGCGTTTACCGCTGCGGCGCAATGTGCAATGCGCTCATAGAGGTTTGCATCTCCGATGCTGCCAGCGAGTTCTCGAAGCTCTGCCAAATACGTTGCGGCTTCCTGCTTCGTTGGGCTTGTGACTACAAGGCCGATAAGCGACCTGATGAGCGAATAGTTCGCCCCGATTCGTTTCGCGATACGATAGGCCTCGTGATTTGCGAGGTATGCTTGAGCAGGATTGCTTTTGTGCTGCAGCATTCCCTTGGTTGCCAGCATTGCGGCATGCATGGGCTCGTTGTGGCCTGTTTCGAGCAGCGCAATCGCCTTTTCAGTCATGCGGTCGCCCTCTTCTTTATTGCCCATGATGTAGGCGAGCATCGATTTGATGCCCTCCGATGAGGACGAAAAGCTTCGAATGGGCGTTTCTTCGAACGACTCTTCTGCGAGCTTGACCAAATCGAAGATTCGCGGATTGGGGCCTTCTTTCATGAGCGAGATGAGCGTAACGAGGGCCGAGAAGAACAACGATAGGCCTGAGCTGGTATTCGTTGTTGGGATCTGGCAGAGGCTTAAACCGACGATACGGTTGAGGCATTCGATGGAGGAATCGAAATCGCCGACAATCATATACCACGATGAAAGAAATCCTAGGATATAGCTTATGAGGAGCGGTGACGCGCCATTGCAGGTTGCGAGCTGCTCGGCCTTGAGGAGCGATGCGCGAATCTCGGGGTCGAGGGCTTTTTTGTAGCACGGAATAACGCCGGCGCGCACTTCTTCATTCTCGGGAACGCCGTTGAGCTTCCTTGCGGCCTCAAATGTAAGTGCATAGTCGTCTCGTCCCATGGCTTGGGCAATGGAAATCGCGCTTTGCAGATACAAATCGGCTTCATACGTTTTGCCCAAATGGATCATATTGATATACAGAATAAGGGAAGCGTCGAGTTTCTCGGGTCCTTCGAGGTGTTTTACGGCGAGCTTGTAATACTTGATCGCCGCCTCGATTTCGTCAATTTGCAGCAGATAATCGCCAGCCTTCGCCGCATAGGGGCCACATTTTTGTGGTTGGGTGCTTAAACTGTAGTGGCGACAAATGGCGATATCCTGCATGTTCGACGAGGCGTGACCGTAGAGTGCATCCATTGTTTGGGCCAAACGAAAATGCGCTGACTCGAGCCTGCGCGAATCTCGGGCAAGGCGGGAAACGAGAAATTCCTGCATGCGCTTATTGAGGAGCACGATTCGGCCCGAGCCGTCGCGGGCGGCGATGCCCGTTGACGAGAGTTCGTCAAATAGCGCTTCGCCCGTGCCGTTTTCGCAAAGAGCGCCGAATAGCTCGGCATCACAGGGCGCGTTGTGCACTGCGAGCAGGGTGGCGATGAGGGCGGCGTCGGTCGTAAGCGATTTGAACGTGTACTCGAACAGATTCTGAAGCGATGCCTTTCCCGAAAACTCCGTATAGCCGGAATCGAGTCCCTGAATGATTGTCTTCATCAAGAAGGGGTTTCCGTCGGCCAAGGTGATGAGTTTGCGGGCGGTTTGCTCATCGATATCGGGGAAGAAGAACAGTAAGATGTCCATCATGCGTTCGTCGCTAATTTTGGTGAGCTCGATTCTGATCAAAATGCCCTTGCGCTGGAGTTCGTTGAACAGGGCCATGGTGCGCGGTGCTGGAATGATCGGGTTGAACGTTGCAATGAATCGCGCAGAGAGAAATGTTTGATCGTTTATGGCGCGTGAGAGAACCTTGAGGGAGGCTGCGTCGGCGTAGTGGATGTCATCGCACATGAAAAGAAGATGGCAATCTGCGCCTAAAACGCGAAAAAAGTTCTCGATGGTTTCTTGAATTTGGGAGGTTGAGAGGCCAAACGTGGACGCGGGGCGTTCAACGTTGATGTCAATTGAAGGAATGAGACAGCGCAGCCGCCCCCATTGCTCGTCGCCCATGATGCGTTGTGCGCGCAGGGCGATTTTGGGCCAGTCGGAAGCGGTGGTAAGCCCTTTAATCGAATCGATGAGGCCGCCAAAAGGTATCTCACGCGTTTGCTGGGTGAATTTTACGACGATGCGCCGTTCGTCCGTTTGGCGCGGGAGCTCTTTGAGAAAGCGGGTTTTGCCGATTCCCGTTTCGCCGGTAACGAGCACGAACGACCCGTTTGGCGCGGCAAGGGCGCGGTCGACGCGTTCTTGCCGGTCGATGAAGGGCATATCCTTTTCTTTGAGTGCGCGTTGCCCCGATTTCTTGACATGCGCGGTGAATGAATCGTTAGACCCGATGATTGATTGATAGCATTCGACGGTTTGGATTGAGGGAGGCAGGCCCAGTTCGTCGTTAAGGCGCGTGGTGAGCTCTCGATACAATTCGCCAACCTGGGCGCGCATGCCGGCCTTTTCCATGATTGACATGGCGCGCCGGTAGAGGTCTTCGCGAATTTCGTTTTCCGAAATGGCTCGTTCGATAGTGGCAAGTGCGTCGGTGTATCGCTTTTGGATTTCGAGGTCAAATGAGCGCTCGAGTGCGGCGTCAATTGAACGATTCCTCCATTGCTGAGCTTCAGAGCTCACCCATTGGTCGAACGGGTCAGCGTCTTTGATAGAAAAGCCGTCCAGAAATGGCCCGCGGAACAACCCGAGGGGGTTATGGTCGCCATTTCGGTTCGGGTTATTGGCAAACGCGAAGTAATCGCGCGCATCGCTTTCGACATCTTCGGTAAGGGCGATGGTGCCTTGCGATGAGATGACGGCGTCTTCCGAAAGGGCATTTTTCAAATACGAAAGATGAATGCTGAGGTTGCGGCTTGCGACCTGCGGGCTTTTGTCGGGCCAGAAAAGCCATGCGAGCGTGGTGCGCGGAACGGGCTTGAGTTCGGTGGCCAAATAGAACAAAAGGGCTCGTACGCGTTTGCGCGAGAAGGATGTTTCGACTCCATTTTTAAGGATGCGTGGAGTTCCAAGAACTTCTACGCGAATGACGTCATCGGCCATGATTTTCCTTCGTGTGGTGGGTTGTGTCCTCGTGCTGACTATGATGGTTGAAACGAAACCTAAACAAAAAGCTAACAAAAGCATTTATAGCATATCGTCCAGCCGTTTTTCAGGGGGAAGTGGCACGTTAATTGCTTGAAAACAAGGTATACGCGTTGGTTTTCGGCATATGGCCGTGTTTAGTTTGTTAAAGGCCGATTCGTATAGTTTTTGAGCATGAAGAGGGTTGCGCGTGTTGCGCAAAGTTCGAAAGGGGACCGTATGTCAAAGGTGAAAAGCGGGTCGGTTTGGGCATGGCTCGTGCTCATTGGCTGCATAGGTTTTTATTCCATTCCGACGGGCATCATCGCCAACACGTCGGGTATTTTTGTTGCTCCCGTTATGGATCAGTTTGGTTGGAGCCAGACCGATACCACGATGTATCGAACGATTCAGCCTATCGTTTCGGCGATTTGCGCACCGTTCGCTGGCAAGTTGCTGGAGAAGTACGATCCGCGCTGGATTATGACCGCCGTGTCGGCTGTTTTTGGCTTGGCCTCGGTTGCGTCCGCTTTTGCCACTGAGTTGTGGCAGTGGAATTTGTACGGCGTTGTGTTCGGCGTGACCGCCGCGTTCTTCATGTATCTGGCGGCTCCGGTGCTTATCAACATTTGGTTCGAGAAGGGCGCGGGCATTGCCGTGAGCATCTCTGCCGCAACGCTTTCCCTGCTCGCCGTCATTGCGAGCCCAGTTGGCCAGGCCCTCATTAGCGCATATGGCTGGCAGACGGCGCGCTTGGTACTTTCTCTCGTTACCACGGTCGCTTCGGTCGTGCTGTGCGCCGCGTTTGTGCGCAAGTCGCCTTCCGTCATGAACGTTCTGCCTTTTGGCGCTTCCCAGACTGGGGAAGATGCCGAAGAGCGTAGCGCCGAGGAAGCTGCGGCTGCGGTTGCTGCTGCCGAGAACGAAGGCGCCACTATCGAAGAGGCTCGCAAGTCTCCCGCGATGTACACGCTGATTCTTGTGGCAGGCATCTTCTGCATGTGCGCGGCGTTCTTCCAGCAGATTCCGGCTTTCTGTGCGCATGGCGAGCTCGGTGCTTCCGTTGGCGCTATGGCCGTTTCAATCATCATGGTCGGCGGCATCGTAGGCAAGTTGCTGTTGGGCGCGCTGAATGACAAAATCGGCATTCAGTGGACGGGCCTTATCGCGACGATTGGTGGCGCTTTGGGCATCACGCTCGCATGGCAATCGGGCGCAAACGAGGCAGTATTCTATGCAGGCATGGCGATCTTCGGCTTCGGCTACGCAGGTCTTACTGTTATCGCGCCGATGCTCACTCGCGGCACGTTCGGCCCGCGCAATTATTCCCAGATTTATTCCTGGGTTTCCACGGGAATTTTCATCGCAACCGCTATTTCCTTCACGGTATATGGCCTGATTTACGACAACACCGGATCGTATGATGGCTGCTTCATGGTGGTTATCGCGCTGTATGTTGTCGCTGCGGTTCTCGTTCCGTTCACGCTCAAGGCGGGCAATAAACTTTGGAAGAAGTAGGCCTTTCATTTGGCGTACGGTTTCCATTCGGAATGAATCGAAAGGCCAAGGGCTTCGGTCCTTGGCCTTTTCTCTATTGTCGGCCCAATCTGTAGAAGCGTATGCAAGAGGGGCGTCCAGCTTTTTGTGCCCTCGTCATATCGCCTATGCGCTTGCGACCCCAACCACATGCAGCGCATCGCCGTCTACGGTGAAAGCGATGTCATATGCGGCAAAGGCCAAATGGTAGACGCGGCTTGGGTCGTGCTTGCTTCCGGCGCGGCGCGGGTCTTGGCGCAGCACCTCCACGAGACCCTCGAGCTTGTCGCCCTCGATATGCGCCTGCAGCGTTTCGGGGAAGTCGACGTCTAGTTCGTGCCAGGGTGCTTCGTCGATGAAGCCGCCCGTCGCATCGGGGTGGCAGTCGGCGAAGGGAATATAGGGCTTGATGTCAAAGATGGGCGTTCCATCGCGCAGGTCGGCGCCCAACACATGGATAATCGGGCCGTCGTCGGTGAGCTCGACGTGGTCGATTTTGACGCAGGTCAATCCAATGGGGTTGGGGCGGAATGGGCTTCGGGTTGCGAACACTCCCATGCGCTCTGATCCGCCCAAGCGCGGAGGCCTCACCGTGGGCGACCATTTCGTGTTCGTGCCGCTTTTGTCGTCGGTGGCGGCATCTGCTGCAATGTCTTGCGCGGTTCCGCCTGGCGTGCCGTTTTCAAATTCCCAAAGCAGCCATGCGTGCGAGAAGCCGTCGAGTCCCGCGACGGCGCTATTCAACGCGAACTCGGGCTCGAAAACGATGCGCCCTTGCAAATGTGGCGCCAGAAAGCTGTTGCGCGGAATGCCGAACTTCTGGGGAAGGTCGGTGCGAATATGCGCGATGGGTTTCATGCTGCGGGGTCTCCTGTGGTGCTTGTGACGTCGGACGTTCTCTTGGTTCCTTCTTACCCCATTCGAGAGTGCGACTGAGCGCCCTCGAAGAATTTCAAAATTTCAGCGAGGCTTACGGGCGCATAGCCGTTCGCGTCAACGCCCACGTCGTATCGAAGAATGCCGCGCTCGCGGTTGCGTTCGTTGTTGGTGGGTCCTTTGGAGTGGACGTGGCCGTGCAGGGCGATGGCGTCGCGGCGTTTTCCATTCCAGCTCATGATGGGGTAGTGGAACAAAACGAGCTTATGGCCGCGCGCGTAGCCGGGGGCGATTTCGAGATAGTCCTGCTCGGTTTCGAAAATCCCCGCGCCCGCGCCCGTCGACCACGAATCGTCATGGTTGCCGCGAATGAGATGCACGTGCTCGCAAGTGATTTGCTCGCGTAGGCGGCGTGCGTTTTCGGCAGTTGTTTGATACGCGAAGTCACCCAGCACATAGAGCGAGTCGCTGGGCGCTACCCGTTCATTAATCGCCGCAATGAGCCCTTGATTCATGCGTTCGATGGTTTCAAACGGGCGATTCATTTTCGAAAGAATGCTCGAATGGCCGAAGTGCAAATCGGCGGTGAACCACATCATGGGCGGCCTCCAGGGGGGATTTATCGGGTTTGGATGTGGCTATTGTAATGGCCGCGCGGTTTATCGGCTGGTGGATACCACGAAAAGCCGACTTCTTTACGAGGCCGACCCCGAATCTACGATTCTGATGTAGCCGCTTTTCTCGGGATCGATTATTTCCGAGTTGGTATCGTAGAGAAAACGGCATTCTATTTTGTCTCCGATGGCGATGACGTCGCCGCCTTCGATAGGCGCGTTTGCGTTGAGATATGCAGTGTCGAGAATGAAGCCGCTTGATTGGTCCCTGTCGACTTTAATCTTTGCGATGCCGGCGCCATCGAAATCCTCAACGGTGCCTACGAGTGCCCAGGGGACGGCGAAGGGGTCGCCGCCGCTTCCTTCAGGCGTGGGAGGGATTTCATCGATTGCCTCATGGTTGAACGATTCGTAATGGAACAAAATAGTGTCGCGATCGTAAATGGGCGTGTGCGATTCGAATTCGTTCGGGCGAGGGCCAAGCTTTTCTTGCTGGGGTGAGCAACCGCAAGAAAGAAGTAGCACCGCAAGCGCGGTGAGCGTAAGAAAAGGAATTCGAAGATTAGTCAACCCGGCCTCCTCTCTGGGCTTAGCTGAATATTGTAATGCCTAGCGTTGGCCGGCGAAGCGGGCACCGTTATCTTCTCGGCCGATTGTCGATATGCGTTGGACCCGCTTTCTGTTTGTGGTCGTCTCTTCCATCCGCGGCTGACAATCCGCCGTTCGCCGCTGCAATGTGCCGCTCATTCGTGAAGCGTTATCGGCTGGATGCATTGGCACTTTACTGTGCTAGAGTTCGCGAACGCAAGAT
This sequence comes from Slackia isoflavoniconvertens, assembly GCF_003725955.1. Classification (GTDB taxonomy): domain Bacteria; phylum Actinomycetota; class Coriobacteriia; order Coriobacteriales; family Eggerthellaceae; genus Slackia; species Slackia isoflavoniconvertens. The sequence continues at coordinate 33,216 of NZ_QIBZ01000012.1, read as the reverse complement.
GAGAGCGCATGTTATTGACGGGTATCGCGGCCGGGGTTTGGTCGTACGAGTGCCGCTATGCGCCACAATGCACGGAAAGGGATCCATGGCCGAGTACAATCAACTCACCCCGGAGCTCATCGCCGAGCTCGAGAATATTGTTGGGGGCGATAATTGTCTGACTGGCGAAGATATCAACGAAGACTATTCGCACGATGAGATGCCTATTTACGGCACGCACATGCCTGACGCTGTGGTTCTTCCTGCAAACACCGATGAAGTGTCGGCCATTATGAAGCTTGCGAGTGCAAACAATATCCCCGTAACGGTGCGCGGTGCGGGAACGGGTTTGGTGGGTGGCAGCACGCCATTGGCGGGCGGCATTGCGCTGTGCACCATGCGCATGGACAAAATTCTCGAATACGACGAGAACAACCTGTTCGTGCGCGTACAGCCGGGCGTGCGCTTGTGCGATTTGGCGGCCGATGCAATCGACCATGGCTTCATGTATCCGCCCGATCCGGGTGAGAAAACGGGGTCTATCGGCGGAAACGTGTCCACGAATGCCGGCGGCATGCGAGCCGTGAAATACGGCACTACGCGCGACTATGTGCTTGCCATGACGGTGGTTCTGCCAAGCGGTGAGGTGCTGCGACTGGGCCGCGAGGTCGCGAAAACGAGTTCGGGCTACAGCCTGCTGCACTTGATGGTTGGCTCGGAGGGCACGTTAGGCATTATCACCGAGCTCTCCATGAAGCTTATCCCTAATCCCAAAGAAGACATGAGTTTCATTCTCTCGTTCAGCGATATTCAAACCGCCATTGCCGCTGTACCGAAAATCAAGCTTGCAGGTTTAAATCCGCAGTCTATCGAGTTCATGGAGCGCGATATCGTGGACTCTTCGGCTGAATACACGGGGAACAAAATTATCCCCACGGTGGTCGACGGCAATGAATGCGGCGCATATATCCTGGTCACGCTCGATGGCAACGACGAGGACGAGATTTTTCAGCGCGCCGAAACGCTGGCCGAAATTGGCGAAGAAGCGGGCGCCTTCGACACGCTCGTTATCGAGCACCCAGCCGACAAGGCGGCGGTATGGGCGGCGCGCAGCGCGTTTCTCACGGTAATCGAGGCCGAAACCGAGCATCTCGATGAGATGGACGTGGTGGTTCCCGTCGATAAAATCGCCGAATTCCTGGGCTTTATTCATGATACGGGCGTCGAGAACGACGTGCTCATTCGCTCGTTCGGTCATGCGGGTGACGGCAACCTGCATATTTATTGCTGCGGAAACAATATTGAGCGTGAGGCGTTCCTTGAGAAGTCGACGCGCGTTATGCATGCGGCGTACGCGAAATGCAACGAGCTGGGCGGCCAGGTTTCTGGCGAGCACGGCATTGGGCATGCGAAAAAGGAATACCTGCGCGAATCGGTGGGCGATACGGCATTCTCCCTGTTGTCGAGCATTAAACAGGCGTTTGACCCGAAGGGCATTTTGAACCCCGGTAAGGTTTGCAACTAGAGCGTAGTTGGCGTATGGGCTTGCATTTCGTGCGACGAGGAGTGCGAACTTGATTGATGCTCCGAGAATTGGGCCAGCGTAAAGCGAGGCATCCATTTTTGCCAAAAGTTGCGAATCCGGGGGCTTTTCAGCACTAAAAGCAAGGGAGGTTGGCCCTATTTGCAAGATATATCTTGCAAATAGGGCCAACCTCTACTCTGAAACGGTTTTATGGGTCCTCGAAGTGCGGCGATTCTGGCAAATACGCCCCCGAATTCGCAACTTTTGTCACTTTTTGCCGATTTACTTTACGTTGATCAAGTCGGCGATAGTTTGCAACGACAGATCGGTCGCCGCCATCTCGTCGGCGCAGCGTTTGAGCTCGGCCTGCAAAAACTCCTGGTTAGGCACATCTTTCTTGTATTTGAGGTCGTGCTCGATGCTTGCCCAGCTATCCATCGCGATGGTGCGAAGTTGAACTTCGACGCACACGCGACGGCCGAATTCGAAGCGATTATCGCCAGTCTGCGCTTCGGCCCCCTTTGACTCGACGGCATCGAATGTGCCCGATGTATTCAGTTGGTCGATAAGCTGCGACAGGGAAATCTCTTGCGCTTCAATGGCCGCCTTGGCCGCGGCTCGCCTCGTTGCATCGGGGTCGAGTTCCGAATCGTTCGTGCGCGCAAGAATCATGTGGTAGCTGCGATATCCGTTTGGCTTTGGGTGCAAAATGTAGTCTTTTTCCTGCACGACCTCGAAGCATGGGAGCTCGCGAATGAACTGCGCGACCGATGCGACGTCGTCGACGAGTGGGCAAATCACGCGCACTCCAGCTGCATCGTGCACGGCGTATACGGCATTTTCGGCAGTAGGCTCGTATCCTCGCTTGATGAGTTTTTCCCTCATGCTGTCGGGCGACTTGATGCGCGTTTTCCACGATGAAATGGGCTTGCGTTCGCGGTTTATGCCGCGCTCCATTAAATACGTCTCGAGAGATATCTCAAAACGCCAGGTAATTTCCTTTAGTTTCTGTAAGTAATCGCCGTAGAAATCGGCATCGGGCGGCAAATCGATCGAGGGAAGAGATTGCTCTTCGGCCTCGGTGGTGTCTGGGTGGGTTCCGACGTGCTGCTGCGTGCCGACGGGTTGAAGAGTGCTCGATGGCTGCATGTAAGCTTCCTTTCCGCGCGCCTACTATGGTACCTGGCGGCTCACGCGCGAAATGTTGGGGCGATGCGGGCGTTGCCAATCCGATGCCTGGCGTTCAGATGCTGGCAAGACGCTTGAGTACGAGGCGCACGTGGAATGTTTTACCGGCGGCGCGACTTGGGATGGGCTTGCGTTTAGCGGCGCGGGTCCTCGGGAAAGGGGTCGTCGATCATGCGTGGCCAGTGATAATCGTCGCGTTCAAGCATGAACAGTTCGAGCAACGTGGATGCGATGCCGGCTGCGCCGTCGTAGAAACCGATGCGCTGCGAGAGCTCTTCGGGGTGTACTCGCTCCCATGCGAAAGGCCAAGAGGCCGACCCGTCGGCGTGCGTTTTCATCGAGCCCAGCAATATATCGCTGCAGCGTGTGGCGAACTCGCGCCAGCGCGGCGACCCATCGATGCAGTACAGACCCAAGAATGTATGCGCCATGCCGGCGTGACCGCAGCAGTAGCATACGGTATTCCAGAGGCCAGCCGACATATGCTCGGGTGCGCCGAGCGCTTCGGCTCCGTCGGCGAGTTGATTGACCATCGTTGCCCAACGAATATCGTTGTCGAGGGTCCCCATCAGGGTGGGGAAGCGCAATGTTCCTGCGATGCCGTGGCAATATCCCAAGTAGAAGACGGTGAATTCGTCATCTCCGCCCAATTTGTGGGGGATGAGCTTGCCTCGTTTTTGCGGCACGGCTACGGCGTCGAGGAAATCGGCACATCTGCGTGCAACTTCAAGATAACGGGCATCGCCCGTGATGCGGAAAAGATGCGCGAGCAGATATCCCGATCCAGCACTCCCGAAGGCGAAATTCGGCCAATCGAATGGGGTTTCGATGCCCGCACCGTTGAAATCGACGCCGCCGCGCGGGCTTTCCGCGCTCCAGCGCAGGTATTGTGCGCCAGCGGCCTTGATGAATTCAAGCAACTGCTGATCGCCGAACGTTTCGTAGAGTGCGATGAGGAATAGCATAATGCCGCCGTCCATCAGTAACGCGGGGCTGCCGGTCCAATAGGGGCCGCTTTCGCCTTGTTGCGCAGATTCGTCGGTATAGAAGCGTCCGATTGCTTGTGCCGCCCGGCGATACTTTTCGGCGTCTCTGCTTTCCGCGAAGGTTTTAGCGCCTTCGATGAGCACGAGGCCCACACCGCCAACGCCCATGTGGGCGCCTAGATGCACGCCAGGCACGCCCTCGCGGTTATCTTGGAAGGCGGCCTGCTCGGGAAGCAGCAGGTCGCGCCAATGCGCGGCTGCGTAGGAAAGCCCGCAGCGTGCTTTCTCGGCGAACTCGGCGTTGCCGGTGACCTCGGTGAGTTTCAGATAGAAATACGCTACACCGGCCGACCCGCTGTACAGCGATAGGTCGATTGACTGGCTCACGTCCTGCTGTCAGAAGATGCCTTCGGGCGTCTTGTGCTCGAAGGTTGCAATCCAGCGTTCGGCCGATAGCGCCGCATTCAGGTAATCACTTGCGTTTTGCGCGTGATGTGTTGGGAACGGTTTTCCGGGGGTGTAGGCCATGCCCTGCGGCGCCTGATTCGATTCGGTTGAGCATGCTTCGCACATGGTGCTTCCTTTGACTTCCTCAATATTTTTCACGAGGACATTGTGACGCAGCGGGGCTTTGATTGACGAAAATTTTTCGCTTGCCAATTGTTTGGCGCCCGTATTTGGACGCTTCACGGCCAGTGGCGCGCGTTTTCGCTGCGAGCAGCTGACTGGTTTCCGCTCGCAGCGAAAAGTTGCCTGTTCGCAACTCACGCAACTATTTTGTGAAATTCGTTCACTTTATCGCATTAAAGTGCGATAGCCCCTTGCACTTGGGGTCGCGCCCCGTATAATCAACGTCACTCAATAAATGCGACGACAGGGCGAGTAGGAACGAACCCATCCCACAGCAAGCAGGCGGACTGAGAACCTGCGGTGGACGGCTCCGAAAACTCCCTCGAGCAGCGAAGCTGAACGCAGCTGGTCAACGCGGAACACCCACCGCGCGCCACCGTCAGTATGCAACGCCGGCGCCTTCCGTGATAAGGCATCGAGAGCGAAGTCTCTTCGGTCGACCGCATTCCTTGGGTTAGCGATAACGCTTGAAGGAAGAAGGAAGAAACGATGCAACTTCGTAGCGATGCCGTTAAAGTTGGCGTGGCGCGTGCTCCCCACCGCAGCTTGCTGAAGGCCGACGGCCTTACCGATGAAGAAATGAAGAAGCCCCTCGTCGCGGTGTTCAATTCCCGCAACGACATTATTCCGGGTCACAATAATCTCGATAAAATTTGCGAAGCTGTGAAGGCCGGCATTTATATGGCCGGTGGCGTTCCGTTCGAAATTTCCACCATCGGCGTGTGCGACGGCATTGCCATGAACCATGACGGCATGCATTACTCGCTCGTTTCCCGCGAAGCTATCGCCGACAGCTTCGAATGCGCTGTTCAAGGCCATCAATTCGACGCTGCCGTATGCATTCCCAACTGCGACAAGATTGTTCCTGGCATGGTGCTCGGCGCCCTGCGCGTGAACATTCCTACGGTTTTCGTTTCCGGCGGCCCCATGCTTCCCGGTCATGAAGCTGGTTGCAACTGCGGTCCCACGACCGATCTGAACACCCTGTTCGACGGCGCGGGCCAGGTGAGTGCTGGCACGATGACCGAAGAGCAGCTCAAGTACTACGAAGACACCGCATGCCCCACGTGTGGCAGCTGCTCGGGCATGTTCACTGCGAATTCGATGAACTGCCTGTGCGAGGCTTTGGGCATCGCGCTTCCCGGCAACGGCACCATCCCTGCGGTGTACTCCGAGCGTCTGCGCTTGGCGAAGCATGCGGGCATGAAGGTCATGGAGCTGCTCGAAAAGGGCATTTGCATCAAGGACATCATTTCTGAGGCGGCGATTCACAACGCCATGGAATGCGACATGGCATTCGGCGGCTCTACCAATACGGTGCTCCATCTGACCGCTATTGCCATGGCGGCCGGCCACCCCATCACCATGGACGATTGGGATGCCGCAAGCGCCCGCACGCCGCACTTGGTGAAGCTGCAGCCCTCTGGCCCGCGCCCGCTTATCGACTTGTATGCCGTGGGCGGCGTGCCGGTTGTCATGCATGAGCTCAACGAGCTGGGCCTGCTCGACGAAAGCGCGATTACCTGCATGGGCCCGCTTCCCGAATATATCGCCAACTGCACCAAGCCCGCCGACGGCGAGGTATGCCGCAAACATGACAATCCGTTCTCCAAGGTGGGCGCCCTGCGCGTGCTCCACGGAAACATCGCCCCTGATGGCGGCATCGTGAAGAAGAGCGCCGTCGACCCCAGCATGCTCACGCATACCGGCCCCGCTCGTTGCTTCAATAGCGAGGAAGAGGCTTGCGAGGCGATTTTCGCTGGCGAAATTAAGCCCGGCGACGTGGTCGTTATTCGCTACGAGGGCCCGAAGGGCGGCCCGGGCATGCGTGAGATGCTCACGCCCACGAGCGCCATTGTTGGCATGGGCCTGTCCAAGAGCGTTGCGCTTCTGACCGACGGCCGCTTCTCCGGCGCCTCGAAGGGCCCCTGCGTTGGCCATGTAAGCCCCGAAGCTGCAGCTGGCGGCCCAATCGCCCTTATTGAAGACGGCGACCAGGTCACCGTTGATATTGAAGGCGGCAAGCTCGAGTTGCACGTAAGCGACGAAGAACTCGCTGCTCGCCGTGCCGCTTTCGTGGCGCCTGCCCCCAAGCATAACCACGGCGTGCTTGCCAAGTACGCGAAACTCGTTTCAAGCGCCGACAAGGGAGCGTATGTCTCATGATGAACACCTTGACTGACAAGCTGGCTCAAAAGCAGCTCGCCATTGAAGGCAAGCCGCTTGGACCTGGCAGCCACACCGAGCACGAGGGCAAAACGATGACGGGCGCCCAGGCGATTATCGCTTCGCTTGAGGCTGAAGGCGTCGACACCGTGTTCGGCTACCCCGGTGGCCAGGCCATCAAAATTTACGACGCGCTGTACGACAGCAAGAAGCTGCACCATGTGCTCGCCCGCCACGAACAGGGCGCCACTCACATGGCCGACGGCTACGCGCGCGCCACGGGCAAGGTTGGCGTTGTGCTGGTAACGAGCGGCCCGGGTGCCACGAACACGGTGACGGGCATCGCGACCGCATACATGGATTCCATTCCCATGGTGGTTATCACGGGCCAGGTCACGCGCGGCGTCATCGGCACCGACTCGTTCCAGGAGTCTGACATCGTGGGCATCACCATGCCCATCGTGAAGCACAGCTTCCTTCTGCAGTCGACCGACGACCTTACCGAGACGTTCCGCGAGGCATTCTACATTGCTTCGACTGGCCGTCCGGGCCCTGTGCTCATCGATATTCCGAGCGATTTGCAGGGCGCTGAAATGGTGTTCCACTATCCCGATAGCGTGAACATTCCCAGCTATCGCCCCACGTATAAGGGCAATGCCAAGCAAATCAAGCAGGCGACCGCGCTCATCGAGACCTCGAAGCGCCCGCTGCTCTACGCAGGCGGCGGCATCGTGAGCTCCCATGCGTGCCAGGAATTGGAGGCGCTTGCGGAAGCTATGCAGATCCCCGTGGTCACCACGCTGCTCGGTAAAGGTTGTTTCCCCAGCTCGCATCCGCTGAGCTTGGGTCCTGTGGGCATGCATGGTTCCAAATACGCCAACATGGCCATGACGGAATGCGACCTCATCATTGCTGCCGGTGCCCGCTTCAGCGATCGCGTGACCGGAAAGCTTGATGAATTTGCGCCGAACGCCAAGGTCATCCATATTGATATCGACCCGGCCGAAATTGGCAAGATTCGTGAAGCGAACGTGCCAATCGTCGGCGATGCTCAGGGCATTTTGGGCGGCATCGTGGCCCAGCTCGAGAAATCGGGCGCTACGCCCGTCGATGCCGAATGGGTCGAAACGGTAAACGAATGGCGTGAGCGCTGGCCGTATTACGACGACCAGTTCAACGACTATCCGAACCAGATCGTTCCTGAAGTTGCGCTCGACGAGCTTTCCAAGCAGCTCGACCCCGACAACTCCATTGTAACGACTGAGGTTGGCCAGCATCAGATGTGGGCTCACCAGCACATTGGCCGTGAGCATGCGCGCTCGTTCCTTTCGAGCGGCGGCTTGGGTACCATGGGCTTCGGTTTCCCCGCTGCTATCGGCGCCAAGTTCGGTTGCCCCGACAAGCAGGTTGTCTGTGTTGCTGGCGATGGGTCATTCCAGATGAACAGCCAGGAAATGGCGACCGCGGCCATCAACAACACCGCCGTGAAAGTGTTCCTGCTCGACAATCGCGCGCTGGGCATGGTGCATCAGTGGCAGAAGCTGTTCTACCACGAGCGCTATTCGTCCACGATTCTCGATCCGGTGCCCGACTTCGTGAAGCTCGCCGACGCATACGGTTGGGAAGGCGAGCGCATCGAGAAGCCCGAAGACGTGGCTCCCGCGATTGCACGCATGCTTGCGAGCGAGAAGCCGTATTTGCTGGATGTTGCCATTTCGCCCGACCAGAACGTGTATCCCATGGTTGCGCCAGGCGCTGCGCTTGACAACGTGATTGGCGCGATTGACGTTACGCTTGGCGCTGTTCGCGTGAATGGCAAGGGCGTTGGTAAGAAGGACGAAAAGGAGGGCGAGGAATAATGAAGCACATCCTTTCCGTGTTGGTCGAAAACAAGTCGGGCGTGCTCTCGCGCGTGACTGGCATGATTTCACGCCGTGGCTTCAACATTGAGTCGCTTACCGTTGCCCCTACCGAAGATTCTACGATGAGCCGCCTTACGGCAATCGTGAACGCCGACGAGGTTGGCTACGAGCAAATCACCAAGCAGCTGCACAAGCTGGTAAGCGTGTACAAGATCACCGACCTCACCGACGAAGACGCTATCGAGCGCGAGCTAGCCTTGTTCAAGGTGAGCGCACCGCCCGATCGCCGTCACGAGATTATCGAGATTGCGAACGTCTTCCGAGCCAATATCGTGGACGTGGGTAAAAACTCGCTCACGATTGAGGCGACGGGTGACGAAAGCAAGCTTGAGGCGATGGAGGATCTCTTCCGAGCCTATGGTCTGAAGCAGCTCGTTCGAACTGGCAAAATCGCCATGTCCAGGAATTCGAAGGACTAGATTGGGCCGATTCCTCTGCGCATTGGCCGCCTTGCCGGTCGAATGATTTGCAAGAAGGGTTGCGTTGGGGAAGGAAAACGCGCGACGCAGCTATGAGCTGTATCGCTGCGAGTTTTGAGACCATGGAGGGCTTTTGGCGTGCGGGGGTGCGCAATGCGCAGTTCCGCACGAGCCGAACAGCACATGAAGTGCTGTTCGTGCGAGCTCAGGACTGTTTGAGCACATGCGTATTCCCGCACGCCAAAAGCTCGATGGGATGATCAAGTTGTATGCAGTCAAAGAAAAGGAGAAACCCATGGCTGTTACTATCTATTACGAAAATGACGTGAACCCCGAAGTCATCAAGGGTAAGAAGGTTGCGATTATTGGTTATGGCTCGCAGGGCCATGCCCATGCGCTCAACCTCATGGACTCGGGCGTCGACGTTCGCGTTGGCCTGCGCGAAGGCTCCAAGAGCTGGGCTAAGGCTGAAGAAGCTGGCCTGAAGGTCATGCTCGAGGACGAGGCTGCCGAGGAAGCCGACGTCATCATGATTCTTATTCCCGATGAGCTGCAGCCCGAGGTTTACGAGCAGCACATCGCCCCGCACCTGCATGCTGGCGACACGCTTGCTTTCGCGCATGGCTTCAACATCCACTATGGCTACATCAAGGCTCCCGAGGACGTCAACGTTATCATGTGCGCTCCCAAGGGCCCGGGCCACATTGTGCGCCGTCAGTTCACCGAGGGCTCTGGCGTGCCTGACCTGGCTTGCGTCGCTCAGGACGCTACTGGCGATGCGTGGGATATCGCCATGTCCTATTGCTGGGGCGTCGGCGGTGCCCGTTCCGGCATCATCAAGGCGACTTTCGCGCAGGAGACCGAGGAAGACCTCTTCGGCGAGCAGGCTGTTCTTTGCGGCGGCCTCGTTGAGCTTGTGAAGGCTGGCTTTGAGACCCTGACTGAGGCTGGCTATCCGCCCGAGCTCGCGTACTTCGAGTGTTATCACGAGATGAAGATGATTGTCGACCTCATGTACGAGTCGGGCATTCACTTCATGAACTACTCCATCTCCAACACGGCTGAGTACGGCGAGTACTATGCTGGTCCGAAGGTCATCAACGAGCAGTCTCGTGAAGCCATGAAGGAAATCCTCACTCGCATCCAGAACGGCGAGTTCGCCAAGGAATTCGTTGCCGACTGCAAGAACGGCCACAAGTGGCTCTTCGAGCAGCGCGAGGCCATCAACAACCACGAGATCGAGAAGACGGGCGCGAAGATTCGCGACATGTTCTCTTGGGTCAAGAGCGACGAAGAGTAAGTACGACGCGCATTAAAAAAAGGAGCCGAAAGGCTCCTTTTTTGTTTGCAGCGATGACGCGTGCGGTATTGACGTCGCTTTGCGGGGTAGACGCTTTTGCCGGGCTCCTATTCGATGATGGAGTTCAAAACCGAACTTGCGATGCTAATCACGATGCTTGCGATGAACGCGCTGCCGAATGACGCGATATAAAAATCAACGCCGAACAGCCCACCCGAGATACCCGATGCCAAGTACAGCATTGCCGTATTCACGACCAGATAAAACAGGCCAAATGTGAGCACTGTGATAGGCAGGCTTAGCGCTTGGAGAATAGGCTTCACGGCCATATTGAGCAGGGCAAGCACAATCGCGAACGCCACGACGTCGATGACGGAATTGCCTGCTGTGGCGAAGCCGATGCCAGGAACGAGCCAAACGGTAAACGCAACGGCAAGGGCGGTAATGAGCCAGCGAACGATGAAATTCATGATGGTGCCTTTCTGCGAGTCTTACTGGGCTGCTTCTGCTTCGGTTTCTTCTTCGGATTCCGCGCTTCGGTTTTGCTTTTCGGGCCCCTTGTTTTCGGCGTGTTCTTTCTTGCGGCGCCTCCTTCGGCGGCGCTTGCCCTCGGAAGCCTTACCTTCCGTTGTCGTGTTTTCTTCGGGCTTGGCCCGAGGCGCCTCGTCCGGCTCGGCGGCTTCCTTCGGGTTCTTTGAGCTGATGATATCAAGGCATTGCTTCAACGGGCTATTTGGAAGCGATTTGTAAACCGGCTTGGCCGCCTCTTCGCGCAGCAGCTCTTCAGTGCACGCGGCAACGATTTCGTCAGCGCGAATGAGCTTGCGCACAGAAGCCTTCATAAGCTTTTGGAAATTGCCGAGCAACGAATGCGTTGTTTGCGGCAACTCCGGTTGGCCGTGTTGTGTGCGGGTTTGCGCATCTTGCGCGATAAGGCGAATGCAGACAAGGCACGCGTCGAAAGCGCACACTTCGTCGGAGCAGGTGAGGAAAGGCTTGAGCGCCTTATACACCGGTTTCGCAGCGGAAGCGAACTGTTTGCTGCCGGCGTCGTCTTTGCGAGAAAGCTTACGTGCCGCTTTCAGGTAGGCCCTGGTCTCGCGCGCAAGCACTTCACGCGCGGCGGCCCAATCGGCCTCTGCCGTATCACGCTTCGAATCTGTTAAATGCTCGCGGCGTTTAACAGATTTTTGCTCGGCCTGCCTCGAAGAAGAGGTCCGTCTTGAAGAGACGTCTTGTTTTGAGGAATCGACCTGCTCCGAAGGGTTGGGTTGTTTTGAAGATGCATCTCCCTTTGAAGAATCGGCTTCTCCCGAATCTGTTAAATGCTGCGAGCATTTAACAGATTCCCGGTCGGACTGACTCGAAGAAGAGGATTGCTTCGAAGAAGAGGTTCGTCTTGAAGAAGTGGCTTGTTCTGAAGAATCAGCCCGATCTGAAGGAATGGGTCGTTTTGAAACAGCAGCCTCCTTTGAAGAATCGGCCCCCTTTGAAGGGAAAGCCTGTCTCGAAAGGGGAGCCTGCTGCGAAGGAGATGCCTGCTTTTCGGGGGCGACCTCATCGGAAGGGGTACGCTGCTCTGCAGAAACGCCCTGCTCAGAGGGTATATTCTGGCAAGACGGCACACTCTGGCCAGAGAGCTCGTTGCGTTCGGAAACCTCCGCTTCCGTCAATACTTCGACGATGAAGGCTTCGTTGATAGCGGCTTTGCCCTCTGCGACGGCGACCTCGTCGATGGCGGTTTCGCCTGCTTCGGCGGCGGTTTCATCGATGGCAGATTCGCCCTCTGCGGCGGTGCCTTCTTCAATCACGGCTTCGCCCTCTGCGGCGATGAAGGCGTTCTGGGGGTATTCGCTTACACGCTCGGCCTCTGCGCTTGCCTCGTCGAGGATCTCGCTTTCGACCTGCGATTCTTTGCGAGCAATCTGCTTTTGAGCCTCGCGCCGGGCTGCTTTTTCTTCAGCTCGACGGGCTTCGGCGCGCTTTTTGCTCGCGCGCCGTTTGGCTGCCTTGGTCGGGCCTTCTCCATTAATCATTTCCTGCGCGCGGGCGCCCGAACGCACACAGGCGGCGTCGATTTTTTCGGCTACTTCGGCCATGCCCTCTTCGGCGGCCGCTTGAAGGCTCGATTTCTCTTCGGCCTTATGGTTGCCGCGTGCGGGAATCGCCGCTAGCTCGGCCTCTTCTGCCGCAGCTTTTTCTTCGGCGGCACGTTTCTCGGCCTCGTGCTGGGCTTCTTCCGCGCGCTTAATGGCGAGAATTTCAGGCGCTTCGGGTGTGACGAATACGCCCGTCTCGTCAAGCACGGGCAGGGGATTGCAGGCAAACGTGCCAGCAGGCGCTTCAGCGGGGATTATTTCCGCGCGGTTCGGTTTTTGCGATTCGTCGCCCGAAATCTCTGGGGCGTCGAGCGCCTCGCCATTATTCGCATTGTCGTTTGCAATCGCGTTTTTGGCCGCCTTGGGCGTCTCGAGCGCGCGTTTGAGCGCCTTCTTCTTTATGCGGCGCAGCTTCATTGTGCCCATAGGCTTCACTTCTGCGAGAAGCCCAGCGTCGCGCACGGCATCGTCGAGCGGCGCTGTTAGGCCACAGGGCCCCATGTTGTGGATGCGCGTGTGCTCGTCGTGCGTGAGCACCATGAGGTTTACCAGGCGATCGTCGGTGCGGTATCCGTTAACGTGATGAACCTCATGTTCGGCATCGCCTTTTTTGAAATCGAGGAATGCCATGGCTACGAGCACCGAACGGTATACTCGTTTCTTGTGGGCCATGCCACCGCGGCGACCGCGTCGCGAAGGGTGCTGCTCTTCGGGCTTGTAGGCGATTTGGTAGCGCCCGTTTGCGAGCATCATGCGCGGCTCGGACCCGTCGATAAGACGCACGTTGCCTCGATCCGATACGAGAAACGGCGTGAGGCCGCAGTACACCTGGCGCCACTGCTCAGGCATCGATCCTTCGAGGTAGGCGACGGCGTCGCGGGCCGTTTTCATGCGCCCGCTTCCGTTTGCGCGCCATCCACAGGCGTGCAATGAGATGCGGTCGGAGTTGCGAAGATATTCGGTTGGCCGGAATCCTTGGCGGTAGAGCCATAAGAATTCGCGAAGGTCTTTGAAAAATGATGACATGGGTGGCCTTTCTGGGTGGCCTTAAAACGCCGTCACGCGGCGTGGTTTTTCAGCCGCCAATTATACGCGAGTTGCGCGTGTGGCGAAAATGCCTGTGTACGGGGCGTGTTGCCGCGGATGGACGGTGCCGCGCGTGGGCGACGCATAGTAGAATGGCAGGCATGAAAAGCGGAAATCACAAAAACTCATCTACGGCGCGCGGTGCTGCTGCTCAGCGTCGCAAGCCGAGTGCTCGACCAGGAAAGGCCGACGAGCGTCGCGCGTCGAAAAGCCGTGGCGCGAAGGGCGGTGCGCCCGCGAAAAACGAATTGGCCACCTTCGACGGTACGAAGCCGAACCGCAAGGGCGGAAATCGCTCGATGGACGCCCGTTTCGGCAAAAACAATCTGGACAAGCCAGGCAAGTCGGGTGAGCCGAGCGATGCGAGCAGGTCGAATAAGCCGAACAGGCCGAACAAGTCGAACAGATCGGGAAAGGCATCCAAATCGGGCAAATCGACAAAGTTCGCCAAGGCCGCACCAGTTCGTCGCGACGGTGGGCTTCGTGCGGGCTGTGCTCGGGGGAGCGTTGCGCCAGGGGCGTTTTTCTGTCCCATCGATAGCAAATGCGGCGGTTGCGAATGGCTTGCCGTGCCTTATGCCGAACAGCTGAAACGCAAACAGCATGAAGTCGAAGGGCTTTTCGACGGTTTGCTCGATTCCGAAACGGCGGTGCGGCCTATTTTAGGCATGGACGACCCGCGTTACTATCGCAACAAGGTCGTGTCGCCTTATGTTGGCATATGGGACAAAAAAGCACGTCAAATGCGTGTTTTGTGCGGTATGTACGAACGAGGAACGCACCGCGTGATTGATTCTGACGAATGCCTGCTCGAAAATCGCGAAGCCAAGCGCATTATTCTTACGATTCGCGACCTCATGCGCCGTTTCCGCATTGAGCCATACGACGAAGACACCGACGAGGGCTTCCTTCGCCATGTGCAGGTGCGCGTCGGGCATACGTCGGGTGAAATCATGGTCACGGTGGTCACGCGCGAAGATCAATTTCCTGGCGCGAAAGGCTTCGTGCGCGCGTTGCGCGAGAAGCACCCGTCCATCACGACGGTCGTGCAGAATGTGAACGCGCGTCAAACGAATGTGATTTTGGGCGATAAGGAACGCACGCTGTTTGGCCCAGGCTTTATTCTCGATGAGTTGTGCGGGCTGAGTTTCCGCATTTCCTCGAAATCGTTTTACCAGGTCAACTCAACGCAAACGGAAGTGCTGTATTGTCGCGCGATTGAGATGGCAAAGCTTGCGGGCACCGAGGTGCTTATGGACGCGTACTGCGGCACGGGCACGATTGGACTTGTGGCTGCGCGTGGCGTCGATGGCAACCCGGGTGCTGCGCGCGTGATTGGCGTCGAAGAGCGCCCCGATGCCGTGGCCGACGCCCGCAACAACGCGCGCCACAACGGCATCAAGCGCGCCGAATTCGTTGCGGCCGACGCGGGCGAATACATGCACCGCATGGCCGACGAGGGGGCGCCGCTCGACGTGCTTATGATGGATCCGCCTCGTGCGGGTTCCACGCCGGAATTCCTGAAGGCTGCATGCGAGCTTGCGCCCAAGCGCATCGTCTACATTTCGTGCAATCCGCAAACACAGGCGCGCGACGCGGCATTTCTCGTCGAACGCGGTTGGCGCATAGTGGAAATGCAGCCGGTGGATATGTTCCCGCACACGAGCCATGCCGAGAATATTATTTTGCTCGAACGGCGATAGATATATATAGGTAAGACGAGATTGGTGCGGCGATTCGCGGGTGGTGCGTTTCAGGAATGCGTCCAAGTGCATTGTGATGCGCAGGCCCATTGAAGGGAGCCGTCGCGCCTCGCTGCCGTGCGATATTGACATGGTCTTCGTTCGAAAGAACGCCGGAAAGGAAAGTTCATGCCCCAGAAAGTTGAAATCATTCTTGCAAGCGGAAGCCCCCGCCGCCGCGAACTGCTCGAGCGAGAGGGCGTTTCGTTCACGGTGCTGAGCGCCGATGTTGATGAATCCCTCGAGCCCGATTTGCTGCGCCAGCCCGAGGAGGCCGCCAAAAAGCTCGCCGAGCGCAAGGCGGGCGCCATTGTGCAGCAGGTGCTTGGCGATCCTGAATACGTGGGTGCTGCGGCGATCATCGGTGCCGACACCGTGGTTGCGGCGAACGGAAAGATCTACGGCAAGCCCGTCGACGAAGACGACGCGTGTCGCATTTTGGGCGAGCTTTCTGGCCGTCCCCATCAGGTTATTACGGGCGTTTCGGTGTGGCTTGTGAGCGCGCCGCCCAATAAAGAAGTTTCGTTGGGTTTCCGCACGTTCACCGAAACGAGCCGTGTGACGTTTAAGGAACTCACCGACGAGGTTATTGCCGAATACGTTGCTGGCGGCGAGCCCATGGACAAGGCTGGTGCTTACGGCATTCAAGGTGACGGCCGTGCCTTGGTCGAGAGTATCGATGGCGACTTCGACAATATCGTCGGTCTGCCAGTAAAGCGCCTGATGAACGAATTCTCCGAGATTTTTGAAGCCGCGCAGTAACGAGTGTTTTTCGAAAATAGGCGCCTGGCCGATTCATCGGCCGGGCGCTTTTGAATGATAGGGGCCGCCATGGCACAAAAAACCGTATACGATTGCGCGCTTGATACGGTGCGCGCGCACAAGATGGCGGGAGCCGACGCCTTTGCGGTGGCCATGGTGAGCGGCGGCTCCGACAGCTGTGCGCTGGCATACATGGTTGCCGATATGGTGGCAGCCGGCGATTTGGGCGCAGCGGTTATGCTGCATGTGAACCACAAGCTGCGCGGTGAGGCGTCCGAAGGCGACGCCCGATTTGTTGTGAAGCTGGCGGAAGCGCTCGGCCTGCCGCTGTTCATGTGCGAAATCGACGTGTCGGCGCTCGTGCGACAGGGCGGCAACATGGAGGCCATCGCCCGCGACGAGCGGTATAAAGCCGCGCGTCAGGCGATTGAAAGCACCTGTTCTCACCTGGGCTTTTCTGAAGATTCGGCGCGCGTATACACAGCGCATACCGCAGACGACCGCGTGGAGAACTTCTATATGCGCTCGATTGTGGGCACGGGCCCGGGCGGGTTCCGTTCCATGAATTACTGCGTGAATATCGATGGCATGCGTGTGTGCCACCCGCTGCTCGAGTTGGGGCGTGATGACTTGCGCGCGTTCATCGCGGGGCGCCCGTGCCCCGTGCGAGATGAATTGGGCGAGCTGTGGCGCGAAGATGCCACCAATGCCGATACCGATCACTTCCGCGCGTTCGTGCGTCACGAAATCGTGCCTCGCGCCAAAGAGCGTAACCCACGCCTGCTCGAAACGCTCACGCGCACGATGAACCTTATCGCCGAAGAAGATGATATGCTCGCCGGCCAGGCGCGCGAACTGCTTCTTTCCAGGGTGCGACCGTTGGGCCAGCTCCCGAGCGAGGGTTTCTTGATTTCGTCCGATATGGCGCATGTTGAGCGTCCACTTGCTCGTCGCGTAATCGACCGAGTGCTTTCACTCGCGCTTGGTCGCGATGCCCGCATCGAAACGGCCTCCATCGAAACCTGTCTCGACGGCTTAGGCAAATCGGGCTTCGTGTCGAACATCCAGGGAAATTTAGCGGTGAGCTACAACAAGAATGGCCTGCGAATTGAGCCCATGGATGCCTTCCGTGCCCGCAGGAAAAAGCTTTAGGTTGCGTACTTCGATGGGCGCAGGTGGCCAGCTCGAAATGCAAAACACCGCTCGTCGCCATTTATTGCGCGCTTTTTGCCCATGTACCTCGAGTTCGAATTGTTTGCGTAAGATGAATGAACTGGGCGTGGTTCGTGCCGCGCATGATAACGGAGGGGGCTGCGTATGAACGAGGGCGTTGCCGAGGCGAGCGAACGCATGCTGAAGGGTGCGGGCGCGTTTGCCCACGAAACCCCCTATGCGGTAGGCAAACATTATCGCCAAATCAGCTCGAGCCCTGATGTATATCTCGTGCGCGTGCCGTTTTTGAATATCTCCACGTCAGAGACGAATTGCTACCTTATTTGCGACGGGGGCGAATGCTTGGCCGTCGATACGGGGGCGCCGACGCCCGAAGGCGCCGCTCTGCTCGACGCGGCAATCGACGAGCTCGGCATTGATAAGGCGCGCATGTCGTTTTTCTTGACGCATTTGCATATGGACCATGCCGGTCTCATCGATCATGTGGCTCCCAAGGAAGCACCCATTGCCCTGAGCCTCACCGACTTCAACCTCATGGCCGCTTCAAGCGACGCCGAATACCTGCGCATCACCGAAGCCCAGGTAAGCGCCGAGGGGCTCGATTGCGACCTTGTGCATAAATCGGCTCGTTACGGCATGGGTATTCCCAGCTTCAAGCCCGAGGGGCGCAACTTGAAATTCGTTGCAGAAGGCGACGTTATTGCAGTGGGGCAAACGAAGCTCGAGGTCGTCGATACCGCGGGCCACACGCCCGGCCACCTCGCGCTTTTCCACCGTGGGTCGGGCTTGTTGTTTTCCGGCGACCACATCCTGTTCGCCATCTCGCCCGGTTTGGGCCTGCGCTTGGGGGTCGTCGATACCATGGGCGTGTATCTTGCGAACCTGCAAAAGGTGTGTGACCTGGGTATTTCGCGGTTGCTGCATTCCCATGGCGAAATACGCCCCGATTGGCGCGAACGTGTGGCGTGGCTTAAAAACCATCATTGTGAACGCATTGAACAAGCGGCGGCGTACATTGCCGAGCATCCTGGTGCAACGGGCGCCGACGTGGTGAAAAACCTTACGTGGAATGTGCCGCAGGCTTGGGAAGATATTTACCCAGCCCAAAAGTGGTGCATTGTCGAAGGCGGCATTATTATCCTGAATCACCTTATCGCCGAGCATCGCATTGCGCGCGAGCCCGACGCCAACAACATTCACCACTACACGCTGCTGTAGACCGTTAATGCGTCCAGCCTGGCGCCTGGCGGATGCCTTGCAATCACGGCTCGCTACCGCTCACTTCGTTCGCTATGCGCTCGCCTGGCTGCGTTTAACTTTGGAAAGAAGGATTTGAGCGCAGACGATTGTCAGTCATCCGTCAGGCGCCAGGCTGGACGCATGATGAATGAAAGCCGTTTTTCATCATGCTTTTGACGAGCCGTGGTCCGCAAGGGGCCCAGTCACACTGGTGTTGCAGGTGCTCTTCTACAATCCGAGCCAGATTTGGAACTTCGGAATGTATCCCATGATGAAAATCACCACCATGAGCACGGGGATGCCATAGGCAATCCATGCATGCGCCCACTTCGGGAAGCGCGGGCCGGCGCCGGTGTTTGCTTCGGTGAGGAAATTCTTCCAGCCCCAGCCGTAGCGGCTTGTGCAGAACAGCACATACACCAGGCCACCCAGCGGAAGCACGTTATTCGAGACAATGAAATCTTCTAGGCTCTGAATGTCGCCGATGCCGGGGAATTGCACTCCCTGCCACACGTTGAAGCCCAGAATGCACGGCACCGAAAGCACGATGATGAGCACGGCGTTGATCGCCACGGCCGAGCGGCGCGAGGCGCCCCATTGGTCCATGCAGAACGCCACGATGTTTTCGAACACGCCAATGACGGTGGAAAGCGCGGCGAAGCTCATGAAAATGAAGAACAGCGTGCCCCACAGCTGGCCGCCCCACATTTGGTCGAATACGCTCGGCAGCGTGACGAATACCAGGTTGGGGCCTGAATCGGGCGAAACGCCATAGGCGAAGCATGCGGGGAAAATAATCAGGCCTGCGAGCAGCGAAATGAGCGTGGAAAGGCCGGCGACGCTTGCCGCTTCGCCCGTCAGGCGACGGTCGCGGCCGATGTAACTGCCGAAAATCGCCATGCCCGAAGCGCCGATGGAAAGCGTGAAGAATGCCTGGCCCATGGCGGCGTATACCGCATCGCCGAAGCCGTTTTCGATCATCTTCCCGAAATCGGGCATGAGGTAGAACTCAAGGCCGGCATGTGCGCCGGGCAGCATGACCGAATTGATGGCCAGAATCACAATGGCCACGAACAGGCACGCCATCATGACCTTCGTCACGCGCTCGACGCCGTTTTGCAGGCCCAGGCCAACGATGAAAAAGCCGATGCCGCAAATAATGACCATCCAGAACAGCATTTGGAACGGGTCGGCGAGCAGTGCCGTGAACGCCTGCTCGGCGGCGCCCGACGCGCTTGCGGAAGCAGAGGTGCCGAGCCCTGTGAGCTGGCCGGTCGCCATTTTGAACGCGTAGGCGATCATCCAGCCGGCGACGGTGGTGTAGAACATCATCAAAATGAAGTTGCCGGCGAACGCAAACCATTTATACCAATGCCATTTGGTGCCTTCGGGTTCCAAAATGTTGTAGCTTCGCGCGCAGCTTTTCTGGCTCGCGCGGCCCACGGCATATTCCATGACCAAGATGGGCAGGCCGAGAATCACCAAGAACACCAGGTAGAGCAGCACAAACGCCGCGCCGCCATATTCGCCGCATACATACGGGAAACGCCATACATTGCCAAGGCCAATGGCGCATCCGGCCGAAATAAGAATGAAGCCGATGCGCGAGCCGAATTTCTCGCGGCCTTCGGTGGTTTTGGGCGTAGTGCTCATGCGTGCGCTCCTGTCGGAATCGAAAATGAAAACGATGGCCACGCGAACGCCACCATCGAGAATGTGCAAACCCGAGCATTATACGCAGCAAAACGAGCTCATGCAAAAAGCGTCCGCGCTGCTCGAGCGCCCAGCTACCGAAGGCTGCGGCGCTCTGCTCGTGCAACTCGTGCATTCTGCGTGGTTGGGCGATAAACTGCACATGAGCGAAGAACCGCTATACTACACTACGCTAAAGTGCTCAAAGAACCTTTGGAAAGGTATGCCATGAACAAAGCCATCATCACCGTGGTCGGTCAAGACACTGTGGGCATCATTGCCCGCGTGTGCACGTATCTCTCGAATCACAAGGTGAACGTGCTCGACATCTCGCAGACCATCATCGACGGTTACTTCAACATGATGATGATTGTCGACTATTCGGCCGCCGATGAAAGCTTCGGCGCGATGGCCGTTGAACTGGAAAGTCTGGGCGAGGAAATCGGCGTGCGCGTGCGTGCCCAGCGTGAGGAAATCTTCACCGCCATGCATCGAATCTAAGCTGGCGACCGCTTTCGTTGGCAAGAAGGCTGGGACCTTGGCGAAGGGCGCATGTGCGTTTCGCGCGCCCGCGTCGCGAGGCTTCGCGGAAGTCCGAGCATTTTCGATGAGGCGAAGCTGCCTCGGCCCACCCCAAATTCATCATTTTGGAGACGTATATCTATGATTAATATCCAAGAGGTCCACGAGACCAATGAAATGATTGAGCAGGAAAAGCTCGACGTGCGTACCATCACCATGGGCATCAGCTTGCTCGATTGCGCGTGCGACAACGTGGATGAACTCTGCGACAGCATCTATGCCAAAATTACGACGCGCGCTCGCGATCTGGTCGCCACGGGCGAAGCCATCGAGCGTGAATTCGGCATCCCCATCGTTAACAAGCGCATCACCGTGACTCCCATCTCGCTTGTGGGCGCCTCGGCCTGCAAAACGTCGGAAGACTTCGTGAAAATCGCTCATACGCTCGACCGTGCGGGCAAGGAAGTGGGCGTTGACTTGCTGGGCGGCTATTCGGCGCTCGTGAACAAGGCCATGACTCCTGCCGAAGAGCTGCTCATCCGATCGCTTCCGCAGGCTCTCGCCGAAACCGACATCGTGTGTTCGAGTGTGAACGTGGGCTCCACGAAAACCGGCATCGACATGAACGCCGTGGAGCTGTTGGGCCACATCATCAAAGACATTGCGCATGCCACCGCCGACAATGATTCGTACGGTTGTGTGAAATTCGTCGCATTCTGCAACGCTCCTGACGACAACCCGTTTATGGCAGGCGGTTTCCATGGCGTGACTGAAGGCGACGCGGTTATCAACGTGGGCGTTTCGGGTCCGGGCGTGGTGAGCCGTGCACTCGATGAGGCCATCGGACGCGATTTCGAATTCCTGTGCGAAACCATTAAGCGCACCGCGTTCAAAATCACACGCGTGGGCCAGCTGGTGGCGCAGGAGGCGAGTCGCCGCTTGGGCGTGCCGTTTGGCATTATCGACCTGTCGCTTGCCCCCACGCCCGCCCAAGGCGACTCGGTGGGCGAGGTACTCGAGAAAATCGGCTTGGCTCAGGTGGGCGCTCCGGGCACCACGGCGGCGCTTGCCATGCTGAACGACCAGGTGAAAAAGGGCGGCATCATGGCGTCGAGCTATGTGGGCGGCCTTTCGGGCGCGTTCATTCCCGTTTCGGAAGACAAGAACATGATCGATGCTGCGGCCAACGGATGCCTTACCATCGAGAAGCTTGAGGCTATGACCTGCGTATGCTCGGTGGGCTTGGACATGATTGCCATTCCCGGCGACACCACGGCAGCCACCATTTCGGGCATTATCGCCGATGAAGCGGCTATCGGCATGGTGAACCAGAAGACCACCGCCGTGCGCGTGATTCCCGTCGAGGGCAAGAGCGTGGGCGACATGGCCGAATTCGGCGGCCTCATGGGCTACGCTCCCATCATTCCGGTGAATCAAACGAGCTGTGAGGCGTTCGTGACCCGCGGCGGCCGTATTCCCGCGCCGATTCACAGCTTCAAGAACTAAATCGCTTTCGAATCGAGGGCGCGCGCCTTCAAAACGGAACGCATGAAGGGCCGAACATTTGTTCGGCCCTTTTTTCGTGCTCATCAACCCGCAAAAGTGTAGGCATTTCAGCTCATGAAATGGTCGACGGCGGAGTAAAATGTTTCAGTTACGTTCCATAGCAAAGAAAGGCCCAACGTGGACATCAACGCATTCCTCATTGATGTCACAGGCGAAATCGACGGCTTCATGTATACCTACATCTTGCTGGCGCTGCTTGTGGCAACGGGCATTTGGTACACCATTCGTACCAAGGCCGTGCAAATTCGCTACATCAAAGACATGTTCACCCAGCTCACCGAGAAGAAGCATGTTGGCGGCAAGCATTCCATCTCGTCGTTCCAGGCGCTCATGGTGTCCACTGCGAGCCGCGTTGGCACGGGCAACATCGCCGGCGTTGCAACCGCAATCGCCACGGGCGGCCCGGGTGCGGTGTTCTGGATGTGGCTTATGGCGATTGTCGGTGCCGCGTCGGCATTCGTCGAATCGACTTT
Organism: Slackia isoflavoniconvertens; assembly: GCF_003725955.1. Lineage (GTDB taxonomy): Bacteria > Actinomycetota > Coriobacteriia > Coriobacteriales > Eggerthellaceae > Slackia > Slackia isoflavoniconvertens. The sequence continues at coordinate 10,747 of NZ_QIBZ01000012.1, read as the reverse complement.
GGCGCAGATTTTCAAGGTTCGCGGCGAAGACGGCGAATTTCGCGGCGGCCCGGCTTATTACATCGAGCAGGGTCTGGGCAAGCGCTGGCTGGGCGTGGTGTTCGCCGTGCTGCTCATCCTGTGCTTCGCGTTCGGCTTCAACGGCCTGCAGTCGTTCAATGCTACGAGCTCGTTGACGTATTACACCGGCGACGGTGAAATGTCTACGAAGGCCGCCATCGCGAGCGGTATCGTGCTTGCGGCTATGACCGCCATCGTCATCTTTGGCGGCTCGAAGCGCATCAGCATCATCACCTCGGTCGTTGTTCCCGTTATGGCGCTCATTTACATCGCGATTGCTGTGTGGACTACCGTGAGCAATATCGGCGAGCTCCCCGCGGTGTTCGGCCTTATGTTCGCGTCGGCGTTCGATTTCCAGTCGATCTTCGGTGGTTTTGCTGGCTCGGTCGTTATGCTCGGCATCAAGCGTGGCTTGTACTCCAACGAAGCCGGCATGGGCTCCGCTCCTAACGCCGCGGCTACTGCAAGCGTTTCGCACCCGGTTAAGCAGGGCCTGGTCCAGAGTCTTTCGGTCTACATCGACACGCTGCTCATTTGCACCTGCTCGGCCATGATGGTGCTCGTGTTCTACGTGCAAGACCCCGAGACGGCCACCGCGCTCAACGGCATGCCGCTCGTGCAGATGGCCGTGAACAACTCGGTGGGCGAGTGGGGCATTCACGTGATCACCTTCGCCATTTTCGCGTTCGCGTTTTCGAGCCTTATCGGCAACTACTTCTACGCCGAAAGCAATCTGCGCTTCATCAAGGATGACAGCCCCGTGCTGCTTACGGTTTTCCGCATCGTGTGCCTGGTCATCATCTACTTCGGCGCTGTGAACAGTTTCGATCTGGCATGGAACCTTGCCGATATCTTCATGGGCTTCATGGCCATCGTGAACCTTATCGCTATTTTGCTTTTGGGCAAATGGGCCATTAAAGCGCTTGACGACTACACCGAGCAGCGCAATGCCGGCAAAGACCCGGTCTTCGTCGCCGACAAAGTCGAAGGACTGCCGAAAACCCAGTGCTGGCACATTGGCGAGGACGACCTGAAAGACGTCGGAGAGCAGCCGGTGAAGGAATACTTCGCCGATGCGATGGAAGCCAAGCCGCTCGAGTAAATCTCGAAGACGTTTGCCATCTGGCGAACGGAGTGGCGCAAACTCTTGTAATCGTGCATGAAGCCGCCTGTTATGGGCGGCTTCTTTATTTGTTGACGATCCGGGGTTCCGTTCGGCACTATCGCATGGTAAAGTGCTAAGGCATTTGTTAATGGGCCGCGCACGGTGAATGTGTGGTTCTCGAACCTAGGGAAGGTTTCATTCATGCAGAAAAAGCAGACGCTCAAGCGATCGGAATCGGTCGCATTTTGCGGATTGGCGATCGCGCTCATCACGATTGGTGCATGGGTTACGGTGCCGTTGGGTCCTGTGCCCTTCACGCTGCAGACCATGGTGCTCGCGTTCGTGGTGCTGCTGTTCCCCGCGCGCGAAGCGGTGGCAAGCGTTGCCGGCTATGTTGTTCTGGGCGCACTTGGCGTGCCGGTGTTCTCGGGCATGGCGGGCGGCCTTGCGAAGGTCATGGGCCCCACGGGCGGCTTTATCATCGGCTTTGTGTTGGGCGCTGTTGCTGCGGCGCTTGTGCTTAAGGCATGGAAGGCTCCCTCGTCGAAGGCTCTCGGCTTGGTTCGTGAGTACGTCGCTGCATTCGCTTTCCTCGCGATTTCTTACGTGTGTGGCTGGGCGCAGCTTATGGCTGTTGCGGGAATGAGCCCCATGGCCGCTTTCCTTGCGGGCATCGCTCCGTTCATTCTGCTCGACGCCATTAAAATCGTGATCGGCGTGAGTTTGGCCCACGCGCTTCGCCAGGCCGTTCCGGCGCTTCGCCGCGCGAACGATTAAGGGGTGCCCAGGAATTATCTTGGGAATCGTTTCGGGCGAGAATGGGAAAACTGGGCGGCGCTTTCCGAAAAAAGGAGCTGCCGTTTTGATATGACGAAAGAATCGCTCGTGGGCGTGGCCTGCGGGCGATTCTTTGTATTGATGGGGATGAGCCGCCTCGCCGCCAGGGCGATGGTAGAATGCCAGTACGTTTTATGTATGGTATGAATTCGCGGCACCGAGCCGCCATGAAAGGTGCATGGACCTTGAGCATGCAAAACGAATCTGCCGCGCGCGGCGCGTGCATTTTAGCATTTGATACGGCGAATGAAGTCGTGGCCGTTGGTGTTGGGATGTATACCGAGGCTCCTGGCGGCGACCCTGAGAATCCGACATTTGGTATGGTACCGCTTGCGTGCCGGGAAATTCCCGCGCATCGCGCGAGCAATACCATTCTTTTGAATGAAGTCGACGCAACGCTTGCCGAAGCGGGGGTGCCCAAGGGCGATGTCGCGGCGGTCGTGTGCGGGCGCGGTCCTGGCAGCTTTACGGGCGTGCGCATTTGCATGGCTACGGCCAAAGGTGCCGCTTCGGCGCTCGAAGTGCCGCTGTATGGCGTCTCGACGCTCGATGCCGTCGCGTGGCGCGCGTGGGCGGAAGGGGTGCGTGGCCGCGTGCTCGTTGCGGCCGATGCCATGCGCAAGGAAGTGTACCCCGCGCTGTTTGAAATTTCGGATTCCGAGATTTCCCGCCTTACGACCGATGCCGTGGTGAAGGCTGCGATTGCGTGCGAATGGGTCGCCGACCAGGAGGCGAAGCTTCCTGAGCGAGCCGGCGATTTGACTATTCTTGGCGACGCCTTGGTGAAATACCGAGAGATTTTCGAGCCTTTGGGTGCCATCGCAGATGAAAGCCTGTGGGCGGTGTCGGGCGCGGGTTTGCTGCTTGCGGCCCAGGCTGGCCTTGCTGCAGGCGATATCGATCTTTCGGCTGACGCATGGCATGGAGAATCGAATGCCGCCGCCGCTCGCGCGAACGCAGGCGCGGCCCCCGTGGCGTTGCGCCCGGGCGACCCTTCGGTGCTTCTGCCCGTATATACGCGCCTTTCCGATGCCGAGGAAAATGAGCGCATTCGCCTGGCGAAAGAAGCCTCCGAGAAAACTGATGCGCTCTCGCCGCGCGATTTGTCGACGGGCGTGCAGCATGCCAATGTCGTTTCGGCAGCAATCGAGAATCGTGCCGCCGTGGTTGCGGAAATCGCCGACGTTTCTGCCAACATCTCGTATCGTCCGCTCGATGCTGCCCACGCTGCCGGCGTTGCCGCTATGGAACGCGAATGCATGGGAAGCGATGCGTGGTCCCCGTCTCTTGTTGCCGACGAACTGCCGCGCCGCGACCGCACGTGGTGGGCGGCATACGACGGACAAAAGCTCGTTGGCTATTGCGGCGGGTGGATCGTCGCTGGCCAGGTGCAAATTCTGAAAATCGCTACCGACCCATCGTATCGCCGTCGCGGCATTGCCGCCGAGCTCATCTCGCTCGTCGCTTCCGATGCGCGGAATTTGGGCGCTACCGAAATGACGCTCGAGGTGCGCGAGTCGAACGTGGGCGCCCAGGCGTTCTACGAAAAGCTCGGCTTGGCGATTATCGGCGTGCGTCCCCATTATTATTCTGACCGCGAAAATGCTGTCATCATGACGGGCCCGCTGCCTGCGTCGGGTGTTTCTGCGCATGATGAGTCGGCGGCTCCCGTTGTTGCCGGTATGGAACTTCAGGTGAGCGCCGTGTCGGGCGCGCCGCGCGAAGCGGCAGCGACCGCGGTCGAGCTTGATTCTTCGAAACGTCCGCTTATCCTGGCAATTGAGAGCTCGTGCGACGAAACCGCGGCGAGTATCATCGACGGGCAAGGCGGCTTGCATTCCGATGTGGTTGCCAGCCAGATTGACTTCCATTCGCGCTTCGGCGGCGTGGTTCCCGAAATCGCGAGTCGCAAGCATATCGAGGCGATTTGTGGCGTGTGCGATGAGTGCTTGGCAACGGCAGCAGCCTCGCTGGGCGTTGGAAGCCTGCGCTGGCGCGATCTCGATGCCGTGGCGGTGACGTATGCTCCGGGCCTGGTGGGCGCACTCGTTGTGGGTCTTGCGTTCGCGAAGGGCGCGGCATGGGGTGCCGATAAGCCGCTTATCGCCGTAAATCACCTGGAAGGCCATCTGTATGCGAACCGCATTGCCGAACCTGGCATGCAGCCCCCTATGGTGGTATCGCTCGTAAGTGGCGGCCATACCATGCTCGTGCACGTGCGCGATTGGGGTGATTACGAAACCATGGGCTCCACCATCGACGATGCGGTGGGCGAGGCGTTCGACAAGGTGGCGAAGGCGCTTGGCTTGGGCTACCCCGGAGGCCCCATTATTTCCAAGCTCGCCGCGAAGGGCAACCCCAAGGCCATCGCGTTCCCGCGCGCGCTCATGCATTCGGGCGATTTACGCTTCAGCCTCTCGGGTTTGAAAACCGCCGTGACCACGTATATTCAAAAGGAGCAACAGGCTGGTCGCGAGCTGAACATGCCCGATATCGCTGCGAGTTTCGAGGCGGCGGTGGTCGATGTGCAGGTGGCGAAGGCGAAGGCCGCGCTCATCGAGACGGGCGCGAAGGAATTCTGCCTTGGCGGCGGCGTGGCGGCGAACCCCATGCTGCGCGGCGCTTACGAGAAGATGTGCAGAAAGCTCGGCGTTCGTCTGACCATGCCGCCGCTTTCGGCATGCGGCGACCAGGCGGCCATGATCGCTGAAGTTGCGCGCGACAGATTTGCGCAAGGCAGGTTCGCCGATCTTTCACTCGATGTAAAAGCGCACGCTCCGCTCGACGAGCCGTACTAGGGCCGTTGGTCTTTTGACCTTCCGAGGGGGCTATCGTGGATTTCATCACCCAACATATACTTACGCTTATCTCGACGAGCGGCGGCGTAGTTCCGGCATTCATCGACTATTTGTCGGTTATCGCCGGCGTGCTTACGGGTGCGCTCGTTGCGTGCAATCGGAAGCTCGATATCATAGGCGTTACGGTGCTGGGGCTGGTCACGGGCTATGGCGGTGGCATGTTCCGCGACTTTTTGCTGCAAAGCCATGGCGTGTACTTCATGGCGCATCCGTATTTGCTGCTTGCTGCCATTGCTTTGTGCGTGGTGGTGTTCTTTTTTCGGCAGATTTTCGACCGCATCGATTACGGCGTGTTCGTGGCCGATGCGCTTTCGGTCGGCTTGTTTGCCGTGGCGGGTGCGAGCAAGGCCTTCTCTTGCGGCGCCGGCTTTGTGATGTCCATAGCGTTGGGCGTGCTCACGGCAGTTGGCGGCGGCGCGTTGCGCGATGTGGCGCTGGGCGAGGTGCCGGGTATTTTTAAAGCCAGCAACTTTTATGCGGTAGCTGCGCTGGCTGGTTCTTTTTTGTACGTGGTGCTTGTGGCATATGGCGCGCAGGATACGCTCGCGGCGGTTCTGTGCGTGGTTTGCGTGGTCATGCTGCGCTGCCTGAGCGTGCGGTTCAATTGGAAAACGGGCAGCGATAAGCTCATGCATCGTCATTAGGGCACGTACGGGGGCCGCAATGTACGATGGCGCTCCGTCTTCTGGGCGCTTGCTGCCAGGGGATTGAGCATTTGCGGGCCTGTCTTAAGGCGAATTCCTCTGTTTTCCTTTTTCGCTTCATTTCTTTGTTGCGGCATTTCTCGTGCTGCTGCTGTTTTTGTAACGGTTGGGCAAAGTCTCGCCCCGCGTGGCATGAGTCGGTCGCATTTTCGTTATAGTTACGAATTGCAATAGTAAGAACCGCATATCTGCGAAGGTTGGGCCGTCTGCGAGACGGCCTTTTTGAAAGGGTGAATTTCCGCTCATGTCTATTGGCATAAGCCTTATCCTCGTCGTATTTTTCCTGGCCATGAACGCATTCTTCGTCATCGCCGAATTCGCGCTCGTGCGTGTGCGCAAGTCGCAGCTCGAGCTCGCCGTAGAGGAGGGCAAGCCGGGCGCCAAGGCGGCCATGGAAATTGCCCTGAACGTGAACAAGTATCTGTCGGCCTGCCAGCTGGGCATTACGCTTGCATCGCTTGCCTTGGGTTGGTTGGGCGAGCCGGCGTTTTCGGCTCTCATTCGACCGCTGTTCGTGTTGTTCGGTCTGCCCGAAGCCGTGATTTCCGTGGTGGCGGTGGCCATTGGCTACTTCATCATGACCACGCTGCATGTGGTGACGGGCGAGCTCATTCCTAAGTCGTTCGCGATTTTCGCCACCGAGCGTTACGCGCTGTTCACTGCGCGTCCGCTTATGGCGTTCTATAAGATTACCTATCCCATTATGGTGCTGTTCAATGGCATCACTAATGCGGTGGTGCGCATTGCGGGCCACGACCCCGCCAATGAGCACGAGGTGTACACCGACGACGAAATCAAGCTGCTCATCGATGAGTCCACCGAAAGCGGCCTTATCGCGCCCGAGCAGAACGAGTTCGTGGACAATATTTTCGACATCGCCGACAAAGATGCCGAATCGCTCATGACTCCGCGCCCCGACATGGTGTGCCTGTGCATGAACGACACGTTGGAAGAAAACATGCGCATCGTCACCGAGGCGAAGTTCACGCGTTTTCCCGTGTACCGTCGCGACAAAGACGATATCGTGGGCTTCGTGAGTGTGAAAGACTTGTACAACTTGTCGCCCGAAAGCACCATGGACGACGTGCGCGTGCGCCGCATCGTGGCGGTGCCTGAGGGCATGCCCGTGGTGAAGCTGCTCAAGGTGCTCAAGCGAGAGAAAACGAAGATGGCTTTGGTCGTCGACGAGCACGGCGGAACGTCAGGTCTGGTGACGATGGGCGATATCTTCGAGGAAATCGTGGGCGATTTCGATGACGAATACGCCCACGGCTTGAGCGATGTGCTTACCGAGGTTGCGCCGAACCACTTCATCACCACTGGCGCATGCCCTATTGACGATTTCGCTGAGCGCATGGGCTTCAAAGACGAGAATTTCACCGAATACGAAACGCTTGGTGGCCTGCTGCTCGACGTGCTCGATCGAATTCCCGATGTGGGTGATGAAGCGAACTATGAGGAAGACGGCACTAAGGTACGTTTTGTGGTACGTTCGATGGATGCGCGCCGAATCAACCAGGTCGAATTCTGGGTGACTGAGGCCACGCCGGACGATCAACCGGCGTAAGCCGTTGACGCTGCGTGGCAATCTGGCTTTGCCTTGGCTTTCAATCGTCGCTCGCGTTTTGAAGCGTGCGTTGCTTCTCATCCGGGGTAATCAGATTTTCCAGCCTGCTGCTCACTGGCTTTGGTGCGAGCATTTCGTTGCGTTGCCGCCAGGGCAGTTCAATGTCACAATGAGCCGGTCTGATGATCGGCTCTTTTCGTTTGAGGAGTACCCATGCCCTATATCGAACTCGAATCGCTTGACGACGCGCGCCTCGATGTGTTCGCGCGCCTGACCGAGGCTCAGCTTCGCAACAAGCTCGAACCCGAAAAAGGAATTTTCATTGTCGAAAGCGAGAAGGTTATTGATCGGGCATTGCTCGGTGGGGTGCAGCCGCTTTCAATGCTCATGACGCCTGAATGGGTCGATCGTACGCGCGAAATCGTGTCGCGTGCCGAGGCGGCGTGTGAAGAGCCTGGTGGGATGCCCGTGTTCGTGGTTCCCGCGAAGGAGGCGGAGCGCCTTACGGGCTTTGCGGTGACGCGTGGCATTCTCCTGGCGTGCCGTCGTCCCCAGCTGCCGAGCGTGGAAGACCTGCTTGCTCGAGTTGACGCCGAAAAGGCCGCACGCGCGGCGGCTGTTGCGGCGGGCGAGCTTGATCCAGGCGAGGTGGGCAACATGCACGATGCGAGCCGCAGGCGTATCGCAGTGCTCGAAGGCATCGTCGACCATACGAACGTCGGTGCCATTTTTCGCTCGGCGGCGGCCATGGGAATCGATGCAGTGCTCGTAACGCCTACGTGCTGCGATCCTTTGTATAGGCGTGCGGTGCGCGTGTCGATGGGCTGCGTGTTTCAGGTGCCGTGGACGCGCATTGGCGAAAGCGTGCGCGATTGGCCCGCGGCGGGGCTTGAGCGCCTGGGCGCGCTTGGATATAAGACGGCGGCCATGGCCTTGTCCGACGATTCCCTTCCGCTTGGCGCGCCTGAGTTGGCGCAAATCGACAAGCTCGCGCTCGTGTTCGGCACCGAAGGCGATGGGCTGTCGAACCGCACTATCGCGGGCTGCGATTACACGGTGCGCATTCCCATGCGCCCCGGGGTCGATAGCCTGAATGTAGCGGCGGCAAGTGCGGTTACTTTTTGGGAGCTTTGTAAATAGTGGGATGCTGGTATTAAAAAGATACCGATAATACTTCCTTTTAGATATCGAATAAGGTTCCAATAGAAACTGTAATACTTTCTTTTTGATATTGCATTACTCTTTAAAAGAGATTAACTAACAAAAAGTTACTAAGATTAGTATCGTAATGAAACCATAGGCCGCGCTGTCATTTTGGACGCGTGGTCTTTTTCTTGGTGCCGATTTGGGCCGCTCTGTTCTGGTTGGCGTCGCCTTCCTCTCGTACGCTTTCCTCAAATTCATCGAAGGGGAAGGAGCGTCGAATGAAGGCTTCGAAAAAGCAATGGTGGCGCGTATGCCTTACGTCGGTAGTCGTTGCGTTTGCTTTGGCGTGTTCATGCATGATTGCGGGTTGCGGCGGCGGGTCTGGAGCCGTCGAATCGAAGGAACGCGTGCCCGAGGCGAACGTCGACCCTTCCCGCATCGACTCGGGAAGCTACCTCGCTGACAATGGCTTCGGATACTCTGCTGACGTGTGGTATATCGATGGCGACACGTCGCGCCCCGGCTTCTATCTAGAAGCGTGGACGGTCGTTTTGCCCGTGTTCTTCGACGAGAGCGGCAAGCCCATCGATCCCGACTGCGATGCCACGATAAAAGATAAGCATCTGGTGCCCTCCGAAGAATGCGAGTCTGGTTACGATATCGTTTTCGTTGACCCCATGACCTGCTACGACTCTGTGAGCAATACCTGGTATTCGCGTGGCGACTACAATGCCGTGATGGCAAAGGTCGTCAATACGAAATGGAAGTCGCTCACAAACGAGTCCATCGAAATCGAGCTGAGGGAAGATGGAACGCTTGTCGAGAGCCGCGATGGCAAGCAGGCTGAGGCGGGTACCTGGGCCATTACCGCCGTCGACCAGGTTGGCTTGTATTGGGATGATGAAGACCCGGCGTGGAACTATGCCATCCATTGCGATTCGAACGGCAAGGCCGATAAGCTCGATTGGGGCTTTGACGGCAGCGGTGACTACGCACGCGTCGACTAACGGTTTTCTTCATAAAGGCGATCGAGGGCTCCTCGCTTACAAGGCGGGGAGCCTTCTTTGTTGCGGCGTGTCCGCCCGCGCGGCAGCCCTTGGGCCCCACGGCGTTCGCGGCAATCACGGCATTGTCCTTAACAATAATGGGGTCGCGTGCGGTTTTGTGGATGCTCGCTCGCGTCAGGTTTATTTTGCGAGTGCGGACGGGTTTGCAGGTGTGCGCTCGTGCGAGACTGCGTTCTGTGGGGTGTGGCCGTTCGGTAGGCGCCTGGTCGCGCTAGGATTCGCCTTGGGTTTCTCGGCGGCTTGACGAGGTCGTCCGCCGCGAGGAGGCGGCCGAGGCCGAGTAGGGCGGGTGCCGGCGCCCTTGCTGCCGGCGGTCGCGGCTCCGGACAGCGTACGTAAAGATGAGCCAGACCCCCGAATCCGCCCGATTTGGGGGGTCTTTCTCGTCAAAATGTACGCTAAATCCATGAGGGTATATAATGGGACGCTCTGCTCGAATGCACGAAGGAAGGATTGATGATGCCTGGTCACGAGAAGCGCGTCTTGTCGCTTGACGGCCTGCGAGGGCTCGCGGCGCTGATAGTGTTCCTGTATCACGTCGACATCATGGTCAAGCCGTTTGGCGCGGGGGGTCCGAGCCTCTTCCCTGGCACCGCGTCGGTTATGGTGTTCTTCATCCTGTCTGGCATAGTGCTGTCTCTTGTTCCCTTTAAGCACATGGGAAACGGCGGGTACGACTGGCTTGGCTATTACCCAAGAAGGGTCGTCCGCCTTTGCGGGCCGCTGTTTGCGGCGATTGCGCTGGCCCTTCCTATGGGCTACGTGGCCTGGCGCCTGGGGTCCACGTCGCGCTCCGCGCTTGCCGTCGCCTACGACGCGGGCCTTCCCACTGCGGTTCATGACATCCTCATGCAGTTCGACGTGCTATTCAACGTGTCCGATGGCGTCAACAACCTCTTTGGCGCGCAGCTCGTCCGCGTTGACTCTCCCGTCTGGTCCATGAGCTGGGAGCTCTGGTTTAGCCTGACGCTTCCGCTGGCCATCTGGTGCATATCAAGGATTCGCCGGACGAGTCTGGCGGTTGTTGCGACCTTTATTGCGGTGCTTGTCTCGCACTGGACGGGCTACTTTCCGCTGCGCCTTTGCCTGATGTTCTGGCTTGGCGTCATGGTGGCCCGGCGATTCGACAAATTCAAGGCCGTCAAGCTTTCAATACTGGCTGAGCTGGCGCTGCTTGTGGCCTCTGTTGGTGTTATCGAGCTCTCGCTCGTGTGGCATCCCGGTGGGGTTCTCGAGGCGTTGAAGTCCACCGCCATGAACGCGGCCTGCCTGGTGGTGTTGATGTTCACTAAGAAGTGGTCCGAGTGATCACTGGGAAATGAGCACCGTGAGCACGAAAAATTGAGCAGTTTAAGCAAGAGGGCCGCGCCCCGGGGACCGGGGGCGCGGCCCTCGCCGTATGG
>NZ_QIBZ01000011.1 GCF_003725955.1 Slackia isoflavoniconvertens | reverse complement strand
TACGGCGAGGGCCGCGCCCCCGGTCCCCGGGGCGCGGCCCTCTTGCTTAAACTGCTCAATTTTTCGTGCTCACGGTGCTCATTTCCCAGTGATCACTCGGACCACTTCTTAGTGAACATCAACAGCATTGCATGATTTCCCGCGATGCCGACGGATTGAAGGCGGCGGCGAGTGCGATTTCCGCTCTTCAGGAACGCGTTGGGGAAGCGGTTTATGCGCCTGTGGCCTCGTTTGGGTCTGAATCTGAGCCTGCTTCTGAGCTTATGTCTGCGTCGGGGCTCGCGCCTTCATCTTCGCCGTGTTCCGATGCCGCGTCGATTGCTGCCACTATGAGAATTCGTCTACAGCTCGAAACCGCAAGCGCGACGGTTGCGGCCATGCTCGCGCGCAAAGAAAGCTGCGGCTCACACTATCGCAGCGACGCCGTCCAATAGCCGGCAATACGATTCATTGTCCAACGGTGCCGCTTAGTGATGTGGGGTTGTTGCCCGGCACCCGACACCGTAACGCCGCTGCCCGGAGCGCGATGATGATGGCTGGTGGTGCGGCGCTGCCGAGTCGCGGATTCGCGGGAGCGAGGCGGCATCTGCGCGTGATTCCGTGGGGGTCGACAACGCTCGGGTTTGGTTTCTGCGTGAATCCTGCAGCTTTCGAGCATGTTTTTCGCAGTGTTTGGAAATGGCTTTCGTGCTATTCGGGCATGAAAAACGTCGCTTTCAAATATGAAAATCGCGGCTTTCGAGTATGGATTCCGCGGCTTTCGGGCACGAATCTTGCGGCCTTCAGGCAAGAATTCGGCAAGGTTTTCGCGTTAGAGTCTTCCGTATGACTATTTGCCTTGCACATATGAGCGCGCTCCAGTACTGGAGGGCCGTGCGCTGCGGGCTTCGCCCGAAGCCTCGCGCGGCTCGCGTTGCGCTGCCCGCAAAAACGAATCGGAGTGAAATCGCGTCTTTGCTCGACGAGCCATGGACGAGCGAGGTGTTTTCGTCGTCCCGGCAACCGATTCACCTTGCGATTTCGGCGCGAAATGGCAAAAGGAACAGACCTGGGGTTGTGTGCCACGATATTTGCGATGCATGTTTCGCGGGAAAAGCGATGCGCATCGACGAAAAGACGTTCGTGCTGTCGCCAGAGGCACTGTTTCTCCAGCTTGCTCGCTCCTTATCGGTAGAAGCTCTTGCGCTTGTTGCGTGTGAACTGTGCGGATTGTATTCAATGGAGCCCGATGGCTCTGATTTCGTCTCTGCGAAACCCGTTTCAAGCGTTGTGTCTCTTTTGTCGTTTGCGTCTTCGGCCGTATCGTATCCTGGAAATGCGAAAGCGAAAAAAGCGCTCGGTTTTTCGATCGATAAATCGGCATCGCCCGCCGAGTCGGAGCTTGTCGCTCTGCTCTGCGCCAAACAAACGTTGGGTGGTTACGGCTTGCCGCTGCCGATGATGAACTATCGGGTTGATGTGGTTGGCGAAGGTCGCAAGTGCACGCCTCGAAAGTTCTTCGTGCTCGACCTGTTTTGGCAGAGCGCCTGCCTCGATGTCGAATACGATAGCGATGCGTTCCATGCTTCCGCGGCTGGCATTTCGAGCGATGCCGAGCGACGCAACGCGTTGCAAGCGATGGGCTTCTCAGTAATCACGGTGACCAATGGTCAGGTTTCTTCGGCGGATTTGCTTGACGATGCCGCATGCGCTATTGCACGGGCTTTAGGAATTCGTTTTCGCCATTCGTGCAAGACCTGGAATAAGAGGCGTTTTGCCTTTAGACGCAACTTGCGCGCTGCGCGGAAGCTCGTGCAGCATGGTGCGCCCGCATGCAGTGCAGCGATTTCGGGACCTTCTGGCGCAAAATGCCAGGAGGGGGCCTCATTGCATGGGAAATAAGGAAGAAAAGCTCGATTCTGAGCTTCCATGGCCGGCTGCTTAAATCTTTGACCTGGGCTTTCTTGATCAGCTTGTCGTAGTTGCAATTGAGCGCGAAGGGAAAACGGGCCCCATTCTGGCGTTTCCTGCCATATAGGGTTCGAATCGCTGCAGTGAGGCCCCATTGAGGCATTTTCTGGCATGGGCATTCATTCGGCTCATGTGGTATGGGGCATGTACCCCCGTCCCGTGCTGCTAGGTGGACGCGCGATTTGTTTCATGCGGTATGCATATGGGAATGCGCATGGCCCATGTGGTATGGAAGCATATGGGAATACGCATGAACTATATGGGAATACGTATGAGCGGTGCGACTATCTCCATGGCGGAATGGGCTACCCCTCGTCGTGGGGCCAGCATGCAAGTACTATCATGCAAAGCGTAATGACGGCTGAAGAAAGGGGCTATCCTATGGAAAAGGAATTGTTCGATTACGTGGCCGAGCGCGCCGAAGTGCTCGCGACCAACGATGCAAGCACGCAGGTCACCAAAGACGCAGCAGCCGCATGGGAGGCTGCCGTTGCGGCGGATGCGAGCGATGAAGCCGTTGCGGCCGCTACCGACAAGCTGCTTGACGTGCTCGAGGGTCGTCCCACGACTATCGACGGCGTGATTGCGTTTGCCGAAGGCCCTGCCAAACAGCTCATGGGCGAGGAGGTCGCTGCGGCAATGCTCGCCGAGCAGCTCAAGCGCAAGGAGGCCGGCGCGAAGTATTGCAACTGTCCGTCGTGCACCGCGGCAAGCGAGCTGCTTGCGAAGTTCGGTCGCATCGAGCTGTAGCTCCCTTGCGGCCCAAGGCAGCCGCCAGCAAGGCTCGGCGGTAATCGCTTGACGCGTTGCCTTAAGATGCGGGCAAGTCCAGGGGCGTCGATTGGGCGCCCCCTGATGGTCGTTCGTCCTTGCCTTGAAGGGGGTTTGGGGCGTTCCGCCGGAGGCGCTCCTCATTTCGGGCAACCAATAGGAAACTGCCGGCTCCGTTCACTTGGGTCGCACGGAATCGCTTAGAGCGAGGCTTTCGACGGCATTGGCGCCGGAGCTTCAATTGCGGTTTTCGCCGTGCGTTCCGATAAGAGGACTCAACAAGGTCCTCAATGGGCGCTCCGATAAAAGACTCGATAAGTGGCCCGATGGAGACCCGAAAGGCGCCAGATAGAAGCACGATGGCGGCTTCGCGCTTTCGATTCCGTATTCCGCAAGTCACAAGGAGGTGCTCCGTTGACGCGCTATTTCGAATATGCCACCGACGCCATTAAATACCTCAAGGCGAAAGACAAAAAGCTCGGCGCTGCGATCGATGCGGTGGGCGTTGTGCGCCGGGAAATGGACGAGGACGATTTGTTCTCGGCAATCGTGCATCAGATTATCGGCCAGCAAATTTCGACTGCAGCTCAGGCGACCATCTGGAATCGCATGCGGGAACGCTTGGGCGAGGTGACGCCCTCTGCGGTGTGCGCTGCTACCGAAGAGGGGCTGCAGGCGTGCGGCATCACGTTTACGAAGGCACGGTACATAAAAAGTTGCGCCGAAAAGGTCGCTTCGGGGCAATTCGATTTGGATGCGGTGCGCGAGATGGACGACGCCGAAGCCATCGTGGCGCTTTCCTCGCTCGAAGGCGTTGGGGTTTGGACCGCCGAAATGCTGCTGCTCTTTTGCTTGGGCCGCCCCGATATTCTGAGCTACGGCGATTTGGCAATCCGCCGCGGCATGCGCATGGTATACCACCACCGCAAGGTAACGCGCGAGATGTTCGAGCGGTATCGACGCCGATATAGTCCTTATGGCAGCGTGGCGAGCCTTTATTTGTGGGCGATATCGAGCATGAACGTGCCTGGCTACGATCGAGATTATGCGCCGAAAAAGGCGAGGGTGACGAAGAAGGGGAAGTTGGGCGGCGGCGCAGTCGGGGCGAAGGGGCAAAAAGGGTAAGAAAAAAGTCTTCGCTGGCCCACGTGATTCGCCTCGTTTGCCAGCGTTCGCGCGAACGCGTCGTTTGGCGGCGTCGCGCGAACGCCGTTTATGGTCAAACGTAGCGTGGCGAATGCCGCGCCTGCTGAGGCGATATGGCGAATGCCGTGCCTGCTGAGGCGGCCTGGGCCGTTGCGCGCCAGCCAATATGGCATAGAGAATGCCTCGCGTTCACCAAAGTGGTGTGGCGAGCGTTCTGTGCTGGCCCTAGGGAGCGCTCGTGAGGTTGAACCTCGAATGGGCTATTATGCAGGGTATGAAAACGACGTTGAACATAGCGGGCGAGCGCGTAACGGTTACGGCCTTTGGCGATGAGACCTGCGCGGGTTTTGGCGACGCGAGCGTCGCGCCCAACGCTGTCGAATCGCGCGTGTCGTTTGTGTACATGCATGAAATCCAAGACGAAAGCGATGCCGTGTTAAAGCGGTGCGCGGAATTGGGATGCCCGCCGTTTGTGCTGGTCGCGATTCATGTCCCCCAATGGAACGACATGCTCACACCATGGGAATGTCCGGGAGTTTTCGCCGATGACGCGCCGTTTGCGGGGCATGCGAAGCGCCAGCTTGAAGCGCTTTCGGAAATCGTGCAGAAGACGGAAGCGCGGCTTGGAGTGCGCCCCGCCCATCGTTGTATCGCCGGCTATTCGCTTGCGGGGCTGTTCGCCACGTGGGCGCCGTTTCAAACCGACCTGTTTGATGCAGTTGCGAGCGCGTCGGGCTCGATGTGGTACCCAAACTTCGCGGAATACGTCGAGGCCGGCGAGTTCGAGCGTCCGCTGCGGTGTGCATACTTCTCGCTTGGGTCGAAGGAGGCGCGCACGCCGAGCCGCCTTTTGCGCGGCGTGGCCGACGGCACGCAGCGCGTTGTCGATGCCTTTGAGACGAAAGGCATCCAAACTGCTTTCGAAAGCAATCCGGGCAACCATTTCAAAGAGCCCGATGTGCGCATGGCGAAGGCGATTTGTTGGGCGGTTTCGAATTGTGGCGAGGATTCGCCATCGAATTCGAAGGCGTGCGAGTTGAGACGCGAGTAGTTGGCGGAAACTCCGAACGATTCGCGGAGTGCTTGCGATATTGTTCTTTCCGCTGCGAGTGCTCGGCTTGTCGCCGATTTCCGATTAACGTTGACGATTGCCGATTGATGCCGCTGATTGTCGACCGCTCATCGCTGCTGCTATCGTTTTCCCTGATGAATCGCGCTTCCGTATTTCTGCATGCGACCACTTGAAAGGATTCTCTATGATTCGCCCTATCGTAAAGTCCCCTGTGCTGCTCTCAATGCCGAGCGTCGATGCCACGCCCGCCGATGTTGCCGTGGGCCAAGATTTGCTCGACACGCTTGCGGCGCATGCGCACGAATGCGTGGGGCTCGCGGCGAATATGATTGGCGTGCGCAAGCGCGTCATTGTAGCCGCGTGCGCGGGCGGCGCGGTGCTCATGTACAATCCCGAAATCGTGGAAGCGTCGGGCGAGTATCAAACCGAGGAAAGCTGCCTGTCGCTCGAGGGCTCGCGTCTGTGTACGCGCTACAGGCGCATTAAAGTCGCTTATCTCGACGCGTCGTTCACGCCGTGCAGAAAGTCGTTCTCGGGTTTTGACGCACAGATCGTCCAGCACGAAATCGACCACTGCAACGGCGTCGTGATTTAAAGGTGGCGTCTTCCTTGTGAACCGCTTCGAGGCGCCCTGGAAAGCACGCGTCGGAACGAAGCTGTTACGGGGTTGGCGAGAATGGTTGACGAACATGAGGCGTCGGCGCAGGAGATAGATGTCGGGTGTCATCGGCGCAAGCGCGGGTGGCGAGTGCCATCGGCGTAGACAATGGCCAGCGGTATTGTCGCTGAGCGCCGCAGGGCGCCGTCGGGCGATGTCAAGGCCGCCTTGCTCGGCGCTTTGTTCGCGGCCATTCCGCATCGTGCGTTAATGCGCTATGGTAAACATTCCTGCAAAAAGCTGAAGAAAGCTCCGAAAGGGGAACCTATGGCAGAAATCGTGTCCTGCACCGATGAGTTTGAAGAGTACCTGCGCGACGAATCGCGCAGTGCGGGTTCTGCGGAAAGTATCGTGTTCCCTGAATCGGAAGCCGATGTGCGCGATGCGTTGCACGCCCTGCATGCCACAGGTGTGCCTGTCACCGTGCAGGGCGCGCGTTCCGGCTTGGCGGCTGGCGCGGTTCCCCATGGTGGTTGCGTGCTGAACACGTCGCGCATGAACCGCGTGCTCGGCATGCGCCGCGGCTCCGACGGCCGCTTCTTTGTGCGCGTGCAACCGGGCCTTTCGCTTATGGAGCTGCGCGACATGCTACAGAAGGCGAGTTTCGACACGGCGGGCTGGAACGATGAAAGCCTCGCCGCGCTGGCTCAGTTCAAAGCCGCGCCCGCGCAGTTTTTCGCGCCCGATCCGACCGAGGCATCGGCAGCGCTTGGCGGCATCGTGGCATGCAACGCGTCGGGCTCGCGCAGCTATGCCTATGGGGCGGCGCGCCCGCACGTTGAAGCGATGCGCGTGGCGCTCGCCGACGGCGATGTTCTTGCCCTGCGCCGCGGCGAGGTGTTCGCGACCGGCCGCGAGCTTCGCCTTGTGACCGAGGGCGGTCGCGAGCTGGTGTTGAACCTTCCCACGTACGATATGCCGAAGGCGAAAAATGCGTCGGGCTATTTTGCGTGCGACGACATGGACGCAATTGACCTGTTCATTGGCGCATGTGGCACGCTTGGCGTGATTTGCGAGCTTGAGCTGGCGCTTTTGCCTGTGCCTGTCGAGGTATGGGGCGCGAGCTGCTTTTTCCCGGGCGAGGCCGAGGCGGTCGATTTCACGATCGCCGTGCGCGGCGAGCTCGAACATGCGACGGCCATCGAGTACTTTGACGGCGCTGCGCTCGACGTTCTGCGCGCGCAAAAGGCGAACAATCCGGCATTCGCCGAGCTTCCCGAACTCGCCGACGATGCGCGAACATGCGTGTTCGTCGAGCTGAGCTGCGACGATGAGGAAACCGCCGAGGCCGAGCTCATGATGCTGTGCGAGCAGCTGGAAGCGTGCGGCGGTGATGCCGAGGAGGCGTGGGTCGCGACGACCGAAGCCGAACGCGCGGGCCAGCGCTTCTTCCGCCATGCGGTTCCCGAAAGCGTGAACATGCTTATCGACCAGCGTCGTCGCACCGACCCTTCCATCACGAAACTCGGTAGCGACATGTCGGTGCCTGACGATCGCTTGCGCGATGTAATCGCGATGTATCGCCGCACGCTCGCCGAAGGCGGTTTTGAGAGTGCAACGTGGGGCCACATTGGAAGCAACCACGTGCATGTGAACATTTTGCCACGCTCCGCCGAGGAATACGCGCGCGGCACCGAGCTGTTCGCGCGGTGGGCCGCCGAGGTGTCGGCCATGGGTGGCGCGGTGTCGGCCGAGCATGGCGTGGGTAAGCTCAAGGCCCACTTCCTCGAAGAAATGTACGGTGCTAACCATATTGCGGAAAGCGCGTGCATGAAGGCGCAAATTGACCCGAAAGGCCAGCTCGGTCGCGGGAATCTGTTTAGCGAAGAGGTGCTTGACGCCGCATTGGCGGAACTGGCCTAGGCGCCCGTTCGAAAACTAAGCAGATACGTCTGTCTGCTCAGTTTGTGCTGCGGTGCTCGCCTCTCCGGTTCTTCTCTTAGAAACGCAGCGCTTCGGGGTTCAGGCAATCTATCGGACGCACGCCGCTCACGACGTCGATCGCGGCTTGCATGGCACGACGGCGAAGCTCTTCGCCCGATTCTTCCGACCAGTATGCCGCGTGCGGCGTGAGCACGGTGTGCGGTGCCGAAAGCAGCGGATGGTCGCGTTCGACCGGCTCGTTTTCGAATACGTCAATGCCCGCGCCCCACAGCTTACCGGCTTTGAGTGCTTCGGCGAGCGCTACCGTGTCGACAACGGCTCCGCGGGCGGTGTTCACCACGATGGCATTAGGCTTCATCAGGGAAATCGCGTGCGCGTCGAGCATGTGGCGCGTGTCGGGCGTAAGCGCGGTGTGGAAGCTTACCACGTCGGCGCGGCGGAGCAGCTCCTCGTATTCCACGATGTCGTAGCCCTCGGGCGTGCGGCGCCCTGGCACGAGCGAGCGCGACGTGCAAATCACGCGGAAGCCGAGCCCTGCGGCCTTGCGGGCGGTCGCGCGTCCGATTTCGCCCATGCCCACCACGCCAAACGTGCGGCCGTGCACCTGGCCCAGCGGGCGGTGGCGGGCGTAATCCCAAATGCCCGCGCGCATGTCTGCGTCGATTTCGTTCATGCGTCGCAGCACGCACAAGGCAAGGGTAATAGCGTGATCGGAGACCACTTCCGTGCCATAGCCGGGCACCACGCACACGGCGGTTTTGTTTTTCGTGGCGGCAGGCACGTCAATCGTGTCGTAGCCAATGCCCGTGCGGCTTACGACCTGCAAGTTTGGCAGCGCCGCAAAAACTTCGGGCGTGAATGTGCCGTACGAGGTCACAATGGCATCGGCGTCGGCAGCGTTGCGAATGATATCCTGCGGCTTGGGCCCTTGAAACGCGGCAATCTCGACGTCCGCGGCGCGTGCCATGGCGAACTCAAAATCGTTGTTCTCGAAATCGGAGTCGGTGATAACGATTTTCGGCATGGCGGCAACCTTTCGAACGGGGAAGTTTCTCGACCGATTGTACAGCGCGCTTCACATCACTCCGCGAAATGCGTCGCGATGGGACCTAAGCGGCTGCTTTTCGCGCGTGTGCATTTGTTGCGTTTCGCAAAAAATGCCACGAAGTGCGTAGCCTATTGCGCGAGCAGCGTGCAGCCGTTTTTGAGGCTTCGTAAAACCCCAGGTCACACGTTCTCGAAAGCTCGGCTTGCTTGACAGCTTTCGGGAAACCTACGCACTTCGCGATTATGTTTGCGGCGGCATTCGTCGAAAAAACGAAGGGTGTTCGATGCCGCTTGTCGAGAAGCGAATGGCGTACAATGGCACCCATAAAAAATCGCGATAGGAATGCCATGGACCAGAACTTCTACAACCTTCTTTATAACGGCTACACGGGCGAGTTTCAGCTGATAGGCGCGCTGTATCGCAATGGTCTTGACGCGCTGCGCCCACCGGCCGATATGGGCGTCGATGTGGTGACGGTGAACTTGAAGGCCCAGCTTCAAGACCCATCCGTGCAGCCCGAAACGCTCATGTTTCAGGTGAAAACCGCCGTGGTTACCGTCCAGGAAGCGGGGGAGGGCGTGCGCGGTTATACGACGGTGTACTTCATGCTGAAGGAAAGCGAAGTCGACATGCTGTGCGCAGCGCGAACCCGCGCGCTCGTGTGCTACGTCTATGACAACCGCAACAGCATGCTGACCGATGCCTACGAGGCGCCGTTTATAAGTTTCTGGATCGATGGCGAGCATCTGCGCCAGCTGCGTGAATCGGGTGCTTTCACCCAGACCGACAACGGCAAGCTCGCGATTACCTGTCAGCTGCGCGAGCCTGCCGACAAAACGGGCCACTGGTACGCGTCGGTTATCGACCAAACGGGTAGAACGGTTGACAACGGATATTTGGGAAGTCTCGAGGCCGATGGCAACATGAAGGACTCTTTCGACGGGGCCGATCATTACAGCATTCGCGGGTATTTGGAGCACGTCAGAAAGACGTCCAGCGATGCGACCTGCGATAACCGTGCGTTTGCGAAGGATGCTTCTGAGAAAAAACTCGAAACCACTAGCGCGAAAGCCGCTGGCACGAAGCCTGTCTCCGCGAAGCCTGCTGCCGCGGGGCAAACCGATGAGGGCGCGGCGGAAGTTGAGCTCCCCTGGTAGAGAGGTGGATTGCTGCCCTGCACCTATGCCGCGGGGCAGGGGCTGAACGGTTCGTCGGGCTCGTCGAAGTCGAAGAACTCCTCGAACTCCCACTCGTCGGGCGTGCTGAAAACCGCTTCCGTCCCGGCGCGCTCAAGGCATGCAACAAGCTCGGGGTAGCGCGGGTGGTCTTCGAGTCGATAGGCCTGCTCCATGCGGCCGCGCTGCCCGCGCACGAACACCCACCACATGCCGGCCGGGGTTTCGAGCAGCGCGCTCGCCGGCTTGTTGGCGCGCGTGGCGAAGTACTGCGCGGTTCGCTCGTCTTGGAAGGCGAGCACGAGCTGCGCGTCGCAGTTGCCGATGATCGAGTTCGCGGCGGGCGTTCCGTAGCGCGCTTCAAGCTGGCTTATGGTTTGGCAAATGATCGTGCAGCTGATCTCGCGGCTGCGTATGACCGCCAGCACGTCGTCGATGTGCGGCAGGTTCAGGTTCGCGAAATCGTCGAGCACGAATCGCACGGGCACGGGCAGGCGATGATCGGGGTAATCGTGGTCGGCTGAATCGCAAAGCGCGCAAAACGCCTGGCGAATGAACATGCTCGTGAGCCTATCGAGGCTGCGATCCATGTCGTTGATGGTGACGAACAGCGCCCGCTTTTCGCGGCCGAACGAGCGAAAGTCCACTTGGCGCGCGCGGCGGTACGCGTTTGTGGCCTCGGGAAAACCGAACGGCATGAGGTTCGCCGCAAGAATGCCAAGAATGCTCGAGTGCATCTTCTCGGCGCCGCAGGTAACCCTCGTGCGGCGATAGAGCGCAGGCGCAAATGCGCTCGGATCGTCGGCATCGAGCTGGGCGAACATTCTGTCAACGCGGCCGGAGCAGGCGGCTTCGAACACCTGCATCACCGATCCCATGTGCCATTCGGTGCTGGGGAGTGCTTCGAGCACGTAGGTGATATAGGCGCACAGGTAATTCGCGGCGGCTTGCGGCCAAAATGGGTCGCTTTCGTGGTCTTCGATAGGGCAAATTGCCGATGCGATGGCGATGATGTCTTGCTGAAGGGGTTCGCCGTCAACGAAGCGTACATTGGCGAGTGGGTTGTAGCCCACGGTGCCGCCCATGGTTGAGAAGTCGAGCTGGTCGACTACGTATCCCGCCTCGGCCAGGTAGGGTCCGACTTCGCGATACAAGCTGCCTTTGCAGTCGAGCACAATGTAGGAGCCCGATGCCTGCAGCAGGTTGGGCTTGACATGGTGGCGGGTTTTGCCGCCGCCCGAGCAGCCCAGCACGAGCACGTTGTTGTTCAAACCGCTTTGCCAGGTATCGGTTTCGATCTCGGTATGGGCGGTGAGCAGAGTTCTCCCGCGGTATGCGAGGCGTGGGTCGCGCGTGTCGACTTCGCGCATGAGGCCCGATTCCACGGCGGCGTCGGTCCAGGCGTCGTGCCCGGTTTCGGCTGCGTTTTCAACGAGGGTTTCAAATTCGGCAATTTTCATAAGGTCCTCCGTAAAGGCTGTTGGCGAATGAGGGATACGACGGGCGTGTTCGCCCATGAGGAGTGCGGGAAACGCGGCCAGCGCAGCCGTTGGCGCAGCGTACGGGGGAAGAAGCGTATTCCCGGGCTCGCGTTCTGCCGCGCCATGCCGCGTCGTGCTTTTCGGGCATGCGCCGCGCGCATTGCGGCCGTTGCTGCGGTGCGCATTGCGGCCGCAATGGCGCGTCGCTTCTACAGTTCGCGAATCACGCGGTCGGCCAAATGCGCGGCAACGGCTTCTTCGGCTTCGAAATACGTGTCGCGGGCAGTGAGCTCGAACACGCGCTCGAGCGGCATGCCGGTATGCTCGGCGATGACCTGGGCAGTTATATCGCGAATGCGCATCAAATCGTCGGCGCGCGCCTTCACCGAAAGGGCGCTTCCGCCCACGCCTGCGCCGCCGATGAGCGGGTCGTGAATCATGACGCGGCTGTGCGGCAGCATGTCTCGCGTGTCGCCGGCGATAAACAGCAGTGCGGCCATGCTGGCGGCAAGCCCCAGGCATACGGTGCGCACGGGGCAGCTGATGGCGCTCATCACGTCGTAGAGCGCCAACCCCGATTGCACCTCGCCGCCGGGGCTGTTGATGAACAGCGTGATGGGTGTGGCGGGGTCGGCTTTCTGCAGGTGGCGTAGGCCGCGGATGATATCTGCGACCGACTCCGCGTCGACGGGCCCGCACAATTCGAGCTCGCGGCAGGCGAGCATCTCGTCGCGCATGTCGAACCGTTCGAGGCCAAGTGCGGTTTCTTGTGTAATTTGGGGCGAGTAGACAGATGTGCTCATGCCATTCCTTTCGAAGGGCGCAAATGCGCAGGCGGATAGTCGTGGCCGGTTCGGCTTAAAGCGCACGAAGACGCCAAGGGCCGACCCTGCCATACATGTCCTCGTATTCGGTTGTAGGAAGAAAAGGAACGAGCATGTAACACGCCGCGACGCCGTACGCCGCTTACAAGCAAGGCCCGCCGTTGCAGACCCCATGTCGTTCAGAATGCGAAAAGCCTGTAACACGCTTTGGGAAGCAAGGGCCGCCGTTGCCGCCCCCAGTGCTTTCGCGATAAAAAGCGGATTGCTCCGCTGTCGGGTGCATTTCGACTATAGCACGCAGCTCTTCGGTCTTGCAAGAAAAAATCGGACAGCTGTTCGAAATAGTATTCCCATCAGGAGTTTTATGTAAGGAGTCTCCGCTTTATAAAGTGTTTTCGAGACGCGTGCTATAATTTACCAGTTTGCATGCATTCGCCCGCATCGCCAGCCGCTTTTCGGCGCATTTCGCAGCGGGCGCACCCATAGAAAGGACCCCCGTGGCACCACTTGCCGACCAAATCGCCTCGCGCCGCACGTTTGCGATTATTTCGCACCCTGACGCAGGCAAAACCACGCTCACCGAAAAACTGCTGCTCTATACCGGCAGCATTCAGACCGCCGGCTCGGTCAAAGGCAAATCGTCTTCCAAACATGCCGTGTCCGACTGGATGGACATCGAAAAGGAGCGCGGCATTTCGGTCACGTCGTCGGTGCTGCAGTTCACCTATGACGGCTGCTGCGTGAACATCCTTGACACCCCTGGCCACCAGGACTTTTCTGAAGACACATATCGAACGCTCATGGCTGCCGACGCCGCCGTCATGGTCATCGACGCCGCCAAGGGCGTCGAGGCGCAAACCAAAAAGCTTTTCAAGGTCTGCACGCTGCGACATATCCCTATTTTCACGTTCGTGAACAAGCTTGACCGCGAGGCGCGCGACCCGTTTGACCTCATGGAGGAAATCGAGTCGGTGCTCGGCATTGGCACGTATCCCATGAACTGGCCCATCGGTTGCGGCCAGAACTTCCGCGGCGTGTTCAATCGTCGGGCTCGCCGTGTGATCGCATTTGAGGGCGACGGCCACGCGAACGCCACGAAGAAGGTTGCCGAAATCGAGGCCGAGCTCGGTGCGCCCGAGCTGGGCGAGCTCATCGGCGAGGCGAACCACGAGAACTTGATGGATGACATCGAGCTGCTCGATGGCGCGGGCGATGAGCTCGACTACGCCGCTGTGAGCTGCGGAAAGCTTTCGCCGGTGTTCTTCGGTTCGGCGCTCACGAACTTCGGCGTCGAGCCCTTCCTGAAAGAATTCCTGCGCCTGGCGCCGAGCCCGCTGCCGTACACCGACACGCTTACCGGCGAGCAGGTTGACCCGCAGCGCGACGATTTCAGCGGCTTCGTGTTCAAAATCCAGGCGAACATGGACAAAAACCACCGCGATCGCATCGCGTTCGTGCGCATTTGCTCGGGCAAATTCGAGCGCGGCATGGAGGCTTTCCATATGCAGGGCGGCAAGAAGCTCAAGCTCGCCACGGGCACGTCGCTTATGGCCGACGACCGTGCGATTGTCGACGAGGCGTACGCGGGCGACATCGTGGGCTTGTTCGACCCGGGCATTTTCAGCATCGGCGACACGGTGTGCACGGGTAAAACGCATGTGCAGTTCCCTGAAATTCCCACGTTCGCGCCCGAAATGTTCAGTCGCATCACGCAAGTGAACACGCTGAAGCGCAAGCAGTTCGTGAAAGGCATGGAAGAGCTCGCCCAGGAGGGTGCCATCCAGATTTTCCGTGAGCCGGGTTTCGGCATGGAAAGCGTCATCGTCGGCGTTGTGGGCGTGCTGCAGCTCGAGGTGCTTGAGCAGCGCTTGAAGAGCGAATACGGCGTTGAGGTGCGCCGCACGGGTCTTCCGTACACCGACGTACGCTGGATTAAAACCGACCCGAAGACGTTCGAGTTCTCGAGTCTGAACGTCACGCGTGACACGCTCAAGGTTGAAGACATGCGTGGGCGCCGTCTGCTGTTGTTCACGAGCCCGTGGAACGTGAACTGGGCGGTCGATAAGAATCCCGACATCGAGCTTTCCGAAGTGGGCAACTGGGAAGCGTAAGGCTTACGGCGCGCTTCGGGTGCGCCTTGGTCGCGCCGCATTTTAACGGCTTGCCGCCTTGCCTCACTTCTCGCTTGCGGGCAAGTTGTGCCGTGGCATTGGCGATTTTGTGTGGCGTGAGCAGCCACGTTGCTGGGCCGTTACAATACGAATCCTCCCATACGCGCCTTTTGGCGATAACTGAAGAATTCGAATTCCACCCGGGGTTGCCTGGGTGGAATTTTTCTATCCCAAATGCGGGATGGGTGATGCGCGTGCGAAATGTCCAGTTGGGCGCCCCTTAGGAAGGAAATCCTTTGCGGGGCGCATTATGCTGGGCGCTTTCGCCTGGACGCTGCCCGATCGGGGGCGCCCTCGAATTTGGGCACCGATCTGGGCGAAGCGGCCTCGCTGGCTGCGCTACCGCCTGGCCAGGCGGTCTTTTGCTTGGGCTGCTTAGGCTATCTTGGCGGTGCAGCTTTTGCCTTTGGGCGGCGCGCGCGACGCAATCGATATACGACGAAGAGGAATTGAGAACCTTTGCAGCGCGACAAAATTAAACCGATTCTGTTCAGCATCATTAAGCACTCGAGCAAAGAGGAGCTTAAGGAGCAGCTTCCCCACGACATCGTATCGGGTATCGTGGTCGCCATTGTGGCGCTGCCGCTTTCGATCGCGCTGGCGATTGCTTCGGGCGTCGGCCCTGAACAGGGCTTGTACACGGCCATCGTCGCAGGATTCCTTATCGCGTTCCTCGGCGGCTCGCGCGTGCAAATCTCTGGACCCACGGCGGCGTTCGCGACCATCGTGGCCGGCATTGTCGCGACCGACGGCATCGACGGCCTGGTGGCGGCGACGCTTATCGCCGGCGTGCTGCTCGTGGTTATGGGCTTGCTCAAGCTGGGCACCATCATCCGCTTTGTTCCGTATACCATCACCACGGGCTTCACGGCGGGTATTGCGGTGACCATCGTCATTGGCCAGCTGAAAGATTTCTTCGGGCTCACGTACCCCGCCGGCACGGCGACGGTCGAGACGGCCGACAAGGTTTCGGCGCTCGCGGCGAACTTCGGCACCTTCAATTGGCAGGCACTCCTGGTGGGTGCGGTGTGTCTCGCGGTGCTGTTTTTGTGGCCGCGCCTGGGCGCGTTGGGCGCCAAAGTTCCCAGCTCGCTTGTTGCCGTCATCGTGGGCATGGTTATGGTGCCCCTGTTCGGCATGAACGTGAACACCATCGGCGATTTGTATACCATCAACGCCGGCCTACCCGAGCTGCATGTGCCGCAGCTTTCGATCGAATTGCTGCGCGATCAGCTGCCAAACGGCATCACCATCGCTATTTTGGCCGCCATCGAGTCGCTCCTGTCGTGCGTCGTCGCCGACTCCATGATCAGCTCGCACCACCGCTGCAATATGGAGCTCGTGGCTCAGGGCGTAGGCAACATGGGATCGGTGCTGTTCGGCGGCATTCCCGCGACGGGCGCCATCGCACGCACGGCCGCCAATGTGAAGAGCGGCGGACGCACACCGGTCGCCGGTATGGTGCACGCGCTCGTTCTGCTCGTGGTGCTCGTGTTCCTTATGCCATATGCGGCCCTCATTCCCATGCCGACCATCGCGGCCATTTTGCTGCAGGTCGCTTACAACATGAGTGGTTGGCGCAATTTCGCGCATCTGTGCCACACGGCTTCGAAGGGCGCGATCGCCACGCTTTTGCTCACGTTCATGCTTACCATTGTGTTTGACCTGGTGACGGCCATCGCGGTGGGCATGCTCATTACCGTGGTGCTGTTCATGAAGATGGTTTCCGAGGAAACCGAGGTTAAAGGTTGGCAGTATTACTGCGACGCCGATTCCGAGGTCACGCATTTGCGCGAGCTGCCCAAGAGCGTACGCGTGTACGAGATCAATGGCCCCATGTTCTTCGGCATGACCGACCGCATTACCGACATTTCGGTAAAGGAGTTCACGAAATACCTGATCATCCGCATGCGCGGTGTGCCGTCGCTCGACTCGTCGGGCATGAATGCGCTCGAGAATCTCTACGATTACTGCGAGGAAAACGGCGTGAAGCTCATCTTCAGCCACGCCAACGAGCAGCCCATGAAAACCATGCGACGCGCTGGCTTCGTCGACCTGGTTGGCGAGGAGCACTTCCGTCCGAACATCGATGACGCCATCGCTCACGCGCGTGAGCTGCTCGAAGCCGAAGAGGCTGCGAAGGGCGTTAAGGGGGCGAAAGTCGAAAAGGCTGCGTAGCGCGAAAGCCGTTAAAGCCGCACGTCGAAAAGGGTGCATTAAACCATAGAAGGGGTCGTTGTGGCCCCTTCTTGCATTGCGGGAGGTGCCTTACAGCGCAAAATGCCCGAGTTGCCTCGTGTTTTGCGCAACCAGATGTTGCTTGGAATGGCGCTTCGCACACGATAAAGTTTCAGTAGGGAAAGTCGATGGACGGCATTTTGAACGGTATTTTTTGGGAGGCTGTGAATGAAATTCGGAGAAACGCTTATTGATTTGCGCAAACGCAATGGGCTCACGCAGGAGGAGCTTGCGGCGAAATTGTACGTGACTCGTCAGGCGGTGTCTCGGTGGGAGCGGGGCGAAGTAACGCCTGGCATTGATATGCTGAAGCTTATCGCGAATGTGCTGAACGAGCCCGTTGCGCACCTCCTTGATTGGCCTGAGCATTACTGCGAAAGCTGCGGAATGATGCTTGCGCCCGAAGAATACGGCACTGACGCCCATGGCTCTGCCGACTCGCATTATTGCAAATGGTGCTATCAACAGGGCGAATATACCTATGAAACAACAATGGACGCCATGATTGAAGACTGCGCACCGCGCTTGGCGGAAAGCACAGGAATGACGCGCGACGAGGCCGTGTCTCTTATGGGCGCGGTGCTGCCGCATCTGAAGCGTTGGAGTGCGGTGCATTCGAACGAGATGCGCTATGGCGTCGAGGCTCGCGAGCGCTACGGTGATGCGACGGTCGATGCATCAAACGAAAAACTGCTCGACATGAGCGACGAGGAGTGGAAGACGAAAGAGAAGCTTGAAGTTGCGATTATCGAGCAGTTGAAGAAGGCGATGTTGACGGGCGATGCGTCGAGCCCCGAAGCGGCGAAATTGGCGCGCATGCACGCCGACTGGATTCGCATGCAATGGGCGAAGGGCGCTTACTCGCCGCAAGCGCACGTCTGTCTTGCTCGAGGATATTTGGCTGACGATCGATTCGTCGAGTACTACGACTCCCGTGCGGGGAAAGGTGCGACGGAATTCCTCGTAGAGGCGATAGAGGCCGCGCTCGGCTAAGCCGGCGTTGGCCTCGGGCGCGGCCAACGCAATGCTGGCTCGAGGCGGTGTCGGTCCTTCGGCTATGCGCCCCGAAACTTTTGTCGGACCACTTCGCGGATATGCATGCAGAAGATCAGCAAGGCTCAATCAGAGATGGCGTTTTTGTTCCTGTTTTATTCCGATTTGGAAACAATCGCTGAAATCCTACCAATTAGTATTGAGACGGTATATCATTTACGGCATAAGCCACGGGCGAAGGGCCCACGGCTGGAAATCCAAAAAGGGGGATTCGAAATGTCCAAATACGCTGGAACCCAAACTGAGAAAAACCTGCAGGCCGCGTTCGCTGGCGAGTCGCAGGCGACCAATAAATACACGTATTTCGCGTCGGTTGCGAAGAAGGAAGGCTACGAGCAGATCGCCGAAATCTTCCGCAAGACTTCGGCAAACGAGCAGTACCACGCCAAAATGTGGTTCCGCGAGCTCGAAGGCATCGGCACCACGGAGGAAAACCTTGCCGCTGCGGCCGATGGCGAGAACTTCGAGTGGACTGACATGTACGACGAGTTCGCCAAGACGGCTGAAGAAGAGGGCTTTCACGAGCTCGCCGAAAAGTTCCGTCAGGTTGCCGCCATTGAAAAGCACCACGAAGAGCGTTATCGCGCGTTGCTGCACAACGTCGAAACCGCCGCTGTGTTTGAAAAGAGCGAGGTCAAGGTATGGGAATGCCGTAATTGCGGTCACATTGTCGTAGGTACGAAGGCTCCCGATGTGTGCCC
The DNA here is from genome assembly GCF_003725955.1 of Slackia isoflavoniconvertens. Classification (GTDB taxonomy): domain Bacteria; phylum Actinomycetota; class Coriobacteriia; order Coriobacteriales; family Eggerthellaceae; genus Slackia; species Slackia isoflavoniconvertens. Next base: position 63,382 of record NZ_QIBZ01000011.1, on the reverse strand, counting down.
CGTTTGCAACCATCCGCAGGCATACTTCGAAATTTCGGCTGAAAACTTCTAAGTCGAAATCGATCTCGAAAGCAAATATCGATCATTGCAAGAAAGCCGCCCAAGGGCGGCTTTCTTGATGGAATTTGGCTATCGAGGCGCATTCGCATGGTCCGAAAAGGGGGCTTATGGCAAGTCCACTTTAGTGCGTTAGCGCAGCTCGGGTTCCATCTTCCATGAAAGAGGCCTTAGGGCCGACCTCGTCTTGCGCGTCGGAATGTGCGCCATAAAACCTAGTCTTCGGGCCACACGAATTCGGCGGCGCCCGCCTCGCCTCCATCGATAAGAAGGTTTTGGCCGGTCATGAAGCGGTTCGTCACGCCAACGAAATAGACCCACTCGGCGATTTCGTCGGGTTCGGCCCAACGGCGCAGCGGCGTAAGCTGCATGATGCGCTCCCACATGGCGGCATCGTCCATCACGGGGCGATTGAGCTCGGTAAGCACACCGCCTGGGTCGACGCTGTTGCAAATTCCCTGCGGCGCCAGGCGGTTCGCGACGTTTTTCGTGTACGAAAGAATGCCGCCCTTGCTCGCCGCATACTCGGGAAATTCGGAACCCGTGTGTCCGCTCGCCGAGCCGACATTGACAACCGAACGAATCCACGGCGCGGGCTTCGCGGCGGGAAAGTCGCCCACGAACGCATATGTCTCGGTGATATTGATGGTGCCCTGCAGGTTAACGGCGATGTCGTCTGCGCCCTGGACGCCAGCATTGTTCACGATGACGTCGGGCTCGAGGCCAGCGGGAAACGCCGCGTGGTCGCGCACGTCGATGACGAAATGCTCGTATTCCGCGTGAGCGATTGATGTCGGCGCGATATCGAAGCCGTATACATGCCATCCGCGCTGCAAAAACAGCTCGGCGCATGCGCGGCCAATGCCCGCCGAAGTGCCCGTTATGAGTGCCTTCATTGATTGGCTTTCTGTGCGGCGATGCGGTTGATGTATGCTGCGCCCACGTTCTCGCGCTCCCAGCCACGCACGACTTTGTAGCCCACGGGGCTCAGCAGAATCTCACACAGCAGCTCAGCCACGGCGCCCGTGAACGAGCAGGTAAGCACCTGAATCCACGTCCAGCCGAAGAAGACGTGCGACACGACAATGGCGAAAATCAGGTTGTCGACGAACTGCGCGATACCCGTGGAAATGTAGGAACGTTTCGCGAACGCTCCGAAAGTGTTCGACGTGGAAAGGCGGCCGATGGCCACGTTGAGCAGGGAATTCGCGGTCGATGAGCACAGCATCGCAAGCGAGCTGCCTAACACGACGTACCACGTGCCGCCGATGGTGGCGTTCAGGGCGTCGTTGACTTCGATCATGCCGGTGTCGTAGTACGCGCCCCACATACCGGGGGTGAGGCTCATGAGCCAGAAGAACAGGCACACCGCCAGGTTCACGCCCAACGCGAGAATCGAGATTTTGATGGATGCCTTTGCGCCGAAGCGCTTGCAAATCATGTCCATGCAAAGGAAGGAAACCCAGCTCACGGCAAAGCCGCAGTCGAGCGCGAGCCATGGCGTGCTCAAAAGTTCCTTATTTGCCATGAGGTTCATGAGGATGACGCTCACGATGAAAATCGTGACGGTGGGAGCGGGAATGCTCCGCAGCAAGACCTTGTAGTCTTCGAAAAAATTGCGCATTGCGACTTTCTCCTTTGGTTTTAGGTTTTACAAGCAGGATTTCGGACCCGAACTGCTTGGGTGGCGCTTCTTGCTTTTGCGCACCGTCTGCCATAATAACGCTCTGGTTCTGTTTTTCCAAGGCAATGCGCGTGCTTTGCATGAGGAATGTGCGCTCGTCATATAGAATTCAACGGTTGCATAAATACACATGAATGCGAAAGGTTTAGCGCCCATGCTTATCGAAGCTTTAAAAGCACTGCTCATTGGTCTGGTCGAGGGTATTACCGAATGGTTGCCTATTTCTTCGACGGGCCACATGATTCTTGTTGACGAGTTCGTGAAACTGCAAGTTTCCGATTCGTTCCTTGCGCTGTTCCTGGTGGTTATCCAAATTGGCGCCATCATGGCCGTTATCATTCTGTATTTCCATAAGCTCAACCCCTTCTCGCCGAGCAAAACGGTCGACGAGCGTCGCAGCACGTGGCGCCTTTGGGGCATGGTCGTCATTGGATGCCTGCCTGCAGCTGTGTTCGGTTTTGCGCTCGACGATTTCATGAACGAGCATTTCTATAACAAGGTCACTGTCGCGGCCATGCTTATTTTGTACGGCATCGTGTTCATCGTGCTCGAGCGACGTAATCGTCGCCGTTTCAAGGAAGCGCTCGCAGAAGTGGAAGCGCCGCGCGGCCGTCATGCGCGCGTGAGTGAGGCCGATGCCGAAGCTGCAGCCGAGGCGTCGCTGTTCAAGGTAACAAACGTCGATGACATCGATTGGAAAACCGCGCTGAAGATTGGCTTTTTCCAGTGTCTAGCCATGGTTCCTGGCACGTCGCGCTCGGGCGCGACCATCATCGGCGGCATGCTCACGGGCTGCTCGCGCACGGCTGCGACCGAGTTCACGTTCTTCCTGGCCATTCCCGTGATGCTCGGCTGGGGCGTGGTGAAGGTGGCGAAGTTCGTGTTGGCAGGCGTCGCCATGACCCAGACCGAAATCGTCGTGCTCGTGGTGGGCATCGTGACCGCTTTCGTGATGTCGGTCATTTCTATTAAGTTCCTCATGGGCTATATCAAGAAGAACGACTTCACGGCATTCGGCATTTACCGCATCATCGTGGGTGCGTTGGTTTTGGGCTACTTCGCGTTCGAGACTATGGGAATGTTGCCGTAGAAAACTCGCGGGAAACGGACCTGTCCGCCCCATGCCCCAGTGCATGGTTTCATGCTCAAACAGTCCTGAGCTCGCACAAACAGCACATGAGGTGCTGTTTGGCTCGTGCGGAACTGCGCGGAAAACCACGCACCGAGGCATGGGGCTTCGTTTATATTTGCTTGCGTCGAAGGTGGATATATGACTAGCATCGATATCGATTCCTTGAACCCCGCGCAGCGCGAGGCTGTGCTGTGCACCGAGGGCCCGCTGCTCGTGCTTGCGGGTGCCGGTTCGGGCAAAACGCGCGTGCTCACGTATCGCATCGCGCATATGCTCGCCGACAATGGCGTGCAGCCCTGGGAGATTCTGGCTATCACGTTCACCAACAAGGCGGCCGCCGAGATGCGCGAGCGTTTGAGTAGGCTCGTGGGCCCGGGCGCACGTGGCATGTGGGTGTCTACCTTCCATAGCATGTGCGTGCGCATTCTGCGCGTCGATTGCGAGAAGCTCGGTTTCGACAAGGGCTTCACCATCTACGACGATGACGATTCGAAGCGCCTCGTGAAAGATATCTACAGCGAGCTCGATTTGGATCCGAAGCGCTGGCCTATCAATAACATTCGCAATCGCATTTCTTCTGCGAAAAACGAACTTATGACTCCGGGCGAATTCGCGAAAAGCGCCACGGGCGACCCCGGCGCGAAGGTCGCGGCGCGCGTGTATGAGAAGCTGCAGCAGCGCTTGAAAGCAGCCAACGCATTCGACTTCGACGATTTGCTGCTCTACACGCATTTGCTGCTCAAAAACCATGCCGACGTGCTCGAGGCGTACCAGAATCGCTTCCGCTATCTGCTCGTGGACGAGTATCAGGACACAAACAAAGCTCAGTACGAAATTACGAAGCTGCTCGCCGCGAAAAACCAGAACATCATGGTTGTAGGCGACGACGACCAGTCGATTTATAGCTGGCGTGGCGCCGACATTCGCAATATTCTGGAGTTCGAGAGCGACTACCCGAATTGCAAAACGGTGAAGCTCGAGGAAAACTACCGCTCAACGGGCAACATCCTGAACGCGGCAAATGCCGTGGTGCGCCATAACCAGCATCGCAAAGACAAAACGCTGCGCACTTCCCAGCCCGATGGCGACAAGGTTTACGTGTACGTGGCATCGGACGAGCGCGACGAGGGCCGTTGGATTGCTGGCGAAATTGACAAGCGTCGATCAGAAGGCTTCTCGTATGACGAGATGGCTGTGTTCTACCGCACGAACGCTCAGTCGCGTTCGCTCGAAGATATGATGCTGCGCGCTGGCGTACCCTACAAGATTGTCGGCGGCACGCGATTCTTCGATCGCGCTGAAATTCGCGATGTTATGGCATACCTCACGTTGCTCGTGAATCCTAACGACGATATTGCGGCCAAGCGCGTCATCAACACGCCGCGCCGAGGCATCGGCAAAACCACCATCGATTATATCGACCAGGCCGCAGCCATGACGAACATGCCGTTCATGCTGGCGGCTGAGTTGTGCGTCGCCGACGAGAACCTGCAGATGCGCGCACGCACGGCACTCGGCGGCTTCGTCTCGCTTGTCGAGGAGTGCCGCAGCTATGGCGGCGATTTGCGCAAAGTGATTGAGGCAGTTATCCAGAAATCGGGGCTCATTGCCGCACTCGAAAACGAGAATACCGATGAGGCGCGCGGTCGCGTTGAGAACATCAAGGAATTCTTGTCAGTTGTCGAGGAATATGTGCAGTCGCACCAGAATTCCGAGGAAGAAGAGCCAAAGCTGCCTGAAGGCGAGAACCTCGCAGGCGTGCGCCAGCTTTCGCCCGATTCGCTGGCCGACTTTATCGAGTGGGTTCGCCTGCGCACCGATTTGGATTCCATGGCCGAAGACGATTCCGCCGTCACGCTTATGACGGTGCACGCGTCGAAAGGCTTGGAATTCGACGTGGTGTTCGTTGCGGGCATGGAAGAAACGCTGTTCCCACACTCGAATTCGTTGCAAGACGAATCGGGCTTGGAGGAAGAGCGCCGTCTTGCCTATGTCGCCATTACGCGTGCGCGCAAGAAGCTGTATTTGACGTGCGCCCAGTCGCGTACGATTTTCGGCGATACGGTTGCGAACCCGATTTCTCGCTTCATTGGAGAGATTCCGGGTGAGCTTCGCCAGACCATCGGTCTTGGTTCCATGGGCTTCTCGGGCACGGGTTGGGAAAAGCGCGGCAGCCGTCGCGGCATTTCGGGCTCGGGCGTGGAAGCGGGTGGCGGTCGCGTGTTCGGCCAGTCGAGCGCGAACGTGTCGGCGCGTCGCAATTCTTCAACGGGTGGGCGCACGTTCGGGACCGGCAAGCCTGGCGGCGGACAGTCGTTTTCTGACTTTACGGCAAGTCATGGCGGCGCCGCTCGCAAAAGCTCGCACGCGCCGCATTCGACGCGCGCGGCAGGGTCGCTCGGCGCGAGCCGAGCGCGCGGCGGCAAGGTTCCCACATATATGCCCGAAGGCGGTTGGGGCGGATCTGCCGCAGCCAGGGCGGCATCGGCCGGCAAGAAAGAGGCGGCGCACAATACGTTCGCGGCTGGCGATACGGTCGACCATAAAACGTTCGGTCGCGGCAAGGTGCTCAAGGTCGACGGCGACTCGCTCGTGATCAAATTCGCGCGCACGGGTCAGACGAAGACCTTGTTGAAAGACTACGCGCCCATCGTGAAAATCAACTAAGCCGCCATGCTTGAGTGTGCTTGTGGAAAAGGGTCCTTCGGGACCCTTTCTTTATGCCATGAAATAGACCGCAAAATGAATCTCAGGTTAAAGAAACGAAGCTATACAGCGTAAAATAGCGATAAACTATACGTTGCAGCCTGGGATTTTGCAAAATGGTTCTCATATTGTGCCTCGAAGGAAGAACCGTCCTTTTGCATGATGCATTGATAGGAAAGAAAACGACTATCGCTTGCGTGATTCGCTCTTGTGCGCCGCTTGCATGGGTCGAAGGCCCTTTGCGGGCCGTCTGAATTCGTGCGCTACAATGAAATGCGTCGCGTTTCCGACACCAGGGGATGCCAAGGGGGTTTCTGTTTTGGGTAGTTCTTGCAATTCAAATATGACCGTCGATGTCGTTATCGTGGGTGCCGGTCCCGCGGGTATTTTCACGGCGTTGGCGCTTCTGAAAGATGCCCCTTCCACGACCATTGCGCTCGTGGAGAAGGGCCTTCCCATCGAGCGGCGCAATTGTCCTAAGGCGAAAGTGGGCCATTGCGTCGGATGCGAGCCATGTCGCATTACGACGGGCTTTTCGGGCGCGGGCGCGTTTTCCGATGGAAAACTGTCGCTCTCGCACGAGGTTGGCGGCGACCTGCCGGAACTTATTGGGGAAGACGTGGCGCAGGCGGCTATCAAGCGGGTCGACGACGTGTACTTGTCTTTTGGCGCCGACGAACATGTCGAGGGCATCGACAATCCTGGTGAAGTCAAAGACATTCGTCGCCGCGCGATTCAGGCGGGTTTGAAGCTCGTCGATTGTCCCATTCGCCACCTTGGAACCGAAAAGGCGCAAGAGATTTACGGTCGCATCGAAGACCACCTACGCGATGCCGGTGTGAAGCTGTTGTTCGAAACGGAATGCACCGACGTGATTATCGAAGGCGACGCCGCGACCGACTCGGCTGCATGCAAAGGCGTTCGCGTGCGCACGCGTGCGGGCGAGGAGTTCTCAATTATCGCCGAGAAAACCGTTGTGGCGACGGGCCGTCGCGGTGCCGATTGGCTCGAGCGCCTCTGCGGCGAGCACGACATCGAGCACGCGCCCGGCCCGGTCGACATTGGCGTGCGCATCGAGATGCGCAACGAAATCATGGAGCGCGTGAACAATGTGCTCTACGAAAGCAAGCTCATCGGATACCCGAATCCGTTCCGCAACAAGGTGCGCACCTTCTGTCAGAATCCTGGCGGCTTCGTGAGCCAAGAAAACTACGATGGCGGCCTGGCGGTGGTGAACGGGCATTCCTATAAGGAACGCAAGTCCGAGAACACCAACCTCGCGATTCTGTGCACGCACAACTTCCTCGAGCCGTTTAATCAGCCCATCGCGTATGCGAAGAAAATCGGCGAACTGTGCAACGCGCTGGGCGCGGGCCATATTCTGGTGCAGCGTTTCGGTGACATCCTGGACGGCAAGCGTACGTGGCAAAAGGAATTGTCGCGTTCCAATGTTCGCCCCACGCTACCCGATGCCGTCGCGGGCGACGTGACCGCTGCGCTGCCGTATCGCACGATGACGTCGATCATCAACTTCATGCTCGCCGTCGACGAGGCGATTCCTGGCTTCGCGTCGGCTGAGACTCTGTTGTACGCGCCCGAGCTCAAGTTCTACAGCAATCGCGTGAAGATGGATGCGAACTTCGACACCAATATCGCGAACTTGCACTGCCTGGGCGATTCGAGCGGCTGGACGCGCGGCCTGATGATGGCGTCGGTCATGGGCTGCTTGATGGGTGAACGCCTGGCGAGTGGGGCGTAGCGTTCATTTGTGGAAGGCGCCCAGGGCGGCGTGCGGAAAACTACGAACGATTGCAGAAAGCCGCACGGAAAAGACGCGCCGGCGCGTTACACTTGCAGTAACGAGAGCTGCCCGTTGTGTTCGGTGGGCCTCCTGAAGAGAAGGGACGTGCCATGTCTTTTGCCGATTTGACCCTTGAGCGCTACTCCTGCCGCAAATACGAGAAACGCGCTGTCGAGTCCGAGAAACTCGATGCCATTCTTGAGGCTGGGCGCCTTGCCCCCACGGCGTGCAACAACCACCCCGTGCGCGTTTTGCCGTGCACCACGCCCGAGCTGCTCGAGAAGGCTGCCGCGTGTCAGCCGCGCTTCGCGCGCGACGGCTCGATTTTTGGGGCGCCCGTGGTGTTGCTGGTGTGCGGCGTGGACGAAGACGCGTGGGTGCGTCCGTACGACCAAATGAATGCGGCCCCTATTGACACCGCGATCGTGTGCGACCAGATGATGATGCAAGCGACCGAGCTTGGCCTGGGCACGTGCTGGGTGTGCCACTTCAAGCCCGAAATCGCACGCGAGCAGTTCGACCTGCCCGAAGGCGTGTATCCGTACCACATGCTCACCGTGGGCTATGCGGCCGATACCATCGCCTCGCCCGAACGCCGCGCCGAGCGCACCATCGCTCGCGAGGATTTCCTGCTGTAGCAGCGGAAATCGACACAGAAAAGGGGGAATAACGGCTTCACGCCGGGTGCCCTTGTCGAAGGCCCCATGGGTTTATGCCCGTGGGGCCTTGCTGTGCGGTATATGGTATCTGCTTATGTGACTCGAGAAGTGCAGCGAGCCTGGGTGGGTGGATAGACGCGGCCGCTGATGCTGCGTTTGGCTGGGCGTTGTCGCGCTACCTCGTGAGCGGCGCGATTGCGCGCACCACGGCGTCGGCCGCGCGTTCCGTGGCGGCGGAATCTTCCACGCGCATCACGATGGAGCCGCGGAAGCCGTATTCGGTGATTTCCGAGAAAAACACCTTCGGGTCCTGCGTCACGGGGGAGACGCTTTCCGCTGCGGCCTTCGCGCGTTCGGCGATTTCTGCCGCAATTTCATCGAGCTTGCTCGCGTCGCCCGTCGCACAGAACGGCACCTTGAATTGCTCCGCCGGCGGAAGCTGTACGAGCGACGTTTTCGAAATGACCGAATTGGGGACGATCACGGTTTCGCCGAGCTTCGTGATGATGGTGGTGTGGCGCAGCCCCATGTCGGTCACAACGCCCGTTTCCGAGCCGATTTCGATGTTGTCGCCCGGGCGCACGACGCCCATGAGCGTCATCTGAATGCCGCCGATAAGGTTTGACAGCGTGTCCTGCAGGCCAAGCGAAAGCGCAACGCCGCCAACGCCCAGGGCTGTGACCAGCGCATTTGGGTTAATGCCGAAGCACGATTGCAAAATAATCGATCCACCGATCACCCATACCACGCCGCGGCCGATGTTGATGATGAGGCTTGATGCCGGCAGCGGGTTTTCCGGATGGTCGAGCAGCGCATGCAGTGCGCGTTTTACCACTTTCGATGCCACAGCGGTGGCGCACGCTAAAATAACCGCCCAAATAAGGTTGCGCATCGTGTCCGATGCGATGAACGACAAAACTGAATCTTCAATACCCACGTGAGCCTCCTAGTGCCGACGCAATGCGTTCGTTCGGCGGATATTGTCGCATCGCATTCGCGCTCGGTGACGCATCGTTACGGTATGCGCACAATGTTCGCGTGACATTCAGGAACGCGTGGTTTGGGCGTTTTCGAGACGTGCTCGGCGGTGGCATGCTCAGGTGCCGTGCTACCGCATGGGCTTATCGGAATGCGCCGCATCGCCCGTCAATCCGCAACTGGCCAATGCGCGATTCTTTCTATGCAGGCGATGTTTGGACTGGCGTTTGACGCAAGCGTTGCATTGGAAGCTCTGAGTGCCCTTGCAGTGTTCATGCGCCCGAATGCTTCATTGCGGGATTTTTCGGAAAACGTCCGCGCTCGTTCGTGCTTTGCTTTCGTTACAGTACAATGGTGATAACTGCGATTTTTGAAAGGGGCACTCATGCCAGAAGAAGCTACCAAGCCCGCCGAGGGATATAAGTACCATCGCGTTTTGCTGAAGCTTTCGGGCGAGGCGCTCATGGGCGATAACGGCTATGGCATCGATCCGAAGGTCATCGACGACTTGGCCGAGCAAATCAAGCACATTGTTGACGACGGCGTGCAGGTGGCCATCACGGTGGGCGGCGGCAACATCTTCCGCGGTGTCGCCGGCAGCGCCAACGGCATGGATCGCGCGCAGGCCGACTACATCGGCATGCTCGCCACGGTCATGAACGCGCTCGCTTTGCAGGACGGCCTCGAGCGCCACGGCGTTTCCTCCCGTGTGCAGTCGGCCATCGAAATGCACCAGGTCGCCGAAACCTACATTCGCCTGCGTGCCATTCGCCATATGGAAAAGGGCCGCGTCGTCATTTTCGCCGCGGGCACGGGCAACCCGTACTTCACGACCGATACCACGGCGGCTCTTCGTGCGTGCGAAATCAACGCCGACTGCATGATGAAGGCCACCAAGGTCGACGGCATCTACGACAGCGATCCGGCGAAGAACCCCGACGCCGTGAAGTTCGACAAGATCAGCTACCTCGAGGTGCTTACCAAGGAGCTGCAGGTCATGGACGCGGCCGCCATTTCGCTGTGCAAAGACAACGAAATGCCGCTGCTCGTATTCGATATGACCGCGCCGGGCAACATCAGCCGCATTCTGAAGGGCGAGCCCGTCGGCACCATGGTGTATTAAACCTTCGAAGGCAAATGCGACGGCGCCAGTGCGCCGCAAACGAGAAAGGCAAGAATATGACTGCTGAAATCATGGATGCGGCGAAAGCCGGCATGGAGAAGGCCTTGTCCAACCTGAATGAGGCGTTCGCGAACGTGCGCACGGGCCGCGCGAACCCCATGGTGCTCGACAAGATTCGCGTCGACTACTACGGCGTTCCTACCCCCATCAATCAGATGGCCGCGGTGAAGTCGCCCGATGCCCATATGCTCGTCGTTGAGCCGTGGGACAAGTCGGTGCTGCGCGGCATCGAGGCCGCCATTCTGGCGAGCGACTTGGGCATTACGCCCTCTAACGACGGCTCTGTCATTCGCCTGCCGTTCCCTGCGCTTACCGAGGAGCGCCGCAAGGAAATGGTGAAGCAGTGCCGCGGTTATGCCGAGGAAGCTCGCGTTGCCGTGCGCAATCAGCGCCGCGATGCCAACACCAAGATTGAGCGTGCCAAGAAAGACGCCGAGCTGCCCGAGGATGAGGCCCGTCGTGCCGAAGAACAGGTGCAGAAGCTCACCGACAAATACATCGCCGAAGTCGATGCTATGCTGAAGAAAAAAGAAGCAGACGTCATGGAGATCTAGGAGTTGGGCCGTTCTTCCGAACGGCCCAATGGCTCGACGCTGCGCTGGGCTCTGACGGCACGTTTCGGGTTCAAGCTGCGGTTCTCGTACCAAAGTACGCTTGGGCCAAGCTGAGCTTGGCGCGCCCGCTCGGGCGCGTAGTTTGGAATCCGATATGCCATTTAGGCATATCGGATCGCCCGAATCGTACTCGCCAGAGTCCATGCTCGCTGCGGCGTTTTCGGTTGCGGTATGAGTGGCTCTTGCTGCTTGGCGCATTGACGAGCTTCTTTTCTTTCGAAATTTTAACGGCCAGGGGCCCGTGTTGGTGGCTTCTGGCTGTTGGAGTACCCTAGTGGGGCCTATTTCGAAGGAGCTGACATGTTCCATAAACCTATAGATGAAATGTTCCCGAACCCGCCCGCCGGGCTCGATGCGCATGCTTTGCGCGAAGACGCCGTGCCGCAGCATGTCGCCGTCATCATGGACGGCAATGGCCGCTGGGCGAAAAAGCGCGCGCTCAATCGTCTGAAGGGCCACAAAGCCGGCATTGCGGCGGTTCGTGAGCTCATTCGCGCGGCGAGCGACGCGGGCGTTCGCTTCCTTACCATTTATTCTTTCTCGACGGAAAACTGGAAACGTCCCGAAGAAGAAGTCGTGGGCTTGATGGACCTGTTCGCCAAAACCATGCTCGCTGAGGTTGACGGCCTGCATGCCGAAAACGTGCGTGTGCGCACGATAGGCGACGTCTCCATGTTGCCGCAGGAGACGCGTGACGCGTTTGCCGAGGCGTGGGAGAAAACGCGCAACAACACGGGCATGACACTTCTCGTAGCCGTGAATTACGGCTCTCGTCAGGAAATGCTGCGTGCCACGCAACGCTGCATTGACGTTGCCGTTGCGCGCGCCATGGCCGGCGATGCCCCGCACGAGCTTACCGAGGAGGAATTCGGGCGCGGCCTTTATACCGCCGATTGTCCCGATCCTGACCTGGTAATTCGTACGTCGGGCGAGATGCGCCTGTCGAATTTCCTGCTGTGGCAGGTGGCGTATTCGGAGTTTTACGTGACCGATACCTTGTGGCCAGACTTCGATCGCTATGAATTTTTGCGTGCGCTTTTGAGCTTCCAGGAGCGCAATCGAAGGTTTGGGGCGGTGTAGGCTATGTCAACCGATACCGATAGCGAAAAACTTGAGGATGGGCTTTCGGGGCAGCCGATGCGCGAAGGCGTCGCCGATGCCCAGCCCGACGATGAATCGCACGGGCCTGTGACTGGGGCGGAGAATCGCGATGCTGCGGCCGAGTCTCGCAACGGCGATGCCGCAGCTCAGGCGGAAGGGCACGGCGCGGCGGCTCAGTCGCACGACCATGAGGCCACCAATTTCGGAAAAGCCCAGTCCGCCTATGAGCACGTTATGCAATCTGCCGTAGCGAAAAAAGATGCCGCGAAGGCATTCGCGTATGGCAAAACGCCCGACAAGTTCAAGCATCCGACCGACTTGCAGGTGCGATTCCGCACGGGCGCCGTGTACGTGGTGCTTTCGGTGACGCTTGCGCTCGTGAGCAATCTGACATGCGTCATTATGCTGTGCGTGCTCGCGGGCATTTGCGCGGGTGAACTGTTCTTCATGCTGCGAAGCGATGCGAAGCTGCCCAATGAGCTTCTTGGCACGCTGGCTGCGGTGGCATATCCCGTCAGCATGTGGAAGCTGGGGCTTTCCGGCTCGCTTCTGGTGACGGGCGCGTTGCTTGTGGCGCTGCTTGTGTGGTACGTCTTCTTCATGCGCGCACGCGTGGGCGACGTGGGCGTATCGTTTTTCGGCGCGGCATACACGGGCCTGCTGCTTTCGAGCCTTATTTTGGTACGCATGTCGCTGCCTGGCATTTGGGGTGGCGTGCTCGTATGCGGCGTTTTCTGTAGCGTGTGGGCGAACGACTCGTTCGCGTATTTGGTGGGAAGCAAATTCGGCAAGCATAAGCTCGCGCCGCGCATCTCACCGAAGAAGAGCTGGGAAGGCTTCATTGGCGGCCTGGTTGGTTCCATGGCCATTTGGTGTCTCATCACGCTGATCCCTGGCGTGAACATGGCGATTCCTCAGGCGCTCGTGTTTGGCTTGATTTGCGGTCTTTCTGGCGTGCTGGGTGATTTGGCCGAAAGTCGCATCAAGCGCAATTCAGGCGTGAAAGATTCGGGTACCATCATGCCTGGTCACGGCGGCTTGCTCGACCGCTGCGACTCGCTGTTTATGGCATCGGTTACTGCGGCCGTGATGCTTATCGGTGGCGGCTGCGTGCCGTACGTGTTTGGATAGGAATGTTGGATAATTGCGCCGTTCTTTGAGCGGCGCAATTTGTTGAGGGCTGTTTTCGGCGGCGCGTGTTGGGCCGGGCGGCGTCTCGCGCATCGAGCGCGAGTGCGATTCGCTTTGGTGCTTTCGGCTTGCTTCTGACTGGGTCGGTTTTGCTTGGCCTGGATTGGCCCCGATTAACTTGGTTATGATCGTTCTCGAATGGGCTGGCCCGGGTGGCGCGTAGAATGTAGATGCGATTCGTTTTGGGCTGCTTTCGGCGGCGCGTGTTGGGCCGGGCGGGATTTTCCGCGGCGTCTGAATCGAGCTTCTGGAGCTCTGCTCATTGGCTTTTGGCGCGGAAGCGCTTTGCTTTCGCTTCTGATAAGGGGTGGTTTGAAATGGCTTATACGGCTCATGCGAATGAAGGCGGCATGCCTCGTAAAATTGTTGTTTTGGGATCGACGGGCTCTATCGGCACGCAAACACTCGACGTGGCCCGTCGCCACCCCGACAAGCTGGAGGTAATCGCCCTCGCGGCCAACTCCAGCGTCGATGCCGTGCTTGCTCAAGCGCATGAGTTCCGCGTGCGCAATATCGCGTTCGGCAATGCGGAGCTTGCGCGTGACGCGCGCCTCGCGAGCGCGCATGGCGGCGTGAAGGTCGGCTTTGGCCCTGAGGCGGTTGCTGCGCTCGCGAGCATCGAAGAGGCCGACGTTGTGGTGAACGCTCTGGTGGGCGCCGCCGGTCTGCGTGCGAGCTATGAGGCGCTCGCCGCTGGCAAGGTGCTTGCGCTTGCGAATAAAGAAAGCCTGGTCGTAGGCGGAGACCTTATTATGCCCATGGCAGCCAAGGTCGACGCAGCGCGCCGTGCGGCGGGCGTGGCCCCCGCGACGGGTCCGGCGGGTGCTCTTATGCCCATCGATTCCGAGCATGGCGCAATTTACCAATGCCTTCTCGGCGAGCGTACTGAAGAGGTGTCATGCCTGTGGGTCACCGCGAGCGGTGGTCCGTTCCGCGGCCGCACGCGCGACGAACTGCGCGATATGACGGCGGCTCAGGCGCTCAAGCATCCCACGTGGAACATGGGCGCGAAAATCACGATCGACTCATCGACGCTCATGAACAAAGGCCTTGAAGTGATTGAGGCGCATCACCTGTTCGATATGCCGTACGACCGCATTAAGGTTGTCGTGCAACCGCAGAGTGCCATCCATTCCATGGTGGAGTATTCCGACGGTAGCGTGAAGGCCCATCTGGGCACCACCGATATGCGCATTCCCATCCAGTTCGCGCTGAGCTATCCCGACCGTTGGGATGCGCCGGTGGAGCCGCTCGATTTCACGCAGCTCGGCAAACTTGAGTTCTATCCGGTTGATGAGGGCACGTTCCGTTGCTTTAAGCTGGCCAAATATGCGGGCGATACGGGCGGCACGCTGCCATGCGTTATGAACGCCGCGAATGAGATCGCGGTGGCGGCGTTCTTGCGCGATGCGTGCGGATACTTGGACATTGACGGTTGCGTCGGCGCCATAATGGAGGCGCATGAGGCGGGGCAGGGCGGCGGCCTGCAGAGGGTCGAAAGTCTCGACCAGCTCGCCGAGATCGACGCTTGGGCGCGTGAAGCTTCCGCGGCATGGCTTGCCGCGAGGGCGAAATAAGGCTGGTTGGTCGCGAAGGGAAATGGCGCCGGCTTTTGCCGAAATGCTTGACGGGGTTTGCCTGTCGAAAGCGGCCTTGGACAACTTGTTAGGGCGCCCGAGCAACTTTCGACGATCGTTGCCTGGGCGGGGGCTGCCTGTTGTAAGGCAGCCGAGACTCGGGTGGCTTGCCATCGCGCCCTAAACTTTTTTCGAGGCGCCGTCGCTGGGTCTTCTTTGTCGGGCGCGGGTCCCATTTGGGGTGCTGCCATCGAATGCCCGGTGGGTAAAGACGTTTGGTTTTGGACGCTGGCGCAGGCTGGCATCCATTTTTTTATGGAATGCCCATTCGACTTGAGAAAATCGTGTCCCCAAATACGGAAAAATGGCAGAGATTTGCGGTTGTGAACGGTCGTTGGGCTCTATTTCCGTCGAGTCGACCGATTCTGGTAGCATAACCCCAGGTCAGAATTCTCGCTTTCGCTCACGTTCGCAAAACCATCGTTCACAACCGCAAATCTCTGCCATTTTTCTGTGAAAAGGGACAGGGCCGAAGGACTGCTTTAGAATCCGCCCATCGTGCCATCGTGCCATCGTGCCATCGTGCCATCGTGCCATCGTGCCATCGCGCCTGGCGTTCTTCTGTTCGTTTCGCGACAGCGTGGCAACGCATTGCTTGCACGCGTCTGGACTTGGCATAATCGCATACGGAAATAGTAAATACAGAAAAGGTTGTGGAGTGTGCGAGGCGCTTCGGCCGTGGTACGAGTGGCGTGCTTCTGTCAAGCGGCGGAATCGGTGCGGACTCAGGGTTGATGCGAAGGGTCACGCGGCCAGCTCGTCGGCGCCTCGCCCGGACACATCCCGAACGAAAGGCCATAGATGGACGTCGTCTTGATGGTTCTCTACATCGTCATAGTGCTTTCGGTGCTCGTCTTCATTCATGAAGGCGGCCACTTCCTCGCGGCGCGCGCTTTCGGCGTGCGTGTGACCGAGTTCATGCTGGGCTTGCCGGGTCCGAACATTGGCTTCACCTGGCGCGGCACGAAGTTCGGCGTCACGGCGGTTCCCCTTGGCGGCTACGCGAAAGTGTGCGGCATGGAGCCGGGCCCTGAAGACCCGCATCTCGAAGACGCGCTCGCATTCGCCTATGCCAACGGCACGGTGTACGCCGACGATGTCGCCGAGAAGATGGGCATCACGCTCGACGAGGCGATTGAGGCGCTCTACGTGCTTGAGGAATGGGGCTGCCTTGTTGGTCCGAAGAAAACCGACGAGCACAACGTATTCCGCACGCGCGCCTTCAAGGATAAGCGCAAAGGGGTCGACCTGGTCGAGGGGTCGCCCCGTCCGTTCGACGACGCGCATGAGCTCTACCTGGCAGAACGTGCGCAAACCTATCGTGCGCAGCCGTTTTGGAAGCGCTGCGTCATTCTGCTCGCGGGCATTTTCATGAATCTGCTGTTCGCGATTGTGGCGTTTGTGCTCATCTATTCGGTGTTCGGCATCGATATGGTGAACGAGGCGGGCGAAGTGGTTCGTCATGTGAATGTCGATGTGGGAACCGCCATTAGCGCCGGGTTCAACTACATCGGCATGGTTGCCGTGGCCGTGGCGGGGCTGTTCAACCCGCAAACCGCGGCTGACGTCGTGTCGAATTCGACGAGCGTCATGGGTATGGCGGTGCTTTCGAAACAGTATGCCGATGCGGGCCCGTTGGAGTTCCTGTTCTTCATGTCGATGATTTCGGTGTCGCTCGGCATTATGAATTTGCTGCCTATTCCGCCGCTCGATGGCGGCCGTTTCGTGATCGAGATTTTCCAGAAGCTTACGAAACGCCAGGTGGGGTATAAGGCTATGAATATCATGACCATGACGGGCATGGCGCTGTTCATAGGGTTCTTCATACTCATGCTCAACCAAGACATTCAGCGGTTTATCTTTGAGAATTGGTAGGGCGACCGAATTATCTTTGGGAATCGGCAGGACGGCCGAATTCGAAGTGCGCATTTCCGGCCTGAATAAAGAAGCAAAACAACGGATCCGCGATTGTGCGAGTCCGTTGTTCCTTATTGCGCGAAACCGTTATTTCTCGCTGTTGAGCAGGCGGAACGGAACGCGATTGCCTATGCCTGGCGTGGCGAATACGCGGCCCTGCGCATCGACGAGCACGATGTCGATTTCGGGGTGCTGTGCGGCGAATCGCAGCGCGCCCTCGACGCCCATCAAAATGAGCGAAGTCGAATAGCCGTCGCCTTCGAGCGACGTGCGCGAGACGACCGTGGCGCTTACCACGTCGCTTTCAGCGGGGAACCCCGTGCGGGGGTCGATAATGTGGTGGTACGCCTTGCCGTTGCTTGTGAACGCGCGTTCGTACACGCCGCTCGTGACTACTGAACCCGATGCCACGCCCACCGCCGCGAACGTTGCCGTCACGGGAATGCCGTGCGAGGCGATCGGCTGGCGCAGGCCCACCTGCCATGGCGTACCGTCGGGGCGTCCGCCCATGACGGCCACGTTGCCGCCCAGGTTCACGATGGCGTGTTCGACGCCGTGGCGCGCAAGCACGTCGAGCACGCCATCGGCGATGTATCCCTTCGCGATGCCGCCGAGCTCGAGGCATGCATCGGGGTCATCGAGCTGCACAGTTGAGTCGGTGACGTGCACGCCTCGCCAGTTTACGTGCTCAAGGGCGGCGTGCACGTCGCCCTTGGCGGGAATGGTGCCATTCTTGAAATTCCACAGGCGCGTGACCGACCCCATCGTGATATCGAACAGGCCGTTTGATGCTTCGCAGTAGGCGAGCGACGTTTTGATGAACTGGGCCAATTCGGAGTCGACATCGACCGGTGCGCCATGGGCGTTGTTGATGCGGAAGAGTTGCGATTGCTCATCGAAGCGTGAGAACAGCTTTTCGTAGCGAAGGCATGCGTCCTTCACGGCCGCCATAGTGTCGGGGTCGAGCGCGGGCGCCGTGATGGTGTTCACCGTATCGAACAGGAAGAATTCTTCGGTTTGCATAGGCGTGTTCCTTCCTGTTTGTGGGCGCGAGCTCTTTTCGCGCTGTGATTCGCACGCAATCCACTATACCCACACGGCACGCGCGTGCGGCGGGCATTTGCGAAAAATGGATGACAAGATGGATGGCCACAAATGGAATTGACCAACTTGCCTATGAATTATGCTGCGCTTGTCGCCCGATATGCTTTGATGCGCTGGAATTTCATGCTCGCTAGGTGCGGCTTTCGGCTAGCACGATGAAGATGTTTTGCCGATAGGGCGCGGCGTTGCGGAATGTGTGGGCTTCACGTGCTTCGGCTTAGGCTGGCGTCTTGTTCATGTGGGGTTTCGCATTGGCGTTTGGCGTTGATAAACGAGGGCTTATCGACCGCAGCATTAGCGTCACGCAGAATCCCTCCGCTTGCCTCGCCGTCGTATCCTCTCTTGCATGGCGAAACTGCGCTGTTGGGCTTTGCTGGTTCCTGTTGGGCTCTTTTGGGCGTAAAATTAGGCGGTTATGCCCGACCAAAAGGGGAAATATGCAAGCTTGTGAAACGAATATGCCCAGCGTTGATGCGCAGGTCAATGCGGCATCGACCGATGCCGCTCTGGCGTCTGGCGCATCGCCCGCCCGCCTGAGCGCTGCGGCTGCCACGTCGGCTGCCGCTGGTGTCAACGCTGCCGTTGCGTCCGGGGCCGCAGTCTCGCCTCGCGACGTCGCCTCGCTGCGTCCGAATCAGCGCACGCGTCGCGTGAACGTGGGTGGAGTTCCCATGGGCGGCGGCGCCCCGTGCGTCGTGCAGTCGATGCTCAACGCTCCCGCCGACGACGTGGAGGCGAACCTGCGTCAGATTCGCGCGCTTGAGGCGGCCGGCTGCGAAGTGGTGCGCATGGCCATTCCGCGTCGCGCTTATCTTGACCAATTTGCCGAGGTGTGCGCGAAAAGCCCCTTGCCGGTGGTCGCCGACGTGCATGTCGATGCAGGTATCGCCATCGAAGCTGCTCGCCGCGGCGCGGCGAAGCTGCGCATCAACCCGGGCAATATCGGTGGTTGGGAAAAGACCGACGAAGTCATCGAAGCCGCTCGCGCCGCCCATATTCCCATTCGTGTCGGCGTAAACGCCGGCTCGCTTGACGACGCGTTGAAGGCACGCGCCGACCTCACGCTTCCCGAGAAGCTTGCCGCATCTGCCGTCGAATACGTGCGCCACTTCGAGCAGCGCGACTTCGGCGATGTCGTGGTTTCAGCCAAGGCGCACGACGTGCAGGCGACCATCGCCACCTACCGCGCGCTCGCGCAGGAAATTCCGCAGGTGCCGCTGCATATCGGCATCACCGAAGCAGGCACGCTCATGCAGGGTGTCATTAAATCGGCTTGCGGCCTGGGTATCCTTCTGAACGAGGGCATCGGCGACACCATGCGCATTTCGCTCACCGACGAACCTACTGAAGAGGTGCGCGCGTGCTGGATGCTGCTCGCTGCGCTCGATCTGCGCCGCCGCGGCCCCGAAATCATCAGCTGCCCCACATGCGGTCGCTGCCAGGTGAATCTCATCGACCTCGCGAAGAAGGTTGACGGGCGCCTTGCGAACCGCGTCGAGCCGGTGAAGGTCGCCGTTATGGGCTGCGTTGTGAACGGTCCGGGCGAAGCCGCCGACGCCGACCTTGGCGTGGCGTGCGGTGCCGGCTCGGGCGTCGTGTTCAAACGCGGCGAGGTCTTGCGAAAAGTGCCCGAGGCCGATATCGTAGACGCGCTGATGGAAGAGCTCGAAAAACTGGTATAGCCGTCTGTGCGCCAGCGTTCGATGCATCGACTTCTCGCTGCTTCGCCCGCGGTGTTGCGGCGCCGGTTCGATCGCATCGCTTTCCGCGCTGCAGCTGGGCGGGGCGCACTCCATCGAAACCGCAACCACGCGTTCAATTTCCGCATTGGAACCAACATAGAAAAGGAACCATCCATGGCAAACATTCGCAAACAGCCCGTTTTGCGCATGAGCGACATCTACGCTCCCACGTTGAAGGAAGACCCTTCTGACGCCGACATCGAATCGGCGAAGCTGCTCGTTCGCGCGGGCATGATTCGCAAGGAAGCCGCCGGCCTGTACACTTTCTTGCCGCTCGGCATGCGCGTTATTAGCAAAATCGAGACCATCGTGCGCGAGGAAATGGATTCCCACGGCGGCCAGGAAATTCTTATGCCGTTCGTGCAGCCCGCTGAGCTGTGGCATCGTTCGGGCCGCTGGGACGTTTACGGCCCCGAGCTTTTGCGCGTGACCGACCGCCACGACAACGAGTTCTGCCTTGGTCCCACGCACGAGGAAATCGTGACCGATCTCGTGAACAACGAGCTTCGCAGCTATAAAGACCTGCCGAAGAACCTCTACCAAATTCAGGTGAAGTTCCGCGACGAGCGCCGCCCGCGCTTTGCGCTTATGCGCGGCCGCGAGTTCATTATGAAGGACGCCTACAGTTTCGACGCCGATGAAGCCGGCTTGGATGCCAGCTACGCTCGCATGCGCGAGGCCTATATCAACATGTTCGACCGCATGGGCTTCGATTACCGTGTGGTCGTGGCCGACTCGGGCCAAATCGGCGGCAACGCTTCCGAGGAGTACATGGTGCTCGCCGATGCGGGCGAGGCTGAAATCGCAAGCTGCACCTGCGGTTATGCGGCCGACACCGAAGCCGCCCAGGCCACGCCGCATCCCGTGGCGTACGCGGCCGACGCGCTTACGAAGCTCGAGACTCCGGGCGTGCACACCATCGAGGAGCTTGCTGCATTTTTGGGTACCACCGAAAACGCCTGCGTGAAGGCGCTTTCCTGCAAAGCCGCCGACGGCACGCTGTGGGTGCTGTTCGTCCCCGGCGACTACGAGGTGAACGAGGTGGCCGTCGAGCACCTGCTCGGCGAGTTCACGCCGCTTTCCGACGCCGAAATGAAGGACGCGGGCCTCGTGAAGGGCTCCATGGGTCCGGTCGGCCTGCCCGAGGGCGTAAAAATCGCCGCCGACGAAAGCTTGCGCAGCATCGAGCGCTGGCTTGTGGGCGCAAATGTCGACGGCTTCCACTTTGCGGGCGCCAAACAGGGCGAAGACTTTACGGTGGATGCTTGGGAGCACCTGTGCATGGTAAAGGAAGGCGACGCCTGCCCGAAGTGCGGCAAGCCCCTTTCCATCGCACGCGGCATCGAAGCCGGTCAGATTTTCAAGCTTGGCACGAAGTACTCCGAGGCCATGGGTGTCACGTTCATGGACGAAGACGGCGTCGAGAAGCCGTTCGTCATGGGCTGCTATGGCGTGGGCGTGTCGCGCTGCATGGCGGCCGCCGTTGAGCAGAGCCACGACGAGAACGGCATTGTGTGGCCCGTGGGCATCGCTCCGGCGCATGTGTGCGTGATTCCGCTTTCCGGCAAGCCCGACGAGGTGACCGAGGCAGCCGCAAAAATCGCCGACGAGCTCGCTTGCGCCGGTTGGGAAGTGGTGCTTGACGACCGCGACGAGCGCGCGGGCGTCAAGTTCGCCGACGCCGACCTTATCGGCTGGCCTGTGCAGGTTGTCGTGGGCAAGCGTGGCCTGAAAGAGGGCTCTGTGGAAGTGAAGCCTCGCGCCACCGGCGAAAAGCAGTCGGTCGCCATCGACGGCGTGCTCGAGGCCGTGGAGGCTGCGCTAAACGTCTAGTGCGCTTCATCTAGCTTGATACGTAAGAGAGCCGGCTTGTGGCAAAGCGCCGCAAGCCGGCTTTTTGGTTTACGGTAATGGCTGCAAGCCGGATTGCCGATTTGGCTTGGAGGGCGGCAGAGCCAGCTTGTGGGCGTTGTGGCAGGGCGGCCTTTGCCGTTCGATGTTTTATCGCGTAGCCCCCTCGTTTTGGCGTCGCTGTGAGCCGGCCTTTTTGGGCGGGCATCGCGCTTTAGACGGGTCTGGCATCGCTTCGTGCGCTGAGCTTTCCATGTTCGGCGTGGCCAGTGGTGGACTTTCATGCTCGGCGTGGTCCCGCGCGGTCTTTTTGCTTGCGGTTTGCTCGTTCGTTTCCGTATCATGCAGGCCCCTTCATATGACCGTCTCATTTCCGCCATATTTCTTGGACGTTTCACCTGGGTTTCTTTGATTATCAAAGCTTTTTTCAAAAATGCCGAAAAATACTCTTGCGCTTTAGTGTGCGATAGTTATACTAACCCATCACATGCATAGGGCATGTATGCCGCAAGCGTGCATTGCCGAGCACTGGTAATTCGCACTACGATCGACCTTTCCGCCACGACCCGAGCGTTTCACCCCTGCTGGGAATGCGCTGCGCGGCGAAGCGTTTCGGAAAGGAAGTCGAAAATGAAAACGCTTGAGAAAGTAAGTGATTTCGCAGGGAAGTACATGGCAATCATCGCTTTGGCGGTAGCGATTATTGCCCTGATCATTCCAGGCCCCGTTCATTCCGCACTACCCACGAGTTGGGTTAATACGCTCCTCGGCATCGTGATGTTCGGCATGGGCATGACGCTCAAGCTTTCCGACTTCAAGGTCGTTTTCACCAAGCCCAAGGCCGTTATCGTTGGCATCTGCTCGCAGTTCATCGTTATGCCGCTGCTTGCGTTTTTGCTCGTGACCATTTTCCAGCTGCCCACCGAGCTTGCCGTCGGCGTCATCCTCGTTGGCTGCTGTCCGGGCGGAACGTCTTCTAACGTGATGACGTATCTGTCCAAGGGTGACGTCGCGCTTTCCGTTGGCATGACGGCATGCACCACCATCATGGCGCCTGTTGTGACTCCGGCTCTCGTGCTTCTGCTCGCCGGCCAGTCCATTGACGTGAGCTATGTGAGCATGCTTATGTCGATCGTTCAGGTCGTGCTCGTTCCTATCGTGCTTGGCTTCATCATCAACGCCATCGCCCCGAAGGTTTCCGAGGTGTTCGGCAAGGTTCTTCCGCTTATCTCGGTCGTTGCTATTTCGCTCATCATCATGGCCGTTGTTTCCGCGAATGCCGCTAAGCTCATGACGAGCGGCCTGCTCATCATTGCGGTGGTTATGCTGCACAACGTGCTTGGCTATGCATTCGGCTACGGCGTGGGCCGCGTGCTTGGCCTGAGCAAGGCTCAGATGCGCACGCTTTCCATCGAGGTTGGTATGCAGAACTCCGGCCTCGCAACTTCACTGGCTCTGACGCACTTCGCCACCATGCCGCTCGCCGCTGTGCCTGGCACCGTGTTCAGCGTGTGGCACAACATCTCGGGCGCTGTGTACGCGAACATTCTTGCTCGCACCGCCGAGAAGAAGGAAGCTGCTCCGGCCGCTGCCAACGCCAAGGCTGCCGCAAACGCGTAGGCCGTGAGCACGTAAGTTGCGAATCGGTTGCGCGTAGTAACTTCATACAGCGTGGATCGCTAACGAAAAGCCGACTCGAAAGGGTCGGCTTTTTTGCGGTTGCCGTGCACTTGTTCGAAATGCATCTCGAACGCGCCGGGCATTCGGGGCTCTTTTTTGAACATCGTTTTCGAAGCGGCACTCCTGCTATACTTGACGCAACGAATTGCGACAATGTGGCAACGTGCGGGAGCGTCACGTCGTTGGCGAGTGGAGAAGGGAAGCGCATGGGCATATTCGATTCGCTCATCGTGGCGTACCTGTTTCTGGGTAGCACGGGTGGTGGGGCGCTTGCGGTGCTCTCGTTGCTCGAGGTGCTGAACTCTCCGCGCCTTGCTGCCCGTCGTTGGCTTTTGCCGGCGGAATTCTTCGTGCGGGCATGGGCTGCATGCGCAATCGTGCTGGGGCTTTCTGTCGTGTGCTTGCTCGCCGACCTCGGCCGAATCGACCGCGCGTTTTTTCTGTTTGCGGCTTCGACTCCCTCGGCAATCGCGGTAGGCGCATGGTCGCTTGCCGTTGCGTGCGCGCTTTCGACGGTGTTCGCATGCGCAAATATGCTAGAGATGTGGGACCTACGCGAGAAGTTGGCCGTACCTGGCGGCGTTCTCGGCGTGCTTATCGGAGTCGTTGTGGTGGCATACACGGGCATACTGCTTGCTGGTCTTCCGTCGGTCGATGCGTGGCAGACGCCGCTCATACCCGCCTTGTTCGTCCTTTCGGGCATTTCGTGTGGCGTTGCTCTGTGCTTGGGCGCGTGGGCGTTTGTGGAATGCCGAGCTCCGCTTATGGGTTCGTTTATCGCCTTGTCGCGTGTGGACAGCGCCGCAGTGGCGGTTGAAGCTGCGTGCCTGGTGGCTTACGTTGCCTGGCTGTTTGCTTCGCCGACTACGTCTCAGGCCGCTTTCGCGCTCGTCGCGGGCGATTTGCGGTGGCCGTTCTGGATAGGCCTTGTGGTGTGCGGCCTGGGCATTCCGCTTGTGCTCGAGCATTTGCTCACATTCGACAACAGGCGCAGCCAGCTTTTATGGGTGGCGCTGTTTGTGCTCATTGGGGGCGTGACGCTGCGATATTCGATTGTGGGAATTTCCGCGTTCGACATAACGCAAACAGCCAATTTGGCGGACACGCTGGCTCTGCCATAGGAAAGAAACCGCAATCGCGAAAGGGGAATGCGATGCCGCTGAAAAATAGGGAAAAGCTCGATCGTCGGGCGTATGCGGACATGCCCTACGATGCACGCGACAAAGACGCCGAAATGCGCGCGGCCACGTCGTATGTGCCTCGTAAGTCGTCGCGCAATGGAGCCACGGTATTTAATATCACGGTGTTTTTACTCGTGTTCGGTGTGGTGCTGCTTGCGGCGCGCGCCGTGGCCGGGGGCGTGGGCATTCTTGAAATATCGCTCGCATTCGTTTGCGCGCTGCTTGCCGTCTCATCGGTACATATCGCGCTTTCGTGGGAGCGCGTAGTGGTGCTGCGCATGGGCAAACTTTCGCGTGTGGCGGGCCCTGGGCTGTATTTCACCATTCCCATTCTGGAGCACGGCACCATTCGCGTTGACCAGCGTACCATCGCCACGCCATTTTATGCCGAGAAAACTCTGACGGCCGACCTTGTGCCCGTCACGGTTGATGCTGTGTTGTTCTGGATGGTGTGGGATGCCGAAAAGGCTTGCGTCGAAGTCGAGGACTACTATGCGGCGGTGTCGTTTCTGGCGCAAACAGCCATGCGTGAGGCCGTGGGTCGCTCGACAGTGGCCGAGGTGGCGCTGCGTCGCGACCAACTCGACCAAGAAATCAAGGAAGAGGTAGAGCGCGAGGCCGCCGCGTGGGGCATCGGCGTAATATCGGTGAAGGTGCGCGACATTGTGATTCCCGACGATTTGCAGCACGTGATGTCTCTCGAGGCACAGGCCGACCGTGAGAAGAATGCGCGCATGACAGTGGCCTCGGCCGAGGCTGACATGGCCGACATGCTGGCTGAGGCGGCGAGCGCCTACGGCGATCCGTCGGCGGCGTTCCGTCTGCGCACCATGCTTCAGCAATACGAAACGGTGAAGGCGTCGAAGGGGACAGTGGTTACGGTGCCCAGCGCGCTTTCCGACAGCCTGGCCGATGCTATCGACAAAGAAGGGCAGCGATGAGCGAAACGCGAGCGAACAACCCCATGGCGGGTTTCCAGGTGGATCATTCCAGCGGCTTGCCTGTGTGGATTCAGGTAAAAAACCGCATCGCGTATCTCATTGGCGCAGGGAAATATCTTCCGGGTGACAAGCTGCCTACGGTGCGCGCGCTGGCTGTCGATTTGGACAGCAGCTACAACACCATCAACCGCGCTTATATGGACCTGGAACGCGAAGGCTACATCTCAACGCGCCGTGGTAAGGGCACATTCGTGTTGGAGCAAAAGGAAATCGGTGCGGCGCGCGCATACGACACGCCGGTCGAGCTACTCGTCGACGACATGATTCGCGGCTGCATTGAGGCGGGCTTGACCGACGAAGACATCGTGGCCCTGGTGGACGAGCGCCTGCTGCGCCGCCGCGATGGACGGTAAAGCGTTTCAAATGCCGTAATTGGCTCGATGACAGGCTCGCGTTTGACAGTTCAGGCAACGCCGTTAGCCTAGAGGAAACGTTATCGTCTATCGACGGTGGCGTTTTTTCGTCTTGGGTGTTCCATGCGTGCCTTGGCGAGGCCGACGATGGCGGTAATTAGCGAGATAAGAGCGGTCAGTAACTTTAATATCTCAATGTCATCGGATATGGGTACTGCCTCCCTTCTTTGGGAGGCGTTGTTCGGCGCAAAAGTCGCCGTCGAGTTGGTTCCTAACATACGACGCTCTTATTGAAATACGAATATATGTTCGATAATATTATCTTAAAGATAGAATAATCAATTTGATTGATTGTCGCAATATATTGTGACAATATGACAACTAAGGATTTGGCCAATTCTTATCAGGAGCGTTTTGTGTCGGGGGACGTGAAACGCAAGGGGCGGCTCGCGAGGGCCGCAAGGGATATCCGATAAGAACGAGCATGTCGTAAGGGGAATAAAGGGGAACGCATCGCGCGAATGCGGTGTCACGATGCGTCGCCATTGCGAATAGGCGACGCCGGCCTTTCGAAATCTTCGTGCTTCATGCAAGGGGATATCCTGACACGATCTTTGGAGGAGGAGAGATGTCAGGAGCACACGGCCCAAAAGGGCTCACGCGCCGCAATTTTCTCAAAACCACCGGCGCAGCAGGCGTAGCCGCATGCTTGAGCGCCGTGGGTACCAACTTGGCTGTCGCTGAAGAGCTCGATGACGATGAGCGTGCTGGCGACGAAGAGCGTATTTGCAGCGTCATGTGCCGTTCGAATTGCATGGGTTCGTGCCGTTGGCTCGCTCATGTGCGCGACGGCAAGGTGGTAAAGCTCGAGCCGGGCAATTACCCGAACGACGGTTACCGCGGCGGCTGCTTGAAGGGCGCGTCGTACATGGAGCGTATCTATAGTCCCACGCGCATTCAACAACCCATGCGCCGCGTGCCGGGCAGCGAGCGCGGTGCTGGAGAATGGGAGGCCATCAGCTGGGAAGAGGCCATCGAAGAGGCTGCCAAGCATATCAAGGATGCGGCCGACGCGTATGGGCCGAAGTCGGTTGTGTTTGATGCAAGCTCAGGCCAATATGGTTACATGAATGGCGTTTATAACCAATTTGCAAGATTGTCGGGCGTTATGGGCGCTACGAAAACCGCCGTATGTTACGACTACGCAGCAGGCTATGGAATCAACCGTGTGCTGGGCACGGGAGACTGGGCTTATTGCAACGAGCCCAATTCGGTGCTGGATTCTTCCATGGTAGTGGTATGGGGCACCAACCCTGTGTTCACCGCTCCGCAAAACTGGCGCTGGATTCAGTGGGCGAAGGAAAATGGCACGAAGGTTATCTGTATCGATCCCATCAAGTCGGCCACGGCGCATCGTTCCGACGAGTGGATTCAGGTAAATCCCGGCTACGATGGCTATATGGCCTTGGCCATGTCGAATTACCTTATCCAGAACGAACTGCAGAATCTCGACTTTATCAAAGAGAAGTCCACCGGCGCGTTTCTGGTTCGCGAAGATACCAAGGCTCACCTGCGTGCGAGCAATTGGCCGGCAGAAAGCGCCGCTACCTACGTCGCCACGGTTTCCGCCGTGAAAGAGAAGTATGCCGCTCAGGGCGCCGCGGTGTTGGCCGCCGCGGTTGCTGCCATTCCCAATAAGTACTACGTATGGGACTTGGACGCCAATGCGCCGAAGCTCGTTGAGGAAGCCACCAACCCTGCGCTGGAAGGCACGTTCACCACGCCTGACGGCGTGAAGGTGACCACAGCATACACCCTGCTCAAAGAGCAGCTTTCGCAATACACCATCGAAGAGGCCTCGAAGAAGACGGGCGTACCCGCCGAGCGTATCGAAGAGCTGGCTCGTTCGTTCGCCACCGAGCGTGCCGTGTCGGTGAACATCACCTACGGCCTGGACCACTACGTGAACGGCTACCTGAACACGTGGGCTGTGGCTATTTTGTTGGCGCTTACTGGTCAGTTGGGCCGCGACGGCGCTGGCTTCACGGGCGTGTTCACGCAAACTTACACGCCGGCGCTCACGTCATACTGGTTCGCTACGCCCGAGTTCAAGGAATATAACTCGCAAGTCCCCGCTGCTCGTTTGGCTGAAATGTTTGGCACTCAGAAGCTCGAGGGCAAAGACTACCCATCCAAGGTGTTGGTGTCGTATTGCAGCAATCTTATGAGCAATATGACCGGCCAAAACGAGTGGATCAACAAGGTGCTGCCCAACATGGACTACTGGATCGTGCTCGACATGGAGATGAACGATTCCGCCAGCCACGCCGACCTGGTTCTTCCTGTAGCCAGTTGGTACGAGAAAGAAGACCTGCGTACGGCGTATAACAATCCATACATGACCATCAGCGAAAAAGCCATCGACCCCCTGTACGAAACCAAAAGCGACAACGAGATTATCGGCATGCTGGGCCGCGCGTTGGGCTACGAGAAATCGTTCCCTGAAGACACATGGGACAACATGTCGTATTGGTACAAGTTGCTGTTCTCCGACAAAATCTCGCAGGCGGCCGGATACACCGAGGAGCGCTTGCGCGAAGAGAAGGTTATCAATTATACCGGCCAGGAAGAGGGCTCACCGTGGATTCGCGGCAAGAGCGCCCCGTGGCCGACGGAATCGGGGCGTGTGCAGCTGTACTACGAGAAGGTTGCGCCACGTTTGAACTACGGGCAAGACCTTTCGTCCCGTGATGCCGACGAGCATATCGTTTATTTCCGCGAACCGGACGAGTGTGGTTCGGAAAATCCGTTGGCCGAGAAATACCCGTTGGTGTATCTGCAGGAGCATTCGCGTTTCCGTATCCATACGCAGTGGTTTGAGGTGCCCGTGCTGCGCGAACTCGACCCCGAACCGCAGGGCAAAGTCAACAGCGTCGACGCCGAGGCGCGTGGCGTGAAGGACGGCGACTATATCGAGGTTTTCAACGATCGCGGCCATGCTGTGGTTAAAGCGCTCATCGACGAATCGATTGCCCCTGGCATTATTTCAATCCCGAAGGGCTGGCAGCGTTCGCAATTTAAAGCCGGGTGCTACCAAGAGCTCACCAACCCGAAAACCGACAAATATGCCGACTCTATCGCGCCGTACGACACGCGAGTTGATTTCAAGAAGTGGGAGGCCTAAGCGATGCATTACGGATTTGCTATCGATACCAAGCGCTGCATCGGTTGCCATACGTGTGCGGTTGGATGTCGCATGGAAAACCATCTGCCCAAGGGAATTTGGTGGAACCGCATTCTCACTAAAGGCGGCGAAGACATGGACACGCCCGAGGGTATTTTCCCTGATGTGACCATGTCATATGTGCCGGTTGCATGTCAGCATTGCGAAAACCCCGCGTGCGTGAAAGCGTGCCCGGTGGGTGCCACCTATAAAGACCCAGAGACGGGCGCGGTTCGTCAAGATTACGACAAGTGCATTGGTTGCCGTATGTGCGTTGCCGCTTGTCCTTACACGGGAGTGCGTTCATTCAATTGGGCGGAACCCGAATACACAATCGATTTTGAGTGTGGGGGACAGAACGTGCCTGCCCATCAGAAACATACGGTAGAGAAATGCACGATGTGCTGGCACCGCCTCGCCAAAGACGAAGAGCCCATGTGCATTCGTATGTGTCCGGAACGCGCTCGATACTGGGGCGATCTCGATGACCCCAATTCGGAAATATCCAAGGTGATTCGCGAGCGCGAGTACATGCAGCTTCTGCCTGAAAAGGGCACGAAGCCGTCCGTCTACTACCTGGTGTAAGGGAGGCCAACTATGACTGAAAATGTTTCTGCGGCTTCCACTGCCGCTGAACCCAAGCATGAGACCTGGGGCGGCAAGGGCCTGAACGCCGCCATTATCGTGGCGGCCGTGCTCACCGTCGCCGGCATCGCGTGCTGGGCCATGCAGCTTTCGGGCGGCATGGTGCAGACCGGCATGCGCAACCTCGACTCCTGGGGCCTCTACATCACGAACTTCATGTTCTTCGTCGGTCTGTCGGCCGGCGGCCTGATCATCTCGTCGGTGCCGAACGCCTTCGGCATGAAGGGCTTCGGCGGCATCTCCAAGGTCGCCATCTGGACGAGCGTGTGCTGCACCTGCGCGGCGATCGGCTTCGTCGTGGTCGACCTCGGCGGCCCGGCCCGCCTGTGGGAGCTGTTCGTGTACTCGAACTTCTCCAGCCCCCTGATGTGGGACATCCTGGTGCTCGGCACCTACCTCGTCCTGTCGGTAATCTACCTGTGGGCGTACCTGCGCGCCGAGGCCGGCCGCATGTCGCACACCGCGATCCGCGCCATCAGCGTGGTCGCGCTCATCGTGGCCATCCTCGTGCATAACGTCACCGCGTGGATCTTCAGCCTCGCCCCGGCGCACGAGTTCTGGCACACCGCGCTCATGGGCCCGTGGTTCGTGGCCTCCGCGCTCGACTGCGGCACCGCGCTCGTGCTCATCGTGTGCCTGGCGCTGCGCCGCGCGGGCTACCTCGCCCTCGACCAGAGGCATGTGGCCAACCTCGCCAAGATGCTGGCCGTGTTCGTGCTCGTCGACCTGTACTTCTACGCCTGCGACCTGCTCACGAGCGGGTACTTCGGCGGCGAGGGCACCGAAGTCGTGGCGATGCTCACCTCCGGCGCGCTTTCGCCCGTCTTCTGGACGCAGGTCGCGCTCATGGCCGTCTCGGTCGCCATCCTCGTCGTGCCGAAGCTGCGCACGACCCCCGGCGTCGTCGTGGCGTCCGTTCTCGCGATCCTCGGCGTGTTCTGCAAGCGCCTGCAGATTCTCGTGGGCGGCTTCCAGATTCCGAACCTGGATATGCCAGGCGTTACCACGCAGTATGCCATTACCAACTGGCAGGCCGGGTTTACCGGAGCCTATCAGGGCATGGTCTATGCTCCGCAGCCGATCGAATTCGGCGTCACGCTCGGCGTGCTCGCCATGTGCATTCTGTTCTTGCTGCTGGGCCTGAAGTACCTGCCCTTGAAGCCCGCCGAGAACGTCGACTAGCGCCCCTCTTTTCTTCCGAGCCGGACGCGGCCCCCCCAAACCTGCCGCGTCCGGCTCCTTTTCTATGAAAGGCTCGCCATGGTGAAAAAGCTGATATGCGTCATCGCCGCGTTCGCGCTGGCGGCGGCATGCGTTTTCCTCGCGGCGAGCGTTTCTTCGGTAAGTGTTGGCGCGCCGCAGCACATCGACGCCGCATCGCCGTGTCCTGCGACGGGCTGCGCGAGCGGGGAGTGCCACGACTACGTGAACGTTCCCGGCCCCGACGGCGTGCACGAGATGGTCTGCCCCGAGTCGACTTGCTCCTCAGTCGAGTGCCACGCATGGGACACCTTGGTCAGCGGCGGTTATCGCAGCGCGTCTGATGCCAGCTTGAATTTATGGGTGCTCGGTCCCGTAGTGTTTTTCGGCGGACTCATTTTGGTGCTGAAGAAGGTGGGGTAGTATGCCGAAGAAAGCGACGCTCGCACTCGATATTGCGGCGGCTGTGCTTGCCACGGTTGCGGTATTGCCCCAAATCACAGGAATTGCTGCGCATGAGTGGCTGGGATTGGTCGCACTCGCGGCTTTTCTTCTGCATCTCGCTGCAAGCTTGAATGCATTGTCCAGCCTGTTAAAAGCCGCCCGGTTTGGGTCGGCACTTGCGGTGGCGCGCATCGTTCTCGATGCAGCGCTGTTCATTGCGATTGCGGTTTGCATAGTATCTGGCGTGCTTATCAGTGCGACGGTCTTACCCATGTTCGGGCTGTTCGCGCCGGGCTATTTCATATGGAATCCGTTGCATGCGGCTTCGGCCAAGATTCTTTTGGCTTTGGTGCTCGTGCATGTGGCAAGCCACGCTGGCAAGCTCGTTGCCCTGGTGAAGAAATAGTCTGCGATTAAAGTCAAGCCGGGCCTTTGCGGCAACGCAGAGCCCGAGCGTTCCAAAGCTTAGCTGAATATGAAAGGCGAGGGAGCTATGAGTTCTGAAAACGAGATGTGGCCAGTGCGTGCGACGGCATGGGAGCTTGCCGCATTCAGCTTTCGCCATCCAACGCACGAGCTCGCACGGGCTATAACGAGTGGTGAGTGGTTTGATGCCGCGTGCGAGATAGGCGATGCGTTGGGCGTTATATTGCCCGAGGATTTCGGCAAGGGGTTGCCCTCGCCATCCTCATCAATTGAGGAAGTCGATGAAGATGGGTTCTTCCATCGTCTTCGCGCCGAGGCGACGCGCTTGTTCATGGGCCCCGGCGAGCCTGCCTGCAGCCCATATGAAGGTGTATGGCGCGCAAAAGCCGAGGGCGTGAAGCCTCTGCTGTTTGTGAATCCTCACTCCGTGGAAGTCGAGCGTTTCGTGAAAGACCATGGGTTTACGCGTCCCGAAGGTACCAACGAACCGCTTGACCATGTGGCTACCGAATGCGAACTTTTGCAAGCATTCGCCATGAGGGCGATGACAGATTCAGGGTCGTCCGAGGCGTATGTGCAATTTCTTGAAGAGCATTTACGTGTATGGATTGATGATTTTTGCGCTGAGTGCCAAAACGTAACGAGCGAGCCGTTCTATAAGGCTGCGGCCATCTATCTCGAAACGATTGCCAAATGCTAACTATATAAGTAGGTTTCGCTTTCGGGATGTAATGGCGAGTTCTGCAATTCGGGCGGAATAGGCTATTGCGCGCCCAAACGTATGCTGGTCTTCTCTCGTGAAAGTTTCCCGTGTCTGTTCTCGGTGTGGCATAATATCGAAAGTTATAGAAAGAATGGTCTTCGTGTGCCTGCGCGCGAAGGCGACACGTCACGGAAAGAGCCGTATGAAGTCCGAAAAAGCCGAGGCAGCAAGCCTCAAGCCTGCTCGCGACCGCAAGAAGAAAACGTCGCAGCATGTGAATCGCCGCAATGTGTGGCTGATCGTCGCCACCGTGCTTTTGGTTCTGGGGTCGGTGTTCGCGTTTATGCCGCCTCAGGAGAAGATCAACCAAGGTCTCGACATTCAGGGCGGCCTGTCGGTTGTGCTCACTGCGAAAAGCACTTCGGGCGATGCCGTTTCCAGCGAAGACATGGAAAAGTCGCGCTCCATCATTGAGAGCCGCGTTAACGCGCTCGGTGCGAGCGAGGCATCGGTTTCGCTGCAGGGCAACGACCAAATTCTCGTGCAGATTCCCGGCCTTTCCGACACCGAGGCTGCGCTCGACACCATCGGCCGTACCGGCAAGCTTGAGTTCGCGCGCCTCGATAGTTTCACCGACGAAACGGTGAAGACCAAAATCGATAACGGCCAGTATGTCACGCAGGAAACCGTGACCGACGCGGCTGGCAACAAATTCCCCACGGGCAAGCAGAGCTACGACCTCGAAGTTGCCGAGGGCACCTACACGCCGCTCGTGACCGGTTCCGACATTACGCGCGTGACGGTTGATAAGGAAAGCGAGGCGTCGGCGAACTATGCGGTCGACATCACGCTGAATTCCGAGGGCGCCAAAGCGTTTGAAGAAGCGACCCGCGACCTTGCGGCCGACCATGGCAAAATCGTCATCATCCTCGACGGCAAGGTGCAAAGCGCTCCTGCCGTGCAGGGTGTGATTTCCGGCGGCAACGTGTCCATCACAGGCAACTACACCATGGACGAAGCCAAGGCGCTGCAAACCGTGCTCGAGTCGGGTTCGCTGCCGGTGAGCTTCGAGTACGCGCAGAGCCAAACCGTTGGCCCGACGCTTGGCCAAGATGCGCTTGCTTCTGGCGTGCTCGTTGCCGCAATCGGCCTGGCACTCGTTATGCTCTACCTGCTCGTCTTCTATCATGGCTTGGGCCTTATCACCGCTGCCGCCATGGCCGTGTTCGCATGTCTGTACCTGGGCATTTTGGCGCTGCTTTCGCATTTCGGCTTGTTCAGCCTGTCCATGGCAGGTATCGCGGGCGTCGTGCTCACCATTGGTATGGCCGCCGACTCGTCGATTCTTACGCTCGAGCGTTTCCGTGAAGAAATTCGCATGGGCCGCAGTGTGCGCGCCGCGTCCATCACGGGCGTGCGCCACGGTATTCTGACCTCCATCGACGCCGACCTGGTAACGCTTGTTTCCGCGCTCACGCTATTCTTCCTGGCCAGCGCATCGGTCAAGGGCTTCGGCCTTACGCTCGCGCTTGGCATTCTGTGCGACATTGCGATGATGCTGCTGTTCAAGGCACCGATTATTCGCCTGCTCGCGCCGCGCTGCATCGCGAAGCATCCCGGCTTCTGGGGCGTGCGCGACTGCGAAAACGCTGCGCCGTATTTCCAGGGCGAGAAACGGGCCGAAAGCCGCAAAGACGTGCACGGCCGCTTCATCAAGCTTGATATCAACGTGCTGGGCTTGAAGAAGTACTTCCTGAGCGCCGCGGCTGTCGCCATGGTGCTTGTCGCTGTGATTATTGGCGTGCGCGGCCTGCAGTTCGGCATTGAGTTCGTCGGTGGCACGTCGGTCACGTTCCATGGTACCGGCGACACCACCATCGAACAGGTGCGCGACGCGTTCGACGACGCGGGCGTGAGCGATCCGGTGCTGCAAACCACGAATGCCGATGGCGATACGGGCATTCTTGCTCGCATGACCACCACCTCGGCCGAAGATGCGACGCACATCGCCAACCAGGTGGCCGACGAGTTCGGCTGGAGCACCGACAGCTTCGAGGTGACTACCATCGGTCCCGACTGGGGCGCTTCGGTCGTGCAAAGCTCGCTGCTCGCGTTCCTCGTTTCGCTGATTTTGATTATCGCGTACATCTCGATTCGCTTCCGCGATTACAAGATGGGCGTGTCGGCGGTTATCGCGCTTTTGCACGACCTCGTGCTCGTGTTTGGCGTGTACGCCCTGGTCGGCCGCGAAGTTACGCCGAATACCATCGCCGCGTTGCTTACGATTCTGGGCTATTCGCTCTACGATACCGTGGTTGTGTTCCACCGCATCAACGAGAACATGAAGGACGATTCGGTGAAGTGCACGTTCGCCACCATGGCGAATCACTCGGTCAACGAGGTGCTCATTCGTTCGCTGAACACGTCCATCACCTCGCTCATTCCGGTTGTGGCCATGCTTCTGTTCGGCGGCGAGACGCTGAAGGACTTCGCGTTGGCCATGACGGTCGGCCTGATTTCGGGTGCCTATTCGTCCTATGCCATTGCAACGCCGATTTACGTTATTTGGAAGACGCGCGAGACGCGCTATGCTAAGTTGCAACGCAAATACGGCGACACGGTGGTGCGCTGGTTCCTGAACCGTCTGCCGCGGCCCGTGAAGGCCGTTGGGGCCGAGGGCTCTGCTGCTTCGGCCGCCCCGGTTGCTGCGAATGCGACCGCTTCGATGGCTCCGAGCGCTTCTGTTGAGGCTTCTGCGGAAGGTTCGAGCGAGAACGCGACCGTCGTGGCCGCCGCGCAGCCCGTGCAGGAGACGAATCGGGCGGCAAATCATGCGACACATCGCCAGAAATCGAATCGCTCGAAGTCGGCCAATCGCAAGAAAAAATAGCCGCGTCGACGCTTAATGGCCCTATTGGCGCTTAAGATTTCCGAAAAGCCCGCATATGCATGCGGGCTTTTTTGTACGGCAATTTTGGCACGCGAGCATGCGGGCGCTGCGGCTAGAAGCCATGGGTGATTGTTGTGCTCTGATTTCATCGCGTGTCTGGTTTTGCACGCGCTCATTTCGTGATGAATTGCGGGCTTGCGCGGAACGGCTCGCGCGCTGCCGTGCGAGATGCGATAATGGACGCGATAT
Source organism: Slackia isoflavoniconvertens (assembly GCF_003725955.1). GTDB lineage: Bacteria > Actinomycetota > Coriobacteriia > Coriobacteriales > Eggerthellaceae > Slackia > Slackia isoflavoniconvertens. Next base: position 28,030 of record NZ_QIBZ01000011.1, on the reverse strand, counting down.
GCGTAAGGCGGTACGGCCGCTTCAGACTAGAGAGGATGCGCAATGGCAGAAATCCGCGAGGGCTCCGCGCCCAACTTCGCCCCGCCCGTCGAAGAGGGCATGGTGTTCGAGTTCGAGGACGAGAAGGGCGAAATCTCGCAGCTTGAGTTCCTGGGCCTCATTTTGCATGATGAGCAGCGCTTCGGTTTCTTCTTCCCGGTCGATGAAGATGATCCGGCGGGCTCTTCGGGCGAAGTTTTGATTCTTGAAGTGACCGACCTCGACGAAGAGGGCCAACCCTGTGAGTTCGAGCTTCTTGACGACGAGGAAATCGCCGCCCAGATTTATGACGAATTCCGTGAGGCCACAAAAGACCTCTACGATTTCGAGTAAATTTAAAATTCTCCTTGCATTTCCGAGAGAATCCTGTATTCTATTCAAGCTGCTTAATTGAAGCACGCATGGCCTGGTCGTCTAGCGGTTTAGGACGCCGCCCTCTCAAGGCGGAGATCGGGGGTTCGAATCCCCTCCAGGCTACCATCGAATACTGCAGGTCAGGCGATTGCCTGGCCTGTTTTGGTTTTTTGTCAGGTTGTGGGGATTCGAACCGATGAGGTGGAATTCCGTCAAGAAAACTGCCCGGTGGGCAGTTTTTAGGAATTCGCCCGAAGGCTTTAGCCTGAGGGGTCTGGTCGCGCGAAGCGCGGACAGGAATCCCCTCCAGGCTACCATCGAATGTTACAGGCCAGGCGATTGCCTGGCCTGTTTTTGTTGAAAGCCCGTTCTAACGAACGGGCTTTTGTTTGAAACTGCCCGAAGCTGCGTAGTCGGAGCTCTTTTGGGTGCTGCATTTCGTTGAGAGGCTATCGGTCTACTCGCTTTGCTCGCGGGCAAATCCGCCCTTTTGTTCTGGCTCGTCTCCGTCGTTCGATGAGTGCTTCCATCTTCATCTCTCCTGTCATAAAAAGCCGAAATGGGGCCTCATTGCAGCCTTATTTTGGGGAAGAATTGTCGGTTTTGACGCTGCATAAAAAACACTCGTTCTTAAAAGGCCAGGTCAAACGAATCAAGGCACGCTTTACGTACCTCAATAGCCTCCTCTGGGGCGTTTCGTTGCGGCGCTGAGAGGCCCCATTGTGGCGTATTCTGACAATATGAGCCGCAATCGCTGCAATGAGGCCCCATTGTACGGTTTTCTGCCATCGGCCGATAGTTGCCGATTGTTGTCCGGCGCAATTCGCCGATGAGTTTCGGCGGCGGGCATTCAACGCATCGCCCGCTTTCCAATTGGCTCGATAGCTCTTCCGCTCGATTGGGCCGGAATCGCGCACTCCTTCGTATTCGTTGCTGTCGGCGCGGGCTGATGCTTTCCGGCCTCCTGTGCCATTCAATGTTGGCTTTCTATCTTGTGGGGTGTCTTGGTCGTTTTCTTCTTGGTTGCATTTGCTTTGGGGCGAAATAAAAAGCCCGTCAAGGTAGAAAACCGCAACTAGGGGGCAAACCTATTCCGAGCCTTAGCCGTCCCGGACGCCTCTAGTCTGTCCAGGAATTGTTCAGGGCTGTTTTGTGCGCAGCCGGCGCCTCCGTCAACTGTCGACAGAAAAATCGCGCCGCATTTATGCGGCGCGATCACTAGCATACGATGATTTCTGGGTCGCTGCCGTGGAACTTGTTCGGAATGGGAGCGTTGCATTCATACGCTATGCCCATGGCTGGGCCGACGTGCACGCCAATGACAGGGCTCGCCGGCACAACGCGGGGCATGAACCCGATAAGCGGTGCCACTTTCTCTTCGGCCCATTGCATAGCCGGCGCTTTGCTGCCAATGTAATGGACGACGAGATTCTTAAGGCCGCTCGGCGCCGTATCTTCGCCGAGCACCTGGAGCATTTTTGCAAGGGCTTTTTTCTGCGTGCGGCACTTCGAGAAGGTGCTCGCTTCGCCATCGTTTACGGTGAGCACGGGCGTGAGGCTTATCATGTTGCCGATGAGCGCGGCGGCTTTTCCGATGCGGCCGCCCTTCTGCAAGAACAGCAGCGATTCGGGGGCGAACACGAATCGCGTGGAATGCAGGCTTGTGTTCGCCGCCTGAATGCAGTCGTCGAGGCTGGCGCCCGTTTTTGCGATGCTTTCGACAACTTCGCGAACCTTGCCCAGCGGCGGCTGGCTCGAGGTGGGAATGTTGTCGGCCATTTCATAGATATCTTTATAGAAGGCATCGAGGTCGGTTTCCGATTCGACGAGCTCTTCGCCATCCCTATTGATGATGAGCGAGGCAGCTTCGATGCCGAGCTCGGCGCGAATGTCCTGGGGAATGGACGAGGTTGAGTCGGTGATGATTCGAACCAATTTGTGACCTCCAAGTGCTCGTTATCGCGGTGAAAGGGCTTTTAGCGGAAGATTCGATGTGGTTTCCGCTTTGGTCCGATCGTATTCGCTCGCGGTTGATGGTGCGAGCGCGCCAGTGTGGCGCCGCGCTAGAAAGTATTTGTTTCAGCTGCGATGGCGCGAAGCTGTTCTTTTCCCACGATTCTAGCATGCCTGCCGCGAAGAAACGCGCAATGCGGAAGGGTTGAAGAAGATTCTGCGTATTGCCAAGCTTTGCCAAAGGCGTCGTCGTGACGGTTGCGCCCTAGATTTCCAAATAGCCCCCTGTGATGCTTTCCCGGTTTGCGGCGATTTCCTCGGGCGTGCCGCACGCCACGATGCGTCCACCCGCTTTGCCGCCCTGCGGACCCATGTCGATCACGTAATCGGCGTTCGCGATGAAATCGAGGTCGTGCTCGACCACCACCACGGTAGCGCCCTGTTCAACGAGTCGCTGAAATACGCCGAGGAGCGTTTCCACATCGCGCGGGTGCAGGCCAATAGTGGGCTCGTCGAACACGAACACGGCATCGGCCTGCCCGCGGCCCATCTCGCTTGCAAGTTTCAAACGCTGCGCCTCGCCGCCCGAAAGCGCGGGCGTGGCTTCGCCGAGCGTGAGATACCCCAAGCCCAGGTCATGCAGGGTTTGCAACTTTTTGTGCGCCTTCTTGACGTCGGCCACATGCGGAAGGGCTTCGTCGACGGAAAGCGCGAGCAGGTGCGGCAAACTGAGCGCCTGGTCATCGGGCGCGCCTTTTTCAGGTCGGCGAATTTTCTCGGCAGCGGTGTCGTAGCGCGATCCGCGGCAGTCGGGGCAGGCGATGTCGACGTCGGGCAGGAATTGCACGTCGAGTGAGATTTGGCCTGTGCCGTCGCATGTCGCGCAGCGAAGGCTTCCCGTGTTGTATGAGAAATCGCCCATCTTCAGCCCGGCTGCTTTCGCGGAATCGGTGCGCGCGTATGCGCGGCGCATATCGTCGAGCGCGCCGCAATACGTGGCGACCGTCGAGCGCACGTTGATGCCGATGGGGGTGGCGTCGATGAGGTTCGCGCGGCGAATGCCCTCGGCCTCAATTGCGGTGACATGCTCGGGAAGCGTTTGGCCTGCCGCCGCCGCGGTAAGCGCGGGAATGAGCGTCTCGAGCACGAGCGTCGTTTTGCCTGAGCCCGATACACCCGTCACGGCAATGAGCCGGCCTTTGGGAATATCGATCGCGAAGGGCTTCACGGTGTGAAGCCCGCTTGACTCAAGATGGATGCGGCCCAGGTCAAACATCTGTTCCGCAGGCGTTTTCGGCCGGGCTGCGACGCGCGCGGCTTCCGAAAGATAGGGGCCGATAATTGATTCGGAATCGTTTGCAACTTCTTCAACCGAGCCTTGCGCTACCAAGGCGCCGCCGCGGGCGCCTGCTTCGGGGCCCATCTCAACAAGATAGTCGGCCGCGCGAAGGATGCGCGTGTCGTGATCGACCATCACCACCGAGTTGCCGTCGGCGATGAGGTCGCGCATAACGCCCAAAAGCCCGTCGATGTTGGCGGGGTGCAAACCGATAGAAGGCTCGTCCATCACGTACAGCACGCCCGTAGTTCGATTTCGCACCGAGCGCGCGAGTTGCACGCGCTGGCGCTCTCCGGTGGAGAGAGTCGCGCCTGCTCGGTCGAGGGACAAATATCCCAAGCCGAGTTCGAGCAAGCGTCGAGCCGTGCTTTCGAACGATTCGCAAATCGATTTCGCCATGGGGCGCATTTCTTCGGGAAGGCTTGCAGGCACGCCTGCGACCCATGCCACCGCTTCCTCGAGCGTCATTTCCGTTGCTTGTGCCAGATTGATGCCGCGAACGATCGGCTGCCGCGCGGCCAGGGATAGGCGCGTGCCAGCGCAGTCGGGGCAGGGGCCTTCCGTCAAATACTTCGCCACACGGCGCAGGCCCTTCTCGTCTTTCGCCTTGGCGAGGGAGTTTTCCACGGTGCGCACGGCATTGTAGTAGGTGAAGTCGAGTTCGGCGAAGTTCTCGCCCTTCTTCGCCTTGTAGAGGATGTGCTTCTTCTCGGCCGGCCCGTTGAAGACGATGTCGCGTTCGGCGTCTGTGAGCTCGCGAAACGGCACGTTCGTGCGCACGCCCATGGCGCCGCACACCTGCTTCATGAGGTCCCACATGAGTGTGCCCCATACCACCACGGCGCCCTCGTCGATGGTTTTGCTTTCGTCGGGCACGAGCGCGGCGCGATTCACGGTGCGTGCGATGCCGGTTCCGCTGCAGGTTGGACAGGCGCCTTCACTGTTGAACGCGAGCGATTCGGCGCCGGGGCCGAAGAATTCGCTGCCGCAATGTGGGCACGAAATGGGCAGCTCGGCAGCTACGTTAAGGCTTGGGGGCACATGTTTGCCGCAGTGCGGGCACATGTGGCTGCCGACACGTGAGAACAGAAGGCGCAGGCTATTCAAAAGTTCGCTTGAAGTGCCGAATGTGGAACGCACGCCCGGCACCGCCGGGCGCTGGTGCAACGCGAGCGCAGCGGGCACGTAGCGAACGTCGTCGACTGAGGCCTTGCTAGCTTGCGCGATACGTCGGCGCGTATAGGTGGAAAGCGCCTCGAGGTAGCGCCTCGAGCCTTCGGCATAGAGCACGCCGAGCGCGAGCGAGCTTTTGCCTGAACCCGATACGCCCGCGATGCCCACGAGCTCGCCGAGCGGAATATCCATGTTCACGTTCTTCAGATTGTGCACACGGGCGCCGCGCACTTCAATGTGGTCGATGTTCTGCATGATTTCCTTTGCCTTAGGGCTCGTGTCGTTTTCTCTTATTGATTATGCCACGACGACGGCGTGTGGCGGGGAAGGGGCTGCGTGGGTCGGAATGCGCTTTCGCGAAAAGCCGTGCTGATTTGAATGGAATGCGAGGTGTTAGGGGCGGGATTTAAACGAAAATCGGGTAAAGAGCGACCTGGATGGTGCGAAAGCCATGCCGTTCTAGGCGGGGTGCGAAATGCCAGAGGTGCGATTTGGGCGAAGGCCAAGCGCAAATCGACCTGGGTGGCTTGGAGCGCAACGGTTCCAGTGGTGACGGGATCCAGGCCGAGGAGTGCTTATAGGTGCCGATTCTAGCGAGGCGGCGTCGATTCGCTTGCGCGGAATAGCATGAAAGGCAGGAAATGCGGTGGTGCGATCTTGGCGCTGATTGGCGATTCGGCTGCTTGAATTCCGTGAGGCCGCGGCATTCCCGCTCGCTATTGCAGCAGGTATTTCGTGAGTTCCGCGCGGCTTGCGATGCCGAGCTTCGCGTATGCCATCGACAGGCGGTTTTTCACGGTGCCGGTTGAAATGTCCAGATGATTGGCGATTTCGGTGTTCGACCACCCGCGGCTTGCGAGCATGGCGATGCTGAATTCGGTGGTGGTGAGGTCGCTCGTCACGTGCGCGCCCGTCTCGGGGTTATGCAGGCGCCGCCATCCCTCGCTGAAGCGATAGGTGATATCGATCACGCGCGCGTAGTGCTCGGGATAGTCTTCCTTCAGGCATGTTTCGAGCACGCCCTGTAAAAGTCCATGGTGCTCGCCGATTTCTTCAATCAGGTTGTCGGCCAAGGCAATGTCCCACGCGCCCATAAAATGGCGTCGTGCGGCTTCGGCGTCTCTCAGGTTCACCTGCCCCATGGCTGCGACAAGGTGCAGAAACTGCTCCGCGATGGGATATCGCCCCTGTTTCGTCATGAGCGCGGCTTCGGCCATGCCCACACAGCGGCCGTATTCGCCAAAAAGGTACGCGTGGTGGGCGAGCGCGTAAATCCCGAAAAGGCGCAGGTCTTCGGGTAGTGCGGCGATGTGCTTCGCGAATGTGCCCGGTGGATAGGGGGCGGGCAGGTGCAGGAGCACGCTCGAGGCGGCGTCGAAGAGCATGTATGAAGCATGCAGCGCCGGTGTCGTCTTGATTGATTCATCGTTGCGCATTGCTGTGATGTTCGCGAGGCATTCTCTCGTTTCCCAAATTTTTCCCAGGGTAAGATCTGCGTATGCGCAAATGAAATTCGCCGAGATGCGTAAAGCGGGATTGGAGTGGTCCAAGAATGGCGCCGCGTTGGCGTGCGCTTTTTCGGGCTGTCCTCGGAAGTAATGCGCTTCCGCTCGGGCGATGCGGCCTAGTTCGACATCGTGCGCGGCGATATGCGCTACGGCTTCATCGAGCTTGCCTGGTTCGGCGACAGCGGACATGAGCGGCATAGGAAGCCGTGTTTCGATAAAACTGTATGTACGCTCGGGCATAGGGCCTCCTTTGGCCGAATGCGGAAAAGAGGAGGTTTGAGCAACCTCCTCAATAATAACGCGGCGCGCCGCGGTGAGCGTTTTTGTTTCGGTTATTATCGCGTTAATGTTCGTCGGCGGCGTCGAGTTCTACTTTGCGTTAGCGTTCGTCGGTTGCGTCAAGCTCCGCTTCGATTTTGGCGCGGCGATGTTTCGCCTCGTAGAACGCCAGACACAGCGCACCGAACGTGGCGGCGAAAATCGTAACGCCGAAAACCACGCCTGTCGCCAGGTTTGCCGCCCAGAAAATGTCTTCGAACGGTACGATTTGCGCTTCGGCAATGCAGCGCATGGCGGCAATGGCAAGCGCGCTTGCGGCACCCGAGATGCCGGCGATGAGCAGAAAGTAACCAGCGGGAAGGTTCTCGGTTTGGCCAAAACGGTTGGTGTCGACGTAGCCCTTTCGCGTTTGCAGCACGGCGCATATAAGCATTACGATGAAAAGCCACGCGTACATGGCGGCGTCAACGGGGCTCGCGAACAGGTGGAACGCGTTGTTGGCACCATTGTGCACCCACGCAACCTGTTGGGCGATGATTTCATATGCGAGCAGTGCCAGCATGCCGAACGAGAGCAGTATAAAGCCGAACTCGTAGATTTTGGCGTTCTCGGCTTCCAGACGCTCGTCTTTCGGACCTGCATATTCGCGCCATTTTTGCACGATTTTCATGTTCTGCATTTTCATGGTTCGCTCCTAAAAGAAGAAGGGGTTGGTGTTGGTGTCACCGTCGTCTTCCCAAAACAGATCGTTCAGGGTGACGTGCAGCGTTTTGCAGATAGCCACGCATAAATTGAGCGTGGGATTGTAGCCGCCCGCCTCGATAAGGCCGATGGTTTGGCGCGTAACGCCCACGGCTTCGGCGAGGTCGGTTTGCGAAAGGCCGGCTGCCGCACGTGCCGCCTTCATGCGTAGGTTTTTCTTGCCCGGCATGGGTTTCCTTTCATTTTATGGACATATATCCGTTGCAACATGACAGAAATATATGGCATATGGGACGAAATGTCAACTATAGATTGCATTATGAAAGAAAGAGCTGCTATGAGTTCGAAAGTGCGCTTTCAGAATGGCGCTTGGCGGTTGATCGTCGCTCAAATGACATTTGGCCAGCGCCCGCGGCACGACCGATTCCTGCCCGCAGTGCGTTCGAATCGTTGCCTGCGCCGTGTTTACATCGCGCCCGTTCGCATTCGGCCGTTGTCGGCTGGGAACGGCTCAAGCGCAAGCGCGGCACGCCCGCCATCTCCAACCCGGGTTTGGCCCTACTCAAGTGGCGTCTGCGTCATGGTTGGGCCCTATCAACCTGCGCGGCCATCGGCTTCGTCGTGGTCGACCTCGCGCGGCTCGTTCGCATTGCGTTTGCTCACGTACGCTTGTCCTAATTGCTACGATTCGGGGGCGTACTTCCAAATCGAGAAGTGCTGCGGATGGGCATATACGGTAATCGCTCTGCCCGTTGCCGTGCGGTACTCCTGAAATTCGCCCTGGCGAACGAGGCTCCACCCAGTGCGTCCGATATAGGAATACGTTTCGCCGTTGTCGGACATATGGACAAGCGTAATCGGGCGGCGCACCTCGTTTTCGATTTTCATGATGAACTGCATGAGCACGTTGGTATCGAAGGGGTTGAAAAGGTACAGGTGTGTGTAGGGGGCAAGTGGAGTTTCGAGTGCGCTTCCGCAGAGTACGTCGACGTTGGTGAAGCGCCGCGACCAGTTGCGCGCGTATTCGGCGATATCGGGGTCGAGCTCGATGCCCGTGGCGTGGCCGGAAAGCTTCGATTGGATGAAAAACGACAGCGCGCGACCTGTGCCGCATCCTACGTCAAGAAGGTGGGATTCTTCAGAAAAATCCAGTTCAGAAAAAAGGTTTTCCAAAACGAAGTACGGCGTGGGCGTGGGGTCGTGGGCGCCCTGCTTCGCGAAGCGTGTCGTACCGGGTTCGGCCAGCGAGCAACCGCACAGCGCGCAATCGCGGCGCTCATCGGCGGCGAAGAGTTGGTCTTTATTGGAAACGTTCAGAGGCGCTGACATGCGCCGTGCGTGGTTTGCGTTCATGCTTGCTCGATTCTATTCGTCCAGCTCGATGCGCAAACCGCTTTTGGTCGCTTTGATGACGTTTTCGCCGAGCTCTTCCTGCATCTTGAGCAGCGGGCTCCCGTGCTACCAAAGCCCCAGCATATGCTGGGCGCCAAGGCTCATCGACGCGATGGCAATCCAGCAGGCGGCACCGAGCACGATGGGGTTCGCGCCCGATTTCACCAACCCAACGACGTCGGTATTCAGGCCTATGGCGGCCATTGCCATAACGATGAAGAACTTGCTTGCGAGCTTAAGGGGCTCGAAAACGGCCATGTCAACGCCGGTTGCGCTTGCCACGGTGGCGACAATCGATGCGCACAGGAACAATACGATGAACGTTGGCAGCGCGCGCTTCAGACTAAAGCCATTTTGTGTGGGTTGCCCGTTTGTACCTGCGGTTTTCTTTTCGCGCGAAGCAACCCAAAGTGCCAGCACGAACGTGATGGGGATAATTGCCAAGGTTCGCGTGAGCTTCACGATGGTGGCGTAATCGAGCGCATGAGCGCCTTCGTGCATGCCGTCCCATACGGCCGCCGCGGCGGTGACAGACGAGGTGTCATTCACGGCGGTGCCTGCGAACAGGCCGAACCCGTCGTTGGTCATGCCGATTGCGTCGCCGAGCGTCGGAAAAATGAGCGCGGCCAAAACGTTGAATAGAAACACGACCGAGATGGCATGGGCGACCTCTTGGTCGTTGGCTTTGATGACGGGAGCGGTGGCGGCAATTGCCGAGCCGCCGCAAATGGACGATCCCACGCCGATAAGCGTTGCGGTGCGATTGGGCACATGCAGCGCACGGCACAAGATGAATGCCGTGAGCAACGATGCCGTGATGGTCGATACGATAACGGGCAGCGAGGTTGCGCCGACTTGGGCTATTTGGGTGAGCGGCAAGCCGAATCCGAGCAAAACCACGGCGGTCTGCAGAATCTTCTTCGATGTGAATTTGATTCCCGCCGCAGCGCTGCCTTTGTCTTTCCAGAATACGCCGATAATCATGCCGGAGAGAATGGCGAATACTGCGCCGCCGACGATAGGAACGGCGGTTCCCAAAAACCAGCAGACAGCGGCGAGCGCGGCGCTTGTGGCAATGCCGGGCGCAAGGGTGCGAATAGTGCTCATGGAGTTCTTTCTAGATTGGAGGACGGACGGTGAAGTTCGGCCGTGATGGGGGACTAACTATACGCCAATTCGCGTTTGCGCGTCGTGCGGGGCGCTTTCTGCCGCATGCGCATGTCGCGTTCTGCATGCCTTCTTCATGTTCTGGACAAATCGGGTGCCGTCCTTTGCTGACAGCGGCCGTTTCGAATGCGGTGTGGCCTCTTTCGGGCTCATGAGCCCTTTGTTTTCTGTAGCCCGAATGAAGGTAGAAGGTAAAAAGGAAGGAGCCCCTCGGGGCTCCTTCCTGCTTGAGTTGCTTTTGCCACGCGCGTTTCGATTTCGTGCGGCTGTATTTTGCATCGCCATGTGCTCCGTGGCCGCAAACATAGCCGTTGTAGCGCGGCTTCTTGGCCAAGGTTGCCTCTCTGGCAGACATACGCCAAACGGCGCCCGATTTCGGTGCGCGCTTTTTGCGTTTTGCAGACATCGCTCCCACCTCCTCTCGCCAACGGGTTGCGTGCCCAAGAGTCCGAATAATAGCAGTTTTGCTGAACATGCGCGGAACGAAGCGATGTGCTGAGCGAGACAAGGTGCGGAACGGGGCAAGGTGCTAAACGATGTGGAGCGCTAAACGAGATACGGCGATGAATCTCATGGCTGGGTTTATCGGTGCTGTATGCGGCTTGTTTACTATTATCCCAGTTCGATAGCTCGTAAGCTATCGATTTCACTCGAGTGTCCCGCGATGCTTCTGCATTATTGACGAAAGATCGCCATTGGCGCCCGATTTGCAACTGTCGAAAAAGGGGTCGAAAAGCCCCTAGCGTAAAGCGAATGCCCGAAAAGTGACAAAAGTTGCGAATTCGGGGCATTCAAGCTCAAGGCCTCATTTGCGTGACCTACAAAACCCCAAGTCGCAGTTAATCGATGTGATTTTCGCGAGCAGAGATTGGGGTTTTCGGCTCCCATTTTCCTAGAAATGGAGCGTTTTGCGCCCCCGAACTCGCAACTTTTGTCACTTTTAGCCGTTTTGGTTTACGCCAGGTCGTCGTCGGCAAGCCAACTTAGGCTTGTTTTGGTCCGCTCGAGCTGTTGCCCGGCTCGTTCCGACAGGGCATGTTGCTTTCTGTGGACCCCATCGCAATGAAGGAGTTCCATTCGCAAGAGCTTTTGCTTTGCGTAGAACGTTGCGGGCTTCGCGATGCGCACGCGCTTTTTCGCGGCGGCGGCAATGTGCGCCGCGATTTTATCCATCTCGGTTTTTGAATTCAGTTGGGCCGAGGTGAGGGTTATGACCCGGAAACCCGAAGCCGTAAAGGCATTTTTGCGTCGTGCGTCATTCGATATTCGCGCTTCTTGATTATGAAAAGCTTTGCTGTCGTATTCAACGATAATCTTGGCTTTCGGCCATGCGATATCGGGCTCAAGTCGATCGATCCCCGCCATTTTGCGAGCCTTGGGGCTCAGCGTGATTTTACGATTGAGCCGGGCGCCCGAAAGAGAATATCCTCCTCGTTGTTGGGGAAGGGTAAACAGGAGGATGGTCGCGGTTTCCATGGGCGAACGCGAGCGATCGTGGGCATATTTTGTCGCCTTGGCCGCTTTCGCGACTCCGGTGAGCCCTTTTGCGCGCTGGCAAAAGGCGGCGATTTTCGCGACGCTTGTGAGCGGCGCGCGCTTGACGAGGGGATTTTCGAGCGATTCGTTGATGGTAAAGAGTCCGCAAAACTCGCAGATGATGCAAACGAGCTCGGTGAACGACAACAGGGGCGCAATTTGGATGATGGTGAGTTCGGGAGAAGTGATGCGCTGTTCGGGAGATATTGAACAGACGGAACCGAACGGCAGCTCTTGATATGCGACGTGTCGCACTGCGGGTTCGTTTGTGCGCTTGTGCTTTATGGAGGTGAGGCCATGCAAAGGGCGCGACAGGACGCTCGTGTTGACGAGCCAATCGAAATCGGAAACTGCGAAGCTTGGCGGCGCGATGGTCGTGCGGCTCGGCTTGGGCACAATGAAGCCGGGCGTGCCAACGTGGCGCCAATATTCGAACGCCGAGATATGGGACAGAAGACTCGTCATGCGGCCTCCGTTTCGCAAAAAGGTGTCTGCATTGTAGCGCCTGTCGGGGTCGGTGGCGAGAGCTTGCGGGGGATTGGCGTGATTTCGGGGGGCTTGCCCGTTGACCGGCTTGACCGATGGCCAGGTTGCTCAATGGCCGACTTACATCGCACGGGGCCTGGTCGCGTTCATGGTTGTTTTTGGGCACCCGCAGTGTTCGGGCTGTTTGCTGTACGAGACATTTGGAAACTCAGAGCGAAGATTGCTCCGGAAAACGAAAGTGCCTTCGAGTGCGATGCTGGTGTTAAGATGAGTAAATTTGAAGCGCCGATTGACGTAATCGGTCGGCGCGGCTCGTTGAATAAGGGGGAATCATGGAGGTTCTTATGGTCAATGGCAGCCCGAAGTCGAAGGGCAATACGGCGGCAGCGCTTGCCGAAGTTGGCGCCGCGCTTGAAGGCCACGGCATCGAATGGGAGGTGTTTCAGCTGGGCGCTGCTCCCGTGCGTGATTGCATTGGTTGCGGCAAGTGCGCCGAACTCGATTGCGCGTGCGTATTCGATGACGATATGGTCAATGGGCTAATCAAAGCTGCCCAGTAGGCCGATGGCTTCATATTCGGCACACCGGTGTATTACGCGCATCCCACCGGCCGTATTCTGTCAGTGCTCGACCGCGCGTTCTATGCAGGGGGTGCGGCATTCGAGCATAAGCCGGGTGCGGCTATCGCCGTGGCTCGTCGTGGAGGCATCACGGCATCGTTCGACGTGCTCAACAAATATTTCACTATCAAACAGATGCCTGTTGTGGCGTCGACCTATTGGAATGGCGTGCACGGACGCGTGCCAGGCGAAGCTGCGCTCGATGAGGAAGGCATGCGCACGATGCGCAATATCGGCCACAACATGGCATGGATGCTGAAGTGCATCGAGCTCGGCCGCGAAAACGGCATCGAGCCGCCCGTTGCCGAAACGGGCGCCATGACGAACTTCATTCGCTAGGAGCTTGCGGGCGATTTTGCGGGTATACGCGTGAGGCGGTACTGGGCGCCTCACGCGCGAGGTGAATTGAGTGAGTCGGCCTGGCGGTAACAGCGACGAACGATTTAACGTGCCCGATGAGACGTCCATGAATCTGTCGCACTAGATGCCGATTGTCCCGGTAGCTATGGCTGGCTTTCGCAAGGTATTTTGAGCGCGGCCATGGCGCCCTTCGGCATTCCTTCTGGCATTCGACGGTTGCGCTTCGCATTTTGCGCAGCTTTCGTTCTATATCTCTGCAATTTTATGGTGTTTGGCGGCTTGCGCCTGCGCCTGGCGAACGCCGGCATAGGCGCGATGCCTCGCGAAGAAGAACAGCGCAATCATGGTAGTGCCGGTGACGATCCAGGTGATGGGATAGATGTTCATGAGCGAGGTATAGTCGTTCATCGACGGGAACACCCAGAAAATGAACGCGATGCGCAGCAGGCACGACCCCACGATAACCACGATGGTAGGCAGCACCGACCAGCCCATGCCGCGCATGGCGCCCGCGGTTACCTCGTAGGTCGACGTCATGCATTCGAGCAGCTCAACGTGCCACATGCGAATGGTGCCGTAGCCAAGTGCGCCGGCCTCGGTCGTGAACGCTCCGAGCGAAATATTGCCCAGGCCGACGAAGATTGCGCTCAAGGTAAGGGCGCTCAGCACCGCAGCCGCCATGCAAATGCGCACGATGGAGTCGCATCGCTTGAGGTTGCCCGCGGCGAAGTTCTGCCCGATAAACGTCACGGCCGCTTGCGAGAACGCGCTCACGAAGAAGTACGTGTAGTACTCGTAGTTCATAGTGGCCGCTGAGCCTGCGGTGGAATCGGCGCCAAAGCTGTTGATTGCCGCTTGGATAATGACGTTGGAAAACGAAAAGACCATCGACTGAAGGCCTGATGGCAGGCCGATATACAAAACCATCTTGAGCGCTTTGCGATCGACGGCCAGGCGGCGCGGTTCAAGGCGGAACGCGTCTTCCTCATGCAGCAGCATCCGAATGACGATGGCCGCGGAAAGCGCGTTCGAGATGTCGGTCGCAATCGCGATGCCAATGACGCCGGCATTGAAAACGGTGACCGCGATTACGTTGAGTACCACGTTGAGCAGCATGGCGGCAGCGAGCGCGTACAGCGGGCGTCGGGTGTCGCCTTTCGCGCGCAGCACAGCCGAGCCGAAATTGTACGCGAGGAAGAATACGCTGCCCGCGAAATAGATGCGCAAGTACCACGCGGCCTCTTCGGTTGCCTCGGCGGGCATGCCGATGGCGTCGAGGATAGGTCCGGTAATGAGCATTCCAACGACGGTAAGCAGGGCGCCGCATACAAGCGTGAGCACGGCGGTCGTTTGCACCGCGTTCTTCACGAGGTCCATGCGCCCGTGACCGATTCGAATGGCGATTGCGACGTTCGCGCCGACTGACAGGCCTACGAAAAGCCCGATGAGCAGGGAAATAACCGGTGCAACGCCGCCGACGGCCGCCAGGGCGCCGCTATTGATGAATCGTCCGGCAACAACGGCATCGGCGGAATTGAACAGCTGCGAGATGATTGACGAAAGCGCCAGCGGAACGGCGAATATGATGAGCTTGCCCAAAAGGGGGCCGTGCAGCATGTCGATGCTGTTCGTCCTTTTCGGCTGTGCGGGGGTTTTGGTTGCTTCGAGTTCGGGCGAGGCGGAGGCGGTGTTGTCTGTGGTGCTCATTGACGCTGGCGTCGCTTTCCGCGCTTGAGGCGCTTTGTTTCGAGTGTGTTTCAGGTGCTCAAAGGGTATAACACTTTTGCCTGGTCAAGGGGCAGCGAATACACGAAGCGCACACGCAACGCCCGCAGGTCGCACAAACGTTGCGCCACGATGTCGCTTAAGATTTCGAAAAATGCGTGCCGTCTATTGAAGCGTGAGCGCGTGCTCCTCTTCCGCAATGTCGCTTTCGTCGAATTCGTAGTCTTTGCCAGGTAGAATCGCATTCAGAATGATGCCGGCGAGCGAGCCGATGGCCAGGCCCGAGAGCGAAATCACGATGCCGGAAACCTCGAAGGTGATTGCGCCGGCTGCGCTGTAGGCGATGCCGATAGACAGCACGAGCACGATGGCGGCTACGAGCACGTTGCGGCTTTTCTGGAAGTCGACGTGGTTTTCGACGAGATTGCGCACGCCGACGGCCGAAATCATGCCGTAGAGCACGAGCGACACGCCGCCAATCACACACGAAGGCATGGCGCCAATCACGGCGGCGAATTTCGGGCTGAATGAAAGCACGATTGCGCAGCACGCCGCGATTCGCACAACGCGCGCATCGAACACGCGGGTTAGCGCGAGCACGCCGGTGTTTTCGCCGTAGGTGGTATTGGCGGGTGCGCCGAACAGCGAGGCCAAAATGGTGGCGAGGCCGTCGCCGAGCAGTGTGCGGTGCAGGCCCGGGTTGGCGATGAAGTTGCGCTCGCACGTGGAGCTAATCGCCGAGATGTCGCCGATGTGCTCGATCATCGTGGCGAAGGCGAGCGGCATGATGGTGATGATCGCGGTAATGGCGAGGCCTGCGTCGAAGCCAGGGCCAAACAGCGAGAACACGGTGTTGTCCCAGCTGAAGGGCAGGCCGACCCATGCGGCTTCGGCTACGCCCGAGAAATCGACCTCGCCCATTGCGGCCGCGGCGGCGTAGCTTACCACCACGCCAATAAGGATGGGGATGATCTTCACCATGCCGCGTCCCCAAATATTGCAGACCACAATGGTCGCGATAGCGATAATCGCCACAATCCAGTTGGTGGAGCAGTTCGCAATGGCCGAACTCGCCAGGATAAGGCCGATGCAAATAACAATGGGACCCGTAACTACGGGCGGGAAGAAGCGCATGACGCGCGCGGGGCCGAATGCGCGGAAGAGCGCCGAAAGCACCAGGTAAAGCAGGCCGGCGCATGCGACGCCGAGGCATGCGTAGGGTAGAAGTTCGGCCTCGCCGTTGGGAGCGATGGCAGCGTAGCCCGCGATGAACGCGAACGACGAGCCCAAAAACGCTGGCACCTTGCCCTTGGCCAGAATATGGAAGAGCAGCGTGCCCAGGCCGGCGAACAGCAGCGTGTCGCTTACCGAAAGGCCCGTGAGCACCGGCACCAAAATGGTGGCGCCGAACATCGCGAACATGTGTTGGATGCCCAGCACAAACATGCGCGGCTTGCCAAGGGTGGTCGCGTCGTAAACGGCGGGTGGGGTTTCGGACTCCGAAGTGGCGCGGGCGGTATCGCTCATGGTTTGCCTTTCTGGAAGATTTCAAATCGTCTTATGATAAGGCTTCGAGGGGCTGCTCGTTCATTGAAATACGGTTTTTCGCGCGTCAATTCGGCCTAGGGCTATTCCCAGCCCTTCCATACATCGGGCTGATAGCCGACCGTGGCTTGGCGTCCGTTGCGCACGATGGGTTCGCGCAGTATTTGCTGGTTTTCGAGCACTTTGTCGAATTTCTGGTCGGCACCGAGATACTGCACGAGTGCAACCGTGTCGGCGTCTTTGGCCGACGGGTCGATGAGTGCGTCAATGCCGCCAGCGGCGCGGGCAACGCTTTCGAGCTCGCCTTTGCTCAGACCTTTTTCCTTCAGGTCGACGAACTGGAACTTCACGCGGCGTTCCTTGAAGTAACGCTGCGCCTTTTTGGTGTCGAAACTTTTCTTGGTGCCGAAGATTTGGATGTTCATGTTCGAGCCTTTTCGGTCGAGCAGGTGCTTCTCCTGCGGATATGACAAAAAACAATGCCGCCAGTATAACTTTTCGTCGTCGTTTGTGGCGCGAATGGGGCGTTTGGCCTAAGTCCAATACGATGCCAACATACTTTTCACGGTTTGGGCGAAATTGGCCAGGAAGGGGTGGGCCAGGTTGTTGCGGACTAGCCGGCCCACCTAAAAAGAATCGATTATGCAACAAAAGACCAGGTGGAAGGGAAAGTCGCGCTCGAATATCCCTTCTGGCTTATGGCAAGCAGGCCGATGGCGGTGAAGAGCGCGAAGCCAGGCGCAAAACAGAAGGAAAAAGCTCGTGGGCTAAAGGGCGACGAACTCTTCAGGCGCGGCTTTCATGGACACGTTTCTTTGAGAAAGCTTGAACCCAATTCCTGTCGGACCTCGGCTACTTCTGCGCTATTTCTTTTCCAAGTGCTTTGCTTCGTGCTCTTCCGCATGACCCTCTTCGTGTTCTTTCATGACGACATGAACCACGTCGGGGCGCTGCTTGGCCATGTACACGTGGCGGTAGTCGGTGTGCGCATGCTCGCGATGCTCGTGCATGTGCTGCGACACGATTTCTCCCGCGTGGTGCGGGTCGTGGGCGATTTCGCGCACTGCATCGATGGGATGGCGGTCGGCGACTCCGTAAACCGCGCCTGCGAACAGCGGCATGATGAACACCGTCACGGCGCCTGCGGCGACCATGATGGAGGCCGAGCTTGCGTCGATGGACCCGTTCTTCACGCACAGCGAGGTGACCGCAACGATGATCGGCAGGGCCGTGGTGCAGTAGAGCGCGACCGAAATACGTTCGTGCATCGTGTATTTCGTACGCGTTTTGGGCATTGAAAGCGAGATGATGATGGGAACCGTGCGCACAGCGAGCAGCAGCGCGACGAAGCGCGCGAGCATGGCCGGATCGGCCGCGATCGCCGAAATATCGATTTTCGCGCCCGACACAATGAAGAACAGCGGAATGAGGAAGCCGAAGCCAATGGCGTCGAGCTTAGTCTCGAGTGACACGTTGCCTTCGGGCGTGATGTATCGGAGTACGAAGCCAGCCGCGAACGCGCCGAGCACGATGTCGATGTCGAACAGCGCCGAAAACGCCACGAGGGCGACCAGAATCATGATGGTGCCGCGCACCGATGTTTGCGAGGTGGTGTTGGCTTTTGCCTCGAGGAATTTGTAGAGGCGTGTGCCGTTTTTGCGGGCCATAGCGGGCACGAGGGCGGTGACGACGCACAGGATCATGAATGCGGCGAGAATCGCTGCATTCTGCCAGTTCGTGCGCGTGGAGAGCAGCACCGCCATGGCGAGCACCGGGCCGACTTCTCCCCAGGTGCCGTATGCGATGACCGCGCGGCCGACTTTCGTATTCATGAGCTCGCGCTCGCGCAAAATGGGCATGAGCGTTCCGAGCGCCGTGGTCACAAGCACGATGGCCATGGGAACCACTCCGATGCCGCCGATGGCCAAATTCGGATGCAAGAACACGAGCGCCAGCGCGAATGCGAAGGTGACAAGCCACGTACGCAGGCCCTTTTTGCCTTCGGTGCCCGTGAGCATTTTCGGGTTGATTTCGTAGCCTGCGAGCAAGAACAAAAACGCGAGGCCCAAATCGGAAAGCAGCGTAATAGGCTCGGTGAGCCAAATATGGTTCATGCAGTTCGGGCCGAGGATTGCGCCGAAAGCCAGAAGAAGAACGGTTTCGGGAATGGGCTTTTTCGGAATTGCCTGCGCGATAACGGGTGCCACAAATGCGACAACCGCAATAATTGCGAGCGAGATGAAATCGTGTGCCATAAGATGCTTCCTGTTGTTGGACCCTATCGTCCCTTGTCAAACATGATAAGCATAGGCGTTTTTGAAGCGTCTTGGGCAAAAAGCGTGAAACGTCGCTAAAACGATGCCTTTTGCGCCAGCGATTGAATTGGACAGGGGAAGGTAGTTGGGAAGGATGGGCCGACCTCGCCATGGCTTTTGCTCGAAGCTCGGGCCAAACGTGCCGTCACCGCATCGTGCTGCATAGCGACAGTCGTTCTGAGGCGGGGTTTGCCTATCGCCTGCGTGCCCAGCGTAAAGTGAAGTCGTGGAATGTGACAAAAGTTGCGAATTCGGGGGCGTTCATGAGGCTGCGAATCAATTTTGCGCCAGCGAACGGTTTGTTTTGAACGGTAAATGGCTTGTTTCGCTTGCAAGAATCGCTCTAAGCGCCACCGAATAAGCGATTTCCAGCGAATTTGGCGCCTTAATGCCCCCGAATTCGCAACTTTTGTCACTTTTTAAGGGTTTCGCTTACGCGAATATTAAAACATACCCATCTGACCTGGGGTTTCGCGTTTTCATATCCCAATTTATCCCAAGTGTCCTCTTTTTTCGGCATACGCGGCTGCGAAGTCCTCGGCAAGCTGCTCGGTCGACGGGCGCAGATAATGGTTCCCCGTCACGCCCGGCAGCTTGTGCCCCATGAGCAGTTCGAGCGTGGCATATCCGACGCCCCATTCGAACTGAGCGAAAGTTCGCCACGAGTTGCGCAGGTTCGCGAACGGTATCCCGCCGAGCCTTATCCACATCCTCCTCGCTGCGATTTTGCCCATCGGCTTCGCGCCCATCATGCACAGCCACTCGAAGCCGTCGGCCGCTCGCTGGTCGCGCACGCGGAAGAGCGCGTCGCAGTACGGCTCGGGCACGATGGCCTCGCGCACGCTCTGCCCGTTCTTCGTGCGCCAGGCTATTTCCCCATTCAGGTTTCCAACCTGCTTGTCGATTGACGCGGCGGCGAAGCGCACGCCGCCCGCCTGAATCTCGCGCACGTCCTCGACGCGCACGCCGAGCGATTCGCCAGTGCGGCAGCCGCCGAAAGCCGCCAGGATGTACGCCGCCTCGTACGGCATCCCCTCGATTCGCGCGAGCATCGCCTCGGCCTGCTCAAGCGTGTACACGTCTTTCGAGCGGCGCGGCGTTTTGCGCGGCATCTCGTATTCGCGGCGGAAAGGGTTGGACGGGATTTGTTCCAGGTTCACCGCGAAGTCGAGCGTACGGCGCATCACTATCATCGAGTTGTACGCATTGCCGTATGCCAGCCCGTCGAGCCATTCCTGGACGTCCAGCGGCTTCACCTGGTCGATGGGCACGCCGCCCCACCGCGGCGCGCAATAGTTCTTCCAGGCGCGCTGGTAGTTCTTCGGCGTGCCGCTCTCGCTGCCGTCGTACTTGCGTTCGAGCCACGGCAGGTAGCGGGCTTCGTAAAGCTGGCCGACGGTCGGCGCGGCGCGCTGGTCGCACCTGGTTGCTTGTATCTTCGCCAGCTCGTTGCAGGCCTCGCGGTAGGTGCCGTATACGGTCCTGCTCCTGCGCTTGCGCCCGATCGGCGTGTTCTCCACCCAGCGCAGCACGTACTTCTTGCCGCGCGTCATTTCGGTTACGGAACCCCAGGCGCGCCGCCTCGCTTTTCGTGGCATAATATAACCGCCTTCCGTTATTCGGTTGGTATATTGCGAGCCTCGCGCCAGGGACTGCACTCCCGTATGGCGCGGGGCTTATTTTGCTTGTCTAGCTTTTCAGCTTCTTTACTGCCTTTTCGAAATCGTTCTCGTACGTCGCATCCTGCAATTTCCGGTATTCATCGAATCGCTCGTGCGCGATTTTGTCGGCCGTCTTCTTGTTGCGGTCGCCCAGCCCTTTCAGCACTTCGCGTCCATTGAATGTCAGGAACCCGTCGAGCAGCGCGACGCATTCCTCCATGCTCGTGAGCTGTTGGCGCTCGGCGCGCATCTCAGCGGTGTCGAGGAACATCGTGACGAGACGGTTGAGGTCGCTAATCTCCTTCTCGGTTAGATAGTTCTTCGCTACGGTCACGTCGCTGGAATGGATCGGGCCGTCGGGCGAGCCTTTCCATGACGTCAACCCCATATGGGGAAGCGCCGGGTCTGACCTCCGCTGCACGATGCCGGCAGCCGTGTCGCCGGTTACTGCATAATGGAGCTTGTTCTGAACCGTCGCATAGAACCTCCGCGCTATGTCGCTGTTGCGGTCGTAGTCGAACGTGCATTCCTGGAAGATGTCTGTAATCTTCTGGTACACGCGTCGCTCGCTCGCGCGGATGTCGCGGATGCGCACGAGCAGCTCGTCGAAGTAGTCCTTGCCGAACGGCGCGCCGTTCTTCAGCATGTCGTCATTAAGCACGAAGCCCTTTGTAATGTATTCCTTCAGCGTTGCGGTCGCCCACTGGCGAAACTTCGTTGCTCGCTTCGAGCTGACCCGATAGCCCATCGCAATGATGGCGTCGAGGTTGTAGAAGCCCACGCGGTAGTTCTTCCCATCGGAGGCAGTTGTCAAAATTTCTTTGACAACTGCCTCCTTGGCCAATTCTCCTTCTTTGAATATGTTGCCCATGTGGTAGCTGATTGTCTGCTTCGTCGTGCCAAACAGCTCCGCTATCTCCTTTTGGGGCATCCAAAGCGTTTCGTCCATGTACCTGACTTGCACGGGCACGTTTGCGCCGTCAGACTGGTAGAGGATTATCTCAGCCTTTTGCTCGTCTCCCATCTTTCCTCCTAAAAACGCGAAAACCGCCTTTCGGCGGTATCGCGGATTGCGACGGACGTACCGTATCGCAACCTGATCACGCCGATAATTCTAGTGTGACAGACGCCTGTCCGTCAATTTCCTTGCGAGGCGAATCCTATATAATGGCCGACAGCGAAGCGAGTTCGCGACTGCGGCTCGGCTGGGTTCCCGAATGGGAGCAGCGGGCGCCGCCCGCGAGAATCCCTTGTCGGCCGCCGCTTCGCAAACCACGGAGCGGGGCGCGAACGGAGAGATACCTAAGCTACCCGCTCCCTTTGTATTCACGCGCCTCTTTCCCCGCGGTGTATAATCGCTCGTATATCTGCGAAACAGAATGCGAGGCTATCTTGGAAATCTATCCCTTTCTCGATGACAACCCGGTTTACCTCGGCGAAGAGCTCCGTTCAATCGAGCGCGGCGACACCGTTCGCGTGGTGGAAATCGGCCGCAGGCTCGAAGCGTGCAGCAACGGGCAGGTCCCGACTGCCAGGCTCGAAACAGTGAAGCAGAATGGCCTGCCGCCGTTCGAAGCACGAATCACGAAGTGCGAATACGGCTACGTCCTGCGCGATTACATGGCAATCAAACAGAATGCGAGGCAAGCATGAAAATCTATGACGAGCGCACCGGCGGCGAGATTCGACTTCTCGACGGACTGCGATCGCGCGAGCGCGGCGACATGGTGCAGGTGGTCGGCCTTGGCGAGAAGGTCAAGTTCGGCCGGGTCGTGCCGCTCGTCCAGCTGCAACAGGTGGGCAACCCCATGTCGCTTTTCGACGGTTCAACGGTTACCGACGAAGCCGGCCGCCACATCCTCGCCGGCTACGACAAAGATGCCCTCTAACCGATGGACATTTGGCGAAACAAAAAGGCCGAAGGATTTAAACGACCGCCCTTGCGGACGCCGCTACCTTCGGCTCGATTGCTTTTGATTGTAGCAAACCGAGCCTAGATGTGCCTATTCTTTATCGGGTTCAATTTTTCCTATCACCCATAACACCGTACGGCCAGTCGTCCAAGGCGGTCTAGATACTGCCACCTTTATCTTATCGCCAGGTCGAAGCTTGTGCTTTTTTGCGTCGTAGTCGTAAATCATTCCATAAAGTGCCCCCGTATTGTCAACCACCGCGAATTGGCCACTGCTACTCCATTCAAGGCCGTGTCCATCCTTAATGTCTCTGACGCGTACGATGCTTAGGGCTATTGTGTCCGCTGCAATCTCGGATAGAAAACCGGCGAGATACGTTTCGCATCGAATCCGGCAGGCGTTTTCGACGTTGTAATCGAGGAATATATTGCCCTTGGGGTCGAAACTGCCAATCTTGCCGTACTCGGTTGTGTAAAGCCACGTTCTTTTGATCTCGAGCACGTCGTAGTCGTATTGGCTGCGATGAGCCTCGTCATGGATTTCGCGTACCGAATCGTTGCCAAACAAGAGTCGGAAAAGTCCCACTTGTACTCATCTCCTAAAACTCCCAATCGAACGGCAGCACGTAGTAGACGACGCGGCCTATCACCGTGATGGTCTGCGTCTCTGGCTCGTTGTAGTTGTATGTCTTCGTCTCGTAGGTCGGGTCAGTGCTGTCTGGCACGAGCTGGAATCCGTTGTTCAGCTTGCGCACGCGCTTGATGGTGGCGTCGTAGCCGTTCACACACACGGCGTACGGCGCCCCGTCGCGTTCCACGGTTTTGCACGGGTCGATGAGGGCGTAGCTTCCGTTGGGTAGCACTCGGTTCATGCTGTTGCCCTCCACCTTCAAAAGGAAGGCGTTGGGGTGCAGCTCGTACACCTTGGCGGGAATGGGCTGCGTGTTTTCGACCGGCGTCATCTCGATGGGCGTGCCGGCGGCAATGGCTCCGTACAGGGGAACGTCCACCATGTTGTTCGATGGAATGGCCACGTTATCCATTCCCAAAAGGTACGTCAGCGTTACGCCTAACGCCTCGCTAATCTTCAGCAATACGCTCGATTTAACGTCATTGCTGCCGCTCTCGTAACGGGCAATCTGTTGCTGCGTTGTGCCTATCTGCTTTGCAAGCTCGGCTTGCGTCAACCCTTTCGCCACGCGTGCTTCGGCAATCTTGTAGTTAAACACTGGCACCTCCTTACTCGGTTGAGTTGTATTTTCCCACACAAAAATGTTGTTTACAAACACGGAAATGTTGTTATAATAGCAAACATCAACACACGGAAATGATGTTAGGAGGCTAAGTTGAGAACCAAAATGCGACTGGCCCGAATATCGAAGGGCCTCACGGCGAAGCAAGCGGCGCATCTTATCGGGGTGCATGAGAATGCCATCCTTCGATGGGAGAGCGGAGAAGCTGAACCACTTGGCTCGAATCTGGTGAAGATGGCGAAGCTGTACGACGTGTCGCCATATGAACTGCTCGAAGAATCACCGGAGCACGTCAACGCTTAGCAACGCGCTGCATTGAATTCCTGCCGCCGCCGGTGGGCGCCCATCCCGAGGCGCTTTCGCGTGAACCTCCGGCGCCGCATGGCCGGGTGCAGACGGCCACGGGGCGGGCGCCGACCGGCGGCGGCATCGAAACGGAAGGAAAGGAGGATGCCGATGCTACATCCCAAGCCATTCCGAGCGGTGCTCGCGGATTTCGGTGACGTATTCGGGGCTGATGTGTATGGGGAACCGGTCGCTTGCGGTTCTAGGGGACCAGAAAATGCCCTTTTCCGCCAAAGCGGCGGCCGCGTTAAGGCGAGGCATATCGGCCACCGTCACGATGCATTCCCCGTTATCCAGCGCCTCGGCCACGAGCTTCTTGCTGGATTCGGGCATGCACGAGAACGTTCGCGCAAGCTTGTCGAGCTTGGCGGCGCGCTTGCTCGTCAGGGCATCGTAGTCGGCCTGCAGGTCGGCGAGCGCCTGGCCGGATTCGGCGCGGAGCTCTTCGACGGCTTGGCCGTAGGCGGCCTGCGCGGCGGCGAGCCGCTTGGCGCACGAAGCCTTCGCCGACTCGATTTCGGCTTCAAGGCGCTCGCGCTCGGCCTGCAGCTCCTTTCTGGCTCGGCGCTTGGCGACGGCGTTGCCGATGCAGGCGCCGAGGCACAAGGCGGCAACCGCCAAGGCCGCGGCGGGAGCCGGGTATTCGGCCGCCATGCACGAGCCTTCGCCGAGCAAGGCGAAAAGGGTCGCGCCGCTGAAGCCGAAGAAAGCGGCTATGCCGAGCGCGTTCTGCTTGAGGTATTGGATGGCTTTCACGGCTGCTCCCTGGAAGGTCGGTGGTTTCGATGAGGCAAATCATAGCATGCGCCGCGTACGCGGGCGCGGGGCTGGTAATCGGCTGGCTCGCAAGCGGGGCATGGCGAAGGCGTTAGGGGGTTTCGATGGATCCGGATTTGGCGTTCGCGCTGTTCCTGCTGTGCGTGTTCCTGTTCGGAATAGGTTTCGGCGGGATGCTGGGCGGGAAGTGAGGCGAGCCATGGATGACGCGGCGTTCCCGGCGGGAGAGACCCGCCGTGAGTTCGACAGGGGCGTCGTCGTGGTGCACGCGGCGCGCGACGTGCCGGCGGCGTCAATGGCGGAAAGGAGGACGGAGATGGAAGGGCAATCGCAGACGTACTACACAATCCCGCAGCTTGCCGAATTCTGCGGCGTGCCGAAGTCGGCGCTCTACGCGGCGGCGCGCAGGGGAGACCTCAAGACGGCGATGCCGAAGGGGTGCGAGCGGTTGACGCTCGTGAAGATGGAATGGTTCGAGGAATGGATCGGAGTAGGCGAATGATTCCAGGAAAAAATAACGCGCCCAAGGTTGGTAGCCAGGCTGGCGCGGCCTTTGAAAGAAAACGCCGCCCGGCGGCCAACCGGGCGGCGGCAGTGCTGGCCCCGCAGGCGCGAGCCTGCGGGCATCGCGGGCAGAGGGCGGTTGCTGACCCGCCGTTTTCCACGAAGGGCTTTTTGCCATGCTGCGCACGGCGCTAGCCCGCATCGCCATTCCTCGCCGGGGCGCGATTAGCACCTCCAGATTGCCTGGGCCGTGCGGCCTTCGGCCTATGACGCTTGCCGGGCGCCCGACGCTGGAGTTCCGTCTCCCCGTGGCGATGCGACGCCGCCCGGGGTTCAGCACCCCCGGCTTTGTCCATCCGGCTTATGCGGAGCCACCCGCAAGGCCCAGACGACTCACATGGGCCTCGTGCTCAAAACGTTGGCCAAAAAGACCACCTCCAACGAATCAGAGTGTGTTTTGGGCGCGTTCGATGTTAGTGCATGGTACTTCCCGTTTGTAAACGGAATGGAAACGGAAAGGTGTCGGATGTCGTTGAAAAAGCGAAGGGCCTACGCGCTGATGACGCAGGAGCAACTGGCCGAGGCGGCGGGCATATCGTCTCGCACCGTTAAGAAGATGGAAGCCAAGGGAGTGGGCGGTTCGCCTGCGCGGCAGGTTGCGAAGGTTGCCCGGTGCCTCGGGTGCACTGTGGAGGATTTGATTGGAGAAGAAGATGAAAAAAAATAACGCGCCCAAGGTTGGTAGCCAGGCGGGCGCGGCTCAAAAAAGCACCGAAGATTCTACCACGTTCGCCGACGATGCGCGATTCGCCGCGCGGGCGCTCGGCGCGGGCGAGCTGTTCGAGGGCGCATCGACGCCCCGCCGGCTTTTGGGCTCGCTCGGAATAGCCATGGCGGGCGTCGGCTGGGTGCTCCTGCTGGGCATCGTCCTTTAGAGGTCCGGCATGGGATTTTACCTGCAAGACGACATGTGGGAAGGCGCGTCGGTGCTCCCGCGCAAGCAGCGCGACGAGGTAGTCGGCGCTCTCGCGCAGCTCTATTTCGACGGCACGGAAGCGCCGCTCAAGGGGGCCGCGCTGGCCGTCTTCCTCACATGCAAGGAGCGCGTCCTTATCGCGAAATCGCGCTCCGAGGCGTCGTCGCGGCCGAAGCCGCGGGCGAATCGAAAGCGGAACAAAACGAAATCAAACGCGAATCAAAACGATATCGAAAGCGAATCAAAATCGAGCCTTCCTATTAAAGAGGGAGAAAGAGATAGAGAAGAAGACACTGACGTGTCTTCTATCCCCCCAAACCCCCCGGAGGGGGACTCGCGGGAATTCCGCGCGCTCGGCTTCGTCGACCCCGACGACCTGCCGAGCGACGAGCCGGGCGAGTTCGAGCGGTTCGCCGCCGAGTGCATCGACGCCTTCAACGCCGTCACCGGCAAGGACTACCGCTCCTCGGGCGGAAAGGACTGGCTCGACCTTCGCCGCATCTACGACTCGGGCCGCACCGTCGCCGACGTGCGCAAGGTCGTCGCGGCGAAGCAGGAGCAATGGGCGGATTCCGACATGGCGAAGTTCATACGGCCGTCGACGCTGTTCGGCGCGAAGTTCGAGGAGTACCTCAACGAGGGCGAGGGGGTGGCATCCGATGAATCGGATTGGGACTTCGATTGACGATATCACCGAGCGCATCGCGGCAATCCGCGCCTCGATAACGCCCGAGCGCCAGGCCGAAATCGACGCCGCGATCGCCGCCGAGCGCGCCCTCGAAGCGCGCCGCAAGGTGATCGCGGTGGGGATGCCGAGCATCTTCGAGCGCACTCCGTTCGACGTCGCGCCGGCTCGCGCCCGCCGATGGGCCGAGAGCGCCTGGGACGGCTCGCCGCGCAACCTCGTCGTGATGGGCGATTCGGGCGCGGGGAAGACCGAGGTCGCATGCGCCATCCTGGCCGAATCGGTGGCGCATCTTCCGAACGCGTTATGTCGATTCGCCACCTTTGGCGACGTGCTGCGCAGCATCCGCTCCACCTATGACGACGTGTTGCGAAGCGAGTGGCAGGCCATTGGGCAATGGGCGGGCTTCCGAATTCTGTGCATCGATGACCTGGGCAAGGAGAAGCCGACCGCCGACGCGCTCGAGAAGATGTTCACGGTGCTCGACGCGCGCTACCGCTCGGGCAAGCCGACGCTTTTCACGACGCAGTACCAATCCCCGAAGGAATTGGGGCATCGGCTCATGGAGAGCGGCGGCGACAAGCCCACGGCGCAGGCGATCGTGCGCCGCGTGTTCGGCGGCGGGGAGTACCAGGCGGAAGTAGTGCGATGTTAGGAGCGAAATGAGGATTTGGGTAGTGAGCACGGGCAGCGGCCCCGTCGCGGCGTACGACAGCTTTTCGGCGGCGCGCAAGTACGCCGCGTCGCTGAAGGCGGCGGGAATCTCGATGGTGACGGTCAAGTCCGTGAACCTCCACAGCGTCGGGGCGATTTGATGGCGACCGCCAGGCGGAACAAGCGCACGGGAGCCTGGGAGGTCCGCTGCTACGCGGGCATCGACCGGGCCACCGGAAAGAAGCGAAACCTTTCGCGGACCCTGCCGCCCGACGCCTCGGGGGACGAGGTCGCGGCGGCCAAGGCCGACCTCGACAGGATCGCGGCGTTCTGCCGCAGCGGCGGAGTTTCGTGGACGGTGGGCGGGCTGCTGCGCTACGACCTCGAAAGACTCCCCGCTTTGGGGTTGAGCCCGACGACGGTCGACGGCTACGCGAGCTACCTGCGCTGCTACATCGAGCCGTACGTCGGGTCGATGCCGGTGGCGGACGCGCGGCCGTACGTCTTCAGCTCGCTTCTGCGGCGCATCGCGACGCGGGGCGGCAAGGACGGCAACCCGGTCTCGCCCGCGACCGCGCGCAAGGTGCTCGCGTGGCTCTCGGGCGCGTTCGGGCGCCTGGCCTCCGAGGGCGTGATAGCGCAATGTGTTTCGTCAAGAGGATTTGAGCAAAAAGAGCATCGGAAATTGAGCAGCCTGAGCATCGGAAGTGCGCACGCTTTCTGAGCGGCTAGCCCTCCTGCATGAGGGCATGGCGGACGCGGTAGGACTC
>NZ_QIBZ01000010.1 GCF_003725955.1 Slackia isoflavoniconvertens | reverse complement strand
CCATACGGCGAGGGCCGCGCCCCCGGTCCCCGGGGCGCGGCCCTC
This sequence comes from Slackia isoflavoniconvertens, assembly GCF_003725955.1. Lineage (GTDB taxonomy): Bacteria > Actinomycetota > Coriobacteriia > Coriobacteriales > Eggerthellaceae > Slackia > Slackia isoflavoniconvertens. The sequence goes on along the minus strand of NZ_QIBZ01000010.1, from coordinate 83,879 downwards.
TTGCTTAAACTGCTCAATTTTTCGTGCTCACGGTGCTCATTTCCCAGTGATCACTCGGACCACTTCTTAGTGAACATCAACATCGCGGGCCACGGTCGACGGCGCGACGCCCAGTCCCCTGGCGATTTCCGGCAGCGGCCGGCATCCTTGAGCTGCTGCTCGATCGCCATGCGGTCCCCCTGGGTGAGCTGCCCGTTCTTGCTTCTCGGCATTCTCTCCACCTCCCCTCGCCCGAATGCCGCTTAAACAATGGTATCCGATGGGATTCGGGAGGTGAACAGCTTCTTTCCGAGACTAAATGCACAGAACGCGCATTTCAGATAAGAATTAAGCAACTTTTATTGGCTTCGATGAGCGATAAAGAAGCGGGTAATTCCTTCGCGACGATTGTCTTTTCTGAGGCGAACTACTGGATCAACGCCGTGAACGATGTTTTCTCATCGAAAATGCTTCCTTTACTAGAGGAAGATTCCGGTTACGCTCAGGGAGCTTGGTGCGGTTTGAGCTATTTGAGTGTCATATCTGAAGAATTATGGCGGAACATTCGGGTCTATTGGCGCCAAGTTCTTTCCGATGGCGAGCCGTATGAAGATGTTCGCAATGCGAGGATAAAGAAGACGTTTCTTTGGTCGTCGATTCTCTACGACGGTTCCGCGTCGAGAGAAGAGCTCTTTGGCGCATGTAGACACAATCCTGCGTCGTGTTCGGCTGCTGTATGGGTTCTCGTCGAATGGACGTGCGTCTCTCGAAAGCGGACCGCGAGCGAGAATGGCGCGGATGGATTAATTCGACAATCAATCTGCTATTGGAAGACGAGGCGTGCTATAGAAAATCCGCCCATCACTTGCTTCGTTTATGCAATAAAGAGAAGAACGACGATTCCTACGTGATTACGGGGGCTGTTAAGATCTTTTCGGAGCACTGCAATTGGAAATATGAGAACGACTTTTTTCTCGACAAGGAATTGATTGCTTTAATTGGCGAAAGCGCCTTGGCGAATGAGGACAAGGCGAAATTCTTGATTGCGCGTATGAAGGGCGCTAGCATCGATTGCGTGGGTTGCGAGGGCTATCAGCAAGCGATTGAGCTTATTGACTGCGGCTCTCTTAGTAAAGAGATTTTATCGGATTTAAGAGACGCCTTTGTTCTGCATGGTTTTTCCCTTCCCGACAGTTTGTTGGAAAACGAGGCTAATTCCGGGCTTTAGGGTGATTGTCAAAGTGCCCACCTTAATCCCTTGAGTTTCGGCGTCCAAAATCTTGATGCAGGTCACTGTCGCGGTTTTGCCCGCGAGCGCTACGCAGTGCCTTGTCCATGCGGGGTACGCGTGGGGGTCTGTGGGGTGTCTGCCAATCATGGCAACATGCTTCAAAATCGAAGAAATCGTTATAAACGGCAAATAAATGTGGGGATCTCACAATAAAGAGCGTAATATAACGATAAATCAATATAGAAAGGATTTGCTATGCTAATCGAGTTCAAGTGCAGCAATTTCCGCTCGTTCAAGGGCGATGCCTGCCTTAGCATGCTTCCTGTCAATGCTTATAAGGAACACCCTGATAATATGGCACCCGTGAGGCCTGCGGGTACGAATGCTGCTGGAGTTCTCAGCGTTGCAGTTATCTATGGTCCCAACGCTTCGGGCAAGACAAACCTCTTGAGGGCAATGGATTTTGCCAGGGGCATCGTCCTCGGACGGGTTCCTTTGGGCAACGGTGGTGTTAGGGAGGCTTTCGTTAACAATGCGGGCGAGCCGTCCTTGTTTTCGTTTTCCATTCTTCTTGGGATGACGCGCTTTAGCTACGAGTTTGTTATTGATGATAGAGGCGTCGTTCGTGAGACCCTGAAGGCTCAGCCAAAGAGCGAGAGGCTTGTGTTCGAGCGCTTTTTGCTCGACGATGGCACGTATCGCGTGAAGCAGGGATCTACCTACACTGGGATTTCATCCAAACTAAAGGGTTTCACCGACAACGGTTTGGTGATAGGGCTCCTTTCTAAGTTCGGAGTTGCGGATTGCGTGACGGTTTTCGACTGGTTTGTGAACGGGCTTAGGGTGTATGACCATGCTCAGCCTGTGGATTACGGGATTCTGCTGGAAAAACTGAAAGATTTGGGAGAGGACGGTTTCTCTAAGGCTGTCGAGGCAGTGAAGTCTGCCGATCTTGGGATTACCGGTGCTCAGCTTGCGGTGAGCGACCTTACTGACGAGGAGCGCGAGAGCCAGAAAGTAGCGACCGATAAGGTCAAGGCTATTTTTGAGGCTCTTACTGGCAAGGGCATCGACGAGATAAAACCTTCTGACAAGAAAATTACTTTCCAGTTCCAGCACGTGATTGCGGGTCAGAGAGTTGGTTTTGGATTTGAGGACGAGTCTCTCGGCACGGTGACCATGCTCAATCTGGCTGTCGACTTCCTCGACGCCATCGCGACGGGCAAGACTCTTGTCATAGATGAGGCTGAGCGAAGTCTGCATCCGATTTTGCTGAGAAACTTGGTGTCGCTGTTCTTCGATAGGAAGCTTAATTCCAAGAATGCCCAACTTATCTTTACTACCCACGATTTGTCCATCATGGATGGCGACTTCATGCGCCGAGACCAGTTCTGGTTTGTTGAGAAGGGGGGAAGAGAGGGAGCAAGCGAGCTCTATCCGTTGTCCGCTTATTCTCCGCGAAAGGATGACAACATACTGAACAGGTATCTATATGGTGCTTACGGCGCGGTTCCCTTCATTGAGGAGGTGCTGTAGCATGGCGGCAAAGCGTAGAGTCCGAGGTCGAACCGAAGGTGGCAGGAGTGCTAAGCCGACCTTGTTGATCGTTTGCGAAGGCGAGACTGAATATAACTATTTCAAGGAATTGAAAAGCAGGTTTCGCGCCAGCTGGATGATTCCCCTCAAGTCCGATAAGCCTGATCCTAACGGCGTAATGGAGTGTGCTGCACGCGAGGCTAAGAAACATTGCGCGAAAGGACTTGATGTCGAGGCGTGGATTCTTATCGACGCGGAAAGCGAGGTCGAGGAGAAAAGGCGGCGTTATCGTGATGTGCTTCAGAAGGCTGCCTCGAAGAAGATTCGCGCGGCGAACTCCAGCCCTTGTTTCGAGTACTGGCTTTTGCTGCATTTTGCGCCCGGTGCAAAGGTTTACACTCCCGAAGAGGCGGTGTCGGAGCTTAGAAGGAAAGATCGCATTCCTGAATACAGAAAGCCAGTTCTTCCTTATGATCAACTGTGGGAATTGTATCGGGCTGGTGGGCCTTCTGAGGCCGCCGTGGCAAGGCGTGCGGAGCTTTCCGCCGATGGCGAAACCCCGATATTCGGTCGTCCTGTGACTTACGTGGACATGCTGGTTGACAGGATTGTCGAGATTTCGAAGATGAAATAAAAAGAGGCGCCCCGCAGGGCGCCTCAATCATCTTCTCCCGATCCCGTTACTTCTTTTCGGCCTTTGCGGTGGGTCGTACGGGCTTGTCGCTGTCGCGGTGCATGTTGATGTAGTCCAATAGCTCGCTGCGCTTATGAATGTTCATCTTCGCGTAAATGTGGCGAATGTGCGTCTGTGTGGTGTAGGGGCTAATCACGAGTTTGTTCGAGATGTTGTCCACGGTGTAGCCGCGTGCCACGAGCTTCAAAATCTCACCCTCGCGCTTCGAGAGCTTGAATTCCACGATAACCGCGTCGCAAATCTCTTCGGTATCGTTCTGCGTGGCAGGCGTCGTGGTTATGTGAATGATGTCGCCTTCGCTGCGCACGAGCGGAATAAGCGACAGCGCTACAAGGCACATAAGGAACAGCGACGTGGGCTCAACAAGCGTGTTCCAAATGCCCTGAATGTCTTCATAGAGCACGGCCCAAACCTCGCCAATCGAAAAGCCCAGGCGCACAATGGCGCTCGACGCGCAAAACGCCGCAACGGGAGCCATGTAACCCTTCGACGACATGGTGCCGAAATACGAAATCACGAACAACTCGAAAATGCCGGCCAGAATCACAGCGAGCGTGAACGCAATTGTGTCAAATTCGACGTGATTGCTCAGGAAAAAGGCAATGGCGACAATGGCAGCAACCATGAAGTAGGGAAGAAGCTTGTATGCGGCTTCGGTGCGTTTGCCAACGCGCGCGATTGACGCAATAACAAGGCACAGAATTGCTGCCAAACCCATTCCCAAGGGGTACGCCGCCGCATCTGTGAGGATATTATCTTCAGGAACTATAGCAATCGTGAAGTAGCAGGCCACGCACGCGATGCACAGCGAAACCGATATAATAAGCGTTGCGCGATTCGTCTTTTTGCGAATCGCCTTCGGCAAAAGCGTGGGGAATACAAGTCCCTCAATCGTCTTGCTTTCGTACTTATATACTGCGCCGCACGCAATGGGCAGCAGCGCCACGAACACATTCGATACAGGCGCGGGCAAAATCTCGGTCATGATCATTGCTGCGAGCATCACCGATCCGTAGACAAGCGCGAATTCGCCTACCGCGAACGTCGAGCGTTTGCGCGTGTAGAATTCGCCCCATGCGGCCCACAGAAGTGCGTTGGCCACGGCCAGCACAATGGGGAACACGACCCAAATAAAAAGGGGCAGTGTCGCCAAGGGTTTCGCAAGCGTGAACAACAGCGTGCCTGCGGCGAGCATTCCGGCCGAAACCCATACAAGGGTAGGGTGCTCATATATATTGATGCGTCGGAGCGCCAACGGCATTACGAGGAATGCAAGCGCCGAAAACGCGAGGCTCGCAAGCCAGGAATACACCATGGCACGGCCCATGAGCGGCATGCACACGAACACGCTTGGCGAGAACCACAGGCAATAAAACCACGCGAGTGCAAGGCTCAGACCAAGATAATGGACGCCTAACGCATCCCTTTTTTCTACCGATTCCGCATCGCTTCCGAAGAAGGAAACCATACTCACAGCGTTCCCCATCCTTTCCCTCGCGCAGTGCGGCATGTGCCGATTTATTAATCTGGCTTATCGATTTTTTTGTTCCAATAGGCCAGATTTATGCTGAATAGGGTAATTCACCTGGATTAAACCTGCATCACAGTTTTTTAAGTATGCTCCAATTATCCACTAACTCGTTTGCCAGTAAAGAGCGATTCATAGTCAACAAGCGATAGCGCACTTCACGATTCGGCCACAAAATGCAACTTGTCTGATCGATGAGGCCTTTGGGGAACCGGGAGTCGGCAACAAAGCTGAATATCCGGAATAAGGCTTCATACGATGGCACGATCCCTTGGAAGGAGGCGGAATTCGCTGGGCTTAAGGGGCCTACCTATTTGGCGTCGCGCATGCGCGACACGCGTCCCGCGAGTTCTTATGAAGTCCTTGGCTCTTTTGAACGGAGCAATTCGGAAAACGATCAAGAACTTCATAAGCAAGGAGAGGGGCGCTCGTACCGGAAAGCAATGCTTTCTTAAGGTAAACGAGAAAGGGAAAACACATGTCCATTCTTGCAAAGAGCAAGGGCGAGGTGACGTACAAGGACCTCACTGGTTTCCACAAGTGGTTCTTGATCATCCTCATTTCGATGGGTTCCTCCATCATCTACACGCCGATGTATCTGAAGGGCGTCTTCTACGATCCTCTGATGACGGCTCTCGGCTGCACCAACGCCGACTTGGGCGCAATGGTGTCCTTCTACGGCATCGTCGCTCTTATCTGCTACCTGCCTTCGGGCATTCTCGCCGACAAGTTCCGTATGCGTACCCTCGCATGGGTTGGCTTCATCGGCACCGCAGTGCTCACGCTCCTCTACGCGATGCTTCCTTCCGTGCAGATGTGCTACGTGCTGTTCGGTGGCATGGGCCTTACCTCCATCCTGATTTGGTGGGGCACCCGTTTCAAGGTTATTCGTCTGTGCTGCGAAGAGGATGAGTATCCTGCCCGCATCGGTGTTTCCTACTCCATCTACGGTGTTGCCGGCCTCGTTATCGGCATGATCAACGTTGCTATCGTTGCTGCTATTCCCGATACGACCTTCGCTATGCAGTCGGTCATCATCTTCCTTGGTGTTCTGATTGCCATCCTCGGCGTTCTGTCCTTCATCTTCATCCCCGACTTCAAGGGTGAGATTAACAAGGATTCCAAGCTCTTCAGCCTCTCCGATGCCGCTGAGGCCATCAAGACCCCCGGCGTTCTGTGGGCTTGCCTCGGTTACTTCTGCGTCTACTGCGTGTACCAGGGCGCTACCTACACCACTCCGTACCTGTCTCAGGCTCTGGGTACCGACGCCAACGTCGTGAACGTTGTTGGCCTCATTCGTACCTATGGTATTGGCCTGCTCGCTGGCCCGGTTATCGGCGCCATCGCCGCTAAGGCTAAGTCCTCCAAGACCATCATGGGCTGCTTCGTGCTCGCCATCGTGGTTCTGGGCGCCTTCATCGTTCTGCCGCAGGATCCCGGCATGTCCATCATGGCTTCTTGCCTGGTCGTCGTGTTCGGCTTCGCCACCTACGGCGCTTTCTCCATCGGCTCTTCGCCGCTCTCCGAGCTCGGCATTCCGATGCGAATCTTCGGCACCGCCGCTGGCATCCTTTCCGTTATCGGCTTCCTGCCTGACGTGTTCATTCACACCTGGTACGGCTCGCTGATCGACGCTTCCGGCGTCGCAGCCTTCAACCAGATCTTCGGCTTCGAGATCATGTTCGCCGTCCTCGGCATCCTCTTCCTGGTCTTGTGCATCCGTGCTACCAAGAAGCACGCTGCCTCTCAGGCCAAGTAACTCTCAAGCACTTTAGCGGCCGGCTCGCATAACGCTGACCGGCCGCACAGGTCCCTTACTACCAGCGAATCCGCTGGCCTCGTGGAGAGGCGACGCCAAACGCCTCTCCACTTTCCCAAGTCATCGAGAAAGGATTGAGTATGGAAAACAAAGTCGATCCGCAGTTGCTCATGAACGATCAGATGAAAGCCGTCCTCCAGAAGTCGGCAGAGCTTGCAGGCGACGCCTTCGTCACCGACGTGGGATTCGCCGAGATGCGCGAGAACTACGTGCGCGAGCGCCGCTTCTGGAACGAGGGCGGTCCGGTTATGGCCAAGACCGTCGAGCGTACGTTCGAAGGTCCCATGGGCGAATTCATGGCTCGCTACTATTACCCCGTCGAAGCTGAGAAGCTTCCCGTGATTGAATTTATTCACGGCGGCGGTTTTGTTGTGGGCAGCCCCGACACCCACGATCGCGTGTGCCGCATTCTCGCCGAGAAAACGGGCGCGGTTGTCGTGAGCGTCGACTACCACCTGTCTCCTGAGTCGAAATATCCCACCAACATTCAGGAGTGCGTGATGGTCGCCAAACACCTGCACGAGCATGGTGCTGAAGAAGGCATCGACGGCGACGACCTTTCATTCGCCGGCGACTCGGGCGGCGCAGTGCTTTCGATGGCATCGAATTTGTGGCTGCGCGACGAAGAGGGTGACAACTCCTTCGTGAAGAGCCTGCTTCTGTATTACGGCTTCTATGGCCTGGAAGATTCCATGTCGCAGCGCCTGTACGGTTGGGATATCGACGGCATGCGCAAGGAAGACCTTATCTACTACAACGAGTGCTGGCTCAACGACCTGGCTACCGAAACCAAGGCACCGTACGTGGATATGTTCCACAACGACCTTACGACGAGCATGCCTGTGTGCTACATCGCCGCTGCCGGTCTTGACCCGCTGCGCGACGATTCCGAGCTTTTGCATCGCGTTCTCGACACCAACGGCGTGCGCAACCAGCACGAAGTGTTCGAAGGCGTGCTGCATGCATTCGTTCACTACTCCCGAATGCTCGATGAAGCTGCTGAGTGCATCGAACATTCCGCTGAATTCTGGAAGACCCGCCATCAGGCGTAGCTTCAATAGGGCAGATGCCCACCCCCAATCCTGTCATATTCCGGCGAGGCCGGATGTGAGTGCAACCAATAAGGAGGTTCCTCAATGGATTTCAATCTGACCGACGAACAAGAGCTCATCGTGGCGTCCTACCGCGACTACATGGAGAGCGAGAACTGGGAGACCTACTTCCACGAGTGCGATGAGAAGCATGAGTACCCGCTGCGCTGGGCCCAGGGCCTTTGCGAAATGGGCTTCGACCGCATCATGCTCGATGAGGAGCACGGTGGCCTCGGCCTCGAGCAGCCCATCACCACGCTGATGGCGATCTACGAGGTTCTCGGCCAGTACGGTGCCCCGACCTATGTTCTGTACTTGCTCACCGGTTACAACACCATCGTCCGCGAGGGCACTCAGGAGCAGATCGATGCTTGCCTGAAGTACCTGGGCACGGGCGAGCAGGTTGTGAACTCCGCTTGCACCGAGCCGGGCGCCGGCTCTGACGTTTCCGGCCTCGTGACCACCTACAAGCGCGAGAATGGCAAGATCTACCTCAACGGCACCAAGACCTTCATCACCTCTTCCAAGGGCGTTAAGTATCTCATCATCATGTGCCGCGACGCTGACAACCCGGACGTCATTTCCGAGTTCTTCGTCGACATGTCCAAGCCGGGCATCTCGCTGTCCCCGCTCACCAAGCTGGGCCTGCGTATGGACTCCTGCTGCGAGGTCTACCTCGACAACGTCGAGATGGAAGAGAAGGACTTCTTCGGCAAAGAGGGCAACGGCTTCAACCGCGGCGTCGCTGACTTCAACTTCGAGCGCTGGCTCGTTGCTGCGTGCGACTACGGCACGGCTATCTCTGCTTTCGAAGACGCTGCCAAGCATGCTTGGGCTCGCGTTGCCTTCGGCAAGCCGGTCGCTCGCTTCCAGCTGAACTCCCTGAAGTTCTGCCACATGGCCATCAAGCTCGACTCCATGCGCAACATGCTTTACGAAGCTGCCTGGAACGCCGACACCAACCTCGGCGGCGACGTCGACGCTGGCCAGGCTGCAATGTGCAAGTACTTCTGCGCCAACGCTTCCTTCGAGGTCGTTGACGACGCTATGCAGGTCATGGGCGGCATCGCCGTTGCTTCTGAGCACCGCATCAACCGCATCTGGCGCGACCTGCGTGTCGACCGTGTCTCCGGTGGCACCGACGAGATGATGATTCTCACCGCTTCCAAGAACGCTATCAAGGCGTATCGCCAGTAATTCGCATCGTATGGCCCCGTCGTGGGCGGGGCCGTGCAGCGTTTACTAATAACGTGAGGCGCAAGTCGCCTCGCATTTGGGGAAATCTCAACAGGTGCGCCGTGTGAGGGCGCGGCGCACCCTGAGAAACGAGAAAGGACCAGCAATATGGCTGCCATTCCTACCGAAAAACCGAGCTTTGGTGTTCTCGACGACGTCAAAATCGTCTTCGCTGCAATGGAGGAAGCTATTCCTCGCGCTTGCAACATCATGGCTGACTGGGGTGCCGATGTTACGTGGCTCGAGAACACGGGCTATGGCGACACCGTTCGCGATGCTAAGAACGCTGCTCAGGCCGAGCGTCGTAACTGCCGCTCCGTCGCTCTGAACCAGTTCACCCCCGAGGGCAAAGAAGTTCTGTTGAAGATGCTCAAGGACACCGACATCTTCTTCGAGTCCTCCAAGGGCGGCACGTGGGATCGCAAGGGCTTCACCGATGAGGATATGTGGGCCGTTAACCCCAAGCTCATCATCGTCCACTGCTCCGGCTACGGTAAATTCGGCGACCCCGACCGCGTCAAGCGTCCTGCCTACGACGGCACCGTTGGCCCTTACGCTGGCCTCACTTGCCAGAACGGCACCGCTGAGCAGCCGATGATTTCCATGCCGTACTCCGGTGACTACATCAACTCCTACCTGCTCATTGGTGCCTCCCTGGCTGCACTGCGCAAGGCCGATCGCACCGGCAAGGGCGAGAGCATCGACTGGGCAATGTATGAGGGCATCATGTACATGAGCCAGTACTACCTGGTTGACTTCCTCAACGAGGGCATCAAGTGGCCTCGCGCTGGCGCTCGCAACGTCAACCTCTGCGGTATTGGCGTGTACAAGTGCAAGGACGGCTTCATCGCTTTGAACCTGTTCGGCATTCGCCAGAACAAGTGGATCATCGAAGAGCTCGGCCTGGGCGAGCACTGGGGCACCCCCGAGCTGCCCGAGGACACCGCTTCCCTGTGGCTGTCCATGCCCATCGCTAAAGAGTTTGAGAAGCGCCTTGAGGCTTGGCTGCTCGAGCATGACAAGCTGGAGCTCGAAGAAATTCTGGCCGACCATGCTATCGCCGCTCAGAGCGTTTACGAGTTCGAAGACATGGTTGCCGACAAGCACATGGCTGCCCGTGGCAACTTCGTCGAGTGGGAGACCAAAGACGGCGACACCTTCAAGGGCCTCTCTCCCATGCCTCGCTTCGAGCAGACCCCGGGCCAGATTTGGCGCCCGATGCCTGCCCAGGGTGGCGACACCATGGACGTCCTCACCAAGCTTGGCTACACCGCCGAGCAGGTGCAGGAGCTCGCTGAGAAGAACGTCGTCAAGATTGGCGAGAACTAAGCGGGATTTCGCGATTTCTATCGCGGCGTAATTGCCGATGTGGCCCGCATTCGTGCGGGCCACATTTAAAACTGGGGATTTTTACCAGGAATTCGGGGAAAGGTTTAGCGCATGGCAACTATTGTGGGAAACCAGAATTTGGCTGACATGTGGGAATGGCTCGCCACTAACAGGGGGTCGCATACCTTCCTTGAATTTCATGGCAAAGATGGCTCGCAGCGCGATTTCACCTATGCCGAATTCAATGCATACATCAATCGCGTTGCGAATCTTCTTTGCTCGGTCGGCGTGACTGCCGGCCAAAATGTGGGCGTGCAGCTCTACAACAGCCCCGAGCACATCGCATGCTGCATGGCGTGCGCCAAGCTCGGCGCGGTGGCGGTGCCCATCAATATGCAGCACACGCTTGCCGAATGCGTGTACGTGTACGAGAAGTGCGACATTTCGGTGGTTATCGCCGAGCCCGATTGCCAGTGCTACTACTGCGCGGGTGTGGAAAGCTGCATTGCCGGTCCGCTTGGCGGAGAGCCGCACAATGTGCCTACGCTGTTCATCGCGCACGCGGGTGACGAGGGGCTTTTCGGCACGGCGCGCGACTTCGATGCGGAAGTCGCTGAGCAGACAAGCGAGCTTTCGGTTTCGATCGACATCGACCCGCTCGATACGGCCATGATTATTTTCACCTCGGGTACTACGAGCGACCCGAAGGGTGTTGAACTAACCCACGCCAATATGCTCTATGGCGGCTACTACGGCGATTGGCAGTGCAACCTTTCGCCCGACGACCGACTGCTCACGACCATGCCGGCGTTCCATTCCAATTTTCAAACGGCGGCGCTTATGCCCGTGCTTACCTGTGGCGCGACGCTCGTTTTCGTCGAGAAATACAGCGCGCGTCGCTATTGGTCGCAGGTGCGCGAATTCGGTGCCACCGCTCTGCAGCTCGTCGCCATGATGGTGCGCACCCTTATGATGCAGCCCGTGGTGGAAGGCGAGCGCGACCACAACGTGAAGTCGGTGCAGTATTACCTGGCTATTGAGGAGCCTGAGAAAGACGAGTTCGAGAACCGTTTCGGCGTGCGCCTGCAGAACTGCTATGGCCTTACCGAGTCGGTGTGCTGGGTCACGACTGATTTGCCGTATGGCGAGCGCCGCTGGCCGAGCGTGGGCCGCAGCGGCCTGGGCTATGACGTGCGCGTGGTCGATTCCGAGGGCAACGTGCTTCCTGCCGGCGAGGTGGGCGACATCGTCTTCCATGGCGAGATGGGCGTCTCCCTTATGAAGGGCTACTACAACGACGAGGCCGCTACGAATTCCTGCGTTGACTGCAAAGGCTGGATGCGCTCGGGCGATAAGGGCTATTTCGACGAGGGCGGCTGGATGTATTTCGTCGATCGCAAGTCCAACATGATCAAGCGCGCTGGCGAAAACATTTCCGCCTCTGAAGTTGAAGAGGTTCTGAATACATTCCCCGGCCTTGCCGAGGTGGCGGTCATCGGCGTTGATGACCCGGTTCGCGACCAGGCGGTGAAGGCGTTCCTCGTGTTCGAGCCGAACGTCGAGCCCGATGTGGAGGCCGTGCTTGAGCATTGCCGCCACAACCTGGCCCATTTCAAGGTTCCAACCATCGTAGAGGTGGTGGATGCGCTGCCCCATACAAGTGTGGGGAAGTGTGCGAAGAAGCTTCTGCATTAAATTGGTTTCTTCATATAGATCAGTTGTTTGCTGAAAGGGGAGGACATTGGCTATTTCAACTGAAATCGTAGGTAAGACCTTCGGGCCCTTCGTGCGTGACTACACCTTCAAAGATTTGGAGATTTGTGCGCTCGGATGCGGTGCTGGCTGGGACGGTCGCGTTGACTTGGAATATGTCAACGAACACGACGCGAAAAACCCCGACCTGAAGGTTCTCCCGATCTTCGCCGTGCCGCTGACCGTGAACGAGGAAATGACGACGACGCTCGACTACGGCTTCGATTATTCCGGTTCGCTGCACTACGGCATTGACGTGCATTTCCATGCTCCGTTCAAGATGTCTGACCACATTGAGACCTATGTGACTCAAGAGGCCATTTGGGACCGCGGCGAGGGTCGCGGCTCGCTCTCGAAGCAGGTGGGCAAGTCGTATTCCGCCGACGGCACGCACCTGTGCACGGTTGATACTTATGACTGCTGCATCTACGACGGCGGTTGGGGCGGCGAGCTTCCCCCGAAGGACGCTGTTGATTACCCCGATCGCGAAGCCGACTTCGCTTACGAGGAAACCTACGGCTACAACTGGCCGCTCGTATACCGCATGATGGGCGACTGGCATCAGCAGCACATCGACTGGTCCTATACCGAGCAGACCGGCCTCGAGCGTCCGATCGCTCACGGCGTGAGCAGCGCGGGCGTGGCGATGCGCCATGTGATTTCCCTGCTGTTCCCGGGTCATCCCGAGGCTATGACGCGCTTCAAGTGCCGCTTCACTTCCCCCGTTCTGCCTGGCGTGCGCCTGCGCACCGTGGTATGGAAGACGGCCGAGGGCGAGGCAAGGTTCCGAATGGTCAACGCCGACGCTCCCGATTCGAAGCCGTTCCTTAACAATGGTATCGTTGAATGGGACCCCGAGCGCGCATAGCATTCACACGCGGCATTTCTAGTTAGTAGTGGGGCTCGCTGGAGTGGTTCGGCGAGCCTTCTTATAGGCGATTACGTTTCAAAGGAGGAACAATGAGCACTATTAAGAAAACGACTCAAGTTGTGAGTCCGCCTAAGAACGACAGCGATATGGCTCGCGAAAACAACGATATGGCTCGTGAAGAGATTCTGCACCAGGCGAGCCCCGACGTGCGCACGCAGCGCGCGTACGTCGAAGAACATGGCAAATGGTCGCCCGAGCGCGTCGCTCGATATGTGAAACGCAAGGCGAAAAAGACCATCGACGACGTTGCGATGACGCCGTTTTTGCGCAAGATCGCGATTTTTTCGAGTGGCGGTTCATTCTTGGACGGCTACGTGCTTTCGCTTATCGGCGTGGCGCTTACGCAAATTACCCCCATGTTCAACCTCACCGCGTCCGAATCGGCCGCTATTGGCGCGTCGGTTATGCTGGGCATTCTGGTGGGCACCATTGCCGGCGGCTATCTGACCGATGCCATCGGCCGTAAGAAAATGTTCATAATCGACCTGGTTGCCATTGCCCTCTTCTCGATCCTGAGCGTTTTTTGCAGCAACCCGTGGGAGCTCGTCGCGGCGCGCTTCTTCATCGGCGTGTTCGTAGGCGCCGACTATCCCATTGCGACTTCGCTTATCGCCGAGTTCACGCCGAAGAAATACCGCAGCATTTCGATGGGCGCGGTGTCGGCGGCGTGGTATTTGGGTGCTACGGTGGCCGCGTTCGTGGGTTACTTCCTGTATACCGTGCCCGACGGCTGGAAGTGGATGCTCGGTTCGGCGGTTATTCCCTGCATTATTCTGTTGGTTGGCCGTCACGATATTCCCGAATCGCCTATGTGGCTCGCGAAGAAGGGTCGCAAGGAAGAGGCTGACGAAATCGTGCACCGCGTGTTCGGCGAAGACGTCGAGCTCGAGGATGAGGAAGAGCAGCCGAAGACCTCGCTGCGCATGTTGCTGCATTCCGGCTACATGAAACGCATGGTGTTCATGGGCGTGTTCATTCTGTGCCAGGTGGTGCCGATGTACGCCATTTACACGTTCGGCCCCGATATTATGACCGCGTTCGGCTTGGGCGAGGGCCAGGAGTCGATTTTGGGCGAGAGCGTCGTGAGCTTGTTCTTCTTGATTGGTTCTATTCCCGCGATGTTCTGGCTGAATTCCATGGGCCGTCGCAAGCTGTTGCTCATTAGCTTGGTATTCATGGGTGCGGGCCTTACCATTCTTGGCGTGTGGCCCGCGGCACCGATTTTCGTTGTGATTCTTGCGTTCGGCATGTACGCATTCTTCAGCGGAGGCCCGGGCATTCTGCAGTGGCTCTATCCCAACGAGCTGTTCCCGACCGAGGTTCGCGCTTCGGCCGTGGGTATCGCCATTGGCTTCTCGCGCATTGGCACTATTGTGTCGACGTACGGCACGCCGCTGTTCTTGGCTGCGTTCGGCGTTGGCCCCACGATGCTCGTGGCGGCGGTGCTTGTGGGCATTTGCCTGGTTATGTCGTGGTTCATTGCCCCCGAGACCAAGGGCAAGTCGCTCGCCGAGACGAGCGCGCTCGAGGGAATCGATTCGGTTTACAAGGCACGTTAATTCATGGACAAAGTTTTTTCGAACCCGGACGTGTATTGCGTTCGGGTTCCTTTCGTTAATTTAGGCTCGGGCGAGTCGAATTGCTACATTGTGCGCGACGGCGGCGATTGCTTGGTGGTTGACCCGGGTGCGGCCAATGAAGTGGGTATGCGCCGTGTGCGCAATGCGCTCTTCGAGCTTGGCGTGGCGCCAGGGGAGTGCAAGGTGTTTTTGACGCATACGCACTTCGATCATGCCGAGGCGGCGCGGGTGCTGTTTCCCGAGGGCACGTGCGTGTATGTGTCCGAGGTGGGCTTCGAGGAGCGCAGTCCTATTCGCGCCGAAGCCGCGCGCGGGCTGTTCGTGCGGCGCATGCTGAAGATGGGTGCGACGCCGGCCGATGCCGAGGAATATTCGCGCAACGATTACGAGCCCACGTTTCTGCCGCCGGGCGCGTTCGACTACCGTTTCGTGCGCGAGGGTGACGAGGTGCATGTGGGGCGCTTCGTGTTCGACGTCGTTGAGGTACCGGGGCATACGCTCGATTTGGTGTGCTTGGTGGGGCGTGACGGCGCGCCGTCGTTTACGGGCGACGAGGTGATTTTCGGCACCACGCCGAGCGTCGATGCGCCGTTCGATGGCGAAGATGCGCTTGCGCTGTATATGGAAGGGCTTGGCCTGAGCGGCGATGGTCCGCAGCGGCTTGCCCTGTGGCGTTCCGACGGCAAGCGCGTGTTCGGCGCGAGCGGCATGCAGTCGGAGCGCTTCGGTGAGAAGCGCTTCTTCGGTTCGGGCGGGCGGCAGCTGCATGGCCCGCGTGGCGCGCGCGTGCAGGAGCCCGATGAGCTGCAGCTTGGCAGGGTCGATGCGCGCGTGCAGATGGCCGATGGGGCTGTCGGTGCCGGTGTGCATGAGCGTGACGATTCGCAGCCGCATGGCGTTGATGGAGAATGGCTCCAGCACGTGCACTGGACGCTTCCCGGACATGGCGAGGGATTCGGCGGACAAACGCTGCGTTCGCGCGCGGCCGATATCGTGTCGCGCAAGCTGCGCCATTGCGACCGCATGGTCGCGACCGCACGCGAGTGCCCCGGCATTGGTGGCGAAGAGTTGGCGCGGCGTTCGCTCACGCAGAAAGATGAGACCGCCTGGCGTGCGGCGCCTTCGATTTCGCGATATTACTCTATGCTCGAAGCGTTCGTTGGCGTGCGCTATCTGGAAAACCAAGGCAAGCTCCGCCGTGAGGAAGTCGACGGCACCTGGCGATTCTATGCGTGTTAGTGCGGGCTTGGGGTTGGTGTCTGCGGGAACCTGTTAAATGCTCGCAGCGTTTAACAGGTTTTTGCGCTCCTGGCGTGTTCGCGGTTCGGCCAACCTGTTAAACGCTACGAGCATTTAACAGGTGGCGGTCGTTGGCGGGTGGCGAGTGTCCCACGCGTGGCGGGCATTTCGCGGCGGGGAGGCGTCCGGTAGGTTTTCAGGTTTCGAAGCTTGTGAAATTCCCGCGAAGTGCCGGGATTGTCTGATATACTGCAACGGTTGCAATTACCCAGGGCCTTGTTTCCACGCACCACCTGCATGGATTCGCGGCATTGGGCGAATGAAAGCAAGCGGCTCGCAACAGCCGCGCGATGGCACGTTCGCGTGTCAAGAAAGGTGGAGCAATGACTGCAACCACTCGTTCCATTGACAAAGAGACCGTCAAGGCACTCATCGCTGAGTACGGCAAAGGCGAAGGCGATTCCGGTTCCGCCGAGGTTCAGGTCGCCATCATGACGCACCGCATCAAGCACCTCACCGAGCACCTCAAGGAGCACAAGAAGGACAACCACACCCGTCGTGGCCTTATGCAGCTCATCGGTAAGCGTCGTCGTCTGCTCAAGTACATCAAGGATCGCGACATCGAGAACTACCGTGCTCTCATCAAGAAGCTCGGCATTCGCGACAACATCTAAGTCTTGCATGGAGCCCGCTTCGGCGGGCTTTTGCAGTATATAGCGGTCGGGCAGGGCAGGGGCCCCGCTTGCTCGCGAGGGGCATGAAGAGCATGCCTCCGAAGAAGAAGAGAAAGAAGAACTTTCTACATGGAAAAGATCGTCGAGAGCTTCGAGCTGTACGGCAAGAGCTACCGCCTGGAAACCGGCGAGCTCGCCAAGCAGGCCACCGGCGCCGTGCTCGTCACGCAGGGCGAAACCACGTGCCTGGTCACCGCTGTTGTCTCCAAGGAGCAGAAGGACTACGACTTCTTCCCGCTGACCGTCGACTTCATCGAGAAGATGTACGCCGTCGGCCGCATTCCGGGCGGCTACCTCAAGCGCGAGGCCAAGCCTTCCGACAAGGGCACCCTTACCGCCCGCATGATCGACCGTCCCATTCGTCCCGGCTTCGCCGACGGCTTCAAGCAGGAAGTCCACATTGTGGCTACCACGCTTGCGTGCGACGGCCAGAACCCGCCCGACTGCATTTGCGTGGGCGGCGCCTCTGCCGCGCTTCTGTGCGGCGGCACCCCGTTCGACGGCCCGGCGGCCTGCGTGCGCATCGCCCGCAACGCCGAGACCGGCGAGTTCATCGTGAACCCCACCTATGCCGAGCAGGAGACGAGCGACCTCGAGCTCACCATCGCTGGCACCAAAGACTACATCTCTATGGTCGAAGCCGGCGCTCAGGAAGTTTCTGAGGAAGACATGCTCGCCGCCATGGAGTTCGGCCAGCAGGCCATCGCCGCCTTCTGCGAGAAGCAGGCGGAATTCTTGGCCAAGGTCGCTCCCGAGCCCAAGGAATATCCCGTGCATGTGCCCGACGCCTCCATCGCCGAGCGCGTCGACGCCCACTATGACGAGATGAGCGCAGCCCTGCACGATGCCGACAAGCTTTCGCGCATCGCCAAGGTTGAGGCCTTGAAGTCGTCCATCAAGGAAAACGACTTCACCGAGGAAGAGCGCGCCGCATGGGGCAGCGACATCGCCGCCGCCTGCAAGGCTCTTGAGAAGCATGCCATGCGCCGCATGGTCATCGAGTCGGGCGAGCGTGCCGACGGCCGCGCCGCCGACGAGATTCGTCCGCTCTACATTCGTCCCGGCTACCTGCCTCGCGTGCATGGTTCGGGCCTGTTCCAGCGCGGCCAAACCCAGGCGCTTTCCATTTGCACCTTGGGTCTGCTCAACGAAGCCCAGCGCCTCGACACCATCGACCCGCAGGAATCCAAGCGCTACATGCACCAGTACAACTTCCCGCCGTACTGCACGGGCGAAACGGGTCGCATGGGCGCTCCCAAGCGCCGCGAAATCGGCCATGGCGCCCTCGCCGAGCGCGCACTTCTGCCGGTGCTGCCCAGCGAAGACGAGTTCCCCTACGCAATTCGCGTGGTGAGCGAGATCATGGAATCGAACGGTTCCTCTTCGATGGCTTCCACCTGCGGTTCCACCCTGGCGCTCATGGACGCGGGCGTGCCTATCAAGGCTCCCGTTTCCGGCATCGCCATGGGCCTTATTAAGGAAGGCGACGACATCGTCATTCTTTCCGACATCCAGGGCCTGGAAGACTTCCTGGGCGACATGGACTTCAAGGTCACGGGCACTGAGAAGGGCATTACCGCCCTTCAGATGGACAACAAGGCCAAGGGCCTGTCCACCGAGATTCTCGGCCGCGCGCTGAAGCAGGCCAAGGCTGGCCGCCACTTCATTCTGCAGGCCATGCTCGCAGAAATCGCCGCGCCCCGCGAAGAGCTGCGCGACACCGCGCCGCGCATCGACACCATTCACATCGCGGTCGACAAGATTCGCGAGGTCATTGGCAAGGGCGGCGAAACCATTCGCGGCATCCAGGATTCCACGGGTGCCTCGATTGAGATTCAGGAAGACGGCACCGTGCATATCGCGTCCGTCGACCAGGAAGCCGGCAAGGCTGCTCGCGCTGCCATCGAGGCTATCGTGAAGGTCCCCGAAGTGGGCGAGGTTTACGAAGGCCCCGTGGTTGGCATCCAGAGCTTCGGCGCGTTCATCAAGCTCACGCCTTCCAAGGACGGCCTGCTGCACATCTCCCGCATGGCCAATGGTCGCGTCGGCCAGGTCGAGGACGTGCTCTCCATGGGCGACATGGTGAAGGTCCAGGTTATCGAGATCGATCCGAAGTCGGGCAAAATCTCGCTCGACCGCTTGGAGAAGCCCGATGCTCCTGAAGGTTCTGCCCCGGCGCCTCGCCACGAGCGCGGTGAGCGCGAAGATCGCGGCGAGCGCGAAGATCGCGGCGAGCGTCGCGACCGCGGCGAGAAAACCGACCATCGTCCAGGTCGTTCCAACCGCGAAGCCAACGAGCATCGCACCCCGCGTCGTCGTCACTAAGCGCCGCCGCACACGCAAATAATCGGGGTTTGGGGGCTTCGGCTTCACAAACCCCGCATAAACCGGCCCCGCTGGGCACATCTTTCGCGAGGTCGGCTTGAAAAGTGGGGGAGCAGGAGATATCATGTTCCCTCGCATGTTTTGAATTCGTAGTAAAACACGTTAAGGAGTTTTCTAAATGGCAGTCAAGATTCGCCTCGCCCGCCATGGCGCAAAAAAGCATCCTGTCTACCGCGTCGTCGTGGCCGATGGCCGCTGCACCCGCGATGGCCGTTACATCGAGCAGGTTGGCCGTTACAACCCCAACACCGATCCCTCTGAGATCACCCTCGACCTCGAGAAGGTTGCCGACTGGATGGCCAAGGGCGCTCAGCCTACCGACACCGTTGTTCGTCTGATCGATACGGTCAAGAAGGCTCAGTAGTCATGGCCGAGACTTCATCCGGCATCGTCGAGTTGGTGCGCGGCATCGTCGAGCCTCTCGTCGATGACGTAGACGCCGTGGAAGTTACTTCCACCTTTACCAACGACGGCTGCGAGCTCGTGGAGATTCGCGTGGCCGCAGACGACGCTGGCAAGGTGATTGGCCGTCAGGGTCGCGTAATCAAGTCGATTCGCGTGCTCGCCCGTGCTGCCGCATGTGGCAACGGCAACGCCGTGGAAGTCGAACTCGTCGAAGGGTAGCGTATATGTCGCGTCGTTGGGCCGATGTGGCCGAACTCGTCGCAACGCAAGGCTTGAAGGGAAGGCTCACCGTACGCCCAGTACGGGGCCTTCCTTTTCTTTTATCTGAGGGCCTTCGCGTTCACTTCGTGCCGCCCACGATCGATGGGCCGCGCGAAGCAAAAGTAAAAGAGGCAACGCATGCCGGCGGCCACGATTGGCTTGTGGCGTTTTCCGGCGTGAAAAACCTCGATGTCGCCGAGAAGCTCGTGGGAAGCCATGTGATTGTCGAGCGCGCCGATTTGCCAGAAGGCTTCGAGGAAGGCGCCTCGTATGCCACCGAGCGCATCGTGGGCTTTGAGGTGGAAGACGAAACCAAGGGGTATGTGGGCGAGATCGTGGAAGTGCGCGAGATGCCGACGCAGTATCTCATTGTGGTGGAAACCGAAGAGGGCGAGCAGGTGCTCATTCCCTTTGTGGAAGATTTCATTGTCGATATCGACGAAGCCGAGGGCGTGATCTACATGGACCTGCCGGCCGGCTTGGTTGATATGTCGGAATCGGAGGAGGAGTAGTACCGTGCGCATCGATACGCTTTCCACGTTCCCGCATATGTACGATTCGGTTATGGGCGAGTCGATCATGAAGCGCGCGCAGGCATCGGGCGCGCTCGATTTCCACGCGCACGACCTGCGCGATTGGACGCACGATCGCCATCGCACCACCGACGACGACCCGTACGGCGGCGGCCAGGGCCTGGTGATGAAGTGCGAGCCCATCTTTGAGGCGTATGACGATATCGTCGCGCAGGGTGCCGCACCCTACACCATCTTCCTCACACCCTGCGGTGAGCCGTTCGACCAGGGCGTTGCCACCGAGCTTTCCGAGAAAGACCGCCTGCTGTTTATTTGCGGGCATTATGAAGGCATCGACGAGCGCGCCTATTCGCTTGCCGATAAGTGCATTTCGCTGGGCGATTACGTGCTCACGTCGGGAGAGCTTGCGTCCATGGTGATCATCGACGCCGTGGTGCGCCTGATTCCGGGCGTGCTGGGCGATGAGGGCAGCTCCATCGACGAGAGCTTCTACGACGGTCTGCTCGAATACCCGCAGTACACGCGCCCCGCGAATTTCCGCGGCATGGAGGTTCCCAGTGTGCTGTTGTCGGGCGACCATGGCAAGGTCGATGCGTGGCGTCGCCAGCAATCGCTCATTCGTACGGCACGCTTGCGTCCCGATTTGTTGGAGAGTGCCAATGTTTCGCAAGCCGAGCGGGCTTTTTTGCTATCATTGCGCGATGGCACAATCGAAGGCGCCTAACGGGGCGCCTTTTTATTTGAGAGGATGCACGTTTCATGGCTTATGGCCAGCATGGCTCAAGCGCCGGTGGGGGTTTACGCAAAGCGCTCTCGTGGGTGTTCTACATCGTTTTCGTAATCGGTCTGGTGTGGCTGCTCCAAAACTTCGTGGTATGCCCGTACACGATTCCCTCGGGCTCTATGGAAGACACCATTGAAGTGGGCGACAACGTGTGGTCCGAGAAAATCACCTATTACACGCACGAGCCGCAGGCCGGCGACATCGTGACGTTCGAAGACCCTGAAATCGCGGGTCGCACGCTCATCAAGCGCGTTATTGCCACGGGCGGCCAAACGGTCGACCTCATCGATGGCACCGTGTATATCGACGGCGTGGCGCAAAACGAGCCCTATACCGAAGGCAAGCCCTCCGAGCCGCTGAAAACTGCGGCGAATGTTTCTATAAGCTATCCCTATACCATTCCCGAAGGCTATCTTTGGGTAATGGGAGATAATCGAACCGATTCTGCGGATTCCCGTTATTTCGGACCCATCGACAGCAAAACCGTCACCGGCCGCGCTGTCGCGATCTATTGGCCCCTCAACCATATAGGAGTGCTGTAAATGAGCAAAGCTCCCAGGCCCGAGGCGCCCACGTTTCAGGAGATCATCCTGCGACTGCAGCGCTACTGGGCAGACAACGGCTGCGTTGTTATGCAACCTTACGACAACGAAGTAGGCGCGGGCACGTTCCACACGGCCACCACGCTGCGCTCGCTGGGCCCCGACGCCTGGCGTTCGTGCTATGTGCAGCCGTGCCGCCGACCGGCTGACGGCCGCTATGGCGAAAACCCGAACCGCATGCAGCACTACTACCAGTTCCAGGTGCTCATGAAGCCTTCGCCCGACAACATTCAGGATTTGTACCTGGGCAGCTTGGAGGCCATCGGCATCACGGTCGCCGAGCACGACGTGCGCTTCGTCGAGGACGACTGGGAATCGCCCACGCTGGGCGCTTGGGGCCTTGGCTGGGAAGTGTGGATCGACGGCATGGAAGTGACGCAGTTCACCTACTTCCAGCAGGTTGGCGGCTTCGAGTGCGACCCTGTTCCTTCTGAGGTTACCTATGGCCTGGAGCGTTTGGCTATGTACGTGCAGGGCGTCGACTCGGTGTACGACATCGTGTGGAGTCGTGGCGACGACGGCCTCGAGTTCACCTACGGCGACGTGTTCTTGGAAAACGAACGCGAGTTTTCGGCGTACAACTTCGAGGTTGCCGATACCGACATGTTGTTCGGCGAATTCGACCGCTACGAGGCCGAGTGCAACCGCGTGTTGGCTGCTGGCCTGCCGCTTCCCGCGTATGACTACGTGCTGAAGTGCTCGCATGCCTTCAACCTGCTCGACGCGCGCGGCGTGATTTCGGCCACGGAGCGCATGGGCTACATTCTGCGTGTGCGCACCATTGCCAAGGCGTGCTGCGCAAGCTATTTGGAACACGTGGTTGGCGTGAAGCCGGCCGAGGAAGGCGAGGAGGCGTAAATCATGGCGAATCAGACGCTAACGTTTGAAATCGGCACCGAAGAGCTGCCTGCTTTCGCTCTGCATGCCGCAACCGAAAAGCTCGGCGGCATGTTCGCCGACGCGCTCGATGGCGCGGGCATTCCCCATGGCGAGATTTCGGTGTACTCTACGCCGCGCCGCCTTATCGTGAGCGCGCTCGCTGTGCCCGAGGCCACCGAGGCTTTGACCGAAACCTTCCGCGGCCCCGCTGCGAAAATCGCGTTTGACGCCGACGGCAACCCCACGAAGGCTGCCCTGGGCTTCGCTCGCGGCAAGGGCGTTGACGCAAGCGCTCTTGAGCGCCGCGACGAGAACGGCGTCGAATATGTATACGCCGTGAAATCGACCCCGTCGGTGCAGGTGGTCACGCTTCTGCCTGATATTTTGCAGAACCTCATCACCTCCATCTACTGGCCGCGTTCGCAGCGCTGGGGTTCGCGCCACGAGCACTTCAGCCGCCCCGTTCGCTGGCTGTTCGCCATGCACGGCGACGCGGTGGTTCCCGTTGAGTTCGCGGGCCTTACCGCCGGCAACACCACCTGTGGCCATCGCTTCTTAGCGCCCGGACCGTGGGAGGTCGCTTCGGCCGACGCTCTTATCGATGTGCTTCGCGAGCACAACGTGGTGCCCACCGAGGCCGAGCGCGAGGCTTCCATTCGCGAGCAGGTCGCGGCTATCGAAGAGAAGACGGGCCTTGTGGCCGAGCTTCCCGCGAAAACCATGGCTGAAGTCGTGAACCTCGCCGAGTTCCCCACGGTTATGGTGGGCGAGTTCGACGAGCTGTTCTTGGCGGTTCCTAAGGAAATCACCGTTGACGCCATGCTCGTGCACCAGCGCTATTTCCCGCTGTTCAACGCCGATGGGACGCTTGCGAATAAGTTCCTCATCACCTCGAACGGCGATCCGAAGTTCGAGGCGAACATCGTCGACGGCAACCAGCGCGTCGTGGCCGCTCGCCTTTACGACGCGAAGTTCTTCTACGACGAAGACCTGAAGCGGCCGCTCGAAGATTACGTTGAGCGCCTCGACACCGTCGTGTTCCAGGAAAAGCTTGGCACCACGCGCGCCAAGACCGATCGCATTGTTGCGCTCGCCAAGGCCATCGCCGCCGACGCCGGCGCGACGGGCCAGGAAGCCGCCGACGCCGAGCGCGCCGCCTATTTGGCCAAGGCCGACCTGGTCACGGGCGCGGTTGTGGAATTCACGAGCGTGCAGGGCATCATGGGCAGCTACTACGCCAAGGCCGCCGGCGAGACCGACGCCGTGGCGCGTGCCATCGCCGACCACTACCGTCCGCGTTTCTCGGGCGACGATGTGCCGGCCGAGCGCGTTGGCTGCATCGTGGCCATTGCCGACAAGCTCGACACTATTTGCGGCCTGTTCGCCATTGGCCAGGGCCCCACGGGCTCTTCCGACCCGTTCGCGTTGCGCCGCAGCGCGCTGGGCATTGTGACTATGCTGCTTTCCGATAAGGGTCTCGACATTTCGCTCGGTGCCGCCATTGACGTGGCGCTTGCGAGCTACGCGGCTCAGGGTATCGAGTTCGATGCCGCCGCCGTTCGCGCTGATGTGGTCGACTTCTTCATCACGCGCACGAAGGTCATGGCGAAAGACGAGGGCGCTGCCCCCGATGCCATCGACGCCGTGCTCGCCGTGAGCGTTGAAGAGCCCGTTGTGTTCATGCAGCGCGTGCGCGCGCTTGTAGCCGCCCGCGAGCAGCAGGCTGAGACGTTCGACGATTTGGCCACTGCGTACGCTCGCGCGAACAACCTGCGCGACGAGAAGCTGGGTACGAACGTTGACGAGTCGCTGCTTGGCGACGAGGAACGTGCGCTGCTCGACGCGGTTGCCGCTGCTGAAGGCAAAGTCGCAGAGCATCTCGCCGGCAACGAATACGCTGCCGCCTTGGCCGAGCTCGCGAATTTGCGCGCTCCCATCGACGCGTTCTTCGACGGCGTTATGGTCATGGACGAGAATGAGACGATTCGCGAGAACCGCCTGCGCTTGCTCAACCGTTTCGTCGCTGTGTTCAAAGACGTCGCCGATTTCGGCAAAATGGCTAAGAAATAGAGTTTTGAAGGGCCTGCCATGCGGCGGGCCCTTTCCTATTTGCCGAGAGGGCAGCGAGGCTTTCGCCAAGGCCGCAGCAGGCTATCGTTCCTGTTGCTTTTGTTGTGCTTGTCCGGCGGGGTTTCGTTTTCGAAAGAAGAGCATGCTTGAACCCGACGGTCTCGTGGGACGATTGCCGCCCTTTTCTTTTGTGGTGTATGAAACAATATGGAGTGAGTGCTGCAAAGCAGGGCGCTTCAGAGAGGGGACATGCATGGCATCGAATGAAGGATTTATTGGAGTGAACAACGACACGCCGTTTCCCACGATTCATATTGTAAGCGACTCGCTTGGCGCGACGGCTCATTCGCTCGCACGCGCCGCGGCGGGGCAGTTCGGTTATTCCGACCCATACATTGAAACGCTGCCTAAGGTACGCAGCTTCAACGAAATCGCAGGTTTTTTGACCAAACATCAGGAATCGCATCGCGCGAAGGGCAAACCCGATGACTTGGTAGTGTTTTATACGCTTGTCGACGATGAAATGCGTCATTTGATGCAAGCGTTTTGCGATGAGCGCGGTATGCATGCGGTCGACTTGATGGGTGGTCCTATTTCGGCTCTCGAGAAAGCCTCGGGGCTTGAAGCGAGTCGCGACCCGGGCCTTATGCGCACGGTTGACCAGAATTATTTCCGCCGTATCGCCGCTATGGAATTCACGGTGGAGCACGACGACGGCCGCAATCCGCAAGATTTGCCTGATGCCGATATTGTGCTGTTGGGCGTTTCGCGTTCGAGCAAAACTCCTATTTCCATCTACATGGGCATGGAGGGCTATAAGGTTGCCAATGTGCCGCTTGCGCTTGGAACCGAGCCGCCGAAGGAGATTTACGACTGCGATTCGTCGCGCATCTTCGGCCTTATGACGACTCCCGATGTACTCGTGGGCATTCGTCAGCGCCGCTTGGGCGGTTCGGGGCGCATCGCTTCCATGGTCGCCGCGAGCTACGCCGAGCCCGAAATGGTCTATCAAGACCTCGAAGAGGCTCGCGCGCTTATGCGAAAACTTGGATGTATTGTGATTAGAACCGACAATAAAGCCGTAGAAGAAACCGCTCAGGAGATATTACGGTACTTCGAGCTGGCTCACCCTCTTCAAAAAAGTGCGATTGAGTGATAATTACACGGTGCAGTACTTTTTAGACTTCATATGTTAGGAGAAGACATTGACTGCAGACGTTAAGCGTGTCTACGCGTTCGGCAAGGACGCTGAGGGCAACAACGTTACTGAAGGCAACAAGGATATGAAGAACATCCTTGGCGGCAAGGGCGCGAACCTCGCTGAAATGGCCCTCATTGGCCTGCCCGTGCCTCCGGGCTTCACGATCACCTGCCAAACCTGCATGGAATATGCAAACGCGAATAACACGTGGCCCGAAGGCGCGCTCGACACCATTCAGGAGTATCGCCTCGACCTCGAGAAGCGTATCGGCAAGCGCATTGGCGATGCCGAAGATCCGCTGCTTGTTTCCGTTCGTTCCGGCGCCCCCATGTCGATGCCCGGCATGATGGACACGGTTCTGAACCTTGGTCTGAACGACGAGTCGGTCTATGGCCTTATCAAGCACACCGACAACGCCCGCTTCTCGTGGGACAGCTATCGTCGCTTCATCCAGATGTTCTCGAACGTGGTCATGGGCCTCGACGGCGACCTGTTCGAAAACGCCATTACCGCCAAGAAGCTCGCTCGCGGTGTGAAGAGCGACACCGAGCTTTCCGCTGAAGACCTGCAGGAACTCGTTGCCGAATTCAAGCAGATTTTCTCCCAGAACGTTTCCGCCGAAGAGCATCCCGAGCTCGTCGTTGACGGCGCGGTCGCTTTCCCGCAGAACCCCGACGTTCAGCTGAAGCTCGCCATCGAGGCCGTGTTCGGCAGCTGGAACAACCCGCGCGCGGTGCTCTACCGCAAGCAGAACAAGATTGCCGACGATCTGGGCACCGCCGTGAACGTGCAGTGCATGGTGTTCGGCAACAAGGGCGAGACTTCCGCTACCGGCGTTGCATTTACCCGCAACCCCGCAAACGGCGAGAAGGAATTCTACGGCGACTACCTGGTGAACGCCCAGGGCGAAGACGTCGTTGCAGGCATTCGCAACACGAGCCCCATCGCCGAGCTGAAGCATGTCGACGGCCTGCAAGAAGCCGGCAAGGAGCTCGAGGGCGTGTTCACCATTCTCGAGAACCACTATCGCGACATGTGCGACATCGAGTTCACCATCGAGCAGGGCAAACTGTGGATGCTTCAGACCCGCGTGGGCAAGCGTACCGCCGCCGCCGCGCTGCATATCGCCATTGAGATGGAAAAAGAAGGCCTCATCACCAAGGAAGAGGCTGTGTGCCGCGTCGACCCTGCCCAGCTCGACCAGCTGCTGCACCCGCAGTTCGACAAGAACGCTAACTACGATGTGCTCGCTCGTGGCCTGAACGCTTCTCCGGGCGCTGCTGTGGGCGGTGCCGTGTTCTCGGCTGCCGACGCCGTGAAGGCTGTTGAAGAGGGCAAGAAGTGCGTGCTCGTTCGCTGGGAGACCACTCCCGACGACCTTGCTGGCATGATCGCCGCCGAAGGCATTCTCACCAGCCATGGTGGCAAAACCAGCCATGCTGCCGTTATCGCCCGTGGCATGGGTGCCCCGTGCGTCTGCGGCGTTGAGCAGCTCAAGATTGACTCTGAGAAGAAGGAAGCCGCGCTCACCGGCACCGATATCGTGATTCACGAGGGCGACATGATTTCGCTCGACGGTACCACCGGCATCGTCGTTCTGGGCGCCGTCGACCTGGTTATGCCTGAGCTCACCGGCGACCTCGACACCATTCTCGAGTGGGCCGACGAGTATCGCCGCCTGGGCGTTCGCGCCAACGCCGACAACCCGGCCGACGCACAGCTTTCCCGCGACTTCGGCGCCGAGGGCATTGGCCTCGACCGCACCGAGCACATGTTCCTGGGCGAGCGCAAGCAGATCATTCAGACCTTCATCCTGAACGAGGATGAAGAGGTTCGCAAGGAAGCTGTCGAGCAGCTGTTCGAGGCTCAAACGGGCGACTTCTACGGCATGTTCAAAGCTATGGATGGCCTGCCGGTTATCGTTCGCCTGCTCGATCCGCCTCTGCACGAGTTCCTCGAGAGCCCGCGTGCCCTCGACGTGGAAATTGCCCGCATGGAGGCCACTGGCGCCGACGCGAAGGAAATCGCGGCCAAGCGCGAGCTCATGGACAAGATCGATTCCATGGCTGAGCAGAACCCGATGCTGGGCCTGCGCGGCTGCCGTTTGGGTATCGTGTATCCCATTCTTCCCGAGATGCAGGTGCGCGCTATCGCGACCGCAGCTGCCAAGCTCAAGAAGGAAGGTCTCGATCCCAAGCCCGAGATCATGATTCCGCTGGTTTCCACGGTGAAGGAGCTCGACAAGATGCGCGGCGTCGCCGAGCGCGTTATCGCCGAAGTTGCCGAGGAGCAGGGCGTTGAGCTCGAGCTTCCCATTGGCACTATGATTGAGCTGCCTCGTGCTGCTGTGACCGCTGATGAAATCGCCACCAAGGCTGACTTCTTCAGCTTCGGCACCAACGACCTCACTCAGACGACGTTCGGCTTCAGCCGCGATGACGTTGAGGCTGAGTTCATTCCGCAGTACCTCGCCGAGAAGCTGCTGCCTTACAACCCGTTCGCGACCGTCGACCCGGGCGTTGCCAAGCTCGTGAAGATGGGCGTTGAGCTGGGTCACGAGGGCAATCCCGACCTGGTGTGCGGTGTGTGTGGCGAACATGGCGGCGACCCTGATTCGGTCAAGACCTTCCACAAGATTGGTCTCGACTATGTTTCGTGCAGCCCCTACCGCGTGCCGTTGGCTCGCCTGGCTGCCGCTCAGGCTGCTATCGCCGACAAGCAGTAATCCTGCTGACGACTCTTCAAGAGGCTCAAAGGCGCTCTCCTTCGGGAGGGCGCCTTTTTTGTGTGTTCCGTCGTTTCGCGTTTGGCTCGCAGACTAGACGCGAAACATCATGAACGCCTGTTGGCAGCACACCCTGTTTTTCGATGGGTATACCGAGGTCGTCTGCGCTTGCGCCTGTCTTCATCTCAAAGTTAAGCACAGCCAGGTGAGCGCAAAACGAGCGAAGGGAAAGGTAGCGTACCTTGGTCTCGGCAAGCTCTTCGTAAAACGAGGTGGGCAGTGGACATGTAGCGGTGCATGAAAAAAGCCGCTCCGAAGAGCGGCCTTTCCCGAGCATTGATAGCTACATGCCGATGAGGGTTTGCAGTGAGGTGAGGAAGTTCGTCATGTTGCGGTAGCAAATGAACAGCGTAACCACGATGATGATGACGCCAGCGATATTGGCGAAGGCATGATTCTTGAACTTGCCCAGGTCTTTGCCGTTTGCGCAGAAGATGACGAAGAACGCCATGATGGGCAGCAGAATTGCGTTTGCGGCCTGCGCAACAAGGATGAGCTGTGTCGGGCTCTTGCCCCAAGCGATTGCCATGCAGCAGCCGCATACGAGGACGATGGCCCAAACGATCTTGAACTTCGCGTCCTTCAGGCCCTTGCCCCAGCCGAGCACGCCATTCACGGCGTACGCTGCGGAAAGGGGAGCGGTGATGGCCGAAGAGAAACCTGCGGCAAGAAGGCCAAGGCCGATCATCCATGTAGACCAGTCGCCCAGAAGTGGGGTGAGGGCGAGAGCCATGACCTGGCCGTTGATTTTTGCGCTTGTAATCTGGTCGCCCGCGGCGGTCGTGATGCCGGCGACGGTAGCGCCGTCAACTTCCCAGGTCGTCCACAGCGGGTGAAGGTTTGCAGCGGCGCAGACCAGAATGGCCATGGAAATGATGCCGCCCAAGGCAATGGAGAGCACGGCGTCGAAGCGGGCATCGGAAATCTGCTCGGGGTCCTTCCAGCGCTCGGCTGCGGAAGAGGCATGCAGGAACAGGTTATACGGAACGATGGTGGTGCCGACGAGGCCGATGGCGGTCATAAGGCCGGTGGAGTTATTTGTGGGCAGCTGAGGCGTGAACATGCCGGAGACGATGGCGCCCCAATCGGGGTTGGAAGCAAGCGCGGTGACCAAGAACACCACGCCCATGAATACGACGATGGCCGTGAGCACCTTTTCGATGAGGTTGTAGTGGCCGATGAACATCACGACGGCTGCCAGCAGGCCCACGACAACGACGATGGCGCCCATGGGAATGCCAGGTGCGACGGCCTGGATGCCCAAAATGCCGCCGGTGATGTTGCCGGTTTCATAGGCGACGTTGCCGATGAAAATAGCGATAATGACGATCGCGATAGCCAGGCCCTTCAGCACGGGATTGGGGATGTGGTCGCGAATGTTCTCGCCAAGGCCTTTCTGGCTGGCAATACCGACACGGGCGGCCATTTCCTGAAAGATGATGGTGGCGACGGTGGCGAACACGAGGGCCCACAGCATGGTGTAGCCGACGCTCGCGCCAGAAACGGTGCACGTGGTAACCGTGCCGGGGCCGACGAAGCCCGCGGCCACGAGAGCACCCGGGCCAACGTTCTTGAGCTTTTCGATGACTTTGCTCATGGCGTTCCTTTCTTTTTTCGGGCTTCGGCCTTGCGTGCGCCCCGTCGTGGTGGGCGGTGCGAGCGCAAAACCGAATAATGTAACTTGTTTATTATGATGGTACTCAACGCTTTAGCGCATTAGAGTGGCAGTGGAAGAGTTTAACAAGTCGGTAACTGGCCATGCCGAAATAATGACGTGGATAAGCATGTATAAGAAATGGTATGTAAATTATTCAGTGTGAAAAGACGTGCGCTATTCCTGCCAGCTTGATAGGTTGTTTGAATTATCCAGAAGCGCTCTAAGATTCTGCATGAAACGCTTCCGGATAGCGCGAGGCCTCTTCTTTTTATTGTGTTCGGCAGGGTTTCAGCTCTACGTCTGCTTGCGCGAGTGCGGTGCGAATTTTCTTGGCGAATTCGAGCGCGTGGGCATTGTCACCGTGAATGCAAATAGTGTCGGCGGCAACCTCGATAGTGCTGCCGTCAACCGCTTCGATGGTGCCTTCCTGAACCGCGCGTACCACGCGCGCTACGGCGAAGTCCTCGTCGGCGATCACGGCGTTTTCCTGTTTGCGCGGCACCAACGTGCCGTTAGCCATGTAATTGCGGTCGGCGAAGAATTCCTGCGCGGTGGCAAGGTTCGCCGCTCGCCCTGCTTCGATGAGTTTTCCGCCAGCGAGGCCTACGAGCACGAGCGTGGGGTCGAAATCGTGCACCGCGGCGGCGATTGCCTCGGCGAGGGCGGCGTCTTTTGCGGCACGATTGTAAAGCTGCCCGTGCGGTTTCACGTGGGCGAGCGCAGTGCATTCCGCTTTGCAGAAACCGGCAAGCGCCGAGATTTGATACAGCACGAATGAGTAGGCTTCATCGGGGGAAAGCGCCATGTCGCGGCGGCCGAAGCCCTGCAGGTCGGGATATCCCGGGTGCGCGCCAATCGAGGTGCCGGCGGCCGCTGCGGCGGCAACGGTGCGACGCATGACGCACGGGTCGCCAGCGTGCATTCCGCATGCGATGTTCACGCTCGTGACCAAAGGAATCACCTGGTCGTCGAGACCGAGGGAATAGCGGCCGAAGCTTTCGCCCAAATCACTGTTCAGATCTACGCGTGTCATAAAGGCGTTCCTTTCGGATGTGGTGGGACAGAATTTGCTTTACGCTGAGACCTGTTAAATGCTCGTAGCATTTAACAGGTTCAAGGTCGAATGCGTCATGGAGTGCGGGTCGCGGGCGGCATTGCGGACGGAAAATCGCCGATGGGTTAACGCGGTTTCTGCCGACGCGATTCCTACCAATTGTGTTTGGCAATTGTCTCGGGCGCTTCCGGGCTGCGATAAACCTGCTAAACGCTACGAGCATTTAACAGGTGCGGTTCAAGGTTGCTAAAACTTCAGGGAGATGTTCTTCGTGTCGGTGATGAGCATGCAGCCGGGCGCGTGGGTGATGGCGAATTTCGGCCTCACGTTCATGACGACCGACTGCGGGGTGACGCCGCACGGCCAGAACACGGGCACCTCGCCCTCGTGAATATCGACCGCATCGCCGAAATCGGGCTTGGAGATATCGTCAATGCCGATGACGCTGGGGTCGCCGATGTGAATCGGTGCGCCGTGGACCTTCGGAATGGCGCCTGAAATTTGCACAGCCTGAACGACCTGCTCATACGGGATGGGGCGCATGCTCACGACCATGTTGCCGGACATCTTGCCCGCCGGCTCGCACGCGATGTTCGTGATATACATGCTCACGTTGCGGCCCTGCGTGTTGTGGCGCATCTCGATGCCGGCCTCGATGAGCTCGCTTTCGAAGCTGAACGAGCAGCCAATGAGGAATGCGACCAAATCGTCGCGCCACAAATCTTCGACGCTCATGGGGTCGTCGACCATTACGCCGTCGCGGTAAACGCGGTAGCGCGGGAAATCGTTGGCGATGTCGCAGTCGGCGCTGCTGGTATGGAAGAAGCGGTCGCCCACCTCTGAAACCTCCAAAATGGGACAGGGTTTGGGGTTGCGCATCGCGAACAGCAGGAAGTCATAGGCGTCTTCCTTCGGCAGCACGATGAGGTTGCCCTGCGCGTAGCCTGGGCACAAGCCGCTCGTGGGACCGCTGAAGCGTCCTTCGCGAATGATATGGCGCATTTCGCGCGGGGTGATGTTTGCGGGAATGTCGGAAATGCTGAGCTGTTCTTGTGCCATGGTGCTTCCTCGCGTATCTTTCTGCCGCTTTGTCGGGGCGGCGCCCGCCACTTCATACGCCGTGGTCGCGTTCTGTATGCTGCGCGCGGCGCTCGGCTAAAGCCGTATGTCGCGCGTATCGCATCGGTCGGTTTGCGCGGGCGGCTCGTTTTCCGGGCCGCGACCGTTTCTTCCTCCGCTTATTCCACCGGAGGCATGGTGGGCTCGCCCGCGTGGTCGTTCGGCTCGATGCAGGGCATTTCCAGCGTGAGCCTGCCCCGTGCGTTGGCGCGCACGTTGCGGTAGTAATCGCGTTCGGCCACGAGCAGCCGCTGTGCTTCGATGACCGAAACGGGCTTGAACTGCACGTACTGCTTGGTCGCGCGCTGCACAAGCAGCGGAATGTCGACGCTCGCGACGGTGGCGATTTTCGCGTAGCCGCCCGTTGTTTGGCGGTCGGCGAGCATTACGATGGGGGTGCCCTGCGCGGGAATCTGGATTGAGCCGAGCGCAATGCCGTCGGAAATGATGTCGGAACCGCGGCTCGATTCGATTTGCGGACCATCGAGGCGGCAGCCCATGCGGTCGGTTTGCGCGCTTACCTGGTAGCGTTCCTTATAGAACGTGTCAATGCCGCGGCTCGTGAACAAATCGCTTTGCGGGCCGGGCACTACGCGAATTTCCTGCGTGAGGTACTCGAAATGGTAGAACGGGTCGTTGCGGTAGTGGTTGGGGCCGAAATCGTAGTAGGGGTTCGGCGTGGTGTCGTGAAAGTTCACCACGTCGCCGAACGTGAAGCGCCGCCCCTCGAAGCCGCCCAGGCCGCACTTCAGGTTGGTGGAAGCGCTGCCCATGACGCGGGGCACATCCACGCCGCCGTTGGCGATGGCCAAATATCCGTATACGCCGCGCTCGGCGGCCGGCATCGAGAGGCGCTGGCCGGCGCGCACCACGAACGCCTGGTACATGGGCGCGCGCTCTTCGTCGAGGCGCGGGTTGAAATCGGCGCCCGTAATGGCGACGACGGCGTCGTTTTCGAATTCGAGCGTAGGGCCCGCGAAGGCGAATTCGATGGCTGGCGCATTCGCCGCATTGCCCACAAGCAGGTTCCCGAGCGAGAACGCGCGGCGATCCATGACGCCCGAAGGCGAGAAGCCGCTCGCGGCGTATCCCATGCGGCCGCGGTCTTGCACGGTGGTCAGAAGACCTGGCACGCACACGGTGAATTTTGCCATTTACATCGCCTCCTTCACGCGGTATTCGTAGGTTCCAGCTTGCAGCGCGGCCTCGATTTCCGCATATTCATCGGGGGAAATGGCCTCGAATTCAATGGAATCGCCCGCGGCATACAAAAACGCTGGCTCGCGTTCTGCGTCGTAGGGGCGCAGCGGGCTGCGGCCGATGATTTGCCATCCGCCGGGCGAGGGCAAGGGGTAGATGCCCGTTTGCGCGCCGCCAATGCCCACAGCGCCGGCTTCGATGCGCACGCGCGGTACTTCGAGACGGGGCGTTTCCAAATCGGGGTTTAAACCGCTTAGGTAGGCGAAGCCCGGCAGAAAGCCCAGCATCGCGATGAGGTACGTGGGCTCGGTGTGCAAGCGCACCACTTCATCGGGGGTGATGCTGTGGAATTGCGCGACATGCTCCAGGTCGGGGCCGAATTCGCCGCCGTAGCACACGGGAATCACGATGGTTTTGCCGGCCGAGGCCCCTTCGGCGGAAAGGCCGTCGAGATTGGCGTGCACGGCTGAAACCAATTCCTCATAGGAAATAGTTTCGGGGTTGTATGCGACCATGACGGCGCAAAACGTGGGAACGATGTCTTCGATACCTGCAATGCCCGCTGCCTGAATGCGCGCGGCGGCGCTGCGCACAAGGGCGCTTGCTTCGGCCGAGATGGTATCGGCGACAACGATATTGATGGCGGAATCTCCGCACACGCAGATTTGATAAGGGCGCATGGGTGCACTCTCTCTAGTTTTGCTTGAACGTTCGGCGAAATGCGCGGCGTGGCGTGCCGCGTCGGTTAATTGCTCTGTATACTTTAGCGCACGATAGTACAGAGTTGATGCGAAGACTTCGTTGTTTACAATTTAGCAACCGCAAGCGGCGAGAATGCGTGCGAAACTTACAGGATGATTCGTTTCCGCTGGGCGCGGGCTTCTCTTTGGTCGGGCTTGGCCTTTGGGCGAATCGATTGCGATGTATGCCGTCGCGTTTCCCGAATGAGGTACGCCGGTAGAGGCTGCTTGTTTCGAATATGAGAGATTGAAAGGCTGTTTTTCGTGGTTGGTCGCGGTTTATTTTTGGGCGTGTTCTTCATTGCCTATGCCATTCAGGCGATAACGGGTTTTGCCGGCAATATTATCGCGATGCCTGCGGGCATGGCGACCGTCGGCATGCAAGAGAGCGTCGCCATGCTCAACGCCACCGGCATGATCGGCTGCGGTCTTATCGCCATTCAAAATTGGAAGCACATCAATTGGCGCGAGCTCGCGATTATGCTTGCGGTTATGACGCCGTTCATGTTTGTGGGCATTTGGCTCGACGCGGTGTTGCCGCTGGGCATTCTGTCGAAGATTTACGGCGCCATTGTGGTGGTCGTGGGTGTGCGCGGATTGGTGCTCAAGCAACAGCGATTCATGCCAAAGTGGCTGCTCGCTGTGCTGCTAGTGCTCGCAGGCCTCATTCAAGGCATGTTCGTTTCGGGCGGCGCCATTCTCGCGATTTATGCGCTCCAGCGCCTTCAGGACAAAGACCAGTTCCGCGCAACGCTTTCGTGCATTTGGATGGTGCTCAATTTCGTGTATGCCGCGCTGCAGCTTAGCCAAGGGCACTACACGCCCGATTGCCTGGTCATGGTCGCCATTGCTATCCCTCTTCTGCTCGTGGCTATATGGCTCGGCAACAAGCTGCAGAAGCGTATCAGCCAGGCAACGTTCATTAAGGTGACTTATGTGTTGCTCACGGTGATTGGTATCATTCTGCTTGTGAAATAAGCGCTGTTGCATGCGGGCGACCGCGAGTGAGCGCGTGCCTGTTTTCGGGCCGAAGCTTGCGCGGCGTTGCGCGAGTTTGCCCTCGGATTGCTTCGGTCGGCTCGATGGGCCGACGCGTTCATGCGGCCAAGAAGGCGCTCATTGCAGGGCGAACATGTAAGGGAAATGAGAGAAAGGGGCGTACGCGAGAAGGGCGTGCGTCCTCTTTTTGTTGTGCCCTGTTCGAGGGGCATGGGGGTTGGCATTATGGCCGAGAAAACGAAAAAAGAGGCGAAGTTTCGCCATGGGATGCTCGCCTTCGGTCTGCTTGCGGCGGTAATGTTCGGCTGCGTTGTGGGACTGGGCACCGATCCGCAGATTCCCATGCTCATCGGCTGCGTGATTTCGGGCTTTATCGCGCTGTACCTGGGGTTTGATTGGGAGGAAATTCTCGATGCCATGAAGAAGGGCATCGATGATTCGATGGAAGCGTGCCTGATTCTTATTTGCATTGGCGTTATGGTCGCGGTTTGGATTCTGTCGGGCACGGTGCCCACGATGATTTATTACGGGCTTGAGGTGGTTACGCCGCAACTGTTCTTGCCGGTGTGCTTCCTGGCGACGCTCGTGATTGGCATTGTCGTGGGCGCATGGGGCGCCGCTGGCACCATTGGCCTGGCGTTCATCGGCATCGCTGCGGCGCTCGATGTGCCGCTCGGCATGGCGGCGGGCGCCATTGTGGGCGCGGCGTATGTGAGCGAGATTGTATCGCCCCTGGTCGATGGTCCAAATTTGGCGGCCGCTATCGCCGAGGTCGACGTGTTTGCGCTGTGCAAGCGGTTCCTTCCTTTGGTGATTGCCGTGTGCTTGGCGTGCACGGGAATCTATGCCGTTATCGGCTTCGGCCTTGATACGTCGGGCGATGCTGGCGCGTCTACGGCGGCGATTCTTTCTGGGCTGGAGGGTTCTTTCAATATTGGCCCCGTGACGCTCATTCCGCTTGTGGTCATGGTCGTTTGCATCGCTTTTCAGGTGCCTGCGATTCCGTCGTTTTTGGCGGGCATCGCCGTTGGCGCGATTGAGGCCGTGTTTTACCAGGGCGTCGATGCGTCGATGCTTCTGGGCGCTATGGTGAGGGGCGCCGAGTCGAATACGGGCGCGCAGTTTATCGACACGCTGCTTTCCACGGGTGGTATCAACGAGATGCTCGAGACCATCTCCATTATTTTGCTGGTTATGGCGTATGCGGGCATCATGCAGCATTGCGGGCTCATGGCTTCGATGGTTGAGCCTATTGTGAGAAGGCTCAAGAATTTTGTGGCGCTTGCAGGCGCAACCGTGTTCTCGGGCGCGCTGTTCAACGCGCTTTTGCCCGACCAGTATCCGGCGATCACGATGTCGACGTTGGTCTACCGCGACGAATACAACCGCCGCGGCGTCGACCGCGCGGCGTGGGGCAATATCGTGAATTCCTCGGCGGGCATTACGTCAGTGCTTGTGCCGTGGAACACGTGTGCTATTTACATGGTTACCATTCTGGGCGTTTCTTGCGTCGATTACATGGGGTATGCCTTCTTCTGCTATTTGTACCCAATCGTCGTTTTCGTTGTGGCCGCGCTTTTCGGCAAGAAGCTTGGGTGGGTTTCGAAAGGCGAGCCGAGGCTGGCGGCGCGGGATGCTGAGGCACCCGAAGGCGTGCCGCGCGAAGCGTAGGTTGCACCAAGCCCGGGCGGGCTGAAGCATGGGTCGCTGTTTGATGCGTCGAAACCTGTTAAATGCTCGTAGCGTTTAACAGGTTTCAGTTCCAGCTTTAGTGCGTTTTGGTTTTGTTCGAGGCGGTTTGGACTTTGCTCCGATTTCATGACGTGCCGCCGGCTGTCCTTAGCTCGTGTCTCTGCGTTCTCGCGTACAGTTCGCATTCCTCTGTCAGATGGCGAGCTGTTTGCGGTTACGGCAGGTGCTGGGGAGTTCCGCTATGGGGCCTGTTGTGAGGGGGGGTCCACTATGGGAGGTTCGCTATAGGGAAGCGCATTGCGGGGAATCTGCTGTGGAAAACCTGCTAAATGCTACGAGCACTTAGCAGATGTCGAACATTTAGCGGGTAGTAACTGATGGCAGGCATGGGAGGTTGGAACGCGCGCGAGGAGAACCTGTTAAACGCTACGAGCATTTAACAGGTGGCGGGTTCGTGCTGGTGGTGCGCCTCTACAACCCAAATACGTCCTGGCGAGCGTGAAATATCTGTGCGTGACGGTTGGAAAAGCGGCAGCGCCCTTCTATAATCACGGCACTATGTCTGAAACAAATTTGAAACAAAATCAGGCGGCGGTTGAATCTGCCGCCGCCGAACGAGACGGCGCTGAATCGGGCGTCGTTGAATCGGCCGCATCCGAACCCGTTGTTGCCGAAACGAGCGTCGCTCATAAAAGCGGCGTCTCTGCCGCTATGCAAAAAGAGGCCTTCCAGGCCGCATGGCCCATTGTGCTCGGCTATATCGTGCTGGGCATTCCGTGCGGCATCTTGGGCGTGGCTGCTGGCATGGACGTGTGGATGATTGCGATAATGAGCCTGCTGTTCTATTCAGGCGCTGGCCAATACATGATTCCCAATATGTGGCTCGCGGGCAACCCGATTTCGGCCATTATCGCCAGCGTCGCGCTTGTGAACACGCGCCAAATGCTCTATGGTGCATCGCTTTCGCAATTCTGCGGCAGCGCGGGCAAGCGCCTGGCGTTCATTTTCGGCGCCACGGTAACCGACGAGAGCTTCGGCGTGAATTTGGCGCGCATGATTAATGGCAACTGGTCGGTGAAGCACGCCTTGCTCGTGAATTTGTTCTCGCTTACGTCGTGGACCGTTTCCAATGTCGCGGGTGCACTCATCGGTTCGGCGATCTCGCTGCCCACCGCACTCGCTTCGTTTGCCATGACGTCGCTGTTCATTTGCTTGCTGTGCATGCAGAAAGTGACTCCTGCAAATCTGGTCGCCGTGTTTGGCTCCATCGCGGGTGTCATTGCCTGCAAATGCGTGGGCCTTGCTGGTCCCGCCATTTTGATCGGAGCGCTTGTGGGCGTGGGTGCCGCGTTTGCATTTTCGAGCGTGCACCACGATAATCGCAACACGACTATGAAAGTGGGGGAGTAGGTAATGGACGTTACGAGCTTCCTCATTATTTTTGGCGTGTGCCTGGCGTGTATGCTCGCCTGCCGCTGCCTTCCCATCTTCTTGCTCAAGGGCAAACAATTGCCTGAACGGTTTGTGCGTGCGCTGAATTTCATTCCGCCCGCGGCTTTTGCCGCCCTGGTGACGAATGACCTGTTTGATCCCGCGAAAGTCGCTTCGGGCGACATCGCGCTGTGGGGCATGCCTCTGTTGGCTGCCGCTGTGGTGCTCGTGGTGGGTGCGAAGACGAAATCGATGGCGGCTTGCATCGTAGTGGGTGTTGGCATGCTCGCTGTGCTCACGTATGTGCCTGCGCTGTTGTAGGCTTTTGCCCCTGCTGCTTTTCTGCTAGCCTCATTTGAATATGGTTTGACGAGTCCCGTGGCGGCACGACTGCCACGGGACTCGCTGTATTATCGGCCGTTGGGCGGGGCGTACCATAAGGCACGAAGCGCCGCCAGGTGAGAAGTGCTTGCCAGATGCACTGCGTCGCTAGGCGGGATGTGCTGCTGGATGGGGTGCGCACCGCAGGGAGGACGTGCTACTGGGCGGTATGCCTTATTAGACAAGACGCCCCGCTAGGCGGACATGTTGCCAGGTAAGACATGTCGTTAGATGAGGCGCGTCGCTGAGCAGCGAAGGCGCACCGTCACGTGAGAAGCGTTTTTGCCAAGATGACGCTTTCGGAGCAATACGCGCCGCGACGCAGTTTAGCCGCTACGTGGGTTTTGCGCTCAGGCGCTGACGCGGACGATGAGCGGCTCGAC
Organism: Slackia isoflavoniconvertens; assembly: GCF_003725955.1. GTDB lineage: Bacteria > Actinomycetota > Coriobacteriia > Coriobacteriales > Eggerthellaceae > Slackia > Slackia isoflavoniconvertens. Next base: position 44,639 of record NZ_QIBZ01000010.1, on the reverse strand, counting down.
GTGTTCTTTCGTATGCATACAAACTCCAATCTGGGCTGATGTTATCGGTCCAACTTTTTTTGTTCGTGCCCCCGCCTTTCGGGCTCAGCGTAAATGATTCCTCTGTTTTCTGCCAAAAGTTGCGAATTCGGGGGCATGAAACGCCCTTTTTCAAGGGAATACGCTGTTGAAAAGGCTAATTGTCCCACGAATTGTTAACATGGCCTAACCGCGACCTGGGGATATATGACTAAAGCAACGGGCTCGCACTTTTGCCAAGCCCCCGAATTCGCAACTTTTGGCAGAAAATCGCATTCTGATTTACGTCGCCGCTCACCGCGCTTTAGTGTGGTGGATTATAGAAATTTCTCCCATAGACGGGATTCGCCGTTATAATCGCCCAAATGCAAATCAAGGGTTGTTTAATACACTTTTCGTTATAAATATGCAATTTGGAGCGAAAGTGCCTTTAAACCGGTACCGAGAGACCGAAAAGGAGACGCAAATGGAAGCTACCCAAACCGCCACAGGGCACGTGTCTGCGGCAACAGTGTTGGCAGCTGGCCAAGAAGGGGCCAAAGCCATGACAATTGCAGAGAAACTTATAGCCGCCACGAGCAAAAAAGCTCGCAAGGCGGCTATTTTGTTATTGGAGGACGGAACCCGATTCGACGGCTGGGCATGCGGTGCCCCGGGCGAAGTTACGGGCGAGATTTGCTTCAACACATCGCTCGAGGGCTATCTTGAGGTTATTACCGACCCTTCGTATGCGGGCCAGATTGTCACGATGACGTATCCCCAGATTGGCAACTACGGTGTGAACCTCGACGACACGCAGTCGGCCAAGCCCGCTCTGCGTGGCTTGGTCGTGCATGACATGTGCCGCACCCCTTCGAATTGGCGTTCGAGCATGAGCCTGCCCGAATTCCTCGAGCGCGAGAACATTGTGGCTATCGAGGGCATCGATACTCGTGCGCTCGTTCGCCATATTCGCGATTTCGGTGCGCAGACCGCTATTTTATCCACCGAAGATCTTGACGCTGCTTCGCTCGCGGAAAAGGTCGCCGCAGCTCCGAGCCTGGTGGGCCGCAACCTCGCCAAAACCGTGAGCCGCGCCGCCACGGAATCGTTCGATAAGGTGCCTGAAAGCCAGGCGTTCGCCGTGGCGGCTCCCGCGCCGAAGAAATATCACGTGGTTGCGTATGACTGCGGCGTGAAAGAGTCGATTCTCGTGGGCCTCGTGCGTGTGGGCTGCGACCTTACCGTCGTGCCGTGGGACACTCCCGCTGCCGACGTGCTTGCCATGGAACCCGACGGCGTCTTCCTCTCCAACGGCCCGGGCGACCCCGATGCCGTGACCGAAACTTACGAGCAGGCGCGCGAGCTTATTGGCAAGGTGCCGGTGTTTGGCATTTGCCTGGGCCACCAGATGATTAGCCTTGCAAGCGGCGGCGAAATGGAAAAGCTCAAGTTCGGCCATCGCGGCGGCAACCAGCCCGTCATGAACCTCGTGAGCGGCCAGGTGGAAATTACCGCGCAGAACCACGGCTTCGGCCTGGTGTTCCCGAGCCTCGGCAAGCTTGTGCCCGAACTTTCGGGCGGCGTGGCCGAGCATACGGCCGACGGCGACCTTCGCTTCTGGTCGCAGCGCCGCATTGCCCCCGTCGTTGAAAACGAGCGCTTCGGCCGCATTCGCCTGACGCACGTTAACTTGAACGACGGCACATGCGAAGGCATTCAGCTGCTCGACCAGAATGCTTTCTCGGTGCAGTACCATCCCGAGGCCAATCCTGGTCCCACCGATGCGCACTACCTGTTCACGGCGTTTTGCCGCCTGATGGACGGCGACGCCGACTACCTGAACATCAACATTTCGCAAGACCGCCTCGCTGGTTGGGTCTTCGGCTCGAAGGAGGCCTAGACAATGCCCAAACGTACCGACATCAAACGCATTCTCGTTGTTGGCTCGGGCCCCATCGTTATTGGCCAGGCGTGCGAGTTCGACTACTCGGGTGCTCAGGCGTGCAAGGTGCTCAAGGAAGACGGCTATGAAGTGGTGCTCGTAAATTCGAACCCCGCTACCATCATGACCGATCCCAGCTTGGCCGATCGCACCTATGTGGAACCCATTACCGCTGAGTTCATCGAGCGCGTTATCGCTAAAGAACATCCCGACGCCCTGCTGCCTACCCTTGGTGGCCAAACGGGTCTGAATGCGGCCGTTGAGCTGGCGAAATCGGGCGTGCTCGATCGATATGGCGTCGAAATGATTGGCTGCGATTTGGCGGCTATTGAGCGCGGCGAAGACCGCAAGCTGTTCGCCGAGGCCATGGAAGAAATTGGTTTGGAATGCGCGCGCAGCGGCTATGCGTACTCCGTTGAAGATGCCGTTGAGCTTGCCGGCAAGGTGGGCTACCCCTGCGTGCTTCGCCCGAGCTTCACGCTCGGCGGCGCGGGCGGCGGCATCGCCTACGACGAGCAGGAGCTGCGCGAGATTGTGGCGCAGGGTCTGGAGCTTTCTCCCGCCGGCGAGGTGCTTGTGGAAGAAAGCATCATCGGCTGGAAAGAATACGAGATGGAAGTCATGCGCGATAAGGCCGGCAACGGCATCATCGTGTGCTCTATCGAAAACGTTGATGCCATGGGCGTGCATACCGGCGACTCTATTACGGTGGCGCCTGCGCAAACGCTTTCCGACGTGGAATACCAGCGCATGCGCGTGGCCTCGCTCGCGATCCTGGAGAAAATCGGCGTCGAAACGGGCGGCTCGAACGTGCAGTTCGCGCTCAACCCGAAAAACGGCCGCCTGATCGTCATCGAAATGAACCCGCGCGTGAGCCGCTCATCGGCGCTCGCGTCGAAGGCGACCGGTTTCCCCATCGCGAAAGCTGCTGCGCGCCTGGCCGTGGGCTACACGCTCGATGAAATCACGAACGACATCACACGCGTCACGCCAGCATGCTTCGAGCCCTCTATCGACTATTGCGTGGTGAAGGTGCCGCGTTTCGCATTCGAGAAATTCAAGGGTACCGACACCACGCTGTCCACGCGTATGAAGGCCGTGGGCGAAATCATGAGCATCGGCCGCACGTTTGAGGAAGCGTTCGGCAAGGCCATGCGCTCGCTGGAAAACGGCCGCGCGGGTCTGGGCGCCGATGGCAAAGACGATTTCGACGAAGAGCATTTTGATGGATGCGTGGCACGCCCCACGGAAGATCGCATCTTCTATGTGGCCGAGGCTCTGCGTCGCGGTTGGACCGTTGATGCGGTGCACGAGGCGTGCGGCATCGACCCGTGGTTCCTGCATCGCATCGCCGATATGGCCGCTGTGCAAAACCAGCTCGAAGGTCTGCGCCTGGAAGACCTCGACGCGCCGGCTATGCGCATCGCGAAACAATACGGTTTTTCCGATGCTCAAATCGCCCACCTCACGGGCACGAAAGAAGTTATTGTGCGTGCCTATCGCAAGGGCCTTGGCGTTGTGCCTACGTTCAAAACCGTCGACACGTGCGCGGCCGAATTCGCGGGCAAAACCGAATACCACTACAAGACCTACGAAACGCCCCATGTTGCGGCAGCGGGCGCGGCGCCGAGCTTCGGCGATTCTGAAATCGTGTCCGTCGACAAGCCTAAAGCCATGATTTTGGGCGCAGGTCCCAACCGTATTGGCCAGGGCATTGAGTTCGACTACTGCTGCGTGCATGCGAGCTACGCGCTGCACGAGGCCGGCTATGAAACCATCATGGTGAACTGCAACCCCGAAACCGTGTCCACCGACTACGACACGAGCGACCGTCTGTATTTTGAGCCGCTCACCTACGAAGACGTCATGGACATCGTCGATGTTGAGCAGCCCGACGGCGTTGTGGTGACGCTCGGTGGCCAAACGCCGCTGAAGCTCGCGCATGCGCTCCAGGAATCGGGCGTGACCATTATGGGCACGAGCCCCGAGGCGATTGACCTGGCCGAAGACCGCGAACGTTTCAGCGCGGTGCTCGACGAGCTCGACATCACGTACCCCGCCGCAGGTATGGCCACGGGCTTCGAGGAAGCCGAACGCGTCGCCAATCGCATTGGGTTCCCGCTGCTCGTTCGCCCGAGCTACGTGCTCGGCGGCCGCGGTATGGAAATCGCCTACGACCCGTCGCATCTGCGCACCTTCATGGCCGAGGCAACGCGCATCTCTCCTGATCATCCGGTGTATTTGGACCGCTTCCTCGAGGGCGCTATCGAATGTGACGTTGACGCGCTGTGCGACGGCGAGCAGGTGTATGTGGGCGGCGTGCTCGAGCATATTGAGGAAGCTGGCATCCACTCGGGCGACTCGGCCACCTGCATTCCGCCGTTCTCGTTCAGCGACCGTTTGGTCGGCGAGCTGCGCGACATCACGCGTCGTCTGGCGCTGCGCCTGGGCGTGCGCGGCCTGCTCAATGTGCAGTACGCCATCAAAGGCGAGACGATTTATGTCATTGAGGCGAACCCGCGCGCGAGCCGCACGGTGCCGTTCGTGTCGAAGTCGACCGGTGTGCCCCTGGCGAAGTGCGCGGCGCTTATCATGAGCGGTCGCAGCATCGAAAGCCTGGGCTTGCCGGCTGACGATCGCCGTATGGATTACTTCTGCGTGAAGGAAGCCGTTATGCCGTGGGGTCGCTTCCCGGGCGCGAACGTGGTGCTGGGCCCCGAGATGAAATCGACGGGCGAGGTCATGGGCATCGCGAGCACGTATCCCGAGGCTTATGCGAAAACGCAGCTCGCCGTGAGCTACGAGCTGCCGAAGGAAGGCACCGTGTTCATTTCGGTATGCGATCGCGACAAGCGTCATATTCTTCCCATCGCACGCACGATTCAGCGTTTGGGCTTCCGCATTGTGTCGACTGAAGGCACCGCGCGCACGCTGCGTGGCGGAAACGTGCGCTGTGAGGTCGTACGCAAGATTTCCGAGCCGCATCCCAATGTTGGCGACATGATTTCCAATGGCGAAATCGCGCTTATCGTGAATACACCATATGGTTCGGAAACGCGTGGCGATGGGTACTTCATGCGCACTGAAGCTGTGAAGCATGGCGTGACGTGCGTGACCGCGCTTTCGGGCGCAAGCGCGTTTACGGCTGCGCTTGAAGCGCTTGACGAGAATCCGTATGGTTTGCCGGTAATCGCGCTGCAAGATTTGCCGCAGTACGAGGTGAAGTAAACGGCAAGCTGAAAGGTTGACGGGCTGGCTGGTTGGCTTACTGACTGGCCGGCCGGCCCGCTAATTGATTGGTTGGCTTGTTGGCCGGGCTGTCCGGTTGCCTGGCTAGCCGTCAAACGAAAACTCAGATTGCGGCTAGTCGCGGGGCGGGCTATGCGGCCGAGCACGCGGCGAACGTGGTTCGGGGTGTTGAGCCAGGGCGTCAATTAAGGCGGCATGGGGTGCTTGCTTGCACGCGAGTGCGGCCACGCTGCGCATTTTCCGCTCGGCGGAACAAAAGAGCCGCTCGCCTGTCGTGTAGAATTGCAACATCTCTTCCAAAAAGGGGCCTTTGGGCCCCTTTTGTGTTCAGCTGCTAGAAATTCCCATATATAGGGGTGTTAACAAACTTGTTACTCTGTCACACTAAAGTAACAGTGTATAATCTCGCTTTAATTTGACGGTCGCCGAAAGGGCCGTCGCGTGCGGGTTGGCCACGCCTGCGGTGCGCGACGTTCGCTTCGAAGACCGTCGGTCGTATTCGGAACACTACCGTAAAGAAAGAAGGGGGTTGGTCTCCATGGCGAACGAACCCATCGACAACGACTACTCACTGTCGCGCGTTCCTGAGGGAGCCAAGCAACCGCTCTGGCAAATTTTGATGATTCGTATTGGCGCCATTTGCTGCGTCTCCCAGCTGGTTTTGGGTGCAACACTTGGCTATGGTATGACGTTTTGGGGCGCATTCTGGGCAACCATGCTCGGCTCGGTTATTCTGCAGGTCGTAAGCTGGGCACTCGGCACCGCGGCCGCTCGCGAAGGCCTTTCGACGAGCTTGCTGTCTCGCTGGTGCGGCCTCGGCAAAAATGGTTCAGCTATTTTGGGCGGCGTCGTTGCCATTTCGATGGTTGGCTGGTTCGGCGTTCAGAACTCCGTGTTCGCTGAAGGCATGCTTTCCATCACCGGCGTGCTGAATTTCCCCATTTGGGCAATCATTACCGGCTTGGGTATTACGCTTCTGGTTATTGCTGGCATTCGTTGGATTGCCCGCTTTGCTACCGTGTTCGTGCCGCTGTTCATTGCCGCCGTCGTTATTTCTGCTGCCATTGTGCTGCAGGACCACAGTCTCATCGAATTCCTTAACTCGCCGCATCCCGGTCCCGAGTTGGCGTTCGGCACGGCTACTACCATGGTCGCCGGCGGCTTTATCGCGGGCGCCATTTGCACGCCCGACTACGCGCGCTACCTGAAGAATGGCACCCAAGTGTTTTGGATGACCCTCATCGGCACTTTCGTGGGCGAGCTCGGCATGAACCTGCTTGCCGTTATTCTGGCTCACGCAACCGGCACCGACAACGTGACCGATATTATGATGGCGACTTCGGGTGTTTTGGGCGTGATTATCGTCGTCGCTTCCACCGTCAAGCTCAACGACATGAACCTGTATTCGTCGGGCCTTGGCGTTGCCACTGCCATCAATGCGCTGTTCAACGTGAAGATTAACCGCAACGTCATGACTTGGACGCTCGGTATCATTGGCACGCTGCTTTCCGTTATCGGCGTCATCAACTACTTCACGAACTTCCTGACGCTGCTTGGCGTTGCTATTCCGCCTGCGGCTGGCATCATGGTTATTGATTACTTCATCCTGAAGCGCAACCGTGCTGTTCTGGAAGAAACCCGCCCGTCGGGCAAGCTGCCTCAGAAGGTTGAGAAGTGGAACCCCATCGCGCTTATCGTGTGGGCGCTCGCGTTCTGCGTGGGCGAGGGCTCCTCGATTCTGGCTATTGGCATTCCGGGCCTGAACTCGCTTATCTTCGCCGGTGTTGCGTACTGGGGCGCTATGACCATTTACAAGTCGGCCAAGAAGGTTGATGTGGTGAAGTTCAAGGAAACCGATCAGATTCTGTAGTTGAACTGCGCTGCGAAAACTGCATAGATTTGCGATTGAAAAGGGTTGGCTTCGTGCCGGCCCTTTTTTGAAATTCCCTATCTTATCGGTAGGGAAATGTGGGGGAATTCATTCGCAATCGGGTGGGTTCCCTTTTTCTTTGGGCTATACTTGCCTGCGGAATTTGAGTTGCGGAAAGGAATGCTCCATGGCGAAAAAGGCGCTTATCGCGGTTTCGGGTGGCATCGCGGTGTACAAAGTGTGCCAGGTTGTAAGCGATTTGGGCAAGCGCGGCGTTGACGTGCAAGTTATCATGACCGAGAATGCGACGAAATTCGTGACGCCGCTCACGTTCGAGGCGCTTTCCAAGAATATGGTGTTCACCGATACGTTCGATTACAGCTACGATGCGTCCATCAAGCACATCACGCTTGCGCAGGAGGCCGACGTCATGTGTGTGGCGCCTGCGACGGCGAACATCATCGCGAAGCTTGCCAACGGCATCGCCGACGATATGGTGTCCTCCACGTTTTTGGCAACGACGTGTCCGGTTATTGTATGCCCCGCGATGAACACGCATATGTATGAAAACGCCGCAACCCAGGCGAACCTTGCGACGCTTGCCGCGCGTGGCATTGAGCTGGTTGGCCCTGGTATTGGCAAACTTGCGTGCGGCGATGTGGCTAAGGGTACGCTCTCGCCAGTCGACGAGATTGTTGAGGCTATTTGCAAGAAGCTGGGCGCGTAAAGGCCGCGTCGGCTTTCGGACTGCGGTTTTGCGCAATCGAGCGCGGCTTTCATCTTCCATATCGTGGCGCGAATATGCGCAACCGGTCAAATCGACGTCAAAGCGGTAACGCTTGGCGTCGATTCGTTTTGCGGGACGTACTATGGCTGCACCAAGAAGAATTGCTAGGTCGCCCGAAGGGTTCGGGCGCGAGTCTGAAGGAGGCCCGCATATGGAAACGTATGAAGACATTAAACTCATTGCCTGTGACATGGACGGCACGTTGCTTGACGAGCGCTCGCAGGTTCCCCCTGAAACATTCGACCTTGTTCGCGCGCTCGATGCCGCGGGTATTCGCTTTGTCGCGGCGTCGGGCCGTCGTTACGATACGTTGCGCGCGTTTTTCGAGCCCGTGGCCGATCGCATGGATTTCGTTGCGAGCAATGGCGCGCAGGTATTCGTGCGCGGAAAGCTCGTCGATCGCGAAGTGTTCTCCCATGCTGCGCTGCGCCGCTTGTATGCGCTTGTGGAAGAGTTCGACAACCTTCACATGGTGGTGTATGACCGCACGAACAGCTATTTGCTCGACGACCCCGCATGCTTCGATGCGGAATTCGACAAAGATTTGCCCAACCCGGTGGTGCTGCGCGATTTGCCGTCGCCTGACACGTCGATTGTGAAAGTCTCGATTTCATGCGACAGCGCTCAAATGGACATGGCGTATATCCTGTCGCGCGAGCTCGAGGCCGATTTCGTGTTCGCTCCTTCGGGAGCGAAGTGGATTGACGTGATGCAGCGCGGCGTGAACAAGGCGACCGGCATTAATCAAGTGCTTGCTGCCCACGGCGTTGCGGCTGAAAACGTGATGGCGTTCGGCGATTCCATGAACGATTACGAGATCTTGCGCATGGTGGGCCACAGCTGTGCTATGGGGAATGGCCGCTGGGCGGTGAAGCAGATTTCAAAGCGCATTATTGGCAAGAATACCGAGCAGGCGGTGCAGGCTGAGTTGCGTGCTGTGCTTGAATCTCGCGCAATAGGGCATCATGCTTTCGATACCAAATAATTCGAACAGATATTCGAAATGACATTCGCATATCACGTGACTTTGAGCGATAATAAGCGCCAGAAAACGATTCGTTGAAAGGCGTGCGACGTGAATGAAATCAAGTGCCCCCATTGCGGCGAGGTGTTCCAGGTAGACGAGCGTGGGTTCGCCGACATTGTGCGTCAGGTTCGCACGCAGGAGTTCGATAAGGAAATCGCCCAGCGCGAAGGCATGCTGAAGCAGCAAAACGAGCAAGCTGTGGCGCTTGCCGTGTCGAAGGTGAAAAGCGAGGCGCAAAACGCCCAGGCCACAAGCGAGGCGCGTATCGCGGAGCTTGAAGCGAAGCTTGCGGCGGCGCTTGAGCAGAGCGAACAGGCGGCGAAGGCGTCCGAGAAAGAAATGCAGCAGGTGCAGCAGGCGGAGCGCCAAAAGGCCGATGCCGATATAAAAACGGCGCTTGCTGAAAAACAGGCGGAAATTGCCAAGCTTCAGGCCGAAGTCGAGAAGCTTTCGGCCGACCAGGAATCGCAAAAGCGCGCCACGCAGGCCGAACATGAAAAGTCGCTTATCGATGCCACCGCGAAACGCGATGCTGAAATCGCAGCGCTCAAAACCCAAATCGCTTCGCAAGAAGCCGCGTTCAAACAACAAATCGAATCGCAGTCGAAGGAATACTCGCAGAAGTTGGCGTTGGAGAAGATCGAGGCGTCGCGACGGGCCGCCGAGGAATCGGCGAAGCTGCAGCAGACCATCGCAACCCAGAGGCAGCAAATCGAATCGCAATCGCAGCAGTTCGCCGCCGAGAAAGATCTTGCTGTGTCGCAGGCGCGCGTTCAGGCTGAGCGCGAGCGTGACGAAGCGAAGGCGACTGTTGAACTCGAGCGCGCTAAGGCGGCTCAGGCTCAGGCGGCGTTGCGCGAGCAAATGACGCATGAGCTTGCTCAGAAAGACGAACTCATCAAGTACAAAGACGACGAAATTGCCCGCGTGAAAGAAATGAAGGCGCGTCTTTCGACGAAAATGGTGGGCGAGTCGCTCGAACAGCACTGCGAAATCGAGTTCAACAAAATTCGAGCTACGGCGTTCCCGCATGCATACTTTGAAAAAGATAACGACATTGTCGAAGGCACGAAGGGCGACTTCGTATTCCGCGAGTGCGACCCCGAAACCGGCGAAGAAATCGTTTCAATCATGTTCGAGATGAAGAACGAGAACGACGAAACGAAAACCAAGCATAAAAACGAAGACTTCTTTAAAAAGCTCGACTCCGATCGAACGAAGAAAGGTTGCGAATACGCGGTATTGTGCACCATGCTCGAGCCCGACAACGAGCTTTATAACGAAGGCATTGTCGATATGGGGTATCGCTACCCGAAGATGTATGTCATTCGCCCGCAGTTCTTCATTCCGATTATTTCCATTCTGCGCAATGCTGCGCTTTCGGCACTGCAATACAAAACGCAGCTTGCCGAGGTGCGCAACCAGAATATCGATATTACGAACTTCGAAAACTCGATGGAAGAGTTCAAAACGAAGTTCTCGAAGAACTATGACCTGGCAAGCCGCAAGTTCCAAACGGCGATTGAGGAAATCGACAAGACCATCGACCATTTGCAGAAAACAAAAGATGCTTTGCTCGGCAGCGAGCGTAATTTGCGCCTGGCCAACGATAAGGCACAAGACCTCACCATCAAGAAGCTCACGCGAAAAAACCCTACTATGCAAGCGAAGTTCGCTGAACTTGCCGAACAGCGTGCTGCTGGCGCCATGATCGGCGACGGAAGCGATTCGGCCGAGGTTCTTGAAAGCGATATTGATGCGAAGGGTGACGAATAGCCATGCCTCGTGAGAATCTTACGCAGAAACGTGAGCGTGCTGCCGAAATCGAACAGCGCATGTTTGAGCATTACGGCGAAGGCGCATGCTCGCTCGATCACGTCGACCCGTTTACGCTTACCGTGGCGGTTATTCTGTCGGCTCAGTGCACCGATGCGGCCGTGAATAAGGTGACCCCCGAATTATTTGCGCGATTCGGCACTCCAGAGGCCATGGCGGCGGCGAGCATTGAAGACATAGAGGCGATTATTCATCCGCTCGGGTTTTTCCGCAGTAAAGCGAAGAACTTGAAGGCGTGTGCGCAAACGGTGCTTGCCGAATTTGGTGGCGAAGTGCCGCGTACTATGGTCGATTTGCAGAAACTTCCTGGGGTAGGGCGCAAAACGGCAAATGTGGTTATGTGTCAGGCGTTTCGAGACCCTCAGGGCATCGCCGTCGATACGCATGTATTCCGCATCGCCCATCAGCTGGGGTTTGCGACGCGCAACGACGATACGCCCGAAAAGGTTGAGGCGAAGCTCATGAAAATCTACCCTCAGCCCGATTGGTTGTACATCAATCATCAGTGGGTCCATTTTGGACGCGAATTCTGCGTGGCCCGTCGCCCGAAATGCCAGGAGTGCTTCTTGGCTGATATATGCCCAAGCTCGGGGAAATAGCATAGGCGGTTGCATTGGTGCCGGCGCCTCTGCGGACGAAATCGAGTTCGCTTATTTCGCCAGGTAATCCTGCAGTGCGTTCCAGTTTTCCGCCGCGACCCGTAAACCTTGTTCATAAAGCGCGAACAGTTTGTCGGCATCACGTTCCATGCTGGAAACCGTTACTGGCTCGCTCGGTTGAATCATGAAAATTTTGCCTTCGTCATGCAGGCGTTTGATCCATCGATAGCAACGGTTGTATTCGAAATGGCGATATTCGACGCGATCGACGAAACGGGGGTAGTCGGAATATATGCGCTTGATCAAGGGCATGGTTTTGTTTGGGCCCTTCACGAATGTCGAGTCTTGCGTGAGCACCACGATGTGTTTGTCGGTATTGCCCATGAGCATGGAATGCAGCAGCGGTATGCTGTCGCACGGGCCGCCGTCGAGCAGCTTTTTGCCGTCGAGCTCAACGATATGCGACACCAAAGGCATGCTTGCCGATGCGCGTAGGTATTCGATATCGCGCTCGTCATCGGCGGTCTCCATTACATGGTAATCGGCTTCACCGGTTTCAAGGTCGCTTGCGACGGTCGTGAGCTCCATGGGGGATTCGCGAAATGCCTTGAAGTTAAAGGGTTCGAGCGTTTCGGGAATCTCGTGGAACGCAAAATCGCGACCGAGGGCATCGCCCGTTCGTACAAAATTCTTCATGGAAAGATAGCGCGGGTCGTCGCAGTATTTCGTGTTCAAAAAGCAGGTGCGCCCGAGCTCGCCGGCAACGTAGTTGTAGCCATTCAACGCGCCCGCGCTCGTGCCGATTACATGCTCGCACCAAAGGTTTTGGTCCATGAAGAAGTCGAGCACGCCTGCAGTAAACTGTCCGCGCATTGCGCCGCCCTCCAAAACGAGGTTCACGTTAACAGTTTGGGCGTCTTTGTATGCCGGGGCCCGATCGGAGGTATCGTAGACGTATGATGATTGCATTGTTGCTCCTTCGGTTGAGCTTCCCGCGCGCAAGGGCGGGCTGGGTGCTGGGTACGCATCGGAGTGCTTCACGTATCTTCCCAGAGCTTCCTGCACGCATGGGCAGGCTGTTTTATTTCCATGGTGAACAATTTGAGCCCATGGGTCAAGCGTTGCTTAGTTGACGTTGGGGCAACGTTACAGAGATTTACTTGCTTTTCATATTCTATATGCTATCTTATCGGTAACAATTAAGAGGTCGCGAATGTAAGGCGACAAACGAAGGAGGGCGTTATGGCTCAGGTCATTACTTCTCAAGAATTCGATTCCAAGGTGTTGCAGGCGACCGGCCCTGTGCTCGTTGACTTTTTCGCAACGTGGTGCGGTCCTTGCAAGATGCTCGCTCCTGTGCTCGATGAGGTGGCGAACGAGGTTGCCGGCAAGGCCGCGGTGTACAAGGTCGATATCGATCAATCGCTTGATCTCGCCCAGCGTTACGGCATTATGAGTGTGCCCACGCTTATGGTGTTTGAGGGCGGTCAGGTGAAGCGCACTGCAATGGGCGCGCAACCGAAAGCGAACGTGCTCGCGTTGCTCGATTAATTATTGAGATCCCTGATCGCATCGCGATGGACCTTTTGAGAAAATGGCGTCTTGGCGGGCGCTTTAGAGCGAATGTACGGCTAAGGCGGCAAGGCATCAATGCTTGCCGCCTTTTTCTTAAAGGAAAGGGGTCGCGCCATGATTGATGAACGAACCGAGCTCGATGTTGCCGTAGTAGGAAGCGGGCCTGCCGGCATGACCGCAGCGCTCTATGCGGCTCGCGCTGGATTGTCGGTGGCGGTTTTCGAGCGAATGGGGCCAGGCGGGCAAATGACCCAAACGGAGCGACTCGATAATTATCCGGGTTTTGCCGAGGGCGTAGATGCGTTCGAGCTTTCGTTTGCAATGGCGTCGCAAGCCGAAAGATTTGGCGCTGAGCGCGTTCCCGATGAAGTGGTTGATCTTAATGTTGACGCTGTAAAGAAATTACTGACCTGCGCATCTGGTGTTCAGTATTCCGCTCGGGCAGTTATCGTCGCGACAGGAGCCGAGCCTCGAGAGCTCGGTGTTTCGGGGGAAGCTGAGCTGCGTGGCAGAGGCGTTTCGTATTGCGCAACATGCGACGGCGGGTTTTTCCGCGGCAAGGTCGCGGTGGTAGTCGGCGGCGGTAACACGGCCGTGGGCGATGCCCTGTATCTATCGCGTATTTGCGAGAAGGTGTACGTGGTGCACAGGCGCGATTCGTTCCGTGCCGATGCCCTTTACCTCAATGCTCTTTCCGAACTGTCGAACGTAGAGCTTGTGTTGAATTCGACTGTTGAAGCGATTCGGTCGACGACCGATGGGGAAGTGCCCATGCCGCATGTGGAATCGATTCTCGTTCGCGATAGGAATACGGGCGATGAGCGCGTCGTGAATACCGATGCGGTATTTATTGCTGTGGGTACGAATCCGCGATCGAACGTGCTCAAGGCTGCCGGCGTCGCCCTTAACGAAGCGGGCTATGCGATTGCGGGCGAGAGCGGAGCGACCAATGTGCCAGGCGTGTTCGTTGCGGGCGATGTGCGCGAAAAACCGCTGCGCCAAGTGATAACTGCCGCTTCCGACGGGGCAAATGCGGCTACGGCCGCGTTCGAATACTTGAACCTCGATTAGTTTGGCCATTGCCGTCATGTTTTGACATGCTGAACTCCGATTCGCCCAGGTCCTGTCGAACTCGTCGTGCGGACTTTTTCGAATCTCCTTTTGAGGAAGCGCGGATCGACCGGTTGCGGATCGGCTGACCGACCTTTGGCGAACGCCGATCTATCAAGGAGCGCGTCGGGAATTGCGGGCGGGTTTTCTCGTGGCCCCATGCGTTCTCCACAGAATTGAATTATTGTTTCAATGGTATTCGTATTGGTGCGCAAAGAAAAATGCGATTGAGTATTTGCCATCTGATGCCTACGCGGTCGCCAGTCGGCGGCCGCTTCCTTGTTCGTCCGCATGGATTATTCGTCCTTATGCGGGGCGCTATCATTATTTGCTTGTGTTGCTTAGCGATGTCGGTACTATCGCATGTGCTGTTTAAACGGTAACAATTCACCGCAACGCATCAATGAAGGGAGATGTGTTTCATGAAAAACGTCATCGACGTTACGAGCAAGGGCGCAATGTCGCGTCGCGATTTCATCGGGCTTGCTTCGGTTGCCGCGTTTTCGGCGGTCGCGCTTTCGGGCTGCTCTTCGCAGGAGAGCGCCGCGCCTGAAGCTACTTCGATGAAAATCGGCACCATGCAGACCGAGGACTCGCTGCCTTTCTGGGTTGCCGAGCAAAAGGGCTTCTATGGCGATCACGACGTCGAGGTCGAAATCGTTACGTTCCAAAGCGCACAGGAGCTTTCCACGGCATTCGCAGCGGGTGAAATCGACGGTGCGATGACCGATATCATGGTTTCCGCGTCGCTCGTGGTGAGCGGCATTGGTTTGAACCTCGCATGGGTTACGCTTGGCGCCACGCCCGAACAGGGTCGTTTCGGCATTCAAACGTCGCCTGAATCGGGCATCAAGAGTCTCGCCGATTTGAAGGGCAAAGGCATTGGCGTTGGCTCGAATACCGTGCCCGAATATGTGATGGACAAGCTTATGGAGGCCGCTGGCGCTTCAGAAGGCGAAATCGTCAACGAAGAGATCAAAAAGCTTCCAGTTCGCTACGAATCTATGACGAACAACCAGGTCGCGGCGGCCGCGTTGCCGGGCAGCCTGCTTGCGCTGGGCGAGGCGACGGGCATGATCACGCTTGCCGACGACACGCAAGGCGTGGGCAACGTAAGCCAGTCGGTTCTCGCCGTGCGCTCTTCGTGGCTCGAGGGCGGCAAAGCTGCGCTCGAGAGCGTACGCCTCGCATGGAACGATGCCGTGGTCGCGATTGAGGCCGACCCCGAGGGATTCCGCGATTTGCTCGTGGAAAAAGCGAATCTGCCCGGTATTGTGGCTGACACGTATCCCATTTCTTCTTACCCCGAAGCCGAGCTTCCCACGAAAGACATGGTCGACCCTGTTCTCGATTGGATGAAGGGCAAGGAATACCTGCAGGCCGACGTCGCCTACGATTCCGAGACGGGCGACCTCAAGGCAAAATAGGCGAAATTCCGCCTTCAAGAATTTTTTCAAAAAAGTTCTTGCCCGAATCTCTTCGTTTGTGTAGACTATCCTGGCTGCCTTGAGAGAGGTGAAGTTTGAAAATACGGGGTGTTAGCTCAGTTGGTTAGAGCGCCGGCCTGTCACGTCGGAGGTCGCGAGTTCGAGTCTCGTACATCCCGCCATCTTTTTTTCAAACTCACGTGTGTAGCACGGGGTGTTAGCTCAGTTGGTTAGAGCGCCGGCCTGTCACGTCGGAGGTCGCGAGTTCGAGTCTCGTACATCCCGCCATCTTTTTTCAAGTACGCACCATTCGGGGTGTTAGCTCAGTTGGTTAGAGCGCCGGCCTGTCACGTCGGAGGTCGCGAGTTCGAGTCTCGTACATCCCGCCATTAAAACACCAGGTCAGAGGCTATTTTACCTCTGACCTTTTTGGTTTCATAGGCACACAATCAGGCGGCTACGACACTGCTACGACAATGAGATTCGCTTTTGCGGCTTATGCTGCGGCTTAGTACATGATTGAGCCAATCACAGATGCGGCCTTCCTGTCATCTTCCATTTGCGCATGAGCATACAAGTCCAATGTGATGCCGATGTTTGCATGGCCTAGTCTAGCTGACACGGCTTTAATGTTCGTGCCGCTTGATATGAGCAACGTAGCGTGAGTGTGGCGCAAGTCGTGAAGTCTGCACTTCTTCAAGTTGTTGGCTTTCAAGAATCTGCTCCACCAGTGATAGAGGTTGTTTCCTTCCATATGAGTGCCCGCTTCGCTCGTGATCACTGGTGTGTCGTTTCCTTGCTCAATGCCGAGTGAGTTCAAATAGGAACGTTGCGCTGCTTTCCAGCTTCCGAGCATTAATAGGGTTGCTTCATCAAGCGCGACAATGCGCACGCCGCTGTCAGTCTTAGGCTTTTTCAATTTGCCTGTTGCCCTGTCTAGCGTATGGCGCACATAAAGCATGGCGTTATCGAAATCCACATCGTTCCGTGTCAGCCCTAAAGCCTCGCCTTGACGCAAGCCTGTTGCAAGTATCAGCCTAACTGCTGTTGCATGAGCTTTGTTGGCTGTTTCCTTCTGGCAGGCTTCCCTAGCGTGGGGGTATCGCTTCGTCTCTAACTTATCCAGAGCTTTGCATAGTGCGGCCACCTCGCTCTTGTCGAGGGAAATGCTGACAGTCGATTTCTCCTGTTTTGGAGGCTTCACTAGATCGCAAGGATTCGTGAGGATGATTCCGTTGATCACTGCTTGTCTCATTATCTGCTTCAACACGACGCTTGCCTTGTTCTGCGTAGGATGTCCAACGCCATCTTGCGTCATGTAGATGTATAGGTTGCGGATTGTCGGCGCATCAATGTCTGATATGCGAACGCCTCTAAGATAGGTGTTCAGGTGTTCTACCAGTTCCTTGTTCCTCTTGATGGTTGTTGCAGCGAAGGTTCCACTCGCTTCCCGCTCTGCTATCCATTGAGCTGCATACTCTCCGAATGTTAGACGCTCCAAGTCAACATTGAGGCCGCTCTCGACTTCGCACGCGAAGTCTATGGCGGCTTGCTTTGCCTCCGTCTTAGTGCCGTGAAATGTTCTGTATTTGCGAATTGGCTTCTTGGTGATTGGGTCAGTTCCGATTGTGGGCGTTAACCTCCATGAGCCTTTTGCCGGTGTGCCGTGACAGTTCTTCACCTGACTAACCGATGCCGGCTTTATGTGTTTCTTCATGTATGAACACTTCCTTAGAATAGCTAGTTAGGCGGGGAGGCTGGCTAGAACCTCCCCGCAATTTGGCGACATGGGCGGGATGTGGGCTGGTGGCATGTCACATGGATGTATCTGGTATGTGACTTGCATGTGTCGGTTCTCGCCCATGCCAAGCATGTTGATGTGGTGGCGGATTAGCGCGCGATCGGCGCATAGCACCGTGAGTGCAAGCTCGTCGAATCGCACTGGCACGTCCACCAGCTCCTTGTCCGCCGTCTTCAGCCACTTAATGGCCACCTGCTCGAACTGCTCGCGGGTCATGGTCGGCTCGTCTGGCAGCTTGTCCTTGCCGATGCCGTTTGAGAGCAGACGAATGAACGCCACTGCCCCATCGTCCTGCGCGACGAACCCGAACTGGCTTTCCGACTCCCACGTGCTGCGCACGTTGTAGCCCCTCGCCACTAGGTAGGTTTGGCTGCATCCACCGTGCGCTGCTTGATGCTGCGCTCCTTGCGCCCTGTGCGCCCTGTGCGCCCTGTGCGCGCTGGCTGCGCTGCCGCTGCCGTCTCCGTTGCCTTGCGCTCTGCCATTGCTGTTGCCGTCATGGTCGGCTCCTTTCTTGTCGTGGTGGCTGGTTACCTGTTCGTTCCACCGTTAATGCAAGCCTTGAAAGCAAGCCTACGGGTGCTCCCTTGGCTGACTTGCATGTGTCGGTGCGCTTGCCACCGCGAGCACAAACGCCGTGTATTGCTGGCCTAACCTTTCATGTTGGTTGGCGTTGCTGCCGCCACTAGCACGGGGCGCATTTCGAGCCGTGGCTTCACCTGTTCCAGAGATGGCGCGTCGATGTGCCGTCCGCGAGATTCGGAACCACGGGCAAGCCGATGCTCCCTAGGGGTCGCATGTTCCGAACTGCACGACAGGCAACCCCCGCAACCGAAATGTGAAAACGAGCAACGGACTAACGCTCCGCGCGTTTCCCTAGCGTGTAGGGGGGTGGGTATATATCAACAATCTGGATATTAGGAATATGGGGAAGTTCCCGACCAACAACCCCGCCTGTTTTCCAGAATCTGATTGGCTGCAAATCCCCAGTTCAAGAGCGGATTTCTTGCTAATCATGCGTTACGGGCGAACGGGAGGTTCTTTCGGACTGTCCGCATGGTCTGCCGAAGCGGCCTAGGTATCGGTGCTGCCAAGCACGAGCGCGGGCATTCCCAACGAAGCGACCCGTTAACAAGCGGGATAGGTAGGGGCTAGAGCTTAAACACAGCTACCAGGATGGGGCGCTTTTGAGTAGGTTTATGAGCTAACAAACCAAATCATATCTTCGCAGCCACATCCAGGTCACTTGTTTACCATGCTTAGCCATGTGACAAAGCAAAAGAGATGCGCCTGTTGGGTTGGTTCGATTTCAATATGGCTAACCAAGCTAACCAAGCTAACCAAGCTAACCAAGCTAACCAAGCTAACCAAGCTAACTCTGTTTGTCTCTCTCGTCGCCCCCATCTCGGTAGGCAGGTTGCCTAGGAACAAACGCAACCTTGGCAACTTGGCTTGCCAAGGTTGCTTAGGGGTACCTACCTAGCTAGACACCTTATAGGGGAGGGTACCCCCGTAAGCTGCATACAACTTCTTCTAACCTATGCGCCTTACCTTGCACGTGTGGTTTCCGCTTTCAACCTCGAAGCGCTCGCTTTTCTTGATGCGCTTGTTGAAGGTCTCCCTTTTCATAGGATGTGCTGCAAGGAAGTCTTTACGATCTATCTCGGTGTGACTGCCCATGAACCGATCGAGCTTTCCTTCCAGCTTTTCCAAGGCTTCCCTCTTGGCTTTTATAGCGTTGCTGTTGCTGCCAGCTTTTCTTGGATTGCATCTTTTCAGCTCCCCGTCTTCATCCACTACATGCAGCGGATGTGCGAACCAGATTTTGACTGGGGGCTTCTTCTGGAAGTCTCGTAGGATGAACTCCAGACGGAACGGCACTGCTGTCGGGTGCATGATTGCGAACTTCGAATGTGCAGCTTCCTCATCGGATGAAAGCTGCACCATGTCGATTATCGTGTCGGCATCGCGGGCGAACACGCCAGAGCCAGAGGCGCGGTCTTCGGCGTTCTTGTTGCCTTGGCTTCCTTTGCTGTGATGGTGTGTGTAGGCAACGGTGCAGCCATGTCCTTCAACGAGCCTGTCAAGTTCTTTGCAAAAGGCCGTGATGGCATCCGCGCTGTTCTCCGACCCCGACTGTACCTTGTATGTTGGGTCGATGAGTATGAGGTCGTATGTCCGCGCGTCGAGCAATTCTAAGATGGCATTCACAAGGGATTTGATGTCGGAGAACTTTCCCCGCAGGTTTGCGATGTGGAAGTTTCTCGGTATGCTGTTGCCAACCATGCCAGGCTTCTCCATTACTTCATAGACGCGGCGCATGAACTGCGGCTCCTGAATCTCTAGGTTCACGTACAGCACGCGCCCTTTGGCGCATTGCGTGCCGCACCACTTGCCGCCAGTTGCCACGGCCAACGCAAGCTCGATGAACAAGAAAGACTTCCCAGATTTCGACGCACCAGTGACGAGCAGCTTGCTTCCGCGCCTGATGACACCTTCGATAAGCTCGTTAGGAAGCTCTGGCAGCTTCGCCTCTTCCGTGATTGCTTCGACGATTGGCAGTTGCGTAAGCGGGGTTTCCGCGCCGTTGTTGTCTTGGCTTGAAATTATCGTGTTAAGCATTGCGGCTACCACCTTACATGTGCGGCCAACTTCCGCAAACCCCAGAATATGAGGTTGGGCGGCTTGCAATGGTACAGAGCGAGAACATGTACCGCGCCTGTTCTCTTATCGCCTACGGAATAGGTTTAGCGAGCTGGCAGGATGTGTGCAGGTTCACGGGCAAAAGCCAAATCCTTACGCGTGAGCGAGCCTATGGTAATGATGATGTAGCCCTAGAGATTTAGGCTGTTCTTCCGTACATGGAACAATGCTTCTATATCGGTCAAGGCAACTTTCAAGTTCCCGATGAATATGACAGCGTGCTTGGCTCTAATGGGTTTCTCGTCCCCTCATTGAGTGTTGAGCGGATTGGTGGCGGCGATTATGTCATCTTCGAAATGCATGCGATTGTGCGCTTGGAGTTATTGGACAGGAGCGGCAACTCCGACAACTTCGATGCGCTAATGCCATACAAGCTTCTTGGACAAGTCATAGCGAACGCGCATACTTCAAGCATCTATGTGGGGACGTTTGACGGAAAGCCGAAGTTTCGGCCTAAGTCTCGCGTAGATGAGCTTTGGCAAACGATTGTTGAGCTAACGACAAGCAACTTCCTGGCCTTTGCCCTGTGTGCGGCAAAGTGGTTGACAGGCGCAGAGGCGAAACGGGCGGCCATCCCAAGAACACGTGCAGCGCCAAACACACCAACAAGTTCACTAATCTCAAAGCGGTCGTCCGCAGGGAAAGCGTTGAGGATGCAGAAAAAGAAACCTTGGCTAACACGGAGGAACTGCAAGAAGCTGTCCGCGAATTGCGTTGGACAAACGACCCTTCTCTTAACGAACGACCGTTGCGATATGGCGGCGTTGCCCTGCTGGCTCACAAACCGTTTGGCATAGACGCGCCGTCACAATAAGCATCAAGCACCCATTCTTCACACGTAGCCTTTATAATAGACACCGCCAAACTGACAAAGCCTCTGCGTGAGCAAAGGCCTCATATAGCTACAGAACGTATGCAGGAGGGCATCTTGTACCCTTCTGGAGTTCTGTAGCTCTAGGTCAGTTTGGCGACTGTTAGGCGGGATGCCCTCTTTCATGGTCGTTGGAACTGTTCGTGGCCTGAAATCATCCCGGCTTGGCAAACGGAGCCAGTGCAAGGAGGGGTCATGGACAAGCTGCGTATCGCAGGTCATAGCAATGGAAACGAATCGAGACGCGTGCACATCCTGAAAACAGCTGTAGCGTTTATGCTAGCTGCATCGTTGTGTCTTACACTTTCGGCGTGTTCCAGCTCTAAAAGCTCTTCATCTTCCAGTTCGGCTACCGCTACATCCAGCTCTTCGCAAAGCGCGAGTTCCGAAGCCGATGTCGAAATACCCGTATCGGGAAAGTATTACTGCCCGAATTACGTGAACGGGATGGAAGCCTGCGTCGAGTTCAAGGACAACCAATTCAGGGTATCGACCGAGGCGAACACTGGCGTGTGGCGCGACTACGAACGCAAAGGCAACCAGCTCCGAATGATTGGAACCGACCCCGACGGCACAAAGAGTGCCATGCCTGGCGAAGTCATTTCGGAAACCGAGATTAAGCTTCCAGCAATGGAGGGCTCTTCTAGATGGGCGACCTTTACAAAGCGATAAACATAGCAAGGGATAGATATGTCTAATGTCAGCAGGACAAGATGCTTTATCACGGCGATCATTGCGTTGTTTTTATTGCTATCTGCTTCTCTTGTCCTCACGGGTTGCGGGAATCGAGATGCCTCAAGTAGCTCCATTGTCTACGAGGGCATATGGAAATGTTCGGGTGTCGAATACGACGGTAAGAATGTTAGCTCCGAACAGCTCATAGAGGATGGAAGCTACGTAACAATGGCCACAGCCGTTATAGCCATCAACTCTGACGAATGGGCGATCAGCACTGATTGCCGAAGAGAAATAACCGAATATAAGTGGTCTGTGAATAAAGGCGATGTTCTTTTCAATCTATATGATCAGGTCGCATTCAGGCTAGAACCATCAGACGGCAAGCTGATGACTTCCGCATCTGGCGATGGGATGCGCTTTGTGTTCGAGAAAGTTGCAGAAGAGGACGAGCTTACGCGCGTTCAATTCGATGGCTTCTCGATGGAGGCTCCTTTGAAGATGTCGCTGCAAGAGCCTAACGTAAGTGCGTACACAATGATTTATTTGCCCACAACAGACATGTACCTCACGGTTTTTTCAGACCCAGCCGAGGGTCAAACCGCCGAAACCATCCTGCGAACGCTGCAAGACAAGGGCTATCCCAATCTGCAATTGGTTAGCGCAGACGGAATAGACATGGTCTTAGACACCAGTATGGATTTTGGAGATTCCCATGAGGTCAATCTTCATTTCGTATCGGGTGCAAACAAGTACACCGTCATGCTCGATTACAACGACGCAAATGCAGATGTCTTCGGCGATTGGGTCACTGATTACTACAAGACAATAAAGCTGGGCGGCGAAGGCAATGCCGTTTTCGAGAATTCGCTTCTGCCTCCGCGTATTGATGCGGCCGAATCTTCAAAGAGTGGTTCGTCCACGACAGCTCCAGACGCAAATGCTAAGAAGTCGTCTACAAGCAGCATCCCCGATGGAGCGATTTCTTGGAAAGACGCAAGTTCCCACATTGGAGAAACCGTGACCGTTTACGGCAAGGTGATAGACGTGGACTATGAGAGCGGAGCAAACGGCGCACCTACCTTTATGGACATTGGGGCATCTTACCCCGATGCAAGCAGGGTTACCGCAGTCATATGGGGAGAGAACAGGTCTAAGTTCACTCCATCACCAAAAGCCTTATATGAGGGCAAGACCATTTGCGTGACTGGCGAGATATACGTCTACAACGGGGCATGCAATATTGAAGTCGAATCACCGAGCCAGATTGAGGTTGTTCAATAAGTGCGAAAAGAGGTTCAACATTGAATCCAGATACGGAGAAGAACGAAGCAGAAAACGGCAAGTCGCTTGACACGAAGAGCAGAACTAAGGAAATATTCGCTGGCGTAGGATGGTTTGCGCTTGCTTTGATTCTATTGATTTTCGGCGCGATCGGCTTTCTGTTCATATGGCATATTAACCCGTTTCTTCATTACCGGCTTGGCGCGTTCGCTGGGCCTGTAATGGTGTGGTTGATGGGCATGATGGACGCTGCGTCCAATGCGCTTTTCGGATGGATATAGCCTTACTCTCGGTAGGCGGGGATAAACATGGACGGTATATTGGCCGCTATCCTAATACTGAATGCCATCGCAGCACCGTTTGTAATTATCTATGTTCTTGTGGGAATGCATAATGGAACTGTTGCCTCTTCTGAGTTCAAGCAATCCCGTATTGATACCCAAAACATGATTAGAAGGGGGGCGCGAAGAAGAACTTAATGAGGCATTCCATTAAAGACTTTAGTCTGGCGCGCGCGTAGCCGCGCCAAGGAAACCGCCCGCTATGCGGGCGGACGACAATCCGCTTTACAAAGCCACCCTTTCGCTCGATATTGACGATTGTTCAGGCCGTCAAGATTTCGAGACGAAAGGGTGTGAAGGCCATGGCGCAGAAAGCGTGCAGCCTGGCGCACACGAAGTGGATGTGCAAGTACCACATCGTGTTCACGCCGAAGTATAGGCGCAAAATCATCTACAACCAAATAAGGGCCGACATCGGCGAGATACTGAGGAAGCTCTGCGAATACAAGGGGATCGAGATAATCGAGGGCCACCTGATGCCCGACCACGTGCATATGCTGGCCGCGATACCCCCGAAGTACAGCGTCGCGAGCGTCATGGGGTATCTGAAGGGCAAGAGCTCGCTGATGATATTCGACAGGCATGCCAACCTGAAGCACAAATTCGGCAACAGGAAGCTCTGGGCGCAGGGCTACTACGTGTCGACCGTCGGGCTCAACGAGGCGACGATCGCGAAATACATCCGGGAGCAGGAATCCCGGGACATCGCCGAGGACAAGTTGAGCGTGAAGGAGTACGAGGACCCGTTCGGCGGGAAGTGACTGCCGGCCGGTTTCTACCGGCGACACGGGTCAAAACGCTATTGGGCCTGAACGAAGTGAGGGCCGGCGCCTTGAGGCGCTGGCCGGCATCCAAAGGTTATACCCTAAGAGCAAACCACCCGCTATGCGGGTGGTCTTGATTCTCCGAGGTGTTGTGACAATCGACGTTAGCGTGATATGCGCGAAGCGTGGAGCCTATAGGACAAAAGTGTGTCATGCCACTTGGGCCACATGTCGCTCGAAGCGAATGCTGTTTGAACGCTAACGCGTCTTCAACAGGTGGGTTCCAAACGACGCGCCTCTTTTCGCTGTGCCCCATGGCTTCTGGGCGTTTGGCTTCATTCTCGCATTTTCGCAGGCTCTTGGGGCTCGGCAGCCGCACGCCGTTACGATTCCAATCGCTACACGTCGCCTTGATCTCGGTGTGGCTCGTGGCTATTCGGAAAATGACGCTCTTGCGTGGCGTGGTAATTGCGGCGTAGCACTTGACTCGAAAATATGAATCATTTTCAGCGAATGACTACATATAGGTAACAGCGCTTGAAATTCCTTTTAGGTTCGATATTGTTTAGTAGCTAAATATTTAGGAACTAAACAATCCGAGTTTCGAAAGGAGCTGATATGAGCGAATCTTTGGAAGCGTTGCGCACCGAAATGTTTGAAACGATGCAGCGCATGCGCCAACGCCGCTCGACACCTCCGTTGCCACCGGGGATCACGCGTGGCGAAATCAACACGCTCATGATGCTTTCCATGATGGAAGCCCGTGGCGAGACCGTGCGCCCCGGCATGCTTGCCGCGTGCACTCATGCGACGCCGGGCGCGGTTTCGCAAACGCTCAAGTCGCTTGAGGAAAAAGGCCTCATCGTGCGCAAGCGCGGCGAGGGCGATTCTCGCTCCGTCGCGATTTCCCTGACCGATGCGGGTCACGAGTTCGAAAACGAGGGCCGTCGCCTGCATGACGAGCGTTTCATGCATATGCTCGAATTCTTGGGCGAAGAGGATGCTCGCGAATTCGTGCGTATCGTGAACCGCATGCTCGAGTTCGAAGAGTCGCATCCCTGGAAGGATGCCGCCGTCAGCAACGCCCCTCGCTGCGAAAAGGAAGGTGGCGAGCCATGCGCCTAATCAAGAATTTCGCGAATCATAAAATCGCGGTAGTGATCGTCGTGGTACTGCTCGCGGTTCAAGCATTTTGTGATTTATCGTTGCCGAATTATACATCCGATATCGTTGACGTGGGTATTCAGCAATCGGGCGTCGAGCATGCGTCGACCGATGCGCTCACCGAGCGCACGCACGACTTGGTCGCCATTATGGAAACCGAGCAGAACGAAAGCCTGTTTGCCGATTCCTACTTCCAACGCTCCGATGGCACCTACGAACTCACCGACTTCGGCCGCGAGCATCGCGCGGAACTCGACGATGCCATGTCTATGCCGCTTGTTGCAGTGCATTACGCCGATCAAACCGGCATGGACCTCGACCAGCTGAAAGTCGCTTACGATGCCGGCATGGTGCAGAAGCCCGACGTTCAAACCATGCTCGATGAAGTGAAGTCGCAGATGGGCGACATGGCCGATTCCATCGTGGGCCAGCAGGCGATTGCCGCCGCCAAGGCCGAATATGAACAGCTCGGTTACGATCTGAACGCCATGCAGATGAATTACCTGCTCACCACGGGCGGCAAGATGCTCGGCCTCGCCGCGCTCGGCATGGTCATCGCCGTAATCGTGGGCTTCATCGCGAGCCGCACGGCGGCGAAAATCGGCGCCAGCTTGCGAAGCCGCCTGTTCGAGCGCGTGTTGTCGTTTTCGGACGCTGAAATCCAAAGCTTCTCGGCCGCCTCGCTTATCACGCGTGGCACCAATGACGTGCAGCAAGTGCAAATGGTGTCGGTCATGATGCTGCGCATGATTCTTTACGCTCCCATTTTGGCTATCGGCGGCATCATCATGATTGCCCGCACAAACCTCTCTATGGGCTGGATTATCGTGGCGGCCGTGCTTGCCATCGCCGTGGTGATGCTGTTCCTCATGAAAGTGGCAATGCCGAAGTTCAAAATCATGCAGAAGCTCATCGACCGCGTGAACCTCGTGTCGCGTGAGATTCTTACGGGCATCCCCGTGGTGCGCGCGTTCGGCCGCGAGGCCCATGAGGAAGAGCGTTTCGACGAAGCAAACCTGCGCCTCATGAAAACGCAGCTGTTCACGAACCGCGTCATGACGTTCATGATGCCGCTCATGATGCTCATCATGAATTTGGTGTCGGTTGCCATCATTTGGTTCGGCGGCCACGCGGTTGATGCGGGCACGTTGCAAACGGGCGACCTCATCGCGTTCATCACCTATTCCATGGTTATTATCATGGGCTTTCTTATGATCGGCATGCTTTCTATCATGCTGCCGCGTGCCGATGTTGCCGCCCAGCGCATCGATGAGGTGCTTAAGACGGAAAGCTCGATCGCCGACCCTTCGACTGTAGTGTGTCGCGACGACGAACTCGCCGCGCGCACGGGTGGTGCCGAAATCGCTTTCAACGACGTGAGCTTCAGATATCCTGGCTCGCAAGATTGCGTGCTCGAGCATGTCGACTTCACCGCGAAGCCTGGTCAAACCACGGCCATCATCGGCTCGACCGGTTCGGGCAAGTCTACGGTGATTAAACTCGTGGAGCGTTTCGCTGACGTGTCGGAAGGCTCCATTACCATCGACGGCATCGATATTCGCGACCTGTCGCTGCATGCGCTGCGCGGCCAATTGGGCTACGTTCCGCAAAAGGCCTTCCTGTTCAGCGGCACGGTTGAAGAAAACGTCGACTACGCTGCCGACGAGCTGAATGCCGAACGCGTGCGCGCTGCGGCGGAAATCGCCCAGGCCGATTTTGTGGACGACATGGACGAGGGCTTCAAAACCGAAATTTCCCAAGGCGGCACGAACGTTTCGGGCGGCCAGCGCCAGCGCTTGGCTATCGCCCGCGCGCTTGCCACCGATGCTCGCGCGTTTTTGTTTGACGACAGCTTCAGCGCGCTCGACTACAAAACCGACGCCGCGCTGCGCCATGCGCTCGCCGAACAGCTTGGCGGCAAAACTCAGATCATCGTGGCTCAGCGCATTTCCACGGTGCTTCATGCCGACCAAATCGTTGTGCTCGACGAGGGGCGCGTCGTGGGTTGCGGCACGCATGCCGAACTCATGGACGCCTGTGAACCGTATCGCGAAATCGCGCTTTCGCAGCTATCGGAAGAAGAGCTGGAAGGAGGTGATGCGCAATGAGCCAGCAGGAGGAAATGGCAAAGCTGAAGGCGGCATCGCCGCGCCGCCGCGGCGGGCGTGGCCCCATGGGTCGCATGATGCCCGGAGAAAAGGCACAAGACTTCAAGGGCACTATTGGCAAACTCGTGCGCTTCATGGGGCAATTCAAAGTAGCTTTCATTGCGGCCATCGTGTTCGCCATGGCGTCGGCCGCCTTCAATATCGTGGGCCCGAAGGTGCTTTCGCAAGCGACCACCGAGCTGTTCGACGGCATCGTCGCCAAAATCGGCGGCACTGGCGGCATCGATTTCGACGCAGTTGGCGCCATTCTGCTCGCCACGCTGGCGTTGTATTGCGTGAGCGCGGCGTGCTCGTTCGTACAAGGCTGGATGATGACCTCGGTCTCGCAGCGCACGTGCTATGGTCTGCGCCGCCAAATCGCCGAGAAAATTGATCGCCTTCCCGTGGGCTATTTTGAGCGCACGAGCACCGGCGACGTGCTTTCGCGCATCACCAACGATGTCGATACGCTGGGGCAAAGCCTGAACCAAGGCGTGACGCAGCTCATCACGAGCGCCACTACCATGATCGGCGTGCTTGTTATGATGCTGTCCATCAATGTTGAGATGACGCTTATCGCGCTGCTTGTGATTCCACTGTCGCTCATTTTGGTGAAAGTCGTCGTGAAGCGCAGCCAGAGGTACTTCCGCGCTCAGCAGAAGAAGCTCGGTGAAATCAACGGCCAAATTGAGGAAACGTTCTCGGGCCAAGCCATCGTGCGCGCGTTCAACAAGGAAGACGCGGCATTCGCCGCTTTCCGCGAAACGAATGAGGCGCTCTATCAATCGGCGTGGCGCTCTCAGTTTCTTTCGGGTCTCATGATGCCCGTCATGAGCTTCGTGAGCAATTTGGGATATGTGGCTGTGGCTATTGCGGGCGCGGTTTTTGCCGTGCAGGGTCGAATCACGGTGGGCGATATTCAGGCGTTTATTCAATATGTGAAAAACTTCACGCAGCCTATCACGCAGCTCGCTCAGGTCGCCAACGTGCTGCAGCAAATGGCCGCGGCGGCGGAACGCATTTTCGAATTCCTTGAAGCTCCTGAAGAAGCGTCCGAGCAGCCGAAGGCGCAGGCCGCCGATGTTTCAAGCGACGTGGAGTTCGACCATGTGCGCTTTGGCTACGACCCCGAGCATCCGGTGATCAGCGATTTCTCGGCGCGCGTGGGCGAGGGACAAACCGTGGCGCTTGTCGGTCCCACGGGAGCAGGCAAGACCACCATGGTGAAGTTGCTTATGCGCTTCTACGATGTGGATGGCGGCGCCATTCGCATCGGCGGCCACGATGTGCGCGAATTCTCGCGCGAAGACGTGCGCTCGCAATTCGGCATGGTGCTGCAAGATACCTGGCTGTATAACGCCACCGTGCGCGAGAACATTCGCTACGGTCGACTCGATGCAACCGATGCCGAAGTCGAGGCCGCCGCGAAAGCCGCATTCGCCGATCATTTCATTCGCACGCTGCCTGAAGGCTACGACACGGTGATCAACGAGGATGCGAGCAATATCAGCCAAGGCCAGCGCCAGCTGCTCACTATCGCCCGAGCTATTTTGGCTAATCGTCGTATGCTCATTTTGGACGAGGCAACAAGCTCGGTCGACACGCGCACCGAGGGGCGCATCCAGGCGGCCATGGATAACCTCATGCGCGGGCGCACGTCGTTCGTCATCGCTCATCGCTTGTCGACCATTCGCAATGCCGATTTAATTCTCGTTTTGCAAAAAGGTGACATTGTGGAACAAGGAACTCATGCGGAGCTACTTGCGGCGAATGGGGCCTATGCTAAACTCTATAACTCACAGTTTGCTGAATAACCATTATTGGGGCGCGCCCTCGAAAGGTGCGCCCCGTGCCAGTCGGGCGATTGCCCGGCACACATGAGGGGCGAATTTCTGTATGGAAAAGAAGCTGCGCGAGGCACAGACGGGCATTGCGGGGGAATCGTGCGCGGTTGACGATGAGGTCGTGGCGGCGGCAGCAGCAGCGGCTCGACGTGCGAAGGCAACGGGCAAGCACGCCATTGCCGCGTTCGATTTCGACGGAACGTCCATCCAGGGCAATTCGCCCGTATTGCTCGTGCGCTATTTGCGCGGCGATGATTTGCTGCGCAAGCGCGTTTTGGCAAAGGTGGGCGCGTGGGGCGCTGCCTACAAGCTGCGTCTTCCGCAAAGCGAGGCATGGGTTCGCGGCCAGGTGTTCACCGCGTTCGAGGGTGGCCCTAAAGAGCAGGTCGACGAATACCTGCGTGATTTTTACGACAAGGTTATCGCTGGCCAGAAGCGTTTTCGCCCCAAGGCGCGTGCGGCCATGAACGCGCTGCGCGATGCGGGCGTTGAGGTCGTCATCGTGTCGGCAACGTTTGGGCCCATCGTGCGCCGAGCCCAGGAATTCGAGCCGTTCGATGTGAGCCTGTGCACTGAAATGGAAGTCGACGCCAACGGCAATTACACTCGCCGGGTTGACGGCGAGTGCGTCGAGGGTGAAGCGAAGGTGCGCGCTATCACGAAATGGGCCAACGAGAAATACGGCGTAGGCAACTGGGAGCTTTCATGCGCGTTTGGCGATCACCATTCCGACATCCCCATGCTGAGCCGCGCCGCCGACGCGTTCGCCGTCACGCCCGATTCCACGCTTTCGCGCACCGCCAGGGAAAACGATTGGCATGCGCTCGATTGGAATTGCAAGGCCGAGAAATAGCGCGCGAACGAGGCATCCGGGCTCGCGATTTCGACGGGGCGTTCGCGTTTGCCCGCCGCTCGCTATGGCGTCGAGCTCCCCGTGCATGCCCATCACACATCCTCGGGGGTTTGGGCCTTCAATCGAGCTGTTCGAGCGGACGCATCTGCAAACGAGGCGCCCGTTACCCATTCCATATTTGTGGAACTGTTTCTTTCTAAGTAACGTTTCGTGAAATTTTTGCACATCGCTAGGTGCTTGGTTACACTTACCTTTGTAGTATTGTCGTTTAATTCATTGAAGGGGGTGGGCGAAGTGCTCAACCAGAACAACGACGAGGCGAATATCGCCAACAATCAAGAGCCCGATCAAGCCCATCGGCCTCAGGGCGATTGCGCTGAATGCAGCTCGTCTGCAGAGGACAACGCCTCTTTCGAACGTGACGAATATTCTGATCATGGCACCGCCATTGTGCATGGCGAGGCTTTGGCGGCTGATTTCATCGCACGTAACGATTACCTCGAGCGCGCCCAGGCGGCGGCGGAAGCGGGCGACCGTGAGCTCGCCATGCATCTGTTCCTTACGGCTTATGAGGAAGCATGCAAGCGTTCGCCAGTCGCGAACGATTCGGCCATCGCGGCGCTGCGCAGGGCGTGGGGCATTGCGTGCGATATGAAGGAGCGCTCGCTCGCCGAATACATTTTCGACAAACTTGAGCCGCACCTGTCCACCGACGAGGCGCCTGAATACGCCAAGCGCCTGCAGAATTTGGCGCTCGACAAGCTTTCCGAATTCGGCATTTCGCGTGCCGATCTGGAAGGCGTGGCTGACATGATTTCCGAGGAAATCGGCCAAAACGCGCATATTACGGGCATTTCGCCCATCATGTCGATGCATATTCCGGGCGATACTGGCGCCGATTCTGCCGACGATTCCGACGAGCCGCGCCCGACGACCGCTTCGGCCGATGTGCACAAGGCTGCGCCTTCGAAGGCCGTGCCCATGCTGCGCTATTCCGATTTGGTGGGCTTCGACAGCATTATCGAAGACGCTCGCTCGCTCGGGTTGGGCGTTGAAGACGATGAGGAATACCGTGCGCTCGTGGACACGTTGCGCGAACAGCACGGCCTCGACGGCCTTTCCGCCGTTGGCTCGGTCGTGTTCCGCACGTCGTCGCGCGAAGACGCGAACACATTCATGCAGGCCGTGGTGGGCGAGCTCGGCCTTCCCGCTATGCGCATTCAAATGCAACAGGGCCCCATGGGCGTGCCCATGCTGTGCGTCACGGTGTCGGCGAAAAACCAGCCGCGCATGCTTGGTCGCGTTGCGCTTGAGGCTCCGAGCGTGCTCGTGCTTGAAGACATCGACATGTGGGGCGCGCCGCTCATCGACGCCGCCAGCTCCACCGAGGGCGAGGGCGCGATGTTCGCGAGCATGTCGCGTGCCGCGCGCGAAGCCGTTGCGCTTGTTACCGCGGCTGTCGAGAACCCGAACATCTACGTGCTTGCTTCCGTGGGAGGCGAAGCTCCTGACCAAGGATATTTGTACGACCTTATGGAACCCATGAGCGTGGTCGACATTTATTTGCCCGATGAGCTTGAGCGCCGTCAGATTTGGGAAACTATTGCGTCCGAGCATCCGTCGGTGCAATCGCTCGACATGGCGACGCTCACGAAGATGTCGCGCAACCTTTCGCGCACCGATATCGTGACCGCTGCCCGCGAGGCCGTGGAAGACGCTTACCGCGCAGGTCTGAAGGCGCGCTGCTATAAGCCCATCACGCAGGAGCTCATGTTCGAACACATTTCGAACTTCCAGCCGCTCGATTCCACCGAGTACCGTGCGCTCGAAGACGCCGTGATCGCTGATTTCCGCAAGCAGATTGCAGATATCGAATGCGATTTCGAAGAAGAAGCCGAAGCCGAAAGCCGGCGCTACGACGCGCTTGGTGACGATGACGAAAGTGTTGAATAGCCGTGGAACTTACTCGCCGAACCGATTACGCCTGCCGCATCATTCGTGCGGCGTATGCGAATAAAGACGCGTATGTGTCGGTGTCCGATGTGGCCGACGCTGAAAGCATTCCTTACGCGTTCGCCCGCTCCATTCAGCACGATTTGGTGCATGCGGGGCTTTTGAAAACTGTGCGCGGCGCGAAGGGCGGCCTTACACTCGCGTGCGATCCCGCGACAACCACGGTGCTCGATGTGCTCACTGCGCTTCAGGGGCCCATGAATATGTCGCCGTGCTCGGCCGACCCGGAGTATTGCGAACGTTGCGGCGGTTGCGAGTATCACGGCATTTGGAAGCATGCCGATAGGCTTATGCAAGACTATTTCGAATCGATCACGCTCGAAAAACTGTTTTCAGGAGAGGTTCGATGATCATTGAAGGGGCGCTTGAGGCGCCCCTTTTTACGAGTGAGCCCAGCGATGCCGACATCGCGGAATTCCAAGCGTGGGTGCGCGAGGCGGGGCAGGCGCTCTATCGCGACCTTCCCTGGCGTAATACGCGCGACGCATATGCCATTTGGATTTCTGAAGCTATGCTGCAGCAAACGCAGGTGTCGCGTGTGCTTTCCCGGTGGGAGCGGTTCTTGCGCCATTTTCCCACGGTTGATGCGCTCGCGTCGGCGAGCTCGGCCGATGTGGTTGAGGAGTGGCAGGGCTTGGGCTACAACCGCCGCGCGCTCGCATTGAAGCGCGCTGCCGATATATGTTCCACGGAATACGCTGGGCGTATGCCCGAAGGCGTCGATAAGCTCGTGAAGCTTCCCGGCATTGGTGATGCCACCGCGGCGGGTATCACGGCGTTCTCGCGCGATGTTCCCTGCCTGTATCTCGAGACGAACGTGCGCGCGGTGTTCATTCACTGCTTCTTCCGCGATGCCGAACGCGTGACCGACAAGGAGCTGCGCCCGCTTGTGGAGCGCGCATGCCCCGCCGAAGATGTACGAGGCTGGTATTACGCGTTGCTCGATGTGGGCGCCCGTTTGAAGAAAGACCACAAAAACCCGACTCGCAGGGCTGCGGCCTATACGCGGCAAAGCAAATTTGAAGGCTCGCGCCGCCAAAAGCGCGCATGGCTTGTGCGCGAAGTTATGGCCGCGCCGGGGCTTTCCTCGGCTGAATTGCTGCGTCGATTGAATGTCGAGGAGCGTAAGTCGGGCCGCGATGGGGTAGAGGGCGACGAATTCGAATCCATTATGGCCGATCTTGCGCGCGAAGGCTTCTTCCATCGCGAAGGCGACGGGTGGCTTGCGTAGTGTTTTCAAGCTTATGCATTACGGTGAATAGGACAGATTCGCGCGGCCGTCGTACTTAATTTGTAAGTACCCCGCTTTAGGGGATATCCTGTTAGTCACTTTTTGAGCCTGCCTTAATTCCGCAAGCCACAAATATTAAAAAGTGTCCAAATAATTAGAAGTATACCCTCACTATAAAAAGGTTATTCCCAGTTCAGCGATACCTTATAAGGGAACACGACGGACAGAAACGCCCCATTTGGGCGAAAAAAAGATACCCAGGGTCAACATTCATGTTACGATTCGGCGACGGCGTAACATAGTTGTGCCATTTCCCGCATTGTCTTCACAACAGGCTACCGTTGGCGGGTTTTGCCACCTTGCATGCATCATTTGCGCCATAATGCATAGCCGTCAGTGATTCCACCATGCATCTAATAGGAGGTGTACGAATGGACAAACAGTCCACTGCCTCAGAGTTTCAGGGAATGCTCGAAGCGCGCGGTGTTTCGCGTCGTAGCTTCATGAAACTGTGTGGCACGCTCGCGATTATGGCTGGCTTGGGTGAAGCCGCCGCTCCGCGCGTGGCCCAGGCTCTGGAAGAGTCGGTTATCGGCGCAAGCCAGGGCGACCTGTACCCGGTCATCTGGATCGAGGGCGCTTCTTGCACGGGTTGCACCGAGGCTTTCGCTCAGATCGACGCTCCCGACGCTGCCGCCGTCGTGCTCGAGCTCATTTCGCTCAACTACAGCGAGACCCTGTCCGCTGCTGCGGGCCATTCGATGGAAAAGGCCAAGGAGCAGACCATCGAAGCCGGCAACTACATTTTGGTGTATGAAGGCGCTGTGCTCAACGGTTGGAACGGCAATGCGCTTCGCGTTGCTGGCAAAACCGGCAATGAGCACCTGATCGAGGCCGCCGAAAAGGCGACCGCGGTTGTCGCGCTCGGCTCTTGCGCCGTCAATGGCGGCTGGATGGCTGCCGCTCCCAACGCGTCTAACGCGACGGGCGTGCAGGCGTTCCTCAAGGAGCAGGGCATCAACGTGCCCATCATCAACATCCCGGGCTGCCCGCCGAACCCCGAGTGGCTCTGCGCGGTGCTCATCCAGTACCTGCTGCTGGGCGAGCTGCCCGAGCTCAACGCCGAGAACAAGCCCACGCAGATTTTCGGCCAGACCATTCACGACAATTGCCAGCGTCGTGGCCACTTCGAGAACGGCGAATTCGTTTACCAGTTCGGTTCTCCCGAAGAGGCTAAGGGCTACTGCCTGTACCCGCTGGGCTGCCGTGGTCCGCAAACCAAGGCCAACTGCGGCGTTGTTCGCTATAACCACCGTCGTTCTTGGTGCGTTGAAGCCGGCGCTCCCTGCATCGGCTGCTGCGAAGCCAACCCGAACAACCCGGGCCAGAACTGGATCGAGGTCAACACTCCGTTCTTCAAGCGTCATCGCGATCTGAACATCGGCGACTTCAAGTTCCAGCCTGGCACCATTGCCGCTGCCGTTCTCGGCATCGAAGCTGTCGCCCTGGTCATCCATGGCTTCGGCATGAAGGCCGCCGGCCGCGTGCCGAACGGCGCCGAGTTCGAGAAGAAGCGCGCTTGGGACGCTAAGCATCCCGAAAAGTCCATCGGCGTGTATGACGACGCCCCGAAATCTGACGCCAAGAAAGGAGGCGACGAGTAAATGACGCGTTCCGTTATCGATCCCATTACCCGTATCGAGGGTCACCTTCGCGCCGAGATGGAGGTTACCGACGGCGTCGTTACCGACGCTTGGATTTCCGGCGGCTGCTTCCGTGGCATGGAGCTCGTCGTGCGCGACCGTACCCCCGAAGATGCCGCTTACATCGTGCAGCGCATCTGCGG
This sequence comes from Slackia isoflavoniconvertens, assembly GCF_003725955.1. Classification (GTDB taxonomy): domain Bacteria; phylum Actinomycetota; class Coriobacteriia; order Coriobacteriales; family Eggerthellaceae; genus Slackia; species Slackia isoflavoniconvertens. Next base: position 9,680 of record NZ_QIBZ01000010.1, on the reverse strand, counting down.
CGTGTGCCCCGTTTCGCACATGCATTCCGCTTCCATCGCGGCTGAGCAGGCTTTGGGTATTACCATTCCCAACAACGCCCGCATCATTCGCAACCTCATTGAGGGCGCGCAGTTCCTGCACAGCAACATTCTGTGGCTGTACAACCTGGCCGGCCTTGACTACGTGAACCCGTTGAACGCCCTTGGCGCCGATGCGGCTGACGCCTACGACTTGGCGGCTGAGCTGGGCACCCCGTCTGCCGACTTCGTTGGCCTGCAGGATCGCTTGAAGAAGTTCGCCGACAACGGCCAGCTCTCCATCTTCAGCGGCAACTGGTTCGACACCGGCGAGTACAACATGACTCCCGAGGCCGACCTTATCCTCACCGCTCATTATCTGGAAGCCCTGCAGATGCAGTCGAAGGCTTCCGAGATCGCGGCGCTGCTCGGTGGCAAGATGCCTCACATCATGACCATCGTTCCTGGCGGCACGGCATTCGTTCCCACCGCCGAGAAGCTTGACGACCTGAAGGGCCTCGTCGACGAGGTGTATCAGTGGGTCGCCGATACCATGATTCCCGACACGCTGGCCATTGCGAAGTTCTATCCCGAGGCCACCACGTTCGGCAAGGGCATTGGCCGCTATGCTGCTTGGGGCGTGTTCGAGAGCCCGTTCGACGAGGGCACTTCCTACGCCGATCGCATGCGCAACCGCTATCTGCCTGCTGGCGTTCTTGACGAGAACTTCAACATCTCCGACCCCGACGAGTCGAAGATCACCGAGTACGTTGGCCACTCTTGGTACGAGGGCGACGCCGACCTGCCGCCGTTCGAGCAGGACACCAAGCCCGCATTTACTGAGTACGACGTCAACGATCGCTACACCTGGGACAAGTGCCCGCTCTACGATGGCAAGTCTCTCGAGACCGGCTCGTTCGCTCGTGTGCTCGTCGCTTATAAGCGTGGCGTTCCGTTCGTCAAGCAGCACGTCGACGAGATGCTCGTGGCCTTGGGCGCTCAGGCTGGCGACCTTTCTGTTCTGCAGAATACGCTCGGTCGTACGGCTGCCCGCCAGGTTGAGACCCTCTATATCGCTACCCTGATGAAGGAATGGGTCAACGAGTTGTGCGAAGCTATCAAGAGCGGCGACTCTGAGTACTTCCGCGCTCCCGAGAAGAGCGACGGCGAAGGCACCGCGTTCTGGGAGGCCCCGCGTGGCGCTCTCTACCATTCCGAGAAGGTCAAGGGCGGCAAGATCACCGATTACCAGATCATCATTCCGTCCACGTGGAACCTCTCTCCGCACGACCCGAAGGGCAACTATGGCCCGTTGGAGCAGGCTCTCATCGGCGTGCCCGTTGCCGATGTGGAGAAGCCGATCAACGCGCTGCGTACCGTTCACAGCTTCGACCCCTGCACCGCTTGCGCTGTGCATATCGTCGAGCCGAAGACCGGCAAGAAGTTCGAGACCGTAACCAGCCCGTGGGGGGTGAAGTAAGATGGCACATCTCGCACACTACCGTGAGGCCCATCCGGCTCCGTTCCGCTTCACTCACTGGGTGAACCTCGTTTCCATGGTGATTCTTATCGTCACCGGTTTTGCGATTCACTTCCCGTACTGGCCTGAGTTCATGGGCATTGCCCGTGGCCTGCACATTGCCTTTGGCTTCGTGCTTTTCATCAACTGCCTGCTGCGTGTTGTGCTTGCCTTCATCGTGAAGAGCGCCCCGACCGCTGGCACCCGCGAAGTGGTTCCTGACTACAAAACGTGGCTGCCTCAGGCCGACAACCTTCACCAGGGCCCGCAGTGGATTAAGTACTACCTGTTCCTCAAGAAGGATCACCCGCTGTCCGCTAAGCTTGGCGTTCCGCAGAAGATCAGCTACCTGTGCATTCCTGTGTTGATCATCTTCATGTTCTTCACCGGTCTTTGCCTGTGGCCGCCCTGCGCGAACATGCCGCTGTTCGAGGCCGCTATTAATGGTCTCGGTGGCGCTATGAGCGTGCGCATCATCCACTACTTCATGATGTTCGTGTTCATCGCCTTCACGCTGTTGCATGCTTACTTGGCAAACATTGAAGGCCTTGCACCCTCCATGCTCATGTTCTTCGGCAAAGAGCACGGTGGTTTGACCTACGACATCGAGAAGCACAACATTTCCGGCAAGGACGACCTGGCTCACTAAGCCTTGGTAGTTCGCCTGAAGCACCTGCTTCTTACAGAAGGGCTCGCGAGAAATCGCGGGCTCTTCTTTTTTGCCCAAACCTGTTAAATGCTCGTAGCATTTAACAGGTTTTTGGCCGGGGCGCGTTCTTAGGTTTTCTCGGGGAATGGGCCGCGCGTTTGCTGGAGTTCGCTACCATGGAATGCTGTGTTTATTGGCGTTTGAAAGTGGGTGCGTATGCTGCGTGTGAACCATGCGATTCTTCATGTGTGCGACTTCGAGTCGTGCGTGAACGTGTTTTCCGAAGAGGAGCTCGATCTTTCCGATCGCAAGGTGAAGTCGTATGTGGGCAAGACGTGCCGAAAAGCGCTTTCGAGCGTGGAAAATCGCCGTGGCGAATTTGAGCCCGGCTCATCGTTTGAGGGCGAGGTGCGCGATTATTTCGCCAATCAGGTCGATTTCGTGAGCCTATCGCGCCAGTGCGCTCAGTTTATCGCCGAAGAGTTGAGCCATATGGAATCGCCTGAAAGCTGCGACGTGCTCGTGGCCGATTTTGAAGATGATGCACCCAAGGTTTCAACTGATACGCGTGAGGAAGATCAGGAAGCCGCATATGAGGCGCAGGGCAAGCGCTACTTTGTTGTGGCTTTGCTGAATAGCCGTCCTGCATTCATGCATGAAGTGGGCGGGGGAGAACTCGGCACGCGCGTCGACATCGCGCGCCATCACGCCATTTTGCCGAATCCTTCGCAGAAGCTTTCGAGCTACGCGCTCGTGGAAAGCAAAACGCTCGAAGTGCTGTTCTGTGACAAGGAACGCGAGATTTCGGGTGAGAAGCGTTTGCTTTTGCCCGAGGGTTTGCTGCAATGCTCAAGTGAAGCGTCGAGCAAGGAAGTCGTCGACACAGTGACGCGTATCGTTGAGGAAGTCGCACAGGAATTCGGCGCGAACACGGCTGTAGCGGCTTCGAAGGCAAAGGCTTACGTGAACGAAAACGCCGACGATTCGGCGTATCTTGCGCCGTGGGACATGGCCGAAGAAGTATTCGATGACGAGCCTATGCAGAAGCGTTTTGAAGAAGCGGTCGCAGCCGAAAACTTGCCCGACAAGGTACCTATGGAGAAGAAGGCGGCGCAGCGTTTGGCTCGCAACCACAAAATTCGTACCGATACGGGCATCGAAATCACTTTCCCTACGGAGTACTCTCACAACCCCGATTTCATCGAATTTGTAAGCATGCCGAACGGCATGATTTCGATCGAGCTGAAGAATATCGGAAACATTGAGAACAGGTAATACTTTGGCCCGATGATTAAGGTGTTGGCTCGATGCTGCGCGGTGATCTTGCGACGCGTTTCGGGTTCGAGCTGCGGCTTGCGTACCGAAAGCGCTTTGGTCAGCCGGCCAAGGCATCGATTTGATGTGGTGTGCCTGGCGAGACGTGCGTTTCCGATAGATTCCGCACGAGCAGAAGGCGCCAGTGGCGCCTTCGTCGCGAGCAGGACTTGACCGAAGCGGAAGCGCATGTTTCGCCAGGCACATTAACTTTTATATAGGAACACCTGTTCGCTTTTGCTATACTGTTCCGCATGGAAAACGAGCAAACATATTTCACAAACATACAAAAAGCTACGGGGCTTGCGATGTCTGAGGAGCCTCAGCTGAACGCTGCGCAGCTCGAAGCCGTTACCACGACTGAGGGCTTCGTTCGCGTGATCGCGGGTGCGGGTACGGGCAAAACGCGCGCGCTCACGCATCGGTTCGCGTACTTGGTCAACGACCTGGGCATTCTGCCGGGCAATATTTTGTGCGTTACGTTCAGCAATAAGGCGGCCAACGAAATGCGCCAGCGCATTCGTCGCGTGACGGGCGATAACGATACGGGCTACATTTGCACGTTCCATAGCTTCTGCGTTTCGGTGCTGCAGGAAGATTCGCATGCCGTGGGGTATCCGCAAAGCTTTCTGGTGCTCGACAATGCCGATATCGATGCGATGCTGCAGGTGATTTACGATGAGCGCAAAATCACCCTGCGCGAGAAAACCTTCAGCAAGGCGCGCGATATGATCGAGATTTTGAAAACGATAGAGCGCCCCGATTATTACATCGATCTTATCTCGCTTCCGCTGGCGGAGCTCAAGCAGAAATACCTTGATGCACGCAAAGTTGACGACATCATTTTCTACGGTTATTTGTATCAGCAGAAAAAATGCTTTGGACTCGATTACAACGACCTCATCATTATCACGCTGCATATTTTCGACCATTTCCCCGATATCGCGCTGAAGTGGCAACAGCGCCTTGAGTACGTCATGATCGACGAGTTTCAAGATATCGACGCGCTGCAAATCGCGCTCATGGAAAAGCTTGTTGAATACCATCGCAACCTGTTCGTCGTGGGCGACCCTGATCAAACGATTTATACGTGGCGTGGCGCCGACGTTCGGTACCTGCTCGATTTCGCCGATGCTCACGAGGGTTGCAAGACCATTCTTATGACCGAGAATTATCGCAGCACGCCTGAAGTGCTCGGTGTGGCGAATTCGCTCATCGAGAAGAACAAACAGCGCATTCCCAAACGGCTCGAGGCGCAGCGCGACGTTCATGGCCCCACGGTGTGGTACCATGCGAAATCGCCCGAAGAAGAAGCGGCGTGGATTGCGGAAGGCGCCCAGAAGCTGCATGAGGCGGGGGTGGCGTATCGCGACATGGCGGTGCTGTATCGCGCGCATTATGCATCGCGGGCGGTAGAAGAAGCATTAATGCAGGCCAAAGTTCCCTATACACTGTATTCTGGAGTTCCGTTCTTTGGTCGCCGCGAAGTGAAAGACGCACTGAGCTATTTGCGGTTCGTGGCGTATCAAGATGATTTATCGTTTGCGCGCGTGGCGAATGTGCCGAAACGCAACATGGGCCAGCGACGCATGGCATTTCTGCGCGAGTGGGCCGATGAGCATGAGTGCACGCTGTACGAGGCGCTCGAGCAAACCATCGACGATGAGATTTTCAAACGCACCAAGGCAAAGCAGCTTCTGGCGCTCGTCGAGCGATTCCGCGGGCAGTTCGAGGGGCGTGCGGTAAGCGATGTTATGGCGGCCGTGCTTAACGAGAGCGGCTACGATCGCATGCTGCGCACCGAGGGAAGCCAAGAGCGGCTCGATAATGTGGCTGAGCTCAAACAGAGCATCTATGAGTTCGAAACTACATGCGGCGAGGAAGTGACGCTCGAGCATTATCTGTCGCATGTGGCGCTGCTTACCAATGCCGACGCGATGGATGGCGCAGCCGATAAGGTGAAGCTCATGACGATTCATGCGGCGAAGGGCTTGGAGTTCAAGCATGTGTTTTTGTGTTCGATGAGCGAAGGCGTGCTGCCCTCGAAGAAAACGCGAACGCGCGAGCAAATGGAGGAAGAACGCAGGCTCGCGTTCGTTGCTATGACGCGCGCCGAAGATGGCCTGTATCTTACCGAGGCCGAAGGTTTCACGCACAAGGGCACGCCGCGCTATCCGTCGCGGTTTCTGCTCGATATCGACCCTGAGTGCCTGATGTTTTCCCACAAGCCCGATCAAACCGCGCTCGAGGCTGCACGCGCCGCGTATGCGGCCAACGACCAGTGGATTGCCGGCATGAGTACCGATGTGCGATTCCGCCAGGGCAGCCGCGTGCGCCATGCCGTGTTCGGCGAAGGCATTGTCGAGGAAATCGACATGCAAAAGCGCGCCTACATCGTGCGCTTCGATGGGCTCGATACCACCCGCGCCATCAGCTTCCGCGTGAAGCTGGAAAAAGCATAGCGATACTTTCCGTCTATTGTGAACGCGCTAATACTCGTAGCATGTAACGCGTTTTCTTAGGCGTGGTGTATGGGTTTCTGCCTGGTGAATTCGGCATCACCATGTTCGATGGTTGTGCTTCGGCACTGTTGGATGCGGCTGAAGTTGATTCCGCCTCAGGCGCAAGGTGCTTGAGGCGGCCGGGTGCCTTGGGGCCAATCTCAATCTCGGGATCATTAGGCCCGCGAAAACCTGTTAAACGCTACGAGCATTTAACAGGTTTCGCTTACTGAGGCCCTGAGTTACTCGACCTCGGCGAGCGTGGGGATGGATTGCTGGGCGCCTACCTTCGTGGTGGCCATGGCGCTTGCTTTCGTGGCGAGCGCTACTGAGTCGGCGAGCGACAGGCCACGTGCGTACCCTGCGACCATCGCACCGATATAGGTGTCGCCTGCGCAGGTGGTATCGATTGCGCGCGTCTTCGGCGGCACCGATTCAATGGTTTCATTGCTGCAAAACACCATCGATCCGCGCGCTCCCAGCGTAATGGCAACGCAGCCCACGCCGCTTTCTTTCAGTTTGTCGGCGGCGGCGCGAGCGCTCGTCGCATCGGCGGGGTAGATGCCCGTCATCATCTCGCATTCGCCCTCGTTCACCACCACCAAATCCAGGCAGGGCAGCACGGCTTCGGGAATCTCGTGCGCGGGCGCGGGGTTTATTGCCACGTATAGGCCTCGTTTGCACGCTTCGGCAAGCGCGGCCCAGGTGGTTTCGTAGTCGCATTCTAGCTGAGCCAAGAACACGTCGCCCGGTTCGGCCACTTCGTCGAGCGCGCGTCGCACTGCATCGATGCGGGTGCTTGCGTTTGCTCCTGCGTCAATGGTGATGAAGTTGTCGCCGCATACGCGTGTGATAATGGCCACGCCTGTTGGGCAGCTTTCCGAGCGCGTGATGTATTCGCACGTCACGCCGTGCTCGGCGAGGCCTGCAATCATCTGATCGCCGAATGCGTCAGCGCCCACGGCACCCAGCATGCACACCGCGGCGCCCATTTTCGCCGCAGCTACGGCCTGGTTTGCGCCCTTGCCGCCGGGGTTGGTGATGAATCCGCGACCGATAATGGTTTCGCCCAAATTGGGCATGTGGTCGCTCTCGATGGATAGATCCATGTTCAGGCTGCCGAAAACGATGACTTTGCTCATGATGATCTTTCGCGTTACGTGGAATCGAATGATGGTCGGGTGGGATGTGTTCTTTGGCGAATGCATTCGAGTGCATTGGAACGCGTTCGATGCGCTCGCCGGGGAACACCAAGCGCGGCTTGCTTTTGGCGAGGGAGTCGCGAGTGGGTCTTTTTGTTTAAAACCGGGGCTGTTTTGGCAGAAAATGCGAAAATTAGGTCTTTTGAAACTTGCGAAATTTGAAAAATGGCATCCAGATGTTGCTTCTCGAGGGCTATTTCTAGCGGGAAAGCCCTCGAGAAGCAACATCTGCCATCAACAAGAGTACCTAGTCGCGGTGATTCCTGCCAGGAAAGGCGCAGCTTCGTACAGAGGCGCCGGCTGTGCGACCGAACGCGCAGCCGGCGCAAATGAAACTAGCTGTTGTCGGCGTCCTCGGCCTTCGGAATAAGGAACGAAGTTGCCAGCGCCAGCGCCAGCAGGATGGCGCCCATGACCATGGCGGCAGCATAACCGCCGGCGGCGCCCGCCTGCGCGGCGTAGGCGTCCATAGCGGCGTACAGCACGGCGAAAGAAAGGCCTGCGCCCAGGTTGAACGCGCCTGCGTTCATGCCCGGCAGGTAGCCTGTATTGTCTTTCGGGGAAAGCACGATGCCCAGGCCGTTCAGCATGATGTTCGCGGTGCCTGCATAGGAAATGCCCAGTACGACCGAAATCACGACAAGCGTGGCGATGCTCGTGTTGTGCGCGACGAAAATGCCGAACAGCGCGCCCAAAATGGACACCACGAGACCCGCGCGCAGCACGGCGTGGTAGCCGAATTTGCTGGCAAGAATGCCGGCAACGGGGCCGAAGCACAGGCCGAGCAGTGCATACGGGGTTAGCGTGGCGAAGCTCACCACGTCGGCGCCCATGGCGACGCCGCAGGCTTCGTCTTGCGCGATGGCGGGCACAACGCCGTTCATGATGGCGAACACGCCGGTCATGGTAAGCAGCGTGGTAAGCAGCAGGCCCCACGTGCGGCGCTGCTTCAGATAGTGGGTAGACACCATGGGGGCGTCTTTCTTCTTTTCGATGTTCCAGAACACCACGAAGAACACGGCGGCAACGACCACCAGCACGGCCACCATCACGAGGTCGGCTTTGGCCAGCTTCTGAATCTCATTGATGGCCAAGTAGGCGGAAAGAAACGCGATGCCGAGCGTAACCACGCCGGCCCAGTCCATTTTCGGCGAGCCTTCGGCCTTGCTTTCCTTCGAGCAGAACCACACGAGCACCACGGCGAGCACGGCAACGACGGCCATGCAGATGAATACCGAGCGGAAGCCGAAGTTGCCGGCAAGCCAGCCGCCCAGAATGGCGTCAACGCCTGCGATGCCGCCATTGACCGAGGTCAGGATGGCCATCAGCTTGGTATAACGGGCCTCTTCGGTCACTTGCGTGTGCAGCATGATAAGGCACATAGGCACAACCGGGCCGGCAACGCCTTGCATGATGCGGCCCACCATGAGCATGGTCACATCTTGCGCGGCAGCGCTCACGATACAGCCGATGGCGGTAATCAGAAGCATGCCGCTGAGTACCTTCTTGCGGCCTACGATGTCGGCCAGGCGGGGAAGGAACAGCGAGAACAGCGCGGCGGCCGTGAAGAACACCGTTTGCGTGTTGCCGATTTCGGTGGCGGTGGTGTTCAACTCGTTTTGCATCGCCACAAGCGCGGGCGAGAGCATAGAAGCGTTGAGCTGGAAGGCGAAGATGGCCACGAGCAGTGCGGTCATGAGGGCAACGATGTTCTTGCCGCCCTCGTCGAGAGTTTTGGGTTTGGTAGATTCAGCGGCCATGCGAACTTAGCCGATCCTTTCAATAGCGTCAGTCACGAGGTTCCAGAATTTGTCGAAGTCGAGCTTCGTTGCCACTTGGGTGTGGCATTCCTCGGCAGAAGGCTCCGGCCCGCGCAGGTCGGCAACCGTCATGCCCAGCGTGAGCTCGCTGTGGATTTCCACGTCGAGCGGGCAGCGGCGCGTTTCCACGCACGTGGGGTCGATGAGATAAGCGACCGTGCAGGGGTCGTGCACCGGCGGATCCACGAAATCTTGGTTGTCTTGGTAGGTCTTGCGGAAGAAGTCCATGAGGCCCGAGACGAACGTAGCGAGCGGCGTGCCAACTTCTTCGATCCTCTTTTGCGCGGCGGGCGTGCACAGCGCTTGGTGCGTGAGGTCGAGGCCAACCATGGTGAGCGGCCACTTCTCGTTGAACACGATGTGAGCGGCTTCGGGGTCGACTTTGATGTTGAACTCGGCCACGGCACTCCAGTTGCCCACGTGGTAGCCGCCGCCCATGAGCACGACTTCCTTCACGCGCTCAACGATGCGCGGCTCCATACGCACGGCCATCGCGATATTGGTGAGCGGGCCGGTGGGAACCAAGGTGATGGTGCCCGGCTCGCTTGCCATAATGGTTTCCACGATGTAGTTCACCGCGTGCTTCTGCTCGAGCGGGCGGGTGGGCACATGTGGTAGCTGATTGTCTGCTTCGTCGTGCCAAACAGCTCCGCTATCTCCTTTTGGGGCATCCAAAGC
>NZ_QIBZ01000009.1 GCF_003725955.1 Slackia isoflavoniconvertens | reverse complement strand
GGGTGGGCACGGGCAGCTCGACGCCGTCCAGGCCGCTTTCGCCGTGAATCGACGCGGCCACTTCCTGCGGACGCACGATGGGACGGTCGCATCCGGCGTACACGGCCACGTCGGTGGCGTGCGCCTTTTCGAGCACCGCGCGGGCGTTGTAAGTCACCTTTTCGAGGCTTTGGTTGCCTCCGACGGTGGTCACGCCCAAAAGCTCGATTTCGGGGTTGCCCAGCGCGAGCAGGATGGCGACGGCGTCGTCGTGTCCTGGATCGCAATCCAGGATGATCTTCTTCGTCACGATTGCTCCTTTAAAAGAGGGGTTGTTTGCATGCCTTCGGCAAAGTATCAAAAATATTCGGCCAAAGGCATAACTTTGAATTTTAACGCATTCGAAATGAATAGGACGCGAAAGTTGGAAGTATGTATACGATGCTGATATGATTCGCTGTTGCGTCGAGCAGAAGTTGCTGAACGCCACCCGTTAAATGCTCGTAGCGTTTAGCAGGTCCGTTTGCATCTCGGCGCAGCGTCTTGTTTGACATTCGATGTGCAATCCTCCGCGCGTGTTTCCGCTGTGAACGGTTCTGAATTCCTTCGACATATGAAACGCGAAAGTCGGCAGCGCCTGATTCCTCGAATCAATTTGTTGCGCAACAGATTTCGCCACTTTGGCGGTATGGTGATTAGAGATAAAAACGATGGCCCAAATTGCATGTGGGGTCGCTTTCGGTGGCCGCTGCTGGATAAATCAGGCAAACGGCTGCCGCAGCGCGTTTAAACCATAAGCAAGGGTTATCATATTGGGCGAATAAAAGGCGGTTTACTGCCGCCAAGGCAACCAACGTCGCGAATAGAGGAGTTCTTCGTGGCACAACCTAGAAATCGCGTCGGGGGGGGGTCGCTCACTCGAGAGCAATTCCTTCTTCGAGAAATGCGCATCGTCGCCGACTTGCGCACGCAAGGTGAACCTGACGACGAAATAATCCAGCGCGTTAAGCGCGAAAACTTGTTTCAATATGGCACGGAACGCATGCTGGCCGATCGTGCCCGCGCATGCCTGCAGCGTCTCGATGCCCTCGAAAATGCCGACGCATCGCCCGAGTCTCGTGAAGCCGCCGCTCGTCTTACCGAACTGATTGCCCATGGCGCGCCCGAAGCTGCCGGGCAGGCGAACCTCTATGCCATGATTCGCCGATACGAGTTGATGCGCGCATTCATAGGCATCGAAATCGCCGATCGCCTGGCGTGTCTTGATTACACGTTCACGCGCGTTGACATGAATGCGTTTTTTACGCGCTACCAATTGGAAAATGCAGAAGCTGCCACATGGAGCGATGCGACGGTCTATCGCATTAAATCGACGCTTGCGAGCTGCCTGATAAACGTTAGCATGCTCGATTCTACGAAGGGCGGCCATCTTTCGCCGCTCATGCTCGACTTTGAAGTTGAATCGGCCATGAAAGAAAACGGCGATGCCGATATCGCCGCCGCGCTCTCGGGATTGGGGGCGATGTAGATGGCCCCCCAGTCGGAAACGACATACGATGTGCTCCAAGCGCATTCTAAGGCCGCGCGCACTCGGGTCGATTTCGACCATCGCTGCAAGGTGCTGCGCGCACGCCTTTGCGAACAAGATTTCCTGGAAAACAAAGGCCTGGGCAACGAAATAGGCTTTTTCACGTTCTGCTACGACGCGTCGCTCGAGCTTGAAATGCGTGCGTTCGTGGCCGATCTTCAGGCCGACGCCGCAAAAGGTGCTCTGCCGTGCAACCTCATCGTGAAAAACCTTTATGACGCATTCCTCGGCATTCTCGAGAAAAAGCGCATTCTGGCCGCCGTTCCTAAACAGGAACTCAAACACGGCTGCGACCACCAGCTCAAACAACTCAGCAAAATCGCCACGCCTGAAGCGTTTGCCGCCGCGCTCGACTATGAGCCGCACAAGCCCGGCGACGTGCTGCTGCTTACGGGCGTTGGCGAGGTATACCCATTGCTTCGTGTGCATACCTTACTCGACAACATGCACGTTGGCTTCAGTGACATCCCCGTGATCGTGGCCTATCCAGGTCGCTTTGATGGGCGCTCTTTCAACCTGTTCAATAAGCTAGGCGACGGCAACTATTACCGCGCCTTCGATATCGCATAGGAGGCTTGCGGTGATTATTCGCGACATGTTTGAGAAAGACATCAACCGTTCTATCAACGGCGTCATCAAAGTTTCCCAAGACGACGAACGCTCCATTAAACAGGAGCTTTCCGAATACGTGGTCACGCGCGAGCTGCAGGGGCATTTCGCGCATTTCTTCGAAAGCTATTCCCGCGCCCTCGACGTGCCCACCGATAAAATCGGCGTGTGGATTTCGGGCTTCTTTGGCAGTGGTAAATCGCACTTCTTGAAGATGCTGTCGTACCTGTTGTCGAACAAGGTAGTAGACGGCAGGCCCTCTATCGACTATTTCAAAGGCAAAATCAAAGACGAAATGGTGTATGCCAGCATGTGTCGTTGCGCCGAAGTGCCTACGGAAGCCATTTTGTTCAACGTTGACAACAAAGGCGCCCACTGGAAAAGCGGCGATACGGCGCGTACGGCGCTGCTGCGCGCATTCGAGCGTGTGTTCTATGAGAACTGCGGCTTTTTCGGCGAAGATTTGCGTTTGGCCAAGCTCGAGGCGTTTATCGACGAGCAGGGCAAAACTCAGCAGTTCCGCGATGCGTTCGAGCGAATCAATGGCGGCGCGTGGGTGGAATCGCGTGATGCGTACAGCTATTACAGAGACGATATCGTTGAAGTGCTGCAGCAGGTGCTTGGATGGAGCGAGCAAGCCGCTTCGAGCTGGTTTGATGGCGAAGAAGACGACGTTATCGCCATTGACACGTTTGCCAAGCAGGTCAATGAGTATTGCGAAGCGCGCGCGGCCGAGCACGGTGGCCAGTTCCGCCTGCTGTTTATGGCCGACGAAGTCGGTCAGTTCATCGGTGACGACCAAAGCCTCATGCTGAGCTTGCAAACCATCGTCGAGGAATTCGGCGCGCGCTGTGGCGGCCGCGTGTGGGTGATGGTCACGAGCCAAGAGGCTATCGACGAGGTCACCATGATTGTCGGCGACGATTTCTCGAAGATTCAAGGCCGCTTCAACACGCGTCTTTCGCTTTCGAGCTCGAGCGTCGATGAGGTTATCAAGCGCCGCGTGCTCGAGAAAACCGAGGCTGCCGAGCTCACCCTTGCGCAGGAATACGCACAGCAAAGCGCCGTGCTGAAGAACCTGTTCACATTTGAAGAATCGCGTGGCGATTTGGTTGGCTATGCCTCGCAGGCCGATTTCACAGAAAGCTACCCGTTTGTGAACTATCAGTTCAAGGTACTGCCCGACGTGATGACCGAAATACGCAAGCATGGCGTGAAGGCTGCGCATATGTCAACCGGCGAACGCAGCATGCTTTCGGCGTTCCAGGAATCGGCACAGGCGGTGCAGGGCGAAGGCGTCACCACGCTCGTGCCATTCTGGCGTTTCTTCGACACCATTTCGAAAGACCTCGACCACGGCATTATCCAGGTGGTCGTTCGCGCGAGCGAAGCCGCCGAAGCTGGGCGCGGCCTTATGCCCGAAGACGTGCGCCTGCTCAAGCTGCTCTACCTTATTCGATACATCAACTATATCAAGGCCACGGTGAACAACCTCACTATTTTGATGACCGACGATATGGGCGTCGACAAGGTTGCCCTGCGTGAGCAGGTGAAGGCGTCGCTCGACCGTCTGGTTCACGAGAACTATGTGGCGCGCCAGGGCGATGCCTACAACTTCCTCACCGACGAAGAACAAGAAATCGCGCGCGAAATTGCTGAAACGCAGGTGGATTCGGCCGAGGTAATAGAGACCATCAAAAAGAACCTGTTTGCGGGCATCTATACGCCCACTGCCTTGAAACGTGGAGCGAACGATTTCCCTTTCGACCGCTGCGTAGACGATTCCATGTACGGCAATGCCCAAAATGGCATGCGCTTGAATGTGGTGACCCTGGCGAACGATTTGTCTCGCGCTAGCGACAATGAGCTCGTGGCGAAATCGAGTGGTCAGGCCATAGTGGTGCTCGACAACGATAAAGACTATTACGACGTGCTGCTCGGCGTTGCCAAAGTGCGCAAATACATAAAAACGAAGAACCCTTCCCAGTTGCCGCCTTCTACGCAGGATATCGTGAAGGGCAAACTGAACCAGGCGAATTTCGACGAGCGAGAAGCCTCCAAGCTGCTTGAAGACGCGGTAGCCAATGCCAACTGCTACGTGGACGGCGCGGCAATCAAAGTGCGCACCGCAAGTGCGCGCGGCGTTTTCGACGAGGTGCTCGGTAGGCTCGCCGAATCGGTGTATAGCAAAGCGTCCTATATCACCGATCCCGTGACGGGCGACGGCGACATCGTGCGCATTTTGAATGAAGCGCAGCAGGGTATCGAGGGCTGGGGCGGTGCCAACGAGCAGGCGTGTAGAGAAGTGGCCGACTATCTTGCGGTTCAGGCACGTATCCATCAGCAAACTACCATGGACGATGTGCAGCGCCGTTTCCAAGGCGCACCGTACGGCTGGCGCGAAATAGATATAGCCGCAACGGTGGCGCGCCTTCTAGCTGCGCAAGAGGCGACGATTTTTTACGGTGGGACCATAGTTGCGACCGACAATCGCAATATAACGAGCTATCTGCGCAGACGTACTGAAATCGGCAAGGTCGAAGTGAAGCGCCGCGAAAAACTGAACGACCGACTCCTGAAAGATTGCCGCGACATTCTGTCTGAGCTCACGGGTGCGCGTGATATTCCCGCAGACGAAGACGGCTTGGTGCGCCGCGTGAAAAGCGAACTGGCGGAAGCCATCGGGCAATGCCAGCAGCTTTTGCGCACGCACTATTCGGGCATGCCGGCATACCCGTACCCCTATAAACAAGCGGTAGAAGATGGCGTGCATGTGCTGATGCAAGTGCAACAGCAGCAAAACGACCCCGAAGCGTTGCTGCGTGCGTTCCAGAAAGCCGAAGATGACCTTTTGGGTTTCGCCGAGGCGAAGGGAGACGTTGACGCGTTCTTTCCCAATCAGCAGCGCCTGTTCGACGAATCGGCCAAACTGTTGGCGAGTATTGCCGAAGAGGGCGATAGCATGGAAGGCGATGCCGAAGCCCAAGGCGCCATTGCCCAGGTGAAGGCCATTCTCCAATCGTCCAGGCCGGCGATTCCCCAGCTCAATAATTTGAATAATCGCATTCGCGATGCGCACGACAAGGTGGTGGCGGCGCATCGGGCGGATTTCCTGGATGCGCTCGATCGCGAAATTCGTGGTTTGGAGCACTATGCGGCCGATCAGGCTGAGCAGCCCGAAGCGGCAAAGGCCGCCTTCCTGAAAGCGCAGGTAGCGCTCGAGGGTTTGAAAACGCAGGCTCATGCCAAAAAGACGGCCCAGGCGATTGACGCTTTGCGTTTCCAGCTCGAGCAGAAGGCGAGCGAAGCTCAGCGCTCAATTGACGCTGCGGTGGAAGCGGCGAAAGAGAAGGCTGCGCGCGAGATATCGGTTCCTCATGAAACCGCAAGCGGTGAAATCGTGAACAACGTTTATCAGAAGTCTCAGGTACCACCTGTGTCAAAGCCTCGCGTTAAAGAAATTAAGCGCGGTGACGTGCTTCCGCGTAAAACCTTGAGATCGCGTGCCGAGGTGGACGCATACGTTGAGGCGTTGCGTGCGAGTTTGCTGAAAAACCTGGATGGCAACGATGCCATTCGCTTGAGCTAATCGGGAGAGCGCCATGAACGATTCTGCCATCAAAACATTTTGCGTACAGGCTCGCGAAAAGCTTGAGCAAGGCGTCGAGCTGCGCATGCGAAAATACGGCATCGCCGCCGAGGGCGTGCCTAATGCTGCCGCCGATGCTGTGGGCGCGCTGCCGCTTTCGCCCATCGAGCGTGAACAACGCGCCGAATTGCTGCAGCTGCAAACCAAGTTGGGCGAGGGAGATGCGGCCCATGGCAACGTCCGCTTGAAGGAGCGAGCGGCATATACCTGGTTCAATCGCATGGTGGCCATTCGCTTCATGGAGCTGCGCGATTTTCTGCCTAGCCGCGTGCGCATGTTCAGCAGATCTGATGGGAGCTTCGGTTCGCAGGCCGTTGACGAGGCGCTTGACGTGGAAATTGAGGGGCTCGATGCGGCTCGCGTACTGCAGCTGAAGCAGGCGAGCGACGATGAGGCGCTGTTCCGTTATTTGTTCTTGGCGCAATGCCAAGAACTCGCGAGCTGCATTCCCAATGTATTCGAGCCGGTGGATTCGGCCTTAGAGTTGCTTTTGCCCGACAAGCTTATGGCGCGCGACGGCGTGGCGCAAGCCATGGTTGAAGACATTCCGGAAGAGGACTGGCTCACCCACGTGGAAATTCTGGGTTGGATGTACCAGTACTACAATTCGCAGGCCAAAGACGACTTCTTCAAGTCGAAGTCGAAGGCGACCGCCGACACGTTGCCCGTGGCAACGCAGCTGTTCACGCCCGAATGGATTGTGCGCTACATGGTGGAGAATTCGCTTGGGCGTCTGTGGATGCTGAACAACCCGCAAAGCGGTCTGCGTGAGCGCATGGAATACTATATTGAGCCCGATGCCGAACATGAAGACTTCATTCGCATAAACGGACCCGAGGAAATAACGTTGTGCGATCCGGCGTGCGGTTCGGGCCATATTTTGGTGTACGCGTTCGATTTGCTGTTCGCCATGTATGAGGAGCGCGGCTATCGTGAGCGCGAGATTCCGCAGCTCATTTTGCAGAACAACCTTACCGGTTTGGAAATTGACCCTCGTGCGGCGCAAATCGCGAGCCTGGCGCTTGCCATGTGCGCTCGCGAGCACGATCGTCGTTTCTTTGGCAGGGGCGTGCAGGGCAATATCAACGTTGTGGCGCCGGTGCATATCGATGGCGAAGAGCTGCCTGCGACAGCGCCGCTGCTGGGCCAGCCGCAGTTGATGGATGCCTTGGCGCATTTGGACGAAATCGGCAGCCTTTTGAACCCGACTGAAGCCGAGCTTGCGGCTGTGGGTGCGACGGCCGAGCAGCTCGCGCAGGTGGCAGCGAGCGATATGTTCGCGGCAAGCGTGGCAGAAAAGCTGCAGCAAGCAAAAGCGACCTGCGAGCTTTTGGCGAAACGATACACCTGTGTGGTGGCCAACCCGCCTTACATGGGCAGCAGCAGCTTTAGCCCCTTCATGTCCAAATGGGTAAAGAAGAACTACCCCGACGTCAAGAGCGACCTGTGCACGTGCTTCATCGAGCGCGAGCTTTCGCTAATCGACAATCTGGGTTTCTGCGCCCTTATTACGTCCGATACTTGTATGTACCTCTCATCCTTCGAGAGTCTTCGCAAGAAAATTATCGAGGACAATACGCTTCTCTGTCTCATCGATACTCGCGGTTCAAACGCTCATCCTGACGTCTTTGACGCAAACGCCGGCTGGGTGCTGCAACGCGGATGCCGAAAAGGATATGAGGGGGCCTACTTCAAGCTCAATCAGAAGATTGGCGGGAAGGATTCGGCGCTGCTCGAGGCGATCAGGAACCCCGACTGCGGCTGGTTCTACCGCCGAGACGCCGACACCTTTAGGCAAATCCCTGGCATCCCCATGGCCTACTGGTTTTCCGTGTCCCTGCTCGAAGCTTTTAGGAGTGGGCATTCAATTGAAGAAGATTCTGATTACAGCGGGAGTCCGAATATCACGGGAAATAATGAAGTTTTTCTTCGTTTTTTTTGGGAGATATCCGAGAATGGTCTTTATTCCAAGTGGAGACCCTATTCAAAGGGCGGTGAATTTAGACGTTGGTATGGCAATGTCATTCATGTTGTTGATTGGTCGGAATCGGCACGGAGCTTTTACTATGAGAATAAGACGTCGACCTTGCTGCCTGAACGTTATTGGTATCAGGGCGGAATTACGTATACGATGCTCACGTCGGGTAAGGCATGCTTTCGGGCTATTTCGGATGGCTGTATTTGGGATAAGTCCGGACCTGTTATTTGTAGATTAGGAACGAAGTTAGAATTGTGCCTTGGGTTTTTAAACTCGCATATTGCACAAATGTGCCTTGACGCCCTGAATCCGACAATGAACTTACAAGTTAAAGATGTGAAATCGCTGCCCATTCTTGGAAAAGGGTTTGATTCAAGCAACACGCTGCTCGTTGACGAGTGCATTTCTCTCTCGAAAACTGACTGGGACTCGTTTGAAACCTCCTGGAATTTCAAACGCCATTCGCTGTTGTAGGTGATGAAAGGTGTCTATCAATAAGCCCATTGCTGAATCGGGAATCTTTTCCGTGGTGTCTGATTCTGACGCGCTTGTACTTATCGAGTTCTTTTTGTATTACGCTGCGCCACGAGGCATATCACCACTCTCCCTTGATTTGCCTCGTGCTTTGTCCGGCGTCGAAAAAGACGATTTGCTGAACGAGCTTTGCGACGAAGCGAAATGTGAAAGAAGCGATTTATGTTTTCCCACTCTGCGTAACGGCAGGACGAACGAAATATCACGCCTTAACTTGACAGATGAGCGTTTTGTCGTCGATGGGGCTAAGGGTTTCTTTTGGCTTAATGTGCCCAATGGGAAAGGGGCACCACCAGAAGATGAATTCGATTGCATTATCAGACATATTAGGAATTCGATTGCGCATGGCAGAGTATGCGCTGTAAACGATTACGGGTTATTTGAAGATATAAAAAACAACTTGACGATGAGATTCGTCGTGAAACCACAAGCGTTGATTAACTGGGTATCGCGTATCCAAGAACGGTTTGATAGCTAATGGGAGTCTGCTTATGCTCAGATAATTACGGTAGACCGTTTGAAGCATGTCGAAAAAACCATGCCAAACGCGCCGTGCATGCTGCTCGGCGTTTGATGCTAGGGCATGTACACCAACCCTTGTCGGAGGACATTCCCCAACACTTGGAAGTAGCCTGTTGCGGTATGACTACACCCAAATGGTATGCTAGATGTCTCGATCTTGTATCTATGACGAAGCAGGGTCTAAAGTCGAGGAAACGCCCAGTTCTAGACCAGCGCACCATCGTGGAACGCTGGTTGGTTTTTGCCATTGTTGGTAATGCCCTGCTAAGAAAACCCAATGGTTCGGTTGGGGCTCTATTCGATTCGCTTCTTTCGAATCCTACGAAGATGGTTCTTCTTGAAGTCGCGATAAGTACCAAAGAAGATCTTCTCGGCGTTTCCTTGTTCGGATTTCTCGTATTTAATTGCGGCCAGCTCGAGTTCACATATGTAATCGGCAACTTGTTGAAGCCTGAAGTCTTTAGGGCTGCAATTCCGGTAAACAACGACCTGGGTACCCAATGCATATTCGAATGCCGTATGCAGTGTGGACTTTACGGCTTCTTGTCCATCGTCGTAGTAAAGCTTAATGGCATCGAATGCCTGGAGCACGCTAAGCCTTTCCGAAAGGAAGGCGACGAGGTCTTGCTGCATTTTGCTGAACATTGCGGCGTCGGTACTGAACTGGTTTCTTTGGTACGCGAACGTGAAGTACTCGATGGGGCATTTAAGCGCGAAGGTGCTGAAGCATGTCAAGAGCCGCATCCTCGTCTGGATTGGCATGTTCCTATAAGCGTCGTTTCCTCTCATGAGGGGATTCATGTGCAGCGGGATATTTGGAAGGTTGCGATCCCTGAGAACTTGTTCGTACCGAGCAATCTCTTGCTGGATGGATATGGACTGCCTATGGAAAACGAGGGTGATGAGGTAGTGTTTGGCGTTCTCGCCTCCGTAGTTACCGGATTCATCAACGAAAACGGAAAGCTCCTTCATGGTGCAGCCTCTCCTAAAACAAGAAATGCCGGGGGGATCCCCCGGCCCTTGACTGCCTTCCATAAAGGAACGCAAAACTTTTATACCACAGGCCGAGGCGTTCTTTCAAGATGTAATTATAGCAAACACATGTTCGTATCACAATGTATAACCGCAGGTAAATTGCTTGGAAAGGTGGCGTAAATGGCAACGCTTCTTGCAGATAAATATGAGGCCCGCAAGGCCGAAGTGAACGAGCGCTTCGAGCAACTTCGCGCAAATGAGGAAAAGCTCAATCGCATTTTCGCCGAAATCTACAACATGGTGGGCGAGGTGCCCATCGAGGTGGAGGACAAATACGTGTCGGTGGCGCGCATCTTCGACACGGCGGACGAAATCCCCGAATCATATAAGGGCAACAAGTACGTGCGCACCAAGCGCGACGAAATCACGAGCCTTATGAGCTACGCGGTTGGCTGCATGTTCGGGCGTTATTCGCTCGATGTGGACGGCCTGGTGCTGGCCGACCAGGGCGACACGTTGGCCAACTACGTGGCTAAAATGCCCGATGCGAATAACATTACGTTCATGCCCGACGAAGACAACGTGCTGCCCATATGCGACGACGAGTATTTCGAAGACGACATCGTGGGCCGTTTCGTTGAATTCGTGCGCGTGGTTTATGGCGCTGAAACGCTTGAGGAAAACTTGCGGTTCATCGCTGACGCATTGGGCGGCAAAGGCACGCCGCGCCAGGTGATTCGCGTGTATTTCCTGAAAGATTTCTTCAGCGACCACTGCCAAACCTACAAGAAGCGTCCCATCTATTGGCTGTTCGATTCAGGCAAGAAGAACGGCTTTAAAGCGCTGGTGTACATGCATCGCTACCAGCCCGACCTGCTGGCACGTGTGCGTACCGATTACGTGTTTGCGCAGCAGGAGCGTTATCGCACGCAAATCGGCTATATCGATGATGCGCTCGCGAGTGCCGAGAAAGGCGAGCGCGTGAAGCTCGAAAAGCAGCGCAAGAAGTTTGTCGACCAGCTGGAAGAGACCGCGAAATTCGAGGAAAAGCTGCACCACTTGGCCGACCAAATGATCGCCATCGATTTAGACGACGGCGTGAAAGTGAACTACGCGAAGTTCCAAGATGTGCTGGCGAAGATCAAATAGACAAGCGCCTTTCGTCGAAGCGAATGTGAAAGTGATGGAATAGATGGCTCAAATTGATATACAAGCACAGCTCAAGGCTAAGTTCGCGCAACCTTTGGCGCCTGACGCCGCGCGGCGCATTGTGGTGTGGAACGACCCTTCGGGCGAGTTCGAGGGCTCATTCGATTCATTGGTCGAAAACGGCTTCGACGATGCGGGTGCAATCGATGGCGTGATGCCTGCGCACGAGGGCTTTGCGCGCGCCGTGCGGTTTGTGAAGGCATACGACGGCGTGATGTTTGAAACCAAGCGCCTTATCGCGCGCGGCGACACCGAAAACGACCTGTTGGTGTATCGCCAGCGTGCCCGAGGCGATATCGAGGGCGACTGGCTTGCCGATGTTGAACTGTATGCCGATCATTTCCAGGCAGATTTTCTATCTATTCTGGCCGACGAACTCAATGCTGCCGATGCAAGCGACGTGCGCGCGGCGCTTTCGACGTATCGCTCGTTTTTCGCAGCGAAAACCCGTTGCCGCCAGTTCTCCAAGTGCTGCCCCGCGCCGCAGACGGGCGCACAGGTTGAGCTGGGCGTGTTGGCCGCGCTGCTTGGCGGCGAGGCTCCCGATGATGCGCGTGCGTCGTTCGTGGTGCGCGGCTATTTGGCTGCGTTGCAGCGCGACGGCGCCCAGGCGGCAGAGTTGTTCGTGAAATACGATGCCGCCGAAGCTTTGGAGCGTTGCGTGAGGCGCCTCACCGGCTTCGATGGCGCGCTCGACGGGCGCGATTCTTTTGTCGCGCTTGCATCGCATGTGCTGCTGTCGGCTGCGTCGATTTCCATCGCACGCGACCAGCTTTCTGGGCTCGAATCGCATATAAGCGAGGCCAATGCGACGTTTTGCATGGCGCTCGTGAGCGATTGGGACCGCGACCCTCGTTTTTCGTCGGAGGCTCTTTTCGAGATGTGTCGTATTGTGGAAAACGAATGCGGCTTGCCAGCGCGTTTTTCCTGCGCGCCACTTGATGCCATTGTCGAATGCGACGTGTTCCCGTGTGTGAACGAGGCAATTCTGGCATCGCTGCTCACGTCGTTCGCCGAGGGGGCCGACCGAGTGTGCGATGCGCGCAAGGCGTTGTGCCGCCGCGCGAATTTGTCGTGGTATGCGCGTGTGGCCTGCTATTTCGACGTGCTTGCTGCCGTGGCCGGCATGCGCGAGTTCAAAACGCTTCATGCTCAGGGTTTTCATGTGGCGCTTCCCGCCGAAGTGTGGAATGCCTACGTCGGCGATTGGTGCAAGATGGATGCCTTTTACCGCTCGCTGTGCCGCGCATATGGGGCATGCCGCGCGAAGGGCTACGAAGCGCTCGAGGAGCCTGTGCGTTCGGCGCTCGAATGGGCCGAAAACCTTTACAGCGGGTGGTTTTTGGCGGAATCGAATGCGTGCTGGACGAACGCCGCGCAGGCGCAGTGGCTCGATTCGGGCTGCATTTCGGGCGTCGACCGCCAGCGCGATTTCTTCTGGAAAATCATGCCCGCATGCAAGGGCTCGGCGAAAACGATGGTGGTCATCGTGTCCGATGCGCTGCGTTTCGAGGTGGGGCGCGAAATTGCGGGCGAGCTTGAGCGCGAAAAGGGCGGCATGGTAAAGCTGGATAGCATGCAGGCGACATACCCGTCCATCACGGAATTCGGTATGGCGGCGCTTCTGCCGCATCGCGGCATGTCGCTCGATGGCGAGACCGGGGCTGTGTGCGTGGACGGTTTGCCGAGCGCTACAACCGAGCAGCGCGAGTCGGTGCTTCGCACGGTGAGCCCGCACGCCCGCGCTCTGCGTGCCGAGAAATATCTTGACATGCCAGCGGCCGAGCGCAAAGAGCTGCTGAAATCGGCCGAGGTGGTGTATTTGTACCACAACGTCATCGACGCCACGGGTGAAAAGCTTGCCACCGAAAGCTCGGTATTCGACGCGTGCGACGATGCCGTGCGCGATCTGGTGGCGCTTGCGCGACGCGTGTGCATCGATGCGCCGGGCGCGCATGTTGCCATAACCGCCGACCACGGTTTTCTGTATACGCGTCACGAACTTGGCGAGTGCGAGCGCATTTCGAAAGCGTATGTGCCCGATAATCAGGCGATTTGCGGCAAGCGACACATCGTGTGCCGCGATATCGATCCTGCCGCCATCGGCGGCGACCCCGAAGGCGCGTTGTTCATCGGAATGAACATGGACAATATCGAGGGCGGCAAATATTACGGCTTCACGCCGCGCCAAAGCGTGCGCATCAAGCAACAGGGCGGCACGTGCCGCTATGTGCATGGCGGCGTAAGCCTGCAAGAGCTGTGCGTGCCGCTCATTACGTTTTGGCGCGTTGGCTCGCGCTCAAAGGAATTCGAAGACACGCGCCCGGCGACGCTGCGAGTGCTCAGCGACGTGCGCCGTATTACCAATTCGCTGTTCGGCGTGAAGTTTTTGCAGGAAGAACCCGCCGTGGGCAAGGTACTGCCGTGCGAATATGAGCTATCGTTTGCCGATTCGTCGGGCAACGAGGTAAGCGATGTGGTGAAGGCGCATGCCGATAAAACGTCGCCGAACCCGCAAGACCGCGTGGTCCAGGTGCGCTTCGCGCTCAAAGGCTCGAGTTTCTCGTCGAAAGAACAGTATTTCCTGGTGGCGCGCGAGCGCGAAACTGGGCGCATTGTGTGGAAGGAACCGTACACCATAGAGGTTTCCTTCGCACCAAGCGACATGTTTGGATTCTAATTTGAGCGCATACGCGCAGTGTATAGAAAGGGGTGGCCATGGCTGCCGAATACGATGACGATTTGTGGGAAGTTCCCGAAGTGGAACCTTGCGAGGAATATGCGCAGGCTGGCGATGGTGTCGGCGAGCAAGAGGTCGACGCGGCGCGGGAGTGCGGTACCGATGGGTTCGACGATGGCCAGCCTGTGGGATACGAGGCCGACGAGCTCGATTGCAAGCTATTGGAACACTTCGGTGGCAAAATCGTGCGTAAAGACCTTACGTCGCTCATGAAGCGTGGCGCGAATGTGCCCACCTTCGTGCTGGAATACCTGCTGGGGATGTATTGCTCCACCGACGATGACGATGCCATTCGCGAGGGCCTCGACCGCATTCGAAGAATTCTTTCCGAGAATTACGTGCGGCCCGACGAAAGCGAACGTATCAAGTCGAAGATCCGCGAATCGGGCCAGTTCACCATTATCGATAAGGTGTCGGCAAGGCTTGACGAATATAGCGATTTATATGTGGCGCAGTTCACGAACTTGAACATTGAACCGTTCGTTATGCCAGCGGATTATGTTCGCGACTACACGAAGATATTGCAAGGGGGCATCTGGTGCATTATGCGCATCGCGTACAATCGCGCAGATGTCGAGGAAGACGATTTCGGCGATGACGTGTTCGGCGATGAGCGCCCGAAGAAGAAATCGTCGAAAAAGAAGCGCACGCCCGCCGATTCTCCGTTCTCGGTGATGAGCCTCACGCCAATCCAAATGCCAAATTTGGATTTGGAGGGGCTTATCGAACAGAGACAATACTTCTCGCGCGACGAATGGATGGATGTGCTTTTGCGCTCTGCTGGTTACGAGCCGAATGTGCTTACCGAGCGCGAGCGCTTGCATTTCATCGAGCGCATGGTGCCGCTTGTGGAGCGCAACTATAACCTATGCGAGCTTGGCCCTCGCGGTACGGGCAAAAGCCATATCTACAAAGAGGTGTCGCCCTACGCGATTTTGTTGTCGGGCGGCCAAACCACTACGGCGAACTTGTTTGGTCGCATGAATGCGCGCGGCGCGGCAAGGCTCGGCCTGGTGAGCCATTGGGATTGCGTTACGTTTGATGAAGTGGCAGGCATGCGCTTTAAAGACGTGCGTGCCGTGCAGATTCTGAAGGATTACATGGCGTCGGGCAGCTTCGCGCGTGATCGTGACCAAATTAACGCTGATGCATCCATGGTATTCGAAGGCAACATCAACGATTCGGTCGCCAATGTGCTGAAAACCACGCATTTGTTCGATCCCTTCCCGCCGGAATTCAACGACGATTCGGCGTTTTTCGACCGTATTCACTATTACCTGCCGGGCTGGGAAGTTCCCAAGATGCGTTCCGATTTGTTGACGGAGCACTACGGGCTTATCACCGACTGCTTAAGCGAATTCTGTAAGGAAATGCGCCGTCGCGATTGCACGCATTTGATCGACCGGTATTTCCGCTTGAACAGCGATTTCAATAAGCGCGACGAAATCGGCGTGCGCAAAACGTTTTCGGGGCTGGCGAAGCTGCTGTTCCCCGACCAAAAGATGGAAAAAGAAGACGTGCGTTGGTTGCTGGAGTATTCCATTGAAGGCCGCCGCCGCGTGAAAGAGCAGCTCAAGATCATGGCCGGCGTGGAGTTCATTGATGTGAATCTGGGTTATTTGGATGCCGAAAACCCGGGCGATATGCGCGTGATTGGCGTGCCCGAGCAGTCGAGCGACACACTGATTCCCGATGGTCCGCTTATGCCAGGGCAAGTGTTTGGCGTAGGTAAGTCGCTTGGTGGCGAGTTCGCGGTATACAAGCTCGAAAATAAAGCTGTGGCTGGCGAGGGCAAATTCAGCCACGAGGGCATTGGCAACAGTCGTCCTGTGAAAGATTCGGTAGAGGCCGCCCATCGTCTGTTCGTGGAGAACGCGTCGCGCGTGGCGCGTGGCATGCACGTGGGCTCAAAAGACTTCCTGCTGTATTTCAACGATCTTCAAAGCAAGGGATTGTCCGATGAGGTATCGCTTGCCGAATTCGTTGGTTTATGTTCGGCGGCATGCAACAAGCCAGTGCTCGATGCCATGGTGGTGCCGGGTGCGCTGCGCATCTCGGGCACCATCGACGATATTCGCGGCCTGGAAGACATCATGCGCGTGGCGAAGAATGCTGGCGCAAAGCGCGTGCTGCTGCCTACGTCGTCGATTCAAGACATGCAGATGGTCTCGCCCGAGCTCGTGTCGGGCGTTAGCCCAGTGTTTTACTTTCCAGGTGATTACGTTGGCGCGGCGCAAAAAGCCCTCGGGCTGTAATGAGAAATAATCGTAGGGGAGACCAAGATGGGCGAGGACGAAGGGCGCGTGCTCGGTAGCGCAAATGATGTGAGTACGAGCTTCGATGCGAGGGCGATGAGCGATTCGCTTTTTCGTGCGCTCGATGACACGTTTGGCGCGGATGCTTGCGATGCGCGTGAGCGGCAGGCCGCCGAACGGGATCGGCAGCGTGCGATGGACTCCCTGCGGGCGGCATCGCTTCGCCGCGTGAGGCGCAAATACCGCACGCGGCGCAACGTGCTCGCGCAGATGATAAACGATGCGATTTCCGAATATGTTCGAACGTGCGAAACCGCGGCGCTGGATGATACGCGCAAGAAAATGCGTATGATTACTTCGTTGCGGCGTGAAGATCGCTACAGGGCCTTTCTTGCCATGGGCTCGAAGGATGAGCTCCTTAAACGCTTGGGGCAAACTATCGATGCCGCTGAAGCCATGATTGAAATCAATTCGCCCGAACGCTTTGAAGCATATTACGCTGCCGCGGCCGGCTGCTTGGCTGGGCGCGTTTCGGCTATGGAAAGCATCAAGGTTGCGCTCGCCGACGATGAACAGTCAGACGCCTCGTTCGCCAATGACCCAACATGCGTCGATAGGGAAGACCCGGATGACGCTGTGGCGAGAGCGATTGAGGATGTGTACGCGAGTTGTTTTGGCGAGAAGATGCGAAATGCCTTCGAAATTACGGGGCATGACGAGAGGCGCCAAAAGCTTGTGGGCGAAATTGAAGATGTCGAGCGGCGCGCGATGATCGAGGTGCAAGAATTGATGCGCTCGCGCGCTCGGCAGATTGCGGGGCATTGTGTGGGGACGATAGAATTGCCCACGTTTGAGGGTGTGGCTTGCGAGAGGGCTATAGGTCTTGGCCAGCTCGAGGTGCTGCTTTCTGAGGTTCGCGCTTCGTATGCGTCGTATGTGCGCTGTGTACAGCAAGGTGGTTTGGCGTGCGCATTCGGAGTGGGGCTCGGGTCAGGTCGACAGGGCTATGTGCCCATTCTGCGTCTGCGCCAGTCGCTATCTGACGTATATGAAAGCGACGATTGCGAATTTGATGTCTCCGAACATTTCGATATCCCCGATTTCTACGATGAAGATGCCCATGCAGGCGGTGACGACATCGACAAGGCGATTAAGCGAATGCGAGAGTTCAACGCGCAACCGTTTCGTGATGTGCTGGTCGATGACCCCGCTGAGCACGCAAGGCAGTTCTGGTATGGGTTAAAGAAGCTGCTTGTGTTTGCCGAGGACGCTATCGATATCGACGAGCGTAAATGGGATGCGTTCGTCGATCGCGTAGAGTTTGCGGCGCAGCAGGCCATGGTGGTCTTCGTGAGACAGATGGATGCGGGCCAGGCCTTCCAGTTTCGACGCGATCTCGAAGATTTACTGGGGTCGAGTGAGTAGGGGCGCCAATGGCGAAGTGGACCAAACGTGAAGTCGAGCGGCTCTACGATGCTGTGGCATGCAGTCGATTGGATGACCGGCGGCATTTTTCTGACTGCGGCGCCTTTGTATCTGACCGCGAGAGTTTTACGGCTTCGCAGCGACTTGACCGCGTGAAGGCGATTTTCGTAGAGGGCGGGCACTCGTGCATTCCGCAGCGCCGTTTCGTTGCATCGGGCTGCTTCGAATACGAAGGTGGGTTTTGTCCCTATTATTTGTGGCAAGCGTGCATCGCATCTTACGATGCGGCGATTCTCGAGTTCCTTGGTTCGGTTGGGTTCGTTGCCGATGATTCGATTCTCGACGAGCGCGTCGTCAATCCCATCGCGATGTATTTTTCTGAACGCGGAGTATGGAGCGGCTTGTATCGCTCCATAAGCTATCGATATTCGTTATCTGGCGAGGTCCCATCTTTGAGTTGGGGTGATATGGCGAAATTCATTCGCGAGGCCAATGATTTGGGCTTTCTGCTTTTAGGCTGCGAAGAATGGTGCACAGATCGTCGCTCACTAAGCAATATGGCGCTGTTTGCCCGGGAGAGCTTGCATGAAGTGGTGCTTCTTTTTATCCAATTCATGCCCGATGAGGAAATCCCCCTCGATGTTTTGTGCTCGCTGCCGTTGTTCGCTTTTCGAGATCGCGATTTGCAATGGGCGCTCAATGGTGGCCGCATTGAGGCGGCCATCGGCCTGTTTCTCTTGGATTCCGATTGGGTCGACCGTTTGCGTCGTGGCGAACACTACTTTTACGGTACGCCTTTGTACGTTCCCGATACGGCAACGGTTCCTATGCTAGAAAAGGCCGAACGCGCTGGAATGGAGTTCGACCAGGTGATGACGCCTACGGAAAACATCGAGGTACTTCGTTGGGCGGCCAGGCGTCATGCGATGCCTATTGCCTGGGAAGTGGGTTTCGAGAAGGTATTCGAAGACAGAATCAGCGGGCGCGGGATGGAGAATGCCTCGCGAAGTCTGGATTACGAGAGTATTCGACTGTTCTTGGAGAATGGCGCGAAGCGATGCGTCGACGTGAGGGCGGCGTATAAGGCGGGCAGGGATGATTTACTCTGCTTGTATGAATCGTTCGGAATCGAAACCGCGCGCGTGACGAAAGGCTTCACACAAGATGAAATCTGGGATGGCTCATCGTTTGTGGACGATGACGGTGTTATCGATATTCCCAATGGGGTGCGCATCATTCATGAGAAAGCGTTTTGGAAGAAAGACGACGATAGATTCTTCCTTAAACAGGGCGCTGATGCTGCTAAGAAGCCTTGCGATATTGATTTGGTGCTGCCGTCAAGTGTGGAGTCTATCGGCGACTACGCGTTTTCGAACCGACCTTTCAGAAAGGTTGCTCTTCCGTCAAGCGTGAAAAGCGTGGGCGCGTATGCGTTCTACAAAGCAAGCTTTGTTTCGCTGTACGATTCTATTGACGAGGACGGCGGCGGGCGAGCGAACGAAGCCGCGCGTTCGCGTGGAGATACATGCAACTCCTCGTTCGGTTCTCGGTACGAATCGAAAGTCGGCTTGATAAATACATTCTTCCCTGTCCTCCATACGAGGAGCCATACGGTTGCGTCTCCCTGTACGATAGAAGTGAGAAGCGTAAAAACCCGCTTGGTCAAATACCGCGTGTTTATGCCAGGCGTGAGCGCTCCGCAATATGTGCGTGACATCTATGCGGCGAATTGGGGCTATGGGGCGTCGTTTGACTTTTCGAAGGTTGATGGCTTGTTCGAAAAGTTGGGCGACAGGGAAGCGAAGACGCGTACGGCGTTGAACCGTTTGGCCTGGCCGGTTAACTTGAGCGAAGATGATCGTGAGACCTTTTCGGCGTATTTGAGGCGGAATCGGGTTCATGCCGTGCGCTATTGTTTGGCAGACAACGATGATGCGGGTCTGCGTTTTTTGGATACATTGGGCTACATCGACGATGGTTGGCGTAGCGAATTCGCACAACTTGCTCGCGAATACCAATGTTCCGACGAGGTCGTTTATCGAGTGAAGCCGTTTTAAGAACGCCTTGAGGAAGGATGGCGACAATGGACGAGTTTGACGAGGAAGCGCTGCGGCAGCGTTTGATGGACGAATGCGGAACCGCCATGTTCGGCGGTTTTCCGACGGCGTTGTTGGATGTTGCGGATATCGAATCTGCCTCGAGCGACGAGTTGCTTGAAATGGCAGAACGCCTTGGGATTGATCCCGAGGAATACTAGGCCTGCGAAAACCTGTTAAATGCTCGTAGCGTTTAGCAGGTTGGGACGTGTGTTAAACGCTACGAGCATTTAACAGGTGCGAGCATTTAACACAAGCATTTAGCAGGCCTAATCTCAAAGAGTCTCGCGGGCGATTCCGCCCGAGCATTTCGTCCGCTCGTGGGGAACTGATGGGCGCGCGGTGGCGTTTACGGGCGACCTGGTAGAATGGCTGAATTGAATTCGGTACAAAAGCTCGCCTGGCGCCGCTGCGTTGCGCGCGGAGCCAATCAAATATGAGCGCATCAATCAACGAACAGGAGTCCCGCATGGCGGAATTCATTTACACCATGTACAAGGCGCGCAAAGCGCACGGTGACAAGGTGATTCTCGACGACGTTACGCTGTCGTTTTATCCCGGCGCGAAAATCGGCGTGGTGGGCCCGAACGGCATGGGCAAATCCACGCTGCTGAAAATCATGGCCGGCCTCGAAGAGGTTTCCAACGGCGAGGCACGCCTGTCCCCGGGCTATTCCGTGGGCATTCTGCAGCAGGAGCCGCCGCTTGACGAGGACAAAACCGTTCTCGAAAACGTGCAAATGGCATTCGGCGACGTGCTCGCGAAAATCGACCGCTTCAACGCGATTTCTGCCGAGATGGCCGACCCCGATGCCGACTTCGACGCGCTCATGGAAGAAATGGGCAAGCTGCAAGAAGCCATCGACGCCGCCAACGGCTGGGACCTTGACAGCCAGCTGTCCCAGGCCATGGACGCGCTGCAGTGCCCCGACCCCGACATGCCGGTGAACGTGCTTTCCGGCGGCGAACGCCGTCGCGTGGCGCTGTGCCGCCTGCTGCTCGAGGCCCCCGACCTGCTGCTGCTCGACGAGCCCACCAACCACCTCGACGCCGAGTCGGTTCTGTGGCTTGAGCAATTCCTGCATCGCTACCAGGGCGCCGTGCTCGCCGTGACGCACGACCGCTACTTCCTCGACAACGTTGCCGAGTGGATTTGCGAGGTCGACCGCGGCAGCCTGTACCCCTACAAGGGCAACTACTCCACGTATCTCGAGACCAAGGCTGCCCGTATGGCCGCCCAGGGCCAGCGCGACGCGAAACTTGCCAAGCGCATGCAGAACGAGCTCGAATGGGTGCGTTCGTCTCCGAAGGCTCGCCAGGCCAAGAACAAGGCCCGTCTGGAAAACTACGATCGCATGGTGGCCGAGGCTTCGCAAAGCAAGAAGGTCGACTTCACCGACATCCACATTCCCGTGGGCCCGCGCCTGGGCGCCGAGGTGCTCAACGTCGAGCATCTGCATAAGGAATTCGACGGCCGCGTGCTCATCGACGACTTGTCGTTCAGCCTGCCGCGCAACGGCATCGTGGGCGTGATCGGCCCCAACGGCGTGGGCAAGTCGACGCTGTTCAAGATGATTGTCGGCAAAGAACAGCCCACCTCGGGCGAGCTGAAGCTCGGCGAAACCGTGCAAATCTCGTACGTCGACCAGAACCGTGAGGGTATCGACGGCAACAAAACGCTGTGGGAAGTCGTGTCCGACGGTCTTGACTACATGCAGGTGGGCGAGACCGAGGTCCCGAGCCGCGCGTATGTGTCGGCATTCGGCTTCAAAGGTTCTGACCAGCAGAAGCCCGCTGGCGTGCTTTCCGGCGGCGAGCGCAATCGTCTGAACTTGGCGCTTACGCTCAAGCAGGGCGGCAACTTGCTGTTGCTCGACGAGCCCACCAACGACCTCGACGTCGAAACGCTCGAGAGCCTCGAAGGGGCGCTCATGGAATTCCCGGGCTGCGCGGTTGTCACGAGCCACGACCGCATGTTCCTCGACCGCATTGCCACGCATATTCTGGCGTGGGAAGGCACCGACGAGAATCCCGGCAACTGGTTCTGGTTTGAGGGCAACTTCGACAGCTACCAGAAGAACCGCGTTGAGCGCCTGGGCGAAGAGGCCGCCAAGCCGCACCGCATCCATCGCAAGCTCACCCGCGACTAAGCAACTCATTTTGAAGCGCCGCTCTTATGGGCGGCGCTTTTTGACGGAAAGGCACATGCTCCATGTCTACAACCATTAAGGGCATCGTATCGGCGATGCGCGCATGGCACGACGGCTCGTGGGATGATATCTGCGATTGCTGCGGCATGTGCTGCTACGAGCGCGAAGTCGACGAATATGGCGACGTCGCCGTTGACCTTTCGGCGCCGTGCGAGTTCCTTAACGAATCCACGCGCCGCTGTAGCGTCTATGAAAACCGTTTCGACAAGTGCGAGCGTTGCTGCCGCCTTACCCCGCGCATCGCGCTTTTCGGTGACCACTTGCCGCCAAGCTGCGCTTACGTGCGCGCGTTTCGCCGATAGACGAGTGGCGTCTTCGGCGCCGTTTTCGGAATCGCTTGATTGACCGTGAAACTCTGTGTGTGGAATGCGCGCGTCGCGTGCTATTTGGATTTCGTCGAAAACGCACGCTGTGCTTGTTGCGTACCACGTCGTTTCCCCAACCTCCCTGTTTTGAGGCGCCCTTTACAAGCGCCTCGATGTGCTTTGATACAATGAAGTCGTTCTGCAGATGCACGTCAAAGGGGCTTTCATGAGCAACGATCCCATCTCGACCGACGAAACGCAAATCACGCTTACGCTGCCCGAACGGGTGGGCATGGAGCAAATCGTGGGCCCTTCCGATTGCGTGTTGCGTGAGGTGAAGCGGGCGTTTTCCGCGCGCATCACGGTTCGAGGCGATACCATTGCGCTTTCGGGCGATGCCGCGGAAGTGCAAAGCCTCACGGCTCTGTTCAGCGATTTCATTAAAATGGCCGCCGCGGGAAGCGACCCGACGATCGATGACGCGCGCCGCGCCGTCGAACTTTTGCGGCAGGGTGAATTCGCGCCGAGCATTTTGCGCGAAGATATTCTGCTCACGTATCGAGGCCGCGCGATTCGTCCGAAAACCGCGGGCCAGAAGCGCTATGTCGACGCGATTCGCGAAAACACGGTAACGTTCGGCATTGGTCCTGCAGGCACGGGCAAAACCTATTTGGCAATGGCTATGGCGGTGGCCGCGCTCAAGCGCAAGGAAGTCAATCGCATCATTCTCACGCGCCCCGTGGTCGAGGCGGGCGAGAACCTGGGCTTTCTGCCAGGCACGCTTACCGAGAAAGTCGATCCCTACATTCGCCCGCTCTACGACGCGCTGTTCGATATGACCGATATGGAACGAGCCCGCGAGCTCATCGAAGGCGGCGTTATCGAAATCGCGCCGCTCGCATTCATGCGAGGTCGCACGTTCAACGATAGCTTCATCATTCTCGACGAAGCGCAAAACACCACGCCCGAGCAAATGAAGATGTTCCTTACGCGTTTGGGCTTTAATTCGAAAATGGTTATCACGGGCGACGTGACCCAGGTCGACCTGCCGCACGGCTATTCCGGCCTCAAGGGTGTGCGCCGCATTCTTGAAGGCGTGGAAGACATCGCCTTTCGCGACCTTACCGGGCGCGACGTGGTGCGGCACAACCTTGTCGCACGAATCGTAGAAGCCTACGAAAGGGCCGCCGAAACTCGTTAGCCCTTCTTGCTCTGGCTTTATCGATGAAAGCCGATGGCTCGCCAGCCGTCGGCTCGCTGCGCGACAATTCGTCGAGAGCAGATACTTGAGCTCGCACGAACAGCCCACTGGGCTGTTCGGCTCGTGCGGACGGCTCTCGCCAAACCGCCGCGCAGCGAGCGAAGTATCATCGGGATCATCGTGGATAGGCTCTCGCATTTTCTTATTCTTGCCGAGGCATAGAATTTTCGCGTTGGGCATGCCTGGAGCAACTTTTCCGCACGAGCCGAAAGCCACTTAATGTGGCTTTCGTGCGAGTCAGGACTTGTTGCGGAAGGTATACCAAACGCGTAAATTCCCCAGTACAATACGCATAGCCACAAAGCCGCGAACTGAGCTGTTCGTCGATGAGAGAAAGAGAGTCATTCATGACCGAAGAATTCCGCAGTGGATTCGTCACCTTGGTAGGTCGCCCGAACGCCGGCAAATCTACCCTTATCAACGCCGTGGTGGGGCATAAGGTTGCCATTACCTCGAACACCGCGCAAACCACCCGCCACCGCTTCCGCGCTATCGTCACTCGTGAAGACATGCAAATGATCATGGTCGACACGCCGGGCATGCACAAGCCTCACGACGCGCTGGGCGAGGAACTCAACACCTCCGCCATCAAGGCCATGGAAGATGTCGACGTGGTGGCGTTTCTCGTCGACGCGAGCAAGCCGGTTGGCACGGGTGACGAGTGGGTTGCCCGTCAGGTGCGCGAAGTGCGCGGCGCTCGCAAGATTCTCGTGATTACCAAGGCCGACCTCGTGAGCAAAGAAACCGCCATCCAGCAGCTCGAGGCGGCTCGCGTTTTGGGCACCTGGGACGATGAAGTGGTGCTTTCTTCCAAGAACGGCTTCAACGTTGAAGGCTTCGTACAGGCCGTTGCGAAATGGCTGCCTGAAGGCCCGAAGTGGTTCCCCGAAGACATGGACACCGACCAGCCCTTCGAGGTGCTCGTTGCCGAGTTCATTCGCGAGAAAATCCTGCGCAGCTATCGTGACGAGGTTCCTCACTCCATCGGCGTTGTGGCCGATCAAATGACCTACGACCGCAAGAAAGACATGTATCGTATTTTCGCGAACGTCTACGTCGAGCGCGACAGCCAGAAGGGCATCATCATCGGCAAGGGTGGCGAGGCCATCAAGAAGGTCGGCATCGAAGCCCGTCGCGACCTTGAGCAAATGCTCGGCTGCAAGGTATTCCTCGACATGCAGGTGAAGGTGAAGAAGAACTGGCGTCGTGACTTGAACCAGATTCGTCGTTTCGGCTACGGGGAAGGCATGTAAGCCATGGCGAAGTACTGTTCGTGGTGCGGCGAGCCGCTCGAGCCGGGCGCGCGCTATTGCGCTGAGTGTGGCGCGCGCGTGCTCGAGAGCGTGAGGGTCACCGGCAAAGGCGACAGCGATCCCATGCGCGGGCTCGACATCGTGGGCGGCAATCCCATTCCCGCCAGCAAAACCACCAAGCTCGACTTGGGCACCCTCGAGGCGCTCAAGCTTCGCGATAACTTGCCGGGCGACGACGAACCCACGCATGCTGAGCCCAGCCTGGCGAGCGCTTCTGCGGCGCATTTCGGCGGAGCGAAGACGACTTCCCTCGAGATTCCCGAGGTCGTCGAAGCCCCCGAAATCATCGCCGTGCCCGAGGTGGGAGATGTCTGCGGGCCGGCGGCCGATCGCGGCGCTTCGGGCGCTTTCGAGAAGGTAAGCGATCATGACGCCGAAGCGCGTTCCGCGGCAACTGAACAAGCAGGCTCCGCCGACGCTGCGGATTCGTTCGATGCCGATGAAGAGGTTGAGACTGAGGCTTCTTCTAAGGCGTCTGAGGTCGATGTCACCGATGCGACCGATACCTCTGAACCTGAAGAGGCTTGCAAATCAGAAGAAGCTCTCGCTGATGAGGCGATTGAGGTTGCGGAAGATGACGAGCCTTCGGACGCGTTGCGGGCCGAAGCGGCTGGCGGCGAAGTGGATGCGGAAACGCTCAAGGACGACGCGGCGACCGAAAGCGTTGTACATGGTGAATCGGACGATGCATCTGGCGAGCAGCCTGCGTGCGGCACCGATTCCGAGCGCGACCATGCGGAAGGCGAAGTTGACGTCGAGGCCGATGCGGCAAAGGTCGCCGAGGCCGATGCGGCCGAGCCTGCCGAAGCCGACGCGTCCAAACCTGCCCCTTCCAGCGAGGGGCCTTCCGATGCCGCGCCCAAGCCGGCTGCCGTATTCGATTTCGACGACGAACACGAAGCGGTGCCCGTGATTCCTCGCGAGGCTCAGGCGGCTGCTGCCAAGCCTGGCCCCATCAGCTTTGACGGAACCGATACGCTCGTGCTGCCAAGCGATGCGCAGCCTAAGCATTTCGGCCTTGATAGGCCCGATTTGCGGGAGCGAAAACGCAAGCGCATTTTCATCGCCCTGTGCTGCGTGATCGCGGTTCTCGTAATTGCGGCATGCGTGCTTGCCTATGTTCGCTTCGGCGGGCAAGCGGGCCAAGATGCTTCCCAACAGCAGTCCCAAACACAGCAGGAGGCTCCGGCGGCCTCTTCCAAGGAAGGCGAGAAATCCGAAACCAAGGCAGATGACGATGCCGCGAAGGCTTCTGCCGAGGCCGAGGCGCTTGCACGCGAGAAGTCGACGCCGACCGAGGAGCAAATTTTCCAAACGCTGTCGAGCGAGTATTCGGCGCTTGATGGCTACAGCAATCGAATTGTGAGCTGCGTTGACGATTTCAATAGCTGGTACATTGCGCGCGACATGAACAAACGTCAGGCGTCGCAGGCGACGGCCGAAAAGGTGAAGAGCGATCTTGAGGCCGCCAAAGCCGAAATTGAGAACCTGAAGGTTTCCAACAGCTCGCCGTATGCGACCGATGCCGCCAACCTGATTGAGCTCTACGATTGCCAGATCGGCCGCATTACGTCGTTGACCGATGCGTGGGCGGTAAGCGTGCAGTACGAAGTTCCCTCGGAACACCAAGACGAGATTCTCGCGGCATTGTCGGCGAACTACGTAAGCGGCAACAACCCCTACCTTGAGCGCTACGACGAGCTGTACCCGTCCTCGAAGCCGGTCTTAAAATAGCGTTCTCAACTGCAGTTATATGGGCTATCTACAAAACAGATAGCGAATCATCGATTATTCCAAGAATCGCCCGTCGAGAAAGCGGGCGATTTTTATTGACGCCTTCAATCCATCAGGTAGTATACGCAGCTATGAATACGATTTCCGCACATATCATGGCCATGAACGCATGCGAGATGCCTAAGCCTGGGTGCCTGCGTTCGTGCGCTGACACTCAGGCGTAACGCCCGCGGCCCAGCCGCGCATACCTTGCGGAACTGCTCCATTTTCTATCTCTTTATTGAGGCATCATGATTGTTTTAGACCATCTTTCGAAAACCTACGTCGGCTCGGCCGGCGCGCACGAGGCGCTATGCGACATCAACTTGCATGTTGAGTCGGGCGACGTGTTCGGCATCATCGGCCAGTCGGGCGCGGGCAAGTCGACGCTCGTTCGCTGCATCAACCTGCTCGAGCGTCCCACGGCGGGCCGCGTGCTCATCGATGGCGCCGATGTGACCGACTATTCCGGCAAGCAGCTCATCGATTTGCGCCAGTCCATTGGCATGATTTTCCAGAATTTCAGCCTGTTCGCCCAGCGCACGGTGCTGCGCAACGTCACGTTCCCGCTCGAACTGCATGGCACGCCGAAGAAACAGGCCGAAGCTCGCGCGCTCGAACTGCTCGAACTCGTGGGGCTTTCCGGCAAGGCGAACAATTACCCCAGCCAGCTTTCGGGCGGCCAGCAGCAGCGCGTTGCCATTGCGCGCGCCCTTGCTTCGAACCCGAAGATCATGCTGTGCGACGAAGCCACGAGCGCGCTCGACACGCTTACGACGCACTCGATCCTAGGCCTTCTGCGCGATATCAACAAAGAGCTTGGCGTCACCATGGTCGTTATCACGCACTCCCTTTCGGTTGCCGAGCAAATTTGCAACAAGGTAGCCGTCATTGAGGCCGGCAGCATTGCCGAGCAAGGCAAAACCGCCGATGTGTTCGGCAATCCGCAGAGCGCCGCAACGCGCCTGCTCATTGAAGCCGACCAGGGCTTCGCGTGCGCGAAAGGGGGCAATTAATGGAGGCGATCAACGCATTCATCGCTCAGTATGGCGCCCTTATGGCTCAGGGCACGTGGGACGCCATCGTCATGACCGTGCTCTCGACGCTGTTCGCGTACGTCATTGGCATCCCTGTGGGCGTTCTGCTCGTTTTGACCGAGCCGGGCGCCCTGCATCCGCACCGCATCTTCAACAGCGTGCTTGGTTGGATAGTGAACATCATGCGCTCCATTCCGTTCATCATCCTTATCGTGTTCATGATTCCGTTCACGCGCGCCATCGTAGGCACTTCGCTTGGCGTGGGCGCGGCTATCGTGCCGCTCACCGTGTCGGCTGCGCCCTTCGTTGCGCGCATGGTCGAGCAAAGCCTCGCCGAAATCGACGGCGGCCTCGTCGAAGCTGCGCAAAGCTTTGGCGCGAGCACCTGGCAAATCATCAGCAAGGTGCTTCTGCCCGAAAGCATGCCGTCTTTGGTGCGTGGCCTGTCCATCACGTTCATCACGCTGTTCGGCTTCGTGGCCATGGCCGGTACGGTGGGCGCGGGCGGCATTGGCGACATCGCCATTCGCTATGGCTACCAGCGCTATCAAGACGACGTCATGGTCGTGGCCATCGTGTTGTGCGTAATCATCGTGCAAATCGCGCAGAGCATTTGCTCGGCCATCGCCCGCAAGATCGACCACCGCGTTCGCTAATCATTTTTTCGCATAGTTTCCCCAGGTCACATGCTGGCCTTGGGTTCGTGCACCCATATTGCGTTCATTTCCTTTAGGGAATTTGAATAGGGAAGGGAAGCGCCCAGGCGCTTCGAAGGTGCGAGCCGTTTGGCTTGCAAGAAGGAAAGGGTTTCGCTATGAACCTGAAAAACGTTGTGCGCATCGCTGCATGCGCCGCCGCCACGGGCGTGCTCGCCGTGGCACTCGCCGGCTGCGGGTCTTCGTCCTCGCAGCATCAAATTGCCGTTCCGTCCGATGCGACCAATGAGGCTCGCGCGCTTCTGCTGCTGCAGGACGAGGGCTTGCTCACGCTCAACGACGGCGCGGGCCTTACGGCTACCACCAACGACATCAAGGAAAACCCCTATAACATCCAGTTCGTCGAAACGGAAGCCGCGAGCGTTCCCCGCACGCTTTCCGATGTTGACGCTGCGGTGATCAACGGCAACTACGCCCTGGGCGCGGGCCTTGACCCGTCGACCGCGTTCGCTGCTGAGGGCGCCGACTCCCAGGCAGCTCAGGAATACGGCAACGTCGTGGCCGTTCGCTCCGGCGACGAGAAGTCTACCAAGACCGAAGCTTTGCTCGCTGCGCTGCAGAGCCAGAAGGTTTCCGACTTCATCACGAGCACCTATTCTGGCACCGTCGTGCCCGTGTTCACCGTCGTTGACGACATTCCGCAGGCCACCGGCGACGACACCACCATCAAGGTTGGCGCTTCGCCCACGCCTCACGCCGAGATTCTGAATGCCGCGAAAGACCTGCTCGCTGCTAAGGGTTGGACGCTCGAGGTCGTTGAGTTCACCGACTACGTGCAGCCCAACGTCGCCCTGTCTGACGGCAGCCTCGATGCGAACTACTTCCAGCACCAGCCCTACCTCGACAACTACAACGAGGAAAACGGCACCGACCTCGTTGGCGTCGCCAAGATCCACTTTGAGGCCATGGCCCTTTACGGTGGCAAGGCCGCAAGCCTCGACGACCTGAAGAAATAACCTCAGGCAGTTCTCTCTGTCGCCCGCAAGCCGCTCTTCGGAGCGGCTTGTTTTGCGTTTGGGGTGCGCAAGGTGCCATCTTTCGATTCCGAGGAAGGGGCTTTTGCTGGGGCTTTTATATATTCCGACCCTGCGCGAACGCGGTCATCGTTGCAAGCAAAAGGGCTCCCAACTAGGGAGCCATCGTTCGTGTTGCTGCTCGTGCTACTGTTTGTTGTCGAAGAGGTTTTGGTGCTGCACGATTGCCAAATCGGCAACCGCTTCGGCAGAAGAGCTGTCGGCATCGTCGTTCCAGTGCCATACGCCTTCCGCGTCCATATAGCCGTTCAGATTAATCGCCGGCAGCGATTGCTTCGTGGCATAAAGGAATGCGAAGTACTCGTTGAGCGGCAAACCGGCCGCTTTCAGGGTGGTGGCTGCCAGAAAGTTCAGGCTCGTGTCGCCGCCGTGCCGCACATGGCGCGAAAGCTGCTCGTCGTTCGTCCACAGCATGTAAGGGGTCACGTAGCGCTGTTGCGCATCGTCGACGGTGGGCTCTTCGTCGGAATCGCCCGTAGGCGCGAGTTGCTCGACGAATCCTGGCTGATGGTCGCCGAACAGCACAACCACAATGGGCTCTTCGCGCTTGGCAAGCTTCGCCAGGAATGCCGCCAAATCGGCATCGGCGCGCGCGATTGCCGTCACGTATTCATTGACCTCGGCCGATTCCTCGCCGCCCATGTCGATGCTCATCATGTCTTCTTCTGCAATCGTTCCCGTGTCATAGCCGCCGTGGTTGGCGATGGTCACGTCGAAGATGAACTGCGGCCCTTCGCCTTCATCCATGATTTGCAGGATTTTGTCGTAGGTCGCACCATCCGACACCATGTCGCGGAAATATTCGGCGCCATCGAAGCTTGTGATGTCGAAGAATTCGTCGAAGCCGAGCTGCTCGTACACGCGATCGCGGCGCCAGTTCTGCGCGTCGGCGGGGTGAATGGCGCTTGTGGCATAGCCGATTGATTTCAAATACGACGCCATGTTGTCAACGCCTTCGAGGTTATAGAGCATATAGGGGTACACGCCCGGCCCCAAAAGGCCCATGCTCGATCCCGTGAGGAACTCGAACTCGCTGTTGCACGTGCCGCCGCCCATCGCCGACACATAGACATCGCCCGTGGCAATGGTTCCCTCATACGTCGAGAAGGGAATGGGGCCGCCGTAACTTTCCGCCAGCTGTGGATACGTCGAAATGTCGGAATACGTTTCGTTCATGATGGCGATGATGGTGGGGCGCACGTCGGGGTCGGTGGCTTCGGCGGCGCTTACCACATGTGGGTCATCGATGAGCTCGTCGACGGTTTCCGTCATGGCCTTCTGGCTGCGAAGCTCGGCGGCGCGCGTTTCGGAATAGCCTTCGGGTTCGTGCGGCGAGATCTTTTGGGCGCGCTGCGCGAAGCACAAAAGCGACCCTTGCGTCTGGTAGGAATCGAGACTGCTCCACACGTCGACGTTGACGTTCAAGTCGTTTTCGATGTTGACCGTCGAGAAACCGACGTAGCACACGGCAAGGGCTAAGGCACCAAGGACGGTGTTCGCGATGGCGGCTTTCCGCGTGTGCAAGGCGCTCGGCACAACGGTAATTGCCGCGAATGAGGCGAGCATCACGGCGATGCAGAATGCGAGCGTGTTGTCGATGACATATTCGTAGCCGCCGCCGACCGATGCCGCGGTGTGAATGGCGAGCACGTCGGAAGGCAGAACGGGCTGGCCTTTGAACTGCGCGACGAAATGGTTGGCCACACCGCTTACGAAGCATGCCACAAGAAACGCGACCATGGCGCCCTTCGTGCGCTGTCCAAGGAAGTACACCACGGCGTATATGAGCGCCAAAACCGCGATGCTTAAAACCATCCATTGGGTTCTCATCTGGTTCAATATGGTGTTGTAGGGCGCCTCCATCAGCCAAAAGCCTATGGGCACGCATGCGATGGTCACGATGGGGCGCGCGCGGTCGAGCACGCTGCCGAACCGCTCGCGCAGCTGCGATCGAAACGCCAGGGCGAACGCAAGCAGGGCTGCGCACGCAAAGAAAAAGCATGCGATGGGCAGTGATATATGTAAAGCGAACATAGATTGGCTCCGTTTCTTCCAAGTCGAGGCTTGAAGGAAGCGACGAGTGCGCATGCCTTCGCTTGGGCATTGGGCGCGTTTCTGCGCGTTGTGGGTGCTTCTCGATTTCGAGGGGCCGCACGGGCTATACTTTATGAAGTACAACCCCATGTCGCCAACGTGCGCGGCACAAGCAGCCGAAACCGGTCGAAGGACGTATTATGCCAAAGAAAATCGCCGTAATCGACGGCAATTCGCTCATGCATCGCGCATACCATGCGGTGCCGGCCACGATGAACGCGCCCGATGGCACGCCCACGAATGCCGCGTTCGGCTTTCTGTCCATGTTCCTGAAATTCTATGAAATGGCTCGCCCCGATGCTGTGGTATGCGCGTTTGATGCTGGACGTCCGGCATTCCGCATGGAGGCGCTCGAGCAGTACAAAGCCCAGCGCCCGCCGATGGATGCTGAGCTCAAGGCGCAATTCCCCGTTATCGAGCATTTGCTCGAATCGATGAACGTGCCCGTTATTCGCGTGAAGGGTTGGGAAGGCGACGACGTGCTGGGTACGGTGTCGGCCCGCGACGAAGAGCTTGGATACGAAACCCTGCTCGTGAGCGGCGATAAAGACGTCTACCAGCTCGTGACCGATCGCACGCATGTGGTTACCACGAAAAAAGGCATCACCGATGTCGCGATTTACGGCCCCGCCGAGGTCGAGGAGCGCTATGGCGTGACGCCCGCGCAGTTTCCCGACTTCTTGGGTCTGAAGGGCGATTCGTCCGACAACATTCCCGGCGTGCCCGGCATTGGCGACAAGACCGCCGCGAAGCTTTTGCAGAACTATGGCAGCATCGACGGCATCTACGACAACCTTGACAAGCTCAAGGGCAAGCAGCTGCAAAACCTTACTGAACACAAGGACGACGCGTACACAAGCCGTCGCGTGGCGACCATCGTGCGCGATGTGGAGTTCGAGCTCGATTTGGAGGGCGTGAAATTCCCCGATTTCGACAGCGCGAAGGTCGCCGAGGCTTTTGGCGAGGTGCGCTTCAATGCCCATTTGGCCAAGGTACTCGCCCTTGCCGGCGCCGACGAATCGCTTGCCGCGCCCGCCGCGCTCGAGCTGCCCAGCTTGGCGCCTGTCGTGGGCGACTACGCGCACGACGCGTTGAAAACCGCCATGGAGCATGATGTGTGCTTGGGCGTGGAATTCCTCGTTGAGGCGCAGGAAAGCTTGTTTGCCGAGCCGCACCGTCTGTTCGTCGGCCTGCCCGATTCGGTGCTCATGTTTGAGGGCGAAGATGCCCACGAGACGTTTGCGGAAATTGTGCGTTCGGGTCATTTCTGCGCGCTCGATTGCAAGCGCGCGCTGCAGGAAATCTATCCGGTCGATTCCGCGGAAGAAGCGCTCGTCGATGCATCCGAGATGCATGCGGCGCGCTTCTTCGACATTGGTTTGGCCGCATACCTGCTGAATTCCAATGTCACGAAATACGAATACAGCTCGTTGTGCGACGCGTATTTGGGTGCGGCTTTGCCCGAGTGCGAAGACGAGCGAGCACAGGCTGCGGCGCATGCCCTCGTCGCGCACCGTTTGGTCGATGCGCTGCGCGAGGCGCTTGGGCGTGACGGCTCGCTCGAGGTATACGAGCGCATCGATTTGCCGCTCGTCTCGACGCTCGCGCAAATGGAACGCGTGGGCGCGCGCATCGACGTCGACAAGCTCGCCTGTATGGCGCGGGAAACCACGACCGAGCTCGAGGGGCTGCGCGCCGAGATTCATGAGCTTGCGGGTGAGGAATTCAACGTCGATTCGCCCAAGCAGCTCGGCCATATCCTATTCGAAGTGCTCGAGCTGCCGGCGGGCAAGAAGAACTCGCGCGGCTATTCCACCGACGCAAAAACGCTCGGCAAGCTCGTGGACGTGCATCCCATCGCGGCCAAGGTGCTGCGCTATCGCGAGCTCGCGAAAATGAAGTCCACCTACCTCGACGCCCTGCCGCGCATGCGTCGCATCGATGGCTTGGTGCACACGAGCTTCAACCAAACGGTCACCACTACGGGCCGTTTGTCGTCGAGCGATCCGAACCTGCAGAACATTCCCGTGCGCACCGATTTCGGCCGCCGTGTGCGTGCTTGCTTCGTGCCTCTGCGCGAGGGCGACGTGTTCGTTTCGGCCGACTACTCGCAAATCGAGCTTCGCCTGCTCGCGCATCTGTCGGGCGACGAGCACCTGATAGATGCGTTCTGCTCGGGCGCCGACTTCCATGCCAACACCGCCGCGCGCGTGTTCGGCATTCCCGTGGAAGAGGTCACCCCGCAGCTGCGCAGTCGCGCGAAGGCCGTGAACTTCGGCATCGTCTATGGCCAGCAGGCGTTCGGCTTGGCCCAAAGCCTGGGAATCGGTTTCAAAGAGGCTCAAGATATGATTGACCGTTATTTCGAGGCCTATCCGCGCGTGCGCGCCTACCTCGACGAGACGGTTGAAGAGGCGAAGGAATGCGGGTTCGCGACCACGATGTTCGGCCGCAAGCGCCATATTCCCGAGCTGAAGGCGAGCAACAAAATGCAGCGCAGCTTCGGCGAGCGCACGGCGATGAACCATCCCATGCAGGGCAGTGCGGCCGATATCATCAAACTCGCCATGAACGAGGTTGAGCGCCGCTTGGTCGCTGAC
The DNA here is from genome assembly GCF_003725955.1 of Slackia isoflavoniconvertens. Lineage (GTDB taxonomy): Bacteria > Actinomycetota > Coriobacteriia > Coriobacteriales > Eggerthellaceae > Slackia > Slackia isoflavoniconvertens. The sequence continues at coordinate 57,520 of NZ_QIBZ01000009.1, read as the reverse complement.
GGCTTTGAGGCGAAACTTATGCTGCAGGTGCACGACGAACTCGACTTCAGCGTGCCGGCGGGAGAGGTGGAGCGCCTTTCCGACATGGTCGCAAGCGTCATGGATTCGGTTGTGGAGCTCAAGGTTCCGCTGATTGCCGAAGTGAGCAGCGGCGAGAACTGGGCCGAAGCGCACTAGCCGTTGTTTGGCTGAAGCGGCGCGAGGGGCAGGCGAGGGCGGCCGCGGGCCCGATAGAGGGCACAGCAGGCTATCGCTCGCTGCGCTCGCTATGCGCCTGCTTGGCGGTGTTTAGCTTTGAAATGAAGGGCAAATTTGAACACCGACGCCCTCTATCAGCCCCGCAGCCGCCCTCGCCTGCGAAAGTCGAGTGAAGCCCCATTTGGGACCGTCTGCGCTCAAGCATGGTTTTCGTTTAATGTTAAGCGCAGCCAGGCGAGCGCATAGCGAAGCCCGCAGGGCGAAGCGGTAGCGAGCCGTGGTCCCAAATGGGGCTTCACTCGGCTTTCGCCGGAGAGAAGAGGAAAACTTGTGACGAGTCCACAAAACCCCTCTTGTCAAACGATTTTCGCGGCGTATAATAGCGGAGTTTGCTGTATTGGCGCGACTTGGCGGTAACCGTTTCCCACCGTTCACGTGCGCTGTACAAACGGCAAGCGAAGTAAACGTAGAGGTTCGTGTGAGCCTCGCAAAACCAAGGAGAAACATACATGTACGCTATCGTTAAGACTGGTGGCAAGCAGTACAAGGTTGCTGCTGGCGACATCCTCGTCACCGAGAAGCTTCAGGGCGAAATTGGCGACAAGGTTGAGCTGCAGGCTATCGCTGTTGTCGACGGCACCAAGGTTGTTGCCGATCCGGCTGAGGCTGGCAAGACCAAGGTTGTTGCTACCATCGTTGATCAGTTCAAGGGCGACAAGGTCCTCGTCTTCAAGTTCAAGAAGCGCAAGAACTACAAGAAGCTGCGCGGCCATCGCCAGCTCCACACTCGTCTGAAGATCGAGAGCATCGGCTAGTTAGTTTAGAAGGTAGGTAGATTACTCATGGCTCATAAAAAAGGTCTTGGCTCCACCCGTAACGGCCGCGACTCTCATTCCCAGCGACTTGGCGTGAAGCGCTTTGGTGGCGAGCACGTCGTCACCGGCAACATCATCGTTCGCCAGCGTGGTACCCACTTCCATCCCGGCGAGAACGTCGGCCGTGGCAAAGACGACACCCTGTTCGCACTGTGCGAGGGCACCGTGGAATTCACGAAGAGCACCCGCCGCAACAAGGGTTATCGCCGCTTTGTGCATGTTCGTCCTCTGACCACCGAGAGCGCTGAATAGCCTCACGCAACCAGAGGGGTTTCATAAGGGGAGGAAAAAGCTCGTCGCTTTTGCGGCGGGCTTTTTCCGTATTTGAGGTGTGTGCGCCGTATTGGTGCAGGTACATGCGTATAATTCGAGAACACGTTATTTTCTTGCAAGGAAGCGCACCGCAAAAGCCTCAATTCATTGGGCGTCCCATGCGGCGCGACATAGGCTTGGGCAAGCGGCGCGCAGGCGGCGATATGCCCCAACGATATCGATAGGAACGCTATGTTCGTAGACAAAGTACGCATTTACGTGAAGGGCGGCGACGGCGGCGCGGGCTGCTTGAGCTTCCGCCGCGAGGCTCATGTTCCCAAGGGCGGCCCCGACGGCGGCGACGGCGGCCATGGCGGCAACGTCGTGCTCGAGGCCGACCAGTCGGTCTCGTCGCTGCTCGACTACCGCTTCAAACATCATTTCAAGGCAACGCGCGGCACCCACGGCATGGGCAAGCGCATGCACGGCGCCACGGGTGACGATCTTATTCTGAAGGTTCCTGTGGGCACGGTGGTGCATGAATATTCCGAAGAGAAAAAGGAGACCGGCGAGCTTATCGCCGACCTTACGCATGACGGCGAGCGTGTCATCGTCGCGGAAGGCGGCCATGGCGGTCGCGGCAACATCCATTTCGTGACCTCCACGCGCCGCGCTCCCGCGTTCGCTGAGCTGGGCGAACCCGCGCAGGAGTGCTGGATCGAGCTCGAGATGAAGCTCATGGCCGACGCCGCGCTCGTTGGCGTGCCTTCTGCGGGCAAAAGCTCGCTCATCGCCCGCATGAGCGCCGCGCGCCCCAAAATCGCCGATTATCCGTTCACCACGCTTGTTCCGAACCTGGGCGTTGTGCAGGGCGACGAACACAACTTCGTCGTGGCTGACATTCCGGGCCTTATCGAAGGCGCTCACGAGGGCAAGGGCTTGGGCCATGAATTCCTGCGCCATATCGAGCGCACTGCACTCATCGTGCATGTCGTTGACATGACGGGCGGCTATGAGGGCCGCGACCCGGTGGAAGATTACCGCATCATCAACAACGAGCTTGCGATGTACGCCGATGAATTGGCGCAGCGTCCTCGCATCGTAGTTGCCAACAAAGTCGATGTTCCCGGCACTGAAGACGCCGTGCGCCGCTTGAAGGAAGAGGTACGCAAAGACGCCATCGCTGCCGCGAACGGCAATGAATTCGCCGATGGCGTCGACGAGGCTTCGCGCGTGTTCGAGATTTCCGCTCTTACGGGCAAGGGCGTCGATTCGCTTATCCACGCCATCGCCGACAAGGTATTCGAGCTGCGCAGCGCTGCCAAAGAAGCCCAGGAGGGTGAGGTTCAGTACGACCAGGTGTGGCAGCATAAGCGCGAACAGCGCGACCGCAAATATACTGTGCGCAAACTTTCCGATGGCATCTTCCGTGTGGAAGGCGTGCAGATCGAGCGCATGGTTGTGCAAACCGACTGGGAAAACGACGAGGCGCTGTCGTTTTTACAGCATCGCTTCAATCGCTTGGGTCTGGAAAAGGAACTGCTCAAGGCGGGCGCAGTGAATGGCGACGAGATTCGCATTCTGGGCCGAGCGTTCGAGTTCGAGACGGCCGAGTCGACCGAAGATATCTTCGCCGAACTCGACGATTAGCATAGTGAAGGCGTGATGGGAATGGCTGCAGAAACTTCCGCAAACGCGAAGGCGTACAAGACTGCCGTTATTAAAATCGGCTCGAACACGCTGACCGACGACGAGGGAAAGTGCGACCGCGCTTATCTCGCCGATTTGGCGCATCAGGTGGCGCGCGTTCGCCGCGAGGGTTGGCGTGTGATTATCGTAAGCTCTGGCGCCATCCCGTGCGGCCTTGAAGCGCTGGGCTTGCCGCTGCGCCGCCCCGATGACATGCCCACCGTGCAGGCTGCGGCAAGCGTTGGGCAACGCGCGCTTCTTGCGGCTTATGACCAGGTATTTTCTCCGTATGGCATGCTCACGTCGCTCGTGCTGCTCACGCGTCGCGATACCGCCGATCGAAATGCGTACCTGCATGCGCGCGACACGTTCCGCCGCCTCGTGGAATTGAATGCCGTGCCTATCGTGAACGAAAATGACACGGTATCGGTCGAGCAGATTAAGTTCGGCGACAACGACACGCTTGCGGCGCTTGTCGCGTGCCTTGCGAACGCCGACCGCGTCGTTATTCTGAGCGACATCGATGGCCTGTATACGTCGAACCCCAAAACCGACCCGTCGGCTCGGCTCATCAAGCGCGTCGACCGCATTACGCCCGAAATTCTTGCCGGCGCGTCGGGCGCTGGCAGCGCTGTTGGCTCGGGCGGCATGATCACCAAGCTTACGAGCGCGCGTGTGCTTGGCGCGGCGGGCATTCCGCTCGTCATTTGCAGCGGCCGCGCCGAAGACGCCGTGGTGCGCTCGCTTGCCGACGACCCAATTGGCACGCTGTTCACGGGCGCCGATGTTCCGCATGAAATCACGCCGCGCAAGCTTTGGATAGCTCTTGGCGATTCGGTGAAAGGCACGCTGCTTGTCGATGCGGGTGCTGCTCGCGCTATCGTCGAAGACGGTGCTTCGCTGCTTGCTGTGGGTGTGAAGAACGTTGAAGGCGAGTTCGAAGCGGAAGATGTGGTCGATGTGGTTGATGAGGCCGGTTTCGTGATTGCGCGCGGCCTTGCGCGCTGCTCGGCCGAATCGATGCGTTCGGGGAAGGCCGACATCGCTGTGCATCGCGATGAGCTAATCTTGTTCGAGTAGGCAATCAAGGCCGCCTTGTATGGGGAATGCGGCTGCCAGGTGTTTTCTGAATAACGTTGCTGCGGACTGGGCTTGGCGTGCAATTCCGATAGATTCCGCACGAGCAGAAGGCGCCAGTGGCGCCTTCGCCGCGAGCAGGACTGCCCGAAGCGGAAGCGCATGTCGAGCCCAGTCCGCTCAGGTTGTGCGATTGGAGACAATGATGACCTCAATCGAAGAGTCGGTTCGTGATATTGCGCTTCGCGCGCAAGCGGCTTCGCATGCGGTGGGGCGCGCTTCAGAAAAGGTTCGCAACCAGGCGCTTTTCGCCATGTCAGCTTCGCTTCGGGGCAATATGGCCGACATTCTCGCGGGCAACAAGGTCGATATGGAAGCTGGCAAAGCTGCCGGCATGTCGTCTGGCTTGCTCGATAGGCTTTCTTTAGATGAAGGCCGCGTCAATGCCATGGCCGATGCCCTTGAATCGCTCGCTGGCCTGCCTGACCCGTTGGGCCGCGTGCTCGAGCGCCGCGAAATCGAAGGCGGCATCGAGCTTACGCGCGTGAGCGTACCGCTGGGCGTTGTCGCCATGGTGTATGAGGCGCGCCCGAACGTCACGGCCGACGCTGCGGGCATTTGCCTGAAGTCGGGCAATGCGTGCGTGTTGCGCGGCGGCTCGCAGGCCCTCCATTCCAACGCGGCAATCGTTTCCGCGCTGCGCGAAGCGGTCGTTTCCGCGGGCCTTCCCGCCGATTGCGTTTCCTTCGTCGATACCGCCGATCGCGCGGCGACCGATGCCCTCATGCGGCTTCACGGCATTGTCGACGTGCTCATTCCTCGCGGCGGAGCCGGCCTTATTCGCCACTGCATCGAATGTTCGAAAGTGCCCGTCATCGAGACGGGCACGGGCAATTGCCATACCTATGTGCACGAAACGGCCGATTTCAATCGCGCCATCACCATTCTGCTTAATGCGAAAACGCAGCGCGTGGGCGTGTGCAATGCATGCGAATCGCTTCTCGTCGATGAATCCATCGCTGCCGATTTCCTGCCGAAGGCGTTGCGCGCGCTTGTCGAAGCGGGCGTGACTATCCATGGCGATGCGGCGGCTCGGCACGCTGCCGATTTGGCAGGGGATGCCGTGCTTTCGAGGTTCGTTGATGCGACCGATGACGATTGGGGTCGTGAATACCTTGCGCTCGAGATAAGCGTGAAGACGGTTTCTGGCGTTGAAGGGGCGATTGCGCATATCAATCGTTACGGCACCAGGCATTCCGAGTGCATCGTGGCCGGCGATACGACGCAGGCGGGCGCCGATGCAATCGAGGAATTTCTCGCGGGCGTCGATGCCGCTGCGGTGTATGCAAACGCTTCGACCCGTTTCACCGATGGCGGCTGCTTCGGGCTTGGTGCTGAAATCGGCATCTCCACGCAGAAGCTGCACGTGCGCGGCCCCTTCGCGCTCGAAGCGCTTACCACGTACAAATACCAACTCCGTGGGTCGGGCCAGGTGCGAGGCTAGCGTGACGAATGACAGCTTGAATGTGAGCGATTTTTTGAGTGCCGGCTGCGGTTCTGTCGAACAATCGAGCGAAGGCCAGTTCCTTGCGAAGCTGGGCGCCGATGGACGTCCGTGCCGTTTGGGCGTTATGGGAGGCACGTTCGACCCCATTCATAATGGCCACCTCGAAATCGCTCGTCGCGCATGCGAATCGCTCGGCCTTTCGGGCGTGCTGTTTGTGGTTGCGGGCGACCCGTGGATGAAGCATGGGCGCGCCTTGACGCCTGCGGAAGACCGCTTTGCCATGGTCCAGGCCGCTATTGAGGGTGACGTGCGCTTTGCTGCAAGCCGCAGGGAAATCGATCGCGTGGGGGAAACCTATACGGTCGATACGTTGCGCGAGCTGCGTCGGTTTCTTCCCGCACACGTCGAGCTGTGCTTCCTTATGGGAGCCGACGCTGCGGCTCGTTTAGGGGAGTGGCGCGAGGCGAGCGAGCTTGGCGGCCTTGCGAGGTTCGCCGTGGTGTCGCAGCGTGACGACGTGTCGCTTGACGGGCGTGACCTTTCCCGCCTTGCTCAAATCATTGATGCGCGCGAGATATTGCAGGTAGCGATGCCTCAGATGGATGTATCTTCTACCGATTTAAGGGAAAAAGTGCGTCAGGGGCGCTCCATTCGCGATGAGGTGCCAGCGGTTGTGGCAGACTATATCGAGTCACACGGGCTCTACCAGCGCTGAATCGCTGGACGTATGCAAGGGGCGATTGATATGGCCAAGGCCAAATCGAAGAAAAAAGAAAAGAAGCTGAAGAAGCGCCAGGAGCGCTGCGAGCAGGTTGCCGCGATTTCTCCTGACCGTTTCGACGAAATGCGCCAGGCGCTGCAGGCGCGCGTGAAAGCGTCGCGTTACCGCCATTCGCTCGGCGTTTCCCAAACCGCCGAACAACTGGCCCGCATCTATGGCGTGAATCAGAGCGAGGCGGCAGTTGCGGGCCTTCTGCACGATTGGGATAAGTCGCTAACGGGCGACGAACTCAAGCGCAAGGCGAAAAAGCTCAAACTCGCAGGTAAGGAAGTGCGCGAGCATGCGACGGGCGTGCTGCATTCGTGGACGGCTGCGGCAACGCTGCGCGACGAATTCCCCGAGCTTTCTGATGCTGTGCTGCAGGCGATTGGCCGACACACGTGCGGTGCGGTTGGGATGTCCGATTTGGACATGGTGGTGTTCGTTGCTGACATCATTGAGCCGGGCCGCGATTTCCCCGATATCGAGGGGTTGCGCGCCGCGGTGGGCGAGGTGTGTCTGGAAGAATTGTTCTATCGCACCTACAAGGCTAACTTCATGTATCTGCTTTCTGCCGACATGGTAGTGGCGCCGCCGTCGCTTGACGTGTACAATTCCCTGGTCGTTGAGCGCAAAGAACGCCTTGAGGCTGAACGTGCCGCGTGCGATGCGCCGGCTGGGGATGAAGCCTCGGAAGCGCAATTGCTTGCTGTCGAAATCGCTCGTCGCGAGCAGCTGGCGCGCGAGGCCGAACAACAAATGGCGCTTGCCCGCAAGGCTGCCGAAGAGCGCGAACGCGTGCGTGAAGAGAAGCGAGCGAAAATGCAGGCCGAAGCCGCCGAGGCGCGAGCCAAGCAGCCTGAGAAATCCAAGGTTGAGTGCACGCCGAATGGCGCGCGCATTATTCCCATTCAGTAAACCGTTGGGCGCCTGCCCAAAAGCTAAGAAAGGATATGCCGAATGGCAAAAGACAAAGGACTTACCGCCCTTGAGAAAGTGATGATCGCTGCGAAGGCGGCCGATTCCAAGAAGGCTACCGACATCGTGATTCAGGACGTTCGCGAGCTCGTGAGCGTGACCGATTTCTTCGTTATCGTGACCGCGCAGAACAACCGCCAGGTTGCCGCTGTGCTCGATGCCATTGAAGAGGCCGAGGTTAAAGAGGCTGGCGTGAAGCCGTTTGGCGTCGAGGGCGCCGATGAAGGTTTCTGGGCCCTGCTCGACTTCGGCGATTTTGTGGTGCACTGCTTCCAGCCCGAAGGCCGCGACTACTATCGTCTCGAAGAGGTGTGGAACGATGCTCCCACGATTGACTTCGAACCCGATGAGCCGAAAAGCGAAGATGCCGAATAATTAACAAACCAATATTGCTGCAGCTTCGTATATAATGAAACGCTGCACAAGCCCCCGTGGCTCAACGGATAGAGCACCGGACTTCTAATCCGATGGTTGTGGGTTCGATTCCCGCCGGGGGCACCATGTAAAAGCAAAGCCCGTTCTTTGAACGGGCCTTTTCATTTGTCTCATTCCTCTTCTTAAAGAATTCGATGCCCTGACCTGCAGTTTCGATTCTCTCGAAAAAATTTTAAAGAAAGGGGTTGCGTTGTGGTGGGGACATCTGTATAGTATTCGCTTGCCGCTTGGGCATCACTCAAACGGCATGAGAAACATGGTGGGTGTGGCCTAGTTGGTTAGGGCGCAAGATTGTGGCTCTTGAGGTCGTCGGTTCGAATCCGATCACCCACCCCAGTTTTTCAACACAAGGCATTGTGAGCTATGAAAGCTATGTTCACAATGGTTGCGGGAAACCGCGAACCTTTACATATGCTTTCTTTTCTGGATCGTTAGCTTAGTTGGTAGAGCAGGGGACTCTTAATCCCAAGGTCCGGGGTTCGAGTCCCCGACGATCCACCACTTGCACTTTCGGTGTCGCTGCAGCTGAATGAAAGCTAAGCCGTAGATGACATTGCGTTTAAACGCGCGAACCTTTACATATGCTTTCTTTTCTGGATCGTTAGCTTAGTTGGTAGAGCAGGGGACTCTTAATCCCAAGGTCCGGGGTTCGAGTCCCCGACGATCCACCACTGAAGTTTAAAGACCAGGTCAAGCGCCTGGTCTTTTCATTTATTTCGGGAGTGTAAAAAACTCTTGAATAATGATGGCCCTCTGCTAAATATCGGCGTTCCCCCCTTTCGCCTTGTGCCGGCAGTCGCTATCATAGACGCTTAGTTTTCGAGTCAATTTCGAAACCGCGTGTGCGGTTTGAATAGAGGGAGGCGGTTTTAGGCATGAGCGACATGATGAGGTACTGCGGTAAACGCGCGCTTGTCACGGGCTTGAGCCTCGAGCCGGGTCACGTATATAAAATCGACCCGCTCGAGCGCAAATACGGGCGCGAGGGCTTTTGGGTTGAAATCACCGATGGCGAGTCGCGCTGCACTCGTCCCTACGACAACGCCGATGCGTTTCTCGCTAATTGGGAAATGGCCGAGCCTCCTGTGAACGTTGCGCTGAATCTTCCGTCTAACGGGCGATAGAAAACGCCTTCGGTTCGTATGCATGCCGCCTTCGGGCGGCTTTTCTTTTTTGAGTTTCCATCCCTCGCGCCTACCGAAGGTGCCGCGCGCTGTGCGGTTGCTCTTATGTTTCGACGTGCTTTTGGTCGACGGGACATCTCCATTCCTTTGTATAATGCCACCGGAAGATATTTCGCCGCATGTGCGGCGATTCGGGGAGGTGCGCACGTGACGAGCATGGGCAAAACGCTGGCAATTGTGAATCCAGCGGCAAGAAATGGGGATGGCGCTCGCGGCGCAGCTTTTTTGAGATATGCGGCTGGTTCGGCCGCGGCTCCCTTTGAGGGCATTCAGATTGAGACCACCCGTGAAGCTGGGCATGCGACGGCGCTTGCGGCGCAGGCATCGAACTTCGATTGCGTGCTTGCCGTGGGCGGCGACGGGGTCGTTCACGAAACGCTTGCGGGTCTCATGCGAATTCCACGCGAGAAGCGCCCCACATTCGCGCTTATTCCGTGTGGCAACGGCAATGATTACGCCCGCACGCTCGGCATGTCGTTCGTTATGGAGGAAGCGCTTACGCAGCTTTCCTCCGCGCAGCGCATAAGCGCCGATGTGGGCGTGTGCAATGGCGAGTATTTTGCAGAGACGCTTTCGTTTGGCCTCGATGCTGCCATTGCGCTGGGAACGTACGAACGTCGACGCAGAACGGGTCGCGAAGGTACGCGTTTGTTTGTCGAAGAAGGTGCGAACCAGCTCGTGTTCCACCGCGATGCCTACGATTTCACCGCCATTGCAGACGGCGGCACTTCGAAACAAGGTTCGATGCACCTGTTCGCCGTGCAGATCGGCCCTACGTATGGCGGCGGTTTTCGGGTGTGCCCGAACGCCGATGCGACCGACGGCAAGCTCGATTGCTGCGTTGCCAAGGCGCCGCTGGGCATGCTGAAGGCAGCATATTTGTTCGCCCGCGCGAAAGACGGAAAACACGTGGGACATACGGGTTCGTTTGATTTCTTCGATGCGAAATCGCTTACGTTGGAATTCGATCGCGAGCCTCCGGCCCAGATCGATGGCGAGCCTATTTATGGCACGAAATTCGATATCGCTGTTTTGCCGGGGGCTTTGGACGTGTACTTTGCGAAGGGAGCCGCCCATTAATGAGCACTTTTACCTTCGTACTCATCCTTGGTGCCGCGGTTCTCGTCTCGAGCGCCATCAACCAGGTCGTGAGCGGCGTCGCAACCCCGCTTATCCAAATTGGCATCGGCGTGCTGCTTGCGTTTGCCGGCCTTACAACGTCGAATTTCCAAGTAGACCCAGAGTTGTTCTTGGTGCTCTTCATCGCGCCTCTGCTCTATCACGAGGCACGCAATACCGACAAGGTGGCCTTGTGGTCGAATCGCGCGAAGGTGCTTTCGCTCGCCGTGGGCCTCGTGATCGTTACCATTCTTTGCATCGGCTTCACGCTGCATGCCCTTGAGCCCACCATTCCGCTTGCGGCCGCCTTCGCCCTTGGTGCGGCGCTCGGGCCAACCGACGCCGTGGCCGTGGCTTCGCTTTCGAAGCGCGTGAGCCTTAAGCGTCGCCAATCGATTTTGCTTTCGGGCGAGTCGCTCATTAACGATGCATCGGGCGTCGTCTCGTTCCAGTTTTCCATCGCCGCGCTCACTACGGGAACCTTCTCGCTGATCTCGGCGACGGGCGCGTTTTTGGTGAGCTTCTTTGGCGGCATCGCATTCGGCCTTGTGCTCGCGGCCCTGCTTGCGTTCTTGGTGTCTCGAGTGCGCGACCTCGGGCTTGAAGACACCACGTTTCATGTGCTGCTCGAAGTACTCACGCCGTTCGCCGTGTTCCTTACGGCGGAACACGTAGGCGTCTCGGGCATTTTGGCGGTTGTCGCGGCCGGTCTTTCCTATTCATTTTTCAATCGCGACTTGGGCCCATCGATCGCGCGCATGAAAATCGTGTCATCGAGCGTGTGGCGCGTGCTTTCGTTCGTGCTCAACGGTTTGGTGTTCGTGCTTTTGGGAATCCAACTTCCGCACGCCATGATGGGCATGTGGGAGGAAAAGGCCATAAGCAACGGCGAACTGTTTTTCCTTGTGCTGGTGATTTCCGCCATCGTGATTGGCGTGCGAACGTTGTGGTTTGTGGGCATTAGCTATGTCGGCCGCAAGCAGGTCGCGCAGGCTGAGCAAAGAAATTCTGGCGGCACGCCCGAGCAGGTGCGCCGCGTGCTGCGCTCGATTCGCTTGGTCACGCCCGATTCGCTGAAGGAATCGCTCGCCCTGGCGCTTGCGGGTCCGAAGGGCGCTATTACGCTTTCCATTATGTTCACGCTGCCGTGGTCGCTCAATGCCGCGCCGGGCGTGTTCTCGCAGCGCGAGTTCCTCATCTTCCTCGCATGCGGCGTTATTTTGGTGACGTTGTTGCTCGCGAATTTCGCATTGCCGGCGCTCTTGCCCGATGAGCAGGGCGAGAAGAACTACGCTACCGACACTGATGCGTCGATCGAGGTGCTGCGCGCGACTATCGAGGAGCTTGCGGCGCGTCAAACGAGGGAAAACCGCCGCGCGACGCAAACGGTCATGGCCCAGTACAACGATCGCATCGATCGAATTAAGCAGGGGACGGGCGAACAGGACGACGATTCGGCGCTGCGCCTTGAGGCGTTGGAGTGGGAGCAGGAATACGTGCTTTCCGCAATCGATGAAGAACGCGTGTCGCCTGTGGTGGGTTATCGCATGCTGCGCCGCATTCGCCAGTCGAAAAATCTTATTCAGCGCGACCGCGATGTGTTGTGGCTGTTCGGCATCATCGCCCGCCGCGCCGCCCTTGTTTCTCGCTCCATTACGCGAACGCTGCTCGACAGCAACGTGCTTTCCGACGGCTTCGAAGAGGAGCGCGAGGTGCGACAGCTCCAGGCCGAATCGCTCGAGTACGTGGTGAAGAATCTGCGCGCGCGCCTTGACGACCCGAATTATCGCACCGAGCATGTGAGCTCGCTTATGGTGCAGGTGCAGCGCGATTTAAGACGCGTGAAGCGCATCGGCCGCGACATAGGCACTGTGGCGCGCGTCGAGGACAAGGCGACCGAAGTGCGCCGTGCCGGCTTCTTGATTGAGCTTGAGCATATTCAGCAAATGTACGAGTCGGGCCGCATCAACCGCCATACGGCGAAGCATATGCGCGAAAACGTGCACATGATGCAGCTCGAGCTCGAAGACAAGGTGTAGGGGAAGGGCCTGGTGGCCGCCTCGGCCCGGGATGCAGCCGTCGGCCACGGCTCGCTACCGCTTCGCGCCTTAAGGTGCTTCGCTATGCGTTCGCTTCGCCGTGTTCAACCTTAGACGAAGAACGAGTTTGAACACGGTGGGCCACCGGCAGGCATCCCGGGCCGGGGCGGCCTCTTGCGTTCGTGTGGCGAATGGGGCGGCGCCTGAAGATGTGGCCTTCTTTAGCGGAGCGCTCATCGAACGGCGGTCTTGTGTATTCGAAAGCTGACCTGCACAACCTGCGGGTTTTTTGCTATAGTGCTCTGTTGCGTGTCCATACGGGCATGCGTGCGCTTGCGAAATGCGGGCGTGGCGGAATTGGCAGACGCGCCAGATTTAGGTTCTGGTGGGCAACCCCCGTGAAGGTTCGAGTCCTTTCGCCCGCACCATAGCTCGCGCCGCCGACGTGCCCGAACGCGCGTCTCGGTCAGTCTAGTCTGGTAACACAGGCTTTGAACGAAGATCCAGATGGAGGAAAAGTTGAAAACGAACGTTGAGGTTCTCGAATCCGGCGCCACCAAACTCACGGTGACCATCGAAGCCGCCGATATCGATGCTCGCATCAAGAAGGCTTACAAAGACTTCGGCAAGAAGTACAAGTTCCCTGGTTTCCGTCCTGGCCATGTGCCTCGTCAAATCATCGACGCCAACCTGGGCAAGGAAGCCGTGCTCTCCACGGTTACCGACGAAATTCTCAACGAGTCGTTCCCCGTGGCTATCGACGAAGCCGACCTCATTCTGATTTCCGAGCCCAAGTTCTCCGAGGTCGACGGTCTCGTTGAAGAGGGCAAAGATTTCACCTTCTCCATTGAGTGCGAGGTCAAGCCCGCTCTTGAGCTTTCCGATTACTCCCCGGTTCACATCGAGGTTCCCTTCAAGACCGCTTCTGAGGCTGAAATCGACAGGGAAATCGACAACCTGGGCAACGCTTATCACGACTACAAGAACGCTCCTGCAAACACCAAGGTGAAGGCCGACTCCGTTGTCGAACTCGACATCAAGGCTGTCGACGACAACGGCGAAGACATCGCCGCGCTGTGCAGCGAAGCTCGCCTTTACGAACTGGGCAAGGGCCTGTTCCCGGCAGCATTCGACGAGGAGCTCGTTGGCTGCAAGAAGGGCGAAGAGAAGCACTTCGAGATCGAGGTTGAGTCGAATCCCTGCATGCTCACCAGCATCCTTCAGGGCAAGACCGCCAAGGTCGTCTTCGACGTCACCGTCAAGGCTGTGAAGAAGGTCGTTCTTCCTGAAATCACCGACGAGTGGGTCAAAGAAAACTTCGGTTTCGAAGATGTCGCCGCGCTGCGCAAGCTCATGGGCGAGCAGATCGAGGCTCAGAAGGGCGAAATCATTCCCCGCATTATGGAGAACAACGCTCTGTTCGAGCTGCAGAAGCGCCTCGAGGGCGACGTGCCCCAGGCCATGTGCGACGCCGCCGAGCGCGACCTGCTGCAGAGCTTCTTCGAGCAGCTCCAGCGCCAGGGCGCTACGCTCGACGCTTACCTGGCTGCCCAGCAGATTACTGCTGACCAGTTCAAGGAAGACGTCAAGGCTCAGGCTGCCGACACCGTCAAACAGAACCTGGCCCTCGACGCCTATGCTCGCCACAACAACATCGTTGTGACTGACGAGGAAGTCGTTGACGAGTTCAAGAACTCCGGCGCCAAAGATACCGACAAGCTCTACGCTGAGTGGAAGAAGCAGGGTCGCCTGTCCTTCGTCCGCGAGGGCATTCTGCGCGGCAAGGCTCTCGAGGCTCTGCTGAAGGAAGCCGAGATCGAAGAGGTCGAGCTTCCCACGGCTGACGAGGAAGAGAAGAAGCCTGCCAAGAAGGCTGCCGCTAAGAAAACCACCAAGAAGGCCGCCAAGAAGGCTGACGAGGCCGAGGCCGAAAACACCGAGGCCGCTGCTGAATAGCTTTCATCTCGCGCATTTTCTCGAACAAACCGTGGAGTGCGCGTGACGGCTTGGCTGCAAGGGCGGCGATATCGCTCGTCCGCTCAATAAACGTGGTACAGTCCTTAAGGCTCGCTTCCTGTTTTCGGAAGCGAGCCTTGGTTGTATTATTGCTTCGACTTCGATACAGAATAAAGGGGCAGCATTTATGCAAAACGGATATACGATTCCTTACGTCATCGAGCAGTCGCCCCGCGGCGAGCGCTCGTATGACATTTACTCCCGACTGCTCAATGATCGCATCGTCTTCTTGGGCAGCGCCATCGACGACGACGTCGCAAACGTCGTTATCGCGCAGCTCCTGCACCTCGAGAGCGCCGATCCCGAGAAAGATATCTCGCTCTACATCAACTCCCCGGGAGGCAGCGTGAGCGCAGGTTTGGCCATCTACGATGCCATGCAGTTCATTCGCTGCGACGTGTCCACCGTTTGCATGGGCATGGCCGCTTCCATGGCCTCCGTGCTTACTGCTGCGGGTACCCCGGGCAAGCGTTTCATCACGCCGAATTCGCAAATCATGATTCATCAACCCATGGGTGGCGCCGAGAATCGCACGCAGCAGACCGATTTCGAAATCGCTGCGAAAGAAATGCGCAAGTGCCGCGAGCGCCTCGAAGGCATTCTCGCCAAGCACACCGGCCAATCCATTGAGACCATCCATGCCGATTCCGAGCGTGACCACTGGCTTACCGCTGAGGAATCGAAGGCATATGGCCTGGTCGACGACATCATCACGACTCGCGCTATGCCGAAGAAGGAAGCATAAGGCCTTATGCAGACCAAGAATCCCGATTCTCAAACCATGGACCCGAAAAAGGCGCGTTGCGTCTTCTGCGGCAAAACGGCCGATGAGGTCGCTGGCATGATTCAAAGCCCCGATGGCACGTGCATTTGCGACGAGTGCATTCTGTACTGCACCGACGTGCTTGCCCGTGGCGGCTACCTTGACGGCCGCCATCCCAGCCGGGGCAATATGCCCGATTCGTTCGACGGCGACTTCGACGGTTACGAAGGCCACATTGCGCAGGCCCCGTTTGACGACGAAGAGCAGGGCGCCCCTTCGGCGGCCGAGATTCTCGCCGCACTGCCCACGCCGCATGAGCTTTTCGATCGCCTGAGCCAGCATGTTGTTGGCCAGGAGGCCGCCAAGCGCGCGCTTTCGGTTGCCGTATACAACCACTACAAGCGTATCAGCCTCGGTGCCGAGTCGAATGATGACGACGTCGAGCTTGCTAAGAGCAACATCATGCTTTTGGGCCCCACGGGTTCGGGCAAAACGCTGCTCGCGCAAACGCTCGCGCGCACGCTGCAGGTTCCGTTTGCCATCGCCGACGCCACCACGCTTACCGAAGCGGGCTACGTGGGCGAAGACGTCGAGAATATTTTGCTGAAGCTCATTACCGCGGCCGATTTCGATATCGAGCGCGCGCAGATCGGCATCATTTATATCGACGAGATCGACAAAATCGCCCGTAAAGCCGAAAACCTCTCCATCACGCGCGACGTGTCGGGCGAGGGCGTTCAGCAGGCATTGCTCAAGATCGTCGAGGGTACCGAGGCGAGCGTTCCTCCGCAGGGCGGACGCAAACACCCGCAGCAGGAGCTCATTCATATCGACACCACGAATATCCTGTTCATTTTGGGCGGCGCGTTCGTGGGTCTGGCCGACATCATCGGCCAGCGCGTGGGCAAGAAGGGCATCGGTTTCACGAGCGATGTGCCGCAGTCGAAAAAGCACGCCGAAGCAGAGCTTCTCGAAAAGGTGCTGCCCGAAGATTTGAACAAGTTCGGCATGATTCCCGAATTTGTGGGCCGCATTCCGGTGATTTGCTCGCTCGACGAGCTTACCGAAGACGATTTGGTTCACATTCTTACCGACCCGAAGAACGCGTTGGTGAAGCAGTACGTGCGCATGTTCGAGTTCGAGAATTCCGAACTCGTGTTCACGCCCGAAGCGCTGCGCGCCATCGCGCACGAGGCGGTCGAGCATGGCACGGGCGCGCGCGGCCTTCGCGCCATTTGCGAGCGTGTTCTGCAAGACGTGATGTTCGATTTGCCTGAGCACGCCGGACCCACGAGGGTGGTTATTCGCCCGAGCGATATCGAGGGCGAAACGAAACCCGAAATCGAGCAGGCGGCCGACGCGGCTGTCGTCTCCGAATAAATGCCACGGCCTGGCCGCATGCGCGGCCGGGCTGTTTCAGTATTCCGCCTTACAAGCAAACAAGTTGGGAGCAGAGAGTGGAAGAGCTTTCCAAGAACTATGACTCCGAGGTGCTCGAGCCTCGCATTCTCGATAAATGGCTCACCGGCGGCTACTATGCCCGCCGCCCGGGCGTGGGTGACTGCACGGTCACCATTCCGCCGCCGAACGTCACCGGCGTGCTGCACATGGGCCACGCCATGGACGATACTATCCAAGACACCATTATTCGCTTCAACCGCATGCGCGGCGTATCGACCCGTTGGATTCTCGGTACCGACCATGCGGGCATTGCGACGCAAACGAAGGTCGACAAAAAGCTCGCCGCGCAGGGCATTTCCCGCCGCGAGCTCGGTCGCGAGAAGTTCATCGACGCCTGCTGGGATTGGACGCATGAATACGGCGGACACATCATTGAGCAGATCAAGCGCATGGGTTGCTCGGTCGATTTCGACGACCCGCACTTCACCATGGATCCCGAATATGCCACCGCCGTGCGCAAGGTGTTCTGCGATTGGTACCATGACGGCCTTATCTACCGCGGCAAGCGCATCGTGAACTGGTGCCCCACCTGCGGTACCGCCATTTCCGACGACGAAGCGGAATACCAGGAAGAAGATGGCCACTTGTGGCACCTTCGCTACCCGCTCGTCGAGCCCATTGACGGCGTGGAATACATTGTGGTCGCTACCACGCGCCCCGAGACCATGCTCGGCGATACGGGCGTTGCGGTGTCTCCGAAAGATCATGACAAAGACAAGTTCGTGGGTGCGAAGGTCAAGCTGCCCATCGTCGACCGCGAGATCCCCATTTTCAGCGACTTTTATGTCGATGCCGATTTCGGCTCGGGCTTCGTGAAGGTCACTCCTGCTCACGACCCGAACGACTTCGCGATGGGCGAGCGCCATGGCCTCGAGAAAATCAATATCTTCGATGAAACCGCCCACGTGGTTGAAGGCTACGGCGAATTTACCGGCATGAGCCGCGAGGAATGCCGCGAAGCCGTTGTCGCGTGGTTTGAGGAGCACGGCCTGCTCGATCATGTGGAAGACCACCATCATTCGGTGATGCATTGCTACCGCTGCCCGAGTGCCCTTGAACCGTGGCTTTCCGAACAGTGGTTCGTTGCCGTCGATAAGCTGAAGGGTCCTGCGACCGAGGCCGTCACGAGCGGCGAAGTCACGTTCCACCCGGCCCGTTGGACGCAGACCTATCTCACCTGGATGGAAAACCTGAAAGACTGGTGTATTTCCCGCCAGCTGTGGTGGGGCCATCGCATCCCGGTGTTCTACTGCGCCGATTGCGGTTGGGAAGACGCGTGCATGGAAGACGTGGACGTGTGCCCGAAATGCGGCGGCCATCATGTACATCAGGACGAAGACGTGCTCGACACGTGGTTCTCGAGCCAGCTGTGGACTTTCGCCACGCAGGGTTGGCCGAACCACCCCGAGCAGCTCGAGGGCCATCATCCTACGACGGCGCTCGTTACCGCGCGCGACATCATCGCGCTGTGGGTTGCCCGCATGATCATGTCCTCCACGTACTTCTTGGGCGAGATTCCGTTCCATGACGTCGTGATTTACGCCACCATTTTGGCGAAGGACGGCAGCCGCATGTCCAAATCGAAGGGCAACGGCGTCGATCCCATGGACCTCATCGCGAAATACGGCGCCGATGCCATGCGTTTCAACTTGCTCACGCTGGTCACGAACAACCAGGATGTGCGCTTCGACGCCGACATCGACCCCGAAACCCACGAGCTCATTTCTTCGCCGCGCACCGAGCAGGCGCGTGCTTTCGTCACGAAGATCTGGAATGCGAGCCGCTTCGTGCTTGGCAACCTCGAGGGCTTCACGCCGGGCGAGCCCGTTGCCGCGACGCCTGCCGATGCGTGGATCTTGTCGCGTTTGGCTGGCCTCTCCGAGCGTGTGACCCAGGGCATTTCCGAATACAAGTTCGGTGAAGTGGCCAGCGATTTGCACGCGTTCTTCTGGAACGAGTTCTGCGACTGGTACATCGAGTTCTCGAAGGCGAGTCTGCGCGAGGGCGCCGATCCGGTTGCTCGCCTGCAAACGCAGCGCAATCTCGTGTTTGTGCTCGATTCCGCCCTGCGCCTTTTGCATCCGGCCATGCCGTTTGTGACCGAGGCTCTGTGGGAGCAGCTGCCTCATGCGGAAGGCGAAAACGCCGAGGCTCTCATGGTTGCCACCTGGCCTGAGCCCGAGACGCTTGCGCGCTTTAAGAATGCCGAAGCCGAACGCGCGATTGAGCTGGTATGCGGCGTCGTTTCCGCCGTGCGTTCCACTCGCGCCCGCTATGGCATCTCGCCGAAACAGGAGCTTGCCATTACGGTGAAGGCGCCCGCCGAGGTCGTTTCCACCATCAACGAGCAACAGGAGCTTATTGTGTCGCTCGCGCGTGTGAACGTGGCCGGGGTTTCCGCCGAAGCCGAAAAGCCCGCGGCATCTAACGCCACGCTCGTCTCTGGCTGCGAGGTCTACTGCCACCTCGAGGGCCTGGTCGATTTCGAGGCTGAACGCGCGCGTCTTTCCAAGGAACGCGAGAAGCTCGAGAAAGACGTTGCCAAGCTTGACAAGAAGCTCTCCAACCCGGGCTACCTTGCCAAGGCGAAGCCTGAAATCGTCGAGAAGGACAAGGCGAAGCATGCCGAGTTCGCTGCGAAGCTCGAGCTGGTTGCCCAGCAGATCGCCGAGCTGTAGGCGAGGGTCTTTCTGCCGAATATCGAACCTTCGCGCCGCCGAATTTCAAAATTGCATAGAGAAGCGCCTCGCGGTATGCGGGGCGCTTCTTTCTTTGCTACAATGCGTGATTAGTGTATTGATGTACGAAAAGGATTTCTCAATGAGCGACATTCTCTCGCAGCTTTGGACTCCTGAGCTGCAAATGGCTGTCACGGTATGCATCGTCATGCTCGTGGCCGTTTACGTGCTCTCTATTATTTGGGTTGTTCGCGATGCTTACCAGCGCGGCACGGTGTGGTACATCTGGGCCATCGTCGCGCTCGTTCCCATTTTGGGCGTCATCGCGTATTGCCTGCTTCGTCCGCCGCTGCTGCAAATCGATCGCGACGAGCAAGAGCTCGAGGTCGCGCTGAAGCAGCGCCAGCTCATGCAGTATGGCGAATGCGCCAACTGCGGCTACCCGGTCGAGGCCGATTATGTGCTGTGCCCGAACTGCCACCAGCGTTTGAAGAACCAATGTCAGAAGTGCGGCCATGCGCTCGATCCTTCGTGGACCGTTTGTCCGTACTGCGCAACGCCGCTTCCCGGCGTCGGCGCTCGTCGCAGCGGTCGAACTACCGGCGCGCCGAGGCAGGCTGTGCCCCAGGCGAATGTCGGGGCTCATGGCCAGGCGCCGCGCCAGTAAGCGCCGATCTGGTTTGCAATCCTGCCTTAAGAAAAGCCGCCTGCGCGCGGCTTTTCTTGTTGTCGCGACCTAAATCGCGCAGGTAGGCGAGGCGGTTGTTCTGCCGTCATGTCGCCATTCTGTATGCTGAGCGGCGCAGCTTGTTCCTGCACGCCGTCTGTCTATAATTGGAACTCGATTTCAGTAACGTATGCGTATTCGCATTCGAGAGGAGATAGCCCTATGAAGGCCCTTTACAACGACGGTACCGTCGCCGAGCTGCCCGAGGAAGAGGTCACGCACGTTGTGCGCCATTCCGCGGCGCACATTATGGCGCAGGCCATCAAACGCCTCTATCCCGAGGCCGACTTCGCCTATGGTCCCGCGACCGACAATGGCTTCTACTACGATGTCGATTTGGGTGACAAGAAAATCAGCGAGGAAGACCTTCCCGCGATTGAAGCCGAAATGAAGAAAATCGTGAAAGAGAACCTGAAGTTCTCGACGTTCGAACTTCCGCGCGAAGAGGCTATCAAGCTCATGGAAGAGCGCAACGAGAAGTACAAGGTCGAACACATCGGCGACTTGGCCGATGACGCTCGCATCACGTTCTACCAGCAGGGCGACTACATCGATATGTGCGTCGGTCCTCATATTTGCTACACGAAGGCCCTGAAGGCCTTCACGCTTACGGCCGTTTCTGGCGCTTATTGGAAGGGCGACAAGAACAACAAGATGCTCACTCGCATCAACGGCACCGCCTTCGCCACCAAAGAAGAGCTCGACGAGCATCTGCGCGTGCTTGAAGAGGCCAAGAAGCGCGATCATCGCAAGATCGGTCGCGAAATGGACCTCTTCATGATGCGCGACGAGGCTCCCGGCTTCCCGTTCTTCCTTCCCAACGGCATGATTCTGAAAAACACGCTCATCGACTACTGGCGCGAGATCCATCGCAAGGCCGGCTATGTCGAGATTTCCACGCCGCTCATCATGAACAAGCAGCTGTGGAAGACCTCGGGCCATTGGGACCACTACAAAGACAACATGTACTCCACCATCATCGATGAAGAAGAGTACTGCGTGAAGCCCATGAACTGCCCGGGCGGCGTGCTCGTGTACGCTTCGAAGCCGCACAGCTATCGTGACCTGCCTATTCGCGCAGGCGAGCTGGGCATTGTGCACCGCCATGAAATGCGCGGCGCGTTGCACGGCCTGTTCCGCGTTCGTTGTTTCACTCAAGATGACGCGCACCTGTTTGTGCGCCCCGACCAGCTCACCGATGAAATCATCGGCGTCGTGAACCTCATCGATTCGGTGTATCAGAAGTTCGGCTTCAAATACCATGTGGAACTTTCCACCCGTCCCGACGATTCCATGGGTTCCGACGAAGACTGGGCAGCAGCAGAAGGCGGCTTGAAGGCCGCCCTCGAGAGGCTCAATATGCCTTACGAGGTCAACGAGGGCGATGGCGCCTTCTATGGCCCGAAGATCGACTTCCATCTGGAAGATTCGCTCGGTCGCACCTGGCAGTGCGGCACCGTGCAGCTCGACTTCCAGATGCCGCTCAACTTCGACCTCGAGTACACCGACCACGACGGCTCGAAGAAGCGCCCCATCATGCTGCATCGCGTATGCTACGGCTCAATCGAGCGCTTCATTGGTATTCTCATCGAGCACTTCGCGGGCAAATTCCCCACGTGGCTCTCTCCCGTGCAGGTGAAGGTGCTCCCCGTGTCCGAGAAGTCGCGCGACTACGCTCACCAGGTTGCTTCCAAGCTCGAAGAGGCCGGCGTGCGCGTGGTGGTCGACGATCGCGACGAGAAGATTGGCTACAAGATTCGCGAGGCTCGTGGCGTCGATCGCGTTCCGTACATGCTCATTTTGGGCGAGAAGGAAGCCGAGGAGGGCAATATTTCCGTACGCGACCGCTCGAACGAGACCGTGCAGAAGTCTATCGAGGAATTCGTTGCCGAAATTTCGAAGGAAATCGCCGACCGTGCGTAGGTTCGCGTTCTGCGGTGTTTTTGCGCCACGGCACCTGGGATGTTGGGCGGCCGTTCACGTGAAGCTGTGCTGATATACAATGAAAGCCGTCTTTTTTAAGGCGGCTTTTTTGTTTGGAAGGGGAGTGGGTCATGGCGGCAGATACGTATTCGCTTCAGGCGTTGGTACTGCGCAAAACGAAACTCGGCGAAACCGATTTGATCGTTACGCTTCTGGCCCAAGATGGCCGTCAGGTTCGCGCGGTTGCCAAAGGTGCGCGCAAGCCAAACTCCTCATTCGCCTCGCGCCTCGAGATTTTTTCGGAAGTCGACTTGCTGCTTGTATGCGGCAAAAGCCTCGACATTGTGAAAGAGGCCAAACTGCTCAATGCTCATATTGGCGTTCGGGAAGACATGGAGCATGCGGCAGCTGCGGCTCCTATCGTCGACTTGCTTACGCGACTGACCCAGCCCGATTTGGAATCGCCTCGCCTCTATGACCTGAGCGCCTCTGCGCTTGAGCATGCGGAATCGTGCGATGCGACGGGGGCGCTCGCGATATGCGCGGCATTTATGCTGAAGGCGTTTGCGTTTTCGGGCTTTCGTCCGAGCTTGAACCGATGCGTGATGTGTGGGCAGCCACTCGCGAGCGATGATTCTCGCGTGCAGGTTGCATTTTCGCCTGCGGAAGGCGGCGCCGTGTGCCGCGATTGCCTCATGTTTTCTGATACTGTGCAAGTGGGAAGCGACGTGCTTTCGTGGGCCCACTGGCTCATGATGTCGACGTTTGACGAGATTGCGCAACGTGAGGTGCCGCGCCATATTTCCTTCGAGATTCTTCATTTGTGCCAGGCGTGGGTACGCGAGCATGTCGGTAGCAAGCTGAAGAGCTTGGAATTCCTTTTCACCTGTGGCCTGTTCTAGTGGCGCTTCTTATTGCCCGTGCGCAATCTGTTGAAACCTGTTAAATGCTCGCAGCATTTAACAGGTTGCGAGCACGCTTTGAGGTGTGGGCGTTGCTGGTGGAAATCTGTTAAACGCAACGAGCATTTAACAGGTTCCTGACAGTTGATTTCCAATAAGAAAGCCGACCCGAAATGGGTCGGCTTTCTGGGTTTGGGAAGCAATCGAGGGGCTCCCCAAGGAATGGAGGGGCTGAAAGAGAGGGCTAGGCGATTTCTGAAGCCACGGTTTCGGCCATGATGTAGCCAAAGTTCATGGCTGCGTCGAAGCCCATGCCGTACTGCTTGCCGTCCTTCTCTTCGACGGAGCCGCACACATCGCCCGCGGCGTAGAGGCCCGCGATGGTGCTGCCGTCGTCGGTGAGAACATGCGTGGAGGTGTCGATGGCCAAGCCGCCCGTGGTGAGGTAGAACGTGGGCTCAATGCCGCACACCCACACGCCGTCATGCGTGTCGATGTAGGGGAGCTTCTTGCGCTTGAACTCGTCTTCCTCGCCCGCAAGAGCATGGGCGTTGTGCGTGTCGAGGGTCTGCTGCAGGTTGGACAGGCCCAAAGCCTCGGCGGCTTCCTCGACGCTCGCATAGTGAACCATGTCGCCGCGCTCGAAGACGGCCTTGTAGGTGTCGAACGCATAGGTGAGGTTGTTCATGGTGGTGACGGCACCCGACTCGTCGGTGATCCAGAAGAACTTGCCGCCGTTGGCGTCGTCGCACAGGGCGCGGCCAATGACATAGTGGTTCGCGCTCATCACGTTGCCGAACTGGTCGCCCGACGCGTTCACCATGATGCCCGGCGTGGTTTGATACATGAAGGCGATCTCCATGCGGCTGCCGGCTTGGGCGGTCGTAGACATGTAAGCGCCAAGCTCGCGGCCCATGCACTCGATGCCCGCGCCGACCTTCTGGCCGAGCACGATGCCGTCGCCCGTGGAGGCGGGGCAGCAGTTGAACGAACGGCCCTTGTACTGCGGGTAGTATTCGTCGACCATTTCCTGGTTGGCGCCGAAGCCGCCCGATGCCAGAAGAACGGCCTTGGCGGTGGCGGTGTAGGTTTCGCCGCCCTTGCCCTCGGCGACGAGGCCCGTTGCGCGGCCGTCGGTCATGGTGATGTCGGTCACCTTCGCGCCGTAGATAATGGTTCCGCCCAAGGCGCCAATGCGGTCGACGAGGTACTGCATGGCGTAGCCGCAGCCGCCTTCATAGCATCCGGGGGCCAGGTACGGGGTCACGCCGTAGGCTTTGTTCACGCCCAGGCTGTAGAAGCCGACGCCGATTTCATGCAGCCAATCGACCAGGGCGGGCGAAGTGGTGTACAAGGCATCGTCGTAAGGCATGGCTCCGTTGAAACGGTCGTTCTCGGGAACGACGAGGCCCTTGAGTACGCCGAGCATTGCGTCTTTGTCGAAGAACGGGCTGGAGTCGAAGCGACCGAGCGAGTAATTCTTCTGCAGCTGGCTGCCGGCACATGCGAGACCGGAATACGTCATGGACATGGAGCCGCCGGGGATGTCCTGCTTCTCGAAAAGGGTGACCTTGAAGCCCTTCTCGAGCAAACGGGTCGCGGCGGTGAGGCCTGCGGTGCCCGCGCCCATGATCACGACGTCGGTATCGATAGTTTGGTCTTCGCCCTTTTCGGGAGCCTGAGCGCCCTTCTGGAACTGCGAGACGTCGGCGCCGGAATTGGAAATGGCCTCGATGGCGGCGTTTTTGATAGCGGTGCACGTCGTGGTTGCGCCAGAAATGGCGTCAACGTCGAGGTTCTGGGTCTCGACGACCTTCGCAGGCCACATCTCGGTTGCAAGGCTGCCAACGCCAACGGTCTCGTCGTGGGTAAGCACGCGCAGGTTCGCGATGGCGCCGCCCGCCATGGTGGCTTCGACGTAGATGTAATTCTCGTGGCCCATAGCCTTGGCGGTGAACTTGCCGTCGGTTGCTTCTTTCAGCGCGGTGGGCGTAGTTTCTGCCGGCGTCTTCGGCGCTTCGGCCTTACCGCCCTTTGCCTCGGTTCCCTCGTTTGCCGCGGGCGAGCAGCCCAGTCCAATTGCGCCCATCGCGGAAATGCCCGCAAGAGCGCCGGTGCCCTTCAAGAAATTACGGCGTGAAAGTTCCATTATGAAACCCCTCCTTGTTATTGAAGGCCAATGCGTGCCGTTGGCTTGTTTTACCGTTTTCGGTATTCGCATTGCGCAAAGCCTTCCATGCTTTGCCTGCCTCGTATGGGCTCAAACCTACTCTCACCGCTCAGCGAAGTCCTCACCGACTATCGGTGCTATTTGCAAAAAGCCTGATAAATGGGTTATTGAGAATAACAATGTTCGTAACGATGTCCGAAAGACTCCCGTGCAAGGCGCTACAATAGGCATGTTCCATATGGGGAGGGATTATGGAAGAGCAACGAAAAAGGAAGCGGCTGCGACCATTGTGGGCTTCGGCTTGGCAAAGGCGGCCACTTCGTTGGGATATTTATCGGCCATGGGGTCGGTGGGGCAGAGCGTGGGCTTCGTCACCGAGCTCTGGTTCATGTTCGCGAGCGAGGCGGCTTCAATCATCGTCGCTTCTCTCGTCATCGCGCTTGCATGTCGCGGCGCGGTGAAGCCGGGCTCGTTTGCGATGTGGCCGGGCGTTGCCGCGCTCGTGGCGGGGTTCGCCGCTTCGGCGGTTTTCGCGCAGGCTGGCGTTGCGCTCGAGATGGCGCCGCTTCTGGGCGTTCTCTACGGCATTGGGCAAACGGTGGTTTCGATTGCTTGGCTCGATATATTTTCCATGCAAGAGAGCGAGCGCTCTCATATATGCATGGTGTGCGACTTGGTTTTGCAGGCTTTCATTGTCGCTGGCTCTTTCTGTTTCGGGTACGGCCTTGCGTTCGATTTGGTTGTGTGCGCCATGGCGGCTTGTTCGCTTGTCTGCTATCGCGTGTCGGTTGCATTGGCGCATGAGCCTGCTCGCACGTCGGCATTGGGGGACCATGGCGCAGGCAATGCCGCGCAATCTTTAGGCGAGGCGGTTGTCGGTGCGCGCGCTGTTGCGCGATCCTCAGGTGAGACGATATCTGTCCGACGCATTCTGCTCACCTTTGGGCCTGACTACTGGTGCCTGTTCGCGCTCGTTGGCGTGGTGGGCATTCTGCATACGTCGGTTTTGGGGTCGTCTTCTGAGCATATCGTCGGCGACGTTTCCATGGCGGCGCCCCTGTTCGCATCGACCGCGGTAGCTTCCGCCATTGCGCTTGTCGCATCGCGTCGCGGCAATCCCGCGGCGGCGTACAAGGCATGTTTGCCGGTAATGCTCGTGGTGCTTTCGCTCATGCCTTTCATCGGCGATGCGTTAGGTCCTATTTCGGGCACCATTATGATCATGTGCTATGACGTGTGCGGCATGTTGTTCTTGTTCTATATTGCGAATGCGTCACGCGAAACGGGCGTGAGCAGCTTTGCGCTTTCGGGCATTTACCTCATAGGGTCGAACGCGTTTCTCGCGTTAGGGTTGGCGGCCGGTTTGGTTGTGGGCGCGTTTTCGGCAAGCAGAGGCGTTTCGCTGCTCACACTGCTCGCATTCGTTGCTCTGTATCCGCTCGGCATTGCATTTGTGTTCGCCATGCGCCATTCGGAGCGTGAAATCGCCGGCGGGGGAGCGTCGGTGCTTAGTGCCGAATCGACTGAAGGCGGTCGCGTGTTCGGCGACGCTTCAGAAGGGGATGGAGCGGAAGGTTCCGTGGCATCGGGCGATGTTAGAGCGAACGTGCGTCTCGGGGGCAATGAGGCGATTGGCGATACGATGGCAGGGGTCCTTCGGGAAAGCGCTGTCTCGGCGGGCGCGGCCTTGCCGCATGTTTCATTGTCGAGTGATGCGACGGCTCAAGGGCGCCAGGTTAACAATGCGCTCATGGCCGATGGCCAATTGAACGTCGATCAGCTTAGCTCTGCCGAAGGGCATGCCGCTCAAAAGGAAGCGGGCATTGGCGCTGCCGCCGAAAGCGCTGCGGAGCCCGATTGGCGCAGTGAGCTTGCATCGTTTGGCCAAACCTACGGCCTTACTCCGCGCGAAACAGAAATATGTTCGTACCTTGTGCGCGGCCGTTCGGCGAAGTATATCGCCGAAGAGCTCGTGATTTCGGAAAATACGGTATGGAGCCATGTGAAGAACGTGTATGCGAAAACGGGCGCAGCGGGCAAGAATGCACTCATCGAGCTGTTTGAGAAAAGCGCGATGGGTGAGTAGCTATTCCGTATGCGATGGGTCCGTTGTTGCGCGGACGGCGCTTCAGGCGAACGCCTCAGTTGATCCATGCGTGGCGAGAATCGGTGTGTGATGGGAATTCGTGTGCGGTGGGCCCATTGACTCCTGTGCTCGGTTCGACTCCGTGGGGCTGGTTCCTCGCGTTCGCATGGCGTCATGGTGACTTTTACGCACGTGTTGCCATTCGAAGGTATGTGGTTGGTACAATTCGACTAAAGAAAATGCCGCCGACGTGGGCGGCGCGTTTGGAAGAGGCAACTATGGTCGATGAGGCCCAACTGAGCAAGGCCGTCGCGGCGCTTACCGCGGGCAAGCCCGTCGTTTTCCCAACCGATACCGTATATGGGATCGGCATCGCCGTCGGTCTCGCGTGTTCTCCCGAGGCTATTTTTATTGATAAACGTCGCGATCCCGACAAAGCTATTCCGTGGCTTGTTGGCTCTCCTGCGGCGCTTACGCGCTATGGCCGCGACGTGTCGCAGCTCGCGCACGATATGGTTTCGCAGTTTTGGCCTGGGCCTCTTACGCTCGTGGTGAAAGCGGGCGACAACGTGCCCGAGGCATTTCGCGGCGCGAACGACACCATTGCGCTGCGCATGCCGAACGATTCTGTCGCCTTGGAACTCATTGAGCGTGTCGGGTTCCCCTTGGCAACCTCGAGTGCGAATTTTCAAGGAAAGAAACCGCCCCAAACGCTGGCCGATGTCGATCCCGAATTTGCGGCGCAGGTGCCCGTTGTGCTTGGCGACGATGTTCCCCGCTCAGGCGTCTCGTCGACCATCGTCGATTGCACGCATGAACATCCGCATATTTTGCGAGTTGGGGCTCTTGTCGCTGATGATTTTAAGGAACTGCTGTAGCGCTATACCCGATGTTGTTGCGGTGACGTGCGCGATGTCGTTGTAACGCCATACGCGATTCTGCCGTGAATGCGCACGCGATGCCTGCGACGATAAGGTTTTACCCTCTTAATCAAGAATAAGCGGATAGCTCCCGGTGCTCAGATGGAAAACGCGAGTAATTGCGAGGGAAAACGACGTTGGCTTCAATGAAAAATGAGGGCAATTGTCGCGAGGAAAAGAGGAAATCGACGGGATTTTTGAGCCAAATCGCCCGCATGTGGGCAAGGTTTCGGCAAGGTTGGCGCGCTAGAGTTGTCGCATGGGGCGCGGATGCGCTTATAAGCGGAATAGCGCCCGACTTCATACGATACGCTGCGCTGCAATTTTTGCTCGTGGCGCCTTTGCTCCAGAGCTCTTGGCGGCTGCGTCTTTCCGCCAGAGCATCAATAGGCATGCGAAGGGGGCATGGTGGCAACTCTTGAGAGCGTCTCAGCAACGACCTCTGACTTTTTCTCGTCGATGACTCCTAATTTACTCTCTGTAGCGTTTCTCGTCGTTTTGTTTTATGCGAGCTTCGTCGACATTCGGGAGAGAATCATTCCTAATCGAGTTGTGGTTGCCGGAATCGCGTTATGGTGCGCTTCGCTTCTTGCCCAGGTCGTAGGCGTTATCGAGGGGTCGTTCTTTGCTCACGAGTCATCAAGTGCGGTCGGTCTCGTTTTCAATGGAGCTACTTCCTTGTCCGCAATGAATGCTTCGCCGGGAAGTCCCTGTGAATTGGCTGACGCGTGTTCGTCGAACTTGATAGAGTCGATATTGTCTACGGCTACATCGAGCGTCATAGGGGCTTTCGGGGTATCGGCCTTCGCGCTTGGGTGTTCGCTTGCGGTCTCGTGCTTCCGTGACGGCGAACCGTTTGGCGCAGGTGACGTGAAATTGCTGTTTCCCATAGGGCTTTTCGCTGGTTTCGAAGGAGGTATCGCGGCGCTTTGCGTCGCGTGTGTCGCGTCGCTTCTCTATTGTGCGGCTCGACTCGCGGTCGGTCGCCCGGTGCGCGATTTCCCTTTTGCGCCATTTCTTGCTATTGGCTTTCTTGCCGTGAGTGGCATTGTGCCAATCTTCTTGGGAGGGGCACCGCTATGATTTCGAAAAGGCGCAAGCATAGCGACTGGCCCTATTTGATTGACCCCGTTCGATTGCTCTATGCGTCGTAGACGGCATTTCCGTCAATTAGGCAAACGGTGATCGCGCGCATTTGAGCGAGCCGATCGGCATTGTAGAATGGGTGGCACGTTGAATGGACTGGGTGTCGAGAGATCGGCATGCCGGCTCTGTCGAAAGAGGTGCGCACATGAAAACGGCCACGTTGAAGTATCCGAGCGCCGATGGGAAAACGGCGATTCGCGCGCTCCTATGGGAGCCTGACGCAGCCGAGCAGCCAGAAGGCTCGGAAACCCCGGAGAGGTTGCGATATTCGGATGTTCGGGGCATCGTTCAGGTCGTGCACGGAATGTCGGAGCATGTCGTGCGCTACGCCCATTTCGCGAAATTCCTTGTAGAAAGCGGTTTCGTAGTGTGCGCGAACGATCACGTGGGGCATGGAGAAAGCGTTTCCGACGCGCAAGACCTGGGCCATATGCCCGCTCGCGATGGCGCTGAGGTTCTCGTTCGAGATGTGCACGCCTTGCGCGGCATTATGCAGGCGCGTTTCGGTAGCGAGGTGCCCTATGTGATGTTCGGCCATTCCATGGGCAGCTTCATTACGCGAAAATACATTTCCGAGCATGGAGAGGGCCTTGCGGCGGCGGTGCTCTGCGGCACGGGCCAGCAGGCGGCGGCGCTCTCGATGGCGGGCAATGCTTTGGCAAATGCGCTCGCGCGTCTGCGCGGAGAACGCTACAAAAGCGGGCTCTTGCATTCCATGGCCGACGGCGCCTATTCGAAGGCCGTCAAAAACCCGCGTACCGATTTCGATTGGCTCTCAACCGATCCGGCACAAGTCGACGCCTATATCAACGATTCAGAATGCGGCCAGATGTTCACCGTGGGCGGTTACGCCACGCTCACCGCGCTTACGGGCGAAGTGGTTCGTGCGGAAAGTGCGTCCAAGGTCCCCAAGGTTTTGCCGCTGCTCTTTATCGCGGGTGGGGAAGACCCTGTGGGTGATTGCGGGCGCGGCGTGCGGAAGGCCGCCGAAGAATACCGGAATGCCGGCGTGCAGTCGGTTGAGACGAAAATCTATGCCGGCATGCGCCACGAGATTCTCAACGAGCCTGGTCGCGCACGCGTTATGGCCGATGTGGAAGCGTGGCTTGCAAAGCAGGGAATCTAATCTGCGCGTTCGTTTTATCGGGCGGCAATTTCCATTTTGCGGTGCAATGCGCTGCCGTGCATGCCTTTGGTTGCGATGCGAGCATGCAAGTAAGCATTTCATCTGAACGCATGTGTGCGGTTGGGGCGTTGCTTTTTGTGGCATTGCTCGCTCGCGAACGCGTGACGGTTCGCGTTACAATTGCATCGTTTGCAAGAGTCGTATTGCGCCGCCTGCGTTTGTGGCGGCTTTAACGATAGGAGAGTTCTATGCATCGTTTGACCGAAATCGCTGCGAACGGCGATGTAGAGGTTCAGCCTCGCTACCAAGCAGCGGCGCTTCGTCGCTTGGCCGCATATGAAGATATGCACCAAGATCTGGAAGACCAGCTGGAAAACGTGAACGAAAAGCTCGCCGATATCGAGGAGAACGGCTCGGCCGATCCTCAGGCGCAACAGCTGTTCGCCCAGCAAATCGCCATTAAAGCGACGCTCGCAATGTACGAGGCCTACGGAATTTCCTAATCCGTCCGTCGTCTTCTTCATTCGAAGAAAGCCCTGAGGCCACAGCGGGCTACCGCTCACTTTGTTCGCTATGCGCTCGCTTCGCGGTGTTTCGTATTGGAATAAGGAATACTTGAACACCGAGGGCCTCGAAGCTTCCTTCGGATGAAGAAGACGACTCCGTTTATGCTGGTGAGCGCGTTTGCTCGTCGCCTGGGGTGCGGTTTCGGTAGATTCCGCACGAGCCGAAAGCCACTAAATGTGGCTTTCGTGCGAGTCAGGACTTGACCGAGCCGAAACCGCATTCCAGGCGACGAGCAAAGAGAGGATCCATGTCGAAAAAATACGTTCTTGCGCTCGACCAGGGGACTACGTCGTCGCGCGCCATCTTGTTCGACCATGCGGGCCAGCCAGTCGGCATCGCGCAGCATCCCTTTCGCCAGATTTACCCGAAGCCCGGCTGGGTCGAGCACGATCCGCGCGAAATCGCCTCATCGCAGCTCGGTGTAATAACAGAGGTGCTCGTGTCTTCGGGCGTATCTCCCGAAGAAATCGACTCGATCGGCATTACGAACCAGCGTGAAACCACGGTGGTTTGGAATCGCGAGACGGGCGCTCCCATTGCGAATGCCATCGTGTGGCAATGCCGCCGTACGACTGATATCGTCGAGGAAGTGTGTGCGCGGCCGGGTGTTCGCGAGCTTATTCAAGCAAAAACGGGCCTCATTCCCGATGCGTACTTCTCGGCGAGCAAAATCAAGTGGCTGCTCGACCATGTTCCCGGGGCTCGCGAGGCGGCCGAGGCTGGCAAGCTTGCGTTCGGCACGGTAGATACGTGGCTCATTTGGCAGCTCACGGGTGGAGCAGTGCATGCGACTGACGTGACCAACGCGAGCCGCACGATGCTCTTCAATATTCATACGGGCGAGTGGGACGAAGAATTGCTCGAGTTGTTCGACGTGCCCGCATCCCTTCTTCCCGAAGTGCGTCCCTCGTCGGGCGACTTTGGAATAACGGCCTGCGCCGCGGTGCCTGCTGGCATTCCGATTCGCGGCGTTGCGGGCGATCAGCAGGCGGTCTTGTTCGGCCAGTGCTGCTTCGATCCCGGTCGTGCGAAGAACACGTACGGCACGGGTTGTTTTATGTTGCTCCATACGGGCCATACCGCCGTTGAATCGCAAAACGGCCTCGTAACCACGGTCGCCGCAAGCGCTCCTGGCGCCGACGGCCTCGAATACGCCCTTGAGGGCAGCGTGTTCGTGGCGGGCGCTGTGGTGCAGTGGCTTCGAGACGAACTCGGCATTATTCAAAACGCTGCTGAAAGCGAAGACCTTGCGAACAGCGTTCCCGATTCTGCGGGCGTTGTGGTGGTTCCGGCGTTCACGGGCCTCGGCGCACCATATTGGGACTCCGAGGCGCGTGGTGCGATTTTCGGCCTTACGCGGGGCGCGAACAGGGCGCATATCGCCCGAGCGGCACTCGAATCCATGGCGTATCAGGTTGCCGATGTCGCGGCGACCATGGAACGTGAATCGGGGCATGCGATTGACCAACTCAACGTCGACGGCGGGGCATCGGCGAACGGCTTTTTGATGCAATTCCAGGCCGATATCCTCAATGCCCAGCTCAACC
Organism: Slackia isoflavoniconvertens; assembly: GCF_003725955.1. Taxonomy (GTDB): domain Bacteria; phylum Actinomycetota; class Coriobacteriia; order Coriobacteriales; family Eggerthellaceae; genus Slackia; species Slackia isoflavoniconvertens. The sequence continues at coordinate 25,375 of NZ_QIBZ01000009.1, read as the reverse complement.
GTCCCAAGGTGCTTGAAAGCACGGGCTTGGGCGCTGCGTTTTTGGCGGGGCTTTCCACGGGATTCTGGGAGGGCACGACTGAATTGCGCGCCATGCGCGAGCGCGACGATCACTTCCGCCCCGCAATGATTGAGGCAGAGCGTGAAGAAAAGCTCGCCAACTGGCACGCGGCGGTTTCTCGGGTTATGATTCACGAGTAACGAATATCGGCGGCATGGCCGCGCGAAGAAAGGATTGTCATGGCAATGAAAATCTCCATTGGCAGCGACCACGCAGGTTTCGAGCAGAAGCAAGAGCTCGCGGCGTATCTGAAAGACCAGGGCTACGATGTTATCGACCGCGGCCCCGACAGCGACGATCGCGTCGATTACCCTGATTATGCAGCCGCTGTTGCGCATGACGTGTCCAACGGCGTGGCCGACCGCGGTGTGCTCGTATGCGGCACGGGCATCGGCATGGCGCTCGCGGCCGACAAAATCGTTGGCTGCCGTGCTGCGAACATCATCAACGTGCAGTTTGCCGAGCTGTGCCGTCAGCACAACGATGCGAACATCATCACGCTTTCCGGTCGTTTCGTTGAGCTCGACGTGAACAAGCAGATCGTCGACACCTTCCTTACGACCAAATTCGAGGGCGGCCGCCACGCTATGCGCGTGAAGAAGATCATGGACCTCGATGCCGACGTGAATACGTATCGCTAGGCGCCAGCCACCATCGTTTTCGAACGATTGCGTTAAATACCGAAGAGAAGGGAGCCCCCGCGGCTCCCTTCGGCTATATTGGAGCGGTTCCGAAACTCGCGTATGATGCGCGATGCCGTATCAAACGAAGGAGACAGCATGTCTTTGCTCGCCGAACAAGACCCTCAGGTGGCCGAGGCAATTTCTGAAGAGCTCGATCGCCAGCGCAATTCCATCGAGCTTATCGCGTCTGAGAATTTCACCAGTCCTGCCGTCATGCAGGCCATGGGCAGCGTGCTTACCAATAAATACGCGGAAGGCTATCCGGGCAAGCGTTATTACGGCGGCTGCGAGAAAGTCGACATCGTCGAGGATCTCGCACGCGATCGCGCGAAGGAATTGTTCGGCGCAAAGTTCGCCAATGTGCAGCCCCATTCGGGCGCCAATGCCAACTTGGCGGCGTATTTCGCAACCATCAAGCCGGGCGATGTCGTGCTTGGCATGAGCCTCGACAACGGCGGCCATCTTACGCACGGTTCGCCGGCGAACTTCTCGGGCAAGCTGTACGACTTCCATGCCTATGGACTGGGCGAGGATGAGCGCATCGACTACGACGCCATCGAGCGCATGGCGAAGGAATTGCACCCGAAGCTCATCGTGGGCGGCGCGAGCGCCTATCCGCGCGTGATCGACTTTGAGCGCATGGCGCGCATCGCGCACGACAACGGCGCGCTTTTCATGGTCGATATGGCCCACATCGCCGGCCTGGTTGCTACGGGCGCGCATCCGTCGCCTGTACCGTATGCCGACATCGTGACCACCACCACGCACAAAACCCTGCGCGGCCCGCGCGGCGGCCTCATTCTCACCAACGACGAGGCTCTCGCGAAGAAAATCAACTCCGCGGTGTTCCCGGGCAGCCAGGGTGGCCCGCTCATGCACGTGATCGCGGGCAAGGCCGTTGCGCTGGGCGAGGCTCTCAAGCCCGAATTCAAAACGTACATCGATAACGTGGTGAAGAACTGTGCCGCGATGGCCGATGGCCTTATCGATGGCGGCCTGCGTCTGGTGACGGGCGGCACCGACAACCACCTGTGCTTGGTCGATCTCACGCCTGCCGACGTGACCGGCAAAGACGCCGAAAAGCTGCTTGAAAGCGTCGGCCTTACCGTGAACAAGAACACCATTCCCAACGAGCCCCGCAGCCCGTTTGTGGCGAGCGGCATTCGCGTGGGCACGGCGGCGGCCACCTCGCGCGGCCTTGATGCCGAAGACTTCAACATGGTGGGCAAGCTTATCGCCGCAACCGTATTCGCGAATGGCGATGAAGCGAAGCTCGCCGAAATCAAAGAGGGCGTGAAGGCCATTATCGCCAAGCACCCCTTGTATCCCGAACTGTAATCAAGTTCGCGTGCTGATCGCGTGAAAACTGCGAAAAGAGGCTCGCCGGCTCAGCATTCCGCTTGGCCGGCGAGTTTTTGTGTGCCGCGTGGCATTGCAGTATCATGAATGCGTTTCAATTCAGAGAGGATGAGCCCATGGCCAACGTTACGTACGACAAGAATTGCCTTACCGTGCTCGACCACCCGCTGGTCGGCCATAAGATGACGATTTTGCGCGACGAAAGCACCGCCCCCGCGCACTTCCGCAAGCTTGTTCACGAGCTCGCGGCGCTCGAGGCCTATGAGGCGACGCGCGATTTGCCCACGATGCAGGTGCAGGTGAAAACCCCCATTTGCGAAACCGAGGGCGTGCGGCTCAAGGAAGACACCTTGGCCGTGGTTCCCATTCTTCGTGCAGGCATGGGTATGCTCGAGGGCGTGCTTTCAGTTGTTCCGTCGGCCGCTGTGGGCGTGCTCGGCATGGAACGAGACGAAGAGACCCACGAGCCACATTCCTATTACGCAAAAATGCCTCAGGGCATCGAGAATCGCATGGCGCTCGTGATTGATCCCATGCTGGCTACGGGCGGAAGCGCTCTGGCCGCGATCAAATACCTTCGAGAGGCGGGCGTGAAAGACATTCGCCTGCTCGTTATGGTCGCCGCCCCTGAAGGCGTGGCTGCCGTGAACGCCGCCGAGCCCGATGTGCATATTTGGGCTTGCGCGCTCGATGAAGGCCTCAACGATGCTGCGTATATCGTTCCCGGCCTTGGCGATGCCGGCGATCGCATCTTTGGCACGGTCTAGGTAAGGAAGTTCTTCATGCGCGATACGCAACGACCCAGCTGGGACGAATATTTCTTGAAGCTCGCCTTCGAGGTTTCGAAGCGTTCGACGTGCCTGCGTCGTGCGGTAGGTGCCATTATCGTGAAGGACCGTCGCATTCTGGCCACGGGCTACAATGGCGTGCCTTCGGGTTTGCGACATTGCGAAGAAACAGGATGTTTGCGCGAACAGCTCGGCGTGCCAAGCGGCCAGCGCCACGAGATTTGTCGAGGCCTGCATGCCGAGCAGAACGCGATCATCCAAGCCGCGCGCTACGGCATCGACATTGAGGGGTCGTCGATCTACATCACCACCGAGCCGTGCTCGGTGTGTGCGAAGATGCTCATCAATGCAGGCATTAAGGAGATTGTGTTCGCCACCGCGTATCCCGATAAACTCTCCGAAGAGCTGCTCGGCGAAACTGATATCCTCATTCGCTGCGTTGAATACTCCGAATAACGTGCGTTATTCATCGGCATGGGCGTTATTTACGTGCCGCTTACGAGTTTTTTTCAACTTTTAAACGCTTCATGCATTCATATGCGTAGTTCTTTGTTAAGGTAACGATTGTTTGCCGCGGAATAGAGGCAAGCAACACGACGAGAAGTAGGAGAGTGAGCACCGCAATATGCTCATCGCATTGGGAATTGTGACCGGTATCTTAGGGTTTCTGCCATTGTTCCTGTCTTTGAGGTTATCGCGCTGTTCTACTTCCACGCACGCCCTCACTATTGGTCTGTACGGCCTTGCTGGCGTTGCAATCTCTCTTGTCATACTTGTCGCGGGGCTTATCGCCTGCGCGATGCTTGCACGCGACGGGCTCGTGGGTTTCGTCGTGGCCGAAGGCATCGTGTTTTTGGGCTGCACCATCGCGTTCGTCGTGTACAAGAACGTGCTCGCCAAGCGCAAGCGCGTTTAAGTGAAATTAGTAAGGAAGGAAAGCTATGGAGGGTCTTGCAACCGCTCTCGGTAACTTCGTCGAGGAAGCACAAGGGCTCTCGGCCCAGTTCGATCCCCAGGTCGTGTTCTATATCGGCCCCTGGGGCGTCACGCAGTATATTGTGTGGCTGTTCATCGCTCTGGCCGTGACGTTCGCCGTCGTGCTCGTTGCCGCTAAGAAGGTTTCGTTGGTTCCCACCAACAAATTCGTGAACACGGTTGAGTTTGGTTACGACTTCGTGAACAGCTCTATCGCTGAAGACGTTATTGGCGAAGGCTTCAAGAAGCATGTGCCGTTCCTCGCAACGATCTTCTTCTTTATCCTCGTCTGCAACATCTTGGGCCTTGTTCCTGGCTTCAAGACGTCTACCGGCGCCATTTCGTGCACCTGGGCTCTCGCAGTCATTTCGTTTGTGTACTTCAACTTCTATGGCATGAAGACTTTCGGCTTCTTCCAGTACTTCAAGAACCTCTGCCCGTCGGGCGTTCCTGGTCCTATGAAGCCGGTCATCTGGTTCCTCGAGCTCTTCTCGATGGTCATTCGCGTGCTTACCCTTGCCGTCCGACTTTATGGCAACATGCTTGCTGGCCACATGATGCTCGCTATCTTCAGCATCGCCACCACCTGCTTTATTCAGACTGCGCTGTTCTCTGGTTCTATGGACCTCATCGCTGGTCTGCCTTCGATCGCATGGTTCGCTCTGCTTGTTGTTATGTATGCCCTCGAGTGCTTGGTTGCTTTCATCCAGGCGTTCGTTTTCGCGATCCTGTCGGCTTCCTATGTATCCACTGCGGTGCATGCGCACTAAGCCCCAGTCGTTTGGCATCGACCGCCGCGTCGTTAAACCGCCCGCCCTGCGTGGCGCACACGCATAACTATGGTGTTGCAGCTGCACCCCTCAGCTGAGCAATATTGGATCTTGCCCCGACGCGACTTGAGAAGTGAGGGGCACGACAAAGGAGGAAACTGTGGAAATCACGCTCGCGCTCGCCGCACTGAAGGTCGTCGGCTACGGCCTGGCCGCCATCGGCCCCGGCATCGGCATCGGCATCGCCACCTATGGCCTTTGCACCGCTGCTGCCCGCCAGCCCGAGATGAAGGGTACGCTCATGGGCTACTTCTTCATCGGCGCTGCTATGTCTGAGGCGCTGGCTCTGCTCGGCTTGGTTCTGTTCTTCATCGGCTAATCACGCTCGATTACTGCATGATTACTAAGAAAGAACAGGAGGCAAACGAGTTGAAGCATTTCAACAAGGCAGCTGGCAAGCTCAGCGCCGTGGCTCTGTCCGCGGGTGCTCTCGCTCTGTCGTGCCCGACGTATGCGTTCGCTTCCCAGGGAGGTGGCATCCAAGCCATTCTGCCTGAGATGAGCGAATTCATTCCTATGCTCGTCGCCTTCATTATTCTGTGGATCGTCCTGGCCAAGTTTGGCTGGCCCGTCTTCGACAAGATGCTTGAGAAGCGCGCGAACACCATTCGCGACGACCTCAAGAACGCTGAAGAAGCGCGCCAGGAAAGCGAGCGCGTGCTTGCTGAGTACCAGCAGCAGCTCGCTGAGGCCAAGGTTCAGGCTTCCAAGATCGTCGCCGACGCCAAGAAGGCCGGCGAAGACGTGAAGGCCGACATCACCGCCAAGGCGCAGGCAGAAGCCGCCGGCATGATTGAGAAGGCCCATGCGGCCATCGAGGCAGAGAAGAAGGCCGCTATCTCTGACCTTCAGGGTTCTGTCGCCGACCTCTCGATTAACGTCGCGGCCAAGCTCATCGGCAACGACTTGACCGATGACGAGCATCGCAAGATGATCGAGCGCTATGTCGCAGAGGCAGGTAGCTTCAATGCCAAATAATCGACTGCTCGCAAAAGAAGAGGTCGCGACCTATTCCGGCATGCTCCTCGACGCCGCCCTTGAGCAGGGTGGGGCAGAGCGCGTGCTTGAGGTTCGCGAGCAGCTGGATTTCGTGCTTCGCACCTACCGCGGCAACGCGGATTTGCGCGAGGCGCTTGGCAATCCGGCGTACTCCCCTGAGCAGCGACACACGTTGGCCGTCAACGTGTTCGATGGTATCGATCCTTTGGCCGTCAGCGTTATCGCTGTCATGGCTGAGCGTGGCGACCTCGACAAGCTTTCTTCTACCGTGAATGCGTACCGCAACGCGGCCGAGGAAAAGCTCGGCGTAGCGGTTGTCGATGTCACCACTGTGGTGGCTCTCGACGATCACCTGCGCGAGGTCATCACCGAGAAGCTCTCTGCTGATCTGGGTAAGAAGGTCGTGCTGCGCGAGCACATCGACGCTTCTATCCTGGGCGGCATCATTATGAGCACCAATGGAAAACGCATCGATGCAAGCGTTGCTTCCGAACTGGAACACGCGCGCATCGTGCTCAAAGAAGAAAACGATGGAGGTGAATGCTAGTGACTGAAATCACCGCGAAGTCTATCGACGAAGCGCTGCGCAAACAGCTGGAGTCCCTCGACACGAGCGTCGATGCACGCGAGGTCGGTACGGTCGTCCAGGTTGGCGACGGTATTGCTCGCGTCGACGGCTTGAAGGGCGCCATGGCCGGCGAGCTCCTCGAGTTTATTGGTGAGGGCGGCAAGACCGTGTACGGCTTGGCCCAGAACCTTGAGGAAGAGGAAGTCGGCGCTGTGCTCCTCGGCGATGTCACGGCAATCCGAGAGAACGATCAGGTTCGCACCACCGGCAAGATCATGGAAGTGCCTTCGGGCAAGGGTCTTCTCGGCCGCGTTGTGAACCCGCTTGGCATGCCCATCGACGGCAAAGGCCCCATTAAGGCCGACGGCTATCGCCCCGTCGAGTTCAAGGCTCCTGGCGTTATCAGCCGCAAGCCCGTGCATGAGCCCATGCAGACCGGTATCATCGCTGTTGACTCGATGATTCCTATCGGCCGTGGCCAGCGCGAGCTCATCATTGGCGACCGCCAGACCGGCAAGACTGCTATTGCTATCGATGCCATTATCAACCAGAAAGACAACGACATGATTTGCATCTATGTCGCTGTTGGCCAGAAGGCCTCTACGGTTGCCGGCATCATGGAGACCTTCGAGAAGTACGGCGTTATGGACAAGACGATTATCGTCGCCGCCACCGCCGCCGACTCGGCTCCGCTGCAGTACATCGCTCCTATGGCTGGTGCTGCAATGGGTGAGTACTTCGTCTACAACGGCGAAGACGGCAAGCCCGCTGGCCCCGAGAACCTCGGCCGCCACGTGCTTATCACCTATGACGACCTGACTAAGCAGGCTGTTGCTTACCGTCAGATGTCGTTGACCCTGCGTCGCCCGCCGGGACGCGAAGCTTACCCCGGCGACATCTTCTACCTGCATTCGCGCCTGCTGGAGCGTGCTGTGAAGATGAACGAGGAATACGGCCTCGGCTCCATGACGGCTCTGCCGATCATCGAGACGCAGGCAGGCGACGTGTCTGCATACATTCCGACCAACGTTATTTCTATTACCGACGGTCAGATTTACCTGCAGACCGACCTGTTCTATCAGGGCCAGCGCCCCGCTGTCGACGTCGGCATTTCGGTGTCCCGCGTTGGTGGCTCCGCGCAGACCAAGGCCGTCAAATCGGTTTCCGGTACTCTGCGCCTCGATCTTGCTGCATACCGCGAGCTCAAGGCGTTTACCCAGTTCGGTTCTGACCTGGACAAGTCTACCCAGGATCAGCTGAACCGCGGCGCCCGTATGACCGAGCTGCTCAAGCAGGGCCGCTACAGCACTCTTTCCTTCGAGGAAGAGGCCGTGGCTGTCTACGCTGGTGGCAAGGGCTTCCTGGACGACGTGCCGGTTTCTGACGTCGTGCGCTTCCGCAACGAGCTCATCGAGTTCCTGCGCGCAAGCCACGCTGACGTCCTGAAGAAGATTCACGACGATGCGAAATTCACCCCTGAAAGCGAAGCTGCGCTCAATGCCGCTATCGACGCTTTCAAGGCGCAATTCGTGGCGTAAGGAAGGCCCAAAATGCCTAACCTGCACGACATTGAAAAGCGCATCAAGTCGGTTTCTTCGACGAAGCAGATTACGCGCACCATGGAAATGGTCGCTGGTGCGAAGGTCAAATATGCCACTGAGCGTATTCAGACCTCTGCTCCTTACGCCGACTCCATGACCGAGATGCTGCAAGGCGTCGCGGCGCGCGTGCAGGCCAGCGAGAACCCCTTGCTGGAAAAGCGTGAGAGCGTAAAGCGTGTCCTGTGTGTGGCCGTGGTTTCCGACCGCGGCCTCGCAGGCGGCTTTAACTCGAACGTCCTGCGCACCGTCGAGAAGACGATTCGCGCGAAAAAGGCGCAGGGTGTCGAGGTGGACGTTATCGCCTGTGGCAAGAAGGCCGGTGGCTTCTTCAAATTCCGCGGCGTGACGCCGGTTCTTGATTTCAAGGACCTCTCCGCCGATCCGACGTTTGAAGAGGCGAGCGAGATCGCCGATTACGCTGTCAAGGCGTATGAGGAAGGCTCCGTCGACGAGGTCGTTCTGGTGTACAACCACTGCAAGAACGCGGCTGAGCAGGTGCTTCGTGAGGAAGTCATTCTGCCGGTCGATACCGAGGCTGTCGTTGCTGCGGCCGCCGAGGAAACCTCCGAGAATGCCGAAGTCTCCGCGAGCGTTGAGTTCGAACCCGAACCCGCCGATGTGCTCGCGCGTCTTCTGCCCGCTTACCTGCGCACGTCGATTTACCATGCGTTGATCGACTCTGCTGCTGGCGAGCAGGCCGCACGCCGCACGGCAATGCACTCGGCTACCGAGAACGCCAACGAGATGGTGGAAACGCTGTCGAGAGTGTATAACCGCGTACGTCAAGGCGCCATCACCACAGAGATCTCCGAGATCGTTGGTGGCGCTGCAGCTTTGGAGGATTAAATGGCTGACGAGAGAATGCTTACCAAAGCGGAACTCGATGCCAGCAAGGGTGCCACCGGTCGCATTGTGCGTATCGTCGGCCCTGTTGTTGACGTCGAATTCCCTGCGGATCAGCTGCCGGCGATTTATAACGCGCTGACGGTTGATGCGAAAACCCCCGCCGGCGAAATGCACGTTGTTCTGGAAGTTGAAACTATGCTTCCTGGCAACCTCGTGCGTTCCGTCGCAATGAGCTCTACCGACGGCCTGGTGCGTGGCACCGAGGTCGTTGACACGGGTCATCCGATTATGATGCCCGTTGGCCCTGAGACCCTTGGCCGCATTTGGAACGTCATCGGCGAGCCCGTCGATGAGAAGCCGATGCCCGAGGTTTCTGGCTACATGCCGATTCACCGCCCTGCGCCTGAATACGATACCCTGTCCACGAAGACCGAAATCTTCGAGACGGGCATCAAGGCTATCGACCTTATCGAGCCCTTCATCAAGGGTGGTAAGACTGGTCTGTTTGGCGGCGCTGGCGTTGGCAAGACCGTTATCATCCAGGAGCTCATTAACAACCTGGCGCAGGAGCACGGCGGCACGTCCGTCTTTACCGGCGTCGGTGAGCGTACCCGTGAGGGTACCGACCTGTACCTGGAGATGAGCGATTCTGGCGTTATCAACAAGACCTGCTTGGTCTACGGCCAGATGAACGAGCCTCCGGGAGCGCGTCTGCGCGTCGGCCTGGCTGGCCTGACCGAGGCGGAGTACTTCCGCGATCAGGGCCAGGACGTTCTGTTGTTCGTTGACAACATCTTCCGCTTCACCCAGGCGGGCTCTGAGGTTTCGGCTCTGCTCGGCCGTATGCCTTCCGCCGTTGGTTACCAGCCCACGCTGGCTACCGAGATGGGCGACCTGCAGGAGCGCATTACTTCTACCTCTACGGGCTCCATTACGTCCGTTCAGGCTGTTTACGTTCCCGCTGACGACTTGACCGACCCCGCGCCGGCCACGACGTTTACCCACCTGGATGCGAAGACCGTTCTGTCTCGTTCCATCGCCGAGCTGGGTATTTACCCCGCCGTCGACCCGCTGGAGTCCACCTCTCGCGCCCTTGAGCCTGCTATCGTTGGCGAAGAGCACTACCGCGTGGCTACCGGCATCCAGGAGCTTCTGCAGAACTACAAAGACCTGCAGGACATCATCGCTATTCTGGGTATGGACGAACTTACTGAAGAGCAGAAGCTCACGGTTTCCCGTGCGCGTAAGGCTCAGCAGTTCTTCGGCCAGTGCTTCCACGTTGCGACCCAGTTCACGGGCCTGCCGGGCAAGTACGTCAAGATGGAAGACACCGTTCGTTCCTTCGCTGCCATTCTCGACGGCGAGTGCGACGAGATTCCGGAGCAGTGCTTCCGCCTGAAGGGTGGCATCGACGACGTGTACGCCGAGTACGAAGCCATGAAGAAGGACGAGGCATAAGCGATGACGAAATTTGCCTGCGATATCGTGACGCCTGAGGCGAAGTTCTACTCCGACGAGGTCCACTTCGTCGTGGTGCCCGGATCCGAAGGCGAAATGGGTTTCCTCTACGACCATGTGCCCTTGGTCTCGACGCTCGCGGACGGCGTTGTCCGCGTCCAAAAAGACGAAGGCGGCCCCTTCAAGGAATTTGCCGTTGAAGGCGGTTATGTGCAAGTGAGCGGTGACAAAGTCATCATTCTTGCCGACAAGGCCGAAGAGAAATAGCATCCATTGCATCTCTGAAAAGCCGATCCCATATGGGTCGGCTTTTTTTGTTTGTCGAACGGTGCGTTGGACGGTGCGAAGCGATGGACGCGGTTGTCTTTTCTGCGGGAGTCGCTTGTTTCCTCCGTTGGTATTCGGCTGAATTGGTCGTTATCTTTTGCCAGGTTGAGCCCAATTACTTTAAGTGCCTTCTAGCCAATTTTTGGTTTCTGTGGTTGTATTAATACGATTACGCATCTGCAATGTATTCGAACCACGCGTAAGGAGGGCTTATGGCTCTGTCTCATTTTGCTTATGTGCGCCGCAATGTCATTTCGAGCGGCGTTACGGTTGCTATGGCGGCGACGATGGCATTTCCCGCCGTTGCGCTTGCCGATTCCACCAATGGCTCTGAAGAAGATTCAGCGGCTTCTCGCTCTGCCAGCTTGGAGTCTGGCGTTTCAGTCGACGAAACTGACGCCAACTCGGCAGGGGAGTTGCAAACCAACTATGTGGCCGAGACAACCGGCGTGCAGGTGAATAAGGAAGACTATTATTCCGAAGAAGGCTCTCCCGAGGCGCTTATTTCGCTGTTTTCGATGGGGAGATCCGCGTCGGGTTTGCGCCCTGTGAACCTGAGCAGCGATGTAACGTATTTCGGCGCCTATGAGGGCGGCAGCTATGCTCAGACCTTGAGCTCGGGCGACGGATTCCATGCGGTTGGCTATTATCAGTTCGACAATCGCTACGGTTTGCTCGATTTCATCCGCGCGGTGTATGCATACGACCCATCGAAATACTCGATGTTTGAGCAGTTCAATTATATTGCCGATTCGACCTTCAAAGCCGATAATGCCATGCGTCAAAACGGCCAATTCACAGCGCTCGGCGTTGCCTTGAATTCTTCCTGGAAAGCCGCATATGCGGCCGATGCCGAGGAATTCTCTCGTTTGCAAGATGGCTGGGAATATATCAAGTACATCGAGCCCGCGCTTGACTATCTTGATTCTCGTGGAATCGACATTTATAGCCGTGCCGATGCCGTTCAGGGCCTTTGCGCGAGCTTGTGCAACCTTTTTGGCCTCTCTGGATGGCATAAATTTGTCGGAGGGTATTCCGATGGGTATGACTGGAACGGCTTCTACAATAGCTGGAAATATTGGGACGGTTGCGGCCTGAACAACGATATGACCGATGCCGAGTTCGTGAGTACTCTGTGCGACTATGTCGTCGAGAATGTTGGCGTGTTCTACAAGGGTCAGCCTCAATATCATCAGGGTTGGCAGAACCGCTACAAGCGCGAGAAGGCTCAATGCCTCGCGATGATTGCCGAGCATGGCGATACCCATGTGAAAGCGGAAGATGCGACCGAGCCCGATCAGGATGGCTCTCTTGGCGGTGGTTCTTCGTCGAATGAGGGTTCTGAGTCGAGCGGCAATGGCTCTACGGCTGCTGGGGACGCCAATGGTTCAGCTTCGAGCAATGCGCCCTCGAACGGAAGTGTTGAGTCGAATGGCGGGAACGTGAGTGCGGGTAGCGCTGGCTCCACTTCTGGCGATACGGCGAATTCGGGCAGCGTTGGCAGCGGGGCGAGCGCGGGAACGTCGGGCGGCCAAGGCTCCATCTCAAGTGGAGCCGGCAATGCGGTTGGTGACGGCTCCAACGGCAACGGCAATTCTGGCGCGGCTGCAGGTTCGGGTGCGTCGTCGGGATCTGGTTCGATTTTAGGTGAGGTCGCTGGCTCAGGATCTGTTCCCGGCTCTGGTGCGGCTTCTGACGGTTCGAATGCATCGACCGAAGCAGGTGGAAGCAATGGTGCGTCCATTGATACGGGCAACAATGCTTCAAGCGACGCATCCCAGAATGGCGCCTTGGGAGGAGAGGGGGAGGCACCGAGCGATGGCTCTTCCGATGATTCTCATGAGAATAATGCCGGCGTTGCTCAAGACGGACAGAAGGGCGACGGCGATTCCCTGAGCCTCGCTAAGGCATTAGGCAATGAGTCCGATGCTGGAGCTTCGAAGACGGCGTCCGACGCTTCTCAAGGCGATCAGGCAGCTGTCAACCAGGCAGAGCAGGGCGATAGAATCTCTCAAACCAACGACAGCATGAAAGGCCTCATTATCGCGATGGCCGCGATTGCCGTTGCGGCGCTTTCGGTCATCGGCGTTGTTGTTTTCCGAATGACCCATCGCAGGGACGATCGTTAGAGGCAGTTCCTCACCGATCAAGTAAAAAGCCGGGCTCGTGATATGACGAGCTCGGCTTTTTTGCTTTCGAAAACCTGTTAAACGCTACGAGCATTTAGCACGAACAGGTTCTTGGCAGGTTGTCGATAGCGTTCTGTTGGGATTCGTCAGACGATGATGTGATAATCGTGCAACGTTTTGACGCCTGCCTTGAAGTGTATTGGGATTGCGATGAAGGCAGGGCGGTGCGAGCATGCTATGACATTTTGCGGAAGTCGCGCATGAGCTCCTGACGGTTTGCCTGCGCTGTTTTCTTCAGGATGTTGTGCACATGCACTTTAACGGTCGACGCGGCAAGGCTGAGCTCTCCCGCGATGTTTTGGTTGTCTTTGCCTTCGAGCACCATGCGAAGCACTTCGGTTTCGCGCGCGGAAAGGCCATAGTGTTGTGCATAGCCTGCAAGACCGGCGTTAATGAATGCTCCCACGCGGCCCTCAGCTTCGGCGGGGGGCTTTACGAAATGAATCGAAAGCAGCTTATAGCAGGAAGCGCCAATAAATGCCGCCATCCATAGCATAAGGGCGTTTTCCGCGAAGTTGCGTTCGGGAAAAAACGGTACTGCGCCCGATTCGACCAACACGGGGTCGATATAGAACAGGAAGAGGACGTTTTCGATAAGCACGGCGGCTCCCAGCACGAGCACGCCAGCATACCCAATGCGATGGCGCCACATGCGTTCGCGCAGCGCGTCGCTTCGTCCCATATATCGAACCGCGATGTAGGCCATTATCCAAAGCAGATAGAGCGTGCGCATGCCGTAAAACACGAAGAGGTGCGTGTTGCCTGATGGCATAAATGCGTAGACGGCCAAGCTTGCGATGACGAACACGACGGCAGGCGCGATTTGCAGTGCGCGGCGTTGCTCGTCGAGCGCGTCGCATACCATGAGCCAGAAAGCCGTGAACAGCCCACAGCCCGTAACGATCGAGGCGACTTGCGATCCAATGAAATACACCGATTCGGGCATGGTGCCTGTGGAGTTTACCGTGAAGTCATCCAAGAAGACGAGCGCCACATCGAAGAAGTAAAACAGAAAGCCAATGCAAGCGAAGCCAAGATACTTGCGATGCGTGACCAAAAATGTTGACAAGCACATCGCCGACGTCATGATGCTCACCAGCAAAATGATAAGCGTGTAATAGAACAGAACGACCAAACCCATGGTTGCCCCCTTTTCACGGTGCTAGTTTCCCCTACAACCATTGTAGACCTCTCTGGCTGGGTATGAGTCGAGGATTATGTGAGGTGTATTTACTGACCTGGGTAAACGGTATGCTACACCCAAGATATACCCCCTCTGCACCAGAGTTATACGTAGCCAAATCGTTACTTTCCTCGATACACTCGCGCCAGAGAGAGGGGCGTTGGGCGCCATACGGGTGCGAGCCCCACGTCATAAGGAGGAACTATGGCAGAAGAGGCAGTGGCCACGCCGGTGGGAAACGGCGCGGCTGACGGAAAGCCGAAGAAGAAGCATAAGCTCAGCTTCCCTACGGCATTTACGATCCTGTTCGTAATCACCATTCTCGCAGTTATCGCAACGTGGTTTATTCCCGCGGGCGCCTATTCCAAGGTCGCCTACGTCGCCGACTCGGGCGTGTTCCAGATCACCGAGCCCGATGGCAACGTTCGTACTATTGAAGGCACGGCTGAGGCATTCCATTCCGATCCCGAACTCGCCGGCATGGAGATCGATGTCAATCAGTTCCTGAACGGCGCTATCACCAAGGCAATTTCTGTTCCCGGTACCTACACCGAGCTCGAGTCTCAGCCCATGGGTGTTGCCGACGTCTTCACCTCGATGGTCAATGGTACTATCAACGGCGTTGACATTATGGTCTTCATTTTGGTTCTTGGTGGCTTGATCGGCGTTGTGAACGCATCCGGCGCTTTCGAGAGTGGCTTGGTCGCGCTCACGAAGAAGACGAAGGGTCGCGAGTTCGCGCTCGTATTCCTCGTGGCCGCGCTCATGGTTTTGGGCGGCACCACCTGCGGTCTCGAAGAAGAGGCTGTTGCGTTCTACCCGATTCTGGTGCCTATCTTCTTGGCATTGGGCTATGACTCCATCGTCTGCGTTGGCGCTATCTTCCTCGCAGGCTCCATGGGCACCACGTTCTCGACGATCAACCCGTTCTCGGTCGTTATCGCTTCGAATGCTGCCGGCGTTATCTGGACCGAAGGCATCATGTGGCGCGTTATCGGCTGCGTCGTTGGCGCTATCGTCGTTATCTCCTACCTGTATTGGTACTGCAAGAAGGTCAAGGCGAACCCCGAGTTCAGCTACACCTATGAAGACCGTGAGAAGTTCGCCAAGCTCTATGCTACGCATGACCCCGATTCTGACAACATTCCTGCGTTCGACTGGAAGCGCAAGGTCATTCTGGTGCTCTTCGTCATGGCATTCGTTATCATGGTTTGGGGCGTTGTGACTCAGGGCTGGTGGTTCCCGCAGATGGCCGCTTCGTTCCTCACTGTCGCCATCATCTGCATGTTCCTGTGCGGCCTTGACGAGAAGACCGTTACCGAGGCATTCATTAATGGCGCTTCGAGCCTGGTTGGCGTTTCGCTCATCATCGGTCTCGCACGTGGCGTTAACCTGATTATGGAGAACGGCCTGATTTCTGACACGCTTCTGTACTGGGCTTCCAACGCAGTTGCCGGTATGTCTGGCCCGCTGTTCATCCTCATGATGATGGTCATGTTCTTCCTGCTCGGCTTCATCGTTCCCTCTTCTTCGGGCCTGGCCGTGCTCGCAATGCCGATTCTGGCGCCGCTCGCCGACACCGTTGGCATCGACCGTTCCATCGTTGTTTCCGCTTACAACTGGGGCCAGTATGCAATGCTCTACCTCGCACCTACGGGCCTGGTCATGGCAACTCTGACCATGCTCGACATGAAGTACTCCCATTGGGTGAAGTTCGTTCTCCCGATGGTTGGATTCCTGTTCGTGTTCGGTGGCGCCCTGCTCGTTATCCAGGTTATGGTTGGCGCCTAACCACGGTATATCCTTATCGCCCGCGGCAGCTCAACCACGCGCGGCGAGTCGCCATACGTCCCCGCCACGGGACGATTGAAGCCGCCCTTTCCCCTGGGCGGCTTCTTTCTTTTCGGAAGGGGATCGCGGCCGTGTTCTCGGGCATTCGTCTTGGGTTCACGGCCGCTTTGCTTTTGAGGCTACTCGACGATCGTCATTTCGGGATTGTCCTTCGTGACGATTCCCTTTGCCGCCACTTCCGCGCCCAGGAAACGGCGCATCAAATCGGCGAACTCGTCGAGCGCGGCATGCAATTCGGGCAGGCGCGCGCCATCGACGCATTCAATAACGAGAATTGCGTTGCGGGAATCGTCGGTGAGCTCGGTGCGCTGCCCATCGCGCCAATTGAAGCATCGACATACGGCTCCTTCTTCGTCGTAGTAACAAAGCTCGCCTGGCAGGGTGGGGGCGTTTTCCTCTTCGCCAATGGGAAGGAACGACTTGCCTCCCTCTTCATCGATTCCCAAGTGGAAGTCGCCCACAAAAGCGTCGATGTTTTCTCCACCAACGGGCAGGGCGTACTTCAGCGAAATGGCATTGTAAATGTCGACCGATGGAGTGATTGAGCCCACTGGATTGCCCTTCAACACGCGTTTGAGCAGGTTTTCGATGGAGCAGCGTGCCCCTTTCTTGGTTTTGAAGAGCTGGTATGCTCGACGCCATACGGCCACGACCTCGTTTTCGGAAATAGTGTTGCTCGTAAGGTGTTGGTTCGCCGTCGCATTCGCCTCATTGAGGATGCTCGCAATGGCTGCCTTGTCTTCGCTGGATACTTCGTCGGCGGTTTTCATGGCACGCACGACCATAATCCCGATTGAAGCTTCCGGCAGAATTTCCCAAAATGAGGGTTCTGCAATAAATTTCTGCATGGCTCGTCCTTTCTGTATCCGTATCGCGCTACGGAATTCGATGCGGCCTTCCTAGGCTGCTGTTCCTTTGAAAACAAAAGCACTCGGGCCAATCGCGGCTTCAAAGGCCTAACGTCGCGATTGATCCGAGTGCTCGGTTTCCCACCCGGCGGCGGGATGTTTTCCAATTTGTGGCGCACTGTATCAAAAATGGGATAGCTTCGCAAGATTCATGGCCATTGGAGAGTACAATATCCAAGCGTGATCGGGCCTGCTGTTTGTTGGCGTTCGTTCTGCGTCGAAGCCTGTCTGCGTTTCGTTTTTTTTGCATGCGCTGGCTTGGGCGAGATGGGCGGCAGAGGGCACGCCCCGCTTTCCAGAGCAACTTTGCTCGATTGCGCTGCTCGCCATGGTTGAAAGGAGTTCCGTTATGAAAAACTATCCAATGCAATATGCCGACCGTGAGATATCCGTCGAAGACGCGCTCGAGGTTCTCGACGAAGGGGAGTTCATCACCGTGGCGACTGTTGACGACGATAGCATGCCATATTGCGTGCCGTTGTCGTATGTGGTTGAGCGTGGTTGGGGCTCTGTTGAAGGTGCAGGCGAGGGCGAGGAGCCTGTGTGCCGCATCTATATTCATACGACGAAGAATGACGGGCATAAGATGGCCGACTGGCGGCGCGACGCTCGCGTGTGGGGCAGCGTGGCGTGTGAAGTCGAGCCGTGCTACGAAGAGACGTTCTTTTCCACGCGCTTTGCGAGCGCGATGGTTGCGGGTCGCATTCGTCACGTCGAGAGCTCGCTTGCGGTGCGCAAGATGCTCGTAGCGTTGTGCATGAAATACATGCCTTCCGAAAAGCACGAGATTGGTGGCGCGATTGAACGCGAATTCGATATCACTGATGTTTGGTGCATCGATGTGGAGCGCATCACGGGCAAGGCTGGTCGACGCAAGCCGAAAGCGTAGGGCTTTGGATGAACGCTGCTTCGGAATGCAGTACGAATGGATCGAATTGGTGTGTGGACTCGGGGCAACATGGCGCTTCTAAGCTAGAGCGCGATTTTTGAGCGACATAAGGCTTGTGGGCGTGGGTGCCGTTTAGAGGCAAGAGCGCGGTTTTCGGCTGCGATCCTGTGGTTTCGTAAGTCGCTCGAAACCTGTTAAACGCTACGAGCATTTAACAGGTTTTCTGTGCGGCCTGTGGCTCTTGCGCTCGCTGGGTTGCTATGATAAAACTAGGTTATAGAAAACGACCATTTGTTCGTAAATATACGGAAGGGGTAGGGCTGCATGGCTTTCGTCCATTTGCATAACCATACCGAATATTCCATGCTCGACGGTGCCACCAAAATTAAAGACATGGTGCGCCGCGCGGCGGATCTTGACATGCCCGCCGTGGCTATTACCGACCATGGCGTCATGTGCGGCGTGCCCGAACTGTGCGATGCGTGCGAGGCGGTGGAAAAAGAAACCGGCAAGAAGGTCAAGCCCATCTACGGATGCGAAATTTACTTTACCGAAGACCCTGAAATCGGTTCGAAGGTGAAGTCGCGTTTGTATCATATGGTGCTGCTCGCGAAAAACAACGTGGGCTATCACAACTTGCTGCACCTTGTGAGCGAATCGCATTGCGACAACTTTTATTACAAGCCACGTACCACATTCGACATGCTGAAGAAATACGCCGAGGGCTGCATTGCTTCAAGCGCGTGTATCGCAGGCATTATTCCGCGCTGCATTGATGCGCGTGATTTTGAAGGTGCCGAGCAGTGGGCTCGCAAGCTCGCTTCGCTATACGAGCCGGGTGATTTCTACATCGAGCTGCAAGACCAGGGCATTACCACTAACGGCGGTATGAGCCAGCGCGAGATGAATGGGCATTTGACCGACATTGCGAATAAACTCGGCTTGAAGACCATCGCGACGAACGACTTCCATTACCTTCGCCGCGAAGATGCTCGTGCGCAAGATCTGATGCTATGCATTGGCACGGGTTCGCTCATGGACGATGAGAACCGCATGCGCTTCGCGAACGATCAGTTCTATATGAAGACCGAAGAGGAAATGCGCGAAGCGTTGCGAGATTTCCCCGAGGCGTGCGATACCACGGTGGAGGTTGCTGAGAAATGCAATGTTGTGCTTGAGCGCGATTCCATTCTGCCGCGCTTTCCCCTGCCTCCGGGATACACCGAAGAAACGCTGTTCCGCAAGGAATGCGAAGATGGCCTGAAGCGCCGCTATGGCGAACCCATTCCGAAAGACGCATGGGATCGCTATATGTACGAGGCGGGCGTTATTATTCAGCAGGGCTTCCCTGCATACTTCCTCATTGTCCAGGAATACATTCGCTGGGCGCGAGAGAACGGCATTGCCGTAGGCCCGGGCCGTGGCTCGGCCGCAGGCGCTATTTGCACGTATGCCATGGGCATTACCGACCTTGATCCCTTGCCGAACGGCTTGCTGTTTGAGCGCTTCCTGTCGCCCGAACGCGTTGAGATGCCTGATATCGACGTCGACTTCGAGGACGAGCGACGCCAGGAAGTCATTGAACATATCAAGGATTTCTATGGCGAAGACCACGTGTCGGGCGTTATCACGTTCGGCAAGCTGCAGGCGAAGAACGCCATTCGCGACGCGGCTCGCGTGCTTGGCCAGCCTTATAGCGTGGGCGACCGATTGTGCAAAATGGTCGGCGACGAATTGGGCATCACGATCGACAAGGCGCTCGATGCGAATCCCGATTTTAAGAAGGCTTACGACGAGGAGCCCGAAACCAAAGAAGTCGTCGACGCTGCACGCTCGATTGAAGGCAATGTGCGCGGCGAGGGTGTGCACGCATGCGCGACTATTATTTGCCGCGATCCCATGGCCGATCATGTTCCCATGAAGCGCGATACCAAAGGTGGCGGCATTATTACGCAATATGACGGTCACTATACGCCTGACCTGGGTTTGCTGAAGATGGACTTCTTGGGTCTGCGTACGTTGGGCGTGCTTGCGCGCGCGTGCCGCAACGTGAAAGAGCGTTATGGCATCGAGCTTATTCCCGAGCAGATTCCTACCGAAGACCCGAAGGCTTTCGAGCTTATGCGATCGGGCAATATGGACGGCTTGTTCCAGGTTGAGGGTGCGTTGTATGTGAGCTTGTTTGGCAGGCTCCCACCGCACCGTTTCTCGGACATCGTCGCATCGATTGCGTTGAACCGCCCGGGCCCGCTCGAGTCTGGCATGGTTGACGACTATATCAAGGTCGCGAGCGGCAAAACCGCCGTGCATTATTACGACGAGCGCCTGCGCCCGGTTTTGGAAGAAACTTATGGCACCATGGTCTACCAAGAGCAGATCATGCAGGTGTCTATGGTCATGAGCGGCTTCTCGGCAGGCAAGGCCGACAAGCTGCGTAAGGCTATGGGCAAGAAAAAGCTCGACGTCATGATGAAGCTGAAAGACGACTGGTGCAATGGCGCTGTCGAAAACGGCTATTCGCTCGAGATCGCCAACCAAATTTGGTCTGATGCCGAGAAGTTCGCGAAGTACGCGTTCAACAAATCGCACTCTGCCGCATATGCGATTCTCGTTATGCGCACGGCGTATTTGAAGTCGCACTACCCGAACGAATATATGGCCGCAGTGTTGTCGAGCTACATGGGCAACGCCGACAAGCTTATTAAATACATCGCGAGCTGCACGCATTCGGGCATTCCCGTTTTGCCGCCCGACGTGAACTCTTCGAACCTGGAATTCACGCCGCTTGACGAGGGCATTCGCTTCGGCTTGGCCGGCGTGCGCGGCGTTGGTGGCGCGGTTGCCGAAGCTATTATCGCCGAGCGTGAGGCAAATGGTCCGTTTACGAGTTTGCACGACTTCGTGAACCGACTCGATACGAAGTGCTACAACCGTAAAACGCTGGAAGCGCTCATTAAGTCGGGCGCGTTCGATTCGACCGGATACACGCGTAAGCAGCTCATGTATTTCATTGAGCAAACGCCGCTTCTAGAAAGCGCGTCGAAGCGTCAGAAAGACCGCGACGCGGGGCAGGTGAGCATGTTCGACATGTTCGCGGCCGATGACGATTCGGGCTTCGCTGAAGACATTCCCGCACCCGATGGTGTTGAGTGGGATAAGCGCACGCTTTTGTCGTACGAGAAAGAGATTCTGAAGATTTACGTCTCGGACCACCCGCTGCGGCAATACGAGGCGGCCTTGCGTCGCATCACGAAGTTCCGCCTGGGCGATTTGGCTGAGCATAACGGCGATATTCCGTCGGCGACGTTCGCGGGCCTTATTACGAGCGTGCAGGTCAAGCTCACTAAAAAGGGCAAGAAAATGGCGAACTTCGTGTTGGAGGATACGTCGGGCCATTGCGAAGGCGTGTGCTTCAAGTACGACGATTTCGCCGATGCTCTCGAACAGGACGCCATCGTGAAAGTGCGCGGCAAGTTTGAGCACTCTGACCGCGGTGACCAGATTATGGCATTCGAGGTGGAGCGCTTGGCGTTCGACGCGTCGCAAATGGGGCCAAGCCAGCTCGAGATTCGTCTTTGGGCGAGCGAGATGAACGCATTGCGTTCCCAGCAGCTGCAACAGATTTTGCGTAGTCATCCGGGTGACGATGCGGTGGTATTGTTCATTCGCCAAGCAGATGGGCGTAAATTCCGTGCTGAGCTGCCTATCAAGGTCGACTTGACGAAGAATATCATCTATTCCGAGTTGCTCGATTTGTTTGGGCGCAAGGTATGGGGATCGAGCGCCGCATAGGGCATACGAAAAAAGAGGAGGGCAATGCCTTCCTCTTTTTTCGTCCCGAAGCCGCCGAGGGCGGCATGGCGAAGCAAGGACCACGGCTTGCTACCGCTCGCTTCGCTCGCTTTGCGCTCGCCTGGCCTCGTTTAGCTTTAGACAAAGATAAAGATTGAACTCGGACGGTCCTTGCTCCGCCATGCCGCCCTCGGCGGCTTCGGGGCCGGGCGCGGACGTTGGTGGTTAGAGCGTTCCGTTGCGGCGCGCTTCTTCGACTTCGGCGATGGCGTCGGCGGGGGAGTACTCGCAGGTTCCGTCGCCGACTTTCAGCACTTCGAGGGCGTCTCCCGGCTTGACTGTGCCGCCTTGGAGCACGACGCCGAAAATGCCTTCACGTGGGAAGATGCAATCGCCCGCGAGATAGTAAATGGCGCACCGCGTGTGGCACACTTTGCCAATTTGCGAGATCTCGATAATCACGTCTTCGCCGATTTTGACCTGGGTGCCCATGGGCATGTGCATTACGTCGATGCCTTCGGTGCAGAAGTTCTCGGCGAAATCGCCTTCTTTCACATCGAGTCCCATAGCTTGGGCGCGCTCAATGGATTCCCAGGCAAGAAGTGAGACTTGGCGATGCCAATCGCTCGAGGCGTGCGCGTCGTTTTTCACCCCGAAATGTGCGACGACTTCAACGCCCTCGGGGATAGGTTCTTTGCGTGTTCCTTTGCGCTTTGAGATGCATGTTGCACGAATGACGCCTTTTTGACCTACTTCCGTTTTAATGTTGGGTTCCGGGACGAAGTTTTTGCCATCGATATACTCATGAATATCGATAGATCCTGCAGGTGCGGTCGTGCGTGAGCGCGATTTGGATGGCTCGTTGTTTTCGGTCATGATTCCCCCTTGCGAATATGCTCAGTCCAGTATAAAAGTTAGAAACCAATCAATGCAATAGGATTAATAGGATGATGCCGTCTTGTTCTCATTCGTACTCTTTCGTCTTGCCTCGGCACATGACGCTCGGGTGCGTCCGTGAATGGCTTCCGAACGCTGGAATGTCGGGGGCTGGCTTTTTCGGTATACTTCTGCGGTTGGATTTTGATAGGAGCTCGCTGTGTCTCAATGCGATCATATTGCTGAAACTGAACCTGCTGTCACGGGTGCCCCCGATGCTGCCGCGCGTGCGGAAATGCGCGCGAAGCGTGTGGAGGACGCTCTTGCCGCTGGACTTTCTCATACGGTTTCGTTGACGCTCGGCTATGAGGGTTCGGGCTTTGCGGGGTATGCCCGTCAGGCGGAAACGCACATCAAGACGGTGCAAGGGGAGCTCGAGTCGGTTCTCTCTATGCTCTATAAGCGCGACGTTCCCATCGTTTGCGCGGGACGAACCGACGCGGGCGTGCATGCTCGAGGGCAGGTCGTAAGTTTTGACGTGTCGGAAGATGAGTTCCAATCGCGATCATTCCGTGGACTGCAGCGTTCACTTAATGCCCTGGTCGATGAGGCGATTTCGATTTCTTCGATCGATGAACGTCCGCTCGGTTTTTCCGCTCGATTTGACGCGTTGTGGCGCGAATACCACTATCACATTTGCACGAACACGGCCCGTCCGGTGCTCATTGCGCCTATCGCGTGGCATTTGGGTGGCGCGAAGCTTGATGTCGATGCGATGAACGAGGCCTGTTCGCACCTCATTGGCGAGCATGATTTCAAGAGTTTTTGTATGGCGGCTTCGGCGGTTGGCAAACCAACGCATCGTGACGTTATTGAACTTTCGGTGTACCCCGAGGTTATCGCCGGCACCGAAGTCGTGACCATTCGGGTGGTGGGCAACGCTTTCCTGCATTCCATGGTGCGCACGATGGTTGGAACGCTTGTGGAGGTCGGCCGTGGGAGCAAGTCGCCTGCATGGGTGGGCGATGTGCTGGCGGCGTGCGACAGGCGGGCGGCGGGCCAAAATGCGCCTGCGGCTGGTTTGGTGTTCTGGAAGGTTGAATACCCCGAAGACATGCGGCCTCTTCGCGGTTAATCGTGCAGCGAGGGAGTCGGCGATTTTCCCAATGCATATCGTGCTTTTGGCCGGCTCCGCTTTCGTTCACTTGCATGGCGCTTTCGGGTGGCGATTTCTTCCAGCGCTCGAGAGCTTTGCTCGTTGTGCGAACAGTGTTTTTAAAACATTGGCATATCTCGTTTCAGAATGCGGCACAAAAGCGGTGGTTCTGTGGTGCATTGTGCCGTCTACGAGAAAAACCCGATAGTTGGAGGGTTTTTCCGAAAGCTGATTTAGAATATCGCCTTAAGTCTTTTGGCCCCATGCGACGCCACGCGCTAGGGTCCAATTCATTTCGATAGAAGAAAGAACGCGGGCATGCCACGTGCCTGCGCGCCGCACGTGCGGCGGGAGGAACCTTATGTCAGAAACTACAAAATCACGTGCAACGTGGTCGGGCAAGCTTGCCTTCGTGTTGTCTGCAGCCGCTTCCGCGGTTGGCTTGGGCAGCATGTGGCGCTTTCCCTATTTGGCGGCGAAATACGGCGGCGGCACGTTTTTGCTCATGTACTTCGTTTTCGTGTTCACCATTGGCTTGGCGTTGCTGCTGCTTGAAACGTCGCTTGGCCGCAAGACGGGCCAGAGCTCTATCGGGGCATTCAAAGCATTTGGCAAGAAGTATGCGTTCATTGGCATTTTCATGTCGGCGGTGCCGTTTATTATCGTGCCGTATTACTGCGTAATTGGCGGTTGGGTCACGAAATACCTGTTCGGTTATATCGTGACTGCTCCTGAGGCGCTTGCCGACGGCGGCAACTATTTTTCGGGTTTCATTACTTCCGGCGCTGAGAGCATCATCTTCATGCTCATTTTCATGGCTTTGACGTATTTCATCGTCGCGCTTGGTGTGAACAAGGGCATCGAGAAGGCGAATCTCATCATGATGCCCGCCCTTATCGTGATGGCTGCTGCCGTTGCGATTTACGCGCTCACTCTGCCGGGTGCTATGGACGGTCTTGCGTACTATTTGATTCCCGATTTCAGCAAGTTTTCGCCTGAATTGATTATTTCCGCGCTTGGACAGACGTTCTTCACTCTGTCACTCGCTATGGGCATTATGGTGACGTATGGTTCCTATTTGCAGAAGTCTACGAAGCTCACGTCGTCGGTTTCTCAAATCGCGGGCACCACGTTTGGCGTTTCGCTGCTCGCGGGTCTCATGATCGTTCCCGCTACGTTTGCCGCGCTTGGTTCGGGCGATGCTGTGGCTCAGAACTCCGGCCCGTCGCTTATGTTCATCATTCTGCCTCAGGTGTTCGAAAACCTTGGCGGCGCAGCGACTATCATAGGCGTCGTGTTTTTCGTGCTCGTTTTGTTCGCGGCTCTTACGAGCTCGCTTTCGCTCGTTGAAACCTGCACGTCTATTATTTCCGACGGCGCTGGCTGGTCTCGCAAGCGCTCGCTTATCGTGACTATCGTGTACGTGACGCTCATGGGCGTGCTCGTGAACCTGGGCTACAGCTCGCTGTCGTTCATTCAGCCGATGGGCGAGGGCTCGAGCATCCTCGATTTGCTCGACTTCATCTCCAACTCGGTGATGATGCCTATCGCTGCGCTTCTTACCTGCGTTTTCGTGGGCTGGATTATCAAGCCCCAAACGCTCATCGACGAGGTGCGCGTGTCGGCTCGTTTCCGTCTGGCCAATGTGTGGTCGGTTGTTATTAAATACATCGCGCCTGTGATGCTCGTGGTTATTCTGATCGCGTATGTCGCTCAGACCATGGGTCTATTCAGCATGTAGCCGATCAGCTTCCCGCTCGCTTAAGGGGCCTGCTTGCTTCGTTTCCGTTCGCTTATCTGGCGATTGGGGCGAGGCGAGCAGGCCTTTTAATTTTCTGGGCGAGCGCCGTACGGAGCGTCCTTTTCATAAGCGCGTAAGTCTATGCCGTATTTGAATGGTTCGGCCGCCGTAGGTTGATTTTCATTGTTAGCCGAACACTCGTGCCGTAACCGGCGTTTTCGCAGTTAGCAGGACGGGCGTGCAAACGCCCGTCCTGCGTCTTCCCAGGTCGATATGGCTCCAATCTCGGTCGATCG
>NZ_QIBZ01000008.1 GCF_003725955.1 Slackia isoflavoniconvertens | reverse complement strand
GAGTCCTACCGCGTCCGCCATGCCCTCATGCAGGAGGGCTAGCCGCTCAGAAAGCGTGCGCACTTCCGATGCTCAGGCTGCTCAATTTCCGATGCTCTTTTTGCTCAAATCCTCTTGACGAAACACAAATTGGATACTATTTTCCCTTAGTGAGTCGATAGGGGATGACTATGACCTGGAAAGTGCATGAGGTTCATGGGCGTCTTTATCCCGACCAGGGATGGACGCCTGCAAAAGTGATTCTGGAGGACGAGAAGCATCTCCATGATGCTGACCACCCCGAGGCAAATGGTTGGCCTATTTGGCATTTTCGTCATACTCGACCGAGTGAAGGGTCGGGGTCGGGGGTTCTTCCCGATTGCCCAATTGTCGATGTCCACACTCACGCATGGGTCGATAGCTTTGCGCCTCGTATGCGTGCTTATTTCGGAGACAACTTCGGTGCTACGGCGTTTAACCCCGGTACGCTCGATGGCGTTCGGGAGCGAAAACGCGAGCTTGGCGTTACGAAATCGGTGATTCTTCCCGTGCCTACGAATCCTCGTCAGGTGCCGCAATTCAATGATTGGCTGCAGGATTATACCGATGATCCTGATATCGTTCCGTTCATGAGCGTGGTGCGCGATATGGATGACCCTGTCGCCGAGATTCATCGGTGCGCGAAATTGGGCTTTAAGGGCATGAAGTTGCATCCGGTGAATCAGCATTTCAAAATGAGCGACCCTAAAATGTTTCCTATATATGAGGCTGCCATCGAAGAGAATATGGTCATCCTGTTTCATACGGGCTCGGGCATTGATTACCCGACGGTTGGCCCTGATTGGGATTGTTCGCCCGTTGAAATCGATCGCTTCTTTAATAAATTCCCGTACGAGCGAACGGTTTTGGCTCATTTGGGCGGCAGCGTGCCCGACTTCACGCATCCGCCCGAGCTGCATCCTGAATGGCCCGGGTATATGGACACGGCTTTCCAGATCGGTCACATTGCCAACGACGATTTCCTGCGCATTGTACGGGAATATGGCACGACGCGCATTTTGTTTGGCACCGATTCTCCCTGGGAGGATACTGCGGACTTTTTGACGAGGCTCGCTCACATTGGCCTGACTGATAGTGAATTGCGCGATATTTTGTATCGCAACGCCAATACGTTGCTTGACCTTGGTTTGGAGTAGTTCGTTGCCGTCAATCGATTTGCTAGGGGGCCGCATTTTGCGGTATTGATAGACATCGGTGAAAATATAAGGTCCTGTTCACGATAGGGGTCGAGCATCCCGCCCGATTATTCAACCGTTCCCATGTTATGAGCTTCTTCTATACCTCGCCTGGTCAAGGCGGGGTATACTCTTCTCTACATATGTTGAGCGGGTGCGCTTTCGCCGATGCTCCGTTTGCCGGGCATTTTGGGAAGAGGTGAAAGCGCGTCCACTTATGAAGGAGTGGATAATGGAAGGTTTTGCGCTCATTGACACGGGCATATGGTCTATTGTGCCCCCGCTTCTGGCGCTCGGATTGGCGCTTCTTACGAAGGAGGTGTATTCTTCCCTCACGATTGGCGTTTTTGTTGGCATGGTGATTTATACCTTCACCATCGATGGCGTTGGATTCGGGTCGCTCGTTGATGCGTTCTGCCTGGTTCCCCAAATGATGGGTGAGCAAATTGCCAACAACGGCGCGCTGCTGCTGTTCTTGGCGTTGTTGGGTGCGCTTGTCGTGCTTATTGCTATTGCCGGCGGCTCCCGTGCGTACGGTGCATGGGTTTCGCAGCATGTGAAGAGCGCTCGCCTCGCCCGCGTGATGACTGCCGTTTTGGGCATTCTCATTTTTGTGGACGACTATTTCAACTGCCTTACGGTTGGCGCGGTCATGCGTCCTATCACTGACCGTTTCCGTATGAGCCACGAAAAGCTGGCATGGCTTATCGACTCGAGCGCGGCACCCGTGTGCATTATCGCCCCGGTGTCTTCGTGGGCGGTTGCCGTTGGCGGCTATCTGGGCGATGACGGCTTCAATCTGTTCGTGCAGTCGATTCCGTATAACTTCTACGCGCTCGCGACTATCGTGTTTGTGTTCTTCGTCGCTTTCATTGGATTGGATTTTGGTCCCATGAAGAAGGCCGAAGAGGCTGCTGTGAAGTATGGTTCCGCCGAGGCCGAGGAAGTTGCTGTCGCCAACCCGGGCAAAGTAATTACCCATCCCGACGAGGTCGAGGGCGATACGCGCCTGAGCGTTGCCGCCGAGCGCACCGCTGCTAAAATCGCCGCGAAGAATAACCCGCAGACCGCCCGCGATTTGCCTGCAACCGTTATTGCGGAAGAGACCGAGCTCGCTGAAGCGTTTGAGGCGAATAAGGCTGAAGCTCAGTTCAAGGGAATGGAAGTGTCCAATAAGGGCAAAGTGTTCGACCTAATTGTGCCTATTCTTGTTTTGATTGTGTTCTCCATTTGGGGCATGCTCTATATCGGCGGTTTCTTCGAAGGCGTCGAATTTGCGGCTGCCGTTGGCGAGAATCCCGTTGCTGGCTTGTGTATTGGCTCGTTTGTGGCGCTGGTCGTGGCTGCTGCCATGTACCTGCCTCGCGGCTTGTGCACGCTCCAGGGCTATATGGAAGGCGTTGCCGAAGGCGTGCGCTCCATGGTTGGGGCCATTATGATTCTCGTGCTCGCCTGGTCGCTCGGCGGCGTGTGCCGCTACATGATCGGCACGGGACCGTTCGTCAGCGGTTTCCTGAATGGATTGGGCATTAGCCTTACTCTGCTGCCGTTCGCCATTTTCCTGGTTGCGGCATTCATCGGCTTTTCTATGGGTACGAGCTGGGGCACCATTGCTCTCATTCTGCCCATCGTAGTCGGCGTGTTTGACCCGAGCGACCCGCTGTTCTTGGTTGCCATCGGTGCGACTCTCGGCGGCGCGGTGTATGGCGACCATATCTCGCCGATTTCCGATACGACGATTCTTTCGTCTGCCGGAGCCGAGTGCAATCATATGGCACACGTGTCGACGCAGATTCCGTACGCATCCATTGTGTTCGTGTCGGGCGCTATCGGTTATGTCCTTGCGGGCATCATGGGCAGCCCTTGGATTCCGTTGGCCGTCACCATTGTGCTGGCGTGCGTCGGCTTCGTCGCGATCGCCAAGATCATGAACAAGAAAGACGCTGCGGCGTAAGAGCTTGATTCGGAAGAGGCCGGGTTCGCCCGGCCTCTTTTTATGCAGTCTGTCGAGATTCGCCCGTCATGCGTTCCCGCTTCGGTCAGGTCCTGGCTCGCACGAACAGCACATTCGGTACTGTTCGGCTCGTGCGGAATCTATCGGAAACGCATGACGGGCGAATCTCATAGAGGGTTTTTATGCCTGCCGGTAGTCGATTCCGTCGAAGTAGCTGCGGAAATCTACGTGGCGGCTGCTGTGGGGGCAGATGAATTTATGGGCGGCTAGGAAATACTCGTCGGTCATTGCGGCGAGATAGTCGACGACGATTTGGTGCGGCTCTTCTTTTCGGTAGGGCGCCTCGTCGTCGTAAAGGCGGCGCTGGTGTTCGATTTTTTCGATGTGATGCTTGAAGAGCGGGGAGCTTTCGTTGTTCGTCTTCAGGTCGCGAAGCAGCTGCTCGTAGAGCTCCTCAAACATGGGGCGAATTTCTTCTTCGTAAATATCGCCCTGATCACCGGCCAAATAGATGCGTTCGTAGTTTTCGGCTTTTGCGGTTTTGAGCGCTGCGAAGGCGTCATCGCTCATCTCGATATGGTCGCGAAGGTAACTATGTTCGACGATATCGACGGTGAGATTGTTGATGATTTCCGCATTCATGACCCCCATGGGGCCGGCGGTGAAGTGTTTGTCCGATTCGAGCGCGCCGACGCCCATGGCGTCTTGGCGATCTTTGCCCACATACGCAATCATGTCGGAAATGCGCACCACGCAGCCCTCGAGCGTTGCTGGACGCAAGTGCCCGATGGCTGATTCGTCGGTATAGCACGCTTCCATATGGGCATCGAAATCGTCGAAGGAATGCGTGGTGCCCAAATAGAACGTTTTCTGGCTGCTTTCGCCGTTGTGGCACAATACGCCGTCAAGCGTTTGTAGGCTTACGTTGCGAGCGTACAGATGGTCGAGCACCCGTGCGCTGTGGACGTTATGGTTGAAATAGCGCCCTGTGTCGGCATGGTAAAGGTCGTTCAAGATATGCTCGCCCGCATGTCCGAAGGGCGTGTGTCCCAAATCGTGACCGAGGGCAATGGCTTCCGTGAGGTCTTCGTTCAGGCGCAGCATGCGTGCGATGGTGCGCGCGGTGCGGGCGACGAGTTGCACGTGCAGGCCGCGTCGTGAGATGTCGTCATTGCGCACGAAGCTGAACACCTGGGTTTTGCCCGCATACCGGTTATAGGGCGGAACGTTGAGGATCTTATCGATGTCTCGACAGAACGGGGGGCGGTGCAGCCGTTGTGACATGTCTCGCTTGGGGTTGCGCCGTACAACGTCTTCGTTCTTGCAACGATAGGGGTTGGAAATGCCTTTATCGGTATCGGCATTCCACCGATCGATGAACTCGGAAGAGAAGTTGTTGTAGGCCATGGCTGCTCCTTGGCTGCGTTTCGAAAGTCGATATGCCGAGTATACGACATCGGTGCGTGCCGGCTGCAGGGAAGCGGAAAGGGCTTCGCATGTGCGATTTCGGTCATTCATAGGCGGGTGCTTTCAATTGGGCGGTCGTGCTTGTCAACCTTCTATGCTCCCTTGAAACCTTTTTGAAAAAATTGTTCCACTGTAGCGTGCGATAGTGATATAGTCTCCGTCAGCACCTTGAGGGATTGAGGTTAGCCTTTTTCCTCTCTCTTGTCGCTCTTCTCAATCCTCCAAGGCCACAAGTGCATAGCGCCACCCCGTCGATACGTCTTGAATCGAAGCTTTCCCGGCCGAGACTGGACGCGTTAGGGGCCTCTGGAGAATCCCAATCATTTGGGTGCCGAAGGGGCAAGCGCCGCGAAACCCATGATCGCGCGGCGTGAAACTCTCAGGCAAAAGGACAGAGCAGCTTCGCAGCTTGTTGCAGGTATTCGTGCATGCGCATCCCCGCAACAGCTCTTCTTCTGTTTTTTCATTTCTCCTTATATTCCAAGGCTCCTTCGCTTTCCGAAAGCGTGTCGCGCGCGGCGTTAGATAGTCGGACGTTTCGCGATGCGGAATGAAGAAAGGAAGAGTTGTGGAACAGTTTTTCGCCACGGTGAACAGCATTTTGGTCGCCATCGACGATTTTATTTGGGGCGTGCCGCTGATGGTTCTCATTTTGGCCGGCGGCATTCTTCTGACCGTGCGCCTGCGCGGCCTGCAGTTTGCTAAGTTGCCCCGCGCGCTTCGCTACATGATGAAGAACGAAAAGGGCGAAGACGCCCATGGCGAGGTATCGAGCTTCGGCGCGCTGTGCACGGCGCTTTCGGCCACCATCGGCACGGGCAACATCGTGGGCGTTGCGACGGCTATTGTTGCCGGCGGCCCGGGTGCGATGTTCTGGATGTGGCTCGCCGCGTTGTTCGGAATGGCAACGAAGTATTCCGAGGGCCTGCTCGCTGTGAAGTATCGCAGCATCGACGAAGACGGCCACGTGCTCGGCGGCCCGTTCTACTACATCGAGCGCGGCATGAAGCAGCGTTTGCCCCAGATTTCCTGGCGCTGGCTCGCAAAGATCTTCGCGTTCTTCGGAATGTGCGTTGGCCTGTTCGGCATTGGTACCTTCACTCAGGTGAACTCTATCAACTCGGCTATCACCGGCTTCTTTGATCCGAATATGGCGCATACCGTGAGCCTGTTCGGCATGGAATATTCGCTCGCTACGGTTATCGGATCGCTCGTCGTCGCCATTTTCGTTGGCCTGGTTGTCATTGGTGGTCTGAAGCGTATTTCGAGCGTTGCTCAGAAGGTCATTCCCATCATGGTTGTCGTCTATGTGGGCTTCTCTCTGGTGCTCATCGTGGTGAACATCACCGCCCTGCCCGATGCGCTGGTCACGATTGTCGAGAGCGCGTTTGGCCTGCGTGCCGCTGCCGGTGGCGCTCTGGGTGCGATTATCATTGCTATGCAAAAGGGTATCGCGCGTGGCATTTTCTCTAATGAGGCCGGTCTTGGTTCTGCTCCTATTGCTGCTGCCGCCGCTCAAACCAAAGAGCCCGTGCGTCAGGGTCTCGTGTCCATGACGGGTACCTTCCTGGACACGATTGTCGTGTGCTCCATGACTGGTTTGGCTCTCGTGATGACGGGCGCGTATCAGATTCCGGGCCTTGAGGGAGCGGCTGTTACCACTGCTGCATTCCAGACTGGCTTGCCGTTCATTCCCGGCGAAGCCGTGAGCTTCGTGCTTATGATTTGCTTGGCTTTGTTCGGTTTCACCACTATTCTTGGTTGGGACTACTATGGAGAGCGTTGCCTCGAGTATTTCAGCAACGGTTCGAAGAAGGCCGTGAAGGCGTATCGCTGGGCGTACATCGCCTGCGTGTTTGCTGGTCCGTACATGACCGTTGCCGCTGTGTGGACCATTGCCGACATCTTCAACGCGTGCATGGCCATTCCGAACATGATTGCCCTGATTGTGCTTTCGGGCGTGGTTGTTCGCGAGACCAAGGACTTCTTCAAGCGTCTTGAGGAAGCGAACGGCGATGAGGAGACTATGGTTCCGTATAAGGCGCAGTAAGAATCGATTCGCCCGATGGAAGCGGGTGGCGGTGAGCTGATTGGCTTCATTTGAAGTTGCGGCTCGCTGTCGCCCGCTCGTTTGAAGAAACTTAGAGCCAAGGGCGCTTTCGCTGTTTGCAGCTTTATAATATCCCCCATGAACCGACGCGCCTTCGGGCGCGTTTTTGTTGTTTGCGGAAAGACGGGAACCGAACGTGGTCGACCAGGAGAAAATCCAACAGGCTGTTCGCCTTTTGCTCGAGGGCATGGGGGAAGATGTTGAGCGCGAAGGGCTGCTCGAGACGCCTCAGCGCGTGGGGCGCATGTATGCTGAAATATGTCGAGGCATGGACGAGTCGGCATCGGAGCATTTGTCTACAACGTTTTCCATCGACTCCGACGATATGGTCGTCGAGCGCGATATTCAGTTCTACTCGCTGTGCGAGCACCACTTGCTTCCGTTTTATGGCAAGGTGCATCTCGCCTATATCCCCAACGGTCGCGTGACGGGGCTCTCGAAGCTCGCGCGCACGGTTGAGGTGTTCTCTCGACGCTTGCAGCTGCAGGAGCGATTGACTTCGCAAATCGCCGATGCGCTTATGGACGATTTGGGCGCGAAGGGCGCTATTGTCATGGTCGAGGGCGAGCACATGTGCATGTCGATGCGCGGTGTGAGCAAGCCGGGCGCTTCGACCGCAACGCTTGCAAAGCGTGGTGTCTTCGAAGGTGATCAAGCGCTGGTCGATGAATTCTTCCGCTTGATTGGGAAATAGTCCGAGTGCATAAACTATCGATGAGCCTTGCTTTTTTGCGAGGCTTATTATTTTGATTGACCGAATGTAGGACCGGGGAGGCGAGTATGGCGAAGCCCGATAAAACCGAACGATTCAAAGTGACCGAACGCGAGGCCGGAACGGGGCGCGTTGTGCACGAAATGCAGGGCGACGCTCCGGTCTTGTCGGCGGCAAGCCCGTCTGACGGCGCGAAACTTGAAGGCTTCGAGGGGCCGGTTAACCCCCTTGCGGTCGACCCTCATATTCCTGCGACTTCTGTGCCCGCAACGGGCGGCGGAGTTTCTGCCGTCGAGGTTTTGCCGACGGGTGCGTCGCCTCTTGGAGCGGCATCGCCGAAGACCGCATCGATGATTGCGCGCGAGCAGGAGCTCGAGTTGCGCGGTATTTGCGGAAATGACCAGGTCATGCCTGCGGTCGATGCAATTCGCCGCCATCCCGATTTCGTCGATCATATGAAGCGCATCCATCGTGCCGAATTGAGCCGCGAGTTTTGTTGCCACGGGATTGACCACCTGCTCGACGTGGCACGCATCGCGTATATTCGCGTGCTTGAGCGCAAAATGCCTTTCCGAAAAGAAACGGTCTATGCAGCAGCCTTGCTTCACGATTTGGGCAAGGCCGAGCAGTATGAGCACGGTGAGCCCCATGAGGTTGCGGGAGCTCGTGTTGCGACGAATATCTTGATGGATATCGATGGTTTCTCGGCGCTTGAAAAAACGGCCATCGTTGCTGCGGTGGCACAGCACCGCTGCTTCGCCGATGATGCCTCGCCGTTAGGCAAGCTGCTCTATGAGGCCGACAAGGTTTCTCGCCCGTGTTACGCGTGCGTAGCGCGCGAGCGATGCGATTGGCTGCCCGAAAAAATGAACGTTGGTATTAAAATTTAGGTTGAACAGGGGATACGATGGATGAAATTCGCATCGTCGATTTAGAGGTATTCGCGAACCATGGCGTGTTTCCAGAGGAAAATGCGCTGGGGCAGAAATTCATCGTGAACCTCGTGTTGCGCGGCGATTTTTCGGCGGCATGCAAAAGCGATGCCCTGGACGATTCCGTCGATTATGGCGCGGTGTGCCATCTGGTCGATGCGACGTTGCGCGCATCGACGTTCAAGCTGATTGAGCGCGCGGCGCAGGCTGTGGCCGATGCCGTGTTGGATAGATTTCCGCTGGTTCAAGAAATTGATATTGAGCTGAAAAAGCCCTGGGCGCCTATTGGCCTGCCCGTTGCGTATGCCTCGGTGAAAATTACACGAGGGCGATAGGCTGAATTGAGCGCAGACAGGTCACTTCTTTTTCGGCCTGGGAAATATTTCGCTTATCACGATGGCGCAGAAGATGAGCGCGAAGCCAGCAAGCAGCATCCAGGTGAGCTCTTCGCCATAAAGCAACACGGAAAATGCCACGCCAAACACGCTTTCAAGCGAGAGCAAAAGCGACGCTTGCGCCGGGGGGATTTTCGCTTGTGCCACATTCTGGAACACCATGGCCAAACATGATGCGAAAATCACCAGGTAGCCGAGCTGTACCCAGAAATCGATGCCAAGCGAGGAGAAAGCAGGCGTAGGCTCGCTGAGCGCTCCAATTGCGATGCCGCACAGGCCGCTTGTGCCGATTTGCACGATGGTGATGGTCATGATGTCTCGACGGTTGGCGAAAACGGGCACCATAACCATATGCAGCGCGAAGAACACGGCTGAGAGCAGGGTCATCGCATCGCCCCAGCGCATAGTGAACGTGAAATCGCCGCCGAGCGAAACGAACCCGACGCCCGCAATGCACATGACGGCGGCTACCAGGTTGAACACCGTGGGACGACGCTTCGCCACAATCCAGTAAAGGAAGGGCACCATGACGCAATACGTCGCGGTAAGAAACGCGTTGCGGCCGGGTGTTGTATCGGTGATGCCGATAGTTTGAATCCAGAAGCCCAAAAACGAGAGCACGCCAAGCACGACGCCTGCAAAAAGGTGGCTCGTATCGAAGTTCGCACGCAGCGTTTTATGGAACACCACGGCAAGAATTGCCGCGGTGGCGACGAAGCGCATGCCCATAAGCCACGCGGGCGGTACGGCATCGACGGCATCTTTTACGACAACGAAGCTGAAGCCCCAAATAATGGTGGCTGCAATAATGAGCAACTTGTAGAACAGAGCGGGGAGTTCTTTTTTCATCGGAATTCTTTCGTGATTCTTGCTGAGGCGACGCTTCGTTTTCTTTGCCTATTGTACGAGTTGCGACGTTGATTTGGCAGGAATCGCACCCAGGGGGCCCTTTTGCAGGAGCCTTGGGCACTAAAATGATGGTGCGGAATAGCGTGAGCAGGCATTTTGTTTTATACAAGCTTGTTTTGCCTTTGGTTTTCGACGAAAGAGGAGCCCCTTTGGTGCGATTCCTGCCAATGCGCGCGGCTTCATATGCAATGAGGCCCCATGGCGACGTTTTCTGCCGTGAATTACTGCGAACTTCCTTTCTTTAGGGGGAAGGTTTCGCTTACCGCGATGCCGAAAGCGATAAGCGCGAAGCCGATGATCGCTGTGATGGTAAGCGTATCGCCGAAGAAGAGCACGGCGAATGTCACGCCGAACAGGCTTTCGGTCGACAGCAGCAAGGCGGCGGGTGCTGCGGGAACGTGTTTGATGCCAATATTCTGGAAGCAGAGCGCGCCGCACGAAGCGAACACCACAAGATACACCATACCTGCGAACACCGAAGGGTCGGCAAACGTGGTTAAGTTCGGTGTGCCTTCCGTTGCTGCTCCCCTCGCCATGCCAATGAGGCCGGCGACGATGAATTGGATCGCGGAAAGCGCGAGCGCATCGCGCCCATCCGAGAGGCGCGCCGATACCGCCATATGCAAACCTAGGAAAAAGGCCGAGGCGAGCATGATTGCTTCGCCGATTCCGAAGGTGAGCGAGACTTCGCCTGCTCCGGAAAACGAGATGAAGCCAATGCCAGCTAGGGCGAGCAATGCCGCGGCGATGTTGTAACGTGTGGGGCGTTGCTTTGAAATCGCCCACGCGATGAAGGGCACCATGATGGAATACGTGCCCGTAAGAAACGTTCCCTTTGATGCCGAGGTGAATTGAAGGCCCGATGTGTTGAGCAGATATGCCGGCGCGAGAACGAGGCCGATTATTGCGCCGGCAACGAGCATCTCTCGATTAAGGCATTGTGCGACGCGCTTGCGGAAAACGATGAGCAAGAGAATGCCTGCGAGGAAAAACCGAATGCCCATAAGCCAGGCAGGGGGAAACACTGCGACAGTGTCCTTGATGATGCAAGTGCTGAGGCCCCAAATGGCGGCGGCGCCGAGGAGCATGGTCTTATATCCCCATTGGGGAAGTGTCGTTGCAGAGGTTGGAGGATTGTTCGTGATGTGTGCCATGCCTGCCATTGTAGCGGGGCTTTTGAGGCGAATCGAGGGTTGCGTATCACGTGAAGTTAGGTATTTCAAATGGGGTGCTCGCGAACGCGAATCTAAGGGCACTTGCCGAATGGCGTTCGCTCCATCGTCGGGAACACGATTGCGATTAAAAAAGAAGCGCCCCTCGGTTGAGGAGCGCTTCCTGAAATTGCGAGCGGCCGCTAGTTCGTCGTGCTTCCGGTGTTGGGGGTGTTGCCGGAATTGTTCGAGTTATCACCCGTGGAGTTCGACGATTCGGGCACGACGTAAATGGTGACCACGGTGCCGCTGTCGACCTTCTTGCCGGCGGTGACGCTTTGCTTGGCGACCGTTCCCGGGGTTCCCGAACCAGCGGATGCCGTATCAAGCGCATAGGCGAGGTTGCACGAGAGCAGCGTGTTGATCGCTTCGCTCTGGCTCATGCCCGTGACCGACGGAACGGTGACCTTGTTCTTTTCAGGGTCTTGGCCCTGCGATACGGTGATGGTCACGGTGCCGCCTTTTTCAAGCTTGCCGCCGTTGGGGTTTTGCGACATGACGATGCCTTCGCCGTATTTATCGCTGTAGTCGCCCGTTTCGACCTGCACGGTGAACCCGGCGCTTTCCAGCTGGGCTTTTGCGCTTGCCTGGTCGGACCCGACTACGTTAGGCACCGACGTGTCTTCGGGGCCCGTGGAAATCCAATATTTGACCGTGGTGCCCTCGTCGACTTCCTTGCCTGCGGCAGGGTCTTGCCTGCTCACGGTGTCTTTATCGGCGTCGGATGCCTCGTTGCCGGCGTATTGGGCCTTCAGGCCAGCGTCTTTCAACGCCTTTTCGGCCTGTTCGGATGTCATGCCCGAGAGGTCGGGAATGGAGCCCTTCTTTACGCCCTTCGAAATGACGATGTTGATCTTACCGCCCTTCTCGAGGTCGCTGTCGGCTTCGGGGTCTTGCTTGCACACGCGACCCGCTACGGTTTCGGCGTCGTAGTCTTCGGTGACGGTGCCTACGGTGTAGCCGGCTTTTTCAATGGTTTGAACGGCGGCCTCCTGGGTTTGGCCAATCACGTTGGGAACTTTGTCGCCCCCGCCGAGACCTCCCGTTATCGCGAATGCGAGCGCGGCGATAAGGGCGATTGCCGCGATGGCCGCGACGGCGATAAGGGGGCCGCGTTTCTTGCTCTTCGCCTTGCCCATATCGATATCGTTGCCGCCGCGGTATGAGTTCGTTTTCATTCCCGTGTCGCTGCCGATGGGCTGCATAACGGCGGTGCCGCCCGCTTCGCTTGCCATGCCGGGCACGCTGCCCATGACCGACGTGGGAGCGCTTGCGAAGCCGCCCGCCGCACCGGCGATGTTTACGGGGCGTCCCATGAGGAAGTCGTCGAGCGCCTGCTTCATGTCGCGCGCCGTTTGGAAGCGGTTGTAGGGGTTTTTGTCCATCGCCTTCAAGATAATGGCTTCGAGGTCGGGCGAAATGTCGGGCTTGACCTGCGAAGGGGGCAGGGGCTCTTCCTGAACTTGCTTCATGGCGACGCTTACGGCATCGGGGCCGTCGAAGGGAAGTTGGCCCGTGGCGGCTTCATAGAGCACGCAGCCGAGCGAGTACATGTCAGAGGCGCCGGTGAGCTCTTTGCCCTGGGCCTGCTCAGGCGAAATGTAGTGCGCCGTGCCAAGCACGCTGCTCGTTTGCGATTTCACGGAGTTTTTCGCGCGCGCGATGCCGAAGTCCATGACCTTCACGTTGCCGTCGGGCTGGACCATGATGTTTTGCGGCTTCACGTCGCGGTGGATGATGTCTTGGTTATGCGCGACGGAAAGCGCTTGGCACACTTGGCTGCCGATTTCGGCGACCTTGCGCTGATTGATGGCGCCACGCTGCAGAATGGCGCTCTTCAAATCGGTGCCACGCACGTATTCCATGACAATGAAGTACGTGCCGTCATCGTGGCCCCAGTCGTACACGTTCACGATGTAGGGGCTCTGCAGGTTGGCCGCCGATGCGGCTTCCTGCTTGAAGCGCGCCGCGAATTCGGGGTCGGCTGCGTATTGCGGCAGCATCACCTTCACCGCGACAATGCGGCCGAGCGTTTGGTCCTGGGCCTTGTAGACCTCGGCCATGCCGCCAATGCCGATGCGCTCGGTGATGCGGTATCGGCCGTTGAATACTCTGCCTATCACGTTTCTCTCCTCACCTTCCGCCGCCGCGGATGGACCTATGGTTAAGCGCTTTTCGGCTGGTGCGTTTTCCTGGTTCGATTGCCGAGCGCTTTCTTTCGTTAAATACCTTATTTTATTCCAACTACAGCAGGCCTTGCGCCTGAAGTGCCGAAGTTAACACCTTCTGCGCACGCACGCTCGCCAGGCCCGATTCGTCGGTGCCGTGCACGCCTTCTTCGATGAGCACAGCGACGGCGACCGAGGGGTTGTCGGACGGTGCGAAGCCCACGAACCAGCTGTCGTTGTATTCCTTGTTCGTCTCGGCCGTGCCGGTTTTGCCGGCGACCTGCACGCCTTGGATTTTTGCTCCCGCGCCGGTGCCGTTGTTCACGACGCCTTCCATCATTTCGGTGATGGTTTTCGCTGAAGAGCTCGACATGACGCTGCCGAGGCTCTTCGGAGTTGCGCTGAAGGAGCGCTCGCCTTGGGCGTTGTAGACGCCTTCAACGAAGTATGGCTTCTCGAGCACGCCGTCGTTGGCAATCGCCGAGGCGACCATCGCCATTTGCAGCACGGTGGCCTGCGGGCCTGCGGGGCTTGCGTGCTCGCCTACCGGCTGGCCGCATGCCGCCCACGCGGTTTCCCACGTGGTCATCTCGTCGGGGTCGGGCATGAGGCTTGCCGTGGTGGGGATGTCGGTGTCAATGGCGCTGCCGAAGCCGAACTTCTGCGCGGTTTTCACGAGCAGGTCGCTGCCGACTTCCTCACCGAACTGGCCGAATGCCGTATTCGACGAAACGGCGAGAGCCTGGGCGAGCGTGATGGTGCCATAGCCAATGTCGTCGGCGTTGGTGACCGATGCGTTGCCGATGGTCATTTGCGCAGGCGCGTCGATGGTGGTGGAAGGCGTGGCGAGGTTGCCCTCGATAAGCGCAGTAAGCGTGACGAGCTTGAATGTGGAGCCCGGCGCATACACGGCGCTCGTGGCGCGGTTGATGAGCGCACCATTCGTGGCGTCGGTTCCGCTTGCGGCCTGGGCCAATATGTCGTCGACGTCGTTGATGTCGTAGGTGGGCGAGCTCGCGCAGGCGAGCACCGCGCCCGTTTTCGGGTTCATGACCACGACGGCGCCCTTGTAGCCCTCGAGCACCGATTCGGCGGTTTTCTGAATCTCGGAATTGATCGTGAGGCGCACGTCGTTGCCGGGCGTCTCGATTCCCGCCATGCTGTTCACTACGTCGGTCCAGCTTGCGAAGCTCGAATCGCCTTTCAGCGCGTTGTTCTGCGAGGCCTCGATGCCCGATGCGCCGTAAACCTGCGAGTAGTATCCCACCAGGTGAGCTGCGAGCGAACCCTGCGGATATTCGCGCGTGTATCCGCCATCGTCCGCCTGCACGCTGTCGGCCAACACGACGCCATCGTATGTGGAGATGGAGCCGCGTTCGGTGCGCGCTTCCTTATAGAGCGTGTGGTTGTTGCCGGGGTAGCTCTGATACTCGTCGGCCATAAACACCATAACGTAGGTGAGGTTCGCTACAAGCGCCGCGAACATGAGCGCGAACGCGAGCGCGGTATTGGTGAGACGTTTGCCCAGGGCAACGCGGCCGAGCACGCCCGTTTCTGCGGGGCGGCCGTGCGAGCCGTGCGCGCCAATGGGGGCCATGCGGCTCGTTCCGTCGCGAACTTCCGAGTTGATGCCGGTGCCCTCGTCGCCGCATCGCAGCAAAAGGCCAATGCCAATGAAGCTTGCGAGCAGGGAAGATCCGCCTTGGCTAATGAAAGGCAGGGTAAGGCCTGTAAGCGGAATGAGTCGCGTAACGCCGCCCACGATGATGAACGCCTGAAGCACGATGGTCACGGTGCAGCCTACGGCCATCATGGCCGACACGTCGCTTTTCGCGCGAGCCGCGGTCGCGAAACCGCGAATGCACAGACTCAAATACAAAAGCAACACGGCGGCTCCGCCGAGCAAGCCCGTTTCTTCGGCGATGGCGGCGAAGATGAAGTCGGACTCAACGACGGGGATGTTTTCGGCGAGGCCGTTGCCGATGCCTACGCCCACCATGCCGCCATCGGCCAGGGAATAGAGCGTTTGGCACAGCTGATAGCCATTGCCCGATGCGTCAGAGAACGGGTCGAGCCAGGTGTTCACGCGAATTTGCACGTGGCCGAAGAACTGGTACAAAAACACGCAGCCAATGGCGGCAAGGCCGAAGCCCACCACTAAATAGAGCTTCTTTCCGCTCGCGATATAAAGCATGACCAGGAACAGCACGAAGCATACAAGTGCGCTTCCCAAATCTTTCTCGAACACGACGATGATGAACGAAATCGCCCACATCACGAGCAGTGGCGCAAGCGTTCCCAGGTCGGGAACGCGGAAGCGGCCAACGCGCACGGTGAAAATGGAGAGCATCTCGCGGTTTTGCGCCAAATACGACGCCAAGAAGATGACGATGCAGATTTTCGCGATTTCGCCTGGCTGGAAGCTGAAGGGACCAAGCTTCAGCCAAATGCGGCTGCCGAGGATTTCCTGGCCGAGGCCGGGAATCATGGGGGAGAGCAGCAAAATGATGCCCAGCACCATGAACGTATATTTGTATTGTGAGAGACGGTCGATGTTGCGCACGACCGCCAGAGTGATCACCATGCACGCGATGCCAACGAACAGCCAGATGATCTGGCTTACCGCCAAATCGGGCGCGAGGCGCGTGACGAATGCGATGCCGATGCCGGAAAGGCCGAATGTGATGGGCAAAATGGCCGGATCGGCGTTTTTCGCAAGGAAGCGGGTGGCGATGTGCGCCACCACAAACGCGGCGAACAGGCCGAGGGGCGCGGTGAGCGATTCGAGAGAAAGCGACGTGCCTTGCTGAACGAGCACCATGGCGAACAGCAGCACAACGAACGGCGCCGCCAAGCACAAAAGCAGCAGTTCGGTATTGCGACGGCTCATTATTTGTCACCACCCTTTCCCTCATTGGCGTCGTCCTGCGTTTTTTCGGAAGTCGCTTGCGATTTCCACGTGCTCACGAGCGAATCGGCGTCGGCCACGGAATCGACGCGCATGCCGCCGTTTTCGGTGAGCCTATCGATGGTGTTTTGCGGAAGGTCCAAATCGCTCGTTTTCACGCCGGTTTTATGGTCGAGCGTGTAGGTTTGGATGCCGAATACCTCGCCCGGCAGGCCGCGGTTCACGACAATCTCGTTATTCGAATCGACGGTAAGAAACGCCACGTGGTTCAAATAGGCATACGAGCCGAAGGCGGTTGCAGCGAGCACGGCAAGAAGCGCAAGCGCGCCGATAATGGCGCCCGTTCGGCTGCGGAACCGCGCTTTTTTCACGCGGGTCTCTTCGTCGCCTTTCACATCGATTACGACGGCGGTCACGTTGTCGAAGCCGCCTGCCTTAATTGCCTCATTTACCAGGATGTTTGCGCAAAGCTGCGGGTCGCAACGACGCACAAGCACGCTTTGGATGTCATCGTCTTCAATCATCGACGAAAGGCCGTCCGAACACAAAAGCAGCCTGTCGCCGCCTTCGAGCGTCATCTCGTAAATATCGGGAAGGGTTCGCGGATCGCTGCCAAGCGCTCGGGTGATGACGCTGCGCTGGGGATGCACGCGGGCCTGTTCTTCGGTGATTTCGCCCGCTTCAACCATGTCGGCCACGAGCGAATGGTCGCGCGTGATGCGCTGAAGGTTGCCGCGATGCAGCAGGTAGGCGCGCGAATCGCCAACCTGCGCCACTACGAGGCGAACTCCGTCGACCACGGCGGCGGTCATGGTGGTTCCCATGCCTTGTTTGCCGCGCCCGTCGACCGCGGCGCGAATAACCGCGCGATTCGCTTCGACCACGGCGCGCGCGAGCGCATCGCCGTCGGCGGTGTCGGGTGCGTTTTCGACAAGCGTTTGGATGGCGATTTCGCTGGCGACCTCACCTGCCGCATGGCCGCCCATGCCGTCGGCGACGGCGAATACGGGTGGGGCCACGGTCAGGCTGTCTTCATTATGGTCGCGAACCAGGCCGACGTCGGTACGAGAACCGTATTCGGGGAAATCGACCTTGGCGTGGCGGCCGCGGCGCTGGGCCTTCTTTGCGGCGGCCATTATTCGTACCTCACTCGCATGGTGACGTCGCCGATATTGACCACATCGCCGCTCTTGAGCGCGACAGGTTCAGCGATGCGCTGGCCGTTTACGGCAGTGCCGTTCGTTGAACCCAAGTCTTCAACGAACAGGTTTTGGCCCATGATGGAAAAACGCGCGTGGCGCGCGGAAACGTAGCTCGCGCCAATCACGATGTCGGCGCCAGGCGAGCGACCCACGATAACGGGGCCGCGTACGGGCATTTTCACGCCGCGCAGTTCTTTGGGCCCGCGTTCTACCGACACCTCCCAGGCCTTTTCGCGTTTGCGCTGGCCTTTCACCAGGCCAATTCCCGTTTTCATGATGGCGAACAGGAAGAGATACAAAAGCGCGACGAACAGAAGACGGCCAACTAAAAGGACGATGTCGATCACGGAAGGGCTCCTAACGCAGTGAGAAGATGAAATCGGTGATGCCGAGCGTGATGCGGTCGCCGTCGGACAGGCCGCGTCGCGTGACGGGCGCACCGTTGACGAGCGTGCCGTTGGTGGAGCCAAGGTCGGTAATGACCCAGACGCCCTGCGGTTCGAATTCGATTTGCGCGTGCTGGCGCGAAGCATTCAGGTCGTTCACGACGATGTCGTTGCCCGTTTCGCGGCCGAGGAGCACGCGGTTGGTGGCAAGGTCGTAGGAGCGATTCGATGCGACGTCGATGAGACGCGCGCGAACGGCATTGGCATTGGGGATTTGGTTTGCCTGTGCGGCACCCGCAGTGAACGCGACGGTTCCAGGAACGCCCGCATAAGCGGCATTGCCCGGCATGCCGGGCGTGCCACCTGCGGCTTCGGCGACGTGGGCGACATCGGGGAATGCGCCAGCTCCGCCTGCGGGGTAGGTCGCGGGGAATGCGCCGGGGAACGCGGGGGCCTGCTCAGGCAAAATGACCGGTTCGGGCGCGGGAGGCTGCGGAATGCTCTGCGCGAACGATTGGGCGGCCTGGGTTCCGGCGGCAGCCGGCTGCGCGACGTGCTGCTGGTTGGCGTAGGCGGGAGCTTCGGGCTCAATCACGGGCGGTACGTTGACCGGCGCATGGGGGTCGCTGAAGTTCTCGCTGTTGAACGTGTATTCGCCGTAGTTGGCGTCGTAATCGATTTCGTCTTCGTTGACCTGGGGCAGCGGCGGCTTTGCGACGGGTTGCTGGGCTGCGCCGTATGCCGCGCCTGCTGCGGCGCCGTATCTGGGCGCCTGACCGAAAGTCGCATTTCGATTGGGCTGCGCGTAGGCGGGTTGTTGGGGCTGCGCTTGCGGTTGCTGACGGTATGCGGGTTGCTGCTGGGGTTGCTGCGCGTAGCCTCGGCCACCGGTGGGAGCCATGCCGTAGCGCTGCATTTCCTCATCGCGCAGCTGTGCGATGATGGGTGCGCTCACCACTTCGGCGATCACGTCGAATTTTCCGTGCTTCAGGCTCTCGTCCACGATGAAGCGCACGAGCGGCTTGCAATCCAGGGCCAGACCTTCGGAAGACGCTGCCGATTCGAGGCGCGTTTCGGTTTCGCCCGCAAGCGTGGGATAAAAGCCGAAGAGACGCTGGTCGTCGTCGGCGTTCACGAGCACGGTGTAGAGCGTGGGGGCGAATTCGCGGCCCGCACTCACCATTTTCTC
Organism: Slackia isoflavoniconvertens; assembly: GCF_003725955.1. Classification (GTDB taxonomy): domain Bacteria; phylum Actinomycetota; class Coriobacteriia; order Coriobacteriales; family Eggerthellaceae; genus Slackia; species Slackia isoflavoniconvertens. Next base: position 87,106 of record NZ_QIBZ01000008.1, on the reverse strand, counting down.
GCGGCGCATTTGCTTTTCAGCCTTCTTCATTATTTGGACGGGCGAGATGGCGGCGTTGTTCATTTTCCCCGCTGCACCCTCGAAGGTATCTTCCATTTTGCCTTCGAATTTCGAGAAGAATCCCATGGGCGACTCAAGCCTTTCTGCGGTTTTAGTACGTGAGCTTAAAAAAGATATAATAGCCAACCATTAAAACAGAAAGGCCATGTGGCGTGCAAAATCTCATCTTGAACAGATATAGGCCGCTCGAGGAAGCGGGCGCGGGCGGTTTCGCGACGGTGCTTGCGGCGTGGGATACGCGTATTCAGCGACGCGTGGCTATTAAGTGCCTGCGCCTTGACGGCTACGCGTCGCCCGCTGATGCGCGCTCGCCGCGCGAGATTCCCGGGCTCGATGAGGCACGCACGGCTGCCATGCTGTCCGATTCGCACATTGTGGGTGTGTACGACTTCGACGCATCGGGCGCCCAGGCGTATTTGATCATGGAATACATGGATGGCATCACGCTCACCGAGCTCATGCGCGAGGAGGGTGCGCTGTCGCTCGATGTGGCGACGTGTGTGTTCGAGGCCGTGGCCGGCGCGCTCGAAACGGCGCATGAAAACCAGGTGCTTCACCTCGATATCAAGCCCGATAACGTCTTGATTAACCGGCAAGGCCAGGTCAAAGTGGCCGATTTTGGTCTGTCGCAGTTGTCGCATGCGGCGGGGTATGGCAGAGCGGCGGGTGGAACCATTGGGTATATGCCGCTCGAGCAAATGCGTCTTGAAGCGTGCGACGCGCGTACCGATGAGTGGGCGCTTGCCGCGCTTACCTATGAAATGCTCGTGGGCGAAAATCCATTTCGGGCGCCTGGCCTCGATGCTGCCGAACGTGCCATTGAGCAGGCGGAAGTGTTTGTGCCGTCTATGGTGCGCGGCGATTTGAACGAGGAGGTCGACGAGGCGCTGTTTGGTGCGCTTGCAATCGACCGCGACGACCGATTCGATTCGGTCGAGTTGTTCGCCGACGCTATGCTGCCGCATATGGGTGACGCGCGGCGAGGCGCGCGTGAGCTTGCGGTGTTGGTGGGCGAGGCGTGCGACGATGGCGCCGATTGCGACGAAGAGCGCGGCGCGGCGTCGGCCTTCTTGCCGGGACTCGGCGGATCGCATGCGGGCTTGAGCATGGTTGACCGCATAGCACCGCGCACGAAAGCGCTGGTCGCGCGTTTATGGGCGGCTGTCGTATGCGGGTTTGCCGCGTTCGAGGCAGCTGCGAACATTCCCGCGTGCATGACGATTGCCGGGCGCATGGAGCCGGCGTTTTGGGGCGTGGTGGGCGTTGCCGTTGCGGCGGCGCTTGCGTGGCCTGGAGCTGGCGCGGCGTTTGCGGTGGGCGCGCTCGTGGTGGCGCTCGCGCTTTCTGGGTCGCCGTTTTTGGCGCTCGCGCTCGCGCTTGCGGGCGTAGCGTGGCTTGCGCTCGGTGGCGCGCGACATCATGCGTGCGCGAATGTGGGCACAACGGCTGTTCTGGCGGGCGCATTCGGCTTCGCGCCGGTGGTGCCGCTGCTCGCGGGGTATTTCCTGAACGTGAAGCATGCTTTTGCGGCTACAGCGTTTGCCGTGGTTTCGGCGTTTTGCCTGGCATGCGCGGGCTCGCTCGATTTGACGGGTTGGAATATGTTCGCGTTCGGGGCTATGCCGGGCGCGAGCGCTATGGAGGATGCGGCGTTGTCGCTCGTCGCAAGCCCGAACGTGTGGGCCATGGCGGTGTCGTGGCTGGTCGCTGCTGTGGTAGGCTCGCTTCTGTGTGCTCGCGGTAACCGTGGCCTTGCGGCCTGCGGCATGCTTGCGGCAACGACGATTTTGGTGCTCGGCGTTATTGCGGCGACGCATCTTGGTGGCGCCGATTTCCCCGACGTGGCGCAGCTCGCTCCCGCATTGGTTGCCGGTATCGCCATGACCTGCGCTACGGCGGCCGGCGTTCCCCAAAGGCCCGCCCGAATTGAATAGCGGGATGCCTTTCGCTCACGGGGCGGGCGTCCCGATCGGAACGCGCAGCGGTTTAGTGATCTCCGTAATGCGATTTGCAAGAGGCGATTTCTATATTTGGTCCCAATACGCGATACACGAGCCTGTTTTGTTCATCGATACGACGTGACCAGAAGCCCGATAAGTCTCCTCGAAGAGGTTCGGGCTTGCCCGTTCCCTCTGAGGCGCCGTTGCGCTCGATGTCTTTAACCAGAGCATTGATTCTCTTGAGAGTTTTTCGGTCTTGGGTCTGCCACCAAACGTAATCGTCCCAGGCTTCTGGCGACCAGACCTTATTCATCGTCGGTCAATTCGTGCGCAACGCCGTGGCCGGTATTCAATGCTGCGATTGAGCGGCGAAGATGGGCGAGGTTCTCTTCGTTGTAGAACGGATCGACCGACACTTCGAAGGGAATGCGACGTTCGCGCCCCACCTTTTTTGCGAAGATAGTAAAGGCCGTGGTCATGCTCATGCCCAAGTCTTTGCAGACGGCTTCCATGTCGCGTTTCGTGGCTTCGTCTATGCGGATGTTAATCGTTGCTGTCGCCATAATTCACCTCTTTTGTATGTGGCTCCATTATAGCTAGAATCAAGTTATTGTAAAGCTGTCGTATATACAATAGCTTTACAATTTTGATGCAGGCTCTTGGTAAAACCGTTTTGCGGGGCTTGCTTTTTGTGGAGATTCGCGACCTGGCGTATCGAACTAATTCGTGACGTCGTAACCGAGGTTCACGATGACGTCGTATTCTTCGGAGGAATTTTCGCTGCGGTGGTCGTGCGGGCCGCTGACGGCGGTGTTGTCCAAGTTCAAAATTGCAGCGATTTGCGCAGCGGCTTGCTCATATTGGTCATCATAGTAGTGAATCCAGGTTGCATCTGACGTGCTGGGTGCGTTCTCGTTGTTCTGCGCGGTTGCGCTTGCGAAGCCGTGCGATGCGAGTTCGCTCGCCGCGTCAGCGGCGAGCCCCTCAACAACAGTGTTGTTTGCAATAAGGATATTCGCTTCGGGGTAGGACCCTTCTGCGTAGTCGAGCCCATCTGTGATTAGTTGGTCGAATCGTTCACTGGTCATCTGCGATGCAACGCGGTGGTCGTAATAGCCCGATTTGATGCGCTCGGTTGCCGCTTGGTCAACGGCAGGCTGACCGTCGGTTTCGATGCTGCTCTGGCACGAAAGGAGGGTCATTGCGCAGGTGAGGAAAAATGAAATAATGGCAGATGAGGCAATTGTTTATTTCGAGCGAGTTAGCATTGGCCACTGCTGTTACCTCCCTAATCCTAAAGCTTATTGGGACTCGCTTAGCGCCGACAAGAGCAAAACTACGGCAATGATGTTCAGCATGGGAGCCCCCTCTTAAATCCAATGTAATACTGAAAGGAAGCGCAGAGAAGGAAAATTCGGTAGGCGTTAGGTTCCGCCGGCTATTACGTCATACGCCGTCATTTTCCTGCGGCTCATGTGGCTGGCTCCGTGCGGGGCCGGCCACTTTTTGTCTGGTGATAAAGTTCAGTTCGCTATAAAGGGGGCGTGCGGCTTTTCGCTGCTCGCATTGCATGGAAGGATGTTTGTTGTGCTGGGCGTTTTGATTCTTAACACGGGAACCCCCGATGCTCCGACGCCCGAAGCCATTCGTCCCTACTTGAAGCAATTCCTTTCCGACCGCAACCTCATCAATGTGCCGCGGCTTATCTGGAAGCCGGTGCTCAATTTCTGCATTTTGCCGAATCGTCCGAAGAAAACCGCCGCGCACTATCAGCAGTTTTGGACCGAAGAGGGCAGCCCGTTTTTGCTCACGTCGCTTGTGCAGCGCGACAAGCTTCGCGCCCGCCTGACGGAGCTTATGGGCGAACCCGTCGCGGTTGAGCTGGGCATGCGCTACGGAAACCCGTCGACGAAATCGGCCATTGAGGCGCTGCTTGACGCGGGCGTTTCTCGAATTGTGGTCGTGCCGCTCTACCCGCAAGAGACGAAGGCGTGTGCGGGCACGTGCTTGGAGGAATTCGAGCGCGCTTTCGGCGAGGCTATGGCCGAGCGTCCCAAGCGAACGCGACCGGAAGTGCGCACAATTTCGCACTATTGGAATGCGCCGGGCTATCTCGATGCGCTTGCGCAATCGGTGCGCGATGCGTGGTCGTATGAGCCGGGTAAAAAGCTCGTGGTTTCCTTCCATTCCATCCCCGTGAGCTTTCAAGCGGCGGGCGACACCTATCCCGAATCGACCAAGGCTACGGCCGAGGGGCTGGCGTCCAAGTTGGGCATTGCTCCCGAAGACGTGGTGCTCACCTACCAATCGCGCTTCGATTCGCGCAAATGGCTCGGGCCTTTCCTCGAGCCTGAGCTGCGTCGTTTGGCGGCCGAGGGTGCGCACGACGTTGCTGTGGTGTGCCCCATATTCTCGGTCGACTGCATCGAGACTTCGTATGAAGTGGGCACTGAGGCTCGTGAGGAGTTCGTCTCGGCAGCGCGCGAAGCGGGCACCGAGGCGCCGAATTTCACCTATATCCCGGCGCTTGGCGCAGCCGATTCGGTTATTGGCGTGCTGGCGAATCTCATTATGGCGAAGGGCGCGTAAAGCCCCACGTCCCCCGCGCCTTCTTATCGTGCATGGCGTCGCTATTCTTCCTTGTGTGCCATAAAGCGTAGCCTTTGGGCCTTCTTTCTGGATGGTGGGCTTTCGCTTTTGCGGACGAGCGGGCATGTGCCCCTTCGGTTTCGCCGCGAATGCGAAGTCTCGCCTGTGCGGCGTTTGCGCTATTATCGAACGCCGAAAGTTTCGCGGCGCGTCGGTGCCGCCATTTGTGAAAGGACTCGCCCGCATGCCTCGTTTCATGCCGAATGCAACGCTCGTGTTTTCTGGGCTCGGCTATGCCGCCGATGGCCCATATCTGCTGGTCAATGACGTGTATGGAAAAAAGCAGATGCGCCTGCCCGTTCTGGGCCGCACCTTCACGCTCCGCCATACGCAAAAGCGTTTCTGCATTGGGCCGTTCGATTTGAAAACCTACCAATCGAAGGCGTGCGAAAACAGCGTGGAGCTCATGCCGTTTTCCCAGTACAAAGACGACATGTGCCCGGCCTGCCGCGAAGAGACGGGCTTCAATCCGGCTTTCTACAACGCCGACAGCATTTCGGCCCAGCAGCGCGCCTACAACCTCACGCCGCACTTCGTGTACATGGCGTATTTCTCGCCGCAGCATTTGAAAGTGGGCATTTCGTCGGAAACGCGCGGCATCGAGCGCCTGCTCGAGCAGGGCGCGCGCGTCGCGGGCATTTTGAAGCGTTTCGCAAACGCCGATGAAGCCCGTGCGCTCGAGGCCCACTTGTGCGCGCAGGAAGGCATTTACGAAACCATGCGATTGGGCACGAAGGTTCGCCTGCTTAGCGATCCGTTCAAGGCCGATGCCGCCATTGAAACGGTGTACGAAGCGGCTCGCGCCCATGGCGTTGAGCCTGAGGGCGGCGTGCTTGACCTCACGAAATACTACTTCGGTGATGTGGAAGCGGCGCCCGACATCGTGCAGCTGCCCGACGATTCGCCGAGCGATATGGTCGCTGGTCGCTGCGTGGGCATGGTGGGCGGCATTTTGATGCTCGAGCAGGGCGGAAATGTGTTTGCCGCGCCTGTGAAGGAATGGGAATCGTACGAGGTTGAGATCACGGTCGGCGAACTTTTATGCGAATACGAGTACGAACCGCAGCAAATGGGGCTGTTCTAGCGCGGCATAGTTGGCGCCATACGCAAAAAGGCGGCGCCACAACCCCTCCCTCGGTGGCACCGCCCGCATTGGAATCATAGCCGTTTTTTCGGGCAAATTCGCCCAGGCGTCGTAAAAAGTCACTGCACGGGCTGTCCTGTTCCGGGTATATCCATTGGTTGCCCTGTCCTATCGCCGCTCGTTTGTGCCCAAATATGGCAAGGGGGCCGCCCATGGCGGTTGGCATGCTAGAATTGCGCTCATGACTACTTTATTAACATCCTCCGCCCACGACACCATGCGCCGCCACAAGAAGGTGCGCGAATATTCCGTGGGCGAAGAAATCGGCAATTCCATTACGCACGGTGTAGGCGCGGCTTTGGCCATCGCGGCGATTCCCATTAGCATTGTGCGCGCTGTCGGCGATGGCGCAGGCGTGCTTTTGGCCGCGGCGCTCATCTATTCCATCTCTATGCTCATGGAATACTTGGCCTCAACGCTTTACCACGCTCTTGCCATCGATGGCGCGAAGCGCGTGTTCAAGGTCATCGATCACGCTGCGATTTACCTGTTCATTGCGGGAAGCTATACCCCCTATTGCTTGGTTACGCTTTCCGAATCGGGCGGCGTGTACCTGTGCGCGTTCGTGTGGGCGCTCGCGATTATCGGCATGGCTGCCGAGGCGTTCTGGACATTCCGTCCTCGCTGGGTGTCGGTCGTGATTTATTTGATCATGGGCTGGTGCGTAGTGGGATTCTTGCCGGCGCTTGTCGAAAACCTCGCGCCAACCGGCCTTTGGCTGCTCGTCGCCGGCGGCGTTTGCTACAGCATTGGCTGCGTGTTTTATGTGCTGAAGAAAATTCCCTTCATGCATATGGTGTTCCATCTGTGGGTGCTCGCTGGCAGCGTCCTGCAGTTTTTCTCGATATTGTTGTTCGTGCTGTAAGCACACCCGCATGGCTGCGGTGATTTGAGAAAGCGGTGACGTGCCTTTATGGACGCAGGCCCTACGAGTTCGACCCCTTCTTTTGAAGAAAAGACCTCATCGAAAGGCTTCCTTTCGATGTTTTTCGGCGACAAGCGTCGCCAAGAGGTCTCCGAAGACGAGATTCGCACAATGGTCGCCGACAACGAAGAGCTCGACGACGAAGAAAAGCGCATGATTCATGAGGTCATGGACCTCGGAGACGCTACGGCGGAAGAAGTTATGACTCCGCGCGTCGACATGATTATGGTGGGCTCCGACGAAACGGTGCGCCAGGCTATCGACCGCATGCGCGGCACAGGCTACTCACGCCTGCCCGTGTTCCGCGACGATGACGACGACATCATCGGCATCGTTCGTTATAAAGACCTCATCGACCCTTTGCTCGAAGATAAAGAAGACGACCTTGCGTCCGATTACGTGGCCGAGGTGGGTTTCGTGCCCGAAAGCAAGAGCTTGCTGCCGCTGCTCAACGAGATGCAAACGAATCGTCAACAGATGGTGATAGTCGTTGACGAATACGGTGGCACCGCTGGTTTAATAACCATCGAAGACATCGTCGAAGAGATCGTCGGCGAAATCGTCGACGAAACCGACTTCGAAGATGCTGACATCAAAGCGCTTGGCGCGGGCTCGTGGTGCGTGAAGGGTTCGTGCCCCACAGACGACGCGGCCGAGGCGGGCTTCCCCGTGAAGGTGAGCGACGATTACGAAACCGTGGCCGGCTGGCTTATGGATGAATTCGATTGCGTTCCTCAGCTTGGCGATGAATTCGCGAAGGACGGCTTTACGTTCAAGGTGCGCAAGGTGCGTCGCCGTCGCATTTCGGAGCTTTTGGTGACGAAGACAGAGCAGGCCTAAGAGCGCGGCCACGTGCCGCGCGTGGTGAGAAGGAAGGACACGTTGGCGGCAACGAGGAAAATTTATCGCACCGACGATACGGCCATTGCCGGCGTGTGTTCCGGTATTGCTGAGGGGCTCGATATGGACCCCGCCGCCGTTCGCATTCTCGCCGTGCTGCTCGTTCTTGTTACGTTCGGGCTCTTTACCCTGGTATATGCCACGCTGTGGCTCGTGTTGCCCAAGCATGTGGCGATTTCCCCCGAGACCCTGCCGTGTGACGCGTATGCGGCCGACGGCTCGCCGCGCCCGTGCTTTTCTGAAGACGATTCCCCTTGTAGCATTGGCCCTCATGGTTGGTCGCGTGCGGGCATGTGGATTGGCACCGCGGCGCTTGCGGTGATTACGGCGTTTTCCCTCACGATTATTGCGCCGAAGGTCGAGTGGTGGCAGTTTTTGCCTATCGCCGTTTGCCTCACGGGCGCAGCTCTCATGATCACGCCCTCTCGCAGCATGGCGCGCCTGCGCCGTTTCTCGTTAGGCCTCATGCTCATGTTCTGCGGGCTGACGCTTTTGGCCGTCTCGGTTGGGGTGGTTGGTTTTGAGACGCTTCTGTATGGCATTTCTAAGCTATGGCCTGGCCTTTTTGTCGTCATCGGTCTTGTACTCATTGGAAAAGCCATGCAGGACGATTTGTTCTATTTCGCGGCTGCTGCGTGCTTCGCCGTGCTCTTGGCCGCAGCGACGTTTGGTTTTGCGCCTCCGGCTCCGCTTGAGGTAATCGAGATATCGCCGTCGCCCTTTACACCGCGCGGCATGTTCTAGGAGACGTATCGTCATGGCTCAAAATTCTTCAGGAAAACGTGGCAATGCTCCGCAGGTCGCCGTCGTTATTGGCGTGGTGCTCATTCTTATTGGTGCATGGAATCTTGTGAATGTGCTTGTTCCGGCCGCGGCTATTTCGAGTTTGATCAACTTCATTCGTCATTTGTGGAACGTCGTGTGGCCCTGCGGCTTGCTTGCTGCCGGCGGGTATTTGCTGTGGGCGACTAAATCTGGAAAGCTGTCGGGCTTTGCGCAGCCTGGCAACCATGAGGCGTTTCGCCGCTCGCGCGCCGACAAGCGCATCTTCGGCGTATGCGGCGGAATCGCGTATTACTTTGGCGTCGACGCTACGGTGGTTCGCATTATTGCGGTTATTCTGCTCGCCGCATTTCCCCCAATGGCCACGGTGGCGTACCTGGTTATTGCTCTTTTTGTGCCGCAGGTGTGAAGCCGCGGGCGCCATTCGCGGCGTGGATTTTGAGCCCTCTCGGTTTCGCGATATAATAGAATAGTTTTCTTGTATTGGCAGATGCGTTTCGCTGGTCAGCACGTATGTGCTTTCTGCCGCGATTCGTCGCATGAGGTTTGGGCGGCGCGCATCTTGAACATTGGAGGCCGAGTGGCTCGTATCGCTGAAAAACGCGGCAATAGGCACGCGTTCGCAGCGGCGTTCATCGCCGTGGCGGTTGTCGCCCTTGTTGCTGCGGGGTTCACGGTCATCACCCTTGAGCCCGCCGTGGCATCCCATGATGTGGACAACTCCACGCTTGGCATTGGCGAGGCACGCAATACCGTTTCCGACGATGAAGCATTCGCTTCTTTCGAAGGCGATTCCAACGCGCAGGAGCGCATTAGCGATTCAAATTCGCTTACGAAAACCGCGTCGCGCACCATCACGGTGAAAGACCCCGATCCGGTTATCGCACTTGCCGCATATGACGCCCTGAATTCGTCTACCGCCGAGGCCGCGTTGGCCTTGGGTACCACCAATCCGCTGCCCACTGCACCGCGCATTCTCCCTGATGAGTCTGACGGCTGGTCGTACGGTATGGCTTCGGCGTACAGCCGCTCTGACAACGACGACGGTTCGGGCAACTTCTGCACCGATGCCACCGCGTCGGGCCGCCTGCTTTCTGAAAACGAGCTCACGGTGGCCGTTCCCCAGTCGCAGTCGAATCTGCTTGGGCACGCGGTTGCCATTCGCTATGGCGAAACCATCATTGTCGCAACGGTGACCGATACAGGCGGCTTCGAGAAATATGGGCGAGCCCTCGATTTGGCGCCGGGCTGCTGGAAAGCCCTCGGTGCAAGCCAAATCGGCGACTGGGGCGTCAAGCCTGTTTACTACAAATTCCTCTAACGCGCCGTTGACCTCGGCGTAGGCCGAAAGGCAGGAGTATGGCGAATATCATCATCGTTGGCTGCGGGCGTGTTGGCTCTCAGCTTGCAACGCTGCTTTCCCAGGGCGACGGCAACGTGTGTGTCGTTGACCGCAATGCCGCGGCGTTCTCGAATCTCGATCGCAATTTCAATGGCAACACCTTGCAGGGCGTAGGCTTCGACGAGGATGTTCTTGTGCGCGCGGGCGTGGAGGAGGCCGACGTTGTGGCTGCTGTTACGCAGTCGGACAACTCGAACCTCATGGTGATCGAGGTCGCTCGCCGTATTTTCCACGTGCCTCATGTTATCGCGCGACTTTACAACCCCGCGCGCGAGCGAGCCTATATGCAGTTGGGCCTCGACTATGTGTGCGGAACCTCGCTCGTTGCTGAGGAAATCTTCTCGAAAATCATGTCGGGCCACGGAAGCCATCTCGATACGTTCGGCGACTTTGAGGTGCTTCGCTTCTCCATCGACCTGTCTATGACGCCCCGCGGTCGCGTGAAGGTGGGCGACCTTGAACGCAATCATGGCATTCGCATTATCGCGTTTGAGCGTCGCGACGGCTCCATGAGTTCCATTCCCACGCGCGACAGCGTGCTCTACCATGGCGACAGCGTGTTGGCATGCATTCGCCATGACCTGCTGAATTCGTTTTCGGTTTACATGATGCAAAGGTAGGCTGCGGTGTATATCGTTATCATGGGCGGCGGCAAAGTCGGCGAATACCTGGCGAGCGTCTTGTTGGGCAAAGGCCATGAGGTCGCGGTGCTCGAAAGCGACCGCGATACCGCCGACCATCTTTCCGTCGAGCTTCAGGGCGAATACCTCATCATTAACGGCGATGGCTGCGACTCCGACTTCCAGGAAGACGCAGGCATTCGTAAGGCCGACGTCTTCGTTGCCGTAACAGGCCGCGACGACGACAACCTTGTGGCGTGCGAAATCGCGACGCGCGTATTCAACGTGAATCGTTGCATTGCCCGCGTGAACAACCCCAAGAATCGTCGAATCTTTCGCGAGGTCGGCATTGAGAGCGTGTCGTCAACCATGCTTATCGCGAACATGATTGAAGAAGAAGCCCTGATGGGCGGCGTGGGTGTTGTGTCGGCGCTTTCGCGCGGAGACATCGCGCTGCTCGAGATCGCGATTCCGCAGAAGCTTCGCCACTTCAAGATGGACGACGGCGTGCCCGTCGACGTTATCGACCTGCCCGAAGGCAGCCTGCTCATTGCCGTTGACCGCCGCGAATACGGCGAGGCTGAAGTGGCGACCGACGACATGGTGCTCTATCCGGGCGATAAGGCCGTCGTGGTCGCCGAGCACGATATCGTCGACGATGTTCGCGCGGTATTCGGCGCTTTGTAGGGCTAGATTGGTCTGCATGCTTTGGTTTGCTCTCGGGGATTGGTGCGGTCTCGGCCACCTTCGAGGGATCCATACGAGGTGATTCCTATCCATAAGTGCGCAGAAGGCGCCGGGGCGGTCGATTGGAAATGCTCGGTTTCTCATTTCTCTTTAAAACGGGAAACCGGAGCTCGGCGCATAGGCCGCGTAGCGGCCGGTAGCCGAGCAGGCATTTTGGAACGGCCGCCCCTGCGCCTTCTGCGCGCGAGCGGTTGTCTTTCCCGCCCTTAAGGCATTCGCCCTTCGACTTTATCGCGATTCCGCGAGTTTACGCCCCCGCTGTACCATTGGCCGTATAATAGCCTGGTCAATTCGCCTGAAAGGACCAGTATGATTTCTCGCTACACGCGCCCGGCCATGGGCGCCATTTGGGAGCTTGAGAACAAGTTCAACATTTGGAAGGAAATCGAGCTGCTCGCATGCGAGGCCCAGGCCGAGCTGGGGCAGTGCGGCATCACCAAGGAAGACGCAAAGTGGATTCGCGACCATGCGAACTTTACCGTCGATCGCGTTTCCGAGATTGAGGCCGTGACGAACCACGACGTTATTGCGTTCCTCACGAACATGGCTGAATATATCGATGCCGATATTCCCGAAGGCGAAGAAAAGCCCAGCCGTTGGGTGCACTATGGCATGACTTCTTCCGACCTGGGTGACACCGCGCTGTCGTACCAGATCACGCAGGCGCTCGACATTATTTTGGCCGACGTGAAGCAGCTCGGCGAAACCTGCAAGCGCCGTGCGTTTGAATTCCAGAACACCCTGTGCGTGGGTCGTACCCATGGCATTCATGCTGAGCCCATGGTGTTCGGCATGAAATTCGGCAGCTGGGCTTGGGCCCTCAAGCGCGCCGAGACCCGCCTGCAGCAGGCTCGCGAGGTTGCCGCAACGGGCGCCATTTCTGGTGCAGTGGGCACCTATTCGAGCATCGACCCGTTCGTCGAGCAGTACGTCTGCGAGAAAATGGGCCTGACTCCCGATCCGCTGTCTACGCAGGTGCTTGCTCGCGATCGCCACGCGCAGGTCATGTGTGCGCTTGCTGTGTGCGCCTCTACGCTTGAGAGCATCGCTTTGCAGGTGCGCCTCATGCAGGAAAGCGACGTCATTGAGGCGGAAGAGCCGTTCAAGGCTGGCCAGAAGGGCTCTTCGGCCATGCCTCACAAGCGCAACCCCATCACGGCGGAACGCGTGTGCGGCCTGGCTCGTATCGTGAAGGCGAACGCCCAGGTCGGCCTCGACGACGTGGCGCTGTGGTTCGAGCGCGACATCTCGCACTCGGGCGCTGAGCGCGTTGCTCTGGCCGATAGCTTCATTGCGCTTGACTATATGTTCGGCAAAATGCAGTGGATGCTCGATGGCCTGCAGACGTATCCTGACAAGATGGAGCACAACCTTCACCGCACGCGTGGCCTGATCTTCTCCTCGAAGGTGCTGCTTGCCCTGGTGAACACGGGTATTACGCGCGAAGATGCCTATGTCATCGTGCAGCGCAATGCCATGGCCGTGTGGCACGACATCCAGAATGCGGTTGCCGGCCCCACTTATCGCGAGCGTTTGGAAGCCGACCCCGAGGCAAAGCTTTCCAAGGAAACCCTCGACGAGATTTTCAATCCGTGGGCGTTCTTGCAGCACAAGGATGAAGCCTTCAAAAAGCTTGAAGGCCTGGAATTCTAAGCCTGTTCGATTATCGCTAAGGAGCGTTCGGCGACCTGCCGGGCGCTCCTTTTCAGTATGCGGAGAAGGCGTCTTGTCCCGCGCGGAAGACTTATCGTAGCTCGCGTGCGGAAGGCGCCGGGGCGGCCGCTCGGAAATGCCCGCTCGGCTACCGGCCGCTTCGTGGCCTATGCGCCGAGCTCCGGTTCCCCGTTTTAAGAGGAAATGAGAAACCGAGCGTTTCCGGTCGGCCACCCCGGCGCCTTCCGCGCATTGATGCGACTGCTGCTAAGTTTTTGACGGCCAACATTGCACGAAAAAAAGGCGGCGCTTGAAGCGTCGCCCTTAGGCTGGTATTGGCTCGTTTGGTTGGGCGCGTCTTATGCGGTCCACACGCGCACGAGGGTGTAAGCGTCGTCTTCGTTAGTGCTCATTCCCAGATACGTGACGAGGGAGTTGACGTCACCTTGGCTGGCGAGGAAATCGCCGTAGTTGTCGCAATCGTCGGGGCAGTCGAGCGAGAACATCTCGCGCGTGCTTAAATTCACGCCTGCGACCGTGCGGGTCGATTTCACGACGAGGTTTCCGCCGCACCATGCGGGGGCGCATAGCGGGTTGCGGTCGAAACAGAACCACTGGCCGCCCGTGTCGTTGCTTACGGGAGCATACGTGCCAAGGCTCGCGAGGCCTTCGCCGTAGGTGTAAATAGAGTCGAATGTGAACGAGAACCGTCCATTCACATAGGCGGCTTCGAGCGGGCGCATTGAAGCGGGCAGCGTGAGCGATTCGCGCATGGCTCCTGATTCCGCGTCGATGAGCGTGAGTTGCGAATACGAGCTGGAGGCTTGCGAGCGCGGCGAAATGCAAATGGCGTCGCCCGTGGAATAGGGCGACGTGCTCATGCGGCCATTGCTCTGCCAATCGACGCGCACGTCGCTCGACCCGAAGGCCGCCGATTTCAGCGCGGACGGCTCAGAGGTGGCGTTTCCACTTGTTGAGGGCATTACCTGCCAAAACGCTCGCGACTTCGCAACGGTGATCGATGGCACGTCCCAGTCGCCATTGCCTGAGTCGACTTGTTTGGCGTCGCCCGCAACGCCGCGTGAAAGCGTGGCCTGGAAAACGCGCCACTCGCCCGTATAGCAATTGGATTCAATCCACACGATGCCCTGGTCGTTGCAACGCACGTCGTAAATGTCGAAGCCGCGCTCGCTGCTGTGCGGGCCGTCAAGCACGACGGTATATTGTCCGCTGGAAAGCGAGAGAACGGCGACCTGCGTGAGCGGGCTTGAGTTTTCGGTGGGCAGAAGGCATGCCGCATAGGTTTCGCTGTTTGCCCACACCAACGTGCCGTAGGGCATTTTGAACTCGCCGGCGAGCGAGAGCGGAGCGGAATCGAGCACGGTGCAATCGGAAATCGAGAATACCGATTCCTTATTCACGGCAAGCGCGTCGACTTCGCTGTCGGCCTTCTTTTCGTTGCTTACGGCTGAGGCGGCGGCTCCAGCGACCACCACAGCGCCAATGCCAAGGGCTCCAATGAGCAATTGGCGCCGTGTAATGGAGAGGCTTTCGCCTGCCGGCAGGGAGATGTTGATTCGTGCGTCAGGCGCTTGGGACGCTGCGGTAGGGCGCCCTGTGCCAATGCCCGCATTGGGGCCAGGCGTAAAGGTCGCAGAGCTGAGGCTCTGCTTCACGGTGCCGTGCGCACTGCGTCCCGCTTTGCCGCGAACCGTCGAGATGCCATGGCGAGGTGCCCTTGTTGCTTGGTTGCGCGCCGACGGACGTGCTGTTGCGCCGCGCGACGTGCGGGTTGTGCGCGTATTTTGGGCATGCGGACGCCTGCTGCGCTGCGAAGCGCCGCGTGCGGAATGTCGAGGTGTTTGGTTTCTTTGGGCCATAGGGGCTTATTATGTCGTTTTGCCAGCAAATGGCCCACGGTTGCGCCTGAATCGTTACAATAAACCCAAATCGAAAATTGCGCGCGGCATGCGGCCGTACGCTGGGGTCGCGTGTCGGCCTCAAAATCAATACAGCAGGGGAGCATTCATCATGAGCAACGAAACGCGACGCATTCTCCTCGTCGAAGACGAGAAGGCAATCCGCGATGCCGTAGCCGCCTATCTCGAACGTGAGAATTACTGGGTGACTGCCGTTGGCGACGGCCAGGAAGCCCTCGAAGAATTTTCCAAGCATCATTTCGACCTGGTCGTGCTCGACCTCATGCTTCCCCGCGTGCCGGGCGAGCGCGTGTGCCGTGCCATTCGCGACAATTCCGATGTGCCTATCATCATGCTCACCGCGAAGGGTGAGGTTGAAGACCGCATCATCGGCCTCGAGCTCGGTGCCGACGACTATCTGGTGAAACCCTTCAGCCCCCGCGAGCTCGTCGCCCGCGTTCGCGCCTTGCTTCGCCGCGTGCATGCCGATTCCGAGCCTCAGCGCGAGGTGCTCGAGTTCGGCGAGCTCACGATTGACGTTTCGGGCCACAAGGTGCTCGTCAAAGGCAAGGAAGTCGATCTTACCGCCAGCGAGTTCAAGCTGCTCACCACGCTTTCCCGCTATCCTGGCCGCGTGTATTCGCGTATGGAACTCGTCGAGAAGGTCCTCGGCTACGACTTCGAGGGCTATGAGCGCACCATCGACTCCCATGTGAAGAACCTGCGCGCCAAAATCGGCGACAATCCGCGTAATCCCAAGTGGCTGCACACCGTGCATGGCGTGGGCTATCGTTTCGAAGACCCCACCAAGCAGTAAGTCGGTTTGCGCCGGCTTGCCGGCATTGAGAAACACGAGGGCGAGATCGCAGCAATCATGGCGTCAGAACCTAAGCAAGCAAGTGGCAAGAAGCAGCGAACCGATGAACGAACCGCGCGCCAGCGCATTTATGATTGGTTCTTTGGCTTCTCGTATACCACTCGCGTAACCGTAACTTTTTCGCTCGTTGCCATCATGACCGTCGTGGTGGCAATGGGCGTTCTTTCCTATGTGTGGGAAGAGCATTTCCAGGCCTATACCCGCGAGAATGGTCAACAGCTCGCCGATACCACCGCCGCCAACATTGCGAACCGCTACGAGCGAAGCAATTCTGCAACGCTTGACGCTATTGGCGAGGGCAACAAAATGAGCTATCCGTCGCTTTCCATTAACGATGCGGAGCCGGCCGAATCGGTGCATATGCTGCAGCCGGGCATGGGCATTCAGGTAATTTCCTCTTCGACCGAAACCGTCGTGTACGACTCGTCGCGCCCCAACGGCTCTTCGTATTCCTCTTCGAACAGCATTGACGAAACGGGCTCGTTTGCACCATCCGATGGCAGGATGGCTTCCGCGGCCATCACGCTTGGCGATGGCCAGGTTGTCGGCACCGTTCAAATTTGGGTCTATGGCAGCGACTTGCTGCTTTCGAAGGCCGATCAAGAATTCCGCATGCAAAGCTACCAGGGCATGTGCCTTGCCGCTGTGCTATCTGTCGCGCTTGCGTCGCTTATCGGCATCCTGTTTGCCCGTGGCCTGGTGGGCCCTATTAATCGCATCACGAAAACGGCGCAGGAAATCAAGGAAGGCAACCTTTCGGCTCGCGTGAACCTCGATGGTAAAGATGAAATTGCCGAGCTTGCTAAAACGTTTGACGCCATGGCCGAAAGCGTTGAGAGCAACCAGGAACTTGAGCGCCGCCTTACCACTGACGTGGCGCATGAGCTGCGCACGCCCCTCATGGCGATTCAATCGACGGTCGAGGCCATTATGGATGGCGTGTTCGAGGCCGATGAAGAGCGCCTGAACACGATTGACGCCGAGGTGCAGCGCCTTTCCCGCTTGGTCGACGCCATTTTGAAGCTCTCGCGCCTCGAGAGCCGTTCGACTCCCATGAATGAGGAGGTCGTCGACGTGGGCGACCTTATTCGCCCGCTCGTTATGTCGCATGAGGCGTTCGTCAACGACGCCGGTCTTATGCTCGAGTATGACGCAGAGCCCGACGTTATTGTTTACGGTGATCGCGACATGCTGCGCCAGGCGACCGCGAACCTCATCTCTAACGCGGTTCGCTATACGCCGGCGCCGGGCAAGATTACCGTTTCGGTAAAGCGCGGCGATGTTATGGCCGCGATTGCCGTTCGCGATACGGGCATCGGCCTTTCCCCCGAGGAGCGCCGCATGGTGTTCAAGCGTTTTTGGCGTGCCGAGGAAAGCCGTCAGCGTCAAAGCGGCGGTTTGGGTGTAGGCTTGGCCGTTGTGAAAGAAATCGTCGACCGTCATGGCGGTTGGGTGCAGGTGGAAGGCAAGAAGGGCGAAGGCGCCTGCTTTACCATCCACGTTCCGCTTTATGACGAAGAGCGCATCAAGGCGCAAAAGGAAAAGGCCAATTCGAAAGAACGCGGCGCAAAAGCGCAGGCGGCAAAACGAAAGGGAAGGAACTAGGCTGTGAACCCCATTACCATCAAGCCCGACGCGCAGGGCAAGGTACGCGACATTTACGATCTTGGCGACACGCTGCTGTTCGTCGCGACCGACCGCATTTCGGCGTTTGACTACATTCTGGAAGACGAAATTCCCCATAAGGGCCAGGTTCTTACCCAGATCAGCTGCTTCTGGTTCGAACTGCTCGAGGGCGTTGTCGAAAACCACCTGGTCTCTTCTGACGTAAACGATTTGCCCGAACAGTTCAAAGAGTGGAGCGACTACCTCAACGGCCGCTTCATGATCGTGAAGAAAGCTCAGATGATTCCTATCGAGTGCATCGTACGCGGCTATCTGACTGGTTCTGGCTTCAAGGATTACCAGAAAACGGGCAGCGTATGCGGCATCGAGCTTCCTTCCGGCCTGCAGAATTCCGCCAAGCTTCCCCAGACGCTGTTCACGCCTTCCACGAAGGCCGAGATCGGCGACCACGACGAGAATATCAGCTTCGAGCGCGCGGTTGAAATCGTGGGCGAGAAGGCCGCGACCGACATTCGCGACCTGTCGCTGAAGGTGTACGAGACCGCTGCGGAGCATGCACGCAAGCAGGGCATCATCATCGCCGACACGAAGTTCGAATTCGGCGTGCTTGACGGCCGCACGATTCTCGGTGACGAGGTGCTCACTCCCGACAGCTCTCGCTTCTGGAGCGCCGACGATTACGAAGTGGGCCGTGAGCAGGCAAGCTTCGACAAGCAGTTCGTGCGCAACTGGCTCAACGCCAATTGGGACCGTCAGGGCAATCCGCCGCATTTGCCGGCCGACGTTATCGAGAAGACCACCGAGAAGTACATCCAGGCATACGAGAAGCTTTCGGGCCGCACGTTCAACTTCTAGATGGCACCCGTTTCACGATTTTGAATGCGCCACATTGCTGGCATGACGAGTTGTGCGATAGCGCATGTAGGCTGCGCATGGGGAATGCCTCGAGGTGCGCCCGCGTCTTCTTTGCTCCCTTTATGCGATAAAGCCACCTGCCAATTTTGGCGTTAATGCGACGTTTTTCAATGAAACGCCAAAAGGTCCCATTGGAGGTTTGCCTTTGATGGGGCCTTTCTTTATTATTTATGCTTTGGATTTACCAAGTGTTTTCGAGAAGAAAAGTATCCATATGAGCACACGAAACCCGATGAACGACCGCTATCAGACCGACGGACCGAAGGGCCAGACCAAGAAATCTGCCTCGTCGCTCAAGCCGAAGTCCAAAGCCGCGTCGAGCGTGTACGTGAAGTCCACGCAGAAGACTCCTCAGGAAAAGAAAGCTGCGCAAAAGGCCGCTCGCCAAAAGCAGGCAGAGCTCGACCGCAAGTATTACAATCCGCCTACGGCTCAGTACAAAAAGTACAAGCGCATTTGGTGGGGCATGCTCGGCGGCGCTATCGTCTGCACGTTGGTCGCCATGGGCGCTGGCTCCTGGTGGCCCGATAACCCGACTATGACGTGGTGCTTCCTGATTCCCGCATACGCGTTGATTATCGGCGCTTTGTGGTTTGACTTCGCCAAGGTGCGCAAGGTTCGCCGCGAGTACCAAATGGAGATGCTCAAGAAGCACCCCAAAGAGGCCAAGAAGCATCCCACCACGGCAGCGAAGAACAAGATCGATGCCGCTAAGGAGGCTGAACGTGAGGCCGCGAAGGCGGAAAAGAAGCGCTTCGGCCATTCCTTCATTCGCAAGGCAAAGCCTGAAGAGACGTCCGAAGGCGAAAAGAAATCTGAATAGCAGAAAGCCCGCTCAATCGAGCGGGCTTTTTATGTGCGGCTCCGATGGGGCGTGCCGCGCTGAGTGGCAGGCTGAAGGCTTTGCGGGGAAGCTTCAAGCCTCGTTGCGAGACGAGCAGATCGTTTCAAAACGAACGAACAAATGAGCGAACGGGCGCGTTTGTCCCTTCTTGCTCCGCCTTTACACAACCTGGAACAAGAAGAATTTGAGGTAGTCGGTTTCGGGCACGCCCCATACGATGGGATGGTCGGGCGATTGCTGGCGTTCCTCGATTTGGCGCAGCTGAACGCCGGCATCGTGCGCCGCGCTCACGAGCATTTTGCGGAAGCGGTCGGTATCCATGAAGTGCGAGCAGCTGCAAGTGGCCAAGTATCCGCCGCGCGGCAGGGCTTTCATGGCGCGGTAGTTGATCTCGTGGTAGCCACGTGTAGCCGAATCGATGGTCTTGCGGCTCTTCGTGAACGCCGGCGGGTCAAGAATGATGAAGTCGTATGGTGCTTTTTTCTGGGCCTCGATTTCGGGCAGCAAATCGAACACGTTGACGGCCTGGAAGCTCATGCGATTTTCGAAGCCGTTCAGACGGGCATTCGATTCCGCCATGTCGACCGCGAGTTGAGAGATGTCGACGGCATGCACGTGCTCGGCTCCGCCAGCGGCAGCGTTTAGGGCGAACGAACCCGTGTGCGTAAAGCAGTCGAGCACGCGACGCCCGCGGGCGATATTGGCCACGGCGCGGCGGTTGTATTTCTGGTCGAGGAAGAAACCGGTTTTCTGGCCGTTTTCGAAATCGACATGGTAGCGCACGCCGTTTTCGATGATTTCGGTCGTGGTGGGGCCGAATGCCGCTGCGGCTTCGTCGCTTGGCGCGAGAGGCGCGGGCACCGCCGAAAGCGCGGGCTGAGCCCCTAAGCCACCAAAATCGTTTTCCAGGGGGAACCAGCCGCAGCTTTCCTGAAGGCCTTCGAGTTTGCGCGTCGACACGTCATTGCGCTCGTAGATGCCGCGAATGACGACGCCATCTTCAGCGAGCACCTTCACAAGCAGGGGGAACACGACGGGCTTCAGGCGTTCCATGCCGTAGGCGAGCGTTTGGGTTACGAGCACGTCGTTGAATCGATCGACAACAAGGCCGCAAAAGCCATCGGCCTCGGAGAAAATCATGCGGCAGGCGGAAACGTCGTCGCCCATCACGGCGCGACGATGGTTCCAAGCCCAACGAATCTTGCGTTCCCAAAACGCCGAATCGAACGCGTCGTTCGCGTTGGTTGAAAGCAGGCGAATGCGAATCTTGCTTTGCTGCGAGAAGATACCTGTGCCAAGGTATGCGCCTTTGCGTGAGAGCACGTCGACGAGGGCGCCGTTTTCCGGGGTGATTCCACCCGACTCGATCGATTCTTTCCACGTGCGAGCCGCTTCTTTGGGGTCGCCCGCTTCTACGATGCGCTCGACTTCCGCATCGTAGACCCAAGGGTGGCCGGCGCGGCATGCGCGTTCGCCTTTGGGCGTGATGAATGCCATAGGGTAGGGACGGTGGGTTTTCATGGGTTCTCCTTGGTTGGAGCGTGCTTGGCCGCATGGGCTGCATCGCAAGTAATACCAGGGCATTATACGTTGCGTTGGGGCGGGGCGGAACAAAGGGGTAGAATAACCGTAACTGAAATACGGCTTCGCCGAGGCGAGGACACGCACCTTGCCTCGAGCGATGGAAAAGAGTGCCCATGAACCCAGTTGTGATTATTCCCACGTTCGTGTCCGCGCGTGGGCGCGTTGAATCGGGTCCTGTTACCACGACATATGACCATACGACATCGATGTCGGCCTCGGGCGAGTTGCCCCGTTGCCTCGAATCGCTTCGGTGCGTGCGCGGGCTTGGGCATATCATTGTGCTCGTGATTGCCGAACCCGCTATCGAGAATAAGGCCGCGAGCAAAATTCGCGCCGTTGCCGAGCAATTTCCCGATTTGAATATCGCCGTGGTGGGCGCTCCCGAGATGGCGCTTGTGCGCCAGCGCATGGAGCAGCTCAACATTGGACTGCGCAACGAAGTGGGTCTTGCAGGCTATGGCGCAATGCGCAACCTGGGGCTTCTTCTTGCGGGCGCACTCGATTTCGATTCGGTGGTATTCGTCGACGATGATGTGGTGATCGACGATCCCGCGTTTCTGGAAAAGGCGATGTATGGCCTGGGCAAGCTTACGCGAAGCGGCGTGCCTATTCTTGCGAAGTCGGGCTTTTATCTGAACAAAGAAGGCGAATACCTCTCGAGCCGATCCACGAAATGGTACAACCGCTATTGGGACCAGGCCACCGCATTCAACAAGTGGATTTCCAAAGCCATGAAGGGCCCGCGCCTGTCTCGCTCGAACCATGTGTGCGGTGGTTGTTTGGCGCTTCATCGCGAGGCATTTCGTCGCGTGTCGTTCGACCCGTGGATCGCCCGCGGAGAAGATTTGGATTACATGCTCGATTTGCGCATGTACGGCAGCGATATCTGGTTCGACAACACGTGGTACATGCATCACCTTCCGCCCGAAACCAAGCGTGAAGGTCTTCGCTTCCGCCAAGACATCTTCCGTTGGCTCTACGAGTATCGCAAGGTGGAATACGGGCGAACCCAAATCGACCTGCTGCAGATCAAGCCGCAATCGTTGCTGCCGTACCCAGGGCCTTTCTTGGAGCCGGGCATCACGCGCCGCATTAAGCGCACGGCGTGGCTGCGTAGCTTCGGGCGCCCCGATGGCGCCGGGTATCGTCGCGCGGCAAGAGCGGCCACGGGCGAGGCATCTCGATATGCCGAAGCCCACTGTTCGAAGTATTTCGGCTTCCAGTCGATATGGCCTGCGGTCATGAAGCGCATGGCGAACGACGCGATTCTCCAAAGCGTGCTTTTGAGCTCGTCGAACCGCGATGTGCGGCAAGCCGAGGCACAACGCGCCCAGCGCGCGGCATGGGGAGCCGCCGGCGGAATCGACCCTGGCGCAACGACGGAGATTCGCCTTAATATAGGCAACGCAGAATAGGGTTTACGGGAAGTTCATTCATGGTTTCGTTCTTCATCGCCGCGCTCGTTGGCGTGGGCGTCGGCGTGCTTTCAGGGCTTTTGGGTATTGGTGGCGGCACCGTTATGGTGCCCCTGTTCCGCCTGGCTTTTGGCATGGAGCCCATTGCCGCTACGGCGACTTCGCTGTTCACCATTGTGCCAACGTCGATTTCGGGTATGTGGAAGCATGCTAAAAACAAGACGTCCCTGCCGCGGGTGGGAATTGTGTGCGGCCTGACGGGCGCGTGCCTCTCGCCCGTTGGCGTGTGGGCCGCAAACGTGTCGCCGGGTTGGGCGATTATGGGCGCAGCTGCGGTTGTCGTGATGTACTCGTCGTTCACTATGCTGAAAAAGGCGCTGGCAGCGCCAAAGGGTGGCGCAGCGAAGGGAAGTCGCAAGGCGTGCGAGAAGAAGTCGACGACGAGCGACACGGCGGCGGTGGGCGCTGCTGTAGCGACGGGCGATGCGACAGCGGCAAGCCTTACGGCGACGGTACCTGTGGCGGCGGGCGGCTCGAGTGCCGCAGGGGCACAGGCCGCTCCTCTCGAGGCGCCGGCAATCAAGCTCATCCCCAAATACGTGGCGAAGGTGGCGCTCATCGGCGTTGTTGCCGGCTTCATGAGCGGATATGTGGGCGTGGGCGGCGGTTTCATTATGGTGCCGCTATTCGTGAGCATGCTCGGAATTCCCATGCGCTTGGCGTCGGGCACGTCGCTTACCGCGGTGTGTATTCTGGCGATTCCCGGCGTTATTGAGCAGGCTGTTTTGGGCAATATCGACTACATGGTCGGCGTTGCGATGATGATCGGTTCTATTCCTGGCGCGATTGTCGGCGCCAACTTGGTGAAGCGTGTGCCCGAGCGTGCGTTGCGTTTTGCCTTTGCGCTATTTTTGCTGCTGATGGCCGTGCTTTTGGTCGTGAATGAAGCAAGCGTGATTTAGGGGAAGGCGATCGCGCCGACGCGTCGTGTGAATGTGGTGCATGGCGGCTCGGATCGATCTCCTTCTTCAAGAGACGTTCTTGAAATTCCGCCCAGCGGGCGGCGCTGCCCAACGTATGAAAGGAACCTCATGTCCAAACCACCTCGAAACATATATGCGCGCGTGCTCGATGTCGTGCTTGCGGCGATATGCGTGCTCTCGGCCGCGGTGCTTGCGTGCGCGATGGCCTGGCCCGAAACGGTGGGCAATTTGAACGTGGTCGCGGGTATTTCGTTCACCATTTCCGTGGCACTGCTCATCTATTCGCGCCTTAATCCCGATACGGTGCGTGCTCGTCAGTCCGATACGATTCTTAAAATCGCGTCGCAAACGCTTGCGTGCTTCCAAGAGGGTTTCGACATTCCCACGGCGCAGAAGGTGTGCCATTTGCTGCTGCCCGCCATTGGGGCGCAGGCTGTGGCGATTACCGATCGTGAATCGATTTTGGGTTATGCTGGAGACGACGAAGAAATCAGCCCAGGCGGCGCGCCCATTCGCACAAAGGCTACGCATGCCACGCTTGAAGACGGCAAGCTGCGTGTGCTGGGCACACCGCAAGAGATTGGATTCCCCGATAGCATCAAAGGCCTGCGAGCCGGCATTATCGTGCCGCTTACGCGAGGCGACGCCATTATTGGCACGCTGAAGTTTTACTATCGCCGTTCGCGCGACATCACCGAAACGCAGGTGGCGCTCGCGGAGGGCTTGGGGCAGCTGCTTTCGACGCAGATTGCCGCCGTTGAGCTGGAACAACAAACCAAGCTTGCGACCACCATGGAGCTCAAGGCGCTCCAGAGTCAAATCAACCCGCACTTCCTGTTCAATACCATCAACACCATTGCGTCGCTCGTGCGCACCGACCCCGATCGCGCACGCATGCTGCTGCGCGAGTTCGCTGTGTTTTACCGTCGTACGCTTGAGAACTCCGACGATTTGCTTGAGCTGTCGCGGGAGGTCGAGCAGACGATGCGCTACTTTACGTTCGAAGTGGCGCGATTCGGCGAAGACCGCCTTGCCATGGACATCGATATCGAGCCGGGCCTTGAAAGCGTGATGGTGCCCGCGTTCATGGTGCAGCCGCTTGTGGAAAACGCCGTGCGCCACGCCATGCCGCAAGAAGGAAAGCTTGAGATTCATATTTTGGCGTACAGCGAAGGCGATGACTTGTATATCACCGTCTCCGACAACGGCGTGGGCATGGATGCCGAGCAGCGCCGCAAGCTTTTGCGTCCCGAAGCCTCGAAGGGCTTGGGCATCGCAATGAAGAACATCAACGAGCGCTTGCGCGGTTATTTCGGTACTGAGTCGCGCATGGAGGTTGATTCGACGCCAGGCAATGGCACCCGTGTGACCATGTTCATGAAAGACGGCTTGGTGGAAGACTAGCGTTATGGCGTTTTGTCGGCGACTGGTTTTCCTGAGCTGGCGAAAGGTATGA
Source organism: Slackia isoflavoniconvertens (assembly GCF_003725955.1). Classification (GTDB taxonomy): domain Bacteria; phylum Actinomycetota; class Coriobacteriia; order Coriobacteriales; family Eggerthellaceae; genus Slackia; species Slackia isoflavoniconvertens. Next base: position 62,664 of record NZ_QIBZ01000008.1, on the reverse strand, counting down.
ATTTCCTGATGAACGGCATTATTCATTGGCGATATCTATAGCTTGCGTGAAGTGGGGCTAAAGGTGTGCCATTCTAGGGTTTCCATGCTTTTAAACATCGCGAATTTGGGCTACTATTCGTATACGGGCATCGCTCGCCGACGGTTTTACGCCGTTGGCATGGGGCGCTTGAGTCCGCCTTCCTTATACGAACTTTCCAGTTATTGGGGGATGCTGTGCTGAACGCGATTATCGTTGACGACGAAGCTCCTGCTCGTTCCGAGCTGCGTTACTTGCTGGGCGAAGTCGGTGGGGTCGAAGTGCTCGCCGAAGCCGCAAGCGTGCGCGAGGCTATTGAGAAAATGCAGAGCTACCCCGTGGATGTGCTGTTCCTCGATGTGAGCATGCCTGAGGTCAATGGCATTCAGTTCGCCGAGGCCCTGCAGCGTTTGAAGAATCCTCCGGCGGTCATTTTCGTTACCGCCTATAGCGAGCATGCACTCGAAGGCTTCAAAGTGAATGCCGTCGATTATTTGGTGAAGCCGGTCGAAACCGATCGCCTGCAGCAGGCCGTGAATCGCGCGAGCGAGTACATTACGCTGCATGTGAAGGCCAGCCAGTCGGAGCGCATTCCTGTCGAAAAGGGCGGCAAGAAGATTCTCATCCCCATCGACAGCATTCGTTTCGTCATGGCGCGCGACGATTACGCGTACCTGCAAACCGACAACGACCGCTACTTCTCCACCGTGTCGCTCGCTCAGCTCGAAAAGCGCCTCGATGGCCACGGTTTCTTCCGTGTGCATCGCGGCTACTTGGTGAACCTTTCGCATGTCGAAGAGGTCGAGCCCGTTCCCGGCGGTACGCTGCTTTTGTCGCTGAATGCAACCGACGAGAAAATCCCTGTTTCTCGCCGCCGCGTTTCCTCGCTGAAAAAGGCGTTGGGGCTGTAGAGTGCAGCAAAAATGAACTTCGAAAGGCTCGCCTTGGCGAGCCTTTTTTCATATGCGCTATCCTTCTTGTCGCTCGATATGCTTACGGGCTTTTGCAATGTCGCGCTTAATGTCGGCGGCCGTTCGCAGCCTGCGCGCCACATCAACGCCCGCGGCCCGCTCTATTTCGTCGGTTATGGGACTTCGGTAGCTGAACAAAAACCAATTTTCGGCCAGGTGGCTGCCTTCCATGCGCAAAAGCGCATCGGCAACTTGGGCGGCGTTTCTGCTCCATCCCATATCGCTGCGAAGCAGGCGCAAGGCGAAGAATGCGGCGTAGCACATCAGAAAATGCGCGCGCATGTGTATGGCGTGGGCCACGGGATAGGGCGAAGGCGAGAAATCGGATTCAAGCAGCTGGAATGGCTCGGTGAGGCGCCACAGCTCGCGATAGATATGGAACAGCGTGCCGGCGGTGAGCTTCGTTTCGCTTGACGATATGCAAATATAGCCATCGAGGGCCAAATCTCGCGCCTCATCTTCGGCGCGGCCTTGTTTGCGGGCGATTTTCGCGTAGTCGCGGCCCCAGAGCACCGTGTCTTTGACGCGAATGCCCGCCGTCTCGTCGGTGCGCGATTTGACCTTGTAGCTGCCCGATTGCGTGGTGATGTAATCGGAGGCATCGGCGACCCATGCCTGAAGGTCGAAAGCGGCGGTTTCGAGTGGCCGGAAAAAGACGAACCCGTCGCCGCTTTCGGCGAGCGTCTCGGCGATTTCTCGCGCGTGGGGAGTGCGGCCCGCAACCACGATGACGCGTTTTGCGCCGAAATTGCCTTTCGCGCTCGCGACGAGCCCCGATACCTCATCGGCGCTCGGCGTGGCACTTGTAACATGGTAGGTCATGGGAATGCCCGTGCGGTCGAGCAGCATGCCAATGCCCATCGACAGCCCTTCGTCGCGATCAATTCCGCCCGCCGGTCGAGCGTTTGTCGCGTTCACATCGCCTGTGTCGGCCAGGGTGAACGAAGCAAGAACCAGCAGTACCGAATTGACCTGGTAGGGCTCACGAATTGCCTGGTAGGTTTTCGAGAGATGCGCCACCAACGCTCGCTCGTTGCGTGCGAAACACTGGAAGGCGGCGTACGTATCGGCCAAGGTGAAATCGCATGTGCGCGGGAATGAGGCGCGGCGTTGCCACGTCTCGCGCTTGGGGGCCACGTGAATCATGCGTTCGGATGCGAGCATCTCAAAAATGCGGCCCGCATGCGCGGGAAAGCCGACATGTCCCGCGCGATTTTCGAAGAAGCGCCGAACGCCTAGCGCATCGAGGTATGCGAGCGCGATGGCGCTTCCCCAGCGAGCTTGGGCAATATGGGTGTCATCGATGGTCGCGTCGCGCGGAAATGTGAAAGCGATGGGCGGGTTTTCGCTTTTCGCCCGTTCGTTGAGCTCGGCGACGTAGGCTTGGAAGTGGGCGATAGGGTCGGCGTATTGGCTTGTGAATTGGTCGACGTAGCCGATCGACTCGATGGTCTTTGTCTTCGTTTTCCCGCCTTCTCGGTAGTTCTGCACAACCGAAAGGTATACGCGCTCGCCGCGCTTCGTTTTCTTCAAGTGCATAGCACACCTCCTGAGTGTAAGTATAGCCTTGCCGCTCGTTTGGAATACCCCGCTTACCCCCGCATAATGCCGATGGATAAGGAAAAATCGTTTATGCAGGTCGGCGGCGCGTACAATATGCGCGTTATCGTTCGCGGCGCGTGTGCGCCCGAAGGAGAGGAGTTATTTGTGCTGCCGGAAAAGAAGCAGTGGACCTATCGCGAGAAAATGGCGCAAGCCAATCGCGAGGCGAAGGCGACCGTGGTCGCGCTCGTGATTGTTGTGGTGGTGTGGATAGCGGCAGGCTTCGGCCTTTCCGCGTTCGATGTGGAAGTATTCGGAACGCCTATTTGGGTGTTCGGCGGAACGCTTGGCACATGGATCGCCGCCATCGTGGCGGCTGTGGTACTGGGCCGCCGGGTATTCGCCGATTTCGATTTGAATGAGGAGGAGCGCGATGCAAACAACTAGTATTGCGGGCCTGCTTCCCGTGCTCATTTTCCTCGTACTTGCTCTCGGGCTCGCGATTGCGGCGCGTCGCCGCTCGCGTGCTGCGGGCGAAGGCGGATTCGTGAAGGAATACTTCATCGGCAACCGCACGCTTGGCGGTTTTGTACTGGCCATGACTACCATTGCCACCTATGGCTCGGTGAGCTCGTTTGTGGGCGGCCCCGGCCAGGCGTGGCAAACCGGCTTTGGTTGGGTGTACATGGCGGCCGTGCAGGTAACGACGCTGTTTTTGCTCTACGGCATTATGGGCAAGAAGATGGCGCTTGTTTCGCGTAAGCTTGGGGCGGTCACGGTGATCGATGTGATTCGTGCCCGCTTCCGCAGCAATGCGTTGGCGAATGCTGCGGCTCTGATTATCGTACTGTTCTTTGCGGCAACTATGGTTGCCCAGTTCGTGGGCGGCGCGAAGCTGTTTGAAGCCGTGACGGGGTATTCGTATTTTGTTGGCTTGGCCATTTTCGGCGTTGCTGTGATTATTTTCACGACCGTGGGCGGTTTCCGCGGCGTAGCCGTAACCGACGCGTTGTGCGGCATCGCTATGCTCGTGGGCATCGTGGTGCTTGCGGCCGGCATTCTTATTGCGGGCGGCGGCTGGGAAAACATCATGGGCACCATTCGCACGAACCATCCGCAGATGCTCGAGCCCCTTTCGGGCGGCACCATGCCCGTGTCGTTGTACTTCACGCAGTGGCTGCTCGTCGGCATTTTCACGTTCGCGCTGCCCCAATCGGTGGTGCGCTGCATGGGCTACAAAGATACGAAGAGCCTGCGCGGCGCGATGATTGGCGGCACCATTATTATCGGCGCCATGATGATTGGCGTTACCACGCTTGGCGTGCTTTCCGCGGGCGTGCTTACGGGGGACTTGGCCTCGTATGGTGGAAGCGTTGACAATATTATTCCGCGCACCATTGTGGAAACCCTGCCGCCATGGCTTGCCGGCGTTGCGATTGTCGGCCCTGTTGCCGCATCGATTTCTACCGTGTCTTCGCTGCTCATCGCCTCGTCCTCGGCCATTATCAAAGACTTGTGGCTGCATTATGCAGACGATAGGGGCCAGCAGGTAAGCGATGCCGTCATGGCGCGCTCGAGCCAGATTATTACCCTGGGCGTGGGCGTTATCGTATTCGTGCTTGCCGTGGTTCCGCCGAGCGTTATTTGGAAGATCAACATGTTCGCGTTCGGCGGTCTTGAAACGGCATTTTGCTGGGTTCTTGTGGGTGCGCTCTTCTTCAAGCGAGCGAACAAGGTGGGCGCGATTGCGTCGATGGTGGGCGGCACGGCTGTCTATTGCCTGTGCATGTCGCTTGGCTTCAAGCTGTTCGGCCTGCACCAAATCGTGATTGGCATCACCGTGTCGCTTCTGTGCATGGTGATTGGCTCATGGGTCGGCAATCGTCGCGCAAATGCCGCCGACGCGGCCGCAGACGCCGAGATGCGCGAAGTGTTCTTCCCCGAGGCGTAAGAGGGGCCTGGCTCATAATCCTCCCAAAAAGAAGAGCCCGCAGTTCAATTGAGCTGCGGGCTCGTTTCGTTTCGTGGGGTGCGCCTATTCGGCCGCGCGCTCTCGCTCGATTTCGTCGAGAACCTTCATGACGGCATCGCCCAAGGCACGAATTGTCACGCCGGAATTGTCGGGTAGGTGCAGGTGCATGCAGCGGCGGCCGCGCTCAATAAGAATCGAGAGGTCGGCGGCGGCCTGCGTGCGTGCGAGCATTCCCAGGCTTTCGGGCTCAACGTGGCGCAGCGGGATGTCTTTCAATTCGTCGGCGGAAACCATGAGGAATACGCCGTTGTTGGTGCCGCCTTTTTGCAGCTGGCCCGTGGAATGCAGGTAGCGAGGGCCAATCTCGAGGCAGCTTACGACGCCGAGCTTGTCGGCGACACCGTGGCGAATAACCTCAAGCGCTTCGCGGCGTCCTTCGCCGTCGAAAGGCAAGAACGCGTTGAGCGCGAAGTAGTCGCCCGGCTTAATCGACGCGAATAGATTGCGCAAAGCGCCCATAAGCGTATCCGATTTGATGCACGGTGCGATGGTGACCTCGGCCTCGCCCATGTTCACGTTGCCGATGAAATTCTCGGTGAAATCGGGTTTCGGGCAGCCTTCTGCGAGGAACTTCAGCGCGGCGGCCTTGGTGGAGGCAACGTCGGGCTGGTCAAACGGGCAGCGCTTCATAAGATAGCCGCACATGGCCGTTGCGTATTCCCACATCACGAAGTGCTCGGCCAAATCGAGCACGCTGTCGATGCGGAAGGAAAGGCGCGGAATAGCCGAATCGAGGTAGGCGAGGCTCATGTCGAAATTCTTGCGCTCGTCCCACAGGTCGGTTTTGGTTTGGTAGGTGATGACGCTGCGGTCTTTCGGGTCTTCGACAAGAAGCAGCGTGTCGAGCTCGATGTTCGGCAGGATCCCCACGCCCTGCTTGCCGAGGCTTTCGGCGACGAGCTGCTCGATCCAAAGGCCGAGCACGCGCCCGCGCTTCGGCGTGAGGAAGCTGAATTTGTCGCGGCCGTTCAAGTAGTTGTCGTACAGGAAGCTTGCCAGCGTGATGGCGGGGTTGTCGATAGAGTTTTCGCTGCACACGCGCTCGGCATCTTTGGCGTGGCCCAAAAAACCGCCCAGGTCGATGCCGACGAGTGCGGCGGGCACCAAGCCGAATACCGAAAGCGCGCTGAAGCGGCCGCCAACGGTAGGCTCGCCAAGGAAGCATGCGCGCCAGCCTTCGTCGTGGGCGCGCTTCTCCAAGTCGCTGCCGGGGTCGGTGATAGCGACCAGATGGGACGGGATTTTCTCGGTTTTCAGGTACATCTCAAAGTGATCAAGCACGGCGTCGAGTACGCTGCGCATCTCGATGGTGCCGCCCGATTTGCTGGAAACGAGCACGAGCGTGCGTTCCAGATCGAGGCCGGCTAGGATCGAGCGCACGCGAACGGGCGATACGGAGTCGAGCACCTTGAAGTCGAGCGCGTTGCGGTCGACTTTGTTGTATTTGGTGATGGTCATGGGAGCCTGAGTGGAGCCGCCCTGACCAATAAGCAAAACGGTCTTGAAGCCTTCGGCGATGATGCCTTCTGCGAAAGCCTGGATTTTTTTATAAGGATAGGGCGGCTGGCTCGCAAGCGTTGCCCAGCCGGTGTAGTTCTTTGCGCATTCGGCGGCAGCTTCGTCGAAATCGTAGAGACTTTCATCCTTGGCGTGAAGGCGGCTGGCGACTTTGTCGCGAACCAGAATCTTAGCCGAGGGGTAGAGCTTCTCGGTGTCGTTGATGAGCATGGTTCCTCTTTCTCGCAATTATTATGCGAATGCGGGGAGCAATCTGGTACGGGTGTTGCCGAAATCTCCCCTTCACGAAGCAGGCGCACAGAAAACGCGCGCCTGAGTCATATCTTCGTTGTTGGGGTATTGTACCGAAATCAGGCCTCAACTGGAAATTATCACCTGTTCAATGTGGAGGCGACGTGATGGAGGGGCGGATGCGGCCGCAAAAAATGGGGGCAGGAGGATGTTCCCTGCCCCCATTGCGGGTAATTAACAAATGCGCGGAAGCTGTTCACCCACGAGCATATCGAGAATGCGGCGCGAGCCGAAGCCCGTTTCCAGGAAAACCTTTGGACCGCGGGTCTCGTCGGCTTCTTCGACGCGGCCGATAATGGCGGCATCGGCGCCGTATTTGTTGGCCTTCATGGCGGCAAGCGCCGCTTCGGTCTGCTCGGCGGGCACGATGCAAACCATTTTGCCTTCGTTGGCAACCTGGAACACGTCGTAGCCGAGCATGTCGCACGCGCCACGTACCACATTTTTCACGGGAACGTCGTCTTCCGAGACCACCATATCAACGCCGCTTTGCGCGCCCAGCTCGTTGAGCGTCGAGGCCAGGCCGCCGCGAGTGGGGTCGCGGAAGCAGCGCGTATCGGGGGCGGCGGCGAGCACGTCGGCAATAAGGCCGTTCAGAGGGGCGGCGTCGCTTTCGATGGGGGCGTTGAACGAGAGGTTCTCGCGTTGGCTCATGATGCAAATGCCGTGATCCCCCAGCGTGCCGGAAAGCAGAATGGCGTCTCCCGGCTTGCAGTTCGCGCCGGAAAGCTCGACGCCGGCCGGCACCAGGCCCACGCCTGCCGTGTTGATGTAAATGCCGTCGCCGTGTCCGCGATTCACGACCTTCGTGTCGCCCGTTACTACATGCACGCCAGCCTCGGCAGCGACTTCGCGAATCGTTTCGCAAATGCGGCGCAGGTCATCCATGGGGAAGCCCTCTTCGAGAACCATGGCGACCGAGAGGTATTTCACCTTGGCGCCGCTTGTGGCAACGTCGTTCACTGTGCCGCAAACGGCCAGGCGGCCGATGTTGCCGCCGGGAAAGAAATGCGGCGTGACCACGAACGTGTCGGTGGAAAACGCCAGGCGCTCGCCGGGGGCGGGGGCGGGCAGGAGCGCCGCGTCGTTGCCCTGGGCAAGTTCTTCAGAGCCATAGGTCGCGGCGAACACGTCGTCGATGATGCGCTTCATCATGGTTCCGCCGGAGCCATGACCCAAAAGAACGGTTTCGTCAGCCATTATGAAAACTCCCTTCGTCGGGTGATGAGTGTGGACCCATCCAGTAATAGCGGGATTCGCTCAAATTCGTCAGCTTTATAGCTTGACGCATTGGAATGAATCTTCAAACGGCAGAAATGCCCGATGTTTCGTTTGCCTCGCCAAAAGGCGAAGCAAACGAAACAAGTATTCCCATCGTCCAGCGAACGAGGAAAGCGCCGCGTTTCCCTCGTTCGCTGGACGGTTTCGGGAGCGCCGGGCGGAGGGGGCCGATTTGGCATGCTCGGCTTCTCAATTTCTCCTAAAACGGGAAACCGGAGCGAGGCGCATAGGCCGCGAAGCGGCCGGTAGCCGAGCGGGCATGCCAAATCGGCCCCCTCCGCCCGGCGCGGACAACAACCCTAGTAATACCTGAAATATGCGGCGCAGGAGCCCTCGGAGCTCACCATGCAGGGTCCCACGGGGTTTTCCGGTGTGCAAACCTTGCGGAACAGCGGGCACTCGCTTGGCGCCATAATGCCGCGCAGGACATCGCCGCAGCGGCAACCCTTCGGCTCAATTGTGGGCTCTACCTCGACCTCATGCACGCGCATCGCATCGAAATCAGCGAACTCGTCGCGAATTCGGTAGCCGCTTCCCTCAATGGGGCCAAGGCCGCGCCATGTTGCGGTGCAGGTATCGAACACCTCGTTAATCGCGGCAAGCGCCACGGGGTTGCCTTCGGGCATGACGCCGCGCGCGTATGCGTTCTCGATTTCGGCGCGCCCTTCGTGCAACTGGCGCATGATCATGGCTATGCCCTCGAGTACGTCAAGCGGCTCGAACCCGGTGATAACGCCAGGGATGTGGTATTTCTCGGCCAAAAACTGGTAAGGCTTCATTCCGATGATGGTGCTTACGTGCCCCGGCAAAATGAGGGCGTTAACCTTCAGCTCGGGGTCGCCCATGAGCACGTCGAGCGCACCGGGCATGTTCTTGTGCGCAGCATACACGCTGAAATTGGCGAGTCCCATCGCCTTGGCGCGTTTGATCGCCATGGCAACGAGCGGCGTGGTGGTTTCAAAGCCGACGCCTACGAAAATGACGGGACGCGTGGGGTTTTCCTTGGCGACCGTCAGTGCGTCGAGGGGCGAATACACAATGCGAATGTCGCGTCCCGCGGCCTGTTCCTTAAGGAGCGAACTCGTGGAGCCAGGTACGCGCGTCATGTCTCCGAAGGTGGTGATAATCACGTTCGGAACGCGAGAGAGTGCAATAACCGTATCGATGTCGTGGTTGCTCGTCACGCATACGGGGCAGCCCGGACCGCTTGCAAGGCGGCAGCCTTCGGGCATGAGCGAACGAATGCCGTTTCGGGCAATGGCGACGGTGTGCGTTCCGCATACTTCCATAAGGGTCGCATGCTCGGGCGCGAGGGCTTGGATGCTTTCGATGAGCCCGCGTGCAAGCACGGGGTCTTTGAAACTGTTTTGGTCAACCATGGCTGTCACCTACACCGCGGGCGCGGGTTGCACGTCTTCGGCGAATTCGGGGAATTGGCGAATAAGGTCGAGCGTTTCGTTCGCGGCCTGTTCGCTTACCACCTCAATCGCGAATCCCGCATGCACCAACACGTAGTCGCCTACGGTTGCCTGCGGAGTAAGGTCGATGGAAATGGAGCGCGTGACGCCCAAAATGTCGACGGTGGCCATGTTGCCCTCGTCGAGCTCGGTGATTTTTGCGGGAATCGCAAGGCACATACTGGGTTCCTCCCTCTATTTCTGCGCATCTGCCCCAGCGTGGCGCGCTGCGGCGATGACGGCTTGTCCGAATGAAACGCCGCCGTCGTTGCACGGCAACTCTTTATTGAGCGCAACGGTGAAGCCGGCGGCTTCGAGCGCGGCGAGCGTGTGCTCGAGCAGGTAGCGGTTCATGAATACACCGCCCGAAAGCGCCACGGTGGAAATGCCGTAGGCCGCGTTTGCCACCAGGCATGCCTGCATAATGGTCTCGACCATGGCGTCGTGGAACTTGCGGGCGATGGCCGACGTCGCCACGCCTGCCGCCATGTCGTCGAGCATGCTCGCGAATACGGGCTGGGCGTCGAGCAGAATGACGCTCGTGTCGTGCGCGGTGCTGTCGGGGTTGGCGCAATTCTTGGAGACGCCCATATGGTAGGCGTCGCCTGCGGCTTCGGGGTCGACAATTCGCTTTCGGCCCAACGAGGCGTCGCTTATGGCCGCTTCCAGCAGCACAGCGGCTTCGCCCTCGTAGGCGGGGTGCTCGCATACGCCTAAAAGCGCGCTCGCGGCGTCGAACAGTCGGCCGACGCTTGAAGTGCGCGGGCAATTCAGGTCGCGTTCAATCATGTGGTCGCACACGTGGGCGGCATCGCCGAGCGCCTCAATCGCGGGGATGGCTGCGGGGTGATCGAGCAAGTCGAATTCGTGCAGCGCCCCATAGGCCATACGCAGTGGGTTTTTCACCGCCGCCGCGCCGCCTGGCATGGGGAGGTAGGCGAAGTTCGCGAACCTCTCGAAATCGGTTCGATTCGCGAGCAGAACCTCGCCGCCCCAAATGCGCCCGTCGTAACCGTAGCCCGTGCCATCGAAGGCAACGCCAATGGTCGCCTCGTCGAGGCCGCATTCGGCCATGGCACTTACGATGTGCGCGTGATGGTGCTGGATTTTCTCAAGGGACAGATCTTCGCCTGCGTCGGCTGCGCGGCGATGGGCCTCTTCGGCCCATTTCGACGAGAGGCATTCGGGATGCATGTCGGCCACAAGGCTTTCGGGCGCGGCTTGGAACAGGCTTTCGAAATGCTTTTTTGCCGAAAGCCACGCGTCGAACGTCTCGGCATTTTCCATATCGCCAATATGCTGGCTCACGAACGCCTCGTCGCCGCGCAGCAGGCAGAACGTATTCTTTTGCTCGGGGCCTGCGGCGAACAGCACGCGTTTTGTTCGTCTGCTGGTTTGGTCGCCCTTCTTCGCAAGAGAAATTGGCATGGGTGCGAACCCGCGCGCGCGGCGCACCATTTGCACGGCGTCTCCGGCGCTCCCCGCCGAAATCACGCGCACGACCGAATCGTCGAAGCGGCAACGAATGGGGCGATTGTTGCCCAGAAACGCGTCAGCGATGCTTGCGAGCTGGGAGCGCGCCTCGTCATCGGTCATGCAAATGGGCTCATCGTGCAGATTGCCCGACGTCATGACGAGCGGTCCGCCGAACGCGGCAAGCAGCAGGTGCTGCACCGGCGTATACGGCAGCATAACCCCCAGTTCGGGAAGATGGTCGGCGAGGCCCGCCGCGAATTTCGCGTCGTCGCGCTTCTTCAAGAGCACGATGGGTCGCTGCGTGCCTGTGAGCAAGCGGCGTTCGGCATCGTTGACCTGACAGGTTTCACGCACGTCGTCGAGTGTGCGATACATAACCGCGAATGCTTTGCCTTCGCGGCGCTTGCGGCGGCGCAGCTCGGCGAGGGCTTCGGGGTTGCGCGCATCGCATGCTAAATGGAAGCCGCCAAGGCCCTTCACGGCAACAATGGCCCCTTCATGCAAAAGTTCGGCCGCGCGCGCGAAAATCGCATCGCTGGTCTGAAGGGTGCTGCCCCACAACGTTCCGTCTTCGTCAATATCGGCGCCGTTAAAGGCTTCGTTCGTCGCGGGGGTTTCCGTAAAGCCCTTTTCCCACCAGGAGATATGAGGGCCGCATTCGAAGCATGCGTCGGGCTGTGCGTGGAAACGTCTGTCGGCCGGGTTGCGATATTCGGCGTCGCACGCTTCGCACATGGGAAAGCCCGCCATGGAAGTTTTCGCGCGATCATAAGGGAGGCTGTCGATAATAGTGAAGCGCGGTCCGCAATTCGTGCAATTGATGAATGGGTAATGGAAGCGGCGGTTGTGCGGGTCGAACAGCTCGGCCACGCATTCGTCGCATGTTGCCAAGTCGGGCGATACCAGGGTGGTCGCGTCGGCTTCGGCTTCGTCTGAATAGCGAATCTCGAAATTGGAGAACCCCTCGAGCGGGGCTTCTTTCATATTGATTTCGTCCACGCGCGAGGCGGCCGGCGCATTGCTATTGATTTCCATAACCAATGCGTCGATGTCTTCGGGCTCGCCTTCCGCGTGCACGAAGACGCCCGCGGTGGCGTTGAGCACCCAACCGCAGATGTTGTGGCGCAGCGCGGCGTTGAAGACGAACGGGCGAAAGCCTACGCCTTGAACGACGCCGTGAACTTCTATGTCGAGGGCTTCTCTCATGGATGCTCCTTGGGGCTAGTGCGTGTGGCTATGGCCGTGGGTATGCGGATGGTCGTGCGCGTAAGCGCGCGCAGCATTCACGGCGTCGGTGCCCGGCGTGGGCTGATTGTCGTAGATGCCATGTCCCGTCGAGGTCATGGTGAGATGCCCGTGCGTCACGCCCTTTGTGCCCAGGATAATATTTGAGATGGTTTGAATCAGGCCGCTTTCGCCGCGCAGGATAATGACTTCCATGCAGGTTTCGGCATCGAGATGCACATGCATGCTCGAAACAATTTGCTCGAAGAACTCGTGCTGGATGCCGTCGAGTTTGTCGCGTACGTCTCCCGTGTGATGGTTGAACACGATGGTGAGCGTGCCCATGACCTCTTCGCCGGGCATGGAGCATTCTTCGTCGATGAGCGCGTCGCGCACCAGGTCGCGAATGACCTCGCTGCGGTTTTTCGCCAGGCCGCGTCGCGCGACCAGGGCATCGAAGCGAACCAAGAGGCTCTCGGGCATTGCAACCGAGAACCTCATAAGGTCTTGAGCCATGATTTACACCAGTTTGACGGTTACGCCGCTGGCTTTTTCGGCGTCGTCTTCCAGAGCTTCTTTGGCGTCGTCGAGTAGCGCGCGAATGTCGTCGAGGGCGCTCATGGCCGCGTGGAGCTTCTCTCCAGCGGTTTCGAAGCCCGCGTCTTCTGCCTGGTGGGCCAGGTTGTGAGCCCAGCGGCGCTCCAGCTTGATGTGGTCGTCGATCTGCTCGATCATTTGCTCGAACTGGCCGGTGTTAATGCCGTTGGTGCACATGGTGGCTCCTCTCGCTGCGCCTCGCAGGCAACGCTTTGGCCTCGCTGGCCGGTGGTCGTTGGGGCAGGCGCAAAAAAAATGGTGATGGGCGCGATGGGCGCTCATCCGTACGGTTTTCGGCGGGCGTGCGCCTTCGGGCGTTGCGCTGTCGTTCGCGATTGGAAGTGCGGCGACTGGGCGCGTTGCCTTTCGGGCGGGCTGCTCCGTCGAAGTTTCCCTGAAGAGGGTTTTGCTGTTTGGCCTCTCGGGTTTGGGGCTATTATGGTCCTGCGCGTGGTGCATTGAAAGCAAGAAAAGGGGATAGGTGTGAAAAAACCAGCGAAAAGTAACATGTATCTCGATGCGAAGTTCGAGCAGCTCGCGGAATACGATGCGGCTATTGCGGGCGACGTGGATGCCGATGCGTGCATCGTTGGTTTTGGCGAATTGCCTGACCAGGTGTTTTCCGCGCTTCGTGCGGCATGCGCGGGTATTGGCATGCCAGACCCCGTGATAGTGGACGTGTCGCTTGTCGGCGAACCCGCGCATGCGACGTTTGTGGTGGAGGCGCTTGACCCGGCGGCGATTATCGTGGCCGATGGGATTGCCGCGGCTATGCTTTCCGATGGCTACCACGCAAAGCTGCCGCTCAACGCTGCGACGCGCTTGCTGGGGCGCCCGTTTGTGGCGTTCGAATCGTTTCAGGGCGATTTATCTGACGACGAGTTGAAACAGCGCGACTGGGCGCTCATCAAAACGCTGAAACGTGCGTAACTTAGTTCTGCTTGTAGGTGGCTTCTTCTTCAATAATGAGTTCGGCCATGTGCGCCTCGCCCCAGACGCGCATGGCGTCGATGACAGGCTCGAGGCTGCGGCCGCGATCGGTGAGCGTATATTCGACGCGCGGCGGCACTTCGGCGAACACTTCACGCTTGAGCAGGCCGTCTTCTTCCATGGCGCGCAAATTTGAGGTGAGCACTTTTTGGGAGATGCTGCCGATAGATTTCTTCAGCTCGCCAAAGCGTTTCGTGCCGGTAAGAAGGTCGCGAAGAATGAGGACTTTCCATTTGTCAGACATGAAGGAAAGCGTTGCTTCGACGGGAGATGAAGTTCTAGACAGCTTAGTGGCCATGCGCCATGGGTCCTTTCGCTCGTGCGGTGTTTAAGGTGTGTGTAAGCGAAACTTATGAAATTGTGTGCGGTTGCTGATTGCACGGTGGTTAGTATCCCACAGAAACCTGATTACCGCAAATAATTCATAGGGTTTCCTATGGAAAAAAACGAGCAATTCTAAAATGCAATTTGTTGCACAAGGCTATCTTCTGAATGCGTGACGTGGGGTTTTGCTAACGCGTTGCAAAAAGGTTGGAACCGTTCAACGCCATTTCCGAATTTCTTCTTGCAAACGCTGCAAGTCATGGTATTTTGCGGTCAGTGATTTGAGCCGGCGGGGTGCCGGTTTGAGTTTTTGTCAGTGTTGATTTTCAGCGTTGAAGCTGAGTACACAAGTGAGAGGAGCACACAATGGCTCATCCTGTGCTTGAAACCGAAGAGTGCATTGGCTGCGGCATTTGCGTTGACGCCTGCCCGCAGGACGTTTTGGAGATTGCCGGCGGCGTTGTCGTCGTTGAGAACGAAGATGCATGCATCGCCTGCGGCGACTGCGTCGAGGAATGCCCCATGGGCTGCATCACCGAGATCAGCGAAGACTAATTCAGATTTTGGTTGCCTTTGAAGGCCCCGCGTTCGTGATGAGCGCGGGGCCTTCGTGCGTTTTTGAGCTGAAAGACCGATTTCGGGCCGAAGGATGATTCTCTTGGTTTGCGCCTGCGGGGCGGAGTTTGCGAGATGAAGGCGGCTTGGTCTTGTGGAATAAGGTCTGTGCCATTTTCGGTATTGGCGCAGATGGCGCTCGTTTTTCTGTGGAACCTTGTTCGAAGCGCGCTCGCGCTAAAGGTCGCTTTGTTTGAAGCGACGTTGGGTCCAAAGACTGTGCCGCATATTCGATGAAATAAAAAAGACCAGGAGCGAACTCCTGGCCTCAAGTTTTAAGTGGTGCGGGTGAAAGGACTTGAACCTTCATGGGGTTGCCCCCATACGGACCTGAACCGTACGCGTCTGCCAATTCCGCCACACCCGCATGGCTTCTTGCGAAGCGAGTTAGTACTATATCCGAAGCGATTCATGGATGCAAGCACCTTTTTCGAAAAAAGCGAGATTTTTGGTTTCGGCGCTATGGGGGGCTGCTTTTTGGGGCGCTCGTTTTCGCGGGCGTTATCTTCAAAATAAAAATGCCGACACGAGGCCGGCATTTCTTTCGACGGTTGGGGCCTGAGGTGCCCGGTTGGTTCGGCGACTACTCGTCCTCGTCGTCATCGTCATCGAAGAAGGTGAAATCGTCATCATCGTCTTCGACCTCGCCGCGATCTTTGAACGCTTGGCGGGTGCGCCACTCCATAATCACGCACACCAAAACCGAAATCACGAGGCCCGCAAGCACCAGAATGCCCACGCCAGCGAATGACTCGAAGAAAAAGTGGTACAGCGACTCTATGCTCATGACGATCTTCCTAAGTTTTAGATGAATAATTGCGCCTTGGCGCATCTGCGATTCTAAACGATTGTGCGCAGAAGTTGGGCGAGACTTGTTCATATTGCAGAGAACCAAACAACCTCGCGGGACGGGGTGCGCGTGCGGGGGAATTACGCGCTTGTGGCGCGTAGCGTGTTTTTTGGCGCATGCGGGCCGTTTTGCGCGGGTGCGCTTGCGTTTTCGTCGGGAGCTTGGCGGATGGCTTGGCGGGCTCGTGCGCGGTCGCGTTCGTGCACTTCGGCGGTCGGTCGCCGGCGGATTGAGGGGGCCGTTAACGAGCGTGCGCCCGAAGACTGCGGGGCTTTGCGGTACTATAAGCGGTTATTGGTGAAGCAAATGCGTCGCGAAGGGAAAGGTTGGTGGGTTTTGAAGAGACTGGGCGGTGAGATTGAGGTATCGAACCCCCGCAAGCGGGTGAAGCTTGCGCCGGCCGCTGCGTCGCTCGTGACATTTTCTTTTGCGCTTTTGCTTTCAAGTTCGCTGTTGTATGCGGCGCTCTTCCCTGGCTTTTCCATGCCGAGCTCGTATGCGTCTTTTCATGCCGAGAAGAGCAACGCCGCATCGCCTGAGGGCATTATTCGCGCGCTCGCCGGTGGTGGCTCGAGCGAGGTTTCTTCCGTTGACGGGAATGGGTCCTCTTCCGACGTTTCGGCCTCTTCTGCGCTTACGTTCTCGAGTTTTTTCGCTTCCGCGATTCAATCGACCGAGGCGACCGTCTCGAAGACTGAATCCGTCAAAACACAAAACCCTTCATCGGACAATCTCTCTTCGGGTGGGGCGTCGGGCGGTTCTGACCAATCGGACCCGTCGGGCGGAAGCCCTGCTGGCTCAGAAGATTCGGGCGGCGCTGCTAGCGGATCGGGCGGCGGCGCGACGGCGTCGGGTCTTACGGCCGCCGAAGAAAATGAGTTTCACGCGTTTCTCGTTGATCGGTTCAATCAATGCGTGCAGCTTTCTGGTAGCCTGCGCGAGTCTTCGGGGCATTTGCAATACGATGCCGACTTGGGCGATTTCGGGGATGCCGCGCAATGGTATTCCGACATGCTTATTTACGACAACTCAATTGACTCCATGAAGGCAGAGCTCAACAGAAAGATTCTCGTGGCCGAGCGTTCTTGCTATCGCAATTTTTGGAGCGAGATTCAGTGCATGGTGAACGATTTGGGCACCATGTCGGCCGCGCTCGTGAATCAGTGGGGAATCGCAAAGCAGTCGGGCTCGGCGAGCGCTGTGGATACCTCGGCGACCTATGCGAGTTACCGCGCGCATGAAGATAGGGCGAGGAGCTTGGCATGAGTGGTTGGCTTTCGGGGCCGCGCGACTCGCGGCCATTGGGGCATTCTGCGATCGATGGGGGCGGTGACCCTTTCAGCGGCGCTCGGGTAGTGAGCGTTGCGCACTTCGAGCCAGCTGCCGGCATGCAGGGCGAAGCGCTCGATTCGTACAAGCGCCGTTTCGGCACGCTCTTCGTTGACGAATCTACACGCCGTCGCGGCGGCATTGGGTCGGTTGTGTGCGCGACCAATGTGTTTGGCGAGCAGTTCGCGCTAAAAACGCTCGTTATACCCGAGCGCGATGAGCGTGCGAGCGAGGCTGAATACGAACGGTATGAAGCAGGTTTGAAAACCGCGTTTCGTCAGGAATTCGAGTGCCACAAGGCAGTTTCGGGCCTCAAGGGATTTCCTCATTTGTATGGGATGGGCGAGGTCGCGGGCATGCCTGCCATCGTCATGGAATGGGTGTGCGGCGAAACGCTCGTGCATGTATGCGACGCCCTTGCGGTTGACGGGGCTGGCCGCATGCCTACGCTTGTGGCTGCTCAAATCGGCCGCGACGTGTTTGATTTGCTCGCACACCTTGATTTCCTTGAAGGTGGCTTTGTCCATCGCGACATCTCGCTCGCCAATGTGATGGTTCGCACGTCACGTCTTTCTCTTGCCGAACAGGTTGAGGAAGGCTTTTTCGACGTGTGCCTTATCGATTTCGGGTCGTCGACGCCGGAGGAGATGCGGGGCTCGTCGTTTACGAGGGCCAGTTCTCTTACTCGCAAGGCGACGGCCGATTTTGCACCGCCCGAGATGCTTACGGAGGATATCGCGGGAATCGATGCGCTGCGCAAATCGCCCAAAATCGATGTGTATGCGACGGCGAGCGTGGTATACCGGCTCGCCTGCGGGCGTGCGCCGTTCGACCTGGAGGCAGAAGCCGCGCAGTCTGCGGCCGGCTCGGGCGATGCGACCGATTCGAGAGGCGAAAAAGGTTCGGGAAAAAATGCCGAAGCAACGAAACGCGCGTTCTCTCCGTATCGCGTAAAAACCGAGGCCGCTCCTGCCCGCCCCGTGTTCGCACATGCCGCGGCGGCCGATATCGCCGCCGTGGTTCTCTGCGAGCCGGAGGTGGACAAGGCTCTTCGTCGCGCATACTCGAATGCGGCGCAAGCCCCGAGTGTCGACGAAGTGCGCGATGTGCTCGCGTTTGTCGATGACCAGCTCGCTTCCGTGCTTTTGGCTTGTCTTTCCGCCGATCAGGGAAAGCGCCCCACGGCGCATGAGGCCTTCAATGCGTTTTCGGCATTTTGCGGTCACTATTTGGAAAACGTTGTGCTTTCGTTTCGGGGCGAACCGCTGATTCCATGCACGTTCGATGGTTCGGGCGCAGGATCGATGCGCGATATGTTTGCCGCGCGATTGGCGGTGCGTATCGCCGCGTGGGCGGCTTCGGTGGCAGTGCTCGTGGTTGTAGCCGTGTCGGCGGCGTATTCGGCGGACGGCATGGAGGCGAGCCTCCTTTTGCCCGGCATGCAATGGCAGGGGGCGCTTGAACCTTGGATGGTTGCCCTCGCATTGGCTGCGCCCGTTGTGCTCGGAGCCGTTTTTCGTGGCCCGAGCCTACATTCGCGAGCTGGCTTCATTCGGGCGAGTTTCGGTGTTGCGGCGGCGAGCGTGGTTGAGGGCTTCGTTTTGTCGAATGCGACGGTGGCTCCGTCGAGCGCGCATGCGAGTTTGGCGGCGGCCCTTTTTGCGGCCGCTGCTGCGGCATGGTGTCCGTTTGTGGCCGATTTCGCGTTGGCGGTAGTATATGGTCCCGCTCGTAAGAAAATGCGGGGAGCCTTGCCGGCGGGTGCGGCGCCTCGAGGCGTGTTTGGCGCTGCGGCAGTGGCGCTGGAAGAGCCCCAAGGCGATAGGGCGTGCGAAGACGTTTCGGCCGAGCAGGAAGTTTCGGCTGATCAGGAAGAAACGGCTGATCAGGAAGATTCGGCCAATCAGAAAGATTCGACTTTAGAAGACCCAAGGAAAGGAGGCGGCCAGAGTGAATAACAACCCTACGCCCTGCGGCGCCCTGTTTGACGTGATGAAAAAATACGCTAGCATCAGCTACAAAGAGCTTGCGGGCCTTATTCTGTCGAATCGCCCCCTTTCGGATGGTCGCAGCCCCATAAGCCGCGTCGGCGATAGAACGTGGATTTCGCGCTTCATCGTGCATGCGCCGGCGGGATCGCTGCAGGAGCGTTATTTCTGCGATTACGGCGTGGCGGCGCTTCGCGTCATGGCGCGCCTTCGTTCTCGCACCAATCGTCCCATGCGGGGCAGCGATGTGCTTGTTATGCTTCGTGACCAGGGAATTCCTGAAATGACAGCCGCTCTTTCGCGCATTGGCGAAGATGCGAGCGTCTTGCGTAACGTGTTCGACCGCCTGGTATGCGGGTCGGGCTATTCCGAGGACGAGCGGGCCGATGTGGCCATGGTGCTGTTCATCTCGGCCGGTTGCATGGGGAGCGCTCGCAAGGCGGCCGCGTTTGCGCTTGAGTATGCGCAAACCTCGCACGGGGGTAGGCTCGCGGCTACGCCCGCCATTATGATGCGCGATGATGACGCCGAAGATGCGCGTGAAATAGAGCCGCTTCCTTTGTCGCTCGGCCTTCTTCGCGTCGTTGACGGCTACGTGAAGGGCTCGCCCCATTGGGTCGATCCTGGCAGCAAAGAGATTGAAATTGGCGCGCTTGCCTTGGGCGATGGCGATATCGCCGACGTGGGAGCGGGTGCTTCGGCCCACCACGCGCGTCTCGTGCGCGAAGGTGCGGCCTGGTTTGTGCGCGACCTTGGCTCCACGAACGGCACGGAAATCGTGAGCGGCGCCACGGGCGAGCGCATGGTTGTGCACGAAGGCTCGACGTCGCGGCTGAGCGCGGGCGACCGCCTTGTCCTCGGAGACGATACGGTGTTCATCGTTATTGAGGGAGTGCCAGGGGCGTAAAGCAAATAAACAGAGAGGTGCTGTGCCTGGGCGCCCTTATGGCTGCTTTCGGCCCTCTCTTGTGCAACCTTCGCGCAGGTAGGGCGGCGCGTGGCATGAAGTGTGCGCGTTTGGGCTATACTTTGACGATATGTTTCTATTGCCCCTCGCGATGCGCGCGGGGCTCAAAGCCACCGAAGGCGGCGCTCCGCGCGCCGCAGCCACTTGAAGGAGTGCCAGGCCATGCTTGATATTCGCTATGTTCGCGATAACCAGGAAGCCGTTGCCCAGGCAATGGCGAACCGCAATTTCCCATGGGATGCCGAGCTGTTCGCGTCGCTCGACGAGCAGCGTCGCGAGGCTATCTCCGCCGAGGAAAGCCTGCAGGCCGAACGCAATGCCGCTTCTAAGGAAATCGGCAAGCTCATGGGCGCTGGCAAAAAGGAAGAGGCCGAAGCTGCCAAGGAGCAGGTTCGCCAGATCAACGAAAAGCTCGCCGAGGCAAGCGCCAAGCGCGAGAAAGTCGACGCCAAGCTCAATGACATTTTGGTGGGATCGCCGAACATTCCGTGCGATGCCACTCCGGTGGGCAAAGACGAAAGCGAAAACCCCGAGCGCCGTCGCTGGGGCACGCCGCGCGAGTTCGATTTCGATTTCAAGCCCCATTGGGATCTTGGCACCGATTTGGACATCCTCGATTTCGATCGAGGCAATAAGCTTTCAGGCAGCCGTTTCACGGTGCTCGGCGGTGCGGGCGCTCGTCTTGAGCGCGCGCTCATCAACTATTTCCTCGATACGCACACGTCCCGCGGTTTCAAAGAATGGTGGCCGCCTATCGTCGTGAAGCGTCAGACCATGTTCGGCACGGGCCAGCTTCCCAAGTTCGAAGACGACGCGTATCACGTTTCCGGCGACAACTTCCTTATTCCCACCGCTGAAGTCGTGCTTACCAACCTGCATGCGGGCGAAGTGCTCGATGCTGCCGATTTGCCGAAGTGGTACACCGCGTTCACGCCGTGCTTCCGCGAAGAGGCTGGCTCTGCCGGCCGCGACACGCGAGGCATCATTCGCCAACACGAGTTCGACAAGGTCGAGATGGTGAAGTTTGCCACGCCCGAAGATTCCGATGCCCAGCTCGAGAGCATGACCGCCGAAGCCGAATATCTGCTGCAGCAGCTCGAGCTGCCCTACCGCGTTATTTCGCTGTGCACGGGCGACCTGGGCTTTTCCGCGCGCCAGACCTACGACGTCGAGGTGTGGCTGCCCAGCTACAACGCATACAAAGAAATTTCCAGCTGTTCGAACTGCGGCGACTTCCAGGCGCGCCGCGCAAACATCAAGTATCGCGACCCCGCGAACTTCAAGGGCACGCGCTACGTTCACACGCTGAACGGCTCTGGTCTGCCCGCGGGCCGCACGATGGCCGCCATTCTGGAGAACTACCAGCAGGCCGACGGCTCTATCAAGGTGCCTGATGTGCTCGTTCCCTACATGGGCGGCATGGAATACATCAAGGCCGAAGCGTAAAAACGCAAAGGCATACGAATGACCGAACCCCTTCGCGATGACACACGGGGCGCTGCGGCGCCCCCACCGCCTCCTCCGCCGAAATACGCGCCGGAGTTGTCGAGCCCTGCGCCCAGTGAGGAACTTCGGCAGGAAAGTGGAAGCGCGCGAGACTCAGCTGCGTCGCGGGCGAAGCTCAAGGCAAAGGGAAAGGCTCGCGGAGGCAAACGCGTGGTTACCGCTTCTACGATCGTTGCCCTGGTTGCCGCATGCATCGTTGTCGCCGCCTTGATTTTCGCGTTGTGGGCAATCGGCTTTGCGCAGAAGTCTCCCCTCGACACCCGTCTGGGTGATGCATCGTCGCAAAATTCGTCGAGCGCGCGTTCGTCTTCGTCTGATGAAGCCGCGAAAAACGACGAGGCGAAGCGGGCGATGGCCGATGCGCAGCAGGCTCTCAACGCGCTTGCCGCCGATGAGGATAGCCGGTTCCTCGATTGCGTGCAGGAATTCGTGGACGCATACGATTCCGTCGTTGATGAGAGGAGCTACTCGCTCGCCGATTTGGATATCGACGCCTCCGATTTGGCTCCGCGTTTGCGCTCGGAGTTCGAATGCAAAGTCGTCCAAGCTGATGTATACAACGGCATGGCTTGGGTCGATATCGATGTGACCTCGAAAAACATAGCGAGCGCGGTTGATTCGTTCGCTCGCGAGGTGGCGGGCGATGCCTTATCGTATGACGATGAGGATGCTTATCGCGCATATTTGAAAGAAGCGCTGCTCGATTCGATTGACAAGCAAAAGCCGCGCACGGTGCGCGTGCTGCTTACGCTCGAGCAGGGCGATGATGGGTGGCAAGTTTCGCGAAGCGATGTGGAGTCGCTGCTCGGTTCGGCATGGGGTTCACAGTGAATTTTAAGAAAGGGCTGCAGTAGGAATGGCCAAGTCTCGCTCGAACGATCCTCATGTGCGCCCTTCCGTGCGTCAGCCCGTTTCGCAGTCCGCAAAAGAATTTCTTGAACCAGCTGATTCGTTTGACCTGGGGGACGATGTCTCCAGTGCCGAGGCGGCTGCAGGAGAGTGGCTTGGCCGTAAGGCCGCGGCGAAATCGCGCAAGAAAAAATCGCTGAAAGAAAAAACCGCCCGTGGCTCGGTCGCGGGTGCGACGACGAAGGAATCGGCGCCTGCGCAGAAAGCTCCTGTCGCACACGATGCGGTGTTTCCGCCGAGCGGGGCCGAGTCGGGCCGTGCCGATGCGTCGTCTTCGTCTGGCGCAGATGCCCTCTCGAATTCCGCATCGGATGAGACATGCCTCTCCGATGCGGGCTCGTCGCCGCGCAATCGTCCTTCGCGCAGGGGGTCAGTGGCAAAGCCCCACTCTTCGGAGCATCGCAATCGCATTCTTAAGATTGTCGCCGTATGCCTTGCGGCAGTGCTTGTCGCATGCGCTGCTGTGGCCGCATTCTGGGCGTGGGATACGTGGCTTCGCTTTGACGATTCGGCCGATATTCAGGGCGAATGGCTTACCGCCAACGGCACCGCACTTGTGGTCATCGATGCCGAAGAAATCCATATGCCCGATTCGGTCGATTTCAAATACGCCCTGGATACGAACAACAAAACGATTTCTTACACGTTCGTCGATCTTGCGGGCGGCGGCTCATACGAGTTCTCACGCGACCGCGCGACGCTCACTATCACGGAGTCCGACGGGTCTCAAACGGTGTTCCAGAAATACTCCGACTCAACCGATGGGGAGCCTTGCGTGCTTTCGGCCGATGAAGCGGCGGCTCTTATGAATGCTGGTCAAAGCCAGGAAAATGCCACTGCTCAAGATTCTGGCGATTCAAGCGAAACCACGGGTGAAGTATCGGCTGAAACTTCCGGTGAAGCAGCTAGTGATTCGGCCGCGCAAACCGAAACGACCGGTGGGTCGACATCTGCTGCCTCTTCGGCCCCTGCGTTAGATAAAGAGGAAAGCGCCAAAATCGCCGAAGCGCTTAACTCGAGCTCGGGCGATTTATCTCCTGGATCGAATGCCGTGCAGCCTGGCGCGATGGGCGCGGCTGCAGGAGCGTAGCCTTGTTCCCTCAACGAAAGCCGCCTGAATCTGCCAAAGCGCCCGAAGCTTTTCGGTGGGCGTGCCGAATCGTGGACATTGAGGTTCGACCCGACCGTATGATCGCTTATGTGGAAGTATCCGATGAGCGATTCTGCTTTGCTACGCCGGCGCTCATTGCCGACCTTTTGCCGCGTTTTCCGAATATTCTGTCGCACACGTGCGTGAATGAGCGTGGCGAAACGTTTATGAGCGTGGCCGCTAACACGTCGATTCCCCATGTGCTCGAGCATTTGGTTATTGACGAGCAGGCTCGGCTTGATGAATCGACGAGCAAGGTGGTGTTTGTCGGCAAAACCGCGTGGTCGAATCGTCCTGAGCGCAAAGCGTGCGTGCAGGTGAGTTATGCCGACGAGCATATTGCCCGCCAGGCGTTCGCCGTCGCGCAGCGCGAGCTGAACGACGCTTTGCTCGCGCGGGTTCGCTAGGCAGGCGGTTTTTGCACTGGTGCTTTGTGCGCATGGCCTGGTTCGATGCTCATGTGCTTTGGGCGAACCCGGAAATCGCCTGGGTTTTTGCGCTGGTAGCGCGATATGGGGGCGTCGACGGCTCTACGCGCCGTGCGCACCCCATTTTCTGTGTGGCGGTCTTTCGCTTCAACATAACGGCAACGCTCGCGTTCGCGCGGGCGTTTTCTTTTATAATGGCGCCAATACGATAACAACGTCGTTGCGTGGCGGCGGCGCGTACTCGAGGAGGCAAATATGAACAACAAACTCGGTGTGTTCCTGGCGGGCGGATTGATTGGCGCGGGAGTCGCATTGTTCTACGCACCTCGCACGGGCGTTGAGACGCGCGCGATGGTGGCCGACAAGGCCCAGGCGATGTGGGGTCAGGCCCAGGGCCTGGGCGCACAGGTTGCGGTTGACGCTCAGCAGTTCTACGGCAATGCCGCCCAAAATGCCCAGCAGGTCTATGGCGCTGCCGCCGCTAATGCGCAGGCCGCTTACACGAACGTCGCCGCTTCCGCCCAGCAGGCGTACACCAACGTCGCTCAGGGTGCCCAGCAGGCGTATGTAGCCGCGTCTGATCGCGGCAAGCAAGCTGCCGACGCTATCGCCCAAGGCGCTCAGGCCGTTGCGGGCCGCGCGCACGAGGCGGCCGAGGGCGTGAAGCCCGTATTCGCCGAAAAGAACGATGAGCTGCGCGCGAAGATCGACGCCGCCCGCGAGCGCATTGCCGCCCAGGTGGCGAAAAACGCCGAGCAAGCATCCGCGAACGCTGAGCAGGTCGCAGAGGAGCTTCAGGCGGAGGCCGCTGTTGAGCAGGCCGTCGAGCAAGTCGAAGAGGCTGCTGAAGAAGAGCAGAAGGCAGAATAGCGCCGCAGCTACAGGAACAGCACAATGAAGGGTCGGCCTTGCGCCGGCCCTTTTCGCGAACGGAAGGGGAGCCGACATGGCTCGTAAGAAGCTGGTGACAAGCCACGATATTCGCAAGCTCCGCGTTGTGGGCGGCAAAAAGGGAACGAAGCGCATCGGTAAGGTGAAGTCGTGCGTATTCCATCCGACCGAGCGACGCTGCATTGGATTTATAGTGAAGCGCCCCGATTTGCTCTGGATGTTCCACCGTAAAGATATCTTCGTGGCCCTTGGCGGCTTCGATTTCGCCGACGGCCGCATTCGGGTTAAGCCCGATGCGCCTACTTCGGGCCATGCGGTATGTCGAGCCATGGGCCTCGATTGGGATAAGTGCGTTTTGTGGGAAGGCCTGCCAATCATGACTGCCGACGAAACGGCGGTCGGCTTCGTGAACAACATCACGTTCGATATCGAAACGGGCCAGGTCGAAGCCGTGGAGGCGAGCAACGGTGCTACGGCGAAGCTTCTTTTGGGAACGCTCGAGGTGCCGGCGAGCTACATTGCGGGCTTTAAGCGCGGCATGGGTGCCGATTTGGCCGTGAAGGAAGATTCGCGCGAAGCGGGCGAAGAGGTCGTGTTCAAGGGCGCGATTTTGGTCTCCGACGATGTGTGGGAGCTCTCTCCCGAAGGTGGTTGGGCCGAGGCCGCGGGCAAATTCACGGCGAAGGCTGGAGCTCGCGCGAAAGAGACGGCTGCCGCGGCGAAAGAAGCCGCTGTCGCTGCAAAGCCTAAAGTCGAGGTCGCAACGGCTGCCGCGGGTGCTGCCGTGAAAGAGGGCGCCGAGGGCGTTGGGCGCCAGGTGAGCGCGACCAAAGATGCATTTGGGGCATTTAAGGAAGAGTTCAGCAAGGCAGCCGCAGGCGAAGAGACCGAAGTGGGCGAAGAGGTCGCCGAGCGCGAATCGAAAACCAAGGGCATGTTTGCCGCCTTTAAAGAGGAATTCGATAAGGCCAAGGCCGGCGACGAGGATTCCGAGGAAGACGTCGAGGAAGAGTACGACGAAGAGGTCGACGACGAAGGTGAGGCTCTGGTCGAGGAAGCCGACGAAGGCGAATACGAAGAGCCCGAAGACGATGAATATGACGATGAATATGACGATGACGACGACGATGCCGACGAGGAGCCTTCTCGTAAAGACCCTGGCATAGGAGGCATGTTCGCCGCGTTCAAGAGCGAATTCGACAAGGCGGCGAAGGGCGAGTAGCTTGGTCGAACGAGCTTTGTTCCGGCGGCGTTCGGCTTTGATTCGCAGGAGCTATTGTTACGGCAATCTAACGAAAATACGGCAAGACGGTGGCATTCGGGTTTTTCGCCTGGCGCCACCGTCTTTTGCGTCACAATGGCGTCAATGCGCTTGGGTGAGGCGCTTTGATGAAACTAGGTGAACCAGATGGCGATGAATTCGTCGGGCATGACCGGCAAGATTGCTCTGAAAAAAGAAGAGTTTCAAGAAGAGCGCGAGGAGCATCGCGAGAAATACGAAGCGAAAAAAGAAGCCTTCAACGAAAAGTACGAAGTTCCCGTTTCCGAGCGTCCTTCTCTTGCTCGCCTGACCAAGGCCGATATTTTCAAATTGGTGGGTTTGGGATTGTTTTTTGTGCTTATGGCGGGCGTGTGCGTGCTTATCGCGCCGTGGATCGCCGAGCTATCCGAGCCTGACGGTTTGCAACGCGTAGTTGAAGATGTGCGCAACGCGGGCGTCGGCGGCGTGTTCATTTTGCTCGCCTTCCAATTCCTGCAAATTGTGGTGGCGTTCATTCCCGGTGAAATCGTGCAAATTGCGGCCGGCATGATGTATGGCCCGTGGATTGGCGCCCTCGTCGTGATTGTGGGCGCCGTGATTTCGAGCGCCTTCATTTTTGCGATTGTGCATAAACTCGGCGCGCCGTTCGTTCGCGCGATGATTCCCGAGAAGTGGATGAGCAAGCTCGAGCGCTTTGAGAATTCCGAAAAGCTCGACGTTATGGTGTTCGTTCTGTTCCTCATTCCCGGTTTGCCAAAAGACGTGTTTACCTATCTGGTTCCGCTTACGAATATGAGCATGCGCAACTTTGTGGTGCTCGCGAATGTCGGGCGCATCCCAGGCGTGCTCATTAGCACGCTTGGCGCCGACAGGCTTATCGAAGGGGATTACGGCCAAAGCGCCATTCTGTTTGGCATCGCGGCGGTTATCGGAATTCTTGCGATTTGGCAGCACGACCGTATTCTGCATGTCGCGGCAAAGCTTAGGCTTTCTAAGAAGAAGGGCACTGGGCAGGAGAAATAAACGAATTCGGAAGATGCGTGGCGCGGTGCGGCGCACAGGGCCGGACTGCTACACTTGACGGGCTGGGTTGTCTAGCCCGTTTTTCGTTTTTGAAGAGGAGTGCGCGCTATGCGTTTGGTTTCATGGAATGTGAATGGCTTGCGGGCCGCGGTGAAGAAGGGTTTCGAGGATTCAGTGCTCGATTTGGACGCCGATGCGATTTGCCTTCAAGAAACGAAATTGCAAGAGGGTCAGATCGATCTTGATCTTCCTGGCTACCTGCAGTTTTGGAGCTATGCCGAGAAGAAGGGATACTCAGGCACTGCGATTTTTACGCGTCGCGAGCCGCTGCGCGCACTTCACGGTTTGGGAGTGCCTGAACTTGATACCGAGGGGCGCCTCGTCGCGTTGGAACTCCCCGAGTTTTGGCTCGTTGATGTGTATACGCCGAACGCGCAAGATGGTTTGGCTCGTATAGACCATCGTATGGCCTGGGACGATGCGTTTCGTGATTTCTGCAAGGGGCTTGAGGCCGGCGTGATTCCTGCGGGCGTGCCCGTGCAGGCGCAGGGGGCGGGCGAGGGGCATGTGTGCGTCGCCGAGCTTCCGTGCACGGGGGCCGATGAGATTGCGCATCCGAAACCCGTGGTCATGTGCGGCGACTTCAATGTGGCGCATGAGGAAATCGACTTGAAGAACCCCAAGACAAACCGCGGCAATGCGGGCTTTTCCGATGAGGAGCGCGGCAAATTCACCGATTTGCTCGATGCGGGGTTTGTGGATACGTTCCGCACGCTGCATCCCGATTTGGAAGGTGCGTATTCGTGGTGGAGTTATCGCTTCAACGCGCGCAAGAACAATGCAGGTTGGCGCATTGACTACTTCTTGGTGAGCGAGGCTCTGCGAGCCTCGGTTGAGGATGCCGCCATCCATAACGAGGTTTTTGGCAGTGATCACTGTCCTGTGTCGCTCGATTTGAGGCTGTAGAAAAAATTTCAAATAGGGCTTGACCGCGTTTTTGAAACTCGTATAATAATTACCCGCTGATTCGACAACAGCCAGTTAAATGGGCGGTTAGCTCAGGGGGAGAGCACTACCTTGACACGGTAGGGGTCACAAGTTCAAATCTTGTATCGCCCACCATTTATATATGCGGACATGGCTCAGTTGGTAGAGCACCACCTTGCCAAGGTGGGGGTCGCGGGTTCGAGCCCCGTTGTCCGCTCCAGTCTTTATTGCGCCGTTCTCACGAACGGCGCTTTTTCGTATGAGGCGACCTGACGCTGCGCGGAAGCCGGGCACCCCATCTTGCCCCTTGTGCATGGCTCGGCGCGTACCGAAGTACGCTTGGTCATGCGGCGGGGCAATCTGGGACACCCGGCTTCCGCTCGCTGTTTTTGGAGCGAGTGGGGCTTAAGGGGCCCAATCTTCTCTTCCCGTTTTTCGAGCACGGAGCGGGGGTCGAACCGATGAGGTGGAATTCCGTCAAGAAAACCGCCCCATGCGCGGTTTTGTGCCAGCTGGCGTATAATCATGCAATTATGGATTTGCGAGCCTACAAAGAAACCTTGAACAGCCTGAAAACTCCCATGCAGGGGGTCTTCGTCGTTGTGCTGTGCACGGTGGCTTTTGTCGTGTGGCTTGGTGTGCTTGTCGTTATCACGAAGCTGTTGATGGGTTAGCGCGCTATGTGGCAGAAATTCTCATTCTATGACTTCCGCGTGATCGCGCACTATTTGGGCGTGCTCATGATGTTTCTTGCTGCTGCTGAATGCGTCCCGTTTGTTGTGGCCGTTGTGCTTGGTGAGTGGCAGCCGGCGTCGCATTATCTATTCGGCATAGGCGTCGCGATCATCGTCGGTTCGCTTTTGCGCCTTATTCTCCCCAGTCCTGGCAAACTTACGCCGAAGCAGGCTTTGGCCGTTACGGGCTTTGCATGGCTTGCGTTGGCTCTTTTGGGGTCCATCCCTTTATATATGTCGGGCCATTATGGCAGCATGCTCGATGCGGTGTTCGAGGGAATGAGCGCGTGGACCACGACGGGCTGTTCGTTGGTGCAAGATATCGACCATATGTCGATTGCCGATAATACGTGGCGCTTCACCATGCAATGCATCGGCGGTCAAGGCGTTGTCGTTATCGCTTTGTCGCTGGGCTTGTTCGGGCGTGCGGTCGATTCGTCTTTGTATTCCTCTGAGGGCCGCAGCGAGCACGTTATTCCCAACATTATGCAAACGGCTCGCTTCATCGTGCGATTCTCGATGGCGACCATCGTCATTGGCACGATTCTGACCACGGCAGCGTGCCTCTTCATCGGCATGGCGCCCGTGCGCGCGTTCTTCAACGGTCTTTGGCTTGCCGTTGCTTCGTTCAATACGGGCGGCATGACTTCGATGTCGACGGGCATTATCTATTACCATTGCGCGCCGCTCGAGATCGTCATTATGGTGCTTATTCTTTTGGGCTCCATTAACTTCACTCTGCATATCGAGGTATGGAAGGGACATATCGAGCATTTCTTCCGCGATATTGAGATTCGCACGCTTTTCGTGTGGCTGAGTGTGATTCTGGTTGCGTTCGTGGCGACGCTGTGTACGGCGAAGGTCTACGACGACCTGCCGACGCTTTTGCGACGGGCCGTATTCACCGTTGTGTCGGCATTCTCTTCGACGGGCTTCCAAACCATTAGCGTGAACCAAATGACCACGGTGATTTCGAGCGGCGCTCTGCTCATCATCATCTTCTGCATGGCAGTTGGCGGCTCGGCCGGATCGACCACGGGTGGTATCAAGGTGCTGCGCATCGGTGTTCTAGTCAAGGAATTGGTCGCCTATATCAAAGATTTGCTCGCCCCAGCTTCGGCGCGACAGGTGGTTATGTACTACCACGTTGGCCGCCGTCCCCTTTCCCACGATTTGGTTCGCGCAAACCTCGTGGTGTTGCTGCTGTATGGCGTGGCATTTCTCATTACGACCATCGTTACGGTCACGTTCGGCTATGCCGCCGCGCCTTCTATGTTCGAATCGGTATCTATGGTGTCGAACATCGGCATGTCGTGCGGCATCACTCAGCCTGGCATGCCCGACCCGTTGAAGGTGCTCTATATCGTCGATATGTGGGCCGGCCGTCTTGAATACGTAACGCTCATCGCACTGCTGGTTTCCATTATCGCATCCATTCGCCCGAAAAGGAGGGTTCGTGCACGTTAGCGCAAACAAGCTATCGCGAACTGCTTTGGCTGCGGTTCTTGCTGCCGCTGTGGCCCTGGTGCCCGCAGGCGTTGCGTTTGCCGTCGATGGCGATGGCAGCTCGGCCGGATCGGTGTCGAATTCCGATTCAACTGCTACGACCGACAAAAAGGATGTGTCCAAGGCGCGCGTCGATGCCGCTGCCGCCGACGCCGATGCCGCAAAGGGCGAAAGCGACAATGGGGAGGCGCCCAAACCCGTCGACAATCCCGATAATTCGATTGATGACGGGCAAACCTCCGACAACTCATTTCTCTATGATGCGTCCATCGCCGATTTGGCTGGCGCCGATTCGTACTACGACAAGCAAACCGTGCAGGTGACGGGCGAAGTGGTGGGTGAAGCCATTGCCGTGACGGGCGACGCCGACCATGCGTGGATCGTGCTGCGCGACTCTGATACGGACTCGACCGTTACTGTATTCGTGCGTCGCAGCGATTTGCGCAAGATCGACACCTATGGGACATACGGTACGACGGGAACCACTTTGCGCGTTCGGGGCATGTTCAATCTAACATGTTCTCAGCATGAAGGCGAAAGTGACGTGCATGCTCAGGTGGTAAATGTGGTTTCGGCCGGCTATGAACATAAAGACGTCTTCAATGTCGAAGATTTCGCGCCTGGCGTCGTTGCTTTGGCTGTGGGCATCGTTTTGGCGCTCGTGTTTTGGCGCATGCGGGAAAGGTCGCGTTAATTAATGCTTATGCAAGGAACTGTGATCAAACTTGACCGCGGCTACCCGCTCGTCCGCTTGAACGACGGGCGTGAGCTTCGCTGTGAGCACGCAACGGCTTTGGTGAAGGGCGCCGACGTGCGCGCGACAACGGGCGATATCGTCGACGTGTCTGCGCCCGATGGCCACGATAAAGGCATCATCGAACGTGTGCATGACCGCAAACGCGCTTTCGTGCGCAAAGATCCGACCGAGCGCATGGAGCAGCAGGTGCTTGCGGCGAATTTCGATACGGTTATCGTGGCTGAGCCTTTGGTGGGCATCAATGTGCGCCGGCTTGAGCGCGAGCTCGTTTTGGCCCATGAGAGCGGTGCGAGCGTTGCTGTCGTGCTTACCAAGGCTGATTTGGCGGAAACCGAAGTCGAGCTTGCTCAGGCGCGCGATTTGGTTGAGAAAATCGCCCATGGCACGCCTGTTTTGGTAGTTTCTGCCGAAGACCTCCAAAGCGTTGAGGGGGTGCGCGCCCTGATTCCGGAAGGTCGCGTCGCCGTGCTGCTGGGAAAAAGCGGCGTCGGCAAATCGAGCTTGGTGAACCTGCTGGTTGGAAGCGATGTGCAGGCAACGGGCGCCGTTCGCGAGGGCGATGGCAAGGGTCGCCACACGACGGTTTCTCGCGAAATGATCGCGATTCCTGGTGCTGGCAGCGTTGTCGATATGCCGGGCGTGCGCGGTCTTGCCTTGTGGGATTCCGATGCGGGCATCGAGGCTGCATTCGTTGATGTGGAGCAGCTCGCCGAACAGTGCCGATTCCGCGATTGCCGACATGAAGCGGAGCCTGGATGTGCGGTGCGCGCTGCTGTGAAGTCGGGTGAGCTTCCCAAGGAGCGATATGACAGCTATCTTCGTTTGCGCGGCGAGGTTCGTGAGGCCAAGAAGCGCAATGAAGAGGCGAAGCGCATTCGTTCGCGCAAGGGTCATCCTCGTCGATGGAAGGGATAAAGCGCAGGTCGCTTTCGTGGCACCCCTATTCCTCCATCTTCAAATCTCTACTCATATGAGCAAAAATACACATGTTCGTCGTGTGAGTTGATGACGTTATCAGGCGGTTTTTAACATTCAGCCCTAGAATGTTCCGCTATGGAAACTTTTGCTGAAATACTCCCGCATGCTTTCGAGCATGCATTCATCGACACCTTGAAGCTCGTGCCGTTCCTTTTCGTGACCTATCTCGCCATGGAAGCGCTCGAACACTACGCGAGCTCGAAAAGCATCGTCGCCGTTCGTCGCGCTGGCACCGCAGGTCCCGTTATAGGCGCGCTTCTGGGCGTGGTGCCGCAGTGCGGCTTTTCCGCCGCTGCCGCGACGCTGTATTCCGCGCGCGTTATTACCCTGGGCACGCTCTTTGCCGTATTTCTTTCTACGAGCGATGAAATGCTGCCCATCATGATTGCCGCGCAAGCCCCAGCGGGGTTCATTGCTGAGGTTCTCGCGATTAAGGCCCTTTGCGGCCTTATTGCCGGCTTTGCCATTGACGTGGTGCTGCGGCTTCGCCACCATGCTGTAGAAGCGATGCGTATCCGCGATTTGTGCGAGCGCGACCACTGCGGCTGCGACGATGAAAGCGATGCGCCGTCCGCGCTTTTCGATGTATGCCAAAAGCATGAGGAAAGCGCCGCTAGCCGCATTGACGATTGGGGTGCCGAGTATTCGAACGAGGAAGAACGTGGGGCCGAGCTTGCGTGCGCTTCCGACGAGCGACACGAGCGCGATCACGCCCACGACTACGATCGCGGGCATGACCACAGCCGCGACCACGTCCATGCCCACAATAGCTCGCATGGCCATGCCCACGGCTTCGGTGCTATCGCGAAGAGCTCTTTAGTGCATACGTTGCAGGTCACGTTGTTCATATTTCTGGTTTCGCTTGCGCTTGAAATCGTTATCGACGGCGTTGGGGAAGACGCGCTTGCCTCGTTCATTTCTGCGAATTCGAACCTTTCCGTAGTGGTTTCGGCAATTGTGGGCCTTATTCCCAATTGCGCCGCGTCAGTTGTTCTTACCGAGCTGTATTTAGAGGGCGCCCTTTCCACAGGAGCCATGCTCGCTGGATTGTTGGTAAGCGCGGGCGTTGGCCTGCTTGTTTTGTTCCGCGCGAACCGTCCCATGCATGAGAATTTCCTTATTGCCGCGGGCTTGGTCGCATGCGGCGTGGTGTTCGGATTTATTGTTGGAGTATTCGGGATTGCGCTTTAGTCGAATTTTCGTCGAACTGCGTCTTTCGGCGAAATGATATGGACAATTATTCGGAAGCTGTTTAGTATAACCGTTCAGTTGAAAGGGCGTTTCTGGCGTTCGTTATTGCATAAGGGGTTGCGATCGTTCGTCAGTCGTTAATGGCTTTTCGGCGCTCTTTTAGCAGGTAAACAGTATTGTTTCAATGCGGGGGTTTATTCGGAACCGCTCATACTATTGGAAAACTGTTTGCATGTAATAAGGTCTGTGTCGTCGCATGCTTCGGCGAGGCGCGACATAGGGGAAATACTAGACGATGAAGGGAGGTCGGCTTCGTTGCGTGGCGAAACCGAATCCCAGGGAGTTCGCTTGAGCTCCGCCCAAAAAAGAATTCTAGGTTACATTTCGGCGGAAACGACGCTGTCCGACGGCGTGCGTTGCTCGAAAAAGGAACTCGCTAAGCAGGCAGGCTGTAGCGTGCAAACCGTCGACAGGGCGATTTTCCGCTTGCGCAAGCTTGGCCTTGTCGAAGTTGAGGAGTGCCATGCCGAGTCTGGCGCGCAAACGGCGAACCTTTATCGTGCCAAGCGCTAGCACCACCTGGACTTTTTGCCTATAATTCGGCTTAATTGAAGATTTGCCTGCCCTCATCCCCGGGTGAGGGGCAAAAATGGCACCTGCATCGTTTCGTTAGGGGTCGCTCTTTGGTGAGCGATAGAAACGCTGCGGGTGCCATTTTGCTCAAGGGCGAATTCGTTTTGCGCCGCCCGCGCGGCGCGCAGGAATAAGGAGGCAACACCATGGCGAAACTCGATGCTGGCATAACGCGAGAAGCGGCATTCGATTTGCTGCAGGAGCACAACAAAGACGCGTTCCACATTGAACACGGCGAAACGGTTGAGGCGACCATGCGGTATTTCGCACGTGAATTCGATCCCGAGAATGAGGAGTTTTGGGGCATCGTGGGTCTTCTGCACGATCTCGACTGGGAAGAGCATGATGACGAACCCGAGATGCACACGCTGTATGCCACACCGCTCATCGAAGCTGCCGGGGGGTCGCCCGAGCTCATTCGCGCGATTCAGAGCCACACGAGCGACTTCAATCCCGACTTGCCCAAGCCGGAGCTGCAGATGGAGAAGATTCTGTTCGCGACCGAGGAGCTTACGGGCCTCATTGGCGCGGCGGTCATTATGCGTCCCAGCAAGAGCGTGATGGACTTCGAGGTGAAATCGCTGAAGAAGAAGTTCAAGGACAAGCGCTTTGCTGCCGGCGTGAATCGCGATGTGATTCGTTCGGGCGCCGAGATGCTCGGTTGGGAGCTGGACGAGCTGTTTGACCGCACCATCAGGGCCATGCAGAGCTTCGCGCCCGATCGCGATACCTTTAAGCCTGCTGAATAACGAACAAGGCCGCCCGATAGGGCGGCCTTTCTGTTCCGTCGTTTTATTCTTCCACCGGCTGGCCCGAGAAATTGAGGCTTCCCGTGAGTGCGCGTGCTGCGGTTTCGTCGAAATCGTCTTTATCGAAGGCTTCGATTGCGCTGAAGGCGATGGCTTTCGTGCCGTCGAAAATATCCCAGAAGCTTTGCGTGCTCACTTCGTGGGTATACGGGTTTTCCCAGGGGTGGCGCATGCGATTGTCGAAGTCGCTCACGCGTGTGGCATTGTCGCGGTGCGACATGGATTTATAGAACGAGAATTGCCTGTTCAGGACGCGCGTTTCAATGACGTTGAGCGCGCTTTGCATGGTTCCGTTCGGCGAGTAGAACAAGCGCTGCATTCGGCGGAAATCGTGCACGGCGGAAACGAACAGGTCGACGGGCGGGAATGTACGGTACGCCTTCATCGCGACGAAGGCGTACATTTTCCCAATGGTTTGCAGAGTGTGCTCGCTCGCGTGGAGCGCTTCTTCGAAGGGGCGGTAGGAGCGAATGGTGCGCCCCAGCTTGCTGAACAGCACCATTTCGTCGTATTCTCGTTCGATTTCAGCATGGACTTCGTTTTCCTGGCTGCGGTTGAGTCCGTCGATGCCTGCGTCGCAAATGGCGTATTGCTGGCAATACACGAGCGGATGCATGGCTCGGTCGAGCGAATAGTGGCACAGAAAGCCCAGCGCATAGGCGCGACCCACGGGCAATTCGTGTTCCTCGAGCACTTGCAGGCTTTCCTTCAGCGCGGCGATGAGTTTGCTGGGGGCGTCGTGGTGCATGGCACTGCCCAGTCCGAAGAATTGCTTCATACTCGGTGAAAGAACAAGGTAGAACAGCGGGTCGGGGCCTTGGTTGCCCAGCAAGAACGCATCTTTTTCGTCAATCGATTTGCCGATGACGTGCGAATGCGCGGCATAGACGTCTTGGCCGAAGAAATCGTGGGTAAGAATTGCAGGCATGATGCCTCCCTTTCGGAAGTATGGCGCGGGGCGTTTTACGGCGAATTGACGTTAAGCCGCCAATGCGCGCGTCCCAGTGTAGACCCCATGATATACAATCGTTTGAGCGTTTTTTCCGCAGCGCCCAGAACTTTACGCAAGTTGTTATTTTGGGCGTCCCTCCCACGAAAAAAAGGAAGCACGCATGTCCGCAATAAAATTGACGAAGCGCGAGAAGAGCTGGATTGTCTACGACGTTGGCAACTCGGCATTCGTGCTGCTGGCGTCGACCCTTATCCCCATTTACTTCTCGGCGATTGCCGACCCCGGCAGCTCTGTTGTGGTGGCCTGGGGCTATGCAACCACGGTGGCGTCGCTTTTGCTCGCGTTGCTCATGCCTTTTTTGGGCAGTATCGCCGACTTGAAGGGCAACAAGAAACGCTTGCTCGTGGGCTCCATTGGCACGGGCGCCGTGCTGCTCGCATGCATGGGCATTCCCGGCAATGCGATGGTGTTCTTAGTGATGTACGTGGTAGCGACCATCATGCTTAACGCGTCGCTCGTGTTCTACGATGCGTTCCTTATTGACGCGACCGATTCCGAAGACCGCTACGACGAGGTATCTTCGCAAGGCTATGCATGGGGCTACATTGGTTCGTGCGTGCCCTTCATCATTTGCCTCGTGCTTGTGTTATTCGGCGAGAACTTCGGCCTCGGCCAGCTCGACGCCATTCGCATTTCCTTTGTGATTACCGCTGCGTGGTGGGTCGTTTTCAGCGTGCCCGTGCTGAAGAACGTGCACCAGACGCATTACAAGGAGCGCACCGAGCACATGTTCCGCGACGCGCTCGTGGGCTTGTGGGCCACGGCGAAGCGCATTTTCGCCGACAAGCGCGTGTTCATGTTCATGCTCGCGTTCTTCTTCTATATCGATGGCGTGCATACCATTATCACGATGTCGACGAGTTACGGCACCGATCTGGGCATCGGCTCCACCCAGCTCGTGCTTGCGCTGTTGGTCACGCAGTTCGTGGCGTTCCCCTCGGCTATCGCGTATGGCCGCCTGGCGGGCAAATTCGGCACGAAGCGCATGCTGCTCATCGCGATTTTCGCGTATTTCTGCATCACGTTGTTCGCGGCGTTTTTCCTGCGCTCCGCCACGGAGTTCTGGGTGCTTGCCGTGTGCGTCGGTTTGTTCCAGGGTGGCATTCAGGCCCTTTCGCGCAGCGAGTTTGGCAAGCTCATTCCGAAGGAACATGCCAACGAGTACTACGGTTTCTTCGATATTTTCGGTAAGTACGCAACGGTGCTTGGCACGCTGCTCGTGAGCGTGTTTACCCAGATTACGGGCAATTCTTCTATCGGCGTGCTCAGCATTGCCGTGCTGTTCATCATCGGTTTCGTTCTTATGACGAAAGTTCCCGAGAAGTAGAATCCGCATCGCTCGCGCGGCGTATGCAACTTACGAAAACATAACGCTCGTTTAACAGGTGGGCGGCGGCTTAAGGCCGTCGCCCTTTTTCGTTATAGTATGCCCCCAGCAC
Organism: Slackia isoflavoniconvertens; assembly: GCF_003725955.1. Lineage (GTDB taxonomy): Bacteria > Actinomycetota > Coriobacteriia > Coriobacteriales > Eggerthellaceae > Slackia > Slackia isoflavoniconvertens. The sequence continues at coordinate 25,980 of NZ_QIBZ01000008.1, read as the reverse complement.
ATATTGCGGGCATCGCGAATATGCGCGATACGCCGTTTTGAAAAAGGAGAGAGGTTATGGCTGAAGAGGCGAAGAATTCGTCGGCTGCGCATGCTGCTGAAATTGAGGCGCTCAAGCACCAAATCGAAGAAATGAACAAGCGCCTCGAGGAGCTTTCCGCGGCCACGAGCGCGGGCGCGCCTGCCGAGGGCGATTCTTCTGCTTTGGCTGCTTCGGCTGAGGTTGCTGGGGTTGCTGAGGTCGTCGAACCCGCGATTTCATCCGAGGCGCCCGCTGCCGATTCGGGTATGACGGGGTCTTTCGTTGCCGAAACCAACGCCTCCGCGGTCGAAGCGGTTCCCGCCCCCGCCCCCAACGTGTCGGCTGCCGCGCCAGAGACTTTCGAGGCTTTCCCGAACACCCCGCCGATTGAGAAGGTCGTTGATGACGACGGCAAACCGGTCGACCCTGCCTATGTCGCGGCTGCCGTTGCCGATTTCATGCCCACGTCGCAGCCTCCCAAGCCGGCGCCTCCTGTCTTCAATGGCGCTCCCTATGGGCAGCAAGGTGCGGCGTCGCAGCAGCCTGCCGGCCAGCCGCAGCAATCCTATGCGCAGCCTGGTTATGCCGCTCAGCAACCTTATGCTCAGCAGCCGGGCCAAGCAGCGTACTATTCGCAAAGCAATGGCTATTATGCGTCGAGCCAAGGTGCCTATCAGGTTCCCTACCAGCAGCCGCTCGTGCATACGAAAGACCATGTTGCCGCAGGCCTGCTTGCGATTTTCTTGGGCGTGTTTGGTGTGCATAAGTTTTATCTGGGCTATCACACCACGGGTTTCATTATGTTGGGCGTGACTATTTTGGGCAGCCTGCTCACGATCGGCATTGCGGCGGGCGTGGTATGGCTCATTGGCGTTATCGAGGGCATCATTTACCTTACGAAGAGCCAGTCGGAATTCGAGCAGCTGTACGTATTCAATAAACGTGAGATGTTCTAACGTTAATCAGGTAAAACGTCGAATGACATGCCGAATGCGGCGGCCGCTGCAAGCACTGCGATGATTGCAACGAAGGCGATAAGAAGGGCGCGTTTGCCAGCGCTCTTCTTTTTTTGGCCTTCGGCGTAATGGACCGACTCCGCAGAGGCGGGCTTGGTGCCATTAATGGGTGCGGGGGCGATGAACTCGGTAATGTCGGGGCTTTTCGCCTCAAAAGGCGTGGGGTCGCAGAATTGAGCGGGGTTGGCATCGGGATAGAGAGCTGCAAGCGCGGCGATTTCGTCAGATTTTTCCTGCTCGAGGGCTGCTTTTTCGGCGCCGAATCCGGGGAGTATCGTCGTTTTGTCCGACGGTGCGGCAAGGGGAATCACGGTCGTCTTGCTGGACGATGTGGCAAGGGGAATCACGGTTGTCTCGTTCGACGAGCTGTTCGGGGCGTCGAGCTCGGCCGAGTTCGAGTCCTGAGCTTCTTCAGCCTCGTCGTGATCGTCTTCGTCGGCGGATTCCGATATGCCGTGTGCTTGCTTGCTGGATTGGTTTTCCGCTGGTGTTTCGTCTGGGCCGCTTTCGTTGGTCGTCGCGAACGCGTCGTGGGCATCTTCGATGAGGCCGTCTTCAATGGCAAGCTCTGGTGTGTCGGGGTTTTTCTCGCTGGAGCTGGTTGTGGGGGCCTCTTGAATTTCGATGCCGAATCCTTCTTCGTCGATGCTTCCGCTGTTGGCGGCAACGATATTTTCTGCATTGTCGGCGGGTTCGGCTTTCTTTCCGCACATGAAGCAGAATCGTGCTTCATCGGGGAGTTTTGTGCCGCAATAAACGCAAAACATCGCATAACTCCTTCGCAATGAATTTTCTAGGCCCATGGGTCCTTTCGTGAATGAGCCCATTGTAGTGCGCTCGGCTTTCGCTCGCTGAAAAGTCGCGAAAAGCGCAGCGACGAAAAGAAAGCCCCCTGTTTCGTCGCAGTTGTCGTTGTGGGCCTATTCGCGCGTGATAAATAGGGCGAGCCTATGGATAAAGGCGAATTCGTCTCGCTTTGCGATTGGAAGGGCGCATTTGGTGCACGTGCTGCGACCTTCGACTATATTAAGGACATGTCGTTATGCGTCGCTGATGGGGCGGCGTTTTGGAATGGAGGAAGCATGCTGAGTGATTCCGAAAAAGCTCTCGCGGAAATGATGGCCGCGCAATTCATGGACAAGGGTGACGCTGCTGCCGTCGAACCCGCGGAGGGCACGGTGAAAATCACGTTCTTCGAAAAGGGCAACACCGTCGATAGCTCCATTGAGGGCATTGCTTCGCGCATGCAGTTCGATGGCTGTTTCGCGATTGACGAATATATGATTCAACGTAAAGACGGCACGCCGGTCGACGCTGGCTTTGGCGCCGACTTCAACGACGCGGGCGGTCCGGTGGCGTCGTGGGTATGGTTCTCGCGCCCCGTGAACGGTCCAGTGAGGGCGAAATTCGAAGAGCGTTTCAATGGCACGTTCGACGAAGAAGGCCTGCGCATGGACATTCCTACGGATGATTTCCTCGCCTTCGCCGATTCGGGGGCATGGAACGCATTCGCGGTGGAAGACGACGAAGACAATCAGGTTTTGTTCGAATAAACGCAGCCTTCTCGTTGAATAAGGCTTAAAAAGCCCGGGATGAAGATTCATTCCGGGCTTTTTGCGTTCGAGATGCAGCTCGATGGAGCGCATGACGAAATGCAGGTTTAGCGTTGGGGCGCGGCTTAATGCTGGCGCGGAGCTTTTGTATCTGCGACGCGGTTTGGCGCGGGCGCGCGTCCTTCGTAGCTTATTTTGCTTGCAACCGCTTTGTTTTGCGGCGTTTATGGATAAGGGCGCCCGCCAGCACGACAAACGCGGCGAAGCAGGCCAGCGCAGCAGCAGCTACGTAAGGGAACACGGCCCGATAACCGATTTTTCCTTCCTTGGGATTCGCGATAATCTGAAATGTCGCGTGCGTGTCGCCAGCGCAATTGCCGATGCCCTTCACCATGAGCGTCGCTGTGCCTTCGTTCACGTTTTCGGAATAAGACACTTCGTAATCGACGCCCTTTACAAGGGTACGCCCGTCGAGCTTCACGACGGGGTCGGGCTCAATGGGGTAGCTTGTGCGTACATGGTCGGGAATCATGTCGATGGTTGCGTTCGCCAAGTCGGCCGGAAGAATCACGAAACCCGTTTCCACGGTGCCCGTATAGTCGCCTGCGCCGGTGATGGTTACGTGCACGGTGCCGGGATCGACCAGGTCGCCATCGAATCGCACGTTGAAATCGACGCCCTCGCGAAGTGACGTCTCGGTTTTCTTGCCGTCTTTGACCGAGTCAATGCGCAGGGTGACCGTGGGTCGCTTTTCGGTGCCGTCATACATCATATCTTGCAGGCCCTGAACGCGGGCAGTGGCGATATCGGTCGCTTCGAGGGCTTCGAGGGTTTTTTTCGCCTGGTCGTACGTTGAAAGTGCGGGGCCAAGCTCTCCGCGTATAGAGTCGGCGGCGGCGGAGATGGCGTTGCGGGAAGTTGTGGCGTCATCGCCTTCGGCGTCGTCGGCGAAGGCCGCGGGGGTGAACATGGTGGTGCTCAACACGAGCGCGCATGCGGCACCGGTAAGGGCGCGGGCGGGTTGTGGCATGGTCACCTCCTTAGGAATTCTGCAAGTATTCAGTGCGATTGATTATAGCCTGCCTATGAGAGTTCATCATGGTAAGCTGTGCGGGTATCACGAGAAGTTCCAAGGGGGAATGGCATGCATACATTCAATACGCGCGGCACGTGCTCGCGCCAAATCAATTTCGACATCGTCGACGGCAATGTGCACAACGTGAGCTTCGTCGGCGGCTGCGACGGCAATCTGAAGGCTATCTCAAAGCTCATCGAGGGCAAGCCTGTCGACTGGGTCGTTTCTGTTCTTGAGGGCAACACCTGCGGTCGTCGCACTACGAGCTGCGCCGATCAGCTGACGCAGGCCTTGAAGGCTGCCGAAGCGGGCGAAATCTAATCGGAACGCATTCGCCGTTTCATCGAAGGAGGGGAGTGAGCACCGGGCTCGCTCCCCTCATTTCTTTTCCGTGCCTGTTAAACGCTACGAGTATTTAATAGGTTGCGAGGTGCGACGCGTGCCGCTTCCGAGAACTAGAGCGTTGAGAAGGCTGTGAAGTTTTTCAGGCGCACGTCGGCGAGGGCTTGGCATGCTTCGGCGTCGCTCGCGCTGGCCGGTTCGTCGATGAGCATCACGGGGAAGGCAGCCGCATGCGCCGTTTCGATGGCGTGCAGCGAATCTTCGAACACAAACGTGGTTTCGCGCGGGGTGCTAAGGTGCGAAAGCGCCAGCTCGAAAATGTCGGGCTCGGTTTTGCTTGCGCCCACTTCAGTGCAGGTGAACAGCGCCGAGAAATATCTAAGAATGTCGAGCCTTTCGAGGGCTGCAAGTGCGCAGTCGCGACGCGTGGCGGTTGCGACGCACATGGCAACGCCCGCTGCGCGCATCGCCTCAAGCATATCGATGACGCCTGGCTTGCATTGGATGCAATCTCGGTAGGCGAACTCAATGCCGCTCATTACGCCCGTGCATATTTCTTCAATCGACTGCTCCAGGCCGTAAGTTTCCTTCATGTAATGCGCCGATCCCTCCATGGTAAGGCGCTTGAAGTGGTAGCGAATGTTGGGTTCGGGCGTTTTGCCGAGTGAACGAAGATAACGCTCGCCCAAGTCGTCCCACCAAGGCATGGAATCGAGCAGGGTTCCGTCCAGATCGAAAATCGCGCCATGGACGCACTGTGGAGCGCTCGGCCACACGATGCCGTGCGCTGTTTCTATGGCAGTTTCTTCCACAAGTTGGTCTGCTGCCGCTGGCGTGTTCGCCCCAATGAAGTCAAGGGTGGGAATGCTGCCCAAGTTCGCTCCTTACATAATGGACGTAGCCGCAATAACAATAAAGCAGGTGAGCAGGCCCGATACCGCAATGGCCACGCCGCTCATGGCTCCTTCGAGTTTGCCCATTTCCAGGGCCTTCGCCGTGCCTACTGCGTGGCTGCACGTGCCAATGGCCACGCCCTGGGCTACTTTGTTCTTGATGTGGAACAAATTGGCCAGCATGGGCGAGAAGATGGCGCCCATAACGCCCGTGGTCATGACGGCCGCCATGGTGATAGACGCCGTTCCGCCCAGCTCTCCGGTCACGGCAAGCGCGATGGGGGCGGTGGTCGATTTCGGCAGTGTGGAAAGCGCCACTTGGTCGCCCAGGCCGAACAGCTCGCACAGTCCGTATGCGCTCACCATGGAAACGGTGGATCCTACCAAGCATCCTATGAAAATCGGCAGGAAATTGCTCTGTAGAATCTTGCGTTGTTGGTAAATGGAGAACGCCAACACAGCAGTGGCGGGGCCGAGCATGGACGAAATGAGCGTTGCTCCCTTTTCGTACGAATCGAGGGGGATGTTGAACACGGTAAGGCCGATCATGATGATGGCCACCGTGACGAGCAGGGGGTTGAGGAGTGGGGAATTCGTTTTGCGGTTAAGCCACACGGCGAACGCGAACACGCCAATGCTCAGCGCCAGGCTTCCGCCTGCTTCAAGAATTGATGCGAAATCCATGGCTATTCTCCTTCGGTCTCGGTTGTGAACACGCCACGCAGGTGGACGTCTTTGCCGGCACGTTTGCCTGCAATGTATCTCTGCAAGCGTCCAACAAGAATTACCGTGAGCGCCGTGGAGAGGAACACGAGCACGGTGGTGATGATGCACACGAGTGCGAACCAGCCGATGCGGTCGCCGATCATGGGGAGGCATCGCAGAATCGTGACGCCTGCGGGAATGAAGAACACGGGCATGTATTTCAGCAGGAAGCTTGATACGAGTTCGATTTTGCTCTCGTCGATCATGCCTGAGATAAGCAGCGAGAGCAGAATACCCATGCTGCAGATGTTCGCAGGAACCTCGACGGGCAAATGGACTGAAACCGCTTCGCCGATGTAGCAAACGCCGGCAAGGAAGGCCAGCTGAATGAAGAAAAGCGTAAGTCGCTTGCTGTGGAATTTGATGCGTTCTCGCATGGGTGAGTCATCTCCAGGCTTTCGGTAAAAGGGGTCGCCATCGTACACCCGCATGGAGCTGCTCTTGGAAATGTGAAAAAACGTCCATGGCACTTTAGCAGCATCTTCACGTTTTGCAAAGTAGCCTTCAAAAGTTGAATTTCATTTTTGACCTGCGCTTTGCGTGGGTTTTACGTTCGTGCGGCATGCTGATTCCAGCGAATTGGACTTTTCCCGCGCTCGTCGAAAGGGGTTTGATTCTTTCGCGAAACTCTCGCGGCGAGCATACGATAGGAGCTTTTGCGTTTGCGGAAAGGGGTCTGCTATGGGGCGCGATAGCCATTTTCGCGGCGGCGTTGCCGTCCTCTTCTGTTTTGCGCGCGTCGTCGCTATACAATGGTGCAGATTAAAAAACGCTGCAGTAAACGCTGCCGACCAAGTGGCATTCGAAGGAGCGATTATGGAAGAAGACGTGTGCACGGCAAGCTTCGATGAGGCGGCCGGATTGCCCGAATTGCTCGGCATCGAGCAGGTGAGCGATGGCTGGATTAAGAAATATATTCTGACGTATCGCTTGCCGAATGGGCGCGAGCTGAAATATGACGTGGTTTCGCGCAAGGGCCTTGAGGAATATCGCAGCGAAATCGAGACGCTGGGAACCGTTGCGCCCCAGGTTGATGCGGTGTGCATTGTGGGCCATACGGCGAACGATGAGTTCCTGCTCATTCGCGAATTCCGTTTCCCCATGAATCGCATGTGCGTGGCGTTTCCCGCTGGTTTGCGCGAGCCTGGCGAGGACATCGTGGAATGCGCGGCCCGCGAGCTGCGCGAAGAAACCGGCTTCGATTTGGTGCGCGACGAGTGCGGTCAGCCGGTGAGCGCGCGTGCATGCGTGCAGCCTGGTTTTTCGTCGCTTGGCATGGGCGACGAGAGCATCGCCATGGTATTTGCCGAGGTAGAACGTGTGGCCGAGCCGCGCAGCGAGTCGACCGAATTTATCGAGTCATTCCTTCTTCCGCGCGCTGAGGTGCCGGCGTTTCTGCGCGAGAATCGCGATCCGCTTTCTATTCGTTGTCAGTTGGTGCTCGAGATGGTGGCTCAGCCGCCGTTCGAATTCGGCGTGAAGGCGGGTGCGTAAGTGGCGCAAAACGAGCAGTTTCAAAACCCATCGCACGATAAACGTGGTGCGCGTGATGGCCAAGGCGGCCAAGAAGCGCGTCGCTCGAGCGCACGAGGCGATTTCCGGGGGCGAGATTCGCGCAAAAGCGGGCCAAGTGGTCGCGGTGCTTCGCGTGGCGATGGCGCGTCCCGTGGCAATGGGAGGCCCCGCGGTGAACGGGGATTTCGTGGCAATGGCCGACCCCATAACGATCGGGGGTCCCGTGGCGATGGCGCGTCCCGCGGCGCTCGCGGCGATGTTGAGCTGGCGGCCACGGAGCCCGCTTTCGAACCGTTGCCTGCGCAGTATCCCCTCATAGTGGGCAACATCGACGGCGGGCGCAAAGTCGAGGTGCTGTGTCGCGACAAGGGCGCCGATCAGTTCGCGGCGCGTCTTCGCAAAGTGGCGAAAGACCGCCGCAAGTGGGCGCGCGACAACGACATTTCGTGCTATCGCGTTTACGATGCCGACCTGCCCGATTTCGCCGTGGCTATCGACCGATATGATGGCGTATGGAAAAGCGAAGGCGAGAGTTGCCTGGTCATAGCCGAGTATCAGGCGCCGAAATCGATTGATGCAGCCAAAGCTGCCGCCCGTCTGAACGATGCGGTGGAAATCGCTTCGGCAACGCTCGGCATTCCTCGCGAGCGCGTGTTCTTGAAGACACGCCGTCGCGAAAAAGGCGGCGGGCAATATACCGACCAGCAAAAAGAGGGGCATGTGCTCTATACGCAGGAATCGGGCAACGTGTTCGAGTGCGATCTTGGTTCATATTTGGATACGGGCATTTTCCTCGATCACCGCGTGACGCGCGAAATGGTCGGAAGCATGGCCGAGGGCAAGTCGTTTTTGAACCTGTTCTCGTACACGGGTACCTGCACGGTTCATGCGGCGGTGGGCGGCGCAAAATCGACGCTTACGGTCGATTTATCGCAGACCTATTTGTCGTGGGCACATCGCAATATGGAATTGAACGGCTGCGATGGCCCCGAGCACGGCTTCGTGCGCGCCGATGTGTTGCAGTGGATTGAACGTGAGGCGCGCGGGTGGCGCCGCTTCGATTTGATTTTCGTGGACCCGCCTACGTTTTCGAATTCGAAGGCCATGGGCAAAAACACCTGGAGTGTACAGCGCGATCACGTGAAGCTGCTGACGAATGTGGTGCGCTTGCTCGAGCGCGACGGCGTAGCGGTGTTCAGCTGCAACCTGCGCAATTTCAAGCCTGATGTTGAAGCGCTTGCCGAGGCGGGCGTGGCAATTGAGGATATTACGCCGCAGACCATTCCGCACGATTTCGAGCGCAATGCCAAAATCCATTGCTGCTATTTAGTGCGCAAGGCCTAGGCGGAAGAAGGCGGACTGGCCTGCGCTCGACTTCTTTCCACAGATAACGGAAGTTGTTTATTGATGCAATGTGACGGTTGCACGAAAATGACGCCGATGAAGGCAGCTGACGTTGTTGGTGCGAACAATATTTTTTGCATGCGGAAGGGGAATCGGAATGGTTGACGAGAAACTGATCGAGAAGATGTGGTGCAACGTTCCTGAAGCGCCCGAGTTCCGAGAGAATATTGAGATTGTCGAGGTAAGCGAGCCTGGGTATGTGCACTTCACGATGGACATTCCCGAAAGCTTGGGCAATTATCGCGGCGGTATCCATGGCGGCACGGGCTATTTCATTGGAGAAATCGGCTGCGGGTTCGCGACGTATTCATTCGGTGTGAACAACGTGTGCAATTCCGCGAGCATCAATTTCTTCAAAGCGGTGCCGTGCTGCAAGGTCGACGTGACGACCGAGCCTTTGCACAAGGGCCGCTCGACCGCTGTGATTCGCGTGACCACGCGCGAGGCGGCGACGGGCAAGCTGCTGTTCCAGTCGACGCACAATATGTTCCTCATGGGGCCGATTGAATAAGCGCGCGAGGCAAATGGGCAGTGGCTGGTTTCGTGTGGGCGACGTTTGGGCGGGGCTTCTTCGATTGGGGCGTCTGGTTGCGTCTTGCAAGCCCGATTTTCGAGCGGTCAATCTTCGGCGCAGCCGTCCCCAATCGTTCGTTGGGTGCGGCGTTTTTGCGTTGGTTCGCGTGCTTTCGTGCGCAGGTTGTTAGCGTCGTCGTAGCTAGCGAAGGGCGAGTGGTGTTGAATGGGACGGCTCCGAGGAATAGGGACCGCCCCGCGTTTGGATGCCGAAATTCTTATTACGATTGACGAGCGAACGAGCGCTTTGCCCCGATTATGAAGAGCTAGCGATTGGCGAGTATTCTTGGAAATTCGGCTTTGCGTTAATTGCCGAGGCTGTATGCATTCCTTTTTAAGGCACCTAACATATTGCGGGGTGGAACAGCCTGGTCAACTCGTCGGGCTCATAATCCGGAGGCCGTAGGTTCAAATCTGATCCTCGCGACCAATAACACCAGGTCACAGGCTCAAGCTTGTGACCTTTTTCTTTGTCTGGACCCCAAGTGGTCCCAAAGTGGTCCCAAACCCCAAGAAGTACCAAACTTTCATGGTTCCAACACATGCTTGCGTGACAGCAGTTGCAGCTGTGGCAGGTATGTAGGGATGCCCCTGAATTACTTCGAGCGGTTCAAATCCCTCCTGTCTGTCGATACGCTAAAAGCTATGCAGCTTCTGGGATTTGATTACAAGAAGGCGATAGGCGACCCCTTGACTGAGGTATGTGCGGATGCAATCCGTGTGAATCTGGGCCAGAAAAAAAACGACTGCCAATCGCAATAACCAGAAAAAGCGTAACTAAGCTAAATAGCCGGTTTCCCAAGGCTTGGCTCAGCAGGCGCCTTCCTCGTTGTTGGGATTGGATTTGCCATCCAGAACTTGCAATGAGGGTAGTTGCGCCGGTCTTCGTGGGGGGCGTGAAGCGTTCCAATTTCATCGTGGCTTCGGCTGACGTTCTGATGGACATGGGTGTAAATCTGCAGCACGTCGTGCTTGGCATCCACGCGCTTCTCGTAGGGGGAGTTAACGGGATCCATCTCTGTGAAAACCGTATATAGGAAGTAAAATGGCTTCGTTCGTTTAGCTCAAGTTTCTAGGATTGCATATGAAAGATTGCTACAGCGTCACTACTTACTCAGTGCAAAGCATTCTCGGACTTATAGAATCCGGCGACATCGCGATTCCTGAAATCCAACGACCCTTCGTATGGGACAGCACCAAAGTTCGCGACTTGATCGACTCTCTTTACTATGGATATCCGACAGGCTATCTGATCACCTGGAAGAACCCTGATGTGAAAATCAAAGGCGGCGGCGTCGCAGAGGGCAAGACGGTGCTTATCGACGGTCAGCAGCGCGTGACTGCGCTCACCGCCGCGCTCGCGGGTAAAGCCGTGCTTAACGAAGATTACGAGTCGAAGCGCGTAAAGATAGCCTTCAACCCTCTTTACGAAGGCGAGGATACTCCCTTTGCCGTACTTACGCCGGTGATCGATAAGGATCCGCGCTGGATATCGGACATCGCCGAATTCTTCGCCCCCGATTTCGACTCCTGGACATTCGTCAACGGATACATCGAGGCGAATCCCGGCTGCGATCCCAAGGTCGTGAACTCGAGGATTACCGATCTTAAGGCGATAGCAACGCGTCAACTCGGCTGCATCGTCGTGGCTGCTGAATGCAGCATCGACGAGGTTACGGACATCTTTATCCGCATCAATTCTAGGGGCGCCGTTTTATCTCAAGCCGACTTCGCGATGTCTAAAATTGCCGCCGATGAGGCGCACGGAGGCAACATGCTGCGTAAGGCCATCGACTATTATTGCCATTTGGCCGTCAAACCTGAATTCTGGACCACCATCAGCCAGAACGACGCTGAGTTCATGAGATCTGAGTACGCAGACAAGTGCGAATGGCTCAAAGACGACAAGGATGACATTTACGACCCCGACTACAATGACGTCCTGCGCGTCGCGTTCATGCACATGTTCGGCCGGGGCAAACTCGCCGACCTGGTATCTCTTCTTTCTGGTCGTGATTTTGAGGCTCGTGATTTCAAGGGCGAGATAGCGGACGCCTCCTTCGCCAAACTGCACGACGGCGTGATTAAGTTCATGCGTAAAAGCAATTTCCAGGACTTTACCGCCGCTCTTCGCTCTGCGGGATTCGCGTCTTCGTCGATAATCGGATCCAAAGGGGCGGTTAATTTTGCTTACAACTTGTACCTTACCCTGCGAGAAGATGACTCTGTGCCTTCGACCGACGTTAAGCGCTGGGTGCAGCGTTGGTACGTGATGTCCATCCTTACGGGGCGCTATTCGGGCTCGTCGGAATCTATCATGGATCGCGACATGCGTCGTATATCCGAGCAGGGATTCATCCCGTTCTACAACGAGATCGTCGCATCGCAGCTTTCCGACAATTTCTGGGAAGTCGCCTTGCCTCAGAGTCTCGTTACGACCTCGGTGCGTACCGGCGCATGGATGGTCTATGTGGCCTCGCAGGTTCGATCAGCTGACAACACCCTGTTTACCAACGGGTTTAAGGTGGCCGGCGTCATCGGTAACGTTGGTGATATCCACCACATCTTCCCAAAGGCGTATTTGAAAAAAACGATCGACGCGCCGCAACGCCTCTATAATCAAATCGCAAACTACACCTACCTCGAAAAGCGCATCAACATAGCGATTGGCGAAATGCGTCCCGGCGAGTACTTTACTAAGGCACGCGAAGCCATTGCGGCAGAAGACAAGTATTTCGGCGACATCGCCACCGAGGCGGATCTTATTGCCAATCTCAAAGCGAATTGTATTCCGGAAGGAATATTCGATATGGGTGCGGCCGATTACGAGGGCTTCCTTGCTCAGCGCCGTATCCTTATGGCTAGAAAAATACGTGGCTACTACGAGAGCCTGTAGTTTCGATTGAATGGCAGAGGCTGTCACGCCGTCTGAACAGCTTCCTATTTCTCGTGTCCAAGGAATGGGAAGCTGTTCAGACTGGTGGGCGGGGTTTCTCCAGGCAACCGCGACCTCCTTTATGACCGTTACGTTACAGATCAAGCGCGCCGCCATGGTGCGTGTGCTACTGACCGACGGCTAAGCGATTACAGAGAAGCCTGCTTCCTCAGGTACTTCCTGCTTCGACTTGTTGACGATGCGGTTGGCACTGCGAACCCGGCTTCCACAAGCTTCTTGACGTGATAGCGGGTGCTGGGAACGGTCTTCCCGATCATCTCTGCGAGTTCTTGGATACTTAAAGCCTTGTCGGTTTGCAGTATAGAGAGCAGGACGTCTTCCACTTCCGGCGTTGGGTGCTGGCCGGTATCGTCAGCGAGCATCTTGTAAGTGTCTGCATATACATGGGAGACTATGCCTTCCCTCTCGAATCGGGAGGCAGTCTCGCGGATCTCGTCAGAGTCGATCATCAGGGTTCTATGGAGTTCCTGAACCGTTGACGTGCCCAATTTTTTCATGGTGAGAAGCAGGGACTGCTCGTGTTGCGATAGCTTCCGCTTGGTTACGCGACTGATCCATTCGCGGTTCACTGCTATCTCCGTTCCGCTCCTGCCGAGCCTTACCTTGAAGCTGTCGATATTTGCCTTGAAATCTGGTGCAGTGAGCGTCTTCGACTGCATTGCCCTGATCATGAAGGGTACGCCGCCTCCGCCGCCTTCGGCGGGCCTGCCAGTCCCTCCAGGCAGCTCGACTGCGGACATCAAGCGCATGAGCGCCGCATTCCTGCAAAGCGAGGTTCCGTCTGCTATGTTGTCGAGAGTCTTGCCGCCCCAGAGACCTCCGGGGTTCGTGATTTCTACCCTGTCTGGATAGATGTCGACTGTGACGGACTGGCCCTCATGGCGGGGTCCGTATTCTCGGTGGATGACTGCGTTTGCGATAGCCTCACGCAAGACCTCTTCGGGAATCTCCAGCTCGTCTTTTCTGCCAGCTCCCTCTATGACGGATATTCGCCTGAGGTTCTTTGCGGTTGCCGCAACGGCGTCCTCTATGATCTCTCCAAGCTCTCCTTCGCATACCGTTCTGTCTAGGTACCGGGGGCCTGTCGGAGTTGACTTCTCAATGTCGGGATGGACCATGACGTCGACGGCCAGCTTAGGGAAGAACTGCTGCGGGTAGTTGCCCGCAGCAAGGAGGCCGCCAAGTCTGATCTTGCCGTTTTGATCGGTTATGTTCAGCCGAGCCATCTGGACTTGCAGGGTCTTGGCTCCACGCAGCGCTTCGGGATGATTTATCTTCTCGTTTTCGATGATTTTTCTGATTGTTTCTTTGTTGAGGTCGTCGACGGATGCCTCCAGGACGATTTCCTTGTCCGCAGGTGATGGCACCAGTGCGTTCTGCAAAGCGAATATCTCTGTCGCCGAGAGCTTCATGTCCTTGTCGGCAACACGCTTGTAGCTACCGTTTTCCACTCCGCGACTCGTGATGAAGCAGGGCTTTTGCGCGAGGTCTACCTCGGCTACTCGGATGGCGAGGACCTGTCTTCCCTCGAAATCAACTCTCGAGAGGTTGTATTGGGGCGGATTAGTCAGCTTGCCGTCTCTCGGTTGCATGCCGGAGACAAACTGCTCGATTGACTTATCTATGTCAAATTTCGGGGGAATAGTGAAGCCGTTCTCTTGGTCCAGACCAAGGAGAATGAGACCGCCCGAGGTGTTGCCAAAAGCGCTCACGCTTTCCCACACGTCGTTGCTCAGTTTTGTTTCGCACTTCTTTGCCTCGATGTTTTCGTCATCGTTGTGCTGGATGCGCAGCCTTTCGACGACCTCCGTCAGCTCTTCCGGACTCATTGTGCTCCTTGCCTGACTGGCGCTTTCTGTTTCAATAAAATATTCTAGCACCTCACTAAAAGAATCTTCATATCACTCAATATTTTAGTGATAAATAGAATTTTTAACTGATATGTGAGGATGTGGTTTTTGACAGTTAGCGTTCAGAGCTCGAATCGCTTTTGCGTATTCAGCGCGGGGCCTTGGCTGTGCTCTCAAGAGGGACTATCTCCAATACTGAGAGTCCTCACTAAAAATCTCACTAAAAATTTGATTGAGGCTTTTAGTGACAAGCTAAACCACTTTAGTGAAGGAGATAGTCGTGTCGGAATGGTGGTGGGCTTTACGGTCCCAGCACACTGCCGATGGTGTCGGCGGCCCCATGGCATCGCTTTTAGCGAATGGTGATGCCTTCGGGCAAATCGATTGCGCGGAAGTCGAATTCGTCGTCTTCCTGTTCCTCGGCGGGCGCGACGACCTCCTCAACGACGGGCGCGGGTTGGCCGAACGCCTCGTCGAACGCATCAAAGCTTGCGCGCGGCACGGCGAACACGATGGTTTTGATGACGCCAGGGTGAGCTGCAATCCATTGCTGGAAAAGCTCGATGACTTGGGCGGGTTGGAAGCCTTGGCGTCCGCATGCGTAGGCGTTCACGATGAGCGTTTCGATTTCGTTGGCAGCCGCGATGTTGAGCATGGTTTCGATGCGGGCCGCCAGGCAATCGAGGCATTCGCGTTCGGAGCGATGGTTTTCCAGGGCGCGCTCGCGGTTGGGCTCGGGCACGGCGATGACGCTCGCCTCGCGAATCTCGCCTTCACGAATGAAAACGACGTTCGGCAAGTACATCGCGCGGCTCGTGAGCAGCATGCCGCACATGTAGCTGCGGTTTTGGTCGTGGTAGGTCGATTTCATACCGCACAGAACAGGGTAGAGGTTGCTTTCCGAGCACAAGATTTGCTCGGGGCCGAAGGAGCCGTCCTCGTAGGCACCGCCGGGGCGCGTGTAAGAAACGGGGTCGACGATGGCGGTTTTGCCTTGTGCACGGCGAAGCGCGGTGGTGGTGAAATCGGTGGTCACCTGGGTTTCGGTTGCCTCGGCGGTGGGCTCGGGCAACTCGAGCGCGAGCGCGTCGCCGTCTTCGTAGACAACAGCGGCATCGATGGTCGCCTGGGTTTCTTTGGCGAATGCGCCTTTCATAAGGGCCAAATGCTTGCTGGCTTCAGCGCGGCGCTCATCGCGAGTGGGCATGATTTCCTCCCTTGGTCGGAATTTCGATTTCGCCGTCGATTGTAGTTGAATGCGCGCCGCACAACAACGCAGCCCAGCCGCATGTCGCGCAATTGCAATGTTGGGAGTCAATAGCTTCTAAAAAGCTCCTACATTGAAATAGAAGCAAGCTTTTCAAACGAATGTTAGTAACTAAGAGATATATAAGTATATAAAAGTTTCTCATATAGAAGCGACCAGTCGCGCCTCTGGAATCTGGCGGGCGTAACGCTCCCGCAGCGCGATGGCGACAGGGCGCTGTGGGCTAAGCGTGCGTTCCAAACGCAAAAGCTGACTTCTCTACTCCTACCTGCGTTTTCTTCAAGGGGTTCGTAAATACGGCCCTCTTTTTGTGTGTCGCGTCGCACATGCGAACCTTCCGGCGCCAGGGCTTTCTTTGTAGGAAATGAAAGTAGGTCGCTGCCTATTTTTTGGCCATTTTTGTTGCGAAATGGCACTTCCGCAGAAACAAAAGGGATCGAATAATCGAGGTAATTATCTTTGGGCGAAAGGAGCCGTACATGAAAGTAGGAAGGGTCAAGCAATGGGCGCATAAGGCGGGAAGCATGAAGGAGGCCACACCATGAAGCGATTGAAAATGGCGATTGCGGCGCTGCTCGCATTCGCACTGCTTCCCTTGATTGGGAGCACGGCTTTGGCCGACGAATCGAGCGCGTCGTCGCGCGATCAGCAGATTCGCGCGGCAGCAAACATTGAGACGATCGCCGACGCATCGACGATGGGCGATTGGTCCGGCGTCGTCGAAAATACGACTCAAAATATCGGTCGTATTTGGACCGATAAAACGGTATCGACTAACGATATTGACATTTCAGGCGCCATGAGCGCTACGGTTTCTAAGGGCGATTCCGATTTCATCACGGCGCTTTCGGTGCTTTCTTCGACGTCGAACATTGCGTCGACGTCGACCACGCCGCTCGACATCGTGCTTGTGCTCGACGCATCGGGATCCATGGACGACGACATGACCGGCGGAAAACGCATCGACGCGCTGAAGAATGCCGCAAACGCGTTTATCGACGAGATTGCAACGCAAAATGCGAGCATTTCCGACGCATCGAAGCAGCATCAGGTTTCTATCGTGAAGTTCGCCGGCGAGAAGTCAAATAAGGTTGGCAACGACACGTATCGCGAGGGTAGGTACACATACAACTACAGCCAGGTCATGAAAAACATGACGGCGTGCAGCGAAACGACGAAGAGCTCGTTTAAAGACACCATCAATGCCATTAAACCGGCGGGTGCCACGAACGCGGCTGCCGGTATGGAGCTTGCTCAGGGCCAAACCTCCAACCGAGCCGATGCTAAAAAGATTGTTATTTTCTTTACCGATGGTACGCCGACGACTCAAAGTGAATTCTCGAATGGGGTTGCCTCTGACGCCATTTCCGCCGCGAAAGCCATGAAAGACGCGGGCGCCTCGGTGTATACCATCGGCATTTTTGATGGCGCAAATCCGAGTGCCAATGTGAATGCCTCGGGAACCTCCAACGAAAACAAGTTCATGCAGGCGGCTTCGAGCAACTACCCTGCAGCTGCCTATACCTATACACAATACTGGTTGAGTGGCGAGTGGAAGTGGAGCTTCGGCAATCGCGCTGAAGGCTCCGACTTCTATAAGTCTGCTTCGAGCGCGAGCGAGCTCTCGAAAATCTTTGAAGACATCTCTAAGGAAATCGTGAAGGGCGCGGGCTATCCCACCGACGCTCGCGAGGGCTTTGAGATGAGCGATGGCTACATCACGTTCGACGACTCGCTGGGCTCGTACATGCAGGTTGACGCATTCAAAGCGATCGTGGTGAATAACCATGTGTTTAGCGACGTGACGAAAGCCACGACCGATACCGCCGACACCTACACATTTGCAGGCACGACCGAACTGAACGGCAAAACTGCGAGCCTGGGCAATATCGTGATCACCGTGACGAAATCGAGTGACGTGGCCACGGGCGATAAGGTTCAGGTGAAGGTTCCCGCGGGCCTTATTCCGCTGCGCAACTTCAATGTGAACGAAACTGCGGGCACTATGACGGTAAGCGATACGTATCCGCTGCGCGTTTTCTTCACGTCGAGCATTAAACCCGATGCGCTTGCGCTTGTCGCGAACCCCGACGAAGCCATGGCGAAATATATCGAGGCCAACACCGAAAACGGCAAGGTGAATTTCTACGCGAACGCGTTCACCCCGGGTGCCGCGTTGGGCGATACCGTTTCGCACTTCAATCCTTCTAAGGGCAATGCGTATTACTACTTCACGAGCGATACGCCCATTTATTCTGATGAAGCGTGCACACGGCCTGCGACTCGCGGCGCGATCGAGGCGGGTGGAACGCATTACTATCAGAATCATTTCTTTGCGATGGGCGAAGGCGGCGCTGCCGTTTCTCAAACGGAAGTCGTGAGCTTCCCATCTGGCACGGCCGAGCAATTTTCGGGAGCTCTTGCGTACGACGCCAGCGGCAATGCCTATTTCAAGGCTGGCACGGCACGTTTGACGTATATCGATGAACTCGCGAAGTCGAAGGCGGAAAATATCACCGGCACGGCGACTGACGTGCTGAATCCGAAGTGGAACAGCGAGACGTCGACCTCGGCCGCGACGACGGTTATTCCGCATTTGGGCAACAACGGCAAGCTGTCGGTTGAAATTCCGGGAACGCTGGCGGTTTCGAAGACGCTCGATATGCCCGAGGGTTTCGATGCGGCCGCTTATTCCGACAAGTCATTTGATTTCGAGCTCACGGTAGAGGCTGCGGCGGGTAAAACGCTGCATGCCGAAGTGAAGAACGCCGCGGGAGACGTGTGCGGCGACCCGTTTGAGCTGACGTTTGACGAGAATGGAAAGGCAACGCATTCGATCAAGGCCGATGAAACGCTGTACGTGTATGGCGTTGCTCCGAATGCCGCCTATTCGGTCGAGGAGTTGCTGAATGTATCTGCCGACGATGGCTCGCTGACGCATGCGAACCCTGGTTTCTTGCAGTCGTCTCCGACTGATGCCGAAGGCAAGGCGATTGCCGCGACGGGCGCGGTTGTAGCGGGCGAGGTTGCGAAGGCCGAGTTCGTGAACACGTATGCTGCGCAGGGCACGTTGGAGGGCTCAACTGCGCTTGCGGGCGCGAAGACCCTCAACGGCCGCGCTTGGCTGCCCAGCGATAAATTCACATTCCTGCTGAAAGACGCTCATACGTCCGTGGTCGCTCCGATGCCCGAAGGTGCAAGCGATGGCGTGGCACGTCTTGAGGTAACGCAGCCCGAAGGCACGCCCGCGGGCACGCAGGTTGGTTTCCACTTCGGCGACATCGTGTACACGCAGCCGGGCACGTATATCTACCAGATTTACGAATCGGAAGAAGACAGCACCGTTAATCCGGGCGTTTCCATGTCGCAAGCTTTGTACGAGGTAAAGGTCGTTGTCGCCGATAAACATGACGGCACGCTTTCGGTTGAATCTGCCATGACGAAGCTTGCGGGTGACGACGGCATTGAATTCGAAACGCCCGAGGCCGCCGAACTTGCTGCGTTTGTGAACGCCTTCAGCGACAAGAGCGTGACCTGGAATCCGAGCGGCACGAAAACGTGGAACGACGCAACGGGGCAGCGTGCGCTTGAGTCGGGCATGTTCTTCGTGATGGCGAAAACGACTGACGCTTCGGCTCCGTTGCCCGAGGGGGATGGCGTCGAGGTCGTGACGGGCAAAACCGCCGCCGGCGTTGACTACCGCGGTGTGGTGTCGACGGTTTCTGCGGGTGGAATCATCGAGTTCCCCCAGGCGGCATTCAGCCTGAGCGACTTGGGTGGCGCGCAAAGCAAGACGTATGTCTACGGAATTACTGAAGTGGTGAAGGTCGGCAATGCGTGGGTCGATGCGAAAGACTTGGCTGCTGGCCAAGGTTTGCCTGGTGTGACGTATGACCCCACAGCGTGGCAGGCGATTGTCACGGTTGAAAGCGTGGGTGAGGGAGCCGATGCCCATATCGAGCTGAGCGTCGCGTATGCCAAGCAGGGTGCCGCGACCGATGCGGAAGCTGTTCCGACCGACGCGAAGGCGTTTGCATTCGAAAACAGCTACAGTCCCGAACCTGCTGCGGCCGCAATTTCTGGCACAAAGGTGTTCCAGGGCCGTGCGATGACCGAAGCTGAGAGCTTCGGGTTCGGCCTGGCGCCGGCTAACAAAGCCGCGACCGACGCGTTCGGCGCCGATTTTGCGAAGCGGGCAACGGTAAGCGGCTTGGCGAACGGCGGGTCGAAGGGTTTCGACTTCGGTGAGCTGTCGTTTAACAAGCCTGGCACGTACACGTTCAAAATGGTCGAGAACGCTTACTGCGGCGAGGCGCTGAATTCCGAAGCTGCGCAGGCGAGCCATATCGCGTTTGATACCCATGAGTGCCTGGTGACGGTCAAGGTGACCGACGACCATTCGGGCACTTTGCAGGCCGAGGTTTCTTACGACGGTGGGGCGACTTTTACCAACGTGTATTCCGAGGAAAAGACGTACGGTAGCTTTGGTGGCCTTGCGGTGGAGAAGACGCTTGGGGGTCGCACGATGCATGCGGGCGAATTCGCCTTCAGCATCGAAGGAGCCGATGATGCCTCGAAGGCGCTGCTCAAGCGCATTGACGAAGACTGCAGTGGCGTGCTCCAGTTCAGCAACCCGAACGATCGCGCCGCAGGCGTGGCCGACGTCATGAAGCCGATTGACGGTATCGCGTTTACGCAGGCCGACGTGGGCAAGACGTTTGAATTCGTCGTGAGCGAAATTGTTCCTGGCGACGGTGACAAACTCGCTGGCGTGACCTACGACGAAGCGACCCATAAGGTTGAGATTGCCGTAAGCCTGAAGGACGGCATGAACCTTGACGTGGCGACGTATGTCGACGGCGAGCTGGTCGAAAGCGGCGTTCCTACGGTGGCTTTTGCGAATGCCTACAAACCAGCTAATGTGGACTTTGCGACAACGAACTTCGGCTTGAACAAGGTTCTCGAGGGCCGCGATTGGATCGAAAGCGATAGCTTCTCGTTTGAGATTCAGGCTGAGACCGAAGGCGCTCCCATGCCTTCCGGCGGCGCGACTGCGACTGTTCAGTCGACGAGCGGCAAAGATGGCGAGGCGGTGGCGTTTGATTTTGGCAACATCACGTTCACGGCGAGCGATATGCTCGTTGATGGCGGTGCTGTCACGAGCAAGACGTTCGTCTACACCGTGAGTGAAACCGTGCCCGACCCTGTGAAGGTTGGCATCCAGTACAGCACGAATGTCGCGAAGGTCTACGTGACGGTGACCGACGACGGCGAGGGCCACCTGGTTGCTACGTCCTCGACCGAGAACGGCAAGTTCGTGAACAAGTACGAAACGAGCCTCGACTACACGGCTGCTGGCGGACTGACGCTGACGAAGACCTTGAACGGCCGCGACATGGCTCAGGGCCAGTTCCAGATTCAGGTTGTGCCTAACGACGAGGCGTCGGCTGCAGTGCTTGGTCTGCCTGTGAGCGGTAAGGTGTTCGACATGCCTGCCGCCTTGGACGGCAATGCGGCAAGTGCCCTGGTATGCAGCGATGTGGAATTCACGCAGCTCGACGCGGGCAAAACGTTCACGTATGCCGTTCGCGAGCTTGGCGACGCGGGCAACGGATACACCTTCGATACGGCTGTTCGTACGGTGACGATTTCCGTGAGCGATGATCCCGCTACGGCAACGCTTACAGCGACCACGACGGTTTCCGGCGGTCCCGATGCTGCGACGTATACCTACAAGACGGGCAATAGCCCAGCGGCTGTTGCGGCCAAAGTGGCGTTCACGAACGGCTATTCCGCTTCGGGAAGCGTTGACGTGAATGCGACGAAAACCTTGAGCGGCCGCGCGTTGATTGAAGGCGAGTTCGCCTTTGGCGTTCAGTATGCCAACGGTGAAGCGGCGGGTAGCGATGTGCTTACGGCAACGAATGCGGCCGACGGCACGGTTGCGTTCGGCGCGCTGAATTTCGACACACCGAAACTGAACGAGCTGTTCGCGAAGGGTTCTGCCACGAAGGCGACGAGCGACAATGGTGACGTGACCTGGATTATTCCGTGCATTGCGTACGAGAAGACCGATGGGCTCTCCGATTGTGGCATTACCGCAACGACTCAGTCGATTCCGTTCACCATTAAGGCTGTCGATGGCGGTTCTGGCGCGCTTGCTGTGACTATCGAGGCTGGCGATAAGGGGCTGGCTTTCGAGAACGCGTACGGAACGGGCGATGCGTCGGTGAGCGTGACGGGCGTGAAGCATTTGAGCCACGCCGAAGGCTTGACCCCGAACGATATCACGGGCAAATTCACGTTCACCATTACGGCGAATGAAGAGGGCGCTCCCATGCCTTCCGGCGGCGCGACTGCGACGAATGCCGCTGATGGAAGCATCGATTTCGGCAAAATCGTGTTTACGCTCGATGCTCTGAACAAGGCGCTGGGCACCACGCAGCAAGGAGCGGCTCTTGACACTGGTGCGGCAAGCATTCAGTCTGCAGCTCCTGCCGCGAATGATGTCGTGGCTGCGGGCACGACCGCAGGCGTCGAGGTTGCGGGCGATTCCGCAACGCCTGCGCAGGCGGCGACGGGCGATGGTCTTGCTGACAATGCTGTCGATGGTGCGGCGAATGCCGACGGTTCTGGTCAGAGTGCGGTTCCTGTGAGTGACGATGCAGTTGGACTTGCTGCGGCGAGCGGCGCTGAGCCTGCAGCGGTTGACACCGCTTCCAGCACAAGCGATGCGGCTCCGAGCGGCAATGCCGACAACCAGGCGACAGCTCCTGCGGCTTCTGTCAACGCTGTAGCGGCTGCCAATGCGGCAACCGATAATGCGGCGGCGAGCGTTCAGAGTGCTGCTCCCGCGGCGCAAACTGCCACGGTTCGCTCCCATGTGTTCACCTATACGATTACCGAAACTGGCAGCGCACCTGGCGTCACCAACGATACCAGCGTGAAAACGGTGAACTTCAAGGTGACCGATAACGGTAAGGGCGAGCTGACGGTTGAACGCGTCGGCGACGAGACCAAGCCGATGTTCGAGTTCACCAATGCGTACAGCGTTACCCCCGTTGATTCGAGGGTAACCGACCAGATTCCGGTCTCGAAGTCGCTCGTGGGGCGCGAGCTGGTCGAGGGCGAGTTCCTTTTCGAGCTTGTTGAAAACGGTCAGGTTGTGGCGCGGGGCACGAATGACGCTGCGGGCAACGTGGACATGAACGCAGTTATGTATACGACGGCTGGCGAACACGATTACGTTCTGCGCGAGGTGGGCGCTGGCACGACGCATAATGGTGTGACGTTCGACGGCAAATCGATTGCGATTCACACGAGGGTGGTCGATAACGGCGAAGGTAGCTTGGTGGTTGAGCATGCACTCACCACGGATGATGCCAATGCTGCGTTTGTGAATACGTATGCGCACGGCACGACGAGTGTGGTGCTTGGCGCAACGAAGGTGCTGAGTGGCAAGGCTTTGGCCGATGGCCAGTTCGCCTTTGCGTTGACTGCGGAAGACGGCACAGTTTATCAGGCGAAGAACGATGCTGCGGGATCGGTTGCGTTCCCTGCGCTGACGTTTGCGGAACCTGGCACCTACGTGTATACGATTTCCGAGGTGAATGACAAGCAGGCGAATGTGACCTACGATACCGCGACGTATAACGTTGTCGTGAACGTGGTCGACGATGGTCAGGGGAATTTGGTCGCGACGGTGGCTTACGACGGTGGCGCGGCCCCGACGTTCAAGAATTCCTATACTGAGCCGCCTGCTCCTACGCCCACGCCGGGCGGTGGCGCAACGACGCCGAAGAATCCGGTTGTGAAGCTGTTCTCGAAGACGGCCGACGATGCTGGATTGATGCTTGGCGCGGCTGCGGTTGCGGCTGGGCTGGCGCTGGTGGTTTGCGGCGCGGCTGCTTGCTGGCGTCGTCGCAGCTAGCGAAGGACGAGCGGTAGTGAATGGAACGGCCCCGAGGAATCGGGGCCGTTCTGCGTTTAGATGCCGAAGTTCTTATTGCTTGCAAGGGACGAGCGATCATTCCGCGTTTGGGTGACGAAATTCTTATTATGATTGAGAAGCAACTGCCTATCTGGCCTCGATTGTGAAGAACTGGTGATTGGCGGGTATTCTCGGAAATTCGGTCTTGCATTAAACGCTGAGGCTGGTAATATATTTTCTTGCCTTAAGGCACCTAACATATTGCGGGGTGGAGCAGTCTGGTCAGCTCGTCGGGCTCATAACCCGAAGGTCATCGGTTCAAATCCGGTCCCCGCGACCAAAAGTTTCAGCAGGTCAGAACGGTAAAAGTTCTGTCCTGCTTTTTTGTTTTCGGCTCTCGAATTCGCCCTGGGGAAGAATTTGAGAAGAATGCGTTCCCGTTGCGCAGGCGCGTTCCAGCTGTGTGCGTGATGTGTGGCACGATGGGGATGGCCGCGCGCCTGCCTTCCCATGGGAGGGCAGGCCAAACGGCAAGTCGTAACCGACCTGATTGAAGTTACTCATTGTACTGAGTAAAAATACTCAGTACAATGAGTAAAAATACTCAGTACGACAAGAATGCGGGTTCTGGAATGTTTGAGCGGCATTATGTGAAAACCATCGTCGATAGAATCTCCGAAACGAACAATCCGCTTATGCAGGTTGTCGTTGGGCCTCGTCAAACAGGCAAGAGCACAATGCTCGGTCAAGCTTTGGCGAAAATCGACACGGAGCAGTTTTTCATAAGCGCAGACGATGCCATCGTTCCGAGCGAGGAATGGCTTCAGGTCGAATGGCAACAGGCTCGAAACGCCACGCGGTTGGGGTCGCGTCCTGTGGTGCTTGTCGTTGACGAGATTCAAAAGGTGCCCCATTGGTCGCTCGTCGTTAAGTCTCTCTACGATGCCGATCGGCGAAACGACACGCCGGTTCGGGTTGTTCTAAGTGGTTCGTCATCGCTTCTGCTGCACAAGGGATTGGAAGATTCCCTCATGGGGCGCTTTGAGCTTATTCATTCTCCGCATTGGAGTTATCTGGAATGCTCCCAGGCGTTCGGCTTCTCGTTTGACGATTATCTCTATTACGGTGGCTACCCTGGCGCATCGCGATTTGCGAGCGATGATGCTCGCTGGATTTCGTATATTCGTGAAGCGATTATTCAGCCGACGATTTCGCAAGACGTTTTGGCCCTTGAAGATATTCGCAAGCCGGCGCTCATGAGGGCGCTTTTCCGGCTCGGCGCAACGTATTCAGCGCAAGAACTCTCGTATACCAAGATGCTTGGACAACTGCAAGATGCGGGCAACACGGTGACGGTTGCGCATTATCTCGATTTGCTTGATAAAGCGGGAATGCTTTGCGGCATTCAGAAATACGATGCCAAAGAGGTGAGGCGCAGAAAATCGTCGCCACGTTTCATGGTATACGACACCTCGCTTATGACGGCATCGTCGGGAATTGAGAAATCGAGATATTTGGGTGAACCCGATTTGCGCGGCCATTTGGTCGAATCGGCGGTTGGCGCACGGCTTCTCGCGCGGGCGTCCGAAGAGGGTCTGAGCGTGTATTGGTGGCGTGAGGGGACGAAAGAGGTTGACTTCGTCGTTTCGAAGGGCTTTGATTCGCTTTCGGCTATTGAAGTGAAAAGCGGCAAAGAAAAGGGTCAGAGCGGGATGGCCGATTTCCTGTCTGCCCATCCGAGTGCGAAGCGAATCGTTGTTGGCGGCGCGGCGTCTGGCGCATGCGGCGTCGAGGAATTCCTCAAAGATGAGGTGGAATTGTTCTATTAGCCTGTCGTTTTGTCGTTGCTTGCTGCGCCGAAACCGGGTCGTTTATCAAAAAGGCCGATTCCGAATTTCCGGAATCGGCCTTTGCTGTTGCTGAACGTTGGTGCTATGCAGGTCACATTTGTATTTGAACGGTCACGGCGTCTCGTTATTTCAAAGTTACCATTTCGAACATGGGCAGGGCATCTTCCCAGGTAAGATTGCTGTTGGCATAGATGCTGACCGTTGTGCCGTTCGAT
Organism: Slackia isoflavoniconvertens; assembly: GCF_003725955.1. Lineage (GTDB taxonomy): Bacteria > Actinomycetota > Coriobacteriia > Coriobacteriales > Eggerthellaceae > Slackia > Slackia isoflavoniconvertens. The sequence continues at coordinate 755 of NZ_QIBZ01000008.1, read as the reverse complement.
GCTTCGGCATACAAGTACGTGGCGCCATGCGTAGCGACGAAGCGCGTCCACGTTACGCCATTGATTTCGACTTCGTCAATCTCGCCGCCACCCATGTTGTTCTGGGCGAGCTTGGCTTCGCCCATCGGGTCTTTGGAGGCGGTGTACACGTCGACGTGCCCATCATCTACGGCATCGAGGCTGAATTCGGCATCGCTGTGCTTCTCGTCCATTTCGGTAAGCGTCCAGCCATCGGCGGCCTTCGCGCTATAGGTTTCGAAATCGACGCCGCCAAGGGCCTTGATTTCGTCGGCCTTTTCCTTAACTGCCTTGTATTCGTCGGTCTCGCATCCCGTGGTATCGAAGTGCATCACGCTGGGGTTGGTGCCGCCCGATACGTCATTCTCGAATTCGACGGTAATGGGTCCATAATAGTTGTTGTCAACGACCCAGAAATACACCCACTCAATGCTTTCGCCAGGTGCGATGGTCGGGTTGCCCTCTGTTTGGGCGTCTTTGCAAAGCTCCGCCGGCGGGGTTTCGATTTCTTCGACATACGCGGTGAATGTATTGAAGATGCTATCGCCCGGTTCAAGGTTGCCGGGAGCAGCGTTCGTGGTGAAGCTAAAGCGGTCAGGTACCGTCAATAATCTTTCGCAAATTCGCTGATGCCTAGGTGAGACCATCGGCATTCTCGCCCTACGCTTTGCCCTCCTCGTCTTCGAGCAGCGATACATCTAGGTAGCGCCTGCGGCCCCATTCGTTTTCGACTATGT
>NZ_QIBZ01000007.1 GCF_003725955.1 Slackia isoflavoniconvertens | reverse complement strand
GACCACAGAGGCGGGGATCACCCGATCCCATTCCGAACTCGGCAGTTAAGCCCGCCTTCGCCGAAAGTACTGCAGCGCCAGGCTGCGGGAGGACAGGGCGTCGCGCTCATGCAGGGCGCTTCCGCATGGACGAGGGGCCTTTAGGCCCTTTTTCCTTTTCGGGGGCCGCGGGCCCCTTTCTTCGCTCTATGAGAATTCATCAGACCCTTCTCGCGAGCCTTTGGCTGAAGCCGAAGCCATTCAGGGCAACTACAACGGCAAGGGTGTTCTCGACGAAGTCGATGTGAAGGGTGTTACCTGGACGCGTTATACTGCGGAAACCGGCACCGTGTACATGTATACGAAGGCTCCGTGCGGCAAAACCGTGCATATGTTCTTCGACAATGGCATCACGTCGGACGATGCTCTGCCCATGATGGAAAACGTTGTTCTGAAGTAAGTCGCTTCAAGATGATTTCCCCGCAATGGTGGTAAAGGGCTGGCATCGTGGCGTTTAGCTGGTCCTGATATCGGCCTATGGGGGCCAAAAAGGAAAACCCGCGAAAGCGGGTTTTCCTTTGCTCTAGGCCTTGTTTGTGCAAGACGGAAGGACTAGTTGTCGAATGCGCCTTCGTTCCAGGCTTCGATGTTCTCGATGCGAATGACGGAAGAAACGGCCTTCACGGAATCGAGCGCCTCGAGGTCGGCGCGAGCCTTCTCGATATCGCTTTCCTTGGCGGCATGCGTCATGTAGATGAGCGTGCAGGCTTCGTTGTCTTCCGATTTCGTCTGATTGATGTCCGAAATGGAAATGTTGTCATTGGCGAGCACTTTGGTGGTTTCGGCAAGCACGCCGAGCTTGTCGGCCACGGTAAGGCGAATGTAGTAGCGCGTCTCCAAGTCGGCGATGTCGCGAATGGCGAGGTTGTGGCCGAAAGGCTCGCTCTCAGGAATGATTTCTTTGCCGTGCGCGATATGGTCGGCAAGCGACATCACGTCGCCCACTACGGCGCTTGCGGTGGGGAAGGAACCCGCGCCTGCTCCGTAGAACATGGTCTCGCCCACGGCGTCGCCAACGATGAACACGGCGTTCATGGCGCCCGACACGCTTGCGAGTTGGTGTGTCGCGGGAATCATGGTGGGGTGCACGCGCACGTCGACGCCGCTTTCGGTGTTGCGTGCAATGGCGAGCAGCTTAATGGCGTAGCCGAACTGGCGCGCCATTTCGATATCGGTGGCGGAAACGTTTCGAATTCCCTGCATGAACACGTCGTCGGTATTCACGCGCGTGCGGAAGCCGATAGAAGCGAGAATCGCGATTTTCGAAGCGGCATCGAAGCCGTCGACGTCGGCCGTGGGGTCGGCCTCGGCGTAACCCAGTCGCTGCGCGTCGGCGAGCACTTCATCAAAGCCCAGGCCCTCGTTGGCCATGCGCGACAGAATGTAGTTCGTGGTGCCGTTCATAATGCCGGCAATAGTGAGAATTTCGTTGCCGACCAAGTCATGCTCAAGCGCGCTTACCACGGGAATGCCGCCAGCTGCGGCAGCTTCGCACTTAATTTGCACGCCGTGGCTGTTTGCGAGCTTGGCCAGGTGCTCGACATGGCGGCCGAGCAATGCCTTGTTCGCGGAAACCACGTGCTTGCCGTGCGCGAACGAGTCTTCGAAAATTTCGGTCGCGGGATGCTCGCCGCCAATGAGCTCGATCACGATGTCGATAGTGGGGTCGCTCGTAACATCTTGCCAGTTGGTGGTGAAGATATCTGCGATGCCGAGATTCTTCGCTTCTGCGTCGTTGCGGCTGCATGCGCGCTTAATTTGAAGGTCGATGCCGTAGTGCTCCACGTAATCGTCGTGGTGGCGTTGAATAAGGCGCACTACGCCTCCACCGACAGTTCCCAAACCAATAATGCCAATGTTGACGCTGCGCATTCGCGCCTCCTTATCTTCGGAGTTCGTGTTTCGCCTATTGTCGCTCATGTGCGCTTGTTAGCGGTCCGCATTCGGCAAGTGCAAAAAACGAGCAGCTGAATGCAACGCGGCGGCAAGCACCAAAACGGCCGTGGCATCGAGCACGCGATCGATGAACGTTGCGATAATGTGCGCGCCCGCCTGGGGCATTCCGATGCCCGTGAAGTAATTTTCGTAGGCAATTTCGAACGGTGTGGTGATCAATCCGTAGGCGAGCATGTCGCTAAGGGCGAGCGAAAGCGCCGACTGCAGAACTGCGATGACGAGCACGGCGCATATCGCCGCACGAAACGCGCCGAGCTTTGCTCGCCAGGCGCGCAGGAAAACGCCGTAGATAAGAACCACCACGGCGCATTCGCCATAAAACAGCAAATTGCCTGCGTTTCCGTTGACGAGCGCCAGAATGAGGCTGTGGACGAAGCCAACAATGAAGCCCGCCGCAGGTTCGAGCGCGAATGCCGCAAGCGCCGTGCCCGTGGTGTCGAGCCATACGGGAAAACCCAGAAGCGACATCGCGCCATACAAGGCGCAATCGAGTAGGGTGAACGCCGCCATATATACGAGATATTTCCCGACGCGCGGGTTCTTTTGGAAATAGATTCGAATTGACGCGGGCGTCGCCTTGAAGCCGCTCGACGCATGCATGTGCGCGAAGGAATTCGCCTCGAAATAGCGCTCGCGGTCCTCACCGATTTGGCGTAGTTGGTCGAGGAAGCTGCCCGTGATGATGCCGGCGGGAAGCGCGATTACCAAAATGCCCACGATCGATGCCGCGATAACGATAACTTTGCCCGTTTCCGTCGTGGGTGTAAGGTCGCCGTAGCCGATAGTCGTGAGGGTGACGGCTGCCCAATACAGAGCATCGATGAACGTGTCAAACGTGTTGGGCTCGTTGCAAAACATCAGAAGCGCCACCATGAACACGTACATGCCCACCAGCACGAGCGAGAGGGTGAGCGTGCGGCGCTCCGACGCGAACGTGTTGACGATGACGGCAAGGCGGCGCGAATAGCGCATGATGCGCACCACGCGCAGCGCGCGAAGGAACATGAAACTCGCGGGCAAAACGCCAAGCGAGGGCAGAATGGAGGCAAGGTCGATGAGCGCGGTTGCCGTGAACGGGTATTTCACGAAAGCTTTCCAATCGCCTCGACGGCCTTCTTTTATGTCATGGGTGATCCACCGCAGCAGGTAGTCGAAGAACAGGATGTACACCGTGACAAAATCGAGCGCGGTGAACGCGAACTGCCAAGCGCCGGGAAGCCGGTCGACGTGGAACATGAGCGGAACGATGCTCGCAAACGCGACGGTGACCAGGAATATGTCGTAGAGGCGGCTCGCGCGGTCGTCTTTCTGCGCGATTTGCACGATTTGGAAGATTCTGGTTCTCATAGGGCGCTTTCTTCGAATGGATGATTGAAGTGTAGCCTATGGTGAAGTGTTCGACTGACTTGATTAGGCTGGTCTTCTATAATCCGAGAGGTTTTGATTCTTTTTGCGGGAAGGGTGCGGCAATGGCAAATCATGCGGAATTCGATGCGTTCGTTGAAACGATTGCGAAGCTGCGCGCGCCTGATGGGTGCCCGTGGGATCGCGAGCAGACGCATGCGAGCATTGCGCACAACATGATTGAAGAGGCCTACGAGGCCGTCGATGCCATTGAGGCGCGCGATGCGGCCCATTTGCGCGAAGAGCTGGGCGACGTGTTGCTGCAGGTGGCGCTGCAAAGCCAAATCGCTGCCGATGCGGGCGAATTCACGATCGATGACGTGTGCCGCGACATCAACGAGAAAATGGTGCGCCGCCATCCGCATATTTTCGGGGAAGTGCAGGCTTTAACGCCTGAAGAAGTGACCGATATTTGGGATGCCGTGAAAATGCGCGAGCGCGAAGCGGCGATGGGCGCGGAAGCCAACGCCGTCAAGCCCGATGGCCTTCTCGATGGCGTGCCCGCAAGCTTTCCGGCGCTGATGCAGGCGCAAAAGATTTCGCGCAAGGCGGTCGCCGTGGGCTTTGAATGGCCCGATGAGGCGGGCGTGTGGGCGAAGGTCGCAGAAGAAATCGAGGAATTCAAGGAAGCCGAGACGTCCGAAGATCGCGAGCTTGAGTTCGGCGATATTTTGTTTGCGCTCGTGAATGTGGCGCGTTGGAATGGCGTCGATGCTGAAAACGCATTGCGTGCGACGTGCGCGAAATTCCGTCGTCGTTGGAGTTTTATGGAAGGCGCGGCGTGGGCGCGTGGCGAGCGCCTGGAAGACCTCTCGACCGACGAGCAAGAGGAATTGTGGCAGCAGGCCAAAGCACATGAGCGCGAGGCGACGGAGGCTCGCGAGGCTTAAACGAGTTTTAGGGTCGAGCGTGCCTTCTGACGCGAAGCCGACGGCGGCACTGTTGTGGTAGTGGGCGGCTGCGGAGCGTGAGCTCGTGCGCCGCTCGCGGATAAATATCTCAGTTTGTGCGTTTTCCGCATGCGAAATGGGATGAAGCCTGTAACAATTGCCCATAAGCCGCAATGGCGGCTGGTGGGAGTTGCGGGAGAAAGGCTTCCCATGAAGGCGAAAATGATTCACCGGTGCATTCACGTGCTCGATTTGGAAAAATCGCTCGCGTTCTACAAACGCGCATTTGGGCTCGACGTTGTTCGCGAGATTACTCGCGCGGAAGGCTCTCGCAAGATTGTCTACATAGGAAACGACACCACCGATTTCGAGCTTGAGCTCGTGTGGGAAAGTGGTCGCACCGAAGCGTACGACAATGGGAGCAACGATACTCATTTGGCGTTTGCGGTCGACGACGTCGATGCGGCGCGTCTTCTGCATGACGAAATGGATTGCGTGTGCCACGAACTCGGCCGCGATGGCATTTATTTCATCGAAGACCCCGATGGCTGCTGCCTGGAGATTGTGCCCAGCAATTTGTGGGACTAGGCGATTTGCGAGAAGGCTGGCCCTATCCGATAATGCATGAAGATAGTTGTTGGAGGGGGATGTTCAATGGTTCAGTATCGCGTTCCTCGTGAGGAACTTCCGTATGATCCTGCCAATCGGAAATCGATTGTCGAGTATGCGCAGAAGCTTGTTGGGCGCACCCTTCGCGATTCGTGCGACGTCGACTCCTTTTCAAGCAAAAAGGGGAACAAAGGCAAACTTGGCCAGGCAATCGAGTATTGCTATTTCGAGTACGAACCGAACTCCGCGCAAGAGCCCGATTTTCCTGAAGTTGGCCTTGAGCTAAAAACGAATCCAGTTAAGCGAAAGAAAGATAAGGCACTTTCGGCAAAAGAGCGTCTTGTTCTGACCATGATTGATTACTGCGCACTCGTGCATGAGACATGGGAAAGCTCGACCGTCTTGAGCAAAATGGGAGACATGCTGCTCATTACGTTTTTGCATGAGCCCGAGAAGGACGAATTCGACTACGAGTTTGAGTTTGTCGGAACGCCTTCGATTCCTCCTGAAGACATGGCGGTGATTCGTGACGACTGGGAAACCATTGTCGCGAAAGTAAAAGCCGGCCTAGCCCATGAAATATCGGGCGGCGATACGAATTACTTGGAAGCGTGCACAAAAGGCGCAAGCGCTAAAACGGTTCGAAAGCAGCCGTATTCGGACATCATGGCGAAGCAGCGCGCGTTCGCGCTGAAATCGTCGTATATGACGGCGTTTTATGACAAGAACATTTGCCTCGAATCGATTATGCGTCGTCGCGGCGAGGAATCGATGGGCCTTGAAGACCTGGTGAAAGCGCGAATTGGGGAATACGTTGGTGCAACCAATATCGAGCTTGGCGACCGATTTGGCTTGAATCCCAGGAGCAAGAGCTTCAATGCCCTGCTGACAAAAGCGATGCTTGGAGTTGGCCAGGAAAATGAGATTGCCGAATTTTCGAAGGCGGGTATAACCGTTAGGACAATTCGTCTTGAGCAAAATGGACGAATTCGTGAGCACATTTCATTTCCTGCGTTCGAATTTGCCGATTTGCTTGCTGAGGCGGAATGGGAAGATTCCGAATTCGGCAAGGTGTGCAACTCAAAATTCCTCTTTGTGGTGTTCAAAGAGAATGAACAGGGCGTCTACGAATTGCGTGGCTGTGAATTCTGGTCGATGCCCTCGGAAATGGTCGATGCTGCTGAGGCCACGTGGGAAGAGACGAGGCGCGTTGTCGAAGGAGGCGTGAAATTCATTGAATGCGCGCCTTGCTGCAATGGTGGGCGCCCGACTATCAAAAACGATTTACCGGGTTCCGGATTCAACCATGTTGCCCATGTTCGCCCACATGCTTCGCAAAGTGCATATCGTTTTGAGGACGGAACGGAAATTGGAAACGTCGCAAGGGATGCGAGCGAGTTGCCCGATGGCCGCGCAATGACGAAGCAAAGCTTCTGGCTTGATAAAGGGGTCGTCGAAAAGCTTCTGAAAGACCGAGGATATTGATTTTGTTGAATGGTTATTTTCGATCTTGACAATCTTGGCCTATTAAAAGATCCTTATTGCAGTCTAAAATAGTTCTTTTTGAATTGACCTAGATGCGGGGTTTCGATATGACTATTCGTGTTGCCGAGCTTTTCGCTGGCGTGGGTGGGTTTCGCCTTGCCTTGGATGGCTACGACGACGAGAGCCATGGTTGGCATCTTCCTGCCGCAGGCTCCTATGAGACGATTTGGGCTAATCAATGGGAGCCTCCCGGAACCGCCACGAAGCAATTTGCCGCTGACTGCTACAAGCTTCGTTTTGGCGAGGACTCGCTGGTAAACGAAGATATCGAAAAGGTTCTTGACCAGGTCGAAGCTGGTGAAATGGAGATTCCTGAGCACGATATGGTCGTGGGTGGTTTTCCATGTCAGGACTATTCCGTTGCTCGTCCTTTGAGCCAGGCGAACGGAATCGAGGGCAAAAAGGGCGTTCTCTGGTGGCAGATTTATCGTTTTCTGTATCTATGCTCGCCGAAGTATGCCTTGTTCGAGAATGTCGATCGTTTGCTTAAATCGCCCGCTTCGCAGCGTGGCCGCGATTTCGCAATTATGCTCGCTTGCCTGAACGAGCAGGGTTATTCGGTTGAGTGGCGCGTGGTGAATTCGGCTGATTACGGCGCACCGCAGCGCCGCCGCCGCGTGTACATCTTTGCGCAGAAAAACGCTGAGTCTTGGAACCTTGAAGAACGGGTTTTGCGGAATGGCGTTATGGCGAGCGCTTTGCCCGTCGTGCCAGCCGCGACGAAACAAAACACGCTTCATGTCGAAGGCGAGCCCTACGAGATTAGCGAGAATTTCGGCAAGGGCCTCAAGGTGTCGCCGTTCTATAAAGCTGGCGCCATGCAGAATGGTGAGGTCTATACGGCCGAGGTAACCGCCGATTACCATGGTCCTTTTGAGACCTTAGGCGATGTGCTTGTTGACGATTCCGACGTTCCTGAGTCGTACTTTATCGACAGCAGCAAGCTCAAGCGCTGGGAATATTTCAAGGGTGGAAAGAAGGAAGAGCGCACCCACGCCTCTGGTTTTACCTATATGTACTCGGAAGGTGGAATGGCGTTTCCTGATCCGATCGATAAGCCCTCTCGCACCATTCTGACGAGCGAGGGTGGGGCCGGCGCGTCTCGCACAAAGCACGCGGTTCGTGCGCAAGACGGACGTGTTCGTCGCTTGGTTCCCGATGAGCTTGACCAGTTGCAGACTTTTCCGAAGGGATGGACGAATAGCGGCATGACCGACGGGCGCCGTGCGTTCTGCATGGGCAACGCGTTGGTGGTGAGCATCGTCCATCGTATTGCCGAGGAAATCGCTCGTCGTGCTGGTGAACAGATTGTTTTGTAGGAGAGACATGAAAACAATCAACGTCGTTGCGGCCGTCATTGTGCATGACGGCAAGGTGTTCGCGACTCAGCGCGGGTATGGCGAGCTTGCCGGCGGGTGGGAATTCCCTGGTGGCAAAGTCGAGGCGGGAGAAACCTCTGAGCAGGCGTTGGTTCGCGAGATTCGCGAAGAGCTCGAAACGACGGTCTCGGTCGATTCGTTCGTGTACCAGGTAGAATACGATTACCCTGCGTTCCATCTGTCCATGGGGTGCTACATGTGCTCCATCGTGGAGGGGCATTTGCATTTGCTGGAGCATTCGGCGGCGAAGTGGCTCGGCGCGGCGAACCTTCGCTCGGTCGATTGGCTGCCCGCCGACATCGAAGTCGTTAATGCCCTCGAGGCTAAAGGAGTGCTTTCCTAAGTTGGCTTTCCCTGGAGAAAAATATCCGCTCGACATGGGCGAGCAAAACTGCCTTATTTCGAACATGCTTGCGTCGGAATGCCTGCTGCTGCTTATCGGCGTTGTTGGCTCCATGGTCGCAAGCGGAGTTGTTTCGGGCGATTGGCTCGGTTCAATTGTCGGGTTTGGCTGGGCGCACGAAATTGCGCTGTCGTGCATGAAGCTTTCCGCCATTGACACCATCGTGGCGGCCATTGTTGTGACCGTGATTGCGCTCGCCGTTGCCCATGCCATCGAATTCGTCGCGTCGCACACGACGTCGGGCAGGTTGAGCATTATTGCGAATCGCCGCGGTCTCAATGGCGAAATTCCGCGCATCGACTCGTACGCTGTGTTCGCGGGTATGTGCGCGGCGGGCTTTGCCGAGGAGCTTTTGTTCCGCTTCGTGCTGGTGGGCGGCGTGACCGTGCTTTTGGGCCTGTTCATTCCCGCAAAAATCGCCGTAATTGCCGCAGTTGTTATTTCCACCGCCGTTTTCGTGTATGCGCACGAGGAATATCGCGATTGGTACACCCTGTTGGTGTGCGTGGCGATGTCCCTCGTGATGTGCATCGCGTTTGCGGTTACTGGCAGCTATGTGGTGGTCGCGCTTGCCCATGCGGCGTACGACATCATCGATATCGAAATCGAGGGTTCGCGCATGGTGAACGAGGACGACTACTTCTTCGGCGAGGTTCCGCAAAGCGTGATGCTCGATATGTATGAGGAAATCTGTCGCGAAGAGAACGAGCGCGCCAATCGCAAAGAGTAGCGCTCATCGAAATAGATCGAAAAAAGAAGGAGTCTGCAGAATGATTGCAGGCTCCTTCTTGTATAGGGCCGTTACTTCTTACGCCATGATTTTGCGGAAGAGCTCGACCACCTGGTCGTGGTCGGCTTCGCGTGGATTGCCAGGGAAGCACGCGTCGGCCATGGCATCGCGGGCCAGCTGCTCGAGGTCGCCTTCGACCAGACCCGCGCACGTCTTGGGAATCTCGACGTCTTCGGAAAGCTGGCGCACGGCCGCGATGGCCGCGTCAGCGGCTTCTTCGGTGCTCATGCCCGCGGTGTCAACGCCCATCGCGCGGGCCACATCGGCCAAGCGATCGGCGACCACGGGTTTGTTGAATTCCATCGCGATGGGCAGAAGCATCGCGCAGGCAACGCCGTGCGGCGTGTCGTAGTGCGCCGAAAGCGTGTGCGCCATGGAATGGTCGATGCCCAAGCCTACGTTGGAGAAGCCCATGCCGGCGACGTATTGGGCGAGCGCCATGCCTTCACGGCCGCTCGCGGGCACGCCGCTTTTCGCTTCGGCCACCGCGTCACGCAGGTTCTTCGAGATGAGCTCGATCGCCTTCAGGTGGAACATGTCGGAAAGCTCCCACGCGCCCTTGGTGGTGTAGCCCTCAATCGCGTGCGTGAGCGCGTCCATGCCAGTGGCGGCGGTGAGGCTTGCGGGCATGGTTGCCATCATTTCAGGGTCGACAACGGCAACTTCAGGAATGTCGTTCACGTCGACGCAGACGAATTTGCGTTCCTTTTCCGTATCGGTAATCACGTAATTGATAGTGACTTCGGCCGCGGTACCAGCGGTAGTGGGCACCGCAATGGTGAACACGGCATGCTTGGTGGTGGGCGCGACGCCTTCGAGGCTTACCACGTCGGCGAATTCGGGGTTCGTGGTAATAATGCCAATGCCCTTCGCGGTGTCCATGGCGCTGCCGCCGCCCACGGCCACGATGCAATCGGCGCCGCTGGCCTTGAATGCCGTCACGCCCGCCTGCACGTTCTCGATGGTGGGGTTGGGCTTAATGTCGCTGAACATCTCCCATGTGATGCCCGCTTCGTCGAGCAGGTCGGTCACCTTTTTCGTGACGCCGAAACGCACCAGGTCAGCGTCGGTCGCCACAAACGCTTTTGAGAATCCGCGACGGGTAAGCTCGCCAGGAATTTCTTTAATCGCGCCTGCTCCGTGGTAAGAAATGTTGTTCAAAACGAAGCGATTTGACATAGCTGCCTCCTTGCGTCGACGGGCTGCCGTTGCGCGTGGCGTTTGCGGCGCGTCCCCTTTGGCGTGCCCGATTGCTTGTAAGAACAAGATACTCGTTTGCCTGTTGTGTGGCGCCGAAAATGGCGTCGTTTTCGAATTGTCGATGCGTCGGGGGCAAAGCGCTTTTCGCAACGAAACGTCAACATCGCGTGGCGCTGCTGTGGGTTTGCTTGACACTCGCGGGCGGCGAACTACAATCCTGTTTTGGCACTCGAACATGTTGAGTGCTAAAAATCGCCGCCGCCACGTGCGAACGCGGGCGAAACGCCTGCGCCGCCTTGTGCGATACGGCGACCTTTGGGTAAAAGCCGCCTGAGCGGCACGCGAATAGAAAGGCCATTCGAGCTATGAAGAAGTTCAAGACAGAGAGCAAAAAGCTGCTCGACCTCATGATCAATTCGATTTACACGAATAAGGAAATCTTCCTGCGCGAGCTTATCTCCAACGCGTCCGACGCTGTGGATAAGCTCTATTTCAAGAGCCTCACCGATACCGACGTGAAGCTCTCTAAAGACGAGCTGGCCATTCACGTATCCTTCGACAAAGATGCGCGCACCGTTACCGTGAGCGATTCGGGCATCGGCATGACCAAAGACGAGCTCGAGAAGAACCTGGGCACCATCGCCCATTCCGGCTCGCTCGAATTCAAAACCGAAAACGACAAGGCTCAGGGCGACGACGTGGATATCATCGGCCAGTTCGGCGTGGGCTTCTATTCCGCATTCATGGTTGCCAAGGAAGTGCGCGTTGTGAGCCGCGCATTCGGCAGCGACGAGGCATGGGCGTGGGTCAGCGACGGCGTTGAGGGCTACACCATCGAGGAAGCCGAGCGCACCACCAACGGCACCGATATCATCCTTACGCTGAAAGACGACACCGACGAGGAAAAGTACGACACGTACCTTTCCGAGTGGGGCCTGAAGAGCCTCATCAAGAAGTACAGCAACTACGTGCGCTACCCCATTACCATGGATTGCGACAAGACGCGCGAAAAGCCGAAGCCCGAAGATGCCGGCGACGATTACAAGCCCGAATTCGAGCATTACACCGAGTGTGAGACCATCAATTCCATGGTGCCCATTTGGAAGCGCAGCAAGTCTGACGTGACCGACGAGGAATACAACGAGTTCTACAAGTCGAACTTCCACGACTTCGCCGACCCCGCGCGTACGATTAAGGTGCATGCCGAGGGCGCTCTTACTTACGACGCTTTGCTGTTCATCCCGAGCCGCGCGCCGTTTGACTTGTACAGCAAAGACTACAAGAAGGGTCTGGCACTCTACAGCTCCAACGTGCTCATCATGGATAAGTGCGAGGAGCTTCTGCCCGATTGCTTCAACTTCGTGCGCGGCGTTGTCGATTCGGCCGATTTGCAGCTGAACATTTCGCGCGAGACGCTGCAGCACAACAGCCAGCTGCGTGCTATTGCTAACAAGCTCGAGAAGAAGATTAAAAGCGAGCTCGAGAAAATGCGCGACAACCATCGCGACGATTACGAGAAGTTCTTCGAGCAGTTCGGTCGCGGCCTGAAGTTCGGCATTTACCAGAGCTACGGCATGCAGAAGGGCCTGCTCGGCGACCTGCTGCTGTTCTATTCGGCCAAGCAGCAGAAGATGGTGACGTTCGAGGAATACACCGCCGCCATGCCCACCGACCAAAAGGCGATTTACTATGCCGCTGGCGATTCGACCGACCGTTTGGCGAAGCTGCCTGTGGTGAATTCGGTGCTCGACCGCGGTTACGACGTGCTGCTGTGCACGCAGGACGTTGACGAGTTCACGTTCCAGACCATGCAAACCTGGGGCGAGGGCGAGTCGGCCAAGGAGCTGAAGAACGTCGCGTCGGGCGATTTGGGCTTGGAGACCGAGGACGAAAAGAAGGCCGCCGAAGATGCCACGAAGGAAAACGAAGGCCTTTTCGGCGCCATGAAAGAAGCTCTGGGCGATTCGGTGACGAAGGTTGCGGTGTCCACGAAGCTTGCCACGGCCGAGGCCGCGCCGGCGTGCATCACCGCCGAGGGCCCTGTGTCGCTCGAGATGGAGAAGATTCTCTCGCAGATGCCCGACATGGGCGAAGCGCCCAAGAGCGATCGTGTGCTCGAAATCAACGCCGCGCACCCCGTGTTCGCCACGCTGAAGGCCGCGCAGGAAGCGGGCGATGCCGAAAAGGTGAAGACCTACGCGAGCCTGCTCTACAACCAGGCGCTGCTCGTCGAGGGCATGCCCCTGGAAGACCCGGTGGCCTTCGCGAACGCGGTTGCCTCGCTCATGAAATAGCCTGATTCCCAACCTGTTGAATGCTCGTAGCGTTTAACAGGTTTCGGTTGAGCTTGGTTGATGGCCTTGACCGTTGGCTCTAGTTGCCGATTCTGGCTGCTGGCCTCGGTCGCTTGTCGTGATTGCTAGCCTTGATTGTTGAAAGCCGGTCGCATCCGCGGCCGGCTTTTTTCGTGCCCGCGTGCCCAACCTGCCGTGGACCTGCTCCGCCTGTTAAACGCTACGAGCATTTAACAGGTTGGGCATTTAGCGGAGGAAAGCATCCGACAGGTTTTCGTTCGGTCGCATGCTGTTCTTTGTTGAAGCGGCCGACATGCTCGTTGAACGTTATGAGTGCATGGCGACTTCTAAAACCCTTGCGGTATCGCAAGGGTTTTTGTATTGTGGTGGCATTCATATCGGGCGATTTAAAGGGGAAGTCCATGCTTTCTGTTTCGGAATGCGCGCAAATTTTGGGAGTGTCGACCGCTCGGGTTCGGCAGCTCATTGCCAGCGGCTCGCTTGAAGCTACAAAGGTTGGGCGCTCGTGGGTTTTGCCAGAGGCCGCGGTTTACGATCGCTTACTGAAGAATCCGTCGTCAGGAAGGCCCTCGTCCTCGTCGGACGATCTGCATTCCGAGCGTATGGCATCTTCCGCAGAAAGCCGTTGCGACCTGCCGCAGCTCTTCGAAGAATGCAAGAAGGCCTTTTCCTTCTGCGTTCCGCTTGATGTTCTTCAGTCGGCCAAAACGCAAGAAGAGGCCGATTTCTATATAGAGCTATCCGATTTCTTTTTGCGTCAAAAACAGCGTGAGCTCGTGAAGCGTGGTGCATTCTAAATGGCGAGCCAGCCTACGCTCGTTGTGTTTGCCGGCGTGAACGGCGCAGGGAAATCGACGTTTTACCAATCGGGGCTTTGGCGCGAATGCGACGTCGATTCGCGCATGCCCCGCATCAACCCTGATGAAATAATTGTCGCCGCGGGAAAGGACTGGTCGTCGCCGACTGACCAGCTTTGGGCGGGCAAGCAGGCAGTTGGTCAGGTTCGAGATAATTTCGTCCATATGAAATCATTCAACCAGGAAACGACGCTTGCGGGAAAATCGGCGGTGGCTCGCATCCGGAAGGCGTATTCGCTGGGGTATAGGGTTCGGCTCTTTTATATCGGCGTGGATTCTCCTGAAGTCGCTTTGGCTAGAATTCGCCATCGCGTGCAAGTTGGAGGCCATGATATTCGTTCTGAGGATGTTGAGCGGCGTTTCTCTGCGAGCATTTCCGCCCTGGGTGAGGTTTTGTCGTACACGAACGAGGCGGTGGTTCTCGACAATACCGACGGCTTTGTTCATTTGGCTGCATGGAAGAATGGGACGCTCTGTTGGTGGTCTTCCGAAAAAGCGAAGGCCCATCCGTGGTTCGCGCGGGCTATTCAGCGCGAGAATTGGAGGGAGTGAGCCTTCGGTTGAGGTTGAACCTGTTAAATGCTCGTAGCGTTTAACAGGTTTTTCATCGGGAGTGCCCCGTTTGCCGCAATTGCCCACCTGTTAAACGCTACGAGCATTTAACAGCGAGCATTTAACAGGAGTGGCAGGCAAGGGGAACGAACGATTTCAGCTGCTCTTCAGCGTTGGCGGTTTTTCGTAGCGAAGCGTTAACGCTTTCGGCTTGCGCGCGACGCGTCGGTTATCATGGCAGTTTGTACTGATATATGCGGCGTGTGCCGCATAGGCCGACTCTTAAAGGAGCCCCATGGAATCGTTCGAAGTCGTTTTGCTGCTGCTTGGATGCGTTCTTGTCTCAAGCATTTTCGACCAGGTATTTTCCCGCTTGGCCATGCCGCTTGTGCAAATCGCCCTTGGCGCGGTAGTCGGCTTCTTGATTGTCGAAGACCCCTCGGCGGTTATTTCCGATCCTGAGCTCTTCCTGCTCATCTTCATCGCGCCGCTGCTTTTTGACGAATCGCGCCATGCCGATAAGGGCGCGCTTTGGAAAAACAAGGGACACATCATCTCGCTCGCTATTGGCCTGGTGTTCATTACGGCGCTCGTGGTTGGCTTCGTGCTGAACCTTATCGTGCCGTCTATTCCTCTTGCGGCCGCCTTCGCGCTAGGCGCCGCGCTCGGTCCCACCGACGCCGCCGCCGTTGCCGCCATGGGCAAAGACGTCAAGCTTACCGACCGCCAAAAATCGCTGCTTTCGGGCGAGGCTTTGTTCAACGACGCATCGGGCGTTGTGGCGTTCGAATTCGCCATTGCGGCGGCCGTCACGGGAACGTTCTCGTTGTTCAACGCAACGGCCACCTTTCTGTTCGACTTCGTTGGCGGCGTGGTCGTGGGCCTTGTGCTCGCGGCAATCGTGATGTTCGTGCTTGGCCGCGTGCGCGCGCTCGGCCTTGAAACGCCCACGGTGTTTCTGCTGTTCGAAGTGGTCATGCCGTTTTTCGCGTACCTCACCGCCGAGCACTTCGCCGTGAGCGGCATTTTGGCCGTGGTTGCGGCTGCGCTGTTCATGAAGTTCTACCCGAGCTCGCTTACTATCGAATCGTCTCGCTACGCCGTGGCCAGCGAAAATGTGTGGGAGCTCATCGTATTCGTGATTAACGGCATCGTGTTCGTGCTGCTGGGCATGAAGCTTCCCGAGGTTATTCTGCCTACATGGAATGCGTCGGGCAGTCAGGGTGGCGCGTGGCTCCTCGTCCTGATCGTGCTCATCACGGCCATCGTGCTTGGCGTGCGTTTCGCGTGGGTCGTGGTTATGGAGAAACTCACGCGCAATCGCGAGGGCGCCCGTCCGAAGATCAATGCCGATTTCCTGCGCAACGCGGCCGTGATTACGCTTGCTGGCCCGAAGGGCGCCGTGACGCTTTCGGTCGTTATGTCGCTTCCGTACTTCGTTGCCGCGACAACGCCGTTTCCCAACCGCGACCTGCTCATCTTCCTTGCGTCGGGCGTTATTGTGCTCACGTTGCTCATTGCGAATTTCGTGGTGCCGCTGCTGGCTCCCGCTGAAGAAAGCGAAGGCGCGTCGCCGCGCTCGAAGGTGGAAGTCGACATTTTGCAGAATGTTATCGACGAGCTGCTTGAGAAAGAGACCCCCGAAACGGCGGTGCCTACGCGCGTTACCGTGCAGGCATACCGCGATCGTATGAATTTGGTGCGCGAGCGCGAGGTTTCCGACGACACGCTGCGCGGCATGCGCATTGATGTTCTGAGCGACCAGCTCGAATTCGTGCGCGAAAAAATGGCGTCGGGCGAAGTGGGTCGCGCGACGGGCGAGCGCTATGCGAGCACGCTTCATCACGGCATTGACGTGCTTAAGCGCGGCTCGCATTCGAAGTTTGCTTCGACGCTTGGCTCGGGAGCTCCCATTGTGGCGGGCGCGGACGTTGCGCCTGGCGCGGTTATTACGCGGCCTGATTTACGCAAGAAAGCCCCGTTCACATGGACGGTTCGCTTCATTGTGGACAAAGTTCGCGGTTCGAATATGACGGATGAATGCAAGCGCGAAATGTCGAAACTCATCATTGCCGCCGAAGAACACGCCTTGCAGTATTTGGAAAGCATGGAGCCCGCGCTCGATGCCGAAGGCCGCCATGCTGCGGGCCTGCTGAAGAGCGAATACAACGCTAACCTTACGGCATTGCGCTTGCGCGTGGCTCGCGTGGAAGCAGAAGCGGCCGCCGAAGCTCGTGAGGAAGCGCGAGAGGTCGCCGAAGAGAAGTGCGCCGTGGCGCCCGATTCCACGGTGAAGCTCGAGGCCATAACGGGCATCGACATTCCGAAGGTCACTCCCGAAAGCAAGCGCGTGCTCGATGCCGCCGAGGTGCGCAAGGCGCAATTGAAGGCTGTGATGGAGTCGCCTTCCGAAACAGGCACGATTCCGTTCGTCGCGCCCGATTCCGATGACGCTGACCTGGCGGCCAAGATGACCTCCGCGGCAAATGCCGTGGCCGATGCCGCATCGGCGGCTTCCGCTGCGCTCGCTGGCGAAGAAACGCATACGGGTCGCAAGGTGCGCGGCACGTTTTTGGGCAAGCGTCGTGTGAAGGCGAAAACGCGCGACATCGAGGCCGAGGCGCTTTCGATGGAGCTCGAACAAATTCGCCTCATGCGCGAGGCTGGCCGCCTTACCAACGCAGATGCACGCGAGCTGCGCGAAGAGGTGTATATGCTGCAAATGGGCCTCGAGGCCAGGTAGCAAGCGAAGCTTTGCGCGCACCAGCTGCCCCGCGCTTCGACAGCCCGGGCGCCCGACAATCCAACGCCTCCGCTTCGAACGCCGATGCGGAGGCGTCGCATTTTGTCGCTCGCGATGCCCACGCTGTCCAGAGTGCTGCTTTGGCCAGCGACCTTCTGCGGGGCGCTAGCTCTCGGTCGCTTCTTCCACCATGCTGATGAGTTCTTGCTGGGAATGCACGTCGAGCTTCGCGTAAATATGGCGCACGTGAGTTTTCACCGTGTTGTGAGACAGCACGAGCTTTTCCTGGATGACGGGGCTCGTGCGCCCGCGCGCAAGCAGTTCGAATACCTCGGTTTCGCGCGCGGTGAGGCGATGCTTCTCGGCAACGGTGGCGCAGGCGGTTTCGAACGCGGTGTCATCCGATTTTTGCTGAAGGCCTTCCGCAGGTTCGGCTTCTTCGGCGAGCTGCGCTGCGGCTTCTTCGCCGCTCGCGTTCTTCATGAGGCTTTCTGTATGGGCGGGAGTAATGCCCTCGATGGTTTCGGCGAAGCTGTAATTGCGCATGCCGACATAGTTGTATGCGACGAACGCGAACGTAATGGCCATGGTAATCCACGCGGCGACGGTCGCGTTGCTCGTAGATATTTCATTGACGAATTGCGCGACGGGCGCGCCAATGCCAATGCCGAGCCACTGCGTGGCCAAAAACGACGCGGAAACGGAAACCGCGCCCAGCTTGTTGCGCGCGCCAACAGCGGCGATGAAACAGTACATGAGCACGTTGAACAGGTCGGATCCCGCGCTCAGGAGCGTGCCATGGGCTTGCATGTTGAATGGATCGGCGCCGCCGAAAAGCAGCAGCGGCGTCGTGAGGAGGCCGCCGAAAAGCAGCAGCGGCGTCGTGAGGAGGCCGGCAAATACGAGCAGCATCGACCCCCGGTAAAGCGCGTCGGTGGAAATCGAGCCTCGCGCCACGACAACGACAAGCGCAATGGTGACGGGAATGAACGAAATAAGCGCTCCTGCAACCGAGGAAGCGCTGCTCGCTCCGCCAAGCGCGAAGCCGCACGCGATGTTGAACAGCAGAATCGAGACGAACGCAAGGCTCGAAAACGACACGTATGAAGACGGGCTCGTGATATTGAGCACGTTAGGCGCGGTGGAGTCGTGAACGCTTTCGAGTATCGCGCGGGCGTCATGTCGAACGAACAGATAGCTTGCGACAAGTGCTGCGACGAAGGCTATGGTTGCCAGGCCCATAGAAGAGGGCAGTCCGAGCGCCATGAGGCCGCAGCGAAATGCGTATTCCAAAACGAATCCTGCGGGAACGGCGAGCATGGCGCGCGCTGCCCCCAAGTTGGCAAGGCCAACGCCGATAAGCACGGCGAGCCATGCGCTGCCAAGGCCGCCGAAGGGGGCGCCAAGAAGGAGCAGCGTTGTGTTGTTGGTAAGAACGCCTAAATAAAGAAGAATCGCCGCTCCGACGGTGGATGCCAGGCATGCCACCGACCATACGCCCTCGCGCATGAGCGAAGGTCGCACATAGGCCGCCACGGCAACGGCGATAGAAAACGCCGCACCGCTGTACGTTGAAATTTCGCGAGCGACCGGCATAACGAGTGCGACGTTCGGAAAAAGCATCGTGTTGACGATGAATGACGAGAGCAACTCAAGCGTGAGTGCAGCGCATACGCGAAGTGTTGCTGGCGCGGCAACGCGTTCAGTAGTATCCATATCTCTTTCCCTCCGCGCAAAGTGTATAGCAACATGCTTGATTAGTCTGCTGTAAATCTCACCCTCTGAAGGCTATTTTGAGGTGAGCGATATACGAAATGCCTGTTCAGATGTGCTTTATGAACTTCGCGGCCAAGGGGTGACGCAATGTGTCCGCTTCGAGCGTAATCTGCGAGCCACATTCGCAAATCAAACGAGGAGGGCGAAATAATGGAAGAGAAAATCACGAACAAGGGCGTTTCTCGCCGCAACTTCCTTGCGGGCGCTGCGCTGGCTGGCGTTGCTGCCGCAGGCGCGGGTCTTGCTGGTTGTGCTCCGGCGGGCAACTCCGCTAAGGGCGCCGCTTCGAAGGGCGCCGCTGCTGCAGAGACCGACGCTCCCGCATGGCTGGGCGTTGAGCCTGAGGTTGCCGAGTCTGATATCAAGAAGACCGAGGAAACCGACTTCCTTATTATTGGCGCTGGCACCGCGGGCATGTGCGCCGCTGGCACGGCTGCCGACCTTGGCATGAAGTTCATCCTTGCCGAGAAGAACGACAAGGTCACCGAGACCCGTGAGTACTTGGGCATCGTGAACTCCAAGGCAGCTGTTGCTCAGGGCGGCGAAGTTGACGGCATGAAGCTGCTCAACGAGCTCACCCGCTACGCTTCCGGCAAGTGCAACCAGGACGTCATCAAGATGTGGATCGACGAATCCGCCGAGCTGTTCGACTGGATCGATCCTCTGATGCAGGCAGCTGGCAAGCAGGCTGTTGTCGATATGCCTCCCGCGCACGCAACTGGTGGCACCGACTACATGCTGCCCGTTCTGCAGCACATGTATCTCACCCCGTACTCCGATCCCATGCGTAACGACGTTCTGCTCTCCCATGTTCAGGAGAAATCTGCCGATAGCGTTCGCTGGGGTTACGACCTGGTGAAGCTCGTTCACGAAGAGGGCAAAGTTTCCGGCGCTATCTTCAACACCTCTGAGGGCTATGTTCAGGTGAACGCCAAGAACACCCTGCTCGCCACGGGCGGCTACCCGGCCAACCCGACCATGATGAAGGCTCTGCAGCCTGCCGCTGTCGGTTGCTGCACCGCTTCGAGCTTCAACCCCGCCGACACCGGCACTGGCCTGAAGGCTGGTCTGTGGGCTGGCGGCGTCAAGGACCCCGATCCCGCGCCGATGATCTTCGACCGCGGCGCTGTCGAGGTTGGCGTTGACTGCGGTTACATCGGCAAGGGCGACGAGGCTGCATTCCCTGGCACCATCTACCAGGAGAACATCGGCAGCCAGCCGTTCATGAAGGTCAACCGCAACGGCGTGCGCTTCGCTAACGAATCCACCCCGTACGACACGCTCTGCTTCCAGGCCGCCCAGCAGCCCGGCGGCGTGTGGTGCTCCATCTTCGACGCCAATGCTCCTGAGGACATCATCCGCTTCTCGACCATCGGCTGCTCCGCATTTGCCAATCAGATGATGGCCGCTGGCATGCCTCTCGAAGAGTTTGTCGCAACTTCCCGCGACGCTGGCTACCTGAAGAAGGCCGACACCATCGAAGAGCTCGCTGACAAGCTGGGCTTCGAGGGCGAGTCCAAGAAGGCCTTCCTCGAGCAGGTCGAGCGCTACAACCAGCAGTTCGACGCTCAGGCCGACGACGACTACGGCAAAGAGGCCTATCGTCTGTCCGCCATTCGCACCGCTCCGTTCTACGGCCTGTGGTTCGGCGGCACGCTGCTCACCACCATCGACGGTCTGCGCATTAACTCTGAGTGCCAGGTTCTCGATGAGAAGGGCGCTGCTATCGAAGGCCTCTATGCTGCAGGCGACGTTTCCGGCAGCTTCTTCAGCGGCAACTACCCCGAGTACATCGTGGGCGTTGCTTCGGGCCGTTCTTCGACCCAGGGCCGTCACGTCGCTCGCAAGCTCGGCGGCGACCTGTAAGTCTCGGTATATGCCGGCGGTTTAATCGCCGCCGGCTCCGAGCCCAGATACCAGGCTTCGCTGGCCGCTTCTTTCGCCGACCCCTTCGGCTTAAGGCTCCCCTTGGCCAGCTTGGTTTTTGATATCTGGTTTCCGACGCCTGGGTTCCAATACCCGGTCCTGGCGTCTGGCTCCCTCCCTTTTTCCTCATATAGCTCGGGCGAGCCCCTTTCTTTCTCCCCAAGCTCGCCATTTCAACGCCGTTGCCCGCACTCCCTCCCTCCCCGCGGGCAACGGCTTTTCTGTATTGTGCGGCCGTGAAAGCGCCGATCTAACAACCCCTCACTGAGATTTAGAAAGCCTCATTCGATTACCGTCGAGTGGGGGCTTTTGTTGTGCAGGGCGGCATAAAACCACAATATATAGGCACCGCTCGTGCATCTTCCCTATATGGGGCATATAAATAATCATTCAAAGTGACAGTTAAGTAACGTGCAAAATAAATTGTCAGATAAGTTGACAATGAGGCACTTAGATTTTATATTGCCAAATGTACCAAGAAGGCTCCAAGGCCGCGGAAAGAAAAAGCCGTGGGCTTCGAGCCAAGCAAGCAAGGTAAGAACAGTCGGTGGCAATGCCACCAGCGGGGCTGCAGGACGCGGCTTCGTCAACGAGAAAGGGCTGAATAGATATGGGCAAGATTCTGGGTATCGACCTGGGCACCACGAACTCCGCGATGGCGGTTATGGAGGGCAATGAGCCCACCATTCTGGTGAACGCCGAAGGCGATCGCACCACTCCGTCGGTCGAGGGCTTCCGCAAAGACGGCGAGCGCGTTGTCGGCAAGGCCGCTAAGAACCAGGCTGTCACCAACCCCGAGAACACCGTTTCTTCCGTGAAGCGCTTCATCGGCCGCAGCTACGACGAAACTGCCGAAGAGCGCAAGACCGTCGCCTACAATGTCGTGAAGGGCAAGGATGGCCGTTCCGTCGTCGACATCGATGGCAAGGAATACACTCCCGAGGAAATTTCGGCCATGGTTCTGCAGAAGCTGAAGGCCGACGCCGAGAAGCGCGTGGGCCAGCCGATCACCGAGGCCGTCATCACTGTTCCTGCATACTTCAACGACGCCCAGCGTCAGGCCACCAAAGACGCTGGCAAGATCGCTGGCCTCGACGTGAAGCGTATTATCAATGAGCCTACCGCTGCGGCTTTGGCTTACGGTCTCGACAAGGTGAACAAAGATCAGAAGATCCTCGTGTTCGACCTTGGCGGCGGCACGTTCGACGTTTCCGTGCTTGAGCTCGGCGACGGCGTGTTCGAAGTTCTGTCCACCGCTGGCGACAACCACCTGGGCGGCGACGACTGGGACCACCGCGTCATCGACTGGATGGCCGACAAGTTCGCTGCTGACAACGGCGGCATCGATTTGCGCAAAGACAAGATGGCTCTGCAGCGCCTGAAGGAAGCCGCCGAGAAGGCGAAGATGGAGCTTTCCTCCACTACGCAGGCTTCCATCAACCTGCCGTTCATCACGGCCGACGCCACGGGTCCGAAGCACCTCGACTACACGCTGACCCGCGCGGAGTTCGAGCGCATCACGAAAGATTTGCTCGACCGCTGCAAGCAGCCTGTTGAGCGCGCGTTGAAAGATGCTGATCTTGGCACGGGCGACATCGACGAGGTCATTCTTGTTGGCGGCTCCACCCGCATGCCGGCTGTCCAGCAGCTCGCTGAGGCCATGACGGGCAAGAAGCCGAACATGTCGGTGAACCCCGACGAGGTCGTCGCTATTGGCGCGGCTGTTCAGGGCGGCGTGCTTTCCGGCGATGTTGAGGGCATTCTGCTCCTCGACGTCACCCCGCTTTCCCTGGGCGTTGAAACCATGGGCGGCGTGATGACCAAGATGATCGACCGCAACACCACCATCCCGACCCGCAAGACCGAGATTTACTCCACGGCTGCCGACAACCAGACGTCCGTTGAGATTCACGTTCTGCAGGGCGAGCGCCAGATGGCCAACGACAACAAGACCCTTGGCCGCTTCCAGCTCACCGGCATTCCTGCGGCTCGCCGCGGCGTGCCCCAGATTGAGGTCACGTTTGACATCGATGCCAACGGCATCGTGAACGTTTCCGCTAAAGACCTGGGCACTGGCAAGGAGCAGCAGATCACCATTTCCGGCTCCACGGCTCTGTCTGACGACGAAGTCGACCGCATGGTCAAAGACGCCGAGGCTCACGCCGACGAGGACGCGAAGCGCAAGGAAGAGATCGAGGCTCGCAACAACTGCGACTCTCTCGTGAATGCCACCGAGACTACGCTCAACGAGCTGGGTGACAAGGTTCCCGCCGACAGCAAGTCCACGGTTGAGGCCGCTATCGCCGAAGCCAAGACTGCGCTTGAGGGCACCGACATCGACGCCATCAAGGCTGCTACCGAGAAGCTGCAGCAGGCAAGCTACAAGCTGGCCGAAGTTGCCTACAGCAATCAGGACGCCGCCGCTGCTGGCGCTGGCGCCGCGGGTGCTGCTCCCCAGCAGGATGACGGCCCCATCGAGGCCGACTACGAGGTCGTCGACGACAAGAACGAAGGGAAATAATCATGAGCAAGGACGGTAAGGACAAAGCCGCCCAGGAGCCTCGTGAGATTCCTATCGACGGCGCAGATGAAGTAACCGAAGGGGCGGCTGAAGCGGCCGCCCCGGCCCCCGAGGCCGAACCGGCGGAAACCGCCGAGGCCGCCCCGGCCCCCGAGGCCGAACCGGCGGAAACCGCCGAGGCCGCCGAGGCCGAGGCTGATTCCATCGAGGAAGAGGCCGAGGCGGTTGTGGCTGACGCCGAGCGCGTCGCTAAGGCCGAAGCTGAAGCGGCCGCCATGCGCGATAAGTACCTTCGCCTTCAGGCGGAATGGGACAACTATCGCAAGCGCACGGCCGAAGAGGCTGGCGAGATGCGCGTTCGTGCCGCTGAAAAGCTCATGGGCGATTTGCTCCCTGTGATGGACGACTTCGAGCGCGCTATCGCGCATGCCGAAGCCAACGGCGATGCCGGCCTGCTCGACGGCGTGAAGGCGATTTCGACCAAGCTTTCCGAATCGCTCGGCAAGCACGGCCTTGAAGCCATCGACCCCGCGGGCGAGGCGTTCGACGCGCTTGAGCACCAGGCCGTAGGCCAGGTCGAAGACGCGAGCGTGCCCGACGAGACCGTTGCGCAGGTGTACCAGAAGGGCTATCGCCTGGGCAAGAAGGTTATTCGTCCGGCAATGGTCACCATCTCCACTGGCGGCCCGAAGCGCGAAGTCGAAAGCGACGACGCAGAATAGTATGTATTGGAAGGCGGGCGCAGTGCTCGCCTTCTTTGTAGAAATCGCACGTCAGAATAAAAGGAGGTGGCGCAGTTGGCAGCCACGCCGGACTACTATAAGACGCTCGGGGTTTCCCGCAGCGCCACGGACGAAGAGATTAAGAAGGCCTATCGCAAGCTTGCACGCACGAACCACCCCGATGCAGGCGGCGATGAGGAAAAGTTCAAGGAAATCAACGAGGCCTATGAGGTCTTGAGCGATAAGAAGAAGCGCAAGCTTTACGACCAGTATGGAACCGCCGACGAGCAGCGCATTCCCTATGGATGGGGCGGCGGCGCCGGCGGCGCTGGGGCTTCGGGCTTCGGCGGCTTTGGCAGCTGGGCCGACATTCTGGATAGCATTCGTCGCGGTGAAGGCGTGGCGGGCGCCGGAGGCTTCAACGTCGATGATATTTTCGGCGGAGGCGGCTTCGGCGGTTCTGGCTTCGGCGGGCAATACCAGCCGCAGCCTCAAAAGGGCCGCGATATGAACGTGACGCTCAACGTGAGCTTCGATGAAGCATTCAATGGTTGCGTCAAGAAGGTGAGCGTGCGCAACCCCCAGGGCGACGTCGAAACGCTTGATGTGAAGGTGCCCGCCGGCGCGGTCGATGGCGGCCGCGTGCGCTTCCGCGGCAAGGGCGCTGCGGGTGCAAACGGGGGCCCGGCCGGCGATTTGCTCGTGACTACGAAAATCAGCGAGCATCCGCTGTATTCGCGTCATGGCGCGGATGTGCTCATGACGGTGCCCATTACGGTTTCCGAAGCTGCGCTCGGCGCGAAGATCGTGATTCCCGCGCCCGACGGCACGAAGATCCGCGTAAGCGTTCCCGCTGGTTCTCAAGACGGTACTGAGCTGAAAATCAGCGGCAAGGGCGCTCCGAACGTGAAGGGCTCGGGCAGCGGCGCGCTGCGCATTACGTTCCATGTGGAAATCCCCAAGCACATGACTGAGCAGCAAGAACAGGCCATGATCGACTTCCAGGCGGCTTGCGAGCATGCGGGCCAAAACGTTCGCGAGCATTTAGGCGTGTAGGAGATAGCAATGGCAGACAGGCACACACCTCTCTATATGATCGGCGTCGCGGCCCAGTTGGCGGGCGTGCACCCTCAAACGTTGCGCATTTACGAGCAAAAGGGCCTTGTGAGCCCTCAGCGCACGAGCGGCAACACGCGCATGTATTCGCAAGCCGACATCGAGCGCCTTGAGCTTATCAACGAGCTCACGAGTGAGGGCATCAACCTTGCGGGCGTCATTCGAATTTTGGATTTGAAGGGTCGTCTCGACGAGCGCGATGAGGAAATCGACGACTTGCACAAAAAGGTGCGTCGCCTGGCCGACCGCGTGCATGAACTCGAAACGCGTGAAAGCGTATCGCGCCTCATGCTTCCTGCGAGCACGCAAAACATCGAGGTGCGTTAGCGCGCCAACCTGTTAAATGCTCGTAGCGTTTAGCAGGTTTTATTTGAAACCAATTCTCTCCATCTAGGAAGGAGATAGTTTTATGAGACTCGACAAACTTGCAGTAACCGCTCAAGAGGCCTTCCAGGCCGCTATGGGCATCGCGAGCGACGCCGACACGTCGTCGGTCGAGCCGATTCATTTGCTGAAAGCTCTGCTCGATGCGGGCGAGAACAACATCTCGGCCATCATCAAGCGCGTGGGCGCCGACCCGGCGATGCTTTCGGGCGAAGTCGACAAGGCCATCGCCAATGGCCCCAAGGTCACAGGCGGCGTGATGGGCATGCCCCTTCCGTCGCAAGGCCTCATGAATGCCATTGACAACGCGGTGAAGGCTGCCGAAAAGATGGGCGACTCTTATGCGACGAGTGAGCATCTGCTCATCGCCCTTACCGAAGACAAGGGCCAGGCGGGCAAAATTCTCAACGGCGCAGGCGTGACGCGCAAAAACATCGAAGAGGCCTACGATGACCTTCGCGGCGACACCCGCGTGACCGACCAGCAGAGCAAAGCCGAGCTTGATGCGCTGAACCAGTACGGCCAAAACCTCACTCAGCAGGCGCGCGAGGGCAAGCTCGATCCGGTCATCGGCCGCTCCGACGAGATTCGCCGTACCATTCAGGTGCTTTCGCGCCGCACGAAGAACAACCCTGTGCTTATTGGCGAACCGGGCGTTGGCAAAACGGCAATCGTCGAGGGCTTGGCCCAGCGAATCGTTGCGGGCGACGTGCCGTCGAGCCTGAAAGACCACGATGTTATCGCGCTTGACTTGGGCGCTATGGTTGCGGGCGCGAAGTACCGCGGCGAGTTCGAGGATCGTTTGAAGGCGGTTCTGCGCGAAGTGAAGCAGAGCAACGGCCGCATCATTCTGTTCATCGACGAGCTGCATACCATCGTGGGCGCTGGTTCCACGGGCGATTCGTCCATGGACGCGGGCAACATGCTCAAGCCCGCATTGGCGCGCGGCGAACTGCATGCCATCGGTGCGACGACGCTCGACGAGTATCGCAAATACATCGAGAAAGATGCCGCGCTTGAGCGTCGTTTCCAAACGGTGCTCGTGGGTGAGCCTACCGTGGAAGACACCATCGCCATTTTGCGTGGCCTGAAGGAAAAGTACGAAATCCACCACGGCGTGCGCATCACCGATTCGGCGATCGTCGCTGCAGCTGAGCTTTCGAACCGCTACATTTCCGACCGCTTCCTTCCCGATAAGGCCATTGACCTTATGGACGAAGCCGCCAGCCGCCTGCGCATCGAGATTGACTCCATGCCGCAGGAAATCGACGCCGCTCAGCGTAAATATACGCAGATGCAAATCGAGGAACAGGCGCTCATGAAGGAAAGCGACCCGGCGAGCGCCGAGCGTTTGGAAGAGCTGCGCAAGCAAATGGCCACGTCAAAAGAATGGCTCGATGCGCGCAAGGCCGAATGGCGCAACGAGAAAGATGTCATCGAGAAGGTGCAAACCTTGAAGGCCGATATCGATGCGGCCCACGTTGACGAGGAGAAGGCCACGCGCGAGGGCGACCTGGTGAAGGCTTCCGAGATTCGCTATGCGAAGATTCCCGAGCTGCAGCGCCAGCTGGCCGAGGCCGAAGAGGCTGTGAACGCCAAGCAGGGCGACGGCGCCATTTTGAAGGAAGAGGTTTCCGACGAGGAAATCGCCGAAGTCGTGAGCGCATGGACGGGCATTCCCGTATCGAAAATGATGCAGGGCGAAATGGCCAAGCTTGTTGACCTGGAAGATCAGCTGCACAAGCGCGTCGTGGGTCAGGATGAGGCCGTCTCGGCGGTCGCCGGTGCCATTCGCCGCAATCGCGCGGGGCTTTCCGACCCCGACAGGCCCATTGGCAGCTTCCTGTTCCTGGGCCCCACGGGCGTTGGCAAAACCGAGCTCGCGAAGGCGCTCGCTGAATACCTGTTCGACACCGAGCGCGCCATGGTGCGTATCGATATGTCTGAGTATATGGAGAAGTTCAGCGTGCAGCGCCTGATCGGTGCCCCTCCGGGATACGTGGGCTATGACGAGGGCGGCCAGCTCACCGAGGCCGTTCGCCGTCGTCCGTATAGCGTGATTCTGCTCGACGAAATTGAGAAGGCGCACCCCGATGTCTTCAATATTTTGCTGCAGGTGCTCGATGATGGCCGCCTGACCGACGGCCAGGGCCGCGTGGTGAGCTTCAAGAACGCGATCATCATTATGACGAGCAACATTGGCTCGCAGACGATTCGCGATTTTGCGGCCGACGCGCAGGAAGAGGCCAAAGAACAGGGCGCCACGATGGGCGATTTGGTTCAGGATATGATGCAGGCCGATGCCGCTGGCTTTGCGAAGAAGATGGCGGAATTCCAGGCCGCAATGCAGGAGAACCTGCGTGCGACCTTCAGGCCCGAGTTCCTGAATCGTATCGATGACGTTATTACGTTCAAGCCGCTTTCGTCCGAGAACATCGAGAGCATTGTTGCTCTGCAGATCAAGGACGTGCAGGCGCGCTTGGCCGATCGTCGTATCGAACTCGAAGTGAAACCCGCCGCCATCGAATCGCTTGCCATCGACGGTTTCGATCCGGTGTATGGCGCGCGTCCGTTGAAGCGTTTGGTACAGCGCGAGGTCGTCGATCGCGTGGCGAATGAGATTGTTGCCGGTCGTGTGATGGAGGGTTCGAAGGTTACCATCGACTCTGATATCGTCGACGGCTACACCTGCAAGGTTGAAAACCCACAGGCCGCGGCCGACGAACACGGACAGGCCGCTGCCGGCGAACAGACCTATGAGGTTCCCGCTGAGTAAAGCGATGTGTTGCGCGGCGTGGGCGAGGAATCCCACAGCGTGACGAGGCTCAGCGTGGAGCTTGGGTCGCGAGGCTTGCGGCGCAATACGTGAAGCGCAGTGGCGTTGCGCGTGTCGGCTGGCTCGAGAAAATCGACCATGGCGTCTGGGGCGCACCGTTCACTCAAGCAATAGGCGGAAATGCTCCGCTCGAGAAATCGAGCGGAGCATTTTTTATGACGAAGTCGAGGATTGCTTGTTTGGTTCGTGCTCGGTTTCGACGCCGAGCATGTCGAACAGCTCTTGGCGCGTATGGATGTCGAGCTTCTGATAAATGTGGCGAACATGGGCCTTCGCTGTGCCGTTCGCGATGAACAACTCGCGCTCGATGATTCCCACGGTTTTGCGCTGTCCGAGCAGCAGGAGCACCTCTTCTTCGCGCGTTGACAGCTTATATTCGCGCGCGACGGTCGCTACGCGCGTCGCGAGTTCATGCTTCTTTTCGGCAGGCGTTTTCGATCGTGGCTCTGCCGGGAGGCTTGATTGCGTCTCGGGTATGACGGGAACGGCGCCCCAATTGCTCGAAAGCTCCTTTTCCGACATGAAAATCATTGTGGCGGCAACGATGGAAATAACCGCGAGCGTACTGGTAACTACCTCGATGTTTGCGGGGGCAACGCCGATTGATCCTAAAGCCTGGCTTGTATCGCGACCGAGCAGCATGAAAATCTGGCGGACGCCGCGCTCGATGCCGAAGAGCCAGATGGGCGATGCGCCATAGCGATAACAGATGCTGGCAATAATGATCATAATCAGTATTGATTGCATAGTGTAGCCGGCGGAAATGCAAAAGGAGCTTACCGATTCGCTAAATGGGTTGAACGCGGGAAGCAGCAGGAATGCCGCCACGGTGATGGGCAGCGCCCCTCGATAGATAAGCCCGAAATCGAAGTGTTTTCCACGAATGCATACGCCAAGGAAAATCGCGAGTGCGGCGAAGAGCGTTCCGGGCGACGAGTGCGGTCCGAATCCTCCCGAATAAGAGCGCATCTCTAGCAGACCATAGGCGAATGCGTATGCCGCCATGAGAAATACTGCTTTCCAAGGTATGGAAAATTCGGTCGCTTCGCGGCGAGCGGGGCGATCTGATTTCGGGATATGGAGGAGTGCGGAATGTGCGCAGAGTAACGAGACGAGCGGAAGAAGCGCCGTCATAACGAAGAGCCATTCAAATTTAAAGCCCTCATATACATAAATGACGAGCGCTCCGGCTACGATAGAAAGCGAATAATAGGCAGCGACGCGAAATGGGTTGAGGCTGCCGTAGATTTCGCTCCATATGACAATCATGAACGCGATGCCTACGCCGCCAACGATTCCCGACACCGTTCCAAGCTCGGTCGCGATATTCGGTGCGTAGAATGCCGAAAACGAGAGTACCGTAGACGTAGTGAGCAAAATGCCCGTTATCGTAAGAGCGCTGCGCCGGCCAACGAGTGTTTTGAGTTTCTTGGCGAAAATCGCGCACAGCACTACGGTGAGCACCGTGATTGAGTCGAAAAGGTCGCGAGGCGTCGCCATGTTGAAGGGGAAAGGCACGAACGTGCCCACGAAGGCGATTTCGATCCAGGCTCGATAGATGCCGAGGCCCAAGAAAGCGAGCGGCACCACGGGAATGTACCCGAATAGCAGCGAGCCCCTGAGCTCTTCGGCAAGACTTGCGTCCAGTTCATCGCATTTGTCGTTTTTTATAGGTTCAATTTCATGCGTATCGCACGGCGTTTGCTTTGGCACAATTCCTCCCCGATAGTGCGTTCGGGAGCTATTTTTGCACGTCGGCCGAGGGTTATATATGGGGTTATAGAAAAATAACCCCATAAAATCGATTTCGGTCGATGCTTCGCCTCCTGTTTCCGCCTAGATTTTAGGGCGTTCCGAAGGGGAACGGCGGTGGTCTGTTCGGGTGAGAGCGGGCTGCCAACGAGAAACAACAGGAGGGATATCATGGAACTTTCACGTCGCGATTTGTTTAAATTCGGCGGCATCGCAGCCGTTGGAGCGGCCGGCGCAGGCATGCTCGCGGGCTGCTCTCCGTCGGGCGGATCGTCGAAGGGCGCTCCGGCTGCCGCTTCTAAAGATACCGACGGTTTGCCGAGCTTCTTCCAGGCTCCCGAACCCATTAAAGACGTCAAGGAGACCAAGGAATTTGACGTGGTCGTAATTGGCGCAG
Source organism: Slackia isoflavoniconvertens (assembly GCF_003725955.1). Taxonomy (GTDB): domain Bacteria; phylum Actinomycetota; class Coriobacteriia; order Coriobacteriales; family Eggerthellaceae; genus Slackia; species Slackia isoflavoniconvertens. The sequence goes on along the minus strand of NZ_QIBZ01000007.1, from coordinate 91,296 downwards.
GCGCCGCAGGCGTGCCGTGCGCGCTGGCCGCGGCCGATGCAGGCGCGAAGGTTGCGCTTATTCAGAAAGAGAGCCAGGCGGTTTCTCAGGGCAATACGTGCGACTCGCTCGAGGCCTCCACGAGTGCCGCCGGCAAGGCTGCTGTGATTTCGTGGCTCACCGAGCAGTGCGCATGGCGTTCGCACCGCGATCAGCTTGAGCTGTGGGCAAACAATTCCGGCGAAGCTCTGCATTGGTTGTGGGATAAGGCGACCGAAGCCGGCTGCCAAGTCGTCGACACCACCAAGAAATGGACGAGCAACATCTCGGTTATCGACGAGCAGCCTGTTTCTTATTTCGCATTTGATTTCGGCCCGAAACCTTACAACACCGGTAACGGCATGCGCGATTTGTGCGATTACTACAACGGCAAAAATGGCTTGGAGATTTTCTATTCCTGCCCAGCGGAGCAGCTCGTAAAAGATGGCGATAAGGTTGTGGGCGTCATCTGCAAAGACGGCAGCGATTACGTGCAGTTCAATGCGAAAAACGGCGTCGTTGTCGCGACGGGCGACTATACCAACGATGATGAGATGATGGCCTACTACAACCCCGACATGAATCATCTTGATCGCAAGGAGACCAATAAGACTGGCGATGGCCAGAAGATGATGGTATGGGCTGGCGGCCGCATGGAGAGCGTATGCGGCTCCAAGGTGCAGCATGACTTCGACGCGGGCCCGGGCTCTATGGCCGACATGCCGTTCTTGGCTGTGAAAAATGACGGCACCCGCTTCTGCAATGAGGCACGTAGCGCCATGGCCTACAACGGCAACTTCCTTACGAGCGAAGAGGACAACGGCTATTACACGCAGGTGTTTGATTCGAATTATATGACCGACTGCGCTGACTGGCCGGGCAAGCTCTATGATCCCGAGGCTATTAAGGCGTACATGCCTGAGGAGCCGGGCGAGAAGAAGGGCGTGTACCCCGATTTGGCTGCGACTTTCAAGGCGGACACCATCGAGGAACTCGGCAAGAAGCTTGGCCTTACTGACGTGGACGCGTTCGTGAAGACGGTTGCTCGCTACAATGAGCTCGTCGATGCCGGCGTTGACGAAGATATGGGCAAGCCCGCCAAGTGGCTGAAGCCTATCAAGCAGGCCCCCTTCTACGGCATCCATCGTCACATTCGCCTGTCTACCATCGTCCATGGCGTGAACGTCAATGGCGAGATGCAAGTGCTTGATAAGGATGGCAATCCTATCGAGGGCCTGTATTCTATCGGCAATTGTGCCGGCAACTTCTTCGGCAGCCCCGACTATCCCATGGATTTGCCCGGCCTTTCCCTTGGCCGTTGCCATACTCAGGGCTACGTTGTTGGCAAGATGCTCGGCTCCAAGTAATCGATAGCTCAATAATCCTATTGCTTTCCATGTGGCGACCCCCTCCCGTATGGCCGCATGTAAAAGCAACGCAAGCCCCGCTCGGTTTTGTCCGGGCGGGGCTTTGTCTGTTGAATCGGTTTTGCTTAAGTCGTGATCCGATACCCTGAAACCTGAGGTAACTTTTACTTGTATATACCCCATGGGGGTATATAATGCAGTTTGCGCATTGTGGAACGGGAAGTGCGTTTGTCGCTTCGGGTTTGCGTGTGCTTGTTTTGAAGAGCGGAGTTGTTATGGCCGAAGAGATGAAACAGTGCTGCACATGCCGGCATAAAGAAACCGAGCGTGCCGATGATCTGCAACACGATTTGACCAAGCGTCTAAACCGCGCGATTGGCCAGCTCAATGGCGTGAAAGACATGATTGCCGACAATCGCTACTGCGGAGATGTGCTCGTGCAGCTCGCGGCGGCGGAGTCGGCCGTGCATCGCATCGCCGAAATCGTTTTGCAAGATCATATGGAAACGTGCGTGGTGGAGCAGGTGCGCGGCGGCAACGTCGAGGTGGTCGATGAGGCCATGCGGCTCATCAAGAAATTCATGTAGCCGTAAAGAGCCAACTGACGAAAAAAAACTAAGCGCGGCCTCGTGGTACAGATTGCCTTGAAGGTTCCGCCTGCCCGAGAGGAGCGGCCTTGTGGCCGTGACTGAGGGTAGGCGGGTTCTGAAAGGCAAGATGTCCGCGAGGGCGTGCTGGCTGGGAGTAAATATGAAGCAGGCGTTCGATATAGCGGGAATGACATGCGCGGCGTGCAAGGCTCGCGTCGAGAAAGCCACGGCGTCGGTCGATGGCGTGGCCGAAGTTGCCGTGAACCTGTTGAAAAACAGCATGGAGGTTACCTACGCCGACGAATCGCCGGATGCGGTTGCTCGGGTGAATGCGGCTATCAGTGCCGCCGTTGATAAAGCGGGCTACGGCGCCGAGCCGCGTGCCGCGGCAGGCGAGGGCGCGCAACCTGCCACGCAGGGCGGCGTTTCTGCGGCCAAAGCTGCGCGAGAGGCCGCGAACAAAAAGGCGGCCGAAGCCGAGGGAGCCATGCGCCGCCGCCTAATCGTTTCGTTCGTGTTCACCATTCCGCTGTTCTATCTTTCTATGGGCCACATGTTCTCGTGGCCGCTTCCCGCGTGCTTCTTGGGCTACGAGAACATGATTACGTTTGCATTCACGCAGTTCTTGCTGCTCATTCCCGTTATCGCGGTGAACTCCAAATATTTCAGCGGCGGTTTCAAAAGCCTTGTGCATGGCGCCCCCAATATGGATTCGCTCATCGCGCTTGGCGCCACGGCATCGACCGTGTACGGCATTGCGGCCATTTATCGCATTGGCATTGGAATGGGGGCGGGCGACATCGACGCGGCGCATATGGCCGTGATGGACTTGTATTTCGAATCGGCCGGCATGATTTTGACGCTCATCACGCTGGGCAAATATTTCGAGGCACGCGCGAAGGGCAAAACGACCGATGCGATTTCGTCTCTTCTCGACCTTTCTCCTAAGGTTGCAACGCGGCGCGAGGGCGAAACCGAGGTTGAGGTGCCCCTTGAACAGGTGCAGGTCGGAGACGTGCTCGTGGTGCGCGCGGGCCAAACAGTGCCGCTCGACGGTACGGTTGTCGAGGGCTCGGCCGCGGTGGACGAATCGGCGCTTACGGGCGAAAGCGTTCCCGTGGAAAAGCAGCCGGGCGATGGCGTGATTGGCGCGACTATTTCGAAAACGGGATGGTTCGCCATGCGCGTCGACCGCGTGGGCGATGACACGGCGCTTGCGAGCATCATTCGCATGGTCGACGAAGCGACTTCGACCAAAGCCCCCATCGAGAAGCTTGCCGATAAAATCAGTGGCATTTTCGTGCCCGCGGTCATCGGCATCGCGATCGTGACGTTCGTCGTATGGATGCTCGCGTCGGGCGATGTGTCGATTTCGCTTACTCATGCGGTTTCGGTGCTCGTGATTAGCTGCCCGTGCGCGCTTGGCCTGGCAACGCCGTGCGCCATCATGGTAGGCACGGGCCGTGGCGCGCGTGCTGGCATTTTGGCGAAAACGGCCGAAGCACTGCAAACTGCCCACGACGTGAAAACCGTGGTGCTCGACAAAACGGGCACCATCACCAAAGGCGAGCCTGAGGTTACCGATATGCTATGTGCCTCGGGAGTGGAGGCAAATGAGCTGCTGCGCGTTGCGGCGGCCCTCGAGAAGAAATCGGAGCATCCGCTTGGCCGCGCAATTGTTTCGCGTGCGGAAGGCATGGGCCTCCGCGTTGCCGAGGCGAGCGAATTTCGCCAAATTCCCGGCGGCGGTGTTGCGGGCGTGTATGACGGAACCGTGTGCATAATGGGCAATGCCCAGATCATGCACCAGCATGGCGTGTATTTGGGCGAATTCGAGCACGAAGCCGAACGCTTGGCCGACGAAGGCAAAACTCCGCTGTTCTTGGCGGTGGGCGCTGGTGTGGTGGGCGTTATCGCGGTTGCCGATACCGTGAAGCCCACGAGTGCCGCTGCCGTATCGGAGCTTCACGATATGGGAGTGCGCACGGTTATGCTCACGGGCGATAACGAGCGCACGGCACGGGCTATTCAGCGCGTATGCGGCGTGGACGAAGTCGTTGCTGGTGTCTTGCCCGAAGGCAAAGAGCGCGAGGTTGCACGTTTGTCCGGCGAAGGTGCCGTGGCTATGGTGGGCGATGGCATCAACGATGCGCCCGCGCTCGCTCGAGCGAATGTGGGTATCGCGATTGGCGCGGGTACCGACATCGCCATCGAGTCGGCCGACATGGTGCTCATGAAAAGCGACTTGCTCGATGTGCCCGCGGCCATTCAGCTCTCGCGCGCGACCATGCGCACCATTAAGCAGAATCTGTTCTGGGCGCTTATCTACAATGCGATTTGCATTCCCGTTGCGGCGGGCGCGTTTTCATGGGCGGGCCTTACGCTCAACCCTATGATCGCGGCCGCGGCCATGAGTCTAAGCTCGGTGTGCGTGGTGAGCAATGCTCTGCGTTTGCGCACATGGAAGCCTCGTTTTTCCGAGCATGCGCAGGAAGAGGCATCGCGGCGCTTTCTTCCTGAAGACGAAATCGTCGTTCGCGAAATTGCGTACAAATTGCCGGAAGGCATTCAAAATACCTTCGAAAGAAAGGAACCGTTCATGGAAAAGACTCTGCATGTTGAAGGCATGATGTGCCAGCACTGCGTCGCGCACGTGAAGAAGGCGCTCGAAGGCGTCGCGGGCGTGGCGAGCGTCGATGTCGACCTTGATGGCAAGAAGGCCACCGTGCAGCTCGCCGAAGACGTTGCCGATGCCCAGCTCATCGATGCTGTGGTAGACGCAGGATATGAAGCGAATATGGCATAAGGGTTCATTAGTTCAACGGTTCCGTAACTGCGCGGCTAAGAGTTCGTTTCGAATGCGCGTCTGCGGGGCGACGCGCGGGTTCGCGCGTATAATGGAGTCAACGAAAGCTTCTTACGAATTGAGGATTCCATGACCGAGTTCGAGAACAACAAGCGTGCGGAAGACGCAGCTGCCGAAAAACCTGCCGCTCCCGCTCAGCCCGCGACGGTTCCGCCGCTGCAGGGCATGCCGACCCCGCCGCAATCTGCGGGCCAGGTTCCTCCTGCCGGAAACCCGTACGCAAATGCGTCGCAGCCGCAGCAGCCATCTGGCCAAGCTCCGTTCTACGGTGCCCCCGCGCAACAGCCCCAGGGCGCTCCTCAGAACATGCCTGGCATGCCTCTGCTCTATCTTACGGGGGGAATGAAGTTCGGTTGGGCCGTGTGTGGCTTCTTCCTGGGTCCCATCGCCATTTTGCTTGCGTGGCTTACGAACCAAAGCAATTTCCCGCAGGCGAAATCCGAGGCGGTTAAGTTTTCGCTTATTGGATTTTTGGCGACGTTCGTCATCTGGGTGCTGCTCATCGTCTTGTTCGGTGTGGCTGCATGCTCGGCGTTGACCTATGGACCTTCGTACTACTCGTATTACTAACGTTATTTGATCCATGTTTTGCAAATAGCGCCCAAAGGCTCGCCGCTTAGCAGTGGCGAGCCTTTTTGGTGCTCGCGACGTTGTGATATCGTGTTTTTCGATGCGCCGTTACGCTATCGTTGCTGGCGCTTTGTTTATGGATGCTAAACTGCACTTTCAGGTCTCAACCGAAAGAGAGGGTGTCATGGCCGAAATGGCTTCAACCGCTGCATGCTCAAGCGTCACGTTTGGTGACGCCGATGTCGAGGAAATTCTCTATAGCGAACAAGCGATTCACGAGCGAGTGGCGCAAATCGGCCAGCAGATTACCGAAGATTATCGCGATGTGGCATTCGCGGAAACGCCGCATGGCGACCCCGCGATTCTCATGGTGAGCGTGCTTCGTGGCGCTGCCATTTACATGTCCGACCTCGCGCGTCAGATCGATCTTCCTTTCGAGATGGACTACATGGCCGTGTCTTCTTACGGAACGGGCACGAAAAGCTCCGGCGTCGTGCGCATTCTGAAAGACCTCACATCGAACATCGAAGGCCGCCACGTGATTATCGCGGAAGATATTGTCGATTCGGGCCTCACGCTGAAGTACCTGCTTCGCGTGCTTGAGTCTCGCAATCCCGCATCGATCACCATTGCGGCGCTTTTGAAGAAGCAAAACCCCGAGCAGGCCGAAATCGATTGCAAGTACGTGGGCTTTGAGTGCCCCGACGCTTTCATCGTGGGATACGGCCTCGACTACGCCGAGCGCTATCGCAACTTGCCCTACATCGGCATTCTGAAGCCAGAAGTGTACCAAGGAAAATAATGAGCGAAACACAGCAGCAAAACGACAACCAAACGCAGCAGCCTGCGCCGTCGGCTCCCGAAAATCAGCCGCAACAGCCGCAGGCACCGCAGCAGCAGGGCCAGCCGCAGCCTCCTTTTGGCCAGGCTCCGCAGCAGCCTCAGCAGCCCCAGCAGAACCCCTATGGGAATATGCCGCAGCAGGGCCAAGACCCCCAAGGCCAGCAGTTCCAAGGCCAGCGGGGCTCATCCATGTTCAACATCGACCCTAAAGACGCCAAGCAAATGATGTCTCGTCCGCCGCAGCGCGTGAGCATTATTTCGGCCATTCTGTTCTTCGTTGTGGCGATGTTCATCGGCAGCCAAATGATGACGATGATGAATGGCGCCGAAACCGATACGCTCATCACCTCGGAATTCGTGCAGGCCGTCGAGCAAGATCGCGTGCAAAACGTGGTCTACGATGCCGGTAGCTATACCGTTACGGGCACCTATTATCCGGCCGCAACTGCTGGCTCCACCGCGTCCGATGCATACAACAATGCTATCGGTGCGTTGAATGCCCAGGTCCAAGGCGTGCTCGGCACCGATGCGCCCACGGTTGACACCACCAACCTCGATGCGAAAAGCGTTGGCACCCCACGCAAGTACACGTCTACCTATGTTGGCCAAGATTCGCTCATGCAGCTTCTGAAGAGCCACCCCGATGTTGAGTACCAGGTGAAACTGCCCGACGGTATGGGCGACTTCCTTATGAGCCTGCTACCCACGCTGCTTCTTATCGGCCTCATGGTCTTCTTCTTCGTCCAAATGAACAAGGCGAACAATTCGCAAATGTCGTTTGGCAAGGCGAAGGCGAAGGAATACACCCAGGAGCACCCCGATGTACGTTTCGACGACGTCGCTGGCGAAGACGAGGCGGTCGAGGAGCTTCAGGAAATCAAAGACTTCCTCGTTAACCCGAAGAAGTATCAAGACCTCGGCGCGAAAATTCCGCGTGGCTGTCTGCTCGTAGGCCCTCCGGGTACGGGCAAAACGTTGCTTGCGCGTGCTGTTGCGGGCGAGGCTCAGGTGCCGTTTTTCAGCATTTCGGGTTCTGAATTCGTCGAAATGTTCGTGGGCGTTGGCGCAAGCCGCGTGCGCGACTTGTTCAAGCATGCCAAGGAATCGGCTCCGTCGATCATCTTCATCGACGAGATCGATGCCGTTGGCCGTCAGCGTGGCGCTGGTTTGGGCGGCGGCCACGACGAGCGCGAGCAAACTTTGAACCAGCTGCTCGTCGAGATGGACGGCTTCGAGAAGAATGAAGCCGTGGTGCTCATCGCCGCGACGAACCGCGTTGACGTTTTGGACCCGGCTCTGCTTCGTCCGGGCCGTTTTGACCGTCAAATCGTCGTCGATGCGCCTGATGTTCGCGGCCGCGAGAAGATTCTTGCGGTGCACGCGAAGAACAAGCCCATCGGCCCCGATGTCGACCTGCCGCGCATCGCGAAACTCACGAGCGGCATGACCGGCGCCGACCTCATGAACCTCATGAATGAAGCCGCGCTGCTCACCGCGCGCCGCAACAAGTCGCACATCTCCATGGCTGAAGTCAATGAATCCATGGAGCGTCTGATGGCCGGCCCCGAGCGCAAGAACCGCGTGATGAACGAGAAAACTCGTCGCACCATTGCGTTCCATGAATCGGGCCATGCTCTGGTTGGCCACTTGTTGCCGAATGCCGATCCGGTGCATAAGATCACCATCGTGCCGCGCGGCCGCGCGCTTGGCTATACCATGTCGATTCCTGACGAGGATAAATTCCTCGTGAGCCGAAACGAGATGTACGACGAGCTCGCCGTGTTCTTGGGCGGTCGCGTTGCTGAAGAAATCTTCTGCGGCGACATCACGACCGGCGCGAGCAACGACCTGGAGCGCGCCACGAAGATGGCCCGCCAGATGGTCGTGAACTACGGCATGTCTGATGCGCTGGGCCAACAGACGTTCGGCCAGCCGAACCACGAAGTGTTCCTGGGCCGCGACTATGGCAACACCCAGGATTACTCGCCCGAAACTGCCCAGCGAATCGACGAGGAAGTCGCGCGCCTCATGAAGCAGGCGCACGATACCGCCTACGAGATTCTTTCGCAGCGTGCCGACCAAATGCATACGATGGCCGAAGTGCTGCTTGATCGTGAGACGGTCGACGGTGCGGCGTGTGAAGCTTTGCTCAACAACACGTGGGCTGAGTTCTCGAAGAAGGAGGCTGCTGGTGAAATTCCTCCCGACGAGGGTTTCACGCTCGTGGAGCCTGTCGGCAAGCAGGAGGAGCCGCAGCTCGCTTCGCCACAGCAGGCAGCTGAGCCGCAGGGCGATTCCTCGCAGCAGCAGTAGGCTTTTTGCCGCAGGGGGATTGCGGCACATGATACAACAAAGGGGCGCGTCCCCTCGCTTTCAGGCGAGGGGACGCGTTTGTGCGTATATAAGAAAGGAAGAAACTGAGCATGATGTGGAAATGCGCGAACTTCGAATTCGACTCCACGCGCCCCGTCGTTATGGGCATTTTGAACGTGACGCCCGATTCGTTCTCTGACGGTGGCCAGCACAGCGGTTTTGTCGAAGCGGTGGCGTATGCGCGTCAAATGGTCGACGAAGGCGCTCAGATTATCGACGTGGGCGGCGAGTCGACGCGTCCGGGTTCGGCGGAAGTGTCCGTCGAAGAGGAGCTCGCGCGCGTGCTCGATGTAGTGCGCCAGCTGGCCGATTTGGGCTTGTGCGTGAGCATCGATACGCGCCACGCCGAAGTTGCTCGCGCGTGCGTTGAAGCCGGCGCGGCAATCATCAATGACGTAACGGGCTTCCGCGATCCTGCTATGGTCGAAGTCGCCAAAAACTGCGATGCGGGTCTTGTCGTCATGCATATGCTCGGCGAGCCTGCCACCATGCAGAACGATCCGCACTACGACGACGTCGTGGCCGAGGTTAAAGAATACCTGGGCGGCCAGGCCGCCATGCTCGAAGCAGCCGGCGTTGCGCGCGAGCGCATCTGCGTCGATCCCGGTCCTGGCTTCGGTAAAACCGCGAGTCAGACCATGGAGCTCATGCGCAACTTCCACGAGTTCAACCGCTTGGGATATCCCGCGATGGTCGCCGTTTCGCGCAAAAGCTATATCGGCTCCGCGTATGGCATAAGCGAGCCCGCACAGCGCGATGAGGCCTCGGCGCAAGAGGCCCTAATGGCGTGTGAGCTGGGCGCTTCGGTGGTGCGCGCCCATAATGTGCCCGAAACCATGAAGGCGCTCAAAAACCTGCGTCCCTATGTGATTTTGGGCCTTGGCTCCAACGTGGCCCTCGTGGCGAACCCCGGCGAGGAAACAGAGGGCAAAATCGCGAACTTGGAACAGGCCATTACGGGCCTGTGCTCCATTCCCGATACGCAAATCATCGACATCTCGAGCTACTACGAAAGCGAGCCTGCGTACTACGAAGACCAGGATACGTTTGTGAATGCCGTGGTGCTTGCGCGCACGGGCGTGCCGCCGAAGGAGCTTTTGAGGTATTTACATGCAATCGAGAACAGCCTGGGACGTACGCGCGAAATTGAAAATGGCCCTCGCACGCTCGATTTGGACATCGTCGATTATCAGATGTACGTGGGGCAAACTGACGAGCTTACGCTGCCTCACCCGCGCGTGTGCGAGCGTGATTTCGTGGTGAAGCCGCTGCTCGAGCTTTTGCCGAACCATGTGCTCGCCGACGGCACGCCTGTTGTCGCCGATGGCGCGGTATACGGAAAGGCAACCAAGCTATAAGCTTGCGACCTGCGCAAAGCGTTCATTCATCGGTATTTCTTTTGCAGGTTGCCTTTGGGCATGGGGTTCACGCGAGCCCCATGCCCGCTTGCTGCACTTCGAAGACTTTCCCGCTGAATAATGTGCGCCATCGTCCGCACGGACGATGGTGCGCTCGACGATGTAAGGAGCTCCATGAACTTCGATATTATTTATAAAGACGTGACCGGATCGACCAACGACGACGTGTGGGACCTTGCCAATCATGGCGCACATCCAGGCGTCGCGGTGCGCGCGCTGCGCCAGGAATCGGGCCGCGGCCAATGGAAAACGCGTCCGTGGGTAAGCCCTGAAGGCGGGCTGTATTTCTCGGTGTTGCTTGAGCCTCGCATTCCCGAGGAAGAATTCCCCTCGATGAGCCCTCGCCTCGCCGAGGCCGTGGCGCGCATCGTGCGCAGCATTGCGGGCGTGACCGAAAACGAGATATGGGTTAAGCCTGCCAACGACGTGATGTGCGAAGCGGGCAAACTGTGCGGCATGTCGCTTGACGCGAAAGACGGCAAAGTGGTGCTCGGCGTTGGTTTGAACGTGTTCCATCCGAAGGAGCCCATCGTGACCGACGGCCGCAACGTTGCCGCGTATGTTTGCGACTTGGGCACGGAGGAGTCGCGTTCTTTGCCGTTCGCAAATGCACTTTCGAACCCGCTTTTGCGCGTGCAATACCTCGATGCCGTGATGCAAGGCTTGCTTGGCGCTATTGATCTGGAGCTTTCCGCCATCGAGTGCGAGCATATCTAAAATAGAACGAACGAATAATCGCAAGAAGGGCGTGTATGACTGAAGAAAAGATGATGCGCGAAGCGCGCGAGGGAAAGCCCCAAACGGCCGACAAGAAGGAAAACGAGCGCGTCACGCGCATGGGCTCGGGCAATATTCCGGCCCTCGTAGTCGAATTCGCGGTGCCTGCGATTTTGGGCATGCTCGTGAACGGCGCGTACAACATTATCGACTCGGTATTCCTTGGCCACGGTGCAGGAGAGATCGGCCTTTCCGCCGTAAGCGTGGCAACGCCGATTATGACGGTGTTCATGGCGATTTCTATGCTCATCGGCGCAGGCGGCAACGCGTTGTGCGCGCTTCGTTTGGGCGAAGGCAAGCACAGCGAGGCCGAGCATGTTCTGGGCAATACCTTCACACTCGGCGTGCTGGTATCCATTCTGCTCGCGGTGCTCGCTCATGTGCCCGCCTGCATCGAACCGCTGCTCTCGCTTTCTTCGGCCACCGATACGGTGCGCCCCTATGCTCGTGACTTCATTCAAATCATCAGCCTGGGCTGCGTCTTCCAAATCGTCGGTATGGGCATCAATAATTTCATCCGTACCTGCGGCGCACCTAACAGGGCGTTTCTTACCATGCTCATCGGCGCGGTAGGCTGCACCATTTTCAATGCGATTTTCGTCATGGGCATGGGCCTGGGCGTCGTTGGCAGCGCGTGGGCTACCGTGTGCGGCCAATGTATCAGCTGCATTACCGTGGTGTGGTACTTCACGAAGACCCCTGGTGTACCGCTGCGCCTGCGCCGCAAGTATCTTGCGATGAATGGGGCGCTCGTGCGCAAGATTCTTGCGCTGGGCACGGCTTCGTTCGTGCTGCAGATTGGCGCTGCCATATCGCAGGTCGTTACCAACTATGCACTCGTGAAATATGGCGCGATGAGCCCCATCGGCGCCGACAATGCGCTGGCCGCCGTCGGCGTGGTCGGTCGCGTGGCCATGTTCACCATTCTGCCGCTTATCGGCATGTCAATCGCCGTGCAGCCGCTTTTGGGCTTCAACTACGGTGCGAAGCTGTGGCATCGCGTGAAGAAGACGCTTGCCGTGGGCATGCTGGGCGCTACAATCATCGGTACGGTGCTGTGGGTGCTCATCATGGTGTTCGCTGCGCAGATTATCGGATTCTTCGGCATTACCGATGCGGCGCTCGTCGACCTGTCGGCGTTCGCGTTGCGCGTGAACCTCATTTTCCTGCCCATCATCGGCTTCCAAATCGTCGGCTCGAACTACTTCCAGGCTACCGGCCAGCCCACGAAGAGCATTATTCTGTCCATGACGCGCCAGATCCTGTTCCTTGTGCCACTCACGCTCATTTTGCCTGAGGTGCTGCCGGGCATTCTGCCGATGTTCGATGGCCTCGACGCGGTGTATATGGCCGTGCCGTGCTCCGACTTCTTGGCGATTTTCACCGTGGGCGCATTTGTGCTCGTTGAGCTGCATCGTCTGAACAAACGCATCGCCGAATCGAAATCGGCGGCTCAGCTTGCCACAAGTGAACAAGCCGCTCAGCCGCAAGAATAGGGGATATTCATGGGGGAGCCGAAGCTTCGCCTGCAAGGGGTATCGCAGGTGTACGAAGGTGCGCGTGGTGAAACACGTGCGCTTCAAAATATGGATATTGACGTGGCTCCGGGTGAGGCCGTGGCGATTCTGGGGCCTTCTGGCTGCGGAAAATCGACGAGCCTGCTTATTGCGGCGGGCTTGCGCGTGCCTACGCAGGGTGCCGCGTTCGTTGATGGCGTGCGCGTTGCGGGGCCGCGTTTGAACACGGCTCTGATTCTGCAAGATTTCGGCCTTCTTCCCTGGAAAACCGTTGCGGAAAATGCGGGACTCGGCTTGCAGATTCGTAAAACGCCGAAACGCGAGAGAGCCGAGAGGGTTGCGCGCGCGCTCGAGCAGGTGGGCTTGGCCGATTTCGCTGATGCGTTTCCCGCGGAGCTTTCGGGCGGTATGCGTCAGCGTTTGGCTATGGCGCGCGCCCTTACGTGCGATGCCGATTTGCTGCTCATGGACGAGCCCCTTTCTGCACTCGATGCGCTTTTGCGCGAAGAAATGCAGGATATGTTGAAGCGGTGCTGGTGTGAACAGGGCTATGCGCAGGTGCTCGTGACGCATTCCATTGAGGAAGCGGTGTATTTGGGCCAGCGCATCGTGGTTATGTCGCCGCGACCGGGCCGCGTGGTGCATGTGCTGGAAAATGCCGAGATGCAGCAGGAAAACTGGCGCGACGCCGATTTATTCTTCGAGCGCTGCCGCGCATTGCGCGAGATGCTGCGCGATATTGTGGCGAAAGAGGAGGTGGCCCATGCGTAAACATCCTGTTTTGGGCCGCATTGCAGACTATGTGTTCGCCATCGTGTTCATTCTTGCCGGCTGGCAGCTTACCGCCATGGCGGTGCACAATCCTGTGCTGCCTGGGCCTTTTGACGCGTTTCCCATGGTGGCGCAGTATTTCGATGAGCTGTGGCCGGCGTTTCTCGTGAGCCTTTACCGCGTGGTGGTTGCGATGCTCATCGGTACGGTGCTCGCTATTCCTTTGGGACTCGCGTGCGGCCGTTCTCCGCGCGCCGATGCCGTATTCGCGCCTATTCTGTATTTCCTCTACCCGCTGCCGAAGGTCGTGCTGCTGCCCGTGCTCATCGTGCTGCTGGGTTTGGCCGACGCGCCGAAGATCGTGCTCATCGCGATTACCGTGTTCTTCCAAGTGCTCGTAACCGTGCGCGATGCATCGAAGAGCGTGCCTGAACAGAGCATTCTTTCTATGCGCTCACTTGGTGCGAGCAGGCTCGATATATATCGCCACGCCATTGTTCCTGCCACGTTGCCTGAGCTGTTCACGGCATTGCGCATTTCGAGCGGCACTGCGGTTGCGATTCTGTTCTTCGCCGAGGGCATTGCGGGCTCAACGGGGCTGGGTTATTTCATCGTGAATGCCTGGGCGCTGCTTGCCTACCCGAAGATGTTCGCGGGCATTATCGCTATGGCGCTGCTCGGTGTGATTCTGTATGAGCTGTTCGATGTCGCAGAACGGCGCCTGACGCGCTGGAGGCGCGTGTAGGGGTCGCTTCTGAAACATGCACATGTGGCCCTATCGGCTCTGTACGCCGATAGGGCCACATTCGTTTACGGGGTTATGGTTGCGCAGTTCTTCGGTGCTTGGTCATGCTAATGAATATGTTCGTGGACGCTGGGGAGCGAAACGACGAAGCACGCTCCGCCGCCTGCCGCATTGAACGCCTCAATGGTGCCGTCGTGGCCTTCGACGATGCCCTTCACGATGGAGAGGCCCAATCCCGTGCCGCCGGTGTTGCGTGCGCGGGAGTTGTCGCCGCGATAGAAGCGCGTGAACAAAAGTTTCGGGTCGATGTCGCCAAAGCCGGGGCCGTCGTCGATGACGCTGATGACGGATTTGTCGGCCAGACCCGCAAGGCGGATGGTTACGTGTCCGCCTTTGCCCACGAAGCGGCTCGCATTGGCGACCAGGTTGTAAATGACCTGCTGAAGACGGTCGGGGTTTCCCAGCACGTCGGGCGCTTCGCCTTCGATTTTCAGCTCTGCGCCGTTTTCCTCGAAAATCGGATTCATCGCATCCGCCACGCGTTCGGCAACGTCATGCAAATTCACGCGTTTCATGATGACCTGATCGGTGCCTTCTTCAATATGCTGAAGAGTGAGCAGGTCGTTCGAAAGACGCGTAAGGCGCTCCGATTCGTTGATGATGGTTTGGCAGAAACGCTCGCGCAGCGCGGGCGGCATGTCGGGATCCATGAGAGTTTCGGCGTTGCCGCGAATGGCCGTAAGCGGCGTGCGCAGCTCGTGGGCCACGTCGCTAATGAAGCGCGTTTGTCGGTTTTCCTGCACGGAAAGGTCGCTCATCTGGGCTTTTGTTTTTGCGCTCAGGGCAACGAAGTCTTCGGCAAGCTCGTCGGCCTCGTAAAGCTTGCCTTCCGGCTTAATATCGACGCGCGCGTCTCCATGAAGAATCGCTTGCGCGCGCACGTGCAAATCGGTAAGGGGCTCGGCCAGGTAGTGGCCAATGACGAGGCTCAACGTGAACGCGAACGCCGTGCCCGCAAACAGGAACCAGAGAAGCAGCCCTATATCGGGAATGCCGAAAATGCACACCAGGAAAAAGGTGAGTATCGAAGCCGCCACGGCGAAAATAGTGGCCAGGATGGCATAAAACGACTGAAGGCGCCTCATAATGAAGCGCCTTCAGTCGGCGGCGCTGTGCGTAATGCGTCATTCATCGTAAACGGCGCCTATGCTTTCAGGCGGTAGCCGTAGCCGCGCACGGTCTCGATGATGCTCGGGTCGAAGCCTGCTTGCGAGATTTTGTCGCGCAGGCGTTTGATGTGCGTGTCGACCGTTTTCGTTTCGGTGATGTACTCCCAACCCCAGGCTTCGCGCAACAAATCTTCGCGGGTCATGACCTTGCCTGCGTCTTTCATAAGGGCGGCAAGCAGCTCGAACTCGCGCGGAGTCAAATCGATGGGGCCATTGGGGCCGACGGCCGTGTGCCGGTCTTCGTCGAGCGTGATTCCGGCAGCCACGAGCGCACCGCTATCGGGTGCCTCAAGGGTGCCGCGGCGAAGCAGGGCGCGAACGCGGGCGATGAGCTCGCGCACGCCGAAGGGCTTGGCCAGGTAATCGTCACCGCCGATTTCGAGGCCGACGACCTTGTCGAGTTCGGTGTCGCGTGCCGAAAGGAAGAGCACGGGCGCTGTGGTACGGCTGCGCAGGCGGCGGCACAGTTCATAGCCGTCCATGCCGGGCAGCATAATGTCGAGCACGAACAGGTCGTAATGCTTGCGCGTCGCCTGTTCGAGCGCGTCTTCGCCGTTGTTGGCGACATCGACTTTGAACCCCTCTTTCATGAGGGAGTAAGAAACGAAGTCGGTAATGGACTGCTCGTCGTCGACGACGAGGATCGAGGCGGCTTCTTCGGTCATGGGTGCCGCTCCTTTCGTGCTGGGGTTGTTCGTGGGTGCAATCGCGCCCGTTCAGCTACTTGAATCATAGCACGTCACATGCCTCAGCATGCCCGTTCACTATTCGGTTGACGCGCTGTAAGGTTGGCGTTTCACGGCAGTTGATTTCGTTGCTTGCATGAGTGCGGTTATGACCGTGCACTTCCGATTGTTCTTTTCGCCCGAGCTTTCAGCTCGCTCGCAGCGGCCTTGTGCCGTTTCCCTGCGAATCTGCGCCGAGTTCGTGGCGTGGAACTTTGCGTGCGCCACCGTCGTTACAATGGACTTCGTTGCGATAAGAGAAAGCCGCAGGAAGAAAGGGCCCGACGTGCTGACTGACATTGAAATTGCCCAAGCTGCAACCCCCGAGAAAATCACCGTGATCGCCGAGCGTGCTGGTGTGCCCGAGAAGTATCTCGAGCAATACGGCAACTACAAGGCGAAGGTCGACTACAACCTGCTTACCGACGAAGCCCATACTCCCGGCAAGCTCGTACTGGTTACGGCCATTAACCCTACGCCTGCGGGCGAAGGCAAAACGACCACTACGGTCGGTTTGGCCGACGCCATGCGTCGCATTGGCAAAAACACTCTGGTCGCGCTGCGCGAGCCGTCGCTCGGCCCCGTATTCGGCATTAAGGGCGGCGCCGCTGGCGGCGGATACGCCCAGGTCGTTCCCATGGAGGACATCAATCTGCACTTCACGGGCGACTTCCACGCCATTGGTGCTGCGAACAATCTGCTTGCCGCCATGGTCGACAACCACATTCACCAGGGCAACGCGCTCGGGTTCGACGTGCGTCGCATCACGTGGAAGCGCGTGGTCGACATGAACGATCGCCAGCTGCGCCATATCGTGTGCGGCATGGGCGGAAAGGCTTCGGGCGTGCCCCGCGAGGACGGTTTCGATATCACCGTCGCCTCCGAGATCATGGCTATTTTCTGCCTGGCTACGAGCATTTCCGACCTCAAAGAGCGTTTGGCCCGCATTGTCGTTGGCTACACGCGTGCCGACGAGCCCATCACCGCTGGCCAGCTGAATGCTCAGGGTGCCATGTGCGCACTCCTGAAAGACGCGTTGAAGCCGAACCTTGTGCAAACGCTTGAAGGTACGCCGGCATTCATTCACGGCGGTCCCTTCGCGAACATCGCCCACGGCTGCAATTCGATCATCGCTACGCGCATGGCCATGGCGCTGGGCGATTACGCCATTACGGAAGCCGGTTTCGGTGCCGATCTTGGTGCCGAGAAATTCCTCGACATCAAGTGCCGCTTGGCGAACTTGAAGCCCGATGCAGTTGTGGTTGTCGCGACTGTTCGCGCGCTCAAGAACCACGGCGGCGTGCCGAAGGCCGAGCTGAATGAAGAAAACCTTGGGGCGCTTGAGGCGGGTCTTCCGAATTTGCTGCAGCACGTGGAAAACATCACCACGGTGTACAAGCTTCCCTGTGTGGTTGCTATCAACGCATTCCCGACCGATACGAAAGCCGAGCTCGACTTGGTTGAGGCCAAGTGCAAGGAACTCGGCGTGAACGTTGCCCTTTCCGAAGTGTGGGCCAAGGGTGGCGAAGGCGGCGAAGAGCTGGCTCGCGAGGTTGTGCGCCTGTGCGAAAACGGCGACGATGAGGGCCGCAGCGCTAAGACGTTCGAGTTTGCCTATGGCGACGAGGGCGGTATCGCCGAGAAAATCGAGGCCGTTGCGAAGAAGGTGTATCGCGCCGATGGCGTCGACTTCACGCCTGCCGCGAAGAAGCAGATCAAGCATTTGGAGTCCATGGGCTTTGGCGAGTTCCCGGTATGCATGGCGAAGACCCAGTACAGCTTCAGCGACGACCAAACCCTGCTCGGTGCGCCGCGCGGCTTCCGCATCACGGTGCGCGAGGTGAAGGTGTCGGCTGGCGCTGGCTTCGTGGTGGCACTCACAGGCAACATCATGACGATGCCCGGCTTGCCGAAGCATCCTGCGGCTGAGAACATCGACGTCGATGAAACCGGTAAAATTACGGGCCTGTTCTAACGAGTAAACCCCTATGCCGACGCGACATAGGTCTCTGGCGGCGCGCTTCGAGGTCAAGCTGCCGATCGCGTGCCGAAGTTGCGCGTCGCCTTGCTTTCGTCCGAACCGTGTTCGCCTAAGCCCATGCCGCCGATGTTTGTTCGACCCGGGTTTTAATGGGTCAAAGGGACTGCGCCTTTGACCCATTCTTCTTTATTTGGAACTCGTTTGAAAATGGACAGCGGACGGTCTTTGACCTATTGAGGATGCTTCTATGGTGAATACTGAATTTGTCGATGCACTGGCTTCCGATGCCGCTGTGCCTGGCGGCGGCGGTGGCGCGGCCTATGCTGCCGCGCTTGCTGCGGCGCTCGGCGCCATGGTGGGAAATATTATGGCGGGAAAGCCAAAGTTCGCCGATGTCGCCGACGACATGCGTGCATCGGTTGTTGAGCTTGATGCGGCGCGAGCTCGTTTGCTCGAACTCATCGATGAAGATGCCGAGGCGTTTTCCCGGCTCGCGGCCACATGGAAGCTTTCGCGTGCGACTGAGGAAGAAAAGGCCGCGCGCCATGCGGCCGAGCAAGCGGCGCTTGTGGGCGCGTGCGAGGTTCCGTTGCGCATCATGCGCGTGTGCGCGGCCGTAATCGAGTCCGACGAATTCCTCGCGAGCAATGCGAGCAAACTTGTGCTTTCCGATGTGGGCGCTTCGGCGATCTTGGCGAAAAGCGCCCTGCAGGCAGCGGCGCTCAATGTGCATATCAACACGAATCTTATGGACGATGCGGTCCAGGCTGCTGCGTTCAACGAGGAATGTGCGCAACTTTTAACGCAGCCGTGCGATGCGGCCCAGGCGATTTACGATAAAGTAGCTGCTGCTATTAAATGATCGCGGACAGCATATGAATCCACAATGCCCGTCGCGGAAGAGTGGCGGGCATTGTTTTTTTTGGCGAAGCTTGCCCCCGGAGCGCTTCGGGGCGTTTTTTAGAGTCGCGCTAAGGTGGGTTCCATGCTCCGTATGCCGCAAAAGAAGAAAGAACCGTCATGGCGAAATTGCTGCTTGGAAAGCCCGTTATTGACTCGCTGCGAGAGGAATTGAAGGGGCGCATTGCTGCGCTCGAAGAGCGCGGCGTGAAGCCTGGTCTTGCGATTGTGCGCGTGGGCGCGCGCCCCGACGATTTGACCTATGAGCGCACGGCGCTCAAGCGCGCTGCTGGACTGGGTATTCGCGCGCGTACCATTACGCTTCCGGAAAATGCATCCCAAGAAGAACTTATGGATGTTATTGCCTGGGTGAACTCCGACCCGTCGATTCACGGCTGTCTGATGTTCCGCCCGCTGCCCGAGCAGTTCGACGAGGAGGCCGTTTGCGATGCGCTCGATCCCGCGAAAGACGTGGACGGCATTGGTCGCGGCTCCATGGCTGCGGTGTTTACAGGCCGAGGCCCCGGATATGCTCCCTGCACGGCGGCGGCGTGCATCGAGATGCTCGACGCGTACGACATTCCCATTGCGGGCAAGCGCGTAGTTGTCGTGGGGCGCAGCTTGGTTGTTGGCAAACCCGTGAGCGTGCTTCTGCTCGATCGCCACGCGACGGTGACCACGTGCCATTCGCGTACGGGCGATTTGCCCGCCATCGTGCGCAAAGGCGATGTGGTGATTCTCGCCACGGGCCGCGCGAAAGCGTATGGCCGCGATTTCTTCCATCCCGGTCAGACAGTGCTCGACGTGGGCATTAACGTTGACGAGGCGGGCAACCTGTGCGGTGACGCCGATTTCGACGCGATTGAGCCGATCGTCGACGCCATTACCCCCGTCCCGCGCGGCATTGGCGGTGTGACCACGAGCATGCTCATGAAACACGTGGTGGAAGCCGCCGAAGGGATGGTTACGCCGTCTTGCCAGACGGCGTAACTACTCTAAACCTGTTAAATGCTCGTAGCGTTTAGCAGGTTTTTTCGGTGCGGTTAGCCGGCGGATGGGCCGAAGGACGTCCGCCGCAAATGCCCGCTCGGCTACCGCTCGCCTTTGGCTCGCTATGCGCCTCGCTGCGGTTTCCCGTTTTTAAGGGGGTATGAGAAACCGAGCATTCGCCGCAGACGCCCTTCGGTCCCATTCGCGGCGATGTGGCAGGTTGGGCGTCGGTCAGCGAGCGTCTGTCTTGAGAGTGCTAAATGCTGCGAGCATTTAGCATGTCTTGCTGTGTGTCTTGCACTGTTTTGTCAATGATTCAAGGTGAATGCCCTGGATGTTCACGGCCGTCCTGCTCCCTTCTTTACGCAAATTTTGCAAACGTCTAACGTCGAGCGTGCCGCCCATCCGTAAAGTTTCTTCCCGGTTTTAATTCGGGAAGAAAGGGCGCTTGTGGCCGAGGCTTCAAATGAAACGAAAATCGCGGAAGATACGCAAATTGATGCGCTCTTCGAAAGCCTCAAAGTCGATGTGGTGCGGGGCATTCAGGACGAGGGCGGCGTCGCATCGAACCTCGTCGAGGCGCTCATGCTCGCAAAATATCTTGAACGAGTGGGCGACCATGCCCAAAACATCGCCGAATGGGTAGAATACGCACTGACCGGCCGTTATAAAGGAGAGGTTCTCGGATGATCTATTACCTCGAGGATGATGAGCAAATTCGAAACCTGGCGCTCTATACGCTCGAACAAACGGGTCATGCGACGCGCGGGTTCTCGCGCGCGTCCGAGATGGACGTCGCGCTTGCGGGCGAGGTGCCCGATTTGTTCCTTCTCGACGTAATGCTTCCCGATGAAGACGGCATTTCTGTGCTCAAACGCTTGCGCGCTGATTCGCGTACCGCAAACGTGCCCATTATGATGCTCACCGCGAAGTCGACCGAGTTCGATACGGTTTGCGGTCTTGATGCGGGTGCCGATGACTACCTGGCGAAACCTTTTGGCATGATGGAGCTCATCTCTCGCGTGAATGCGTTGCTGCGCCGACACGAGCGCGATGTTCGGGCGGGACAGCGCGAACCGGGCACAGCGAGCGATGAAGACGTGCTCGAGGCGGGCCCCATCTGCTTGGATATTGCCCGCTATCAAGTAACTGCGGCTGGTGCGGAGGTTCAGCTCACGCATAAGGAATTCGAAATGTTGCGTTACCTCATGGAGAATCGTGGCATCGTGGTGTCGCGCGACTTGCTGCTCGACCGCGTGTGGGGCTACAGCATCGCGGGCGAAACTCGCACGGTCGATGCCCATGTGCAAACGCTGAGAAAGAAGCTTTCCGAGGCATGCTCCGAAGCGGCGACGTATATCGAAACGGTGCGCGGCGTTGGCTACCGCCTGAAGGCGTAGGTCGCCTATGGTGGTAACCGCGGTTCTCGACGAGGAAAAAGCGTCTTCTGAAACTGAAAAGCCCGCGAGACGAAAGCGTCTTCTCGCGCATCACTCGCTCGCCCACAAGGCGGCGGCGGCTATTATGGTCGCGACAACGGCGGTGGCGCTCGTGTGCGTTGTTGCGTTTGCCGCGGCGTCATACGCCACGCTCGACTCGCGTGCATCCGAGGGAATTGCAGACGAATCACATCGCTATGCTTCGTATATAGAGACCGCCCAGCTCGATGGCGATGAATTGCTCGACTTTCTTGATGAGCAGTCGGAGCTTATGGGAAGCGACATGCGCGTCACGCTCATTGCAAGCGATGGTACGGTGCTCTTTGACAACGACGTGACTGATGTGTCGACGCTCGGAAGCCACGCCGGTCGCCCCGAATTCGTTCAGGCGGAACTCAATGGCGAAAGCAGCGCCGGCCGCTATTCGGAAACCCTGCAAGAGGTCACGCTTTACCATTCTGTTCGCCTTCACAATGATGACGTGCTGCGTTTCGCCACTACGCAGTCGAGCGTGTGGGGCATGATGCTGCATATGCTGGGGCCCTGCGCCGTGGTTGTGGCGCTCGCGCTTATCGCGGCGGCCGTAGGGTCGCGTTTTTTGGCTCGGGTGATTTCGGCTGACCTTATGCGAATCGATTTGGATCGGCCTCTCGAATCGGATGCTCCGGTTGAGCTCGCCCCCTTGCTCACGCGCCTTGACGCTCAGCATAGGCGCCTTGAAGCTCAGGCGAGCGAGCGCCGCCAATATACGGCAAACGTGTCGCACGAACTTAAGACGCCCCTCACGGTAATTTCGGGTTATGCAGAAATCATCGCCGCCGGTATTGCGAAAGATGAGGACGTGAAGTCGTTCGCGCATACCATCCACAGCGAATCGCAGCGCATGCGCAGTATGGTCGACGATATTATTTCGCTCTCGAAGCTCGATGACATGGGAAAAGGCGGCGCATCGGGCGATGATTTGGGCGTCGATATGAATCAGGCCGTCTCGCTCGAATCTCTTGCCAACGATGCGTGCGAGCGCTTGCGTCCCTATGCCGAGGACCACGGGGTTTCTCTTACGTGCGAAATCGAACGTAGCGGCAATGAACTCGTGGTCGTGCGCGGCAATATGCAAATCTTGAGCGAGATGGTGCGCAACCTGGTCGAAAATGCGATTCGCTACAATGTCGAGGGCGGCCGTGCGACAGTCTCGGTTATTGGTGCGGCTGACGGATCGGCCGTTGTGCGCATGAGCGACACGGGCATCGGTATTCCGCTCGAGCTTCGCGAGCGCGTATTCGAGCGCTTCTTCCGCGTTGACGAAAGCCGCTCGAAGGAAACAGGCGGGAGCGGATTGGGGCTTGCCATCGTTAAGCATGCCGCGCAAGTGCACGGAGCGAAAATCACCGTGATGGGAAATGATCCTCAGGGCACGATAATCGAAGTGCGCTTTCCAGCGAAATAACGTGCCAATCTCGAGAACCTGTTAAATGCTCGCAGCGTTTAACAGGTTTTTTGTTGTTTGGGAATGCGCTCGGTGAGGCGCTCGCCGTGCAAATGGTTATCGGCAATGCCGTGCAGGTGCCCGACGGCCTGTTCACTCCCGCGTCCACCCTTACGAGCGTGCTGACCATGGGCATCGGCAACGAGATGATGGGCACGGTATATTCCGATGTTCTGTGGTCGCTTGCTTTGCTGCTTTTGGCGATGTCGTTCGTGTTCATCTCCATCATTCATTTCATCGAACGCAAGGGAGGCCTGAACGCCAATGGCCGCTAGTGTTGACAAAATGGTCGCCGATCAGGGTATCGTCGGAGCTCGCCCGCCGCAGGGGGCGCCGAATCGAGCGCAAAGCGAGAAGGCGGAAGGTGCTCTTGCTTGTCGCATTGCCTTGCAGGATACATTCGCCACGGGCGTGCTGTTCGCCATCGTAGCTGCGATTTGCGCGTTGCTGTTCTCGCTTATCGCGTACATTGTGGCGAGCGGTGCGGGCAAGCTGTTTGACGTGAGCTTCCTCACAGGCAAGCCCGAGCAATTCAAGGAAGGCGGCGGCATTGGCCCCGAGCTGTTCAACTCGTTCTATTTGCTGGTGCTCACTTTGCTTATTTCGGTGCCTATCGCGCTTGGCGGCGCGATCTACCTTACTGAGTACGCTCCGAAGAACCGCTTGACGCATTTCGTGAAAACGGCCATTGAGGCGCTTTCGTCGTTGCCCTCCATTGTGGTTGGCCTGTTCGGATTCCTGTTCTTCGTGTTGCAAATGGGCTGGGGCTTCAGCATTTTATCGGGTGCTTTGGCGCTCACGATGTTCAATCTGCCCATTTTGGTGCGCGTTATTCAGCAGGCGCTCGAGGCTATCCCCAACGACCAGCGCGAAGGCGGTTTAGCGCTCGGAGCGAGCCGTTGGGAGACGACCATTCACGTGCTGCTCCCCGCGGCGTTGCCCGCTATTATCACGGGCATCATTTTGTCGGCGGGACGTGTGTTTGGCGAGGCTGCGGCGCTTATTTATACGGCGGGGCAGTCGGCGCCCATGCTCGATTTCACGAGTTTCGACTTTTCGAGCGCTTCGTGCCCGTGGAATGTGTTCCGCCCAGCCGAGACGCTTGCGGTGCACATCTGGAAGATCAACAGCGAATGTGTGGTGCCCGACTTGGACGCGGTTTCGAGTGGTGTCGCTGCGGTGCTCATGGTGTGCATTCTGGCATTCAACCTGCTTGCTCGATTCGTTGGTCGCCTGGCGAGTAAGAATACACGCTAAGTTGCAAAAAATGTCGCGAAGTCCGTCCATTTTGGATGTTGCGCTGATTTTTGGCTCCCTCGATTCATTTCTTCCTCTTTCTCGGTTAGCTGCTAAACTACCTATTTATAACTGCATTGGCTGGTGGCGTGCTGGCTGCCGCAAGAGAAAGGGTAGGGCGTGAAGCTTCTCGAGGATCGCATTCAACGTGACGGCGTGGTGAAGGCCGAGGGCGTTTTGAAGGTTGACGGTTTTTTGAACCATCGCATCGATATCGAGCTGCTTGATGCGATGGGTGCGGAATTCAAGCGCCTGTTCGCTGATGCCCCCATCAATAAAATTCTTACCATCGAGGCATCCGGCATCGGAATTGCTTGCATGGCTGCTCGTCATTTCGACAACGCCCCTGTGGTATTTGCGAAAAAGGCCCAGTCTATCAATCTCGATGGCGAAATGTATCGCACGCGCATCCAGAGCTTTACGCATGGCAAGGTATTCGACGTTATCGTGTCCAAGAAGTTCATTGGCCCCGACGACCACGTGCTTATCATCGATGACTTTTTGGCGAACGGCTGCGCGCTCAATGGCCTGCTCGAGATTGTCGAAGCGGCTGGCGCTACGGTTGAGGGTATTGGCATTGCGGTTGAGAAGGGCTTCCAGCCCGGCGGCGCGAGCCTGCGCGAGCGCGGCTATCACTTGGAGTCGCTCGCTATTGTCGACGCAATGGATCCCACCACGGGCCAGATTACGTTCCGCCAGGCCGGCGAGCCTGCGCCGAGCCACGAGCTGACTGTGGAAACCTGCGAAGCATAAATTATTTTGAAGAGAGGGGCTCGCTGCCGCATGCGGCAGCGAGCCTTTTTTGTTTGCCGGAAAACCGAACGCGAATAAAGGACGCTCCCATGTCGAAAACAGAAACCGCAGCCCAAGGTTTCAACCATAGGCATCGGATTCACCCAGGTGTCTGAAATTTTCGTTTTGTTGCCCGAAATGCTGCAGAACGTATTTGCCGATAACTGCGTGGCCGTGGTGTTCTTGGTGGCGGTTATCGCGAACCTCGTGTTGCCGAAAGACATTTTCGTCGATGGCGCCGAGGCTGAAGGCGCAGCTGAGCATTATAGGGAAGCCCAAGCGGAAAACGACGGACGTGCGGAATTCGATACTGCGCAATCGGAAGGGACTGAGGTTGCCGCAGCGAAATTATGATGAAATGCATGAAGGCGAGGGAAAGCGATTCCCAAGCTGCATTCATTTAATCGAAAACCGTGGCTTATGCCCCATAGGCTAAAACCGCTGATAAAAAAGAGGGAGGCGTGCTTGTGCAGCGCCTCCCTCTTTTGGTATTGCCGGGTGCTTGTTCTTCGGGCGAATGCTTTTATTGCAACGTGCCCAGTGCATCTTTGCCGACGATGACGAAAATATCGAAGCTGTCCATCGATTCGCCCGCGGTGGCTTCGTCGAAAGTTTGCACGCTGCCAAGTCCCAGTGCGGAAACGACCTTTTCCGCTTCCTCTTTGACATCGGCGGCATCGTCGCCCGTGCCCTTTACGTATACGACGGTCGTGGGAGTGAGGCCTCCTGCAATCGCATACGAATCAAGTGCGTAGGTGTGATTGTCTTCGGTGAGGCCTGTTGCTACGAGTTTTGCCTGAGCGGCGCCTGCCAGTCCATCTGCGCCGCCTCCGTTGCGAATGGCGATGGCGTACGCGCCTTGATGTTTGGCGGCTTTCGCGGAATCGTCTTGGCTGGCTTTCTCGTCGGCGGCTTTATCGGCGTTGCCCTCTTCTGTCGAAGCGGCTTTTTCGTTCGCACCGGTTGAGGCTGCGTTAGTGTTTTGCGTTTCGGTTTGGGCAGGTGGCGTGGCCTTCTCGGGCTCATGGCCGCACGAGGTCAAAAGGAAAGCGCCGCAGACGAGAAGAAGAGTCGCAAGGGCGAAACCCGTTACGCGTGCGGCGGGGATGCGTGCTTGGTTATGGGTGAATCCGTTGTTCACGGAGCCTCCTAAAATGCAAGAGGGGGTACAAAGTGCATCTATTGTAGCGCAGTCGAGCGACGTGTGCAGGCCTTGGTGGGCGAGGGGCGGCGTGAAATCCGCGACAAAAAACCGCCCCAGCGTCAGCGGAAGACGTCGGGGCGGGATCATGCGTGGCATGGGCGCTCTTGATGAAGCTCCGTGCCGTACACGAGCTTTATTTGGCCAAGGACTCGAGGTCGATTTCCATCAGGCGCTTAATCGCCAGGATGTAGGTGCGCATGGCACGGCGCAGCGTTTCCTCGGAAATACCCTCATCGGCGCCGTGCATGGGGCCGACCCACTCGGGGTATTCGTCATGCGGATCTTCGGGGCCGAAGCTCGCAGCGCACGGGAATTCGCGCGCGTAGGTGCCGCCGCCGATGGTGAACGGGTCGCCGTCGAGGCCGGTGGCGTCGTGGTACGAAGAAGCGAGCATTTGGATTGCGGGGCTCTGCGGGTCGACGAGGAACGGAACCAAGGTCAGCGTGTTTTCGCAAGTCGCATGGTAATCGGCAGCGACAGCGGCGATCTTTGCCTGCAGCTCGTCGTTCGTGGTGGACGTGGGGTAGCGAATGTCGATGGTGAGCTCCAAGTGGGTATCGACCATGTGAATGGTGCCCGCGATGCAGGTCAACGGATCGAAGTAAGCGTCGGCCGTGTCGATGCCGATGGAGCTGCCGTCGGTGGAGTCCATGATCTTCACTGCGAGACGCAGGAACTCGGCCTCGTCCTCGCTGCAGAGGTCATGCTCAAGCGCATAACGCGCGAGCATGCCAATGGCGTTGACCGTGCCCTCGGGCAGCGATGCATGGCCGCCCTTGCCCGTGGCGACGATCTTCGCGCGGCCGTCGCCGGCGTCGGTTACCTCGAAGCCGGCGGGCGCAGGCAGCTCGGCGGCGTTTGCCTTCACGACGAGGGTTGCCTGGCTGGGGACGGCATTGGTGGCCGCGTCGCCCGTGGTGAAGTCGACGATATTGCCGCCCTCGAGCTTCTTCGACGTAATCAGGCCGTCGAAACCGCCCTTTTCGCCGTAGCACACCGAGAATTCGGCGTCGGACGTGAACAGGAATGCGGGAGCTTTGTGGTGGGCGAGGTAATAGCCCACGTCTTTCATGGTTCCGGTTTCCTCGTTGGTGCCTACAAGCATGCGAATGGTGTAGGGGAGCTTCTTGCCTTCGGCTTCGCAGCGCTCGGCGAAGAACTTCATGGCGTACAACGAAACGACAAGCGGGCCTTTGTCGTCGAGTACGCCGCGGCCGATAAGGAAGCCGTCGCGGCGCTGCATGGTCCACGGGTCGCTTGTCCAGCCGACGCCCGGCACCACAACGTCGGCGTGGCAAATCATGCCGAGCTGGGTTTCGCTTTCGCCTTCGAGGTCGGCCCAGCCGATTTCGCCCGCCTCATCGGTAGTCGGAAAGCCCAGGCGAGAAGCCAAGTCGAGCGCCGCCGTCATGCCGGCGTGCGCGTCGGGGCCGCTGGGGTGCTCGGGCGTGGCGGCGTCGAAGTCGACGACGCTTGGAACAGCGACGAGATTGCCGATTTCTTCGACGATCTCTTCCCAATGAGTGTCGATCCAGCTGTCGGCTTCGGCAAGGAATGCCGCGTCTTTCATTTCTGCCATAATCCCCTCATCCTCTCTCTTGTTCGGGGCAGTTGGCTTCATTTTACCGCTTGGCGATGCCCGCGCTCGGGTCGTGCGGTAATTTGGACAAGCTGTTATCGTGCGTTAGTCATACCAGCCTTCAACTTGCGCCTTTCGCTGGTCAAGCACGCGTTTTTGGCCGCGCATGTCCTGCATGTTGAGTCGAAGCGCTTTCATATCGGCATTGCTCGTTTTCGACAGCGGTTGCGAGACGATGTCGACGATGCTCTTGCGGACGCGCTTGTATTCGCGTTTTTCGCCCCATTTCATGGCGCGCTTTGATACGTGATACTCATCATCGAGGCGTCGCAGCAATTCGCGGGCTTCGTCGAGCTCGCGAATACGTTCGCGTTCCGCGGCATCGGATGCGGCGTTTTCGCCTTCGGCAGCGTGCGCGGTCTCGTTGAACCCCGTGGGAATCTCGTTCGTCTCAACGATGGCTTCGTCTTTTCGATCGAGATTGTTGACGCCAATGGTGAGCAGGCCTGTTTTATCCACGTCGAAATTGACCGTGACTTTCGGAACCCCGGCTGCCGACCAGCGAATATTTCGAAGGCGAATGCGCGCGATGCTTTCGCAGTCTTTCGCCAAAGGGCGATTTCCGTAAACGACATGGAATTCCATTGCGGTTTGATATGACGATGCTGTAGAGAACAGCTCCTCTTGGTGAATCGGCAGCGTGCGTCCTCGCCTTACCACGGCATGGGCGCGGCCATCGGGAAGCTCGATGGCGATGTCGAAGGGGAGCTTGCCGTTGGCGCAGTCGAGCTGAACGCTCGTCGAGCCTCCTGTTTTTTGGTTTCGCGAGAACTTGCTTTTCCCGACATTGATATCGACGGTCTTCTTTGCCATGGAAGGCCACACCCTCTCGTGAATCGTTTGATTTCAAGCGCGCTTTCCGAGCACACTATTTCTCCATTAGCCCTGTTGTAGCAAAAAACATGCCTATGCATAAGGGACGATTGCGCACGAATGCTGCGACTGTCGGCATGATGTTTGCTCAGGGTACGTTGGCTCGCGTTCGCGATACGGGGTGCGAGCCGGCTGTCTTATCTGTGCGGCGCTCACGGACAGAGCGTCGCCAGGCTCCTTTTACGGCTTTACAACTGAGCATGCGATGCGGGACTGCGCTGTTTGGCACGCTTTTTGCTTAGTTCCTATGCATCAAGGTGGTTGCATATATGAAACATGAGAAAGAGGGGTTTCGCGCATGAGCAAAGAGTACCCAATCCTCGGCTCCCCGCTGAAGGTCAATGGCGTTACGCTGAAGAACCGCATGATTACCACGTCGATGTCGCCTGGTTTGGGCTATGTTACGCCCGACAATCGTCCCACCCAACGTCTCGCGAATTATCTTGAAGAGCGCGCCGCTGGCCAGACGGCAATGATTATTCAGACCATTGTTCCCTGGAAACGTAATGAGCTCGAGGCGAGCAATCCGATGATTCATGCTCTGCCTTCGTGCTACGACGAGACGTGCATTCCCGACTTGAAGAAATATATGGTCGACCCCGTGCACAAGCATGATGGCCTTATTTGCGCTCAGCTTTATTGCGTGCATGATTGGAAGCCCTCCGACGAGCTTCCCGAAAGCGCGTATGGCCCCTCCGATATCGCCATTCTGAAATTCATGAGCGGCTTCAAGGCCATGACCATTGAGCAAATCCACGACTTCCAGAAGCAATACATCAATGGCGCTCGCGTCATCAAGGAAGCTGGCTTCGACGCCATCGAGGTTATGGCGGGCGTTGGCGGCATCATGAGCCGCTTCATGGCGAAGGCGACGAACAACCGCACCGACGAATACGGCGGAAGCATCGAGAATCGTGCCCGCTTCGCATGCGAGGTCATCGCGGGCGTGCGCGAGGCCTTGGGCCCCGATTTCCCCATCGTCGTTCGTTGGAGCCCGATCGACTTCATCAAGAGCCCTGCTGGCGAGGGCCTTTCCATGGAGGAAGCGCTGCAGATTGCGCCCATGCTTGAAGAGGCTGGCGCCGACTTGCACGATTTGGCCGTGGGCTGGCACGAGACGAGCGAGCCTCTGACCACGAAAGTTATCGAAGATTGCCACTGGACGTGGATTTCCCAGAAAATCAAGACCGTCGCCAAGAAACCGGTGGCTCAGGGTTACCGCAATACCGACCCGACCGCTATGGAGCAAGCTCTTCAGGCGGACAAGGTCGACGTGATCGCTGGCCTTCGTTACAGCATCGCCGACCCCGACCTTCCTCGAAAGGTCATGGAAGATCGAACCTGCGATATGCGCAAGTGCATCGTGTGCTGCCGTTGCCTCGATGACGTGGTGAGCCAGGGCAAGCCGATGAATTACTGCGGCGTGAACCCCCATTTGGGCGCAGAGCTCGATCACGAGATGTACCCGAAAGCGGAGAAGAAAAAGCGCGTGATGGTCGTGGGTTCTGGCCCGGCTGGCATCAATGCAGCCGTGTGCGCCGTTGAGCGCGGCCATGAGGTCGATCTTTACGAAGCAGGCCCCCGTCTGGGTGGCTGCGTGAAGATGTCTTCGATTTTCAGTCCTTATCACGAGCGTTATCTCGACTACATGAACAACCTGGTGAAATCGCATCCCGAAATCAAGGTGCATTTGAAGACCCCAGTCGATGCTTCCGTGGTTAAGGCGGCCAAGCCCGATGCTGTTATCGTCGCAATCGGTGGCGATGTTATGACGCTCGATGTTCCTGGCGTGGATAACGCCAACGTGCTCCAGTCCCACGACCTGCTCGAGATGCTCAACGGCAACACGCCGCACACCAAGAGCGCATTCAACAACTTTATGTGGTGGGGTGCGACCAACGTTGTGAAGATGCACTACACTCCGAGCTTTGCCCGTTGGGCGACTACGGCCATGAATTGGCCTGTGAGCCGCGAGGTCGCCATCATCGGCGGCGGCTTGCCGGGTTGCGAGCTGGGTCACCTGTGTATGGAGACCGGGCGCCGCGCCACCATTATCGAGGAGAAAAAGAAGATCGGCTACGACGTGGGCGGCTCCGATCG
This sequence comes from Slackia isoflavoniconvertens, assembly GCF_003725955.1. Taxonomy (GTDB): domain Bacteria; phylum Actinomycetota; class Coriobacteriia; order Coriobacteriales; family Eggerthellaceae; genus Slackia; species Slackia isoflavoniconvertens. Next base: position 60,787 of record NZ_QIBZ01000007.1, on the reverse strand, counting down.
CTTCGGCCTGATCAATGGCTTCAAGAAGGCCGAAAACATCGAAATGCATGCGCTCACCAAGGTCACCGAGATTACCGATAAGGGAGTCAAGGCTGTTCAGACCGATAAAGAGGGCAATCAGACCGAGATTTTCGTTCCCGCGAAAACCGTCGCGATTACGTTGGGATTCAAGCCGAACCATGCTCTGGCTGAATCTCTCAAGGGCATTTGCGACGAGGTGTATTTGGTTGGTGACGCCGATGAGCCGCATCGTATCGCCGATGCGACCAAGGCTGGCTACGTTGCCGCTTGCGCCATCTAGGGAGTGCCTGCTATGAGCGAAAACACCGATATGGTCTACATGGAAAAAGGCGAAGACGGCGTTGCGGTTGTGTATCTGAACCAGCCCAAAAAGAAAAATGCCATTAACGCCACCATGATGGATTTACTGACGGAATGCTTCCATACTGCCGACGAGGACCCAGAAGTTCGCGCGATCGTCCTTCGCGGTTCGGGCAACTGCTTTACGAGCGGCGGCGATTTGAGCCAAAGCTCCCCCGAGGAAAACACCCCCGAGCACGCGCGTAAAACGTATCGCAAGTATTGCCGCACCGTCACCGCCATGCGCACTATTGCCAAGCCGATTGTGGCCATGGTCGACGGCTATGCCGTGGGCGGCGGTTTCGCGCTCATGCTCGCGAGCGATTTGGTATGCGTGAGCGAGACGGCCACTGTGATTCCGGCGTTTTGCCAAATCGGCATTGCTCCCGAGATGGGCGTGGTGAAATTCTTGCCCGAATTGGTTGGCATGCAGCGCGCCAAAGAAATCCTCTTCCTGGGCGATCGCATTTCTGGCGTGCGACTGGGCGAGCTCGGCATTGCGAACCGCGTGGTTCCGTCGGAATCCCTCGAGGAAACAACGATGGAACTCGCGCGTCGATTGGCGGAAATGCCCGATGCGTCTATCCAGGTGGCGAAGGGGATGCTGAACTCTTTGAGCGATACCAATCTCCAGGCTTCGCTCGCGCTGGAGCAGACGAGTTCCCCGTTCTGCACCACGACGAAAGCCTACGCCAAAACTATGGAGAAGTTCGCCCGCTAGGGCTTTTGGGACGGGCGGCTTTGCCGGCATCGGCGGCCGCCCATTGCGCCCTTGGTATTGAAGGGTGCTTGATGAATTTGCATGGGCCGAAATGAGGGGGCCAAGGTGTCTGGGGCAACAACATATGGCAACATTATCGAGCCATTTCTTGAGAATGTTGAAAAGCGCCCGCAGCGTGTTGCCTGCGTATGCGGCGAGATTACCCAAACGTATGAGCAGCTGGATACCTTGGCTTGCAAAATCGCCCGTGCGTTTCGCAATCGAGGCGTGGAAACAGGCGACAAGGTAGCCTATCTCATGGAGAACAGCGTCGAGCTTATCGCCGTCTATTTGGCGATTCAGCGCATCGGAGCGGTTGCCGTTCCTTTGAACTATCGACTTATTCCTCGCGAAATCGCATATCTCACGAATGCGGTCGATGCGAAGCTCCTTGTATTCGCGAAGAAATTCGAAGAGAAAGTCGTCGAGAGCCGTCGCGATTTCAATCCCGAGCTCGACCTTCTTGCCGTTGGCGCATCGACGCCGTTCGCACCGCGCTTGTTCGACCTTTCCGCGCCCGCTGAGCCTGACCTTGAGCTTTTCCGTGACGAGGGCGCTCTTTCGCGCGTGCAGTTTACGGGCGGCTCAACCGGCCTTCCGAAAGGCGCATGCCGTACTCATGGGCAGGATTTGGCGGAAATTCGGGTTATTCTGCGCTCGAACGCCATGCTTGAAATGGACCACCCTGTCGTCCTTATTCAATGCCCGCTTGAGCACCATGGTGGCCATAGCTGGTTCATGTGTGCCCTTTCGGCTGGCGCAACGATCGTCATTTGCGGGAAGTTCGATGCGCACGCCGTGCTCGACCAAATCGATGAGCATGGGGTGACGCATATGATTCTGCTGCCGCCGACGACCTACGTTCGCCTCGTCCGCGATGGTGGCGTGTCGTCGCACGATTTGTCGACCGTTCGCATTGTGCAAAGCGCGGCGGGCGCCATGACGCCCGAAATCGTGCGGGCGATATACGGCGCATTCCCCAATGCTGAAATCAATTACGGCTGGGGGCAGAGCGAAAGCGGCTCCGGCATTACGATGCGTTTGACGCGCGAGATGCTGGAAGAGGATTCCCCGCTGCTCGATGCACTTGGCAAGCCGATGGATGAGATGGAAATACGCATCGTCGACGATGAAGGAGACGATGTGGCGCCTGGCGAGCCTGGTGAGGCCCTTGTCAAATCCCCCGCGGTGATGAGTGGCTATTATGGGCAGCCTGAAATTACCGCAAACACCATTACGCCCGATGGATGGCTGCATACGGGCGACGTCATGCGCGTTGACGAAAACGGCTACTACTACCTGTGCGCCCGCAAAAAGGACATGATCAAATCGGGCGGCGAAAACGTGTTCATCAATGAAGTGCAAACCGCCATTTTGAGAAATCCCGATGTGGCCGATTGCGTGGTCTTTGGCACGAGCGATCCGGTGATGGGCGAGGCTGTCGCTGCCGTGGTGCAACCGGTGAAGGGTAAAACCCTCACGGCGCAAGACGTGCAGGAGGCCTGCAAGGCCTATATCGCAAGCTACAAAAAGCCGCGCTATGTACTGTTCGTTGACAACTTGGGCCGCGATGATGCGGGAAAGATTCGAATGAAAAACGTCGTTGCCTATTTTGACGCTCACGTCGAGAAGTAACGGCCCTTTCCGAATGTTGAATTATATTTTTAAGAGACGCTGTCCTTTTGGGCAGCGTCTCTTCATTTTGGCACGCTTCTTGCTAATTGCTTATCAGAATCGCAGCGCAGTCATGCGATGTTGTGAACGTTAAGCAAGGATGCGGGAAACAGAGGAAAGGAAAACCATGGATTTCGCCCTTACCGAAGAACAAGAGTTGTTGCTCGAGAGCGTCGACGAGCTGATGGAGCGCTATGGCACTGAGCAGTATTTCAAAGAGTGCGACGAGAAGCATGAGTGGCCGACGGAATTTACTGACGCGCTGCTTGAAAACGGCTTTCAGATGCTCGGCGTCGACGAGAAGTTCGGTGGTACGCCCGTTGACGTGATGACGCTTATGCTGGTTTCTGAGCGCATCTGCAAAAATGGTGCGCCCATCTATGTGTACGGCAACCTGTGCGCGCTCAAAGACATGACGGAATACGGTTCCCCTGAGCAGCAGGAGCAGTGTTTCGCTGAGGTTATGGCTGGTCGACCGGGCTTCGTGCTTGGTTTCACCGAGCCTGGTGCCGGCTCCGACTCGAGCTCGCTCGCTTCTACGTACGAGCGTCGCGATGGTAAGGTGTACCTCAATGGCAATAAATCGTTCATGACCAACGCCGTGAACTCGAAGTACATGCTTTGCGTCGCACGCAATGCGGCCGACGATCCCACTTTGCGCGAGAATCGTTCGAAGTTCAGCATGTGGTGGGTACCCCTGCGCGATGACGAGGGCAACCTCACGCCGGGTATCTCCATCGAGCCGCTTGAGAAAATCGGCTGGAATATGGGCAATACCTGCGAGCTTCATATGGAAGACGTCGTCCTCGAAGAGAAGGACCTCGTGGGCGTTGAGGGCAATGGCTTCATGCAGGCAATGGTGAATTTCGAGGTCGAGCGCCTTATCGCATGTGCCCAGAGCCTCGGTGCCGCCGAATGCGCGTTTGAGGATGCGACGCATTACGCAACCCAGCGCGTGCAGTTTGGCAAGCCCATCGGCAAGAACCAGCTCATCCAGGAGCACATCACCGAGATGTACATGAAGATTGAAAACATGCGCAACTGGGTGTACAAGACCGCATGGAAGATTGACAACGGCGAACCGGTGCAAATCGATTCCGCGGTGGCGAAACTGTATTGTGGCCGCGCGGCGTTCGAGGTGTGCGACACGGCCTTGCAGGTCATGGGCGGTATCGGCTACACCAAGGATTGCCGTATTTCTCGCTTGTGGCGTGACCAGCGCGTCTATCGTATTGGCGCCGGCACCGATGAAATCATGATTCATATTGCAGGCCGCGCTATTCAGAAACTCTATCAAGACTAATGTGGGTCGCGGGCGTGTATTGCTCGCGTGAAAAGCCAACGAATGGGAGTCTGGTGTATCGAGCGTGCCTAAAGAGCATGCAGGCTTTGACGCGTGGCCAAAGCCAAAGCACTCAGGCTTCCGTGTAGTGACGTGATTTCATCGCGCGATGGGCGACGGAATCAAAAGAAAGGGGAACGACATGGCTGAATTCTTTGACCCGATGGGTGACTTGCTTGCTGAGCAGGCGCAGGTTGACGTGCTTGTCCAGGATTTCTCTGAGGAAGACTGGAACAAAATGGCGTCGTATTGCACGACGTGGAAGCTGAAAGACGTCATTGCCCATATCGCGTTTTTCGATTATTGCGCCGCGGAGCTGCTTAATGGCCGTGGTGAGAGCGTGAATGCCGTCGCGGACGCATTCAGCGACCAGGACGAGCATTACCATGTTTTGAAGTGCCAGGACATGACCGGCGCCGAAATTCTTTCCTGGTGGCGCGAGCAGCGCACCATCATGAATGAGGCGTTTATTGCGGGTGGCCCCAAGAGCCGCGTGCCTTGGGCGGCCGGCATTCCCCCCATGTCCAATCGTTCGCTTGCGTCTGCGCGCCTTATGGAGCTTTGGGCTCATAGCGTCGATATCTACGACGCTCTTGGCATTGAACCCGTTGTCAAAGATCGCATTGCCTCCACGCTGTTCCTCTCGTGGCAGGGCCGTCCGAACATGTACAACGTGAATGGCCTCACCTTCGACCCCGAGGTTCCGATGTACCTTGAGCTCACCTTGCCTTCGGGTGAGGTATGGGCGAAGGGTGATCCTGCGAGCCCGAATTATATTAAGGGCTCCGCTCGTGACTGGGCGCTCGTGGCGATTCGCCGTCGCAATTGGATGGACACCGATCTTGAGGTTGTGGGCGACGAAGCTCGCACGTATGCCTCTATCGTTCAGACATATGCTGGTCCCGCAGATCCTGCTCCCGAGGCAAAGAATCAGCGCTAATCATTCTCTTCGCTCCAAGGCCAGGTTGCGAGACCTGGCTGCGGCGAGGCCCCCGGTCGGACAGGGGGCCTCGCCGCAGCCATCTCCTTAGGGCTGCATCGTATGCGCGATGCGAATTATGAGCGGCGTGAAGCCAGAGCGCCGCTGGTTGCCTTGCGCTTACCAAGCTTGTGTAGAAATGCCCCGCAATTGTCGGGGCATTTCTACGTTTGAGGGCGCGTAGACGCCGCTCGCACAACGATGGCGAATGTTGTGCAGTTTTTAATTGACGATGGGGGGAGGGGTCTCCTATCATACGGCTCATCCCTTTGGGGGGATTCGCACTGAAGCTTGTTAATGATTTGTCAATGCGAATATGTATGTATGTATAAGTTGCGTTTTGCTTGGAGGACGAAACGGCGGACGCGTCTTTGGTGAAGGAGGCGGTTCCATGGCAGGTCATGGCCGTACGAGCTGGGATGACGTTGCCGTGGTTACGGTGTCGATTCTGCGTCTTGTCGCGCGTTATGAAAAGCAGAATGGCGAGCCTGCTTCGCTTTCTCGTCGAGAGATGGCGAAGGTTGTCGGCGTGAGCGAATATCGCGTACATGCGGCCATACGCCGTCTTGTCGGCTCGGGCCTCGTGAACAGCGAAGCGCGCTATCGAGACGATGGCGGTCGTTTGGCGAATGCGCTTTCCGTCACTGATGCCGGCAAAGCGTTCTTGGTAGGGATTGAATAACCCGCTTCATGCGATAAAGAGGCTATGAGGCTACGTCGCGCGGCATTTGTCGCGCGTTTTTTTGTTTGTCCTGATTAATCGAGGGAAGTGGTGATTGCGCGCTCTTCGTTTTCGATAGGGTACTTCATCGGGAGCGGCTGGCATTCGTCCCGCTTTTCGCAATCATCGCAATCGGATGCGACTTCGGGGGCAATTTCATCCCATTCGACGGGGGTGCATCCAATGAACTTGTAGAACCCCACCGCATAGCCGCGAGCGACGAAGCGGAGTTCGCCGTAGCGCTCCCGCGCGGCTTTCATGAGCGCTGCGCCCACGCCATGGCCGCGCAGCGATTCGTCGACGACGATTGGATTGACGTGTGCGATGCCGTCGTAGATGCGAAGGCGGCAAAATGCCGCGATGCCGCCAGAGAGATGTGTCGCGACAAGCGTGTCCTCGAAGCCGTCGAGCGTGCCCATGTCGGCCGCCTCGCCCATGCGAATAATGGCGGGATAATCCGCTGGGGTCGACATACGAATTTCGGCTATGGCGTCAATTCCGTAAGGCATTTCGTGCTTCGTCATGGTACTCAAATCCAACGCGTCCGTTTCATGCGTCTGTGCGATGCCGTTCCCCGATGTGTTCATGTTCATCCCCCAGAAAGATTTAAACGGCATTTCTGGCATATACTAACGCTTATATGTCAAGCATATTTTGTGCCAGAATGTCATATTTGTTCGACTTTTCAGAAACTCATAGTCAAATTCGATGCTTTTCGTCTTTATATGCCATTTGAAATAGATAGAATATCAGATGCGGAATTGCATAGTGCAATGTAAACGGCTTAACGACCCGTGCGTCCTCGGACGTGCGTGCGTGAAACCGGGTCGGAATAGATAGGCCTAAACCAAAGCGAAGGGGGCGTTTGTGGTTTCTGGTACTTTGTCGACGGGCTTGACGCCGAGAACGTCCACGAAGACGAAAACGCGTCTCGCCCCCGTTTCGATGCAGGGCCTTGAAGTGCTTGCGTTGCCAGTTGCCTCGCTTCCCGATCGCATTGCCTCTATGGCCGAGTCGAACCCTCTTCTTGAAATCAATTACGAAGACGATTTATTCAGCTACGATGCCCTTCCGAGCGAGTCGGCATTCGAAGAGGCGAAGGAGCGTGCCGAAGCGAAGGCGTACGACGTTACGGGTTGGTCGGCTCCTCGCCATACGCTTGGAATCGCGGGCGCAACCGAGTGGGACTTTTCTCGTATCCAGGATGATTGCATAGAGACCGAAACGCTGCATGAGTTCCTGCACCTTCAGGTGACCGATTTGCATCTGAGCGCTTGCGACCTTGGGGTCATGAATGCTCTTATCGATAACGTGACCGACGACGGGTACTTCGTTGGCGATGTCGGCATGGTGGCGTTTGAGTGCGATGTCGAATATGCGTGTGCCGAAAGGCTGCTCGAGGCGTTGCAGCGCCTTCAGCCGCGAGGCGTTGGCGCGCATGATGTTCGTGAATGTCTGAAGCTTCAGATTCCCGACGACGAGCCGCATCCCGAAGTTATGTCGGAGCTCATAGAAGGCTACCTCGACGATCTCGCCCAAGGCAGGCTACCTGCAATCGCTCGAGAACTTGGCGTGTCCGTCGATGAGGTCGCTCGCATGAAGCGCGTGGTTCGCGGCATGAACCCTCGTCCAGGCTCGGCGTTCTATCAACGCCCCGATTCGCGCTATGTCATCCCCGATATCATCGTGCGCCGAAAGGGCTCCGATTTTACCGTTGAGGTGGTGGGAGCTTCCAAAAATTGCCTGGCGTTGAACGCCGAGTACGTGGCGATGATGGAAGAAGAGGGCCTTGCGCGTGAGGTAGCGGCGTATTTGAGCGAGAAGCGCGAGGAAGCTGATTCCTTTTTGCGCAATCTTGAACAACGTCGTCAAACGCTGCAGCGATTCGGCGTGTTTCTGGTAGAACGGCAGTTCAAGTTTTTCCTCACGGGCGGCTCGGCGCTCTCGCCGCTGACCATGCAGCAGGCGGCCGATGCTCTTGACATTCATGTATCTACGGTGAGTCGAGCTGTGCAGGGAAAATATATCCAAACGCCATGGGGAACGTTCCCGCTGAAAATGTTTTTCACGCGCGCCATGCCGCGGGTTTCTTCTGGCATGGGTCTTGGGGCGCAGGCGACAACGGGTGCTGTTTCGTCGTTCGAAATCAAGCAGATGATTAAAGACCTTATCGCCGCAGAGGACAAGAGCCATCCATTGAGCGATGCGAAGATATGCGCCGCGCTGAATGAGAAGGGCATTGAGATAAAGCGACGCACGGTTGCGAAGTATCGAGAGTCTCTCGGCATCGAAGCGCAATCGCGTCGTCGGTGGTCGTGCGATTCGTAGTGGACGCGCGCGACGTTGCGTGACGATGGGCCAATTGGGGGGCCCGCATAGAGGCAATGGGGAAGAAGGGGTCGATGTACGATCAGAAAAGTCAAGTTGAAGCGTGGCGAAGGTTCATTGCGACGGGCGAAATCGACGAAAGCGTTGTTCGCCCCGAAATCGCGCGTTCATGGAAGCGCTGCCGAGCGGCGGGCGTGAATCCTTGGTCGAGCGACTTTCCTTCTATGGACGAAAAGCTGCTTGCCGAAAAGCAGCGGGCTTATGCCCACTCGCTGGCGGCGAATATGCCCGTTATGCGCATGCTTGTGGCATTACTGAATTGCAACGTCTCGCTTATGGATCAGGAAAGCTTTGTGTTCGGCTTTCAGTCGCCCTTGAGCTATTATCCGCGCACGTTCGGCACGTATGTGCTCGAGGAAGTCGTGGGAACGGGAAACGCGACCATTGTTCCTTACGAGAAGAAGCCCGTACGCGCTGATGGCTTCGAACAGTATAGGGCCATTTCTCAAACCTATTCTGGCGTGAGCGCCCCCTTCCTCGATAACCGAGGGGTGTATTTCGGCGCCATGAACCTCAATAACCCGTTCGGAATGCTTCCCGAATGCGCCCTTGATATGTGCGCGACAGCGGTCGATTTGGCCAATGAGCTCTTCCTTGCCGGTCGTGGCATGCGGGCGAAACTATCGACGGCTGAATTCTTCAAGCCGCTTATTCGCCTCATGAATCAGCCGGTGCTTGTTCTCGACAGGCGCGGCAATGTGCTCATCGCAAATGAAGCCATGCATTCCTATATCCCTCGGTATGAGACGTTTTCCTATGGGTCCCAATCGCTTTCCGCGTACCTCTCGAAGAAGACGGGCGTGAAATATGTACTCGAGTCGCCCGTGAAAGAAGGCGAGCCCTTGCCCGTGGTATTCAAAGAGGGGCGAAAGAAGGTAGAACGCGAGTTGGCGCTTTTGCATCGGTCGGCGGTTGACGTTGGCAACGGGCTCTCGTTCGTTGTGTGCGTGTTCGATGTGCCGTCCGTTGGGGCTGACTCTTCTTCAAAGTCGGGAAAGGGCCAGGCATCGAACGGGGGAGGGGCTCGCGCAGAGGGGAGCCGCAAGTCGCTTGGCCGCGCTTCGGTGAAAGACGTTGTCGACTATATCGGCGAGTCGCCTGCATGGGGCAAGGTCGATAAACTCGTTCGCAAGGTGGCGCCCATTAAGACCAATGTCTTGCTTTTGGGTGAGACGGGTGCAGGCAAAGAGGTTGTGGCGCGCGCCTTGCATCGCATGTCCGGCCGCAAGGGGCCGTTCGTTGCAATCAATTGCGGGGCGATTCCCCGTGACCTCTTCGCGGCCGAGCTGTTTGGCTACGAGGCGGGCGCGTTTACGGGAGCCAAAGAAGGCGGTTCGATCGGAAAGATTGAAGCGGCCGAAGGCGGAACGCTGTTTTTGGACGAGATTGGCGAAATGCCCCTCGATTTGCAGGTGGGCTTGCTGCGCGTCATTCAGGAACAAAGCGTCACGCGCCTTGGGTCGACCGAGCCGCATCAGCTTGACGTGCGTTTTCTGGCTGCTACGAATCAGAATATTCGATGCCTTATCAATGAGCGCCGTTTCCGCGCCGATTTGTACTATCGCCTGAGCATGGTCGAAATATCCCTGCCGCCTTTGCGCGAGCGTGAAGGCGATGTGGCCTTGCTCGTCGATCATTTCAATCGAGATTTGTCAGACTCGCTTCGTCTGCCGTGCACTCCCCTGCCTGAAGACGTTATGAAGGCGCTTGCGAATTACACTTGGCCCGGCAATGTGCGAGAGTTGCGCAACGTTGTTGAACGCAGCCTTATTATGGCAGGAGAGGGGGCCAAGGTGACCCTTGAGGATTTGCCCGTCCATGTCGCGAACGCCGTATCGGTGGGCATGTCGTTCGAAGGCCCCGCGCTCTCAATGGCGGCGGTCGCTGGGCAGTCTGGCCGCATGGCGCCGGTGGGTGGAGGCTTGCCGACGGGCATGTATTCGCCTTCGGCGGTGTTCGACCGCGTTGGGGCAGGAGCGTACGATAGGCCGTCGGCAATGGGGTATGGCTACCAGGAGTCGACTCCTTTTGGCGAGGTTGTTTCTGGGGCGTCGCCCTATGGCGTCGGCTTCGATGCGATGGCTGGTTTTGGGTTGCGTGCGGCCGATGAGCCGAGCGAGCATTCGGCAGGTTGGCAATCGGGGGAATTGCATTCGGGACAAGACCAGGATGCCGCTTTTTCCGTTGCTTCAAGCGCGGGGTTCCCCGCCGGAACTACGGGCGCGTTTTCGCAAGATGAAAATGTGGCAGAAGCTGATCGCATGCGTATCGTCAAGGCGATTCGAGGGGCTGATGGCGATTTGCTTTTGGCGGCAGAGCTCTTGGGCGTGACGTATGCTGTGCTTCGCAAGCGTATGGCCGAAATCGGCATTAGAGTGAAAACATCGATTGAGATTGAGTAAAACAAATGGCGGCCTCGCACTTCGAGGCCGCCATTTTGCGTTTATGGGTGCGGGCGATTATGAATGCTGAGCGTAAGTTCGTTCAGCTGTCTTTTGTAGGGTATTTCATAAGTTCGTCAATCGTGACGAACTTCCAGCCGTCTTGCACGAGCTTCGGCAGAGCAATGCGCAGGCCTTCAATGGTGTTCTCTCGGTTTCCGCCGCCATCATGCATGAGCACGATATCGCCGGGCGTAATCCGCATAAGCTCTGCCGCGATGCGGCTCGCCTCCGGCCGCTTCCAATCGGTGGTGTCGACGTCCCAACCAATGTCGGCAACCACGAGGTCTTCCACATTGCTCCATACTTCGGTAGGGAAGTTGCCTCCGGGCGCGCGCATCACGAAGCTTGGCTTTTGTCCGGTGGCGTCTTCGATTGCCTGAAGGCCTTTCGTGACTTCTTCGCGCTGTTGTTCGGCGCTCATATAGGAAAGGTTCACGCTTTGGCCGTCGCCCGCCGCGTGGTCCCACGTGTGGGTCGCGACTTGATGGCCCTCGGCGACCTCTCGTTTCACGGTATCGACTCCGTTGCCCGAAATTCGGTTGCCAACGGTGAAGAACGTGGCTTTCGCGCCATTGTCGCGCAGCACGTCGAGCAGCTCGTTGGTGTCGTCCCATGGGCCGTCGTCAAAAGTGAGGGCCACGACCTTTTCACCTTGCGTGTCGGGGTAGCAGCGCTTCATGATGGTGTCGACGGGGTCGCTCGTTACCTCGATGACCTGATGTTTTCCGGAAACCTGGCCGGTTTTAATTGTGCCTGAGCCATCTTGTCCTTTCTGGGTGACGATGTGCAGCGGCCCATGTCCGACGTCTTGGGCGCCATGGGCGATGGGCTGGTTTTCGGCTACGTTGGATGGCTCTTCGACGTCGACTCCGTTTGTGAAATCGATGCTCGTGTGGCCATCGAGCGGTGTGTCGGCTGCGGTAGTGGGGTCGAGCTCGTGTCCATCGAGCGTTGCCGTATAGGCTGTGCCGCTGCCTTCTTGCAGCAGTTCGCCGTCAATATCGAGCATGTTGCCTGCCGTTGCGGGCGAGCCCGCTGCCTCGAATGCGTCGTTAACGGTTGCGGTGCGAGGCAGCTGCAGTTCTTGACCGTTCACCATGATGTCGATGGGTCTAGTGCTTTGCCAATGCACGACGCCGAACAGGACGAGTGCGAGCGCAACGCACGCGCCAGCAATGGCGAACACGGTTTTTTGGGGCCTCGACGTTGATGTTTGGGCAACGGGTGTTTGGTTGCGAGGCGGGCGCGGCTCGCCGGGCGCATGGGTGCGCCGAGCGTGGGAGTCGATGGGCTTTCTGCTTGTCGGCATGTGCTGCTCGGCGGATGCCTGGACGTGCGGCGCGCGTGAATCGGTGGGAACCTGAGCGCGTGGCGTGCGCGGTTCGCTCGAGCGGCTGAGCGCTTTGGCCGGGTATGCGTGCTCATCGGCGTGACGCGCGGGAATGCGCTGCCCCTCTTGCGCGGCAAGCGGCTTTTTGGCCGGGCGAGGGCGAGCGTGCGTGCGCGTGCGCTGTGCGCCGTGCTTTTCGGGAAAGTCGTTATCGTGCGACACTCTCGCTCCTCGGTTGGCGTGGGCGGTTTCGTTTGGGTTTGCTATACCTTCAGTGTAACGCGTTGTGTGGCTGGAAAGGTAACGACTCGCTTTTTTCAAAAGAGTTTGGGACGTTGGGTGCAGTTTCGGCATATGGTTTTGTTGTTAGGTTGTGTTAAGGTTTCGAACACTTGCGTGTGCTTTTGGTTGTTGACCTCGAAAGGGGCGATAATACGCTCCATGAATAAACGCAAACACACACAACAAAACCAGGGCGCGGTTCCTCAGGGAATGCGTCCCGTCTCTGTGCACCGCAATTCTCGCGGAGCAATCACTTATGCGCCTATGGGCGCTCCTACAAGCGCGGGCTATGGCGCTCAAGCCTATTCGCGCGATTGCTACCAACCGCCCAAAAAGCGCAGGCGTGGTCCCATAATTGCCCTTATCGTGGTGCTGGCCTTGGCTCTTCTTGTGGGAGGCGCGGCATTCGCGGGCGTGGTCTACATGAACTCTATCGGCAACAAGCTTCACGAGGACGTGTCTGACGAGCTGAAAGCTTCCCTGTCGAACGAAACAGTGCAGCCGGGCGAGCCATTCTATTGCCTTATTATGGGCGTCGACAAGTCCGAAGAACGTGAGCAGAGCGCCGAATTCGCGGGTGACACCTTCCGCAGCGATTCCATGATTCTCGCCCGAATCGATCCTACTCAGAAAACCGTGGCCCTGGTGTCCATCGAGCGCGATACCTATGTGGATATCGAGGGCTATGGTCCGAACAAGCTCAACGCCGCCGCCTCATATGGCGGAGCGCCGCTCGTGGTGAGCACTATTTCGAGGTTCGCCGGCGTGCCCATTTCCCATTACGTATCGGTTGACTTCGATGGGTTTAAAGCGGCGGTTGACGGCTTGGGAGGCATCGAAGTCGATGTTCCCATGGCCATTGATGACGACGAAGCGGGCGGACGCGTTGAAGCGGGCCAGCAAACGCTCAATGGCGACCAGGCGCTTATTCTGTGCCGCAGCCGCCATGCCTACGACGATTACGGATCGGGCGATTATTACCGCATGGCGAACCAGCGCATGGTACTCGGCGCAATTGCGAAGAAGCTCATGTCTGCCGACGTCGTTACCATGACCAATACGCTTTCTGCCATGGCAAGTTATGTTACGACCGACATGGAAGTGACCGATATCATTTCCGTTGCCACGAGCATGCGCGGCATTGATGTCGATAGCGATATTTGGTCGGCGATGAACCCCACGTATGCATCGTATGAGAACAATATTTGGTACGAATACAGCGACAACAATGCATGGCGCAAAATGATGGAGCGTGTCGATGCGGGCCTGCCGCCGTATGAGGACGAGAATCGCAATGCCAACAATGGCGGAACTCTTGACGGCACCGTAACTGGTATTCAGGAAACGGGCGGCTTGCTTTCGGGGTCGAGTGTCTCGTCGGGCGGCTCGAGCTATGGCGGTTACGATTCGGCTACGGGCTCCGGCTATAGTTCTGGCTACAATTCCGGTTACGAAAGCGGCAGCTATGGTTCTGGCTATGACGGCAGCTACGGGTCGGACTATGGGTCGTCGAATTCCTCCACGTATGATTATGACTACGGTACTTCTGGAGCCGGTTCGGCGTATGGGGCCGACGGCCTATCGAGCGGTGGAACGGATGCATACGATGGCGCCTCGGACTCGACGAGTGGTGCATATTAATCCGAAATAACCAAGGCGGCTCCGGCCGCCTTTTTTGTAGTGAACCTTTCAGGAGGTTTTCAGTGCTGTGGGCTTTTGTGGAATTGTCGACGCAATGCATATCTTGCCTGATAGGATAATTATTCGTTTTGCGCGTGCATTGAGCGCGTCGCGTTTGACGTTCGATAGCAAGGAGCAAACCTATGGCCCCTCGGCACCGTAGCTCTTTTGATTCTTTCCCGTCGGGTGAGTCGTCTCGTCGGTCAAATACCCCTCGCCGCAATGAGGATGCATCGCGCCCCCAGGCTTCTGCTGCCCGTTCCTATTCGCGCGCTGCGTATGGCGATACGGGTGCGCGCCAGCGCGCCGCATCGTTTTCCCGCGATTCAACTCAAGCTGAATATGCGCGCATTCGCGCAAAGAAGAAGCGCCGAAAAATCATTGGTGGCGTAATAGGAGCGTTGTTTGCGGTGTTGCTCGTGGGCGGCGGCGCGGTGCTTGCCTATATGGGGATTCTCAACGGCAAGTTGAGCTTTGGCATCGATGACGAAACGCGCGGCGCGCTTGTCGACAAGTCGCTTTCCGAACCGTTCTATATGCTCCTCATGGGCACTGACAAATCAGAAGACCGTGATGCGAGCGGTGAATTTGGCGATGCGTATCGCAGCGACTCTATGATGCTCGCGCGCATCGATCCGCAGCAAAAGAAGGTGACGCTCGTTTCCATTGAGCGCGATACGCTGGTTGATATCGACGGCTACGGCATAAATAAGATCAATGCCGCCTATGCGCTTGGCGGCCCGTCGCTTGCGGTGAAAACGGTTTCGGAATTTGCGGGCGTGCCAATCTCCCATTATGCGGAAATCAACTTTGATGGCTTCAAAGCGGTCGTCGATGCGCTTGGCGGAGTCGATGTGAATGTGTCCATTGATATCGACGATCCCGAAGCGGGTGGCAGCCTCTCTGCCGGCGAACAGACGATCAATGGCGACCAGGCGCTTATTCTGTGCCGCAGCCGCCATGCCTACGAAGATGCTGGCTACGGCGGCGGCGACTACTATCGCGCGGCGAACCAGCGCATGGTGCTTGGCGCGATTGCGAAGAAGCTGTTGGCCAGCGACCCGGCGACCATGGCGAGCACCGTTACGGCGCTGTGCGATTACATTACCACTGACATGTCGGTGACCGATATTGCCGCTGTCGCCAATTCGATGCGAGGCATGGACCCGTCTACCGATATCTATTCGACCATGAACCCGACCATTTCATCGTATGAAGATGGCGGTTGGTACGAATATAGCAATAACGAAGCTTGGGCGGCCATGATGAAGCGCATCGATCAGGGCCTTTCTCCCACGCCCGACGAGTCGGCTTCGATGAATAACGGCGGCGTGACCGACGGCAGTATTGGTGGCGAAGCGGTGGCTCAAGCCGTTTTGAGCGGCGAGGAGTCGAGCCTTTCCGACTATGGCCACGGTGAACAGGTCGAAGTGCAAAACGGAAGCGGCGTATCGGGCGTTGCCGCCACAGCTGCAAGCACGCTTACGAACAAAGGCTACGACGTAACGAATACGCTCGATGCCGATTCGTATAACTACGGCAAAACGCTCGTCATTTACGACAAGGGGACCGACGAAAGCGTTGCGAAGAGCATCGCCAAGTTACTTGGCTGCGGCACTCCTACGGTAAATGATGGCAGCTACACCTATGAGGGCTCCTATTTGGTTATCGTGGGCAAAGACTACAAGGGCTGAGCACTTTCCTTGTAGCCGCCATGCGCGCGGTGAGGCGCCTCGGTTGCCGGCGTAGTCGCGGCATCTTCTTGCGGGGACGATTTCGAAGTAACGAACGCGGCCGGGGCATTGCGCCTCGGCCGCGTTGCGTATGCGAAAGCTTTTTCGTGTGCGGCGTTTGCTGCTATCCCAGATTATCCCAGCGTTCATCGAATTCAACGCGCTCGTCCCAAGCGGCAACCCAGGTTCGAACGGTTTCAACGAAGGCTTTCGCGGCCATTGAGGCGCGGTCCCATGACCGCATGGCGATTCCAAGTTCGCGGTGGGTGGGAATCTCCAGCTCGATGCGCGCAAGCTGGAAGGGCGCCTTGCGCAAAATGAGCTTTGGGAAAAGGCTGTAGCCGAGGCCTTTGTTCACCATGCCCATAACGGCGAAGTCGTTATCCATGACGAAACGCGTGCGCGGCACAACCTCATGCCGATCGAATACGGCGTCGTATTCGCTGTAGTCTGGGTTTCGAATTTTGATGTACGGTTCGCTTGCAAGCGCCTCGCGAGGGAAAAAGTCTTCTTGGGCGAGGGGATGGTGCGGAGCCAGCGCGACATAAATCGGGTCTTGGACCAGGGGTATGACGAAAAACTTTTCCCGAGGAGGCAAAACGATGAATCCGCAGTCGAATTCTCCGCGCAGCACGCCTTCTTCGATTGCTCTTTGGTCTTCGAAACACGCGAATTCGAGTTCGACTTTCGGATGGGCGTTTGTGAATTCATCTACGATGCCTGGCAGCCAGCGAATGGCGGTCGATGCGAATGCAGCGACGCGCACCGTGCCGCTTTCCAAATGCCTCACTTCGCCCAAACGCGCTTGAAGCGCTCGCTCGCTCGTGCACACGTCTTGAATCCAAGGTAAAAGGTTGCGGCCGTCCTCGGTGAGGCGAACGCCCGAATGATCGCGCGCGAAAAGTGCCGTGCCCATTTCGGATTCGAGCGAGCTCATCATATAGCTAATGCCCGCCTGGGTGTAGCCAAGCTGTTCGGCGGTGCTTTTGAAGCTACCTGTCTCGGCCGCCAACACAAAGGCTTCATACTTCGACGTCATGAAAACCTGCCGTTTCTCCTGCTATTTCCTTCTTTACGTGTGAAATCAACGGGGTATAAGAAACTCTTTACCTATTACAAAATACTCTAGTTTTACTTTATTTCAACAACCTCGTAGTATACGCATCATCGGGAAGTCGAAGTAGGCAATGGCGACCGCCGAAACGACGATGAAGCTCCCGTAAACACCCAAAACAAGCAAGTGGTTTCAAGGCTCTTCGATAAGGCCTTGGAGCTTCTTGCGCTTATTGAAGAAAGAGGACGGCTCAAAGTGACGCAGGGTAAGAACATGGTATTTGCGGCATTCGTTGTGCTGCAGGCGATTTTCTACGGCGCAGACAACGTCGTTATGAAGGTTGCTTATGGCGAGGTTTCTCCGCTGTGGTGCCAAACCCTTCGTTTTGGCCTGGCCTTCGCTTTGTTCATGGCTCTGTTTGGTAAGCAAATCGTCAAAGGTCTGCGCGGCTCCCGCGTGAGCGCGTGGCTCCCCGTCGGCGTGGTGTACGCGGTCGCGTTCGTCGCGAGCTCGCTGGCCGTCGATATGACGAGCGCCACCAACGCGGGCTTCTTCATTTCTCTGCCGATGTTGTTCACGCCGGTGATCGCGCTCGCGCTTATGCGCCGCACGTATCGCTTGAGCACGTTGGTCCTGCAAATCGCGGTGCTCGCGGGCCTGTACCTTCTGTGCTGCAACGGCGGCGCGCTGTCGTTCGGCATGGGCGAGTTCGTGGGCCTTGGCTCTTCCGCTTTGTTCGCGCTGGGCATCGTGCTCTCCGAACGCGGCCTTTCTGAAATCGGCCCTGCCGCCATGTCGGCCGTGCAGACCGGCGGAGCTTTCCTGTTCTCGCTGGGCGGCGCGGTTGCGACCGAGCCCGCGCCTGCCTTCGGCACCGTTTCAGTGGGCACGTGGGCTGCGGTTGCCTTCCTCGCCATCGCCGGCACGTGCTTGGCGTTCTGGCTGCAGAATAAGGCCCTCGCGCACATTCCCGCCGCGACCGTTTCGGTCATCCTGTGCTCTGAGCCCGTTGTTACGGCGATTATTTCCTTCTTCGTGCTCGGCGAGGTGCTCTCGATGATGGGCGTGCTGGGTGCCGCGATTATCGTGGGCTGCACCGTTGCCGCCACGCTGCTCGATTCTCGCGCCGAAAAAGACCAGGTCGAAGAGCTTCCCGCATTCGACCCCGCCTTCGAGGTCGCGCAGACTCGTACGAGCATGAATCACTCGCTGTAAGCATTCGCGCTGTCTTCTCTCTCCGAGGCCGCGATCTTCCCAAAGCGCGCCCTTGGGGCAGCGGATGTTTCTTGAAAGCCGCTCGAAAGGGCGGCTTTTTCTTGCCCAGTTTTATCCCCGTGGGTGTTGCCTTTTTGAGCTCGCCACCTGTTAAATGCTCGTAGCGTTTAACAGGTTCAAGGCAGTACTATCTAAAAGAAACTAAGGCGCAAAAAGATTGTCGCATGCCATTTTGCCTGTTCCAGCTCTTGAAGGAAATCTCCAAAACCAGAAACTCAACACAGTTCGTGAAAAAAAGTCTTGACTTAATTTCTCAATGTGTTTAAATTTTTCGTTTACGTAATTAGCCGTGTAAGCACGTCCAAAGGGCTGCCGAAACGGTAAGAATATCGTCTTTTTACCCCAAAGGAAGGAAGACCTGTGGCCAAGGCAGAAAAGACCGGCGCCGGCGTATACAGGGAGCGTCATTCGTTCGCGAAGATCCCTGGCATCGTCGATGTCCCCAACCTCATCGCCATCCAGACCGACAGTTTCAAGTGGTTCATGGAAGAAGGCATTACCGAAGCCTTCAACGACGTGTGCCCCATCGAGAATTCGACCAAAGATATGTGCGTCGAGCTCGGCGAGCATCACTTCGGCGAACCGAAGTACACCGTCGACGAATGCAAAGAGAAAGACGTCTCCTACCAGGCGCCCCTCTATGCCAAGATTCGTTTCATCAACCGCGAAACCGGCGAAATCAAAGATCAGAACGACCTGTTCATGGGCGATTTCCCGCTCATGACCCCTCGTGGCACGTTCATTATTAACGGCACCGAGCGCGTTGTGGTTTCCCAGCTCGTTCGTTCGCCCGGCATCTATTTCAGCGCCGAGCGCGACAAGACGTCCGACAAGACCATCTACGGCGCGAAGGTTATTCCTTCTCGTGGCGCATGGCTCGAGTTTGAGACCGACAAGCGCGACATTCTGTCGGTTCGCATCGACCGCAAGCGCAAGCAGCCGGCCACGCTGCTTTTGCGCGCCCTCGGCATCGCCGACACCCGCGAAGAAATCATCGATATCCTCGGCAGCTCCGAGATGGTTCTGCGCACGCTCGATCGCGACCCCGCGACCACCAAGGAAGAGGCGCTCATCGAGCTGTACAAGCGTTTCCGTCCGGGCGAGCCTCCTACGATCGACTCCGCGCGCACGCTGCTCGACGGCCTGTTCTTCAACCCGCAGCGCTACGACCTCGCCAAGGTCGGCCGCTACAAGGCGAACAAGAAGCTTGGCTTCGATCCCGAATTCGACGCTTCTACGCTCACCATTGAAGACATCGTCGCAACCATGCGCTACATCGTTGCCCTTCATGAGGGTGAAGAGGGCTATCAGGTCGACGACATCGACCACTTCGGCAACCGTCGTATCCGCACGGTCGGCGAGCTCATCCAGAACCAGTTCCGCATCGGCCTTTCGCGCATGGAGCGCGTTGTGCGCGAGCGCATGAGCATGCAGGAGCCTGACGAAATCACTCCGCAGAGCCTCGTGAACATTCGCCCCATTGTGGCTGCCATCAAGGAATTCTTCGGCTCTTCGCAGCTGTCGCAGTTCATGGACCAGGCAAACCCCGCCGCAGGCATCACGCACAAGCGTCGTCTGTCTGCTCTGGGCCCTGGCGGTCTGTCGCGCGAGCGCGCAGGCTTCGAGGTTCGCGACGTTCACAATTCGCACTACGGCCGCATGTGCCCCATCGAGACGCCTGAAGGCCCGAACATCGGCCTTATCGGCTCGCTGGCGACCTTCGCTCGCGTGAACAGCTACGGCTTCATCGAAACTCCGTACCGTCGCGTTATCGACGGCAAGGTGACCGACGAGGTCGACTACCTCACCGCCGACGAGGAAGAGAACTATGCCATCGCCCAGGCTATGGAGAAGTTCGACCCCGAGACGCGCGTATTCGGCGAGACCATCGATGGCGTGTTCGTGCCGTCTGAAAAGATTCTGTGCCGCACCCGTGACGCCGACGGCGTCTTCGGCGAGCCCGAGGAAGTCGCTCCCGAGCGCGTCGGCTACATGGACGTGTCTCCTCGTCAGATGACTTCTGTCGCTACCTCGCTCATTCCGTTCTTGGAGCACGACGACGCAAACCGCGCCCTCATGGGTTCGAACATGCAGCGTCAGGCTGTGCCTTTGCTGCAGCCCCACGCTCCGTACGTCGGCACCGGCATCGAGCACCGCATCGCGGTTGACTCGGGCGAAGTGCTCGTTGCCCAGAACCCTGGCGTGGTCGACTACGTCGACGGCTCTACCATCATCATCAAGAATGATGAAGGCGAGTTCGACGAGTACCTGGTTCCGAAGTTCCAGCGTTCCAACCAGAGCGGCTGCATCAACAACAAGCCTATCGTGCGCAAGGGCGACGAAGTCCATGCGGGCGACGTTTTGGCCGACGGCCCCAGCTGCGACCACGCAGAGCTGGCGCTTGGTCAGAACCTCATGGTCGCTTACATGACCTGGGAAGGCTACAACTACGAGGACGCTATCATCGTGTCCGAGCGCGTTGTTGCTGAAGACCTGCTCACGTCTATCCATATTTCTGAATACGAAGTCGACGCTCGCGACACGAAGCTCGGCCCCGAGGAAATCACCCGCGAGATTCCGAACATCTCCGACGACATGATTGCCGACCTCGATGCCGACGGCATCATTCGCGTTGGCGCCGAGGTGTTCCCTGGCGACGTTCTGGTCGGCAAGGTCACCCCGAAGGGCGAAACCGAGCTCACCGCTGAGGAGCGCCTGCTGCGCGCCATCTTCGGCGATAAGGCTCGCGAGGTTCGCGACACGTCCCTCAAGGTGCCTCATGGCGCTGGCGGACGCGTTGTGGGCATCTATCGCTTCAGCCGCGAAAACGGCGACGACATGGCTCCGGGCGTCAACGAACTCGTGCGCGTGTACATCGCTCAGAAGCGTAAGGTGCAGCAGGGCGACAAGTTGTCTGGCCGCCACGGCAACAAGGGTGTTATCTCTCGCGTTCTGCCTGTTGAAGACATGCCTTACCTCGCCGACGGCACGCCGATCGACGTCATGCTGAACCCGCTGGGCGTTCCTTCCCGTATGAACGTCGGCCAGCTGCTCGAATGCCACCTTGGCTGGGCTGCTAAGTGGGGTTGGTCCGACGAGGCCGAAACCACCGAGGCCGTCGAGGGTCCGAAGTACGTCGCAACCCCCGTGTTCGACGGCGCGACCGAGGAAGAGATCGTCGACGTCATTGGCAAGGCGAACCGCAACCTCATCAACCTGAACCATGCGAAGTACGGCGATAAAGCCCGCGACGAGTTCGTGCCGCAGCTCAATGAGTTCGGCAAGACGTGGCTCTACGACGGCCGCACGGGCGAGCGCTTCCGCGAGCCCATCACGGTCGGCTTCCCCTACATCTTGAAGTTGGGCCACATGGTCGACGACAAGATCCACGCTCGCTCGACCGGCCCTTACAGCCTCATCACCCAGCAGCCTCTTGGCGGCAAGGCCCAGTTCGGTGGCCAGCGCTTCGGCGAGATGGAAGTTTGGGCGCTGTACGCGTACGGCGCTTCCAACGTGCTGCAGGAGATTTTGACCATCAAGTCCGACGACACGTCGGGCCGTGTGAAGGCGTACGAGGCCATCGTCAAGGGCGAGAACATCCCGCCCGCGGAGGTGCCCGAGTCGTTCAAGGTTCTGTTGAAGGAAATCAAGTCCTTGGGCCTCAACGTCGAGATGATCGGCGAAGACCACAAGGCGATCGACTTCGACGCCGCCGAGCTTGAAGCCAAGGCGGCCATGGCGAGCCGTCATCACAACGAGGGTGACGATGACATGCTCTCGAACATGATGAACGACGCTTCCAAGACCGAGAAGGAACAGGCCGATGCCTTGAGCGACATCGCTGCCGACCTTCAGAGCATGATGAACGACGTGACCGACGCGAACCCCGATGTTGAGAGCCTGATCGGCTCCGATGAGCCGAAGTCCACCTTCGGCGAAGGAGAGGAAGAGTAAATGAGCGATTACGACGTGAGCAACTTCAGCGCCCTGCGCATCTCTCTCGCGAGCGCCGAGGATATTCGCAGCTGGTCGCATGGCGAGGTCAAGAAGGCCGAAACCATCAACTACCGCACGCTCAAGCCCGAAAAGGACGGCTTGTTCTGCGAGAAAATTTTTGGCCCCACTAAAGACTGGGAATGCGCCTGCGGCAAGTACAAGCGCGTTCGCTTCAAGGGCATCGTGTGCGAGCGCTGCGGCGTTGAAGTTACCCGCAGCAAGGTTCGCCGCGAGCGCATGGGCCACATCGAGCTTGCGGCTCCCGTGAGCCACATCTGGTACTTCAAGGGCTCCCCGAGCCGCTTGGGTTACCTGCTTGACATTGCCCCGAAAGAGCTCGAGAAGGTTCTGTACTTCGCCAGCTCCATTGTGACCTGGGTCGATACCGAGGCTCGCGATGAGGATGTCGAAGAGTTGCGCGACGAGCTCGCCGCCGACCTTGAAGAACTCGATGCCGAGCGCGATCGCCTGATCGAGGCCACCCGCCGTCTGTCCACGGAATACGTTCCGGAAGACGACGAGTTCGCCGACGAAATCGACGACGACGAGCGCATGGAGCCCGAAGAGGTCGAGGCTGAAATCGCCGACATCTATGACGAATACAATGAGCGCAAGGCTCTGCGCACCGAGGCATTCGACGCGTTTTTGAAGATCGTGCCGAAGCAGCTCGTGCCCGACGAGGCCTTGTATCGCGAGATGCGCATGAACTACAGCGACTACTTCCGTGGCGGAATGGGCGCCGAGGCCGTGCGCGACCTGCTTGACGACATGGACCTGGAGGCTGTTGCCGAAGAGCTCAAAGATACCATCGAGAATGGCAAGGGCCAGAAGCGCGCCAAGGCTATTAAGCGCCTGAAGGTCGTTGACGCTTTCATGAAGAGCGACAACAAGCCTTCCGATATGATTCTTGACGTCATTCCGGTTATTCCGCCCGATTTGCGCCCCATGGTGCAGCTCGACGGTGGCCGCTTCGCAACGAGCGACCTCAACGACCTGTATCGTCGCGTGATCAACCGCAACAACCGTTTGAAGCGCCTGCTCGACCTCGGTGCCCCCGAGATCATCGTGAACAACGAGAAGCGCATGCTTCAGGAAGCTGTCGACTCGCTGTTCGACAACGGCCGTCGTGGCCGTCCCGTCACGGGTCCGGGCAACCGTCCGCTGAAGTCGCTCTCTGACATGCTCAAGGGCAAGCAGGGCCGCTTCCGCCAGAACCTGCTCGGCAAGCGCGTCGACTACTCTGGCCGTTCGGTTATCGTCGTTGGTCCTCAGCTGAAGATTCACCAGTGCGGCCTGCCGCAGCAGATGGCTCTGGAGCTGTTCAAGCCCTTCGTTATGAAGCGCCTGGTCGAGCTCGAGTACGCCGCCAACATCAAGGCTGCCAAGCGCGCTGTCGACCGTGGTGCGAGCTACGTGTGGGATGTCCTCGAAGAGGTCATCGTCGACCACCCCGTGCTGCTGAACCGCGCACCTACCCTGCACCGTCTGGGCATCCAGGCCTTCGAGCCTGTGCTCGTCGAGGGTAAGGCCATCAAGCTGCACCCGTTGGTCTGCACCGCGTTCAACGCCGACTTCGACGGCGACCAGATGGCTGTGCATGTGCCGCTGGGCAACGAAGCCCAGGCTGAGGCTCGCGTGCTCATGCTGTCCGCCAACAACATCAAGTCGCCGGCTCATGGCCGCCCGCTGACCATTCCTACTCAGGACATGATCATCGGTATGTACTTCCTCACCACGGTTCGCGATGGCTTCCCGGGCGAGGGCCGCGTTTTCGCGAGCGTCAAGGACGCGCTCGACGAGTTCGAGGCTGGTACGGGCGTAGACATTCAGGCTCGCATCTCTGTTCGTGCTACGCGCGACATGCAGATTGCAAAATCGTTCAGCGATTTCGAGACCGTGAAGGCCGGCGAGCGCTTCGAAACGAGCATCGGCCGCATCATCTTCAACAACGTGCTGCCTGAGGACCATCAGTTCGTCAACTACGTTGTGAACAAAAAGGAAATCGGCCGCCTCATTGAAGAGTGCTCGAACCGCTACGACGTTTCCGAGATGCCCGCCATTTTGGACGGCTTGAAGAACGCTGGCTACCACTACGCCACCAAGGCTGGCATCACGGTGTCCGTTTTCGACGCCACCATGCCGCCGAACAAGGCTGAGCTGCTTGCCGCTGCCGACGCCAAGGTCGACGCAATCGATGAAGACTACGAGATGGGCCTCATGAGCCCTGAAGAGCGCCATAAGCAGGTCGTTGACATTTGGAACGACACCACCGAGGAAATCGGCGAGGCCATGGCTGCCAACTTCGACCAGTACAACCCCATCTACATGATGGCCGACTCTGGTGCTCGTGGTAACATCAAGCAGATTCGCCAGCTGGCTGGTATGCGCGGCCTCATGGGCAACACCAAGGGTGGCACCATCGACCGCCCGGTTAAGTCGAACTTCCGCGAGGGCCTTTCGGTTCTGGAGTACTTCATCTCCACGCACGGCACTCGTAAGGGCATGACTGACACCGCTCTGCGTACGGCTGACTCGGGTTACCTGACCCGTCGTCTCGTCGACGTCGCGCAGGACGTTATCGTTCGCGAGATCGACTGCGGCACGCCCGAGGGCGTTCCTTATCCGCTGCATAACGAGAAGGGCGAGATCGACGAGAACCTCATCGGCCGCTGCCTGCTCGAGGACACGGGCGATCTGCTCGCTGGCGATTACATCACCAGCATGGATCAGCTCAAGGCGTTTGAGGCTGCTGGCATTGACACGGTCGTCATTCGCACGGTCATGACCTGCCACGCTGAGCATGGCGTGTGCCAGAAGTGCTACGGTTGGGACTTGGCCACGGGCCGTCCGGTGAACATTGGCACTGCAGTCGGCATTATCGCCGCTCAGTCCATTGGCGAGCCGGGCACGCAGCTCACCATGCGTACGTTCCACGCCGGCGGCGTTGCTGGCGACGACATTACGCACGGTCTGCCTCGTGTTACCGAGCTTTTCGAGGCTCGCAAGCCTAAGGGCCAGGCTGTGCTCGCCGAAATCGCAGGTACCCTGCAGATTACCGGCGACAAGACCACCAAAACGCTCACCGTGCATGACACCGAGGGCAACTTCCGCGAGTACGTCGTTTCGGCGCGTGCGCAGATGTTGCCTGGCATCATCGACGGCTGCGCTGTGAAGGTTGGCCAGCAGCTCACCAAGGGTTCTGTGAACCCGCACGACTTGCTGCGTTTGACCGACCCGAACACCACGCTGCGCTACATCGTTGCCCAGGTCCAGGACGTGTACGTGTCCCAGGGTGTAGACATCAACGACAAGCACATCGAGGTCATCGCGCGTCAGATGCTGCGCAAGGTCGTTGTTATGGAAGCCGGCGATTCCGAGCTTTTGCCCGGTCGTCAGGTGAATCGCCACGAGTTCGAGCGCGTTGCCAACGAACTCATTGCAGAAGGCAAGCAGCCCCCCGTGGGCCAGCCTCTGCTGCTCGGTATCACCAAGGCTTCGTTGGCTACCGACTCGTTCCTGTCGGCCGCGTCGTTCCAGGAGACCACCAAGGTTCTCACCGATGCCGCGATCGAAGGCAAGACCGACGTTCTCGCCGGCCTGAAGGAGAACGTCATCATCGGCAAGCCGATTCCTGCTGGTACGGGTCTTCCTCGCTACCACAAGGTCGGCCTCACCTACAAGGGTGCTCCCGTGCATCCCGAAGGTGAGGAGCAGCTGCCCGATTACGCGCCGCGTGAGCTTCGCGAAATCGAAGACCTGCTGCCCCAGCCTCAGGACTGGTCGCTCGACGAGAACTACATGGGTGGCTACGGCAACTACTTCGGTGGCGGCAGCTTCCGTGGTGGCCGCGCTAACCAGCTCTCCGACGAGGACGCGCGTCTGTACCTCTACGACGACCTGGGCGTTTCGCAGCGTTGGGCTAACAAGTTCAGCGAAGCGGGCATCGAGACCGTTGGCGACTTGGTCGGCTACACCGAAGATGAGCTTTTGCGCATCGAAGGCATTGGCGCCAAGGCTATCGAAGAGCTCAAGACCGGCCTTGCTGAGCATAGCCTGAGCTATCTCATCGAGGACGACCTGGCTGCGTCCAACGACGACATGAGCCAGTTGCTCGACATGGTCTTCAGCCCCGACGACACGGTGCTCATCGGCGGCGATTCGCCGGCGACGTTCAACACCGAAGGCGAGGAAATGCTGGGCGAGGCTCTGCCGCCGCGCAGCTATCATCGCGACCTGAGCGAACTTGACGCCCTGCTGGGCGGCCTGGGCGACTTGGGCTTCGGCGAGACGAGCGAGAAGCACGAAGCTGAGTCCGACGAAGACGAAGAGTAACGTGCGAGTCGCATAAACGACATTGAATGCCGCTCCGGGAAACCGGGGCGGCATTTTTGCGTTTGGGGCCAGCGCGCCCGTGGAGTTTTCATTGTTGGGCGCCTTCTTTGAGTCGCCAGTGGAATGGGCGGTTGCGAACTATGGCAAAGATACGAATCATGAGCACAGCTCACGCCCTTGTGACCGCTGCCGTAGCATGCTTGTGTTAGGGTTGAATGGGAAATATGTAAAACGCCGGTATGGGCGAGGAAGGTACGCGAGATGTCAAGCGCCGAAAAAGCCAAGAAAAAGCAGCGCAACCAGGAGTGCTGCAAAGTCAGCGAGGAAATCAAGCAACGCGCGGCAGACATAGAGAAGGAAATCATCGCTGAGCGCCGTTATTTCCATAAGCATCCCGAGCTATCGCTGAAAGAGA
Source organism: Slackia isoflavoniconvertens (assembly GCF_003725955.1). Classification (GTDB taxonomy): domain Bacteria; phylum Actinomycetota; class Coriobacteriia; order Coriobacteriales; family Eggerthellaceae; genus Slackia; species Slackia isoflavoniconvertens. The sequence goes on along the minus strand of NZ_QIBZ01000007.1, from coordinate 34,022 downwards.
CCGAGACGGCAAATGCCCTTTGCTGGCGTCTTGCCTCTATGGGTATCGAATACACCCGCGTACCTGGAAACGGTATTATCGCGACCATCAAAGGAACGGCGCCCGACGCGTATGACGCAGAGGGAAATCCGCGCCGTCGCATCGCGCTGCGAAGCGACATTGACGCCCTGCCTGTAACCGAGCTCACGGGCGCTCCGTATGCGTCGGAAAACGAAGGCGTCATGCATGCGTGTGGCCACGACTGCCATATGTCCATGCTGCTCGGCGCGGCGCGCATTCTTTTGGGCATGACCGATGAAATCCATGGGGAAGTGCGCCTGCTGTTCCAGCCTGCCGAGGAATGCTCCGTTGGCTCTCGCATGATGATCAAGGCGGGGGCGCTCGATGGCGTCGATACGATTTTCGGCACGCATATTTGGAGCGAAGTCGATGCGGGAACTATTTCATGCGCGCCTGGTCAGCGTATGGCCAACACCGATTGGTTCCGTATCGATATCAAGGGCGTGAGCGCTCATGGCTCCATGCCCCACAAGGGCGTCGATGCCGTGGTGGTTGCGGCCGAAATCGTGGTGGCGCTTCAGGTTCTTGTGAGCCGCGACATTTCCCCCTTCGAGCCCCTCGTGGTTACCGTGGGCGAAATCCATGGAGGCGAAGCCCGCAACATCATGGCTGGCTCGGCCTACCTTACGGGCACGATTCGTACGTGGAGCGACAAAACGCGCAAAGCCATGCCCGAGCGCCTGGAACATCTTATCCAGCGTTCGGCGAAAGCGTTCAACGCGAAGGCGAAACTCACGTATCAAGAAGGCAATGCCGGCCTGTCGAACGATTCCGAATGCGCCGAGCGTTGCCGCAAGTCTGTCGTGAAGCTGTTCGGCGAAGAGGCGGTCAGCGATTACGAAGGTACCCTCGCAGGTGAAGACTTTAGCGAATATCTCGATATCGTGCCTGGCGTGTTTGTGTTCCTTGGCTGCCGAAACCCCGATGTTGATGCGGTGTATCCTCAGCACAGCGGGTACTATACGGTCGATGAAAGCGTTCTGAAAAACGGTGCGGCGCTTGCCGCCCAATATGCCATCGATTTTCTGGCAGAATAACGCTGGGCGAACACAAGCGCGAAACCCAACGAATCGCGACGGTATGTATTGAGAGTCAAGGAGACCTCTATGGATGAGCAGCAGATGAACGAAGGCCTTTTATGCGATGCCGATCGCCAGCTCATCGCAAGCGCTGCTCGCTTGCAGAAATATGTCGAAGCCCCCGTTCCTGCAGGGCTTCTTGGCGAGTTGTCGGACGATTTGCTGAAGCTCGCTTTCATTCCGTATGCGTCGAGGTCGAAACTCTCGAGCTTGTATGGGCCGGGTCTCGATTTCATGAGCCTTGTCAGCGCCGACTGGCGCGAGGCTTTTTCTCAGGGTGCATTGCGCATGCACAACGCGAAAACGATCAGCTTCCCAACGCATATCGAAATGGCGAATGGCGAGGCCGTTGAGCTCTCTATCTCTGAGAATGCGCAGGAAGGTGGGCCTGCGTGGTTTCTGTCGTATGTTCCCATTGTCGAGCATATGAAGCTGCGTCGCGATTGCGTTGCCGAGGCGAAGGCCGAATCGGAAAAGCCCCGACTCCCCAAAGAGCCGCTCCCGGCGCTTATGGAGGACGGTTTTGCGGGTATGCAGGAATCCGAAGATTATCTCGTGAACCCTGTGCCCCTTGCCGTTTTGAACGAGCTCGATTCAATGGATGCCGAGTTTTCTTCGTTCGTCTGGGTGTCGCAGCGTCGCAACGAGCAGATTGCCGAATATGAGCAGCGCAATATCGACGTATTGGAATTGCTGAATCGCGATTGGGACTATGCGCTGTCCAACCGTGTGCTTCGGTATTACGAAGGCAAGGTCATTTTCCCCGTGAGCATCGTGCGCGACGACGGAGAAACGCTCGTCGAGGTTTCCATCAAACGCGATCGCGGGGCGGAAAGGCCGGGTGCGTTGCCGTGGCATGTCTGCTTCGTGGACAACTTCGCTCGGCAAAAGGTGCGCGCTGGCCACGCGCTTTTCGATTGGGCCTACCTGGGGAATTTCGACGATACGATCGAAAGCCTTGCCGAGATGGCTCTCGCTGAAAAGTGGGGGTTCGAAGCCGACGATGAGCCGAAGTCGAATTCGATTCTCAAAAGCTATCTCACGTATACCTTCTATAGGTTGCAGGCTGAGGGCAAAGTGCTCGAAAACCGCGAAAGGGGAATTGCCGCATTCAATACGGGCCTCGTCGACGCAACGTATGAGGCGATTTATGCGTGCTTCTCCCCGTCGAACATGGAGCAGCCTTGGCGCTTCGAGGCGTTCTGCAAAGCGGGTTCGAGAATGTGGGGAAAGAAGCTCGTGGCTTCGTTTGAGCCTCTGCCGCAAAGGGCGTCGTATGTCGAAAAGAAGGATGACCTGCTTTTTGACGGGAGTCGAACGCTTCAGCGCGATGTCGACCACATTCTTCTCGACAACATCGATCGATTGCCGAAGGCATTTCTCGCTGAAGAGCTTCGTGGCGCAGATGATGCGATAGAGGCGCTCGACAAAACGATGCATGCCGAGGACGACACGTCGAGATGCGCCGCGTACGATGAGCTTCGCGAGGCTGTCGAGGACAACGTGAGAATCAAGCGCAGGCTTATCAATAGGCTCGATGACGCTATCGAGCTTGCCCAAAAGCGTGTCGAGTGGAATTTCAAAACGGCCGTTCCGGCGTTTTATCCCACAAAGAACACGATGAGCCTGCTTCTTCCGCTCGATCTTACCGAAAACGAGCAGCCCGATGTCGCGCTTGTCGTTGAGCTTATGGAATCGGGGGCCTATATTGGGCAAACGATCCTTACCATGAAGATGGCTTACAACAATGCAAGGCTCATTTGTCGGCCCGACAGCGATTGGCTCAACACGTCGCTGCGCCTTTCCTAAAAACTATGAAGAGCGCCCCGCTTTGGTATGAAGCGGGGCGTTTTGCTTGCGGGGCATACACCCCTTCGTCGTGTGACGACCATCTTGCATTGATTCGTATAGTTTTTGCCGCTTGCGCGCTTTAGGCGGCGAAAGCGCACACATACCGTTAGAATGGCTCTCGAAACATGGTGGAAACTTTTATGAAGGCATGCCACGGCCTCGTTTTCACTGAACGAACAATCGATTTAGGAGCCCACATGAACGCCGACCTCACGAGTCGTTATGGAACCATGGTCTTCTCCGATCACGTCATGAAGGAATATTTGCCCTCTGACGTGTACAAGAAGCTTTCTGAAACCGTGAAGGAGGGCAAGCCGCTCGATCTTGACGTGGCAAACGCCGTCGCCCACGGCATGAAGGAATGGGCCCTCAAGCATGGCGCCACGCATTTCGCGCACTGGTTCCAGCCCCTTACGGGCATCACGTCGGAAAAGCACGACGCTTTTCTCGATCCGGTGGGCGATGGCACGGCGATTGTGAAATTCTCGGGCAAAGAGCTTGTTCAGGGCGAGCCCGATGCATCGAGCTTCCCCAATGGCGGTTTGCGCGCAACGTTTGAGGCGCGCGGCTATTCCGCGTGGGATCCCACGAGCCCCGCATTCATTAAAGACGAAGTGCTGTGCGTGCCCACGGCGTTTTGCTCTTATTCGGGCGAGGCGCTCGACAAGAAGACTCCGCTTCTGCGCTCTATGGCCACGCTCGACAAGCAGACGAAACGCGTGCTTGCGCTGTTCGGCAAAAATCCCGCTCACGTCACGGTCAACGTGGGCACCGAGCAGGAATACTTCCTTATTTCTGAAAAAGATTACGAGCGTCGCCAAGACCTCATCGTGTGCGGCCGCACACTGTTTGGCGCGCCGCCGTGCAAGGGCCAAGAGCTCGACGAGCATTACTTCGGCGCCATTCGCCCTACGGTGAATTCGTTTATGAAAGAGCTCGACGACGAGTTGTGGGGCTTCGCGGTTGCCGCGAAAACCAAGCACAACGAAGTCGCGCCATGCCAGCATGAGCTCGCCCCGGTGTTTTGCAACGTGAACCGCGCGGTTGACGAGAACCTGCTCACCATGGAAATGATGAAGCTGCTCGCGAGCCACCATGGCCTCGTGTGCTTGCAGCACGAAAAGCCGTTTGAGGGCATTAACGGCTCGGGCAAGCACAACAACTGGAGCTTCGGCACCGAGGACGAGAACCTGCTCGACCCGGGCGACACGCCTGAGGCGAACTTGCAGTTCATCGTATTCCTTACCTGTGTTATTGAGGCGGTCGACAATTATCAAGACTTGCTGCGCATGAGCGTTGCAAGCTGCGGAAACGACCATCGCTTGGGCGCGCATGAGGCTCCGCCGGCCATTATCTCGATCTTCTTGGGCGATGAGCTTTCGAGCATCATCGACGCGCTTACTTCGGGCGAAACTGCCGCGCACACGTTGCGCGAGCAGCTCGACTTCGGCGTTGACGTGCTGCCGAACCTCGAGCGTGATACGACCGACCGCAATCGTACGAGCCCCTTCGCCTTCACGGGCAACAAATTCGAATTCCGCATGCCGGGTTCGAGCGTGAACGTGTCCGACGCGAATACCGTGCTCGACACCGCCGTGGCGAAAACGCTCAAGGAATTCGCCGATGCCATGGAGGCGCGCGGCGACATGGAATTCGAGCATGCCGCGCTCAATTGGGTTCGCAAGAGCCTGCAGGCGCACAAGCGCATCCTGTTCTCGGGCGACGGCTATTCTGAGGAATGGCATGTCGAAGCCGAGCGCCGTGGCCTGTGCAACTTCGCCACGACCGCCGATGCGTTGCCGTGCTTCGTTGCCGAGAAGAACCTCGAGCTGTTCTCTGAGATGGGCGTGCTTTCGCCCGTCGAGGCACGCAGCCGTTACGAGGTGAAGCTTGAGAAGTATAACAAGCTCATGAATATTGAAGCGAACACCATGGAAGTCATGGCGCGTCGCACGTATTTGCCCGTGATCAGCGCATATGCCACGAAGATCGCCAAGGGCATTACCACGGTGACCGCCGCGATGCCCGATGCGCCCATGTCGCACGAGCACCGAGAACTCAAGACGCTCACCGAAGGCGTGAACGCGATTTACGACGGCCTCGATGCTTTGCGCGATGCCCATGTCGCGGCCGAGGCGATTGCCGATTCCCAAGAGCAGGCCAACGCGTACGCCCACAAGGTGCGCCCCGCGATGGATGCCCTGCGTGCCGCGGTTGACGCTATGGAGCCTATTGTCGCAAGCGACTATTGGCCCGTTCCGACATACGACGACATGCTTTTCTACTGCTAGTCTGGCCTTGCGGCTAGACTCATGGGCCCGTGCTCGCTGACGTTTATTCGGCAGACCTGTTAAATGCTCTGAGCGTTTAACAGGTCTGCGGGTGACGCATTGGCGCCAATGATAGAATGATAAGAAGCGAAAGGGGCCGCATGCCCCTTTCTTGTTGTGGCGATATTCGCGAGGTGACATATATGGGAATTCGTGCGACGGCTGCCGTGGCTTTGGGTCGAGCGGCCCGATGGGGCGGCGAAACGTTCATGCATCGCTCTGCGGGAAATATCCCGGGCGCTATGGCGCTTAAGGTTGACCCCATGGTTTTGGTCGACCTGGCGAAAAAGGTGAATCCCGTAGCCGTGATTTCGGGCACGAACGGCAAAACCACCACCACGAACCTCGTTGCCGATTGCTTGCAAACCGCGGGCGTGCCGCTGTATTGCAATCGCGAGGGAAACAACCTGCAGTCGGGCATCGTGACGTCGCTCATGCTCGCGCCTGACACGTCGAAGGTTGTCGACGCCGCGAGCGCCGCGCAGGCGCCCGTGGGTTGCTTCGAATGCGACGAGATGTACACCAAGTATGTGCTGCCTCGCCTTCGCCCGCATTATTTCATGCTGCTGAACCTGTTCCGCGACCAGCTCGACCGTTTTGGCGAAATCGACCGCATTCAGGCCACCATCGCCGAAGCGCTCGCGAAAACGCCTGAAACCACGTTCGTGTTCAACGGCGACGATCCGCTGTGCGCGGCCATTGCCGACCGCATTCCCAACAAATCGCTTGCGTTCGGCATCGCGAGCGACATGGGCCTTTCCGCCGACCGCATTTCCGATAGCCGTTTCTGCCAAAAGTGCGGCGGCGCGTTGGAATACGACTACGTGCACTATGGCCAGCTCGGCGCCTATCGTTGTCCCGATTGCGGGTGGGCGCGTCCCGAGCTCGCTTTTGCGGCGACGAATGTGCGTCTGGAGGAAGACGGCTTCGTGTTCGATATCGATGGCCGCAGCGTGCATACGGGGCACACGGGCGCCTACATGGTGTACAACGTGCTTGCCGCCTATGCCATCTCGAAGCTGTCGGGCATCGTGTCTTTCGAAAACTATCAGGCTGCCGTGCGCGAGTACCACCCGACGAACGGTCGCCTTCAAACGTTTGATTTGGGAGAGCGCAAGGTCATGACGAACCTCGCGAAGAATCCCACGGGCTTCAACCAAAACATTCGCATCGTGCTCAACGAGCGCGGTCGCGTGCTCGCGCTATTCGTGAATGACAACGACGCCGATGGTCACGACGTGTCGTGGTTTTGGGATATCGACTTCGAACGTTGGTCGCAGATCGAAGGCCTGCGCGCCTTTGTGGGCGGCACGCGCGCGAACGATATGCAGGTGCGCTTGAAGTATGCGGGCATCCAGGCCGAAATCGTTGAGAACGTCGCCGATGTGTTGGCTGCGACGCGCGTCGACGATGGCAAGGTGTACATCATTGCGAACTACACCGCGCTGCCGGCCGTTCGCCGCGAGCTCGAAGGCCTTGAAGCCGCCGCGAAGGGGGAGGAATAAGCCATGGTCGATTCTTTGAAATGGGCTCACATGCCCTCGGTGCGCGACGATGTGAAACCGCTTACCATCGTGCATTTGTTCCCCGAGCTTTTGAACCTTTACGGCGATGGTGGCAACGTGATTGCCCTTACGCGCCGTTTGCAGTGGCGCGGTTTGCCCGTCGAGGTGCGCGAGATTGGTATGGGCGACGCCATGGATTTCTCGCAAGCCGATATCGTGTTCATCGGCGGTGGCGCCGATCGAGAGCAAATGATCGTGAAAGACGCCATGGTCGCGCGAAAAAGCGAGCTTTCCGCCTATGTGGCCGATGGCGGCGTGCTGCTCGCGGTATGCGGCGGCTACCAATTCTTGGGTCATAGCTACGCCATGGACGATGTGGTGGTCGAAGGCCTTGGGGTCATCGATATGGAAACCGTGCGCGGCGAGGGCCGTCTTATCGGCAATGCCGTTATCCAAAGCGATATTTGCGATGCGCCGATTGTCGGGTTCGAAAACCACGGCGGACGCACGACGCTCGGCTCCGACGCAAAGCCGCTTGGCCGCGTGCTCGGCAAAACATTCGGCAACAATGGTGAAGACGGCTTTGAGGGCGTGCATCAGGGCAACCTTATTGGAACCTACCTGCATGGCCCCCTGTTGCCGAAAAACCCGCAGGTCGCCGACTATCTTATCGCGCGGGCCTTTGACCGTCGCGGCGATGCGCTCGAGCTGGTTCCGCTCGACGATGCCGTTGAGCTTGAGGCAAATCGTGTGATGGCGAAACGTTTGAATGTGCGATAATTTGAGCAGTTATCGCTTGATTTCTGGCGATGAGTGGATTATGCGGCACGTGAACAGCTTGTTCACGACCGACAGCACCTCAATAGTGCGTGGATTGTGAGAAGGTACTGTATGGCGCGACAAAATGCGGTGGTGCCTCAGGAAGGGACCCCAAAAAACGATGCTATCGAGGTGCAGGGGCCGGCCGACGTCACGGCGCCCCCTCGTGCGTTCCAAGACCCTCAGGGCATTCAACGCCGTCTTTTCCAGGCTATGTCGTTCACGGCTGAAGGCCATTATCTATTTATGTGCGATATCGAAAGCAATTGGTCGCGGTGGTCGCATAACGCGGTGGTCGATTTCGGTTTGCCGGGTGACATGATGTACGATGCCGGCTCTATTTGGATTGAACGCATTCATCCTTCCGATCGTGGGGCCTGGTCCAACGATATCGACCAGGTTTTTTCTGGTGAGAAGAAGGCCCACCGTCTCACGTATCGCGCGAAAAACGCGTCGGGGCGCTATGTGACGGTCGATTGCCAAGGCGTCGTGATGGAAGGCGGTTCCGACGAGCCGCGCATATTTGCGGGAACCATCGTGAATCGCAGCATAGCGGCGGGAAGCGACCCAATAACGGGCATCGACGATGTTCGCGAACTCAATGCTGAGTTGACCCATAGGCGCGAAAACAACCAGGGTGCCGATTTCATCGTGCTGCAAATCGGAGACATGTCAGAATTTATTGTGTCATACGGCATCGAGGTGTCAAACGGTGTAATCACTCGGGCCATCGAGCGTATAGGCGCCGATGTGCGATTTGCGGAAGGCGCCCATCTATATCGCTCATACGGTTTGCAATACGTGCTTGTACTCGATCGCGACGATGGCCGCAATTTGCAAGGCTGGGCGAATGACGTTCTTCGTCTTGTGACCGAACCCGTGCGTGTGGGCAGTATGGACGTTCTGCTTCCCGCCACGGTGGCAATTGCGCGATATCCGCGTATTGCGGTACGTCCCACGATGGTGATTGACGATTTGTATCGTCGTGTCGCTGAGGTCGTGAATCATTCCAGGCAATCTTCCGGGCAGAGTCACCCTCTTTCATGTGCCGCAACGCGCAACGCGACGGCGGCCCATAGTACCGATCCAATCACGGGTTTGTCTCGTATCAACGACTTCTTGCGCCACGCAAACGACTATGCGATAAAGCATCCCGATGATCGGCGCTGTATGGTATCCATTGATTTGGGCCATATGCGCATTTTCAACGATTGGTATGGAAAGCGGGAGGGCGACGCGCTGCTCGGTGAGGTTGGCGACGTTTTGCGCGATATGGAGGCGCACGGCGTGGGCTTCGCGGGCCATTGGGGCCAAGACAATTTTATGGTATGCATGCCATTCGACAAAAAGCAAATCGATGGCCTGTACTACCGCATTTTCGCTATCGTTTCCGCTCATGATGATGCCATCGGTTTCTTGCCAGCGTTTGGCGTTTTTCCGCTTGAACGCGGTGCCGATATTTCGCTTGCCGATTGCGACAAGGCGAAATTCGCCCTGGGCAAGGCGAAGCATGAGCTCAAAGATCGTATTCAATATTTCGATGCGGGCGAATACCAGCAAAACGAGATGGAGCACTCGTTGCTCTCCGATTTCCAGCGCGCTTTGAATAGCGGAAACGTCACGTTCTTCCTGCAGCCCCAGTGCGACATTTCGACGGGTCGTATTGTGGGCGCTGAAGCGCTTGCGCGGTGGCGAACCGCTGACGGGGCTTACGTATCGCCTGCGGTATTTGTGCCGGTGCTTGAGCGTAACGGCTTTGTGAGCTCGCTCGACCGTTGTATTTGGAAGCAGGTCTTTAAATGGATAGGTGATCGCCTTGATGCGGGTGATCCCGTGATTCCCATTTCCATTAACGTTTCTCATGTCGACATCATGTCTATGGATGTCGCGGCGGTTCTCGATCGGTTCGCGCGGCGCTATCGCGTGCCTGCGCGCTATGTGAAAGTCGAAATAACCGAAAGCGCATTCGTGAGCGACTGCGAGTCCGTGAACAGGCTCGCACGACAAGTACAGTCGATGGGCTACGCTGTATATATGGACGATTTCGGCAGCGGTCAATCCTCGCTTTCTATGCTGCGCGACATGAATATCGACTGCGTGAAGCTCGATGGTTGTTTCATGTCGGTCGAGCCGAGCGAGCGCGGCAGCGAAATCGTACAATCGGCCATCAATCTGGTGAAGAAGATTAAGCTGCCCGTGGTTGTTGAGGGCGTTGAAACGAAAGGTCAGGTCGACTTCCTTAAAAATCTCGGTTGTCGTTTTGTGCAGGGCTTTTATTACCACAAGCCCATGCCTCCAGCCGATTGCGAGGAACTCATCGCGAGCCAGACCCAATCGGCTTCGCCGCAGGCCATCGAATAACGGCTCATGCTACAGAATCCGAAACTTCAAGCGCCCGAATTCGTTCGGGCGCTTATTCATAGATTCGAGTTTTCTTCGTAACATTCCTTTAACAGCCGCATAAACACCCACGATGCTATTATTCCTGATAACTGCGGTCCGCTTTTCGCCGCAAGCGGACTTTGCTCAAAACGGCCGTCAGGGGGCTTTCATGATTGATACGAAGCAATATGTCATCAAGCAAATCGAAGAGCGCAACATTCGCTTTTTGCGATTGTGGTTCACCGATATTTTCGGCAATCTGAAAAATGTCGCCATTACGCCTTCCGATATCGAAATCGCGTTTGAAGAAGGCATCGGCTTTGACGGCTCGTCTATCGAAGGGCTTGCGAGTTTGCAAGATTCCGATATGCTCGTGCACCCTGATCCGTCGACTTTCCAAGTGCTGCCATGGCGCCCGAGCGACGATGGCGTGGCGCGCATGTTCTGCGATTTGCGCACGCCCGACGGGGCGCCGGCTGCCGGCGACTCGCGCCATGTGCTCATGAATATGCTGAAGCGTGCAGGCGCGATGGGCTATTCGGTCAATATCGGCACGGCGGTCGAGTATTTCTGCTTCAAGAGCGATTCCGCGCCTGAGCCTATCGACAAGGGCGGCTATTTCGACTTGGCGCCGCTCGACAATGCGTCCGACCTTCGCCGTGAAACGGTGCTCACGCTCGAGAAGATGGGCATTCCCGTTGAGTACTCGCATCATGAAGCGGCTCCGGCACAGCAGGAAATCGACTTGCGTTTCTGCGACGCGCTTTCCGCCGCCGATGCCGTGGTAACCGCGCGCCTTGTCATTAAGGAAACGGCCCATGCGCAGGGCGTGCATGCTTCGTTCATGCCGAAGCCTATCGAGGGTCAACCGGGAAGCGCGATGCATGTGCATCAGTCGCTGTTCGACGAGCGCGGCAACGCATTTGCTGATACGAACGACCCCGATGGCATGGGGCTTTCATCGGTCGCCAAGAGCTATATCGCCGGCCTTTTGAAGTACGCGCCAGAATACATGCTGATCACCAACCAATATGTGAATTCCTACAAGCGCTTGGTGCCAGGCTTCGACGCTCCCGTGCTCGTGTCGTGGGGAAGCCGAAACCGTTCGGCCATGGTGCGCGTGCCTCGCTACAAGCCGAGCAAGCCCTCATCGACGCGCATTGCGGTGCGCAGCGTCGATTCGGCGGCGAATCCGTATTTAGCGTACGCTGCCATGCTTGGAGCGGGCCTCAAGGGCATCGAGGAAGGCCTCGATCTGTGTGCGCCGGTTGAAGAAAACCTATTCAAGCTTTCTCAGGCTGAAATCGCCGAACGCGGCTTGAAATACTTGCCGCGCGACCTCTCCCAGGCGATTGACGAGTTCGAGAAATCGGAACTCATGCACGAGATTCTTGGCGATGTGATTTGCGAGAACCTCATTTCGGCCAAACGCGCCGAATGGGAGGAATATCGCGCGCACGTGAGCTCGTGGGAAATCGATCGTTATCTGGCAAGGCTGTAGGGAGGCGCGCTATGCATTCCAAGACGATTCTTGTTTCGTGCGGCCGCACTATCACGCTCGAACGTGCGTCCGCGTTATTCTCTTCTATGGATGCCGACGTGCGTTCGCTGAAAGTGCCGCCTGCGCAGGCGCTTTCTTCCGGTCACGGTTTGGGCGTTGACTTGCTCGTGATTGACGATACCAATGGCGGGTGTGACATTTCGGCCATCGAAGCCGAGCTTGCCAGCGGCGGCGATTCCGCGCTGTTTTTGATGCTCGACGAATCGCGCATGAAGTCGGTGCGCCTGCCCGTGCGCGTGACGAGCGATTTTGCATGCAGCGGCGCGAGTGACGACGAGATCAAGCTTCGCTGCCGTCGCCTATTGTGGCCAGGCGAAATGACGAGCGATGCCGACTTCATCCATATGGGCGCGCTCACGGTGAACTTGGCGACATATCAGGTGAAGGTCAATGGCGAGCCTATCGATTTGACGTTCATGGAATATGCCCTGCTGTCGTTTTTGGTCACGCATCCGGGACGAATTTACTCGCGCGAGGTGCTGCTCTCCCAGGTGTGGGGCTTCGACTATTACGGCGGCAGCCGCACGGTCGATGTGCATGTGCGCCGCCTGCGCGCTAAGCTCGGCCCCGAGGTTGCCCAGCATATCGAAACCGTGCGTGGCGCTGGCTATTTGTGGCAGAGCTAAACGCGCAAGGCCCATTTGCATGCAATGAAGAGAAGACCAACCTGAGGGTTGGTCTTCTCTTGTATGGGAGGGGTTAAAAGAGGGGTATCGCAGAAAGCGAAGTTTCTGGGTTTAGCCCAGAAACTCGTTGATGACGTTGCCCGCGTACACGCCGGAGCCAGGGGCAAGGCCGACGGAAGAGCCCGGGTTGTCGTAATAAGGCACGCAGTACGTGCTGCCCTGGTCGACACATGCGCGGCATTTCTATTCCAGGCTTGAGGTCCACTCGAAACAAGAGCTGCTCGATTTGGTGGGGGCGAAGCAGACCGTGCAATAGCGAAAGTGCAGGAAAACGGCGCGAAAACAAGAGGAAAAGCAGGGGGTCTAGGCAAGAATCGGGCAAGGTTTCAGTGCTAACTTCTTTCCACGCGAAGGCTCGCACAGGAAGGCAAGCCTTCATTAATGATATTAAATATGATATCATTCGGAGGAGGTATGGCTACGATAGAAGAATTGCTCGAGGAACTGCGCCGCAACCCTCGCCACGTGCGATTTCGTGATGCCGATAGGGTGCGCAGGGCATATTTTGGTGAGCCGCGAACGCACGGTTCGCATCATGTGTTCAAAACGTCCTGGCAAGGCAATCCGCGCATCAATATCCAAAATCGTAAAGGGTTCGTCGCGCCATATCAGGTTTCGCAACTGCTTCGAGCAATCGACCTTATGGAGGTGTTGAGCGATGAAGGCAACCGCTGACATGTATACGTATCGCGTTTTTTGGTCGGGCGAAGATGGCGCATTCGTGGCGTCCGTTTCGGAATTCCCGAGCTTGTCGAATGTTGCCGATTCTCAGAAAGAGGCGCTCAACGGCTTGAGCGAGCTTGTCGCCGATGTTCTTGCCGATATGCGTGAAAGCGGAGAACAGCCGCCTGTTCCTTTGGGATGCCGCACCTATTCGGGAAAATACGCTCTGCGCATGACCCCCGAGCAGCATCGGCGTGTGGTAATGGAGGCGGCGGAGCAGGGCGTTTCGGTGAACCAGCTGCTCATCTCGCGCGTGTAAGCCTGGCTTGCGGCAGGGCGGTCCCATGCTTGCGCTTTCCGCGGCCGAATTCGGGAGACGCGCGCGTTTATTTCGTCCTCATTACTTGAATATTTCCTGTTCGTAACGCCAGTTTCGCCTTTGTTACGGCTTGGTTTTTCAGCCGTTAACTCATCTTTGTGCGCCCCTTGCGCGCGTCGAAGCTCCCCATAATGAAGTGCGTCATATCCATGGGCGCACAGAACGCCGGGTGTGGAGAGGCCATTTTCGAATATTCGGTTTCGCGAGCCTTATTTCGGAAACGCATGGGGAACGGCCACTCCACAAACGACAATCAATGCGCCCGCCGGAAGAAGGGAGCAATCATGTTTGATCCAGGCAGCACCGGATTCATGATTCTGGGCGCAATGTTGGTGTTCTTGATGACGCCGGCACTTGCATTTTTCTATGGCGGCCTTTCTCGCCGCAAAAATGTGTTGAACACCATGTTCATGTCAATCGCCGTAATTGGTTTCGTTGGCGTGTTGTGGATTGTGGCCGGCTGGTCGTTCGCCTACGGCGGCGACGGCAGCTGTCCGTTCTTCGGCGGCTTCGACCAGATTTTCTGCGTGGGGCTGCTCGATAACATGTTGGGTGGCAGCGATCTGGCGCTTTCCCACGACACGTACCCCGTGCTCGTTGACGTCGCTTTCCAGGCTGCGTTCGCCATTATCACCATCGCCATTATCACGGGTTCCTTGGCTGGCCGCATGAAGTTTGGTGCGGTGCTCGCGTTCATCTCTATTTGGCTGTTGCTCGTGTATGCCCCCTTGGCCCACATGGTGTGGGGTGGCGACGGCCCGCTCATCGGCGACACCATTGGTGCGCTCGACTTCGCTGGCGGCGACGTTGTGCATATCTCTTCTGGTCTTACGGGTCTCATCCTGTGCGTGCTGCTCGGCAAGCGTCGCGGCTACGGCATGATGAGCTATCGCCCGCACAACATTCCCTTTGTTGCTTTGGGTGCTTCGCTTCTGTGGTTCGGCTGGTTCGGTTTCAACGGCGCTTCTGCATTCGCTGCCGATGGCGTTGCTGCGCTCGCGTTCCTCAACACTATGGTTGCACCTGCTGCCGCTATGATTTCCTGGATGCTCGTTGAGCGTCTGCGCTCTGGCAAGGCGACGCTCGTTGGCGCATGCACGGGCATCGTTGCCGGCTTGGTCGTCATCACCCCGGCTGCTGGCTTCGTTGATGTGTGGGCCGCTGTTGTCATGGGCCTCATCGTTTCCCCCATTTGCTATTCGGCCATGGCGTTCCTCAAGCCGAAGCTTGGCTACGACGATGCTCTTGACGCATTCGGCTGCCACGGCATCGGCGGCATGGTGGGCGGCGTGCTCACCGGCATCTTCTGTGTGCCCGACCTCTCCTGGACCGACTTCGGCGGCCTGCTGTACACCGGTGATCCCACGCTGCTCATCGCTCAGATTGAGGGCATCCTTATCACTATCGTGTTCGTTGCTGTAATGTCGGCCATCATCGGCCTTGTGGTGAAGGTTCTGTTTAAGGGCAGCCTGCGCGTGTCCGTCGAGGAAGAAGCTGAAGGCCTTGATGCTCGCGAGCACGGCGAGAGCGCATACCCCGCGTTCAATGGCCTGGACTAACTGGTAGCTCGGAATTTCGAAAGGAGCCATCGATGAAAAAGATTGAAGCCATCGTTCGTCCGGCGAAGCTTGAAGCGCTCAAGGATGCGTTTCTCGAGGCTGGCATCAAAGGCATGACTATTTCCCAGGTGCAGGGTTGCGGAAATCAGCATGGCTGGAAAGAGTACTACCGCGGCAGCGAGGTTATCGTGAACATGCTGCCGAAGATTATGCTCACCGTGGTCGTCGAGGATGATAAGGTCAATTCCACCGTCGAGCTTATTTGCAATACCGCCCGTACCGGCGAGGTAGGCGACGGCAAGATTTTCGTCTCGCCCGTCGAGCAGGTGGTTCGCATTCGTACTGGCGAAAGCGGAGAAGGGGCGGTATAGGGTTGCTCCTGAACCGCACTCGCCAGATTGCCGTCTGTCGATTCTTGACGTGCACGAACAAGCCCCATTCTTCTGAGAGAATGGGGCTTTCTTTATGTCCACGTGCTCATATGTGTAAGAAGTGAACCAAGTATGCACGTGGCATGGGTTCAATATGGAGGGCGTTTCACACCCCCTTGCGCGCTAGCCCCGCCCGTGCGTGTGGTAATATGGCACGGTTGTATGCACGAATGGAAAGGTCGTCCCGTGTTTGGTATCGGTGGAACTGAGCTCTTCCTCATTCTCCTGTTCGGCTTTTTGATTTTCGGTCCCGACAAATTGCCCGCCATCGCGAAAACCGTTGGCAAGGCGATTTCGAAGTTCCGCAGCGCCCAGGATGAAATGAACAAGGTCGTAAAGACTGAAATCTACGACCCCTTGACCGATGACTCCGTCAAAAACCCGATGGAGCAGATCGACAAAGAGAACAAGCAGAAAATCGAGAAGAAGGAATCGTTCGCTTCTCGTAAGGCGAAATACGACAAAGAGCGCGCCGACAAGGTGAAGCGCGAGGCTGCGATGAAAGCCGCCAAGGAAGTGCGCGCTGAAGCCGCTGCCGAAGCCGAAGCCGCCAAGAAGAAAGCCGAAGCCGCCGCTGCCGCCGCAGTGCAGGCGAAGCCCGGCGAGGCTGGCGCGGGCATTGCGGCCGCGACTGCTGCGAACGCTGCCTTGAGCGCCGAGGCCGCCAAGGCCCTGAGCGGCGATGCCGCCAAGGCGAAGGCGAAAGCTGAAGAGCTGGCTGCCGCAACCAAGCCCGCAACGGTGCATGAGAAAGTCATGGCCGCGCGCATGGAAGCAACCGAAAAAGCCCAAGCCGAAGTCAACGCCGAGCGTGCCGCCGAGGCCGAACTCGCGAGCGAGATTCTCGGCACGGCCAAGCCTGCTAAAAAGAAGAAGCGTCCCGCAGCGGCCGACGCTGCCAACGAGTCCGCCGCGACCCAGAAGGAGGAGTAGCCCATGCCTATCGGTCCGGCGAGAATGCCGCTTTTTGATCACCTGGGTGAGCTGCGCATGCGTTTGGTGCGCATCGTGGTTTCCCTGTTTATTGCCATGTGCGTGTTCTATATGGCAACGCCTACCATCATTCAATTTATGTGCCTGCCCGTAGCTGATTACCTGCCAAAGGGCGACGATGGCTTGGTGGTTTTGAACGTGCTCGACGTGTTCGGCTCGTTCACGATTCGTTTCAAGGTTGCGCTATGGGCGTCGGTTGTCGCATGCATGCCTATTATTCTGTGGCAGATTCTCGCGTTCTTCCTGCCGGCCTTGAAGCCTAACGAGCGCAAGTGGTTCATTCCCACGTTCGCCGTGGGCGTGTTCTTGTTCATCTTCGGCACGGTGTTCTGCTATCTGTTCATTTTGCATCCGGCTGTGCAGTGGCTCACCGATCAGGCTGGCGGCTTCGCGCAAATCCTGCCCGACGCCAAATCGTGGGTCGATGTCATCATCAACTTCGAGCTGTGTTTCGGCGTCGCATTCGAACTGCCGCTCGTCGTGTTCTACTTGGTTATTTTCGACATCGTTCCCTATAAGAAGCTTCGCAGCTCGTGGCGTACGGTTTACATCGTGCTTATGGTCATTTCCGCTATGGCAACGCCCGACGCTTCGCCTGTTACCATGCTGCTCATGTTTGGCGCCATGATCATTCTGTATGAAGCCAGCTTGCTGGTCGCACGAATCGTTCTGGGCAACCGTTTAAAGAAGCGCCAGGAGGAAGAGGCCCGCGAGGCGGCCGAAGATGCCGAGATTGCTGCCGAATGGGACGAAACCAAGAAGAAGGCCAAGAAGAAGTTCAAAGAACACATGGACCTGGACGACTAACCGAAAGCGCCATCTGCGAAGGTGGCGCTTTCGGTATTCTTACTTGATAGGAAAAGTCAGCGAAAAGCTGTCCGGTGCGGCAGGTTGGCCCGAAGGCAAGCCGCCGCGTAGCAGCGCTACGCAAGGTGAAGTCTGAGGGCCAAGATGCCGTGCTGGACAGCTTTGTAGCGTCAATCCGTTCCGCCGTTCGGCAGAACGGCGGAAAGGGTAATCATGCACGAGCTTGGAATGGTGACGGGCGTTGTTGAGAGCGTGCGCCAGGCGGCCGAGGCGAACCATGCCGACAAGGTATTGAAAGTGTCGCTTTCCGTAGGCGAGATGACCGAGGCTATCGAGGACGCTCTCACCTTTGCGTACGAGGCCATTACCGACAACGATCCGCTGTTCTCAGGCTCGAAGCTCGACATCACCATGGTGCCGCCGAAGAGCCGCTGCGTGGAGTGTGGCCATGAATTTACCCATGATCGCTTCCATGTGATGTGTCCTGAATGCGGTGGTTTTGCCGACCTTATCGAAGGCAAGGAACTGCGAATCGATTCGATCGAAGTCGATATTCCCGACGAAAACGAAGAGTAAAAAATCGCCCCGAGTTTTTCTCGGGGCGATTTTGTATGGGGCGCATGAATGGCGACCATGATAGAAGTAGAAGAAATTACCAGCTCAAAAGCTCATATCCAGTTTCGGTAATCAAAACCTGAACTTCCCATTGGGCCGTGTCGCTGCCGTCGGCAGTGCGCACGGTCCAGCCGTTCGGGTCGCTCGAATCAATGTCGGGCGCGCCCGCGTTCACCATGGGCTCGATGGTGAACGTCATGCCCGGTACGAGCACCATGCCTTCGCCTGGCTCGCTCACGAAGCTCACGAACGGGTCTTCGTGGAATTCAAAGCCGCAGCCGTGTCCGCCGTATTCGCGCACGACCGAATAGCCCTGCGATTTGGCGTATTCGTGTACGGCGGCGCCCACGTCGCCCAACAGCCCCCAGGGCTTAATGGCGGCAAGGCCCGCTTCCACGGCCTTCTTGGTTTCTTCAACCAGACGGCGGCGTTCGGGCGAGACTTCGCCAATGCAGAACATGCGCGACGAATCGCTGTAATAGCCGTCAAGAATGGTGGAGCAGTCAATATTGACGATATCGCCCTCTTTCAGCACGTCCTCTTTGCAGGGAATGCCGTGGCAAATGACGTCGTTGATGGACGTGCACACGCTTTTCGGGAAGCCGCCGTATCCCAGGTCGGCCGGCGTGCCGCCATGTTCGATGGTGTAATCGTAAATCCACTGGTCGATTTCTTCGGTGGACACGCCCGGCGCAATGCGCTCGGCTACCATGTCGAGCACGCCCACGTTGATGGCTGCGCTTGCTTTGATGGCCTCGATGTCAGCGGGGCCTTTCAGAATGTCGCGCGTGGGAACCTCGTAGCCCTTGTCATAGAGCTCTTGCAGGTGTTCATCGGTTTGCCAATGGCACTTCTTGTACTTCTTGCCGCTGCCGCACCAGCATTCGTCGTTGCGTCCCGGCTGGCCTTCGCCGTCGTACATTGCGATCCTCGTTTCGCTCGGGCGGCCGCGATCGGCCGCAAAAATAGTTTCAGATATTGTAGCGCTCATTTCAGGCGTGGTCATTGCAGAAAGAAAGCCAAGGGAAACATCTGACGAATCGTTCATCTCGCCTTCAATACCGTTTCCGCGCGATACATGCCATTGGTGTGCTGCGGTGCCGCCGCGCGTCGCATCGCGCACGAAATGCACTACACTGAGCGCAGCGTTAGAAGAGGAGGAATCCCATGCAAATAGATATGAAACAACCCATTCTCGACAAGAACGATCGCCTTGCGCAGGAGAACCGCGCACTGTTCGCCGAAAAGCGCGTGTTCGTGCTCGATTTGCTCGCAAGCCCCGGCTCAGGCAAAACGTCTACCATTCTTGCCACCATTGAAGCGCTGCGCGACGAGTTCAACATCGCCGTTATCGAAGGCGATATCGCGAGCGACGTCGATGCGAAGCGCATTGGCGCTCAGGGCATTGCTGCGGTGCAAATCAACACGGGTGGCGCGTGCCATCTTGAAAGCGACATGATTCGCCGCGCGGTCGATGCGCTCGACTTGGACAACCTCGACCTCATCATTGTCGAAAATGTGGGCAATCTCGTGTGTCCCACCGATTTCGACTTGGGCGAAGGCGCCAAGGTCATGATTTTGTCCGTGCCAGAAGGCGACGACAAGCCGCTGAAGTATCCTGGCGTTTTCCAGGCGAGCGAGGCCATCATCCTGAACAAGGTCGACACCATGAGCGTGTTCAATTTCGACGAGAAAGCTTTCCGCGACGAAGTTGCCCAACTCAATCCGAAGGCACCTATTTTCCCCATCGCGGCGACGAAGGGTGAGGGCGTTGACGCTTGGGCCAATTGGCTGCGCGATCGCATCCATGCGCTCCAGCAGGCCTAAGCCTGTTATGCTGGAATCATCTGGGGTGAAGGTTGGCTAGAGCGGTTCCTTTTGAATCGAGCGGAGCGCCCCTTGTGGCATTTGAGAGACCGCCATTGTTTTCTCGATTTCAAGCGGCTGCGCAAAGGTGCGCGGCCGCTTTTCTTTATTTTATTGTCATGCGTTGTTCGAAATGCCTTAGAAACAGCCTTGAGCTAGACTTTCAAAAACGTGAAAGGAAGTGCGTGCTATGAACCCTGAACAGCAATATACGGCCTGTGTTGCGGGCCTGAAAGAATTCGTAGAGGGCATTGGAGGCCGCGGCGTTGTTTTGGGACTTTCGGGCGGAATCGATTCGAGCCTGGTTGCATGCATGTGCGTGGATGCCTTCGGCGCCGAAAACGTGCACGGCTATATGCTGCCCGGTCCTTATTCCACCGAACATTCCTTGGTCGACGCTCAGGAACTTGCCCGCAACCTGGGTATTCGTGCCGAGCGCGTAAGCATCGCGGAGGCATATCAGGTGTTCGAGAGTCAGTTGTCGAACCTGTGCCCGAGTTTCGATCGCTCAACGGCGGGTGAGAACACCCAGGCTCGATGCCGCATGATTGTGCTCATGGCGCTTGCGAACTTCTACGGGTGGACCATGGTGAACACTGGCAACAAGAGCGAGGCCATGATGGGCTATTCCACGCTTTATGGCGATACGGCTGGCGCTTATGCCCCTATTGGCGGCTTGTATAAAACCGACGTGTATGCAGTTTCACGTTGGGTGAATGCTCACGCTGAAGCGGCGGGACGGGTGGCCCCCATTCCCGAACATGTGCTCGTGAAGCCGCCGAGTGCCGAGCTCGCTCCCGGCCAGCAAGATGAGACCTCGCTCGGCACCACCTATGCCGAGCTCGACAAGCTGCTCATCGATTACAAAGAACGCGGCAAAAGCGTCGAGCAACTCGTTGCTGCCGGCTATGACGCGGCAGAGGTCGAACGCATTACCAAACGTGTGGAGGCGTATGCGTTCAAGCGTGCCCTCGAGCCGCAATTCCCCGTTATTCCATACGCGGAATAGTGTTGCCTGCGGGCATATTGCGCCCGCCCTCAAAATCGCGCCGTCTGCGGCGATGTCGCTGCCGTTCCTGTGAAAGCGCTTTGAAGCTGTGCGGCATCGGCTAAACTTGATTGGTCATACGCGAAGCGGCCATCGCGCCGTCTGCGGTGATGACGTTTGCAAACCGTATCTTCACAAGGAGGAACGACATGCCCGAAATCACCCGTGATCAGGTGAAGGTTCCCGCCGACGTGAGCGCCGACGCTCGCGAGACGTACATTGACAATTATATGGCCGCCACGCGCGGTACCGGCCGTTTGATGCTGTTCGCATGCGACCAGAAGATCGAGCATCTCAATGGCGACTTCTACGGCGAAGGCATCGACCCCGCCGACCTCGATCCCGAGCATCTGTTCAAAATTGCCAGCGAAGGCGTGTGCGGCGTGTGCGCCGGCCAGCGCGGCCTCGTTGCTCGTTATGCTGCCGATTATCCCGAGGTCAACTACCTGGTCAAGATGAATTCGAAGACCAATCTTGTGAAAACCGCCCAGGACGATCCCTACAGCCCGCAGTTGCACGACCTCGAGGCCGTGCTCGATATGCGCGCGAACGGCGTGAACGTGGTGGGCTTGGGCTACACCATCTACCTGGGTTCTGAATACGAAAGCACCATGCTCGCCGAGGCCGGCCAGCTCATCGCCGAGGCCCATGCCGCCGGCTTGCTTGTGGTTCTGTGGATTTACCCTCGCGGCAAGGCTGTTGCCGATGAGAAGGCTCCTGCCCTCATCGCTGGCGCCGCTGGCGTCGCGCTGTGCCTGGGTGCCGACTTCGTGAAGGTGAACCCGCCGAAGGCCACCGACGAAGCAACCTCCGCCGAGAACCTCGCAGTCGCTTCCGCCGCTGCTGGCCGCACGGGCCTTGTGTGCGCTGGCGGTTCCACCGTCGACGCCGAAACGTTCCTCACGCAGCTGCATGATCAGATCCATGTTGGCCATGCCTGCGGCAACGCGACTGGTCGCAACATTCACCAGCGCTCCCTCGACGAGGCCGTGCGTTTGACCAAGGCGATTTCCGCCATCACCCTCGCTGACTACAGCGTCGCCGACGCTCTGGCGGTCTTCAAGGGCGAGAAAGACTTCGCGCTGTAAGTCGAATTCGCGTACAATCGAAGAGCTTGTTCGGAAGGTCCCGGCAACGGGACCTTCTTTTTATTGCCCGACGCTTCGCTTTCGACGTTCGGGATGGCATTCAGAAAGGGACTTGCATGCCGTACGTAAGCCATAGCGTTGAAGAAACCCAGCAACTTGCTCGCGCGATTTCTGAGCGTGTGCAGCCAGGCGATGTGATTTTGCTCGTGGGAGATTTGGGCGCGGGCAAAACCCACTTCACGCAAGGCTTCGCTGCGGGACTCGGTATTGCCGAAGTTCCCACAAGCCCCACGTTCAATTTGGTATGCGAATACCACGATGGCCGCTTGCCGCTGTATCACTTCGATTTGTATCGTTTGGAAGAGCCCGAAGAGCTCGAAGATATCGACTATTACGGCATTACCGAAGGCGATGGCGTGTCGCTTGTAGAATGGGGCGATAAATTCGAAGAGGCCGCACCCGACGACTGCCTCGTACTCGATTTCAAGGTGTCTGAAGATGGCACGCGCACGATTCATGCACATGCGACGGGGGAGCGTGCCCGCGAGATGGTCGACGGTCTGTTTTAGTTTCTTGAAGTTGTAAATATCCTAAATAATCTCTAGGAACTAAGTACTAAATAAAAAGAAAGTAAGTATCGAAAAGGTACTAAGCTACCTAAAAGAAACGGGAGCCGCAGGGGCTCCCGTTGTTCGTACTGAATTAATCCTGTTTTACAACAAGGACGTCGCAGCGCAAATTACGAATGAGGTACGTGGAAACGCTGCCAACGAACACGTACTTGATGTTGCTCAGGCCGCGCTCGCCGCAAATGACCAAATCGGGATCGAACGGCTGGATGAGCTCCTCGTTCAAAGTCTCGGTAATGCGACCGGCTTTCACGACGACGCCAACAGAGGGGATGTCGGGGTTGTTGCGGGCGGCTTCTAGCATATCGCCGAGCGATTCTTCGAGCTTTTTCTTCATGTCCATTGCCAGTGCGGCAAAGTCGGTGCCTGCCGCCTCATAGGGCACGGAATCAACCACGTGGCCAAACACCAAATCGGCATGCTCGCTTGCAGCGAGCTCAATCGCGCGTTCGGCGACCATTTCCTGAGTTTTCGCACCATCGAGAGCAGCGAAAATACGCTTGTATTGCATTGACATAACGGCTCCAATCCCTTGAGTTTGCCGTGCATTGGTATGCGCGCCTTCGATGGCTCTATTGTAACACTGGGGTATTGGGCGAGGCTTTTAAAGTCTTCCAACGCGCCCGAGCGTCTCCGTTTCAGTCTTGTGGCAACTCTTCCGAAAAGGGTATAGGTTCCTATAAGAAACCAATATCCAAAACGGTATGCAGTTCCTTAAAATAAAGTTTCACAAAAAGACGAAAAACGCAGGTGAACGTTCTAAGGAGACGGGAAAAACGTGGTAATATGCACAACGTGCGACGCGAAGGCGCCATGGGTTGTGGTGTCCTCGTGAAAGCTTAATCAATATACGTGCGATTCTGCCTTACCTCTGGTAAAGTATTCGGTCGCTGCGTTTGCAGTGCGCACAGCGTAATCGACAGAGTTTGGGAAGAGGAAGATTCTTGGCTAAAGAAGACGTCATCGAACTTGAGGGCACCGTTCTGGAGGCTCTCCCGAACGCAATGTTCAAAGTCGAGCTCGAGAACGGCCATGAGATTCTCGCTCATATCTCTGGCAAGATGCGCATGCATTACATCAAGATTCTGCCCGGCGACAAAGTCACGGTCGAGCTTTCGATTTACGACCTGAGCCGTGGCCGTATCACCTATCGCTTTAAATAAGCGGTACGTTGCACCCGCCATATCGCGCAAGTGAGCCGGCAGGGTGCTTTAGTGCGCTCTCAAGCGCATGCCCTTCGGGGCGCAAAAAGTGAAAACATCGCCTGCGGCTGGGCGTGTTTCATAGAGTGAAGAGTAAATGGTTCCCCAGAGGCAAATCCGTCAGCCGAAGGGAAGCCGCACATTCAAAGGAGACAAGCATGAAGGTCCGTCCTTCGGTCAAGAAGATGTGCGACAAGTGCAAGATCATTAGGCGTCATGGCAAGGTCCTCGTCATTTGCGAGAACCCTCGTCACAAGCAGCGCCAGGGCTAAAAAGAGAGAGGAAGATATACCATGGCTCGTCTTTTCGGCGTCGACCTCCCTCGCGAGAAGCGCATCGAGATCGGTTTGACCTACATTTACGGCATCGGCAACACGACCGCCAAGAAGATCATTGCAGAGACCGGCGTTAACCCTGACATCCGTGTCAAGGATATCTCCGAAGACGATCTGCAGAAGATCCGCGAATACATCGACAAGAACCTCACCGTCGAAGGTGACCTGCACCGCGAGGTTTCGCAGAACATCAAGCGTCTGATGGAGATTGGCTGCTACCGTGGCCTCCGTCACCGCAAGGGTCTGCCCGTTCGTGGCCAGCGTACCCACACCAATGCTCGCACCCGCAAGGGCCCGCGTAAGCAAATCGGCGGCAAGAAGAAGTAGGGGTTTGACACATGGCTAAAAAGAACGTTCGCACCCGCATCAAGCGCTCCGAGCGCAAGAACATTGCGGTGGGACAGGCTCACATCAAGAGCACTTTCAACAACACCATCGTTTCCATCACTGACCCTCAGGGCAACGTGATTTCCTGGAATTCTGCTGGCACCGTGGGCTTCAAGGGCTCTCGTAAGTCCACCCCGTTTGCTGCGCAGATGGCTGCCGAGCAGGCTGCCAAAACCGCTATGGAGCATGGCCTGAAAAAGGTCGCCGTCTTCGTGAAGGGCCCCGGCTCTGGTCGCGAGACCGCCATCCGCTCCCTGCAGGCTGCTGGCCTCGAGGTCTCTAGCATTCAGGATTGCACGCCCATCCCGCACAACGGCTGCCGCCCCTGCAAGCGTCGCCGCTGCTAATTAAGAGAGGATCGAATCACTATGGCAATCAACAGAACTCCGGTTCTTAAGCGCTGCCGCCAGCTCGGTATTGATCCGGTCGTGCTCGGCTACAGCTCTAAGAAGGAATCCATTCGCCAGCCCAAGCGTCGCCGTAAGGAATCTGAGTACGGCATGCAGCTGCGCGAGAAGCAGAAGGCCAAGTTCATCTATGGCGTTCTGGAGAAGCAGTTCCGCGGCTACTTCAACAAGGCTAAGCGTCAGCCCGGCATCACCGGCGAGAACCTGATGCGCATCCTTGAGTCGCGTCTCGACAACGTCGTGTTCCGTCTGGGCTTTGCTCGCACCCGCAAGGAAGCCCGTCAGACCGTTTCCCATGGTCATATCACCGTTAACGGCAAGCGCGTCGACATTCCGTCTTACCGCGTTCGCCCCGGCGATGTCGTTGCTGTGGCCGACAAGGCCAAGGAGATGCTCGTTATCAAGAGCGCTCTCGTTTCCAATGAGCGTATGCAGGTTCCTGCATGGCTCGAGGTTGACATCGAGAAGCTTCAGGGCAACGTGCTGTCTCTCCCCAACCGCGACCAGATCGATTTGGACATCAACGAGCAGCTTATCGTCGAGCTCTACTCGAAGTAATTAACCGCGGCTTAAGGAGGCTTACAAACTATGGCAGAGTTCATGAGGCCAACCGTTACTACCGAAGAAGTGAACGACACCGTCGCCCGCTTCATCGTCGAGCCGCTTGAGCGTGGTTTCGGATACACGCTGGGTAACTGCATGCGTCGCGTTCTGCTGTCGTCGCTGGACGGAGCCAAAGCCACGGCTATCCAGATCGAAGGCGTTCAGCATGAGTTCACGACCGCTGAAGGCGTCATCGAAGACGTCACCGATATCGTCCTCAACGTGAAGGGCCTTGTTTTCTCGGCCCTCTCTGAGGACTACACGGAAGCCACGGCCACCATTTCGGTCGAGGGCCCGTGCACGGTAACCGGCGCCGATGTGAAGGTTCCCGCCGAGTTCACGCTCATTAACCCCGAGCACGTCATTTGCACCGTTGCCGATGGCGGCACGCTGAACATGAGCATCCGCATTGGCGTGGGCCGTGGGTACGTCTCGGCTGAGCGCAACAAGCGCACCGAGGACCCCATTGGCATTATCCACGTCGACAGCTTGTTCTCTCCCGTGCGTCGTTGCACTCTCGCAGTGAGCGACACGCGTGTGGGTCAGCGCACCGACTTCGACAAGCTGGTTCTCGAAGTTGAGACTGATGGCTCCATCGCTCCTAACGAAGCGGTGTGTCGTGCGTCGAACATCATCGACCAGTACATGGGTGCCTTCCTTTCGCTGGCTGATATTGTCGACGAGGAAGAGGGCGAGATTCCGTCCATCTTCGCACCGGAGGGCCAGGAGGCCAACGCCGAGCTCGACAAGCAGATTGAGGATTTGGACCTTTCCGTCCGCTCTTACAACTGCTTGAAGCGCGCAGGCATCCATTCGGTGCGTCAGCTGGTCGAGTTCTCCGAGAACGACCTGCTCAACATCCGCAACTTTGGCGCGAAGTCCATCGAAGAGGTCAAGGACAAGCTGATCTCTATGGACCTCAACTTGAAGCAATAACTAGGAGACTACACGATGAGGCATTACAAGAAGGGCCGCAAGCTGGGCACCGATGCCAGCCATACTAAGGCCATGAAGAAGTCCCTGGTGCAGGCGCTGTTCACCAATGATCGCATTAAGACCATTGAAGCCCGCGCTAAGGAGATTCGTCCCGACGTCGACCGCATCATCACCTGGGCCAAGCGTGGCGACCTGCATTCTCGCCGTCTCGCTATCGCCGCTCTCGGCGACAAAGAGCTCGTTCGCGAGATCTTTGAGAAGGTTCAGCAGGGCATGTGGGCCGACCGCCAGGGTGGCTACACTCGCATCATGAAGCTTGGCACCCGCAAGGGCGACAACGCTAGCATGGTTATCATGGAGCTCGTGACCGAGCCCGTGAAGAAGGCTGAGAAGAAGGCCGAAGCTGTTAAGGCTGCTCCGAAGAAGGTTGAAGAGGCCAAGGCCGAAGAGACCGTCGAAGAGCCCAAGGCTGAAGAAGCCGTCGAGGCTGAAGCTGCTACCGAGGAAAAAGCCGAATAACTCGCTTTTCAACGGGAATATAGCAAAACAAACGCCGTCCTTCGGGGCGGCGTTTTTGCGTTACCATATAAAGACGAGGGGAACCTATTGCAAGGAGGCATCTCATGTCTGAGTTTGGAAAAATCCTCAATAGCGCAATCGATGCCGCGCAGGAATTAGCGGGCGATATGAAAGCTGCGACCGACAAAATGATTGATACCGCTCAAGAACAGGCCCCAAGCGTCGTTGCAAGCGCTCGCGAAAAGCGCCAGGCGTTGACCGACCAGGCGCGCGAAAATATTCCGGGCCTTATCGACGAGGCGAAGAATGCGACCGAGAAGGCGTTGGATGACGCGAAAGCTGTAAGCGATAAGCTCATGGACACCGCGAAAGAAGTTGGCGACAAAGCGGCTGAAATGGCCAAGGAAGTCTCGCAGCGCAATGCCAATAAGGCAGGGGAGTAGGTTCTCTCGATTCTTGCTCGGGCTTTCTCGGGGCGAAAACAATGGAATACGCATTTCAAGAGGAGGGCTTCGGCCTTCCTCTTTTATACTTGCGGCATGCTCATGTCCGCACAACATAATTCGACTCCGCTTGACGCTCGCTTCGCCCTTGTGGGCTTATTTGCGTATTCGGTTTCGCTATTTTTCGTGGCAACGTGGGTGGGATTGGGCGTATTTGTTCTGCTCTTGGTCGCGGTGCTTCTGTATTTTCGTATTTCGTTGCGCAATATGGGCGCATGCATAGCTCCGCTTGCATTCATTCTCGCGTGTACCGTCATCGCCCAAATTCCCCATGGCATTGGTGCTGGGCTTTTCTATGCAGCACGCATCATCGTTCTTGCTTTGGCTGCGCTTTCGGTCTCCCTCGCGTATGACAGCGCGCAGTTCACCCGCGCATTTTCGGGCTTGATGAGCCCTCTTCGGAATCTTGGGGTTCCTGTTGACGATATTTCGACGACGTTCTCGCTCGCTCTTCGCTTCATTCCGGCGTGTTTTGACGAATATGTGACCGTGTGCCAGGCGCAACGTTCGCGGTGTGCGCATTTCGACGATGGTGGCCTTGTGAACAAGATAGTGCAGCGGGGTAGGGCTTTCGTTGCGATGCTCGTGGGATTGTTTCGCCATGCGAGCGTATTGGCATGTGCCATGGAGGCTCGATGTTATGGTGCGCTCGGAGTTCGTACATGCTTGCACGGCGAGCAGCGCGTGGGGCCGCGTTCGGTCGCTTTAGTCGCGGCTTTTTCCGTCTTCTGCATTTTTATGGGCGTTCTCTTGTAAAGGAGACTGTTTGCAAGGGGTCAAAAAGCGCCTTTGGACGATGCTTCGTACGCCAGTCTCCGTTGCTCGAGCCCCTTTGCCGGCTAAGTTGCGCCGTTTGCCGCATCGCCCTTTCGTGTGTGGTATACAATTTCGCTGTTAGGGCGGGGCTTGTAGGCCCCGGTTCGTTCATCATAGGAGGAAACTTCATGAGCATCATCTTCGACGTCTACGGCCGAGAGGTTCTCGATTCCCGCGGCAACCCCACGGTTGAGGTCGAGGTTACCCTCGACGACGGTTCGTTCGCACGCGCGATCGTTCCGTCTGGCGCATCTACTGGCGCATTCGAGGCTGTTGAGCTGCGTGACGGCGATAAGGACCGCTACCTTGGCAAGGGCGTTCAGAAGGCCGTCGCCCATGTGAATGAGGAAATTGCCGAAGCGATTATCGGCATGGACGCTCGCGACCAGCGTGCTATCGACGCCGAAATGATTGACGTCGACGGTACTCCGAACAAGGGCAACCTGGGCGCGAACGCCGTTTTGGGTGCTTCTCTCGCTTGCGCACGTGCCGCTGCCCAGTCGAGCGAGCTGCCGCTGTATCGCTACGTTGGCGGCGCAAACGCCCATGTGCTGCCGACGCCCATGATGAACATTCTCAACGGCGGCGTGCATGCCGACAACAACGTTGACTTCCAGGAGTTCATGATTATGCCTGTTGGCGCTGAGTCGTTCGCCGAGGGCCTGCGTTGGTGCGCCGAGATTTATCACACGTTGAAAAAGGTTTTGCATGAAGCTGGCCTCGGTGGCGGCGTGGGTGACGAGGGCGGTTTCGCTCCCAACCTGAAGACTAATGAAGAGCCTCTGAAATACATCGTTCAGGCATGCGAGGCCGCGGGCTACAAGCTGGGCAGCGACATCATGTTTGCCATGGACCCTGCTTCCACGGAATACTACGACGCTGAGCGCGGCATGTATTGCCTCGCAGGCGAAGGCGTTGAGTACACGAGCGAGCAAATGGTCGATTACTGGGAGAAGCTCGTCGATAAGTACCCCATTATCTCCATCGAAGACGGCATGGCCGAGGAAGACTGGGATGGTTGGAAACTTCTTACCGATCGCATTGGCGACCGCGTGCAGCTTGTCGGCGACGACTTGTTTGTCACGAACACCGAGCGTCTGAAGAAGGGTATCGAGATGGGCGTCGCCAACGCCATTTTGGTGAAGGTGAACCAGATTGGCAGCCTTACCGAGGCGCTCGAGGCTATCGAGATGGCCAAGGAAGCCGGTTACGCGTGCGTCATGAGCCACCGCTCTGGCGAGAGCGAAGATACCACGATCGCCGATTTGGCCGTTGCCATGAATACCGGCCAAATCAAGACGGGCGCTCCGTGCCGCAGCGACCGCATCGCTAAATACAACCAGCTCATCCGCATCGAGGAAGAACTCGGCATGTCCGGCGCATATGCTGGCAAGGATGCGTTCTACAACATCAAGTAGTTTTGCGTCGAATCGACTTTGCGCAAGAGTGAATCGCGAAAGCCCTGGCAGTTGCTGGGGCTTTCTTGTTGCCGCGGGAAAACTTGGGACGAATTCGTCCGAAAACCCTGCACTATGTGGGGTATAGTGAATGAGTTATGTTGAAACGCTGTGCAGGGGTGTTCGGTGTTTCAACGAGTCGCTAAAGAAAGCAGGAATACTATGGCAAAGTCCAACGGGGGCTCGTCATCTCAGGTGAACGATCCCAATGGCCTGTCGCTGCCGCATCTTATTGCGGCCGTGATTACCGCCGTTATCGGCGGTGGCGTCTTCACCATGGCCGGCGATATGGCCGCGGCGGGCGCGAATACGGGTGCCGTGCTCATCGGCTGGGTCGTATGCGGCATCGGCGTTTTCTCGCTCATGATGTGCTTCTACGCACTGAGCAAATATAAATCTGAATTGGTGGGCGGCATCTATTCGTATGCTCGCGCAGGTTGGGGCGAGTTCATGGGCTTCATTTCGGCCTATGGCTACTGGATTTCGGCGCTGCTTGCCACCGTTTCCTACACCACGCTTCTGTTCGCGTCCATCTCGTACTTCGTTCCCCTGTTCGGAGAGGGTAATAACCTTCCTTCGGTCATCGGCGCATCCATCGTGGTTTGGATTTGCTGGCTTTTGGTGAGCCGCGGCGTGAAAGAGGCTGCGAGCGTCAACATCATCACGACTATCGCCAAGCTGGTTCCGCTGTTCGTTGCGATCGTCGCAATCCTGTTCAGCATGCACTTCGACCCGGAAATCTTCATGGACAACTTCTGGGGCGAGCCCGATGGACCGAGCTTGTGGGATCAGGTTGTTGGCACCGTGGGCGTGAGCATCTGGATCTTCTTGGGCATCGAGGGTGCTGTCGCCATTTCCGGTCGCGCGAAATACAGCAAAGACGTAGGCCGCGCAACCGTCACCGCATTCATTGGCATTCTGTGCATCTACCTGCTGGTTTCCATTCTGTCCATGGGCGTTATGCCTCGCGCTGAGCTTGCAGAGCTTCCCAACCCGTCGATGGCGGGCGTGCTCGAGGCCGTCGTTGGACCGTGGGGCGCGGCACTTGTGAATTTGGGCGTTGCCCTGTCTCTTCTGGGTGCCATGCTGGGCTACACCATCATCTCTTCCGAATGTCCTCACGAGGCTGCGAAGCAGGGCGTGTTCCCGAAAGTCTTCGCGAAGGAAAATCGCAAGGGCGCCCCTATCGTCACCCTTACGGTGACCTGCCTCATCGTTCAGGCGTTCCTCATCATCATTTTGTTCTCTGAGCAAACGTACCAGTTCTTCTATGGCGTGTCGGTTTCGATGATTTTGATTCCGTACTTCTTCAGTTCGATGTTCTTGCTCGTGTGTGCGTTTAAGAAGGACGGGTTCGAAGGCGTTACGGGCGGCAAACTAGCGTTCTACCGCGGTATTGGCATCGTCGGCTTCTTCTACTCGATCTTCCTGATTTACGCGGGCGGCCTTACGGGTCTCATGATCACGACCATTCTGTTTGCGCCGGGCATTGTTTTGTACTGGTATGGCCAGAAAGAGCGTAACGAGGCGTTCCTGCCGAAAACGCTCGACAAGGTGGTTGCCGCCGCTATTGTCGCGTTCTTCGTGATCAGCATCGTGTGCATTGCGACGGGTACGATTTCGGTTATCTAACTCGAACGTTTTCGTTGCGCAGAAGTGATGCGCTAGGGCCAGGGGATTGCTCCCTGGCCCTTTTGCGTTGAGGGAGGATACAGCGCGATAACCTGGGCTTGTTTTCTGTTCGTGAAAATAAGCATGCGCGTGGTCGATTGGATGCCGCGCCTGCCGTCTGCGTGGTATCATGAACGGAAACTAGCTCACAGCATTACATCCACTTCAAACACATCACGATGCAAGGGGCCTCATTTTTTTATGTCGCGCAACAGCAGCAATATCATTTCATTTGACGGCTCGAACCGCGCATCTTCGCGTGCGTCGCGAGATGTTGTTGAGTCGCGTGCTGCTCGATATGACGAAAGCGCATCCATGCGCGGTCGCGACGTCTATGCCTCATCGGGTCGTGTCGGCTCTCATGCTGTTGGCGAAACCTCTTCCGCTCGCGGGCTCGATTATTCCCAATCGCTCGATTCGTTTTCAAGCGACCGTTTCGCCCGCGGCGAACGTGCCCGATTCTCGAAAGTCACGCGCTCTGGACGTATCCAGCCTATCGTTGAGCCGACTCCCTACGATGACCGCGAAGCATCGTTCGCGGCGAATTCGCGCGTGAGTTCGCGTCCGGCTCGCTCCTCGCGCTCGGCATCGGACCGAAAGGCGTCGAGGCCGTCCGGCTTCGATTTGGGTGCTTTTTCGGCATTCGACGATCTTGACGAGCAGCTCTTCGGCGACGGTTCGGCCCGCTTGAATTCGCGCCGCTCCTCTCGTTCGGACGAGTCGCGCAACTCGCGTGGCGCATCGGCGCAGCCCCGTGCTGCGGTCGAGGTATTCGATCCCGATGATATCGAGAATGACGAGGACGAGACGTCGTATGGTTCGCGCCTTTCGAAAAAGGAGCGCCGTCAGAAGTCGAAGGCCAAGGCCAAAGCCGAGAAGCTTTTCAATCGCCAATTTGGAGGCGACGCTGGCGCTCCTGCGCAAGCGGGCAGTCGGGCGGCGGTCTACAAGGGCGAGATGGGTCGTAATCATAAGCGAGCTTTCAACGACCTTGGCGGTTCGAGCGAGGGACGCAGTGCTCGTGGCGGCCGAGGCGCGGCTGCCACAAGTCGCGCGTCGCAGACAAAAGCCCATTTGAGCGCACCGATTTGGGTCTATGCGCTCGGCATTTTGATTTGCATCGCCGCGGCTCTTTGGTTCTTGTATCCTATGGCGCAGCAGTATTACGTGGGTTTGCGCACGCAAGACAAGCTTGAGGCGGAATACGCCCTGCTCAGCGAGCGCAACGCAGCTATCCAAAGCGACATCGATCGGCTTTCGACCGACGAGGGCATCGAAGATGTTGCGCGCGAGCAGCTTGGTTGGGTGTCGAAGGGCGAGACCGCTGGCGTTGTGGTTGGCCTTTCTGAAGACGAAACGTCGTCGACGCCTGATACGGTGCATTCTCAAATCGATTCCGCGAGCGTGAAAACGCCCGACACATGGTACTCGGGCGTGCTCGACCCTCTTTTCGGGTATAGCGACGCTCAATAAAGCACGATTCGAGCCGGGGAAATTCCCCGGCTCTTTCTTTACAATGAAAGCAAGATGGAAGAGCGAGCAGAAAGGTGCGTCGCATGAGGGTCGCTGCAATCGATATCGGAACAGTAACGAGCCGTTTGCTCGTTGCGGACGTGGATGCTTCGGGCACGCGGCAGGTGGCTCGCCAAAGCGCCATCACGAATTTGGGCGAAGGGGTCGATGCTTCAGGCGAACTTTTGCCTGAGGCAATCGATCGCACGGTTGCCCAGGTCGCTGAGTACCGCAAGGTTATTGATGCATGTGCGGTCGATCGCGTGGTCGCTCTTGCCACGAGCGCGAGTCGCGATGCGCGCAATTCGGGAGTATTCGTGTCGCGTCTGCGTGAAGTCGGCGTTGAACTGTCGGTGATTCCGGGCGAGCGTGAGGCGGCGCTGTCGTTTTTGGGTGCGTCGAATGATTTTCGCAATGAGGATTTGCTGTTTGCCGATATCGGTGGCGGTTCGACCGAGATGGTATTTGGTCGAGCGAATGGATCGGCTGGCGACCTTGTGCCTGATGTTGCGGTGCGAGCATCGCATTCTTTCAACATCGGCTGCCGTCGCATGACGGAGCGATTCTTGGCCGGTGACCCGCCGACGAAAGGCGAGCTTGCTGCGGCTTCGGCATGGGCGCACGAGACTCTCGCGCCGTTTTTCGAAACGCGCAATTTGTGCGACCGTCTTGTTGCGGTTGCGGGGACGCCCACGAGTGTGGTGGCCGTGCGAGACGCTTTGGTGCCCTATGACTCATCGAAGGTTCATGGTACTCGCGTGACGCGCACTGAATTCGACGAAGTGGCTAAGCGCATGTGGGCGTTGCCGCTCGCCGAACGCATGAAGGTTGCAGGCATCCAGCCCAAGCGGGCGGGTATTTTTCCGGCGGGCCTTGTGATTCTGGGTGCGGTCATGGACCTTGCGAATCTTGACGGCTTCACGGTGAGCGAGAGTGATATTCTTATCGGCATTGTGCTTGACGCGGCAAGAAACGCGCTTTAGGAAGCGCTGGTTAATTGCAAGCCCCCCCCCATGTATTCAATGCTCAGAGCGTATAGCATGTTAACGGGGGTGCCGGCTTTTGGTTTTACGGAAGGACGCCCTAGGGCGTGAGCGTAGAGCCGATTGCCGCGAGTCGGGCCCTTGTGCGCGGTTTGGCGATTCTCAAAACGCTTTGATCGCTCAGGGGTCGGCGCTGCTCGGCAACCGGCGTAAAGGTTGATTTTCATTGTTAGCCGAACACTCGTGCCGTAACCGGCGTTTTCGCAGTTAGCAGGACGGGCGTGCAAACGCCCGTCCTGCGTCTTCCCAGGTCGATATGGCTCCAATCTCGGTCGATCGC